>NZ_CP097322.1:5092500-6292500 GCF_023515955.1 Streptomyces sp. RerS4
GCGCGGCCGGGTACGGCCGCCGGTCATCGCGTACGGGCGCACCAGCGGGTTGTGCGCCTTCGGAGCCTGCGGCCCACCGCCGCGCAGGGGCTGCTGCGAAGGCCGCTGGGACTGCTGGGACTGCGGAGGCTGCTGGGGCAGACCGTACGACTGCTGCTGGTAGGGGTTGTGCTCCGGCACGGGCCGGCTGGGCGCGGAGGGGAAGTTGAAGCGGTTCTGGTCGTGCCCACCCTGCGGCTGCTGAGCGCCGCCATAAGGATGTCCTCCGGGTGTTGTCACGTTTCCTCCTCCGACTCCAAGAACGCAGTACTCCCTGTGGCACCGCGCCACCGCACCTTACGGTGCGATGACGCGAAACACACTGTCTGTCTGTTAGTTGAGAAGACTTCCCTGCAGTTCCGCGCGCAGGTCCGGGGTGAGGACGCTGCCCGCGCGGTCGACAAGAAGGGCCATCTCGTAGCCCACGAGGCCGATGTCGCACTCGGGGTGCGCGAGCACCGCGAGCGAGGAACCGTCGGAGACGGACATGAGGAACAGGAACCCTCGGTCCATCTCCACCACGGTCTGGTTGACGGCGCCACCCTCGAAGATGCGGGAAGCCCCGGCGGTGAGCGACGTCAGACCGGAGGCCACGGCCGCCAGCTGGTCGGCGCGGTCGCGCGGGAATCCGTCGGACATCGCCAGAAGAAGGCCGTCGGCGGAGACCACCACCGTGTGCGACACCCCGGGGGTGTTGTCCACGAAGTTGGTGATCAACCAGTTCAGGTTCTGTGCCGCCTGGCTCATCGGGCTCACACTAACGCTCCTGGTCATAGCTGTTACTTGACTGCTCGGAACCCGCGCTGCGTCCCTGCTGGACACCGCGTCGCAGGTTGCTCAACCTGCCACGGACGTCCTCCGGGGCGCGGGAGACCTGGGGGCCGCCCTGCGGGGTCGTCTCCGCAGCACCCTCGACCAGGTTGGCCTTGGGTACCCGCCGAGGGAGACCGGACGGGGTGACCCCGCCCGCCTTCGGCTCGCGGAGCTTGGCGGCCTGCTGCCAGCGCTCGTCGTTGTTCGAGCGCCAGGCGTTGCCGCCTTCCTCGTCCTGCTCCGGGGCGGTCGGCTGCTGACGCGGCGACCGCTGCTCGAAGAGGGATCCGGTGGACTCCGCTTCCTGCTGTGCCGGCTGCCACTGCTGCTGGCTGCCGCGTCGCGGCAGGCCCGCTCCGGTCATGTCGTGACCGGTGTCGGCGGCGGCGCCCGGACGGTCGAAGCCTACGCGCTCCTGGGCCGGTTCGGGAGCGGACTGAGGTTCCGAATCCGTCCGGTAGTCCTGCTGGTAGGTACCCGAGTACGTGTTCTGCTCGGGCCACCCGGCCTGCGGGGACTGCTCCGCGTAGCCGTTTTCGTACGCCTGCGCGGGCTGCTGCGGGTCCTGGTAGCCGTCTTCCGGATAGGCATAGCCCTGGTCCGGGTACGCCTCGTAGGCCCGGTCCTGCGCGGGGGCGTCGTACGCCGCCTCGTAACCGGGCGCGGACGCCTGTTCGTAGCCCTGGTACGGCTGGTACCCGTGTTCGGGCTGAGGTTCCGGATACTCCCGCGCGGAGTACTCCTCCGCGGCGTCCGCGGGCTGCGACTGGCCGACCTGGGCCTCCAGCGCCGCCCGGCGCTCCTCGCGGCCCAGGGAGCGGGCCATCGCGTCGAGCGGGGCGCCGTCGCCGCCCGCGGCGTCCTGGCCGCCGCCCTGGGCGTCGTAGCGCGAGTCGTCGAAGCCGAGCTCGGCGGCCGTGCGCAGCGGGGCGGCCTGCTGGGCCTGCTGCCGCGGGATCATCGAGGAGACGGTGAAGTCGTCGTCCGGTATGCCCTCGCCACCGCCACCGTGGGTGATGGCGTCGGGGAGCATGACCAGCGAGGTCGTGCCCGCCGCCTCGCCCGAGGGGCGCAGCTGGACGCGGATGCTGTGGCGGTCCGCCAGCCGGCCGACCACGAACAGACCCATGCGCTGCGAGATCGCGGCGTCGACGGTCGGCGGGTTGGCGAGCTTGTGGTTGATGTCCGCGAAGTCCTCGGCGGTGAGGCCGATTCCCTTGTCGTGGATCTCGACCATCACGCGGCCGTCGGGAAGACGGGTCGCGTTGACGCGGACCTTGGTCTGGGGGGAGGAGAACGTGGTGGCGTTCTCCAGCAGCTCGGCGAGCAGGTGCACGAGGTCGGTCACGGCCTGGCCGTGGATCTCGGCGTCGGAGACGCCCGAGAGTTCGATGCGCTCGTACTGCTCCACCTCGGAGGAGGCGGCGCGCAGGACGTCGACGAGGGGCACCGGCTGGTCCCAACGGCGGCCCGGGTTCTCACCCGCGAGGATGAGCAGGTTCTCGCCGTTGCGGCGCATACGGGTGGCCAGGTGGTCCAGGCGGAAGAGGTTCTCCAGCTGGTCCGGGTCGGCCTCGTTGTTCTCCAGGTCGGTGATGAGGGTCAGCTGGCCCTCGATCAGCGACTGGTTGCGCATCGAGAGGTTCGTGAAGATCGCGTTGACGTTCCCTCGCAGGAGCGCCTGCTCGGCGGCGAGCCGGACCGCTTCCCGGTGGACCTGGTCGAAGGCGCGGGCGACCTCGCCGATCTCGTCCCGGGAGTTGATCGGGATCGGTGCGACACGGGTGTCGACCTTGCCCGGGTCGGTGCGCGAGAGCTGGTCGACGAGCATCGGCAGGCGCTGCTCGGCGACGTCGAAGGCGGAGGAGCGCAGGCGGCGCATCGCGCGGCTCATCTGGCGGGCCATCATGGCGGCCAGGATGAAGGCGGTCGACAGGGCCACCACGACGATGGCGCCGGTGACGATCGCGTCGTTGCGCGCGTCATCGGAGACCGCGGCGGCGTCGGCGAGCGCCTTGGCGAGCAGGTCCTTCTCGACCTCCGCGTAGCCCTCGAACTTGGCGGTGGACGCGGCCTGCCAGGCGGGCGGGGTGGTGCCGTTCTGGGCGAGCTTGGTGTTCTTCTCGCCGCCGGCTATCGCCTCGGTCATGCCGATGAGCGCGGAGCCGTTGACCACGGGCGGAGCCTTGAAGGCCGTACCGGCCTGCTCGGAGGCCTGCTTGGCCTGGGCGAGCTTGGCGGCGCCCTCCTGGGACTTCCGGCCCATGACCTCCTTGAGCCGGTTCACGTCCTCGTCGGTGCCGGCGGCGACGTACTCGCCGATGGCTATCTCTTCGAGGTAGTTGTAGGAGGAGAAGGCGACGAGCTGGGCCTTGCGGGTGTCCTCGACCTCGCTCGGGCGCACCAGCAGGTGCGTGCCGACGGAGCGCTGGAGGGAGTTGGCGGCCTTCGCCAGTTCGAGCGCGTAGACCATGCGGCCGTAGCTGGTGACGTTCCCGGTGCCCAGACCCAGTTCGTTGGAGAACTGCATGAGGTAGTGCTGGACCAGCACGTACCCCTCTTCGGTCGGGATGGGGCCGGCCTGCTGCGGGAGGTTCTTCTTCGGGGTCTCCGGGATGGCGTACGCCGTCTTGCGGACCTGCTCCAGCTTCGGCTCCTCCTGGCGGAAGAGCTCCAGGCGACGCTCCAGGCCCTGCTCCGAGGGCAGGTCCTTCACGGCGGAGGCGAACTTGGCCTTCGCGGCGTCGGTGGCGGCGTACGCCTTGGTGACGGCTTCGTTGTTGCGGTCGCCCTTGAGGAGGGGCTCGGCGGTGAGGTCGCGCTCGTTGAGGAGGGCCTGGCCGTATTCGGCCGCGGCCTGGACGATCCGGGTGGTCTTCTCGGCGTCCTTCGCCTCGTTCCAGGTGTCGACGGAACCCTTCACCTGGAAGCCGCCCATGACCAGTCCGACGAGGACGGGCACGAGGAGGATCGCGTTCAGACGGGTCGGCACACGCCAGTTGCGCGGTGAGAACTTGCTGGTGCTGCCGCTGCTCGTGGGTGGCTCCACGGGTACGTCGACGGGCGACGTCGCCGCGCGCGGCGGCGGGGTGAAGTTGCCGCGCGCGGGTTCATCCGCGGGGCTCGAGTTGCTTCGCCTCACTCGACCAACAACCTCTCGGCGGTGCTACTAGCTAGTTCGTTGAATTCCAGCACGGTCCACGGCCGTGGTCCAAACAGTTGGAATCGGCCATTCCAAGAGCCTTATGTCCCACATAATTCGGACATAAAGAGCGAGCGGCGGCAAAAGCGGGGCCAGTTGTACGCAGAGCGGCACCGCGCGAACGCGGGCCGTGTCCAACTGGCGTCAATTCTCTGTCGAAACGTTATGAACGACAGGGGCGGACCGTGTCCGACGACACAGCCCGCCCCGGCGTACAGCCTTGTCGAACGTGCTACTTGAGCCGCGCCATCAGGGCGTGCTCGACCAGGGTGATGAGGGCGCTCTTGGCGTCCGCGCGGTGGCGGGCGTCGGTGGTGATGATGGGGGCGTCCGGGCCGATCTGGAGGGCCTCGCGGACTTCCTCCGGCGTGTACGGCTGGTGCCCCTCGAAGCCGTTGAGGGCCACGACGAACGGCAGACCGCTGTTCTCGAAGTAGTCCACCGCGGGGAAGCAGTCGGCCAACCGGCGCGTGTCGACCAGCACGATGGCGCCGATGGCGCCGCGTACGAGGTCGTCCCACATGAACCAGAAGCGGTCCTGTCCGGGGGTACCGAAGAGGTACAGGATCAGGTCCTGGTCCAGGGTGATGCGGCCGAAGTCCATGGCGACCGTGGTGGTCGTCTTGTCACCGGTGTGGGTGAGGTCGTCGATACCCGCGGAGGCGCTGGTCATGACGGCTTCGGTGCGCAGCGGGTTGATCTCGGAGACCGCGCCGACGAACGTGGTCTTGCCGACACCGAAGCCGCCCGCCACCACGATCTTCGCGGAGGTGGTGGAGCGGGGAGCCGCTCCGGCGTCAGAGCTTGCGAAGTCCACTGAGAACCCTCTCGAGCAGCGTTACGTCCGGCGTTCCGCCGGCCTCTCCATTGCCCGGCTGGTGGATGGCCACCATTCCGGCCTCGGCCAGGTCGGCCACGAGGATCCGGGCGACACCGAGCGGCATCGACAGCAGCGCCGAGACCTCCGCGACCGACTTCACCTCGCGGCAGAGCGTGCAGATGCGCTGGTGCTCCGGCAGGAGGGTGGACAGGTGCATCGGATCGGCCGTGGTGCTGACCAGCGCCTCTATGGCGAGCTGGTAGCGGGGCCGGGTACGGCCGCCGGTCATCGCGTAGGGACGTACCAGCGGCTGGTCGCCTTCCGAGTACGGGTCTCCGTACGCGTCGGGATAGGCGGGGGGCGGGGTCATTGATCCTCCGGGCTGGACAGCAGTGGTCAGCGTGCCGTCTGAGGGGGCGGCCGGTGGGGGGACATGACGGCCTGTCGGGGGTACTGGATACCGGGAGTGCGGTCCCGGGGCCCCGGCCGGAAGTACCGTCCGGCCGGGGGGGAACGTCAGATGAGCAGGCTTCCCTGGAGCTCCGCGCGAAGGTCCGGGGTGAGGACGCTGCCGGCGCGGTCCACGAGGAGGGCCATCTCGTAGCCCACGAGGCCGATGTCGCACTCGGGGTGCGCGAGAACGGCCAGCGAGGAACCGTCGGAGACGGACATGAGGAACAGGAACCCTCGGTCCATCTCCACCACGGTCTGGTTGACGGCGCCACCCTCGAAGATCCGGGAGGCCCCGGCGGTCAGCGAGGTCAGGCCGGAGGCCACGGCCGCCAGCTGGTCGGCGCGGTCACGGGGGAATCCTTCGGACATCGCCAGAAGGAGTCCGTCGGCGGAGACCACCACCGTGTGCGACACCCCGGGGGTGTTGTCCACGAAGTTGGTGATCAACCAGTTCAGGTTCTGTGCCGCCTGGCTCATCGAACTCAACTATCGCTCCTGCTGGTAAGTGGGGTCGATGTGGTAACTGCCGGTCGCGGGGCCGGTGGTGCCGGCCTGGCGACCCTGCTGGATACCGCGCCGGAGGTTGGTGAGACGACCGCGGACGTCGTCCGGCGCACGCGAGACCTGCGGACCCGCCTGGGCGTCGGACTGCTGCTGCGCGGTGCCGGCCACGAGGTTCGCCCGTGGCACGCGGCGCGGCAGACCGGAGGTGGTGATCCCGCCGGCGGCGGGCTGACGCACCCGTTCGGCCTGGCGCATCAGCTCGTCGTTGGGCGAGGAGCGCCAGCTGACCGTCGGGGTGCTGCCGGTGACCGCCGCGGCCGGCTCGGCCGGACGCTCCTGGCCGCGCTGCGGCAGCGGGTGCTGCGGCGCCTGCGTCGGCTGGGGGCCGGTCTGCGGCTGCTGGGGTACGGCCGGTGCCTGCGCGGGGGACTGCTCGCCGGCCCGCGGGTACCAGTTCGACTCCAGCGTGTCGAAGATCGGGCTGCGCAGCTCGCCGCCGCTCTGCGCGGGGGTCGGGGCGTAACCGGACTGCTGCTGGTGCGGCTGCTGCGGGACCTGCTGCTGACCGTAGCCGCCGCCCACACCGGGGCCGCCCGGTCGGGCGAACTGGCCGGTCTGGGACGGGTCCATCGGGCCGCCCGGCTGCGGGCGCTCGAACTGCCCGGTGGCCGACGGGTCCTGGAGGGCCGGCGGCTGCGGACGCTCGAACTGGCCGGTGGTGCCGTTGGCCGGCGGCTGGCTGAAGTCAGGGCGGGCGAACTCCGCCGTCGAGCCGGGGCCCGAGCGCTCGTCGTGGCCGCGCGGAACGTCCTGGCCGCCCTGGCCCGCGCCCCAGCTGGTGCCCTGCGGGAGCCCGGCGGGCGAGACACCCGTACCCGGGAGCTCCGGACGCGGGGCGCCGGCGGGCGACGGCAGCTGCGGCCGCCGGCGCTTGACCGGCTGCTGCGGCCCGCCCTGCGGGGACTGCGCACCGGGACGGCCCTGCTGGGGCTGCTGGCCCTGCTGCGGCACGTCCTGCGGCGGCCCTGCTGCTGCGGACGCTCGAAGCCGTTGCCCTGCGGGAACCCGGCGGGGCCGGACGTGGCCCCGGCCGGGCCTGCGGGCCACCGCCGAGCAGGCCACCCGGCTGCTGCTGCTGGCCACGCGCCGGCAGCGGAGCCCCGCCGCCCTGCGGACGCTGCTGCCCACCGGGACCGCCCTGGCCGGCCGGAGCACCCGGACCGCCGGGAGCACCCGGACCGCCCTGGCCCGGCAGCGCCGGACGCGGACCACCGGACACCTGCCCGCGCTGCCGGCCCGCTTCCACGGGGGGACGTGCGCCCGCACCGGGCACGGAAGCCTGCCCACCGGGACCGCCCTTGCCACCCGGGCCGCCCTGCCCACCGGGACCGCCCTGCCCACCGGGACCGCCCTGGCCGCCGGGAGCACCCGGACCGCCCTGGCCGGCCTGACCCGGCATCGGACCCGGCTTCTTGCCGCCCTGGGCGACGTCCACCGGAAGCATGACGAGGGCGGTCGTACCACCCGAGTCGGAGGGGCGCAGCTGGATGCGGATGCCGTGTCGCAGGGACAGGCGGCCGACCACGAACAGACCCATGCGGCGGGAGACGGAGACGTCCACGGTCGGCGGCGACGCGAGTCGCTCGTTGATCGCGGCGAGGTCCTCGGGGGACAGACCGATACCCGTGTCGTGGATCTCGACGAGCACGCGGCCGTCGGGCAGCGCGTGACCGGTGACCTTGACCTTGGTCTGCGGGGAGGAGAACGAGGTGGCGTTCTCCAGCAGCTCGGCGAGGAGGTGCACGAGGTCGTTGACGACGCGGCCGGCGACGTCGGTGCCGGGCACCGACGCGAGTTCGATGCGCTCGTACTGCTCCACCTCGGACGCGGCGGCGCGGAGCACGTCGACGAGGGGGACGGGGCGGGTCCACCGGCGGCCCGGCTCCTCGCCCGCGAGGACGAGGAGGTTCTCGCCGTTACGGCGCATGCGGGTGGCGAGGTGGTCGAGCTTGAAGAGCGAGGACAGCTGGTCCGGGTCGGCCTCGCGCGACTCCAGCTCGGAGATGAGCGAGAGCTGACGCTGGATGAGGCCCTGGGAGCGGCGCGAGAGGTTGGTGAACATCGCGTTGACGTTGCCCCGCAGGAGGGCCTGCTCGGCGGCGAGGCGGACGGCCTCGCGGTGCACGTCGTCGAAGGCCGCGGCCACCTGGCCGATCTCGTCGCGGGTGTGCAGACCGACGGACTCCACGGAGGTGTCCACGTCCTGCGGGTCCGACTCGGAGAGCTGCTTGACGAGCTCGGGCAGACGGTCCTGGGCGACGCGCGTCGCGGTGTCCTGCAGGCGGCGCAGCGAGCGGATCATGGACCGGGCCATGACGAAGGCGCCGACGAGCGAGACGCCGAGGACGAGGAGGATCAGGGCACCGTTGATGATGGCGTCCTGCTGCGACTCGTTCTTGAGCTCGCGGGCCTTCTGCTCCATGTCCTCCAGCAGGGTCAGCTCGATGACCTTCATCGCCTGGAGCTTGGTGTCGTCGGCGTCGTACCAGTCCATCCAGGACCGGTTCTTCTCCTTGCCGAACTGCCCCTGGGTGCTGAGCACACGACGGGCGTAGTGGTCGGCGCTGCCGATCTCCGTGTTGCCGTCGCCGAGGGCCGCGAGGAGTTCCTCGGGCTTGCCCTGGTAGACGAGTTCGAAGGTCTTCTTCGCCTGGCTCTCACCGCGGAGCGCGGAGAGGGCGTAGAGGCGGTCGTTCTCCTCCAGCTTGCCCGGCTTGTCGCCGCTCTCGGGGAGCGAGGCGGCGATGATCGCGCGCTGGATGGAGGCGTACTCCTTGGCGGACGAGAACGCCGCCAGGGCGCGCGTGCGCTTGATCATCTCGGGGCTGGAGGTGGCCTGGGCCATGTCCTGCGAGAGGGAGAGCAGCGAGACGATCAGCGCGTTGTACTCGGTGACGGTCTGCTGGGCGCCGTTCTGGTACGCCTTCTTGCGGATGTCCTCGATGCCGGTGAGCTGACGGCCGATCTGGAGGATGTTGTTGCGGATCGACTTGAGCGTCTCGTCCTTGTCCTGCGCGTTGTCGACCCTGTCGGTCGCGGCGGCGAAGGCCTTGGCGGCGGCGTCGGTCTGGTCGCGGACACCCTCGACGAGGCTGTTGGCCTTGCCGTCCTTGGTGATGGACATGGGGCCGGCCGACTTGTCCCGCTCCTCCTGGAGCATGGCGGCCAGGTTGGTGGCCTGCCGGGTCATCGTCGTCAGCAGCTGCATGTGTTCGAGCTGCGCGATGTCGTTGAGCGAGTCGTTGATACGGAAGCCACCGAGCGAGGTGGCGGCGACGACCGGCAGGGTCAGCAGCGACACCAGTCGCGTGCTGATGCGCCAGTTCTGCATGGCGAGACGGGAACCGGGCCCACTGGGGGCCTTCGGTATCGCCTGCGCCTCATCGGTCTCGATCGGCTCGGTCCGGCCCTTGGCCCGGCTCGGCTTCGCGGCCTTGCCGGACTTCCCGCGGCCCTTGCCCTTCACCGGAGGAGCGGACGCGGGGCCCGTTCCCTCGATGGCCGGCCCGCGGTTCTGGGCGTGCTGGGCCGAGGGACCACGGTCGGTCCCACCGCGCGGGTCCTGCTCCGCCGCGGCTTCCCCACGTCCCTGGCGGGCCTGGGGAGACCCCTTGCCATCCCTCTTGAATCGTCCCTGCACTAGCGTCGCAACCTCTGGACCAGGCGTCCCGCCGTGAACGGCGAAACGGTGTCGAGTCGTGGGGCACTGACGGCCCCATGGTGGTCGTCGGTGACCGGCGCGTCTCCCTCTCTTGCCACCGCGCTCGGCGCCCTCTGGCGCCACCTGCGCGCCGGCTGATACCCGCGGCGGTCCCGCGAATTCCAGCACAGTGGGGGATCTCCAACAAGGTGCGCGTGTCGGCCCGGCGAGGCGCTCACGAGGTGTGACGGACGGGCTACGGCACGTGGAGGCACTATGGGGATGAATCGGACTTAAGTCAATCAAAGCTCGTGCCTGGCAAGGTGTCCCAGTCGAGATGATCAGGAGCGGAATGGCGCATTCAGTGGCGCAATGTCCGTTTTGTTGAACGGAATTGACCGCCTGTTATGTCTGAAATGCCGGCTCACTGGTGAGCAAACTCACACGGTCATGGCCATGAGTTCCCGGTTCGGTAAGGGATTCGGATGTTTAGCCTTGCCCTTTGAAGGGTTGGCGTGCGCCGCCGCACGCGACGCGCACCGAATCGCACGGACGCGCACATCCGACAGCCTCATCCACGAACCGAGCCGAGGGCCCGAAACTCCGATGACTCCGCAGAAGACCACGATGATGTTCCGCAACATAGCCAACCCCCGCCGCACCACCCTCGCGCACCTCAAGGACGCCGACGAGCTGCAGGCGGCGCCGGCCGCCCCGGAGCACTCCGTCGAGCTGCCGACCCAGACCGCGAACCCGCGCCGCACCGTCCTGATGGACGCGCCGGTCGCCGCCGCCGCGCAGTAGGCCGCGCGGGCACGGAGCGTGAAGCGTCGCCGCCCACCGCGTTAGCCTGGAGTCCGCAGACTCCAGCCAGCGGAAATACAGAGGGGCAGACGCAACACGTGCGCATCGCCAGGTTCTCGATCGACGGCAATGTCGCGTTCGGCGCGGTCGAGGGCAGCAGCGCCCCCGGCGACGAATCGACGCTCGTGCTCGACATCATCAAGGGCATTCCCTTCGCGGACTTCGAGCTCTCCGGTACGAAGGTCCCGCTGAGCAAGGTCCGCCTGCTGCCGCCCGTGCTCCCGAACAAGGTCGTGGCCGTGGGCCGCAACTACGCGGAGCACGCGGCGGAGCTCGGACACGCGGTCGTCGACGACCAGGGCCGCGCCGAGCCGCCCCTCGTCTTCTTCAAGCCCTCCACCTCCGTGGTCGGCCCCGGCGACCCCATCGCCTACCCGTCCTTCTCCGAGGAACTCCACCACGAGGCGGAGCTCGCCGTGGTGATCGGCCGCATGTGCCGCGAAGTCCCCAGGGAGCGCGTCAAGGACGTGATCCTCGGCTACACCTGCGCCAACGACGTCACCGCCCGCGACGTCCAGCGGCGCGAGCAGCAGTGGGCGCGGGCCAAGGGCTTCGACAGCTCCTGCCCCCTCGGCCCCTGGATCGAGACCGACCTCGACCCGAGCGACCTGACCATCCAGTGCACCGTCAACGGAGAACAGCGCCAGCTCGGCCGCACCGGCGACATGATCCGCTCCATCGAGGACCTGGTCGTGCACATCAGCGAGGCCATGACCCTGCTCCCGGGTGACGTCATCCTCACGGGGACCCCGGCCGGAGTCGGCCCCCTCAACGTCGGCGACGAGGTCGCCGTCACCATCGAAGGCATCGGCACTCTCACCAACAAGGTGATCAAGCGTGGTTAACGGACCTGTCCGCGTACGTTTCTGTCCCTCCCCGACCGGCAACCCCCACGTGGGTCTGGTCCGCACCGCCCTCTTCAACTGGGCGTTCGCGCGCCACCACGGCGGTACGTTCGTCTTCCGCATCGAGGACACCGACGCGGCCCGCGACTCCGAGGAGTCCTACGGCCAGCTGCTCGATTCGCTGCGCTGGCTCGGCTTCAGCTGGGACGAGGGCCCCGAGGTCGGCGGCCCGCACGCCCCGTACCGCCAGTCCCAGCGCATGGACATCTACGCCGACGTCGCGAAGAAGCTCCAGGCCGGCGGCTACGCCTACCACTGCTACTGCACCACCGAAGAGCTGGAGCAGCGCCGCGACGCCGCCCGCGCGGCCGGCAAGCCCTCCGGCTACGACGGCAAGTGCCGCGACCTCACCGCCGAACAGAAGGCCGCGTACGAGGAGGAGGGCCGCCTCTCCATCGTCCGCTTCCGGATGCCCGACGAGGCGATCACCTTCACCGACCTGGTGCGCGGCGAGCTGACCTTCACCCCGGAGAACGTGCCGGACTTCGGCATCCTGCGGGCCAACGGCGCGCCCCTCTACACGCTCGTCAACCCGGTCGACGACGCGCTGATGGAGATCACCCACGTCCTGCGCGGCGAGGACCTGCTGTCCTCCACCCCCCGCCAGATCGCCCTCTACAAGGCGCTCATCGAGCTCGGCATCGCCAAGGGCGTCCCGGAGTTCGGTCACCTGCCGTACGTGATGGGCGAGGGCAACAAGAAGCTCTCCAAGCGCGACCCCGAGTCCTCGCTCAACCTCTACCGCGAGCGCGGCTTCCTGCCCGAGGGCCTGCTGAACTACCTCTCGCTCCTCGGCTGGTCCTTCTCCAAGGACCAGGACATCTTCTCGATGGAGGAGATGGTCGCGAAGTTCGACATCCCGGACGTCAACGCCAACCCGGCCCGCTTCGACCTGAAGAAGTGCGAGGCGATCAACGCCGACCACATCCGCCGCCTCGACCCCAAGGCCTTCGCGGACGCCTGCGCCCCCTGGCTGCACGCGCCGCACGCCAACTGGGAGCCGGAGGACTTCGACGCCGCCGCCTGGGAGCGGATCGCCCCGTACGCCCAGACCCGCGTGACCGTTCTGTCGGACATCACGGCGAACGTGGACTTCCTCTTCCGCAAGCGGCCCGTCGAGGACCAGGCGTCCTGGGACAAGGCCATGAAGGGCGAGCCCGCGGCCCTGCTGACCACCGTCCGCGAGAAGCTCGTCGACGCCGATTGGTCGGACCCCGAGTCCCT
The DNA here is from genome assembly GCF_023515955.1 of Streptomyces sp. RerS4. Lineage (GTDB taxonomy): Bacteria > Actinomycetota > Actinomycetes > Streptomycetales > Streptomycetaceae > Streptomyces. The sequence goes on from NZ_CP097322.1 coordinate 5,105,025, forward strand.
CAAGCAGGCCGTCCTGACCGCCGGCGAGGCCCACGGCCTCAAGCTCGGCAAGGCCCAGGCCCCGGTCCGGGTCGCCGTCACCGGCCGCACGGTGGGCCTGCCGCTGTTCGAGTCCCTGGAGATCCTGGGCGAGGAGCGCTCCCTGGAGCGCATCGACGCGGCCCTGGCGAAGCTCTCCGCCTGACCCACGTCCGGCGAAGGGGCGGCCACCCATCCGGTGGCCGCCCCTTCGCCGTTGTCGGTCCGGGGACCTAAGGTGCTGTCGATCACCCCACCCCCGTGGAAGGCCTTGCCATGCCCATGACCGCCCCCGACTACGCCCGCTACTTCACCCCGGGCCACGCCTTCTCGTACGAGAGCGGCCAGCGCGGGATCCTCCACGTGGCCGGCGCCGGCGAGCTGTGGCTCCCCAGCGGCCAGGTCGCCGCCTGCGACCCCTTCATCGGCCTCGGCGCGGGCGAGGCCGAGCCCTTCACCGTGCGCGTGGCCCCGGGCCGCTACCGCGTCGAGGCGGCCATAGCCACCCTCACCACCCCGGGCGAGCCGCCCTCCGACACCCCCCACCTGCGCACCGCCGCCGCCCGCCTGGTGATCTCCGACACGGAGACGGTGAGCTGGGAGCAGGCCCTCGTCGCGGGCCAGGACGCCGCGGAGCTCGGCGACGACGAATACTTCGGCTACGGGGTCGACGCCGGCGCCGGCTGCTTCTACGACGTCGCCGCCGACGAGTCCTTCCCCGCGTGCGAGGGCGACGAGGGCCCCCTGTGGGACGCCTTCGAGGCGAACGACCACGGCCCCGGCCCCTACCTGATCGCCGGTGAGCAGGGCCACAACCTCGCCGCCTTCTCCTCCGGCTGGGGCGACGGCTCCTACCCGACGTGGGTCGGCCGCGACCGCGCCGGCGCCGTCACCTGCTTCGTGACGGACTTCTTCGTCGTGCCCACCGAGGAGGGCGGGGCGGCGTAGGCTCGGCCCCATGCCGATCCGCGCCGTGCTGTGGGACATCGACGACACCCTCTTCGACTACACGGGTGCCGACACGGCCGGACTCGCCCGCCACCTCGTCGAAGAGGGCCTCGTGGAGTGCTACGGCTCCCCCGACGAGGCCCTCGCCCTGTGGCGCCGCGTCACCCGGCGCCACTGGGAGCGCTTCTCCGCCGGCGAGGTCACCTTCCCGGATCAACGCCGGGACCGCGTACGGGAGTTCCTCGCGCGGCCCGCCATGGGAGACGTCGAGGCCGACGCCTGGTTCAACCGCTACGTCGACCACTACCAGGCCGCCTGGGCCCTCTTCCCGGACGCCCTGCCCGCCCTCGACGCCCTGGCCGGCGCCTACCGCCACGGCGTGCTCTCCAACTCCTCCTTCGTCAACCAGGACCCCAAGCTGCGCCGGCTCGGCGTGCGCGAGCGCTTCGAGGTGCTGGTCTGCGCCGCCGAGCTGGGCGTGAGCAAACCGGAGGCCGCCGCCTTCCTCGCCGCGTGCGAGGCCCTGGGCCTGCCGCCGCACGAGGTGGCCTACGTCGGCGACGAGCCGGAGATCGACGCCCGGGGGGCCCGGGACGCGGGCCTGACCGCCGTCTGGCTGGACCGCGCCGGACGCCGCGGGCCCGCCCCCTTGGGGGTGCACCGCATCCGCGATCTTGACGGACTGCCGGAGCTGCTGGCTGCGGATACCCGTTTTGGAGCACGGTCGGGCATCCGGTAATGTTCTTTCTGCGCCGCCGAGCGGGCCGAAAGGCCGAAGCGGAGGCGCTAACCAAACGAAAGCCCCCCAGGGGGTTGAAGTTCGGTGGGCTATAGTGTAATTGGCAACACGAGGGTTTCTGGTTCCCTTATTCTAGGTTCGAGTCCTGGTAGCCCAGCGCAGTGCAGCAGTAACGCAGTGCTTTGCCCCCGTTGTGTAGCGGCCTAGCACGCCGCCCTCTCAAGGCGGTAGCGCCGGTTCGAATCCGGTCGGGGGTACAGATCCTTCCCGCGAGATCTCCAGGGTCGCACCCGGACGTCACGATGCAGGATCGCTAGGGCCCCCGTTGTGTAGCGGCCTAGCACGCCGCCCTCTCAAGGCGGTAGCGCCGGTTCGAATCCGGTCGGGGGTACTGTGTCTAGCTGGTCTAGACCTTTGGGCTATAGTGTAATTGGCAACACGAGGGTTTCTGGTTCCCTTATTCTAGGTTCGAGTCCTGGTAGCCCAGCGTAGTACCGCAGTAAAGCTAGCCCCCGTTGTGTAGCGGCCTAGCACGCCGCCCTCTCAAGGCGGTAGCGCCGGTTCGAATCCGGTCGGGGGTACGCACAGGAGAGGCCCTCCGCGAGTCATCGCGGAGGGCCTCTTCCGCATGTCCGGAGCGGTACCGCGGCCGGCCGCGCGGGGAGACAAGTACGGGCCCGGCGGCGCGAGTTCGGACGTGTGCGGCGTCGTACGCGCCCCCGGGCCCGGAGGGTGGTGGGGGAAAAGAGGTCGGCGACCGGAGGGGCTCGGCCGGAGGGGCTCAGCCGGAGCGGCGCAGCGCCTCCGTCAGCCGGGCGGCCGCGTCGATGACGGCCTGGGCGTGCATGCGCCCCGGGTGGCGCGTCAGGCGCTCGATCGGCCCGGAGACCGACACGGAGGCCACGACGCGGTTCGAGGGGCCGCGTACGGGCGCCGAGACGGACGCCACGCCGGGCTCCCGCTCGCCGATCGACTGGGCCCAGCCCCGGCGTCGTACGCCGGACAGGGCCGTCGCCGTGAAGCGCGCGCCCTGCAGGCCCCGGTGGAGCCGCTCGGGCTCCTCCCAGGCCATCAGGATCTGCGCGGCCGAACCCGCCTTCATCGGGAGCGTGGAGCCCACCGGGACGGTGTCCCGCAGGCCCGAGAGCCGCTCGGCCGCCGCCACGCAGATGCGCATGTCACCTTGACGCCGGTAGAGCTGCGCGCTCTCGCCCGTCACGTCACGCAGGTGCGTGAGCACCGGTCCGGCCGTCGCCAGCAGACGGTCCTCGCCGGCCGCGGCGGCGAGCTCCGCCAACCGCGGGCCGAGGATGAACCGGCCCTGCATGTCCCTCGCCACCATCCGGTGGTGTTCCAGTGCCACGGCCAGGCGATGTGCCGTGGGTCGTGCGAGCCCTGTCGCCGCGACCAGCCCGGCGAGGGTGGCCGGACCGGACTCCAGTGCGCTCAATACCAGAGCTGCCTTGTCGAGAACGCCGACGCCGCTAGAGTTGTCCATGAAACGATATTCACGTCTCACACTGTGAAACGCAAGTTCAATTTTTCCAAGAAGCAGCGAGTCTGTATGTACGGGTCCACGAACCACTGGGTCCGGGACGGTGAGCTCGGAGGGAAAGCGATGGGTAGGACACTCGCGGAGAAGGTCTGGGACGACCATGTCGTCCGGCGCGCCGAGGGCGAGCCCGATCTCCTCTTCATTGATCTCCACCTGCTGCACGAGGTGACCAGCCCGCAGGCCTTCGACGGGCTGCGCCAGGCCGGTCGCAAGGTCCGCCGGCTCGACCTCACCATCGCGACCGAGGACCACAACACCCCCACCATCGACATCGACAAGCCCATCGCGGACCCCGTCTCCCGGGCCCAGCTGGAGACGCTGCGCAAGAACTGCGCCGAGTTCGGCGTACGCCTGCACTCCCTGGGCGACGTCGAGCAGGGCGTCGTCCACGTCGTGGGGCCGCAGCTGGGACTGACCCAGCCGGGCACCACCGTGGTCTGTGGTGACTCGCACACGTCCACGCACGGCGCCTTCGGCGCGCTGGCGTTCGGCATCGGCACCAGCCAGGTCGAGCACGTGCTCGCCACCCAGACGCTGCCGCTGGCCCGCCCGAAGACCATGGCGATCACCGTCACGGGCGCGCTGGCCGAGGGCGTCACCGCCAAGGACCTGATCCTGGCGATCATCGCCAAGATCGGCACCGGCGGCGGTCAGGGCTACATCCTGGAGTACCGCGGCGAGGCCGTCGAGAAGCTCTCGATGGAAGCCCGCATGACCATCTGCAACATGTCGATCGAGGCCGGCGCCCGCGCGGGCATGATCGCCCCCGACCAGACCACCTTCGATTACCTCCAGGGCCGCGACCACGCCCCCGAGGGCGAGGACTGGGACGCGGCCGTCGCCTACTGGAAGACGCTGCGCACGGACGAGGACGCGGTCTTCGACGCGGAGGTCGTCATCGACGGCTCGGCGCTGTCCCCGTTCGTCACCTGGGGCACCAACCCCGGTCAGGGCGCCCCGCTGTCGGCCAACGTCCCCGACCCCGCTTCGTACGAGGACGCTTCGGAGCGCCTCGCCGCCGAAAAGGCCCTGGAGTACATGGGGTTGACGGCCGGACAGCCGCTGCGTGACATCAAGGTCGACACCGTCTTCGTAGGTTCCTGCACCAACGGCCGCATCGAGGACCTGCGCGCCGTCGCCGGGATCGTCGAGGGCCGCAAAGTCGCCGACGGCGTACGGATGCTGGTCGTCCCCGGTTCGGTGCGCGTCGCGCTCCAGGCCGTCGAAGAGGGCCTGGACAAGGTCTTCAAGGAGGCCGGCGCCGAATGGCGGCACGCGGGTTGCTCGATGTGCCTGGGCATGAATCCCGACCAGTTGGCCCCGGGTGAGCGCTCCGCGTCCACCTCCAACCGCAACTTCGAGGGCCGGCAGGGCAAGGGTGGGCGTACCCACCTGGTCTCGCCGCAGGTGGCCGCCGCCACCGCGGTGCTGGGCCACCTGGCCTCGCCCGCCGACCTGTCCGACGCCCACGCGACCGCCGGAGTCTGATCAACCATGGAAGCCTTCACCACCCACACCGGCCGGGCCGTGCCGCTGCGCCGCAGCAACGTGGACACCGACCAGATCATCCCGGCCCACTGGCTCAAGAAGATCACCCGCGACGGGTTCGAGGACGGGCTCTTCGAGGCCTGGCGCAAGGACCCGGACTTCGTCACGAACCGTCCGGAGCGCGCGGGCGCGACCGTCCTGGTCGCCGGGCCCGACTTCGGCACCGGCTCCTCGCGCGAACACGCCGTCTGGGCCCTGCAGAACTTCGGTTTCAAGACGGTCATCTCCTCCCGCTTCGCCGACATCTTCCGCGGCAACTCGCTGAAGAACGGCCTGCTGACCGTCGTCCTGCCGCAGGAGACCGTCGACAGGCTGTGGGAGCTGACCGAGGCCGACCCGACCGCCGAGATCACCGTCGACCTGGTCGACCGGAAGGTCCGAGCCGAAGGCGTCGAGGCGGAGTTCGAACTCGACGACAACGCCCGCTGGCGTCTGCTGGAGGGGCTGGACGACATCTCGCTCACCCTTCAGAACGAAGCCGACATCGACGCGTACGAAAGCACTCGCCCCACCTTCAAGCCACGTACGATTCGGGCTTGATTCCAGCCTGATCAGCGCTTATTCGCCTTCGCGTGATCACATCGGCAACACTGTGCCCCCCGCCTTCCGGCGGGGGGCACAGCCGTATGTTGAGGCCCCGTGAGGCGACAACTCGCCCCAGATGGCACAATCTGTGCATGGAACGCGACAGTCAACTCGAGCTCTACGAACTCGTCGCGGACCGGTTGAAAGAAGCACACGCAAGGGTGCGCTCACTGCAAGTCCCGGAGGGCGTAAGGATGACGCTGTCCCGGAAGCTGTTGGTCGTCACCGCCACGGCGAAGCATGATCTCGCCGACGCGGCAAGGCGCCTGGACAGGTTGATGAAGGACCTCGACGAGGGTCGATTCCCTGAAGGCGACTGATGCGAAGGAACTCCGTAACGGCCTACATCGTTGCGGCACTAGGGTGATTAGCCCGTTTCGTGTTTGATTTGCGGTATATATCCGCCTAACGTGCGAAATAAGCTTGAACACATTCGTTCTGGCGATGTCTCCGAAGGGGAAGACGTGAACAAGGCGCAGCTCGTAGAAGCGATTGCCGACAAGCTCGGCGGCCGTCAGCAGGCCGCGGACGCTGTCGACGCGGTACTGGACGCCATGGTCCGCGCGGTCGTCGCGGGCGACCGGGTCTCGGTCACCGGCTTCGGCTCGTTCGAGAAGGTCGACCGGCCGGCACGGTACGCCCGCAACCCGCAGACGGGTGAGCGCGTCCGGGTCAAGAAGACCTCCGTCCCCCGTTTCCGCGCGGGTCAGGGCTTCAAGGACCTGGTCAGCGGTACCAAGAAGCTCCCCAAGGGTGACGAGGTCGCCGTCAAGAAGGCCCCCAAGGGCAGCCTGATGGGCGGGGCTTCCGCCACGGTCAAGAAGGCCGCCGCGAAGAAGGCCACCACGGCCAAGAAGGCCGCCGCCAAGACCGCGGTGGCGAAGAAGACCACGGCGCGCAAGACCACCGCGACCGCCGCGAAGAAGACGGCCGCGAAGACCACCGTCGCGAAGAAGGCCGCCACCGCCAAGAAGGCGGCCCCGGCCAAGAAGGCCACCACGGCGGCGAAGAAGACCACCGCCACGGCCAAGAAGACGGCTCCGGCGGCCAAGAAGGCCACCTCGAAGACCACCGCGCCCGCCAAGAAGACGACGGCGCGCAAGACCACCGCGAAGAAGACCACCGCCCGCAACAAGTAGGACCCGGGCACGAGTCACACACGCCGGGCCGGCTTCCCCGTGGGAAGCCGGCCCGCGGTGCGTTCTTCGCAGGTCAGAAGGCCAGAAGATCAGAAGGTCTGCAGGGTCACCAGGGTGATGCGCAGGTCCGCGCCCTCGCCGGACGTCTCGATGCGCACCCGCTGCCCCGGACGCAGCAGGCGCAGGCCCCCGGCGTCGAAGGCCGCCGCCTCGAAGGGCACCGGAGTGCCGTCGTCGAGCAGCACACTGCCGCTGCGGGTCTGGGAGTCGTACGTGTACGCGGTCGCCTGCATACGGGCACTGTATCGGGCGGTGTGCGGGCCCACACCGAGGGAGAGCGCCCTGCGCAGGTCCGCTCCGGTGTCCACGTCCCGACGTACGCTCTCCACGTCCGCGAGGGCGATTTCCGCCGCCCCCGAGGCCGAATGGCGGGCGCGGGACGGGCCGCCGAACGAAGGATCCAATTCCATGTCCGGGCCGGCGGAAAGCAGGGTCGTCCCGATTCCGGCCGCATCCGCCAGAAATGCCCGAGGAAATGTCGAGGCGTTTTCGAGCACGCGTAGCAATTCCGGTGCGCGCAGCGCCGGCAGGTCCGCGTTCATCGCGGCGACCGCCGCGCGCGGCCGGCCCGCCCGCACCGCCCGCGCACCGTGGTCCAGCGCGGCGTTCAATCCCGCGCCCGGGGCGTCCGCCAGGATGCGCGCGCCCAGCCTCGCCAGCTCCGCACCGGCCACCCGGTCGTCCGTGACGACCACCACATCCACGACGGAAGGGCAGGCCAGCGCCCCGGCGACGGTGTCCTGGGCGAACGCCAGGGCCAGTCCCGGACGGGATCCGCCGACCGCCGCCGCGAGCCGGCTCTTGGCCAGCGTCAGGGGCTTCAGAGGGACCACCAGACTCCAGACGGCGTTCGTGACGGACCCCTTCCCTCCGGCGCGTTCCCGCACCCGCCCGAACCATCGACAGGTCATGGCCCGGTCATCAGTCGGCCCATTGTCGCCTCCCGCCCACCGCGGAGGGGACCCGTGGCGCGAGCGGGGCGTACGGTGTCCTCGACAGAGACCGGACCTGGGGCGACACTTGTCCGGCCGAAGACGGGTGCCGAAGCCGCGCACCGGTCCTAGAGGAAGGTGTCCGAGTGTCCCGCCGCAGAATCGGCTTCTGGTACCGCCTGGCGGCGGTCATCGCGAAACCGCCGCTGGTAGTGCTCTTCAAGCGGGACTGGCGGGGAATGGAGCACATTCCGGCGGACGGGGGTTTTATCACCGCCGTCAATCACAACTCGTACCTGGACCCGCTGTCCTACGCGCACTTCCAGTACAACACCGGCCGGGTGCCCCGATTGCTCGCGAAGGCCGGACTCTTCAAGGTGCCATTCGTCGGCGCGATCCTGCGCGGCTCCGGACAGATCCCCGTCTACCGGGAGACCACCGACGCCCTGGACGCATTCCGGGCCGCCGTGGACGCCATCGAGCGCGGTGAATGCGTGGCCTTTTACCCCGAGGGCACCCTCACCCGCGATCCCGAGATGTGGCCGATGGCCGGCAAGACCGGCGCCGCCCGCGTGGCATTGATCACGAAGGCCCCCGTCATTCCGGTGGCCCAGTGGGGCGCGAACCTCGCGATGCCGCCGTACGCCAAGGAGAAAAGGGTCCGTCTGTTCCCCCGCAAGACGCTCCAGGTGCTCGCGGGACCGCCCGTGGACCTTTCGGCGTACTACGACCGGGAACCCACGCCGGACGTCCTCAGGGGCGCCACGGAGGCCATCATGGCCGACATCACCAAGCTCCTGGAGGAGCTGCGCGGCGAGAGGGCTCCCGAGCGGCCCTACGACCACCGCAAGGCCAGGGCGCAGCAGCGGCGCGACGCCGCGGGGGAGGGCAAGAAGTGACACGTCCCGTGAAGGTGGCCGTCTTCGGAAGCGGTTCCTGGGGCACCGCGTTCGGCATGGTGCTCGCCGACGCCGGCTGCGAGGTGACCCTGTGGGGCCGCCGCAGGGAACTGGCCGACGCCATCAACACCGGCCGGACCAACCCGGACTACTTCCCCGACGTCGAACTGCCCGCGAACATGCGGGCCACGACCGACGCGGCCGAGGCCGCCCGGGACGCCGATTTCGCGGTCCTGGCCATCCCCTCCCAGACGCTGCGCGCCAACCTCGCCGAATGGGCGCCCCTGCTGCCCGCCGACGCCGTGCTCGTCTCCCTCATGAAGGGCATCGAACTCGGCACCGCCAAGCGGATGAGCGAGGTCATCGAAGAGGTGGCCAAGGTCCCCGCCGAGCGCGTCGCCGTCGTCACCGGCCCCAACCTGGCCCGCGAGATCGTCGCCCGGCAGCCCGCCGCCTCGGTGGTCGCCTGCGTGGACGAGGCCGTCGCCCGACGCCTCCAGGCCGCCTGCCACACCCCGTACTTCCGCCCGTACACCAGCACCGACGTCATCGGCTGCGAACTCGGCGGCGCCGTCAAGAACGTCATCGGCCTCGCCGTCGGCATCGCGGACGGCATGGGCCTGGGCGACAACACCAAGGGCTCGCTCATCACCCGCGGCCTCGCCGAAGCCACCCGCCTGGGCCTGGCGATGGGCGCCGACCCGCTCACCTTCTCCGGCCTCGCGGGCCTCGGCGACCTCGTCGCCACCTGCTCCTCGCCGCTCTCCCGGAACCACACCTTCGGCACCAACCTGGGCCGCGGGATGACCCTGGAGGAGACCATCGCGGTCACCAAGCAGACCGCGGAAGGGGTCAAGTCCTGCCAGTCCGTGGCGGATCTGGCCAACCGGTACGGGGTGGACATGCCGATCACCGACACCGTCGTCGACATCGTCCACCACGGCAAGCCCCCGCTGGTCGCCCTGAAGGAACTCATGGGCCGCAGCGCCAAACCGGAACGCCGCTGACTCCGTTCCGGACGCTTGAGCGGGTACCCTCGTGGCGATATGAGCAGCGAGAACCTCCCCCAGACCCCTGAGCAGCAGGGCCGCAAGCCCCGCGTGGCCGTCGTGTTCGGCGGCCGCAGCTCGGAACACGCCATCTCGGTCGTCACGGCGGGCGCGGTCCTGCGCTCCATCGACCGCGCCAAGTACGAGGTGCTGCCCATCGGCATCACCACGGACGGCCGGTGGGCCCTGACCGCCGACGCGCCCGAGCGCATGGCCATCGCCGACCGCGTCCTCCCGAACGTGGAGGCCCTGGCGGAGTCCCCGGACGGCACCGTCGTGCTGTCCGTGGACCCCGCCAGCCGCGAGGTCGTCTACACCGAACCGGGCGCCGTCCCCAAGGCCCTGGGCGAGGTCGACGTCGTCTTCCCCGTGCTGCACGGCCCCTACGGCGAGGACGGCACCCTCCAGGGCCTCCTGGAGCTGTCCGGGATCCCGTACGTCGGCTCGGGCGTCCTGTCCTCGGCCGTCGGCCAGGACAAGGACTACATGAAGCGGGTGTTCACCTCCTTCGGTCTGAAGGTGGGCCCCTACCTCACCGTCCGTCCGCGCGAGTGGAACGCCGACCCGGACGCCGCCCGCGGCCGCATCCTGGACTTCGCCGCCGAACACGGCTGGCCGCTGTTCATCAAGCCCGCCCGCGCCGGCTCCTCCATCGGCATCACCAAGGTCGACGACGCGTCCGGCCTGGACGAGGCGATCCGCGAGGCCCAGCGCCACGACCCGAAGATCATCGTGGAGGCGCTGCTGCGCGGCCGCGAGATCGAGTGCGGCGTCCTGGAGTTCGAGGACGGGCCGCGCGCCAGCGTGCCGGCCGAGATCCCGCCGGTCTCCAGCCACGACTTCTACGACTTCGAGGCGAAGTACATCGACTCCGCCTCCGGGATCGTGCCCGCCCCGCTCACCGCGGAGCAGACCGCCGAGGTGCAGAGGCTCGCGGTGGACGCCTTCGAGGCGGCCTCCTGCGAGGGTCTGGTGCGCGCCGACTTCTTCCTCACCGAGGACGGCGAATTCGTGATCAACGAGATCAACACCATGCCGGGGTTCACCCCGATCTCGATGTACCCGCGCATGTGGCAGGAGTCGGGGGTCGAGTACCCGGAACTGGTCGACCTCCTGATCCAGGCGGCCCTGCGCCGCTCGACCGGACTGCGCTAGGCCGTCCGGCCCGACGTACAGCGGACCGCCCGTCGGCCCGCCCTCACGGGCGTGGTCGACGGGCGGCGGTGCGAGGTGCGCAGGGCCCTGTGGGACTCACCAGGACTCAATAGGACGAGATACCGGTGGGAACGGTCTTCTCCACGGCGGCGGACAGCCCGACCAGCATCTGCGCGTCCGTGGCATGCTCCTTGTCGATCCGGACCTCCGTGTACGCCAGCCGCGAGGTGGTGGTGAAGACGAGACCGCCGTCCGGCGTCCGCTGGACCAGCCAGCCGACGCCGTTCACCTCCACCCCGTCCTGCTGGGGATCGGCCATCGCGGGGGGCTTGGGGATACCGCACCGCAGTACGATCGCCGAGCCGCCCCACGCGGCGGTCAGGTCGGACGCCGGTTCGGTGGCGGCCCGCCCCAGCCCCGCCACGGTTCGCGGGAGCTCACCGTGCAGAGCGGCACAGAGCTTCGCGACCTCGGCGGGCGGAGCGGGCGGCGGTTCCACCCGGGCCTCGGAGTCCCCCGGAGCACAGCCCGCGAGGGCCAGCAGGGCCGAGGCGGCGGGCAGGACCAGCAGACGAAACGGCCGACGGTGCGAAGACATCACCGGCCAAGAGTAGACGGGGGCTACAGATGGACCACGGGGCAGGTCAAGGTGCGGGTGATGCCCTCCACCTGCTGGACCTTGGCGACGACCAGGCGGCCGAGGTCGTCCACGGTGTCGGCCTGGGCGCGCACGATCACGTCGTAGGGGCCCGTCACGTCCTCGGCCTGGATCACCCCCGGGATCTTGCCGATGGACTCGGCGACGAACGACGCCTTGCCCACCTCGGTCTGGATAAGGATGTACGCCTGTACCACGGAACCTCCAGGGCGGCCACGAGGATCATTTCCCCTAATCTTCGGGTGGGCCCGGGGACAGCGGGCGGGCCCGGGGAAGAAGGGACGCCACGGTACCGCGTCGCCGTGTGTCGCGGGGAGACCCACGAGCCCGGCGCCACGCACAGCGGGGCGTACGCAGAGCAGAAGTTGACGTATCTGTTGACGGTACCCAGAGCTGTGACGGCTCGCGACCGCAAGCGGACTTGCCAAGAAGGGGCACAGCGATGAAGGGCACTGTGGGCGAGCTGGGGGAGTTCGGGCTCATTCGGGAGCTCACCTCACGGCTCACCACCACCCCGGCGGTCCGGCTCGGACCGGGCGACGACGCCGCGGTGGTCTCGGCCCCCGACCGGCGGGTCGTCGCCAGCACGGACATCCTGCTGGAGGGCCGGCATTTCCGCCGCGACTGGTCCACGGCCTACGACGTCGGCCGCAAGGCCGCCGCGCAGAACCTGGCCGACATCGCCGCCATGGGCGCGGTGCCGACCGCGCTCCTGCTCGGCCTCGTCGTACCGGCCGAACTGCCGGTGACCTGGCCGACCGAGCTGATGGACGGCATCCGCGACGAATGCCAGGTCGCGGGGGCCGCCGTGGTCGGCGGGGACGTGGTGCGCGGCGACACCATCACCGTCGCCATCACCGCGCTCGGCGACCTGCGCAACCACGAACCCGTGCTGCGCTCCGGCGCCCAGCCCGGCGACGTCGTCGCCGTGACCGGCTGGCTCGGCTGGTCCGCCGCCGGCTTCGCGGTGCTCTCGCGCGGCTTCCGCTCCCCGCGGGCCTTCGTAGAGGCTCACCGGCGCCCCGAGCCCCCGTACCACGCGGGCCCCGCGGCGGCCGGGCTCGGCGCCACCGCCATGACCGACGTCAGCGACGGCCTGATCGCCGACCTCGGGCACATCGCCGAGGCCAGCAAGGTCCGCATCGACGTGCGCTCGGGCGCGGTGGACATCCCGACGCAGATGCACGACATCGGGCAGGCCGTCGGCGTGGACCCGCTCCAGTGGGTGCTCACCGGGGGAGAGGACCACGCCATCGTGGCGACCTTCCCGCCCGACGTGAAGCTCCCGGCCCGCTGGAAGGTCATCGGGGAGGTCCAGCACCGCTCCGCGCTGCCTCAGGTGACCGTGGACGGCGCTCCGTGGACCAGCACCGGCGGCTGGGACCACTTCGGCGCCGACCCGGCCGTCGAGGAGACGCCCCGGTGAGTGCCCCGCCGAGCGGCCGCGCGCATCCGCCGCTGTGCCTGACCGTCGCCGGATCCGACTCCGGCGGCGGCGCGGGCATCCAGGCCGACCTCAAGACGATGCTCGCCCTCGGCGTGCACGGCATGAGCGTGATCACGGCGGTGACCGCCCAGAACTCCCTGGGCGTGCGCGGAGCCTGGGAACTGCCCGCCGAGGCCGTCACCGCCCAGTACCGGGCCGTCGTGGACGACATCGGAGTCCAGGCCGTCAAGACCGGGATGCTCTCCTCCACCGCGCTCGTGGAGACGGTGGCCGCCCTGTTGGCCGACACGGCGGCTCCGGCGGTGGTGGATCCCGTGGGCGTCTCCAAGCACGGGGACGCGCTGCTCGCCGCCTCCGCGCTGGACGCCGTACGACAGGAGCTGCTGCCCCGGGCGACGGTGGCCACGCCGAACCTCGACGAGGTGACGCAGCTGACGGGCCTGGTCGTGGAGAGCGAGGACGACATGCGGCGGGCCGCCGACGCGATCCTCGGTCACGGCCCGCGCTGGGCCCTCGTCAAGGGCGGTCACCTCGACGCCCACGGGCACGAGGCCGTCGACCTGCTCACCGACGGCGACCGGGAGCTGTGGCTGCGCGCCCCGCGTCACGACAACCGGCACACCCACGGCACGGGCTGCACCCTCGCCAGTGCCATCGCGGCCGGCCTGGCCAAGGGCCTGCCGGTCCCCGAGGCGGTGACGCAGGCCAAGGCGTACGTCACGGGCGCCATCGCCGCCGGCTTCGCGCTAGGCGGCGGCATCGGACCCGTGGACCACGCCTGGCGGTGGCGCTGACGCCGGGAAGGCCGCGGCGGCAGTGGAGGCCGGGCGGGAAAGGCAAAAGGCCGGTTCACCAGAGGTGAACCGGCCTTCTTGGCAACCGGAAAGGGCTGCGCTACGACGACGGGAGGCGTCAGCGCGAGACCTTGCCGGCCTTGATGCACGAGGTGCAGGCGTTGAGGCGCTTCGGCGTCCCATTGACCACGGCACGGACGCGCTGGATGTTCGGGTTCCAGCGACGCGAGGTGCGGCGGTGCGAGTGGGAGATGTTGTTGCCGAAGCTCGGCCCCTTGGCGCAAACGTCGCAGTTGGCAGCCACAGGTCACTCCAAAGACTTCAGATGCAATTACAGTGAAATCCGGCGCACCGGAATCAGAGATCTGAAGTGGCTTGCCGGACGAATGACCCGACTCTCGACGGGCAACCTGAGCAGCATACAACGACTGCTTCGGTCCAAGAAAACTACCATGACCGGACCAGGCCCCGCCCCGGGGCACCGGATCGGGCACCGGCCTTCGTTACCCTGCGGTGAACCCTGGCCCGCACAAGGAGGAACGCCCGGTGGCGCACCAGCCCGAGCCGCACACCCTCGACGCCGAAGCGGTGCGCACCTGGAGTTCGCTGGCCGTGGCCGCGCTGGGCCGGGCCCGTGAGGACATCGACGCCATCAACGTCTACCCCGTCGCGGACTCCGACACCGGCACCAACCTCTTCCTCACCGCCGAGGCCGCCGACCGCGCCCTGGCCGGGGCCTGCCGGGCCGGCGCCGCCGCCACCGGCGCCGACCGAGCCGACCTCACCGTGACCGAAGACACAGCCGTGTCCCTGTCCCTCGCCGAAGCCGTACGGGCCTACGCGCACGGCGCGCTCATAGGCGCCCGGGGCAACTCCGGGACGATCCTCGCCCAGCTGCTGCGCGGCGTCGCCGACGTCCTCGGCTCCGCCCCCGCCGACCGCGCCCCCGGACCGCTGCTCGCGCAGGCCCTGGAGCGGGCCGCCGAGGAGGCGTACCGGGCCGTCGCGCACCCCGTCGAGGGGACCATGCTCACCGTCGCCGGAGCCGCCGCGCGGGCCGCGGGAGCCGCCGAGTCCGCCGCCGCGACCGTCGCCGAGGTGGCCCACGCCGCCTACGAGGGGGCCCGCGCCGCCCTCGCCGAGACCCCCGGGCAACTGGCCGAGCTCGGCCGGGCGGGCGTGGTCGACGCGGGGGGCTGCGGGTTGGTCGCCGTACTCGGTGCCCTGTGGCAGGCGCTGTCCGGGCAGGAGCCCGCCGCGCGGCCCGTCCCCGGCCGGTCCGTGCCCGTACCGTGCGAGGGCGCGCAGTGCGCGGAGGAGGAGGGCGGACCGGCGTACGAGGTGATCTACCTCCTGGAGGCCTCCGAGGAGGCCGTCGACACACTGCGCGAGGACCTCGACGCCCTCGGCGACTCCCTGGTGGTGGTCGGCGGCGACCGCCTGTGGAACGTCCACGTCCACGTCGACGACCCCGGAGCCGCGGTCGAGGCCGGGGTGGTCGCGGGCCGCCCCCACCGCATCCGCATCACCCACTTCGGTGACGAACGCCGCCGCGCCCGCGCCCCGCGCGCCCAGCGGGCCGTCGTCGCCGTCGTCCCCGGCGAGGGACTGGCCGCGCTGTGCGGCGAGGCCGGCGCCACCACCGTCCTGGCCCGCCCCGGGAGCCGCCCGCCGTCGCCGAACTGGTCGAGGCCATCCACCGGGCGCACGCCCGCGAGGTGGCCCTGCTGCCCGGCTCCGCCGAGCTGCGCGCGGCCGCCGCGGCCGCCGCCGAACGCGCCCGCGCCGACGGCGTACGGGTCGCCGTGATCCCCACCCGCTCCGCCGTCCAGGGCCTCGCCGCGCTCGCCGTCCACGACCCCGACGCCAGCTTCGACGAGGACGTCGTCACCATGACCGCCGCCGCCGGCGCCACCCGGTACGGGGAACTGGCCGTCGCCGAACGGCAATCCTTCACCTCCGCCGGCATCTGCCAGGCCGGGGACGTCCTCGGCCTCATCGACGGCGACGTCGCCGTCATCGGCGCCGGCCTGCCCGAGACCGCCGAGGCCGTCCTGCAACGGATGCTCGGCTCCGGCGGCGAACTGGTCACCCTCGTCCTGGGCCCCGAGGTCCCCGACACGCTCGCCGCGCGCCTGGAGGCGTACGTCCAGCACGGACACCTCGCCGTCGACACCGTCACCTACCGCGGCGGACGCTACTCGGCGCCGCTGCTCATCGGGGTGGAATAGCGGGCTTGTCGGCGCCATGGTGTGCAATGGAACACGTGCCCGCGCTCGACGAAGACCTCAAGAAGACCCTCGGCCCCGCCACCGCCAAGGTGCTGGCCGAGCAGCTCGGCCTGCACACGGCCCTGGACCTGCTCCACCACTACCCCCGGCGCTACGCGGAGCGCGGCGAGCTGACCCCGCTGGCCGAGCTCGCCGACCAGCTCGACGAGCACGTGACCGTCGTCGCCCAGGTCGCCGACGCCCGGATCCTGACCTTCAACGGCGGCCGCGGCAAACGCCTGGAGGTCACCATCACCGACGGCAGCGGCCGCCTCCAGCTGGTCTTCTTCGGCGCCGGCGTCCACAAGCCGCACAAGGACCTGCTGCCCGGCACCCGCGCGATGTTCGCGGGCAAGGTCGGCACGTTCAACCGCAAGCTCCAGCTCTCGCACCCCGCCTACGAACTCCTCGGCGCGGACGCCTCCGACCGGGACGCGGCGACCGCCTTCGCCAACCAGCTCATCCCGATCTACCCGGCCTGCGCAAAACTGGAGTCCTGGAAGATCTCCAAGGCCGTCGACGCCGTGCTGCCCGCGGCCCGGGAGACCCTGGACCCGCTGCCGCCCGCCCTGCGCGAGGGCCGCGGCCTGATCCCCCTCACCGAGGCCCTCCTCAAGATCCACCGTCCGGGCACCAAAGCCGACGTCGAGGACGCCCGGCAACGCCTCAAGTGGGACGAGGCCTTCGTCCTCCAGGTCGCCCTGGCCCGCCGCCGCCACGCCGACTCCCAGCTCCCCGCCGTCCCCCGCCGCCCCACCCCCGGCGGCATCCTCGACGCCTTCGACGCCAAGCTGCCCTTCACCCTCACCGAAGGCCAACAGACCGTCTCGAAGGAGATCTTCGACGACCTGGCCACCGACCACCCCATGCACCGCCTCCTCCAGGGCGAGGTGGGCAGTGGCAAGACGCTGGTCGCGCTGCGGGCCATGCTCGCCGTCGTGGACTCCGGTGGGCAGGCGGCCATGCTCGCGCCCACCGAGGTCCTCGCCCAACAGCACCACCGGTCGATCACCGAGATGATGGGCGAGCTGGCCGAGGGCGGCATGCTCGGCGGGGCCGACCACGGGACCAAGGTGGTGCTGCTCACCGGCTCCATGGGGATGCCCGCCCGCCGGCAGGCCCTGCTCGATCTGGTCACCGGCGAGGCCGGCATCGTCATCGGCACGCACGCGCTGATCGAGGACAAGGTGCAGTTCCACGACCTCGGCCTGGTCGTCGTCGACGAACAGCACCGCTTCGGTGTGGAGCAGCGCGACGCGCTGCGGTCCAAGGGCAAGCAGCCCCCGCACCTGCTGGTCATGACCGCGACCCCGATCCCGCGCACGGTCGCGATGACCGTCTTCGGCGACCTGGAGACCTCCGTCCTCGACCAGCTGCCCGCCGGCCGCTCCCCGATCGCCACCCACGTCGTCCCCGCCAAGGACAAGCCGCACTTCCTCACCCGCGCCTGGGAACGGGTCCGCGAAGAGGTCGAGAACGGCCACCAGGCGTACGTCGTCTGCCCGCGCATCGGCGACGGCGAGGACGAACCCAAGAAGAAGCAGGCCGACGGGGAGGACGGCGACCGGCGGCCCCCGCTCGCCGTCCTGGAGATCGCCGAGCAGCTGACGCGCGGCCCCCTCGCCGGGCTCTCCGTCGAGGTGCTGCACGGGCGGATGGACCCCGCCGACAAGGACGACGTCATGCGCCGCTTCGCCGCCGGCGAGGTCAAGGTGCTCGTGGCCACCACCGTGATCGAGGTCGGGGTCAACGTCCCCAACTCCACCGTCATGGTCATCATGGACGCCGACCGCTTCGGCGTCTCCCAGCTCCACCAGCTGCGCGGCCGCGTCGGCCGCGGCTCCGCCCCGGGCCTGTGCCTGCTGGTCAGCGAGATGCACGAGGCCAGTCCCGCCCGCGCCCGGCTCGCCGCCGTCGCCGCCACCCTCGACGGCTTCGAACTGTCCCGCATCGACCTCGAACAGCGCCGCGAGGGCGACGTCCTCGGCCAGGCCCAGTCCGGCGTCCGCTCCTCCCTGCGCATGCTCGCCGTCATCGAGGACGAGGAGGTCATCGCCCAGGCCCGCGAGGAGGCCGCCCGCGTGGTCGCAGCCGACCCCGACCTGGAACACCTCCCCGGACTGCGCACCGCCCTCGACGCGCTGCTGGACAGCGAGCGGGAGCAGTACCTGGAGAAGGGCTGACCGGCACGACCTATCGTTGAACCCCCGTACGTCTCCCGCCCACCCCAGCGAAGGACCCCAGATGACCCGCGTGATCGCCGGCAGCGCCGGCGGGCGGCGGCTGGCCGTGCCGCCCGGCACCGGCACCCGCCCGACCTCCGACCGGATGCGCGAAGGGCTCTTCTCCACCTGGGAGTCGCTGCACGGCGTGGAGGGCGCCCGCGTGCTCGACCTCTACGGCGGCTCCGGCGCCGTCGGCCTGGAGGCCCTCTCCCGCGGCGCCGACCACACCCTGCTCGTCGAGGCCGACGCCAAGGCCGCCAAGGCGATCCGGGACAACATCAAGACGCTGGGCCTGCCCGGCGCCGAATTCCGGGCGGGCAAGGCCGAACAGATCGTGGCCGCCACCGCGCACGGGGACCCGTACGACATCGTCTTCCTGGACCCGCCCTACGCCGTCGAGCACGCCGAACTCGGCGAGATCCTGCTCACACTCCGCTCCAATCGCTGGATCACGGACGACGCGCTCGTCACCGTGGAACGCAGCACGAGGAGCGGTCCGTTCCCGTGGCCGGAGGGGTTCGAGCCGTTGCGGTCACGCAAATACGGCGAAGGCACCCTTTGGTACGGTCGCGCCGCCCACACCCGCGAAGAATCATGAAGCCCGCCGCACGGGAGATCGAGGGAGTTCAGTTGCGCCGCGCCGTCTGTCCGGGGTCGTTCGATCCCATCACCAACGGGCACCTCGACATCATCGGCCGGGCCTCCAGGCTCTACGACGTCGTCCACGTCGCCGTGATGATCAACCAGTCCAAGAAGGGGCTGTTCACCGTCGAGGAGCGGATCGAACTGATCCGCGAGGCCACCGCCGACTACGGCAACGTGGAGGTCGAGTCCTTCCACGGCCTGCTCGTCGACTTCTGCAAGCAGCGGGACATCCCCGCCATCGTCAAGGGCCTGCGCGCCGTCAGCGACTTCGACTACGAACTCCAGATGGCCCAGATGAACATGGGCCTCTCCGGGGTCGAAACGCTGTTCGTGCCGACCAACCCCACCTACAGCTTCCTGTCCTCCTCGCTGGTCAAGGAGGTCGCCGCCTGGGGCGGGGACGTCGCCCACCTGCTGCCCGCGCACGTCCACGCGGCCCTGGTCGAACGCCTGCGCGCCAAGTGAGCCGACCGCGGTCCGGGTGAGCTTCGCCCGGACCGCTCCACGGCCCCGCCCGCCGGCCCTACAGTCGTCCCCGTCAGCCGTTCCGGCCGTCTCGGGACCCGACCCGGGGCAGAGAGAGTGCGAGCGCCCATGGACGTACAGAAGAAGCTCGACGAGATCGTCGCAGCCGTCGGCGGCGCCCGGTCCATGCCCATGTCGGCGTCCTGCGTGATCAACCGGACGGAACTGCTCGAACGGCTCGAAGAGGTGCGCCAGGCCCTCCCCGGCTCCCTCGCCCTGGCCCGCGAGGTGATCGGAGGCCGGGAGCGGATGGTCGAGGAGGCCCGCCGGGAGGCGGACCGGATCATCGAGGCCGCGCACGCCCAACGCGGCTCGCTCGTCTCCGACACCGAGATCGCGCGCCGCTCGCAGGCCGAGGCGGACCGGATCCTGGCGGACGCCCGCCGGGAGGCCGAGGAGATCCGCGCCGAGGCGGACGAGTACGTCGACAGCAAGCTCGCCAACTTCGAGGTCGTCCTCAGCAAGACCATCGGCTCCGTGGACCGGGGCCGCGAGAAGCTGCTCGGGCGCGGCCCCGGCCTCGACGAGCAGGGGCAGGCGGACCCGCACGTCCCCGAGCGCAGCGAGGACCCGCGCGTCCTGCGGGAGCAGGCGGACGCGTACGTGGACACCAAGCTCGCCACCTTCGAAGCGGTGCTCTCCAAGACCCTGGAGGCCGTCGGCCGGGGCCGGCAGAAGCTGCTGGGCCGGGTGGCCGGCGACGACCTCGGCGCCCACATGGCCGCCCAGGACGCCGCCGGGGACCGGGGGACCCGCCCCGCGAACGACGCGGACTTCCTGGCCGGGCTGGCCGAGCCGGGCCCCGAGCCGATGCCGCCGGCGGCGCGGCCCCAGCCGGTGCAGCAGCCGTACGAGGCCCCGTATGCCTATCCGCAGCCCGTCGCCGCGCAGCAAGGCCCGTACGCCTACCAGGACCCGTACGCCGGCTACGCGGGCCAAGAGCCGTACGCGGGCCAGGATCCGTACGCGGGCCAGGATCCGTACGCCGGGCACGCGTACGCCGGCCACGCGGACGCCGGGCAGGCCTACGCCGCCTACCCGCAGCAGCCGGACCCGTACGCGGCGTACCGGCAGCAGCCCGCTCAGTCCCCGCGGCCCGCGCTGGACGAGACGAGCTTCTTCGACACGAGCATGATCGACCTGGAGCAGCTGCGCCGCTACGAGCAGGGCCGTTAGCCCGGATTGGGCGCGGGGCGCCGCTCCGGGTATCCTGGCTGTTCGGTCGCGCGTATGCACCGCGATCCATGCTGCCCGTAAGCGGTCATCGTTTACGTGGCAGGCCCTGATCTTCAGCGATCTGTGAAAGCAGGAACGGCCCTGAACACCCGCCTCGACCACCGCAACCCCCTCGTGTTCGACACGCACGAGCTGGGTCGGCGTCCTGGTGCCATGCAGCGGCTCTCCCGCGAGATCGACGCCCCGGCGGACCTCGGTATCGCCGGTGTCATCGGAGTGCCGGAAGGCGCCCCGCTGAAGCTCAACCTCCGTTTGGAGTCGGTCATGGAAGGGGTGCTTGTCACAGGCACCGTCCGTGGAACGGCCGCCGGAGAGTGCGTAAGGTGTCTGGAGGCCGTCGAGCGTGAGCTCAAGGCGGACTTCCAGGAGATGTTCTCGTACCCTGACGCCGACGACCGGAGCCGCTCTCACGCGGAGCCGGCCGACGACGCCGAGGACGACGAGGACACGCTCTTCCTCGAGGACGGTTTGTTCGACCTCGAACCCGTGCTGCGCGATGTGGTGGTGCTCGCACTGCCCATGCAGCCGGTGTGCCGGGAGGACTGTCTCGGACTGTGCCCGGAATGCGGGCTCAGCCTGAACGACGACCCGGACCACCACCATGACGCCGTCGACATCCGTTGGGCGGCATTGCAAGGACTCGTCGTGACCGATCAGGACGACGAGAAGGACAACATGAGCGGCACTGCCTCTGACGGAGTTCAGGGCGCCGCCGAGAAGCAGGAGAAGTAGCCGTGGCTGTTCCGAAGCGGAAGATGTCGCGCAGCAACACGCGCCACCGCCGGTCGCAGTGGAAGGCTGCGGTCCCCACCCTGGTTTCGTGTGAGCGTTGCCAGGAGCCGAAGCTCCAGCACATCGCGTGCCCGAGCTGCGGCACCTACAACAAGCGCCAGGTCCTCGAGGTCTGAGCGGCTGGTGAGAGGCGCAATGTCTGAGCTGTCCAACGCTGAGAAGCAGGCAGACAGTAACAACGCGGCCTCGTCCCACACGCTTCTGGAAGGGCGGCTCGGGTATCGACTCGAGTCCGCCCTTCTGGTGCGTGCGCTGACCCACCGTTCGTACGCGTACGAGAACGGCGGTCTGCCCACCAACGAACGCCTGGAGTTCCTCGGGGACTCCGTGCTGGGCCTGGTGGTCACCGACACGCTGTACACCACCCACCCCGATCTGCCGGAAGGCCAGCTGGCCAAACTGCGGGCCGCGGTGGTCAACTCGCGTGCGCTGGCGGAGGTCGGGCGTGGCCTCGAACTCGGCTCCTTCATCCGGCTCGGCCGGGGCGAAGAGGGCACGGGCGGCCGGGACAAGGCCTCCATCCTCGCCGACACCCTTGAAGCGGTGATCGGCGCGGTCTACCTCGACCAGGGCCTCGACGCGGCCTCGGAGCTGGTCCACCGGCTCTTCGACCCGCTCATCGAGAAGTCCTCGAACCTCGGCGCCGGCCTGGACTGGAAGACCAGTCTCCAGGAACTCACGGCCGCCGAAGGCCTCGGCGTTCCGGAATACCTGGTCACCGAGACGGGTCCGGACCACGAGAAGACCTTCACCGCTGCCGCCCGCGTCGGTGGTGTCTCGTACGGCACCGGCACCGGCCGCAGCAAGAAGGAAGCGGAACAGCAGGCCGCGGAGTCCGCCTGGCGCGGGATCCGTGCCGCCGCGGACGAGCGGATCGCGGCGGCCGCCGCCGCGACCGAAGCCGCTCCGGCGGAGGGCGACGGGACGCCGACGCCCGCCGCCGACCCGGCTCCGGAAGCCTGATCGCTTTCTTTTACAGTGACCCCGTCGCACTCCGGTGCGGCGGGGTCTTCTGTTGCGCCACCTGTTCGACTTTCCCGGAGGAACACCGTGCCCGAGCTGCCCGAAGTCGAAGTGGTGCGGCGCGGTCTGGAGCGCTGGGTGGCCGGTCGGACCGTCGCGTCCGTCGAGGTGCTGCACCCCCGGGCCGTACGCCGCCACCTGGCGGGCGGAGCGGACTTCGCGGCCCGCCTGGCCGGCCAGACCATCGGCGTACCGATGCGGCGCGGCAAGTACCTGTGGCTGCCGCTGGAGGGGCGCGAGCTGTCCGTCCTCGGGCACCTCGGGATGAGCGGGCAGCTGCTGGTGCAGCCCGCCGACGCCCCCGACGAGAAGCACCTGCGCATCCGCGTGCGCTTCGCCGACGCCGCCGGGACGGAGCTGCGCTTCGTCGACCAGCGGACCTTCGGCGGGCTCTCGCTGCACGAGACGGTCCCGGACAGCCCCGAGGGCCTGCCCGACGTCATCGCGCACATCGCCCGTGACCCCCTGGACAGCCTGTTCGACGAAGGGGCGTACCACCTCGCGCTGCGGGCCAAGAAGACGACGGTCAAGCGGGCGCTGCTGGACCAGTCGCTGATCAGCGGCGTCGGCAACATCTACGCCGACGAGGCGCTGTGGCGCGCGAAGCTGCACTACGAGCGCCCCACCGCCGGCATCAGCCGGGCCAAGAGCGCCGAACTCCTCACCCACGTGCGAGAGGTCATGAACGCCGCGCTCGACGTCGGCGGAACCAGCTTCGACAGCCTCTACGTGAACGTGAACGGCGAGTCCGGGTACTTCGACCGGTCCCTCGACGCCTACGGGCGCGAGGGCGAGCCCTGCCGCCGTTGCGGGACCCCGATGCGGCGACGGGCCTGGATGAACCGGTCCAGCTACTTCTGCCCGCGCTGTCAGCGGCCGCCGCGCGTGGCGTCGTAGGACCGGCGGGAGGCGAGGACCCCGTCCATGCTGCCCTCCAGGAAGTGGATCAGGGCGAGCAGGCGGTCGGCGACCTCGCGGCCGAGCGGGGTCAGCTCGTAGTCGACGCGGGGCGGGTTCGTCGGCTGCGCCTCGCGCAGGACGATGCCGTCGCGCTCCAGCGCGTGCAGGGTCTGGGAGAGCATCTTCTCGCTCACGCCGTCGACGCGGCGGCGCAGCTGGTTGAAGCGGCAGGGGCCTTCGCGCAGGGCGCCGACGGTGAGGCTGCCCCACCGGCCGGTGACGTGCTCCAGGGTCTCCCGCGACGGGCAGGCGCGCGCGAACACGTCGAAGGGGAGGTCGGAGGCGGGCGTTTCGCTGCGGGCGGGGGTCTCCATGCCGTCCAGCGTACTCCGAGGGTGCGCTCACCCTCAGCTTGCGCTTTCAAAAAGTTAGCACGAGCGGGTCTAGAAGCCGAAGTCCTGGGTCCACCAGGGACCGCCGGCGCCGAAGTGGACGCCGACACCCAGGGTGCGGAACTCGCAGTTGAGGATGTTCGCCTTGTGCCCCGGGCTCTCCATCCAAGCCCGCATCACGGAGGCGGCGTCACCCTGGCCGCGGGCGATGTTCTCGCCGCCCAGGCCCGCGATGCCGGCCTTCTCGGCCCGCTGCCACGGGGTGTTCCCGTCCGGGTCGGTGTGGTCGAAGAAGCCCCGTGCGGCCATGTCCTCGCTGAAGGCTCCGGCGAGCGCGGCCAGCGGCGGGTTCGCCCGGACGGCGACGCAGCCCGCCCGGGCGCGCTCCTGGTTGACCAGGGCGAGGACGGCCGCCTCCTCGGCGGAGTGCCCGTCCGCCGGCGCGGGGACGGTGGGCTTCGGGGCCGGCGGCTTCGGCGCGACCGGCTTCGAGGTGACGGGCTTCGGTGCGACGGGCTTCGAGGTGACCGGCTTCGGCGCCGGCGGCTTCGGGGCCTCGGTCGTGGGGCTCTTCTCCGGTTCCTTGGCGGAGGCGGAGGCCGACGGGGACGGCGGGCTCGACGGAGACGGGGACGGCGACGCGGAGGGGGAGGGCGAGGCCGAGGGCGACGGCGAGGCGGAGGCCGACGGGGTGCCCGCGCCGGGGCCGTCGGAGGCCCGACCCGACAGGTTCGCGAGACCGCCCTGATCGCCCGCGGCGCGGCTCGCGCTCGGGGAGGGCTTCGCCGCCTGGGTCTGCGACTGGCTCGCCGCCTGGGTGCCGACGTAGGGGAAGGAGTCGCCGACCGGGACGAAACCGGTCGTGACGGCGGCCGTGCCGAGCGCCACGGCGACGGAGACGCCGAGCAGGCCGCCCCGCACCAGGGTGCGGCGCCGGCCGCCGGGGGGCGGCGAGGCGGGGAGTCGGTGGCGTCCCATCGGCGCGGGCCTTCCTGCAAGATCAGTCTTTGCTCACCCGAAAGGGTGAGTCGCTGGTGGGGGACTGTAGCCCAATACGCCAGGGGGGCGATGTGCCCGGAAAGTCTTTGCCCGGTTAGCGTTCACGCATGAATGAAGATGTCCGCATGACGGCGTGGGTGCGCGGTCGTGTACAGGGAGTGGGGTTCCGTTGGTTCACCAGGGCGAATGCGCTGGAGATCGGCGGAATGGTCGGCTTCGCGCTCAATCTTGACGACGGTCGAGTGCAGGTGGTGGCCGAAGGTCAACGTGAGAATTGCCACCGGCTGCTGGACTGGCTCCGCTCCGCCGACACGCCCGGGAAGGTGGACGGGGTGACGGAGATCTGGGGCACACCGCGCGGCGGCTACGACGGCTTCGAGATCCGTTGATCGATCGACTGATCATGCACTGATCACTTCGCGGGACGGATCGCATGCGGTCGGAACTGCGCATTCTCCGCCGACGCGTTGCCGTGCGGCTCGATTCGTGGAAGGCTCGGAGACGAGGATGATCTCTTCGCCCCTTGTGAGGGCCGGGCCGCCCGCCGATACGGGGCGTGATCGTGTTGACCGTCAAACTTTTTGGTGAGACGCTGGAAGCCCCGCGCACCCGAGCTGTTTGACAGTGTTGGCAGTACGAAGCGCAGTGACGGTCAGTCGCTGTCGGACATCCGCGGGTGCGATTCCCTCACGACCCACACCGCTTCGGTCGGTCACTCAGTGTGGAGGACCATCCATCATGGCAAAGGCGCTTCTCGGTTACGTCGGCGGTTCCGACCCGCGACTCCTCGCCGAGATGCGACGGCTTCAGCAGCGCGTCCAGGACCTTGAGTCCGAGCTCGGACGAATCCAGTCCGAGAACGACGCACTGAACGCGGCCGCCGCTCAGCACGGAGACTCGCTGCTGGACAGCATCGACCTCGACGTACCCCAGGCGGAGCCTGCGCTCACCTGATCCCGCTCATTCGTCGCTCGATTCCAGCCCCCGCTTGATCTGCAAGGGACGCTCCGGCGTCCCTTCGTTCTTTGGGGCACCCTTTCCCTTAGCGTTTGATGTGCCCTGCACCTTCATGGGTGAAACCGAAGGTGAAGAACGTGAAAGGGAGAGTCCGGCGGCGTGCACCTCAAGTCCCTGACCCTGCGTGGCTTCAAATCGTTCGCTTCCGCGACCACTCTTCGGTTCGAACCGGGGATCACGTGCGTCGTCGGTCCGAATGGATCGGGCAAGTCCAATGTGGTGGACGCGCTCTCGTGGGTCATGGGGGAACAGGGAGCCAAATCCCTGCGCGGCGGGAAGATGGAGGACGTCATCTTCGCGGGCACGACCGGCCGCCCGCCGCTCGGCCGCGCCGAGGTCTCCCTCACCATCGACAATTCCGACGGCGCGCTGCCCATCGAGTACGCCGAGGTCACCATCACGCGGATCATGTTCCGCGGCGGCAGCAGCGAATACCAGATCAACGGGGACACCTGTCGGCTCCTGGACATTCAGGAGCTGCTCTCCGACTCCGGTATCGGCCGCGAGATGCACGTCATCGTCGGACAGGGCCGCCTCGACTCCGTCCTGCACGCCGATCCCCTGGGCCGTCGCGCCTTCATCGAGGAGGCCGCCGGGGTCCTCAAGCACCGCAAGCGCAAGGAAAAGGCCCTGCGCAAGCTCGACGCGATGCGGGCCAACCTCGCCCGCGTGCAGGACCTCACCGACGAGCTGCGCCGGCAGCTCAAGCCGCTCGGGCGGCAGGCGGCGGTCGCCCGCCGCGCGGCCGTGATCCAGGCCGACCTGCGCGACGCCCGGCTGCGGCTGCTCGCCGACGACCTGGTGAGGCTGCGCGCCGCCCTGGACGCGGAGATCGCCGACGAGGCGGCCCTGAAGGAGCGCAAGGAGTCGGCGGAGCGGCGGCTGGCGGACGCCCTGCGGCGCGAGGCCGAGCTGGAGGAGGCCGTACGCCTCCTCGCGCCCCGGCTCCAGCGCGCGCAGCAGACCTGGTACGAGCTCTCGCAGCTGGCCGAACGGGTCCGGGGGACCGCGTCCTTGGCGGAGGCCCGCGTCCGCAGCGCCTCGGCCCCCGTGGAGGAGGAGCGGCGCGGCCGTGACCCCGAGGACATGGAGCGCGAGGCGGCCCGGATCCGGGAGCAGGAGGCCGAGCTGACGGCCGCTCTGGAGGCGGCCGGGCGGGCGCTGGAGGACACCGCCGGGCACCGCGCGGAACTCGAGCGGGCCCTCGCCGAGGAGGAACGGCGGCTGCGGGACGCCGCCCGTGCGATCGCCGACCGGCGTGAGGAGCTGGCCCGACTGACGGGGCGCCTGGGGGCGGCGCGCTCGCGGGCGGGCGCCGCGCAGGCCGAGATCGACCGGCTCGTGGCGGCCCTGGACGAGGCCGAGGCGCGGGCGGTCGCGGCGCGCGAGGAGTACGAGGCCCTGGCGGAGGAGGTCGGCGGGCTCGACGACCCCGAGGCGGAGGGGGAGTACGAGGCGGCCCGGACGGAGCTGAAGGACGCGGAAGCCGCCCTGGGCGCGGCCCGGGAGGCGCTGACCGAGGCGGAACGATCCCGCGCGGCCGTGTCGGCCCGGCGGGACGCGCTCGCGCTCGGTCTGCGGCGCAAGGACGGTACGGGGGCGGTGCTCGCGGCCCGCGAACGCCTGGCCGGGCTGCTCGGGCCGGCGGCGGAACGGCTCACCGTGACCCCGGGCTACGAGGTCGCGGTGGCCGCGGCGCTGGGGGCCGCCGCCGACGCGGTGGCCGTGGCCTCCTCGGGGGCGGCGGCGGAGGCGATCCGTCACCTCCGCGACACGGACGCCGGCCGCGCGGGCTTCCTGGTCACCCCGCCGCCCGCGTCGCTCCCGGCGCAGCAGTCCCCGGCGCAGCAGTCCCCGGCGCAGCCGTCCCCGGCCCAGCCGTTCCCGCCCCAACCCTCCCGGAAGCGCAGCCGCCCGCGCCGCGTACCGGCGGGCTGTCGAACCCCGCCCCCGCTTCCGCGCGGGCGGTGACCCGTACGGTCGAAGGGGGGCGGGAGGCCGCCTCGTTGGTCGGCGGGGACGCCGAGGTGCGGCGGGCCGTGGGGTGGGTGCTGCGGGGGCACGTCGTGGTGGGGTCCCTGGAGGAGGCCGAGGCGCTGGTCGGCGAACACCCCGACCTGGTCGCGGTGACCGTCGACGGGGACGTGCTCGGCGCGCACTTCGCGCACGGCGGCTCGGCGGGCGTGCCCAGCCTGATCGAGGTCCAGGCCGCCGTGGACGAGGCGGCGGCGGAACTGGAGCGGCTCGACGCCCGCTGCCGCGAGCTGGCCCGGGTCGAGGAGGCGGCCCGGGAACGCCGCAGCGCCTCGGCGGCCCGCGTGGAGGAGGCGGCCGAGCGCCGCCGCGCCGGCGAACAGGCCCGCGCCGGGGTGGCGCAGCAGCTCGGACGGCTCGCGGGACAGGCGAAGGGCGCGGCCGGCGAGGCCGAGCGCAGCGCCCGCGCCGCGGCGTCGGCGCAGGAGGCGCTGGAGCGGGCGCGGATCGAGGTGGAGGAGTGCGCGGAGCGGCTCGCGGCGGTGGAGGAGCTGCCCGTCGCGGAGGAACCCGACACCTCCGCCAGGGACCGGCTCGCGGCCGACGGGGCGAACGCCCGGCAGACCGAGATGGAGGCCCGCCTCCAACTGCGTACGCACGAGGAGCGGGTCAAGGGCCTCGCGGGCCGGGCGGACGCGCTCGACCGGGGGGCCAGGGCCGAGCGCGAGGCGCGGGCCCGCGCGGAGCGGCGTAGGCAGCGGCTGCGCCACGAGGCCGCGGTGGGCAGGGCCGTCGCCGACGGGGCGCGGCAGCTGCTCGCCCACCTGGAGGTGTCACTCGGCCGGGCGGACCGGGAGCGGAGCCGGGCGGAGGCCGCGAAGGGGCTGCGCGAGCGGGAGCTCGCCGAGGCCCGAGGGCACGGTCGTGAGCTGAAGGGCGAACTCGACAAGCTGACCGACTCCGTGCACCGGGGCGAGGTGCTCGGCGCCGAGAAGCGGCTGCGGATCGAGCAGTTGGAGACGCGGGCGCTGGAGGAGCTGGGCGTGGAGCCCGCCGCGCTGGTGGCGGAGTACGGCCCCGACCAGCCGGTTCCGCCGTCGCCGGCCGCCGAGGGGGAGGAACTGCCGCAGGATCCGGAGCACCCGCGCAACCGGCCGGGGCCCTTCGTACGCGAGCGGCAGGAGAAGCGGCTCAAGGCGGCCGAGCGCGCCTACCAGCAGCTCGGCAAGGTCAACCCGCTGGCGCTGGAGGAGTTCGCGGCGCTGGAGGAGCGGCACCGCTTCCTCGGCGAACAGCTGGACGACCTGCGCAAGACGCGGGCCGATCTCCTTCAGGTCGTGAAGGAGGTCGACCGTCGGGTGGAACAGGTGTTCACCGAGGCCTACCGGGACACCGCCCGCGAGTTCGAGGGGGTGTTCGCGCGGCTCTTCCCCGGTGGTGAGGGCCGGCTCGTGCTCACCGACCCGGACGACATGCTGGCGACCGGGGTGGACGTGGAGGCCCGCCCGCCGGGCAAGAAGGTCAAGCGGCTGTCGCTGTTGTCGGGTGGCGAGCGCTCCCTGACGGCCGTGGCGTTGCTGGTCTCCATCTTCAAGGCGCGGCCCAGCCCGTTCTACGTGATGGACGAGGTCGAGGCCGCGCTCGACGACACCAACCTCCAGCGGCTGATCCGGATCATGGTGGAGCTCCAGGAGAGTTCGCAGCTGATCGTCATCACCCATCAGAAGCGGACCATGGAGGTCGCGGACGCCCTCTACGGGGTCTCCATGCAGGGCGACGGCGTCTCGAAGGTCATCAGCCAGCGCCTCCGCTGACCGGCCAGCCGACCTCCAGTGTTCAGAACCTGAACTCACTTCCCAAGTAACTCTGCCGTCACGACCCTCTTGCCCACTCTTGACTTCAGAAAATGAACGCATAGGCTCGCTCCGCTGTCTCCCGACTTCGAGTGGTGCCCGATCTTGACCTGTGCCCCACTAGGAGAACGGACAAAACCCCCACGGAGCACACCTTGACCAGCAGCACAGCGCAGGAACCGGCACCCGGCGGCGGACGCGCCTCGCAGCCCGAACACCTCGGGCACGTCATCTTCATCACCGCGGCCGCCGCGATGGGCGGTTTCCTCTTCGGTTACGACAGCTCCGTCATCAACGGCGCCGTCGTCGCGATCCGGGACCGCTTCGACGTCGGCTCCGAGGCCCTCGCCCAGGTGATCGCCGCCGCGCTGATCGGCTGCGCCCTCGGCGCCGCCTTCGCGGGCCGGATCGCCGACCGGATCGGCCGTATCCGCTGCATGCAGATCGCCGCGGTCCTCTTCACCGCGAGCGCCATCGGCTCGGCCCTGCCCTTCGCCCTCTGGGACCTCGCCCTGTGGCGCGTCGTCGGCGGCTTCGGCATCGGCATGGCCTCCGTGATCGGCCCCGCCTATATCGCCGAGGTCTCCCCGCCCGCCTACCGCGGCCGGCTCGCCTCCTTCCAGCAGGCCGCCATCGTCATCGGCATCGCCGTCTCGCAGCTGGTCAACTGGGGCATCCTCAACCTCGCCGACGGCGACCAGCGCGGCGAGATCGGCGGCCTGGAAGCCTGGCAGTGGATGCTCGGCGTCATGGTCGTGCCCGCCGCCCTCTACGGGCTGCTGTCGTTCGCCATCCCGGAATCCCCGCGCTTCCTGATCTCCGTCGGCCGCACCGCGGAGGCCAAGAAGGTCCTCACCGAGGTCGAGGGCACCGGGATCGACGTGGAGGCCCGCGTCGCCGAGATCGACCTCGCGATGCGCTCCGAGCACAAGTCCACGTTCAAGGACCTGCTCGGCGGTCGGTTCGGACTCCTGCCCATCGTCTGGATCGGCATCGGACTGTCCCTCTTCCAGCAGCTCGTCGGCATCAACGTGATCTTCTACTACAGCTCCTCGCTGTGGCAGTCGGTCGGCATCGACCCGAGCGACTCGTTCCTGTACTCCTTCGAGACCTCGGTCGTGAACATCGTCGGCACCGTGATCGCGATGGTGTTCGTGGACCGCCTCGGCCGCAAGCCCCTCGCCCTCATCGGCTCCGTCGGCATGGCCCTCTCGCTCGGCACCGCGGCGTGGGCGTTCTCCTTCACCACCGGCACCGGCGACGACGTCACCCTGCCGCACGCCCAGGGCCTCGTCGCCCTGATCGCGGCCAACCTCTTCGTCCTCTTCTTCGCCCTCTCCTGGGGCGTCGTGGTCTGGGTGCTGCTCGGCGAGATGTTCCCCGGCCGCATCCGCGCCGCCGCCCTGGGCGTGGCCGCGGCGGCGCAGTGGGTGGCCAACTGGCTGATCACCGTCAGCTTCCCGAGCCTGTCCGACTGGAACCTGTCCGGCGCCTACGTCATCTACACCGTCTTCGCCGTGCTCTCGATCCCCTTCATCCTCAAGTGGGTGCCGGAGACCAAGGGCAAGGCGTTGGAGGAGATGGGGTAACCATCCCCCGCCACCACCCCTCTCCTCCCCGGGTGCTGCCCCCGCTCACTCCTTGAGCCGGGGCAGCACCTGTTCGCACAACAACCGCAGGCTGCGCCACCCCTCGTCGAGCGGCATCCCCCCGCACAGCGGGTGCAGCACCAGGTTCCCCGCCTCGCCCGCGCCCTTCGCGTACGCCACCGCCTGATCCGGGGTCAGGACGCGGTAGACGCCCTCCGCGCGCAGCTCCCCCACCGTCCGCGCGCCCGAACGCACCGCGCTGCGGATCTCCTTCGACTGCCACGAGGCGTAGGTGGCCGCCTCGTGCAGGAAGTGCCCGCCGTACTCGGCCCAGGCCCGGTCCGGGTCCTCGGCGATGTGCAGCAGCGGGGTCTCGGCGGCGGGCATCATGCAGAACCCCTCCGTCCCGTACTCCGCGAGGCGCTCCCCGTAGTACGCCTCCAGCTCCGGCAGGTGCGCGCTGGGGAAGAACGGCAGCCCCAGACGCGCCGCGCGGCGGGCCGCCGCCTTGGAGCTGCCCCCTACGAGGAGCAGCGGGTGCGGGCGCGTGAAGGGCCGCGGGGTCACCCGTACCGTCCGGCCGCGGAAGGTGAACGGCTCGCCGGTCCACGCCCGGAGCAGGGTCTCCAGCAGCTCGTCCTGGAGCCGGCCGCGCCGCCCCCACTCCACGCCGTGCTGCTCGTACTCCTGCGGCCGGTACCCGATCCCCGCCACCGTCACCAGGCGCCCGCCGCTCAGCAGGTCCAGTACCGCGATGTCCTCGGCGACCTTGAGCGGGTCGTGCAGCGGGCCGATGATCGCCGACACGGTGACCGCGATGCGACGGGTGGCGCCGAAGACCGCGCCCGCGAAGGCGAAGGGGGAGGGCATCCAGTTGTTCGCGGTGCCGTGGTGTTCCTCCGTCTGGAGGGTGTCGATCCCGTGCTCGTCCGCGTACCGCGCCATCTCCAGCGCGTCCTTGTAACGGGCCGAGAGGGTTTCGGGGGTGCCGTGCGGGTCGACGAGATTGAACCGGGCCACGGTGATGGGCATGGAGAAGTCCCCCTTCGCCGGAGGTGGGTGGACGGGCGAAGGGGGACGCTAGCTGACGTGGCGTCAGTTGGACAGGGATCCGGCGGGCTCGCGCTCCTCGACGGACTCCGCGGCCCGCTCCCCGGTCGCGGGCGTGCGCGGCAGGACGGCGTACAGCAGGGCGGAGGTCAGGATGCCGGCGGCCCAGCCCAGACCGTTGCGGCCGATCCAGGTGGAGGCCAGGGGCCCGCTGAACCAGTCGACCTCGGTGAACAGGGTGCCCACCACCAGGGCGACGCCCCAGGCCGTCATCGCCTGCCAGGCGAAGCCGCCCTTGTACCAGTAGGCGCTGGTCCGGGTGGTGTCGAGCAGCGCGGGGCCGTCGTAGGTCGTGCGGCGGAGCATGTCCACGCCGAAGACGCCGATCCACGCGGAGAAGGCCACGGCCAGCAGTGTCAGGAAGGAGATGAAGGAGCCGAAGAAGCTCGTCGCCACCACCATCAGCAGGAAGCCGAAGATCAGACTGATCACGGCGTTGACGCTGACCGCCCAGGCCCGCGGGACCTTGATGCCGAGGGTCTGCGCGGTGAAACCGGCGGAGTACATGGACATCGAGTTGATCAGCAGCATGCCGACGAGCGCGATCAGCAGGTACGGGACCGCGATCCAGGTCGGCAGCAGCTCACCGATGAAGGAGACCGGGTCCTGGGCGGTGGCCAGGTCCGGGGTGCCGACGGCCATCACTGCGCCCATCAACACCATCGGCAGGACGACCACGCCCGCGCCGCCGATCGTCGCGCCGACCATGGCCTTGGAGGAGGCGGTGCGGGGCAGGTAGCGGGTGAAGTCCGGACCGGAGGGCACCCAGCTGATGCCGCCCGCCGCGATCGTGCCGATGCCGGCGATCATCATCGCCGTCGACCCGGCCGGCTTGTCGAGGACCGCCGCCCAGTCGGTGGTGAAGACCAGGTAGCCGAGGACGAGCACGCTGAAGCCGCCGAAGAGGTACGTCGACCACGTGGAGCAGACGCGCAGCGCGTTGATGCCGAGGCCGGAGACGACGAAGGTGCAGCCCACGAAGAAGAGCAGGGTGACGACGATGAGCACGGTGTTGCTCTTGATCCCGAAGAGCAGGTCCAGCACCGTCAGCACGGCGTAGGCGCCGCTGACCGCGTTGATCGTCTCCCAGCCCCAGCGCGCCACCCAGATCAGGGCGCCCGGGAAGAGGTTGCCGCGCTGACCGAAGACCGCCCGCGACAGCGCCATGCCCGGCGAACCGCCGCGCTTGCCGGCGATGGAGATCAGCCCCACGATCCCGTACGAGAGCACGGGCGCGGCCACCGCGACGACGAGCACCTGCCAGATGTTGAGCTTGTTGAAGATCACCAGGCCCGCGCCCATGGTCAGCAGCAGCACGCTGATGTTCGCGGCGACCCAGGTGGGTATCAGCTCCCGGACGCGGCCACCGCGCTCCTCGTCGGGTACGGGCTCCAGGCCGCGCGTCTCGACGCCGCTCTCGACGGCGTTCTCGGCGCCGGCGTCGAGGGCGCCGTCGACCGTGGCGGACATCGCGCCTTCGGCGGGCTTGGCAGGCATGCGCTACTCCGTGGGGGAGGAAGGGGGAGTCGCCCATCATCGTAGATTCGCCTCGAAAACCACAAATAGAGGACTAATGCCCTCGCCGTCGCCTCCGAAGGCCGCCGGGGGTGGCCGATACTTGGAGCGTTATGGACATCCTCATCCTTGCTGTAGTCATCGCCCTGGTCGCGGTCGGCGCGATCAGCGGGCTCGTGGTCAGCAGCCGCAAGAAGAAGCAGCTGCCGCCCCCGTCGCCGTCGAGTACGCCGACCATCACTGCCCCGCCCGCCGAACCGCAGGTGGGGGAGGACGCCGCACCGACGGCGGAAGAGCCCCGCCGCACCATCGAGGAGGTCGCCCTCCCCGAAGCGGAGGCTGCGGCTCCCGAGGCCCCCGTCGTCGCCGAGCCCGAGGCCCCGGCCGCGCCCGAGATCGAGGTGCCCGAGCCCACCGCCGGCCGCCTGGTCCGGCTGCGCGCGCGGCTCGCCCGTTCCCAGAACTCGCTCGGCAAGGGGCTGCTCACGCTCCTGTCGCGCGAGCACCTCGACGAGGACACCTGGGAGGAGATCGAGGAGACCCTCCTCATCGCCGACGTCGGCGTCGCGCCCACCCACGAACTGGTCGAGCGGCTCCGCGAGCGGGTCAAGGTGCTCGGCACCCGCACCCCCGCCGAGCTGCGCGCCCTGCTGAAGGAGGAGCTGGTCACCCTCGTCGGCACCGACTTCGACCGCGCCGTGAAGACCGAGAGCGGCGTCGACACCCCGGCCGTCGTGATGGTCGTCGGCGTCAACGGCACCGGCAAGACCACCACCACCGGCAAGCTGGCCCGCGTGCTCGTCGCCGACGGGCGCAGCGTGGTCCTCGGCGCCGCCGACACCTTCCGCGCCGCCGCCGCCGACCAGCTCCAGACCTGGGGCGAGCGCGTCGGCGCCCGTACCGTGCGCGGCCCCGAGGGCGGCGACCCCGCCTCCATCGCCTTCGACGCGGTCAAGGAGGGCATCGCCGAGGGCGCCGACGTGGTGCTCATCGACACCGCCGGCCGCCTGCACACCAAGACCGGCCTCATGGACGAGCTGGGCAAGGTCAAGCGCGTCGTGGAGAAGCACGGCCCGCTGGACGAGGTCCTGCTCGTGCTCGACGCCACGACCGGCCAGAACGGCCTGACCCAGGCCCGCGTCTTCGCCGAGGTCGTCGACATCACCGGCATCGTGCTGACCAAGCTCGACGGCACCGCCAAGGGCGGCATCGTCGTCGCCGTCCAGCGCGAGCTGGGCGTGCCGGTCAAGCTCGTCGGCCTCGGCGAGGGCCCGGACGACCTGGCCCCCTTCGAGCCGGAGGCCTTCGTCGACGCCCTCATCGGCGACTGAGCACCCCCGGGGAGACCGCCGGTACGTGTCCCCGCTCCCGTCCCCTACGCCGTCAAGGCCCTGCGCGCACCCGTGCCCCCGCGTCCGACCCGGACGCGGGGGCACGGTGCGACACGGCGCCGTCGCGCCGTCAGTGGCGGAACCGGTGGCAGATGTAGGCCAGGGTGCCGAGCAGCAGCCGGGCCTGCGGGGGACCGCCCGCGCAGTCCAGCGCGGGCCGGCGCAGCCAGCCGGCCGGGCCCAGGCCCGCGTGGTCGCAGGGCGGCGCGGTCAGGAAGGAGCCGAGGCCCAGGGCGCGCAGGTCCAGATCGGCGTCGTCCCAGCCCATCCGGTACAGCAGCTGCGGCAGCTCGGCGGCGGCGCCGGGGGCGACGAAGAACTGCGCGCGACCGTCCGGGGTGACGGTGACGGGGCCCAGCGGCAGGCCCATCCGCTCCAGCCGGACCAGCGCCCGCCGGCCCGCCTCGGCGGAGACCTCGATGACGTCGAAGGAGCGGCCGACGGGGAGCAGGATCGCCGCGCCCGGGTACTCGCCCCAGACCTCGGTGACCTCGTCGAGGGTGGCGCCCGCGGGGACGGTCGGAGCGAAGTCCAGCGGATGCGCCCCCGGCGCACGGCAGTTCGTATGACCGCAGGAGCAGTCGCGGGCGGGGGCCGCGGCGCGGGCGCCGGGGACCGCGTCCCAGCCCCAGAGCCCGGTGTACTCCGCCACCGCCGTGCACTCGGAAGTCCGGCCGCGACGGCGGGATCCGGAACGGAATTCCTTGGTGCCGCGGCTGCCGCCGATCGTGAAGCCCATGCCCATGTCCCCTCCAACGGGTCGGACGCGTCGGTGGTTACGACGTCGGCGAGACCTGTGCGGAGGCCGGGTGCGGTGCGCCTTCCACCGGGGGCGGGCGGCGCACTCCTCGCCGCGCGCGCCCCGAGCGCACTCCCGTCCAACCGTTCCGTTTCGCCTATGTGTCAAGTGAATCGCGCCTGGCCGGTGGCGAGTTCATTCGAAGGGGTGGCGAATGGTGGCGTTTCTGGAATCGACCTCGCCCACGGGGTGATCGTAGGATTACTTTCGGTGCACGAACCCGGAGGGCGGCCCCGGCCGTGGGTATGCCGGAGGCAATCTGTGGAGGACCTGTGAAGGTCCCCGGCGACGTCGGTCGTCCCGGTCAGGGTTTCGTGTGTAGAGGCGATGCGGATGGGGGCGTTCCCAGTGAGCGGCAGTGGCGCAAGCGGAACGAGCGGGGAATCGACCGACCGCAACGACCAGCTGACCTCGTGGTTCGTCCGCAGCGGCTGGTCCAAGGGCGAACTCGCCCGCCAGGTCAACCGCCGGGCCCGCCAGATGGGCGCCCACCACATCAGCACCGACACCTCGCGCGTACGCCGCTGGCTGGACGGCGAGCAACCCCGCGAACCCGTGCCCCGCATCCTCTCCGAGCTGTTCTCCGAACGCTTCGGCTCCGTGGTCGCCATCGAACAGCTCGGCCTGCGCACCGCCCACCAGACGCCCTCCGTCTCCGGCGTCGACCTGCCCTGGGCCGGCCCGCAGACGGTGGAGCTGCTCAGCGAGTTCTCCCGGAGCGACCTGATGCTCGCCCGCCGCGGCTTCCTCGGGACCTCGCTCGCCCTCTCCGCCGGCCCCGCCCTCATCGAGCCCATGCAGCGCTGGCTCGTCCCGGTCCCGGCCGCCGACCCCGGACCGCGCGCCGAAGGCGGGCCGGCGGGCCCCTCCGGATACCGGGCGCCCCGGCTCTCCGAACCGGAACTCGACCTCCTCGAAGCCACCACCGTCATGTTCCGCCAGTGGGACGCCCAGTGCGGCGGCGGACTGCGCCGCAAGGCTGTCGTGGGACAGCTCCACGAGGTCACCGACCTGCTCCAGGAGAGCCACCCGGCGCCCGTCGTGAAGCGGCTCTTCAAGGTCGCCGCCGAACTCGCCGAACTCGCCGGTTGGATGAGCTACGACATCGGCCTGCATCCCACCGCCCAGAAGTACTTCGTCCTCGCGCTGCACGCCGCGAAGGAGGCGGGCGACAAACCGCTGGGCTCGTACATCCTTTCCAACATGAGCCGCCAGATGATCCACCTCGGCCGGCCCGAGGACGCCCTCGAACTCATCCACCTCGCCCAGTACGGCAGCCGCGACTGCGCCGGACCGCGCACCCAGGCCATGCTGTATGCGATGGAGGCCCGCGCCTACGCCAACATGGGCCAGCCCAGCCGCTGCAAGCGGGCCGTGCGCATGGCCGAGGACACCTTCTCCGACGTCGGCCTCGGCGGCGAGCCCGAGCCCGACTGGATCGCCTTCTTCTCCGAGGCCGAACTCAACGGCGAGAACTCCCACTCCTACCGCGACCTGGCCTACGTCGCGGGCCGCAGCCCCACCTACGCCTCCCTCGCCGAACCCGTCATGCAGCGGGCCGTCGACCTCTTCGCCAAGGACGAGGTGCACCAGCGTTCGTACGCCCTCAACCTCATCGGCATGGCCACCGTCCACCTCCTCCAGCGCGAACCCGAGCAGGCCACCGTCCTCGTGGACCAGGCTCTCGACGTGGCGCGAAAGGTGCGCTCCGAACGGGTGAACACCCGCCTGCGCAAGACCGTCGACACGGCCGCCCGCGAGTACGGCGACGTCGCCGAGGTCGTCCGCCTCACCGACCTCCTCGCCTCCCGCCTCCCCGAGGCCGCCGAGGCGGTCTAGGGCCTGTCCGGCGGACCAGGGCAGGCGCGGGGCCTCGCACCTGGCCCGTTCATGGACGCGTAACACGTACGACCTCTTCGTCATCGGCGCGAAACAACCGGCGGCGCCGCCGGAAACCGGCCTGCGCGAATCTCATGGCCAATAACCGGCCGGCGCGACCGCCCACCCCCGGGCCCGCGCCCCGGCCGCCGAAGGCCTCACGATCGCCCGCACGCGAACGTACCGACGACGAGGAGACGCCGATGGCATCAGCCATCACGACCCTCGCGGCAGACGCCCCCACGCTCTCCGCCGCGAACACCGGGTTCATGCTCATCTGCTCCGCCCTGGTCATGCTGATGACCCCGGGCCTCGCCTTCTTCTACGGAGGCATGGTCCGCGTCAAGAGCAGCCTCAACATGCTGATGATGAGCTTCGTCAGCCTCGGGATCGTCACGATCCTGTGGGTGCTCTACGGCTTCAGCCTCGCCTTCGGCGCCGACTCCGGTTCCGTCATCGGCTGGAACTCCGACTACGTCGGCCTCAGCGGCATCGGCCTCACCGAGCTGTGGGACGGCTACACGATCCCGGTCTACGTCTTCGCCGTCTTCCAGCTCATGTTCGCCGTCATCACCCCCGCCCTGATCAGCGGCGCCCTCGCCGACCGCGTCAAGTTCAGCGCCTGGGTCCTCTTCACCGCCCTGTGGGTGACCGTCGTCTACTTCCCCGTCGCCCACTGGGTCTGGGGCGCCGGCGGCTGGCTCTTCGAGATGGGCGTCATCGACTTCGCGGGCGGCACCGCCGTCCACATCAACGCGGGCGCCGCCGCCCTCGGCGTCATCCTCGTCATCGGCAAGCGCGTCGGCTTCAAGAAGGACCCGATGCGCCCGCACAGCCTGCCCCTGGTGATGCTCGGCGCCGGCCTGCTGTGGTTCGGCTGGTTCGGCTTCAACGCCGGCTCCTGGCTCGGCAACGACGACGGCGTCGGCGCCGTCATGTTCGTCAACACCCAGGTCGCCACCGCTGCCGCCATGCTCGCCTGGCTCGCGTACGAGAAGCTGCGCCACGGCTCCTGCACCACCCTCGGCGCCGCCTCCGGCGCGGTCGCCGGCCTCGTCGCCATCACCCCCGCCGGCGGCTCCGTCAGCCCGCTGGGGGCGATCGCCGTCGGCGCCATCGCCGGCGTGCTGTGCGCCATGGCCGTCGGCCTCAAGTACCGCTTCGGCTACGACGACTCCCTCGACGTGGTCGGCGTCCAC
The DNA here is from genome assembly GCF_023515955.1 of Streptomyces sp. RerS4. Lineage (GTDB taxonomy): Bacteria > Actinomycetota > Actinomycetes > Streptomycetales > Streptomycetaceae > Streptomyces. The sequence goes on from NZ_CP097322.1 coordinate 5,143,883, forward strand.
CTCGTCGGCGGCATCGCCGGCTCCCTGCTCGTCGGCTTCTTCGCCACCGGCGGCGTCCAGTCCGACGCGGCCGGCCTCTTCTACGGCGGCGGCCTCGAACAACTCGGCAAGCAGGCCATCGGCGTCTTCGCCGTCCTCGCCTACTCTCTCGTCGTGTCCGCCGTCCTCGCCTTCCTCCTCGACAAGACCATCGGCATGCGCGTCACCGAGGACGTCGAGGTCTCCGGCATCGACCAGGCCGAGCACGCCGAGACCGCCTACGACTTCAGCGGTGCCGGCGGTGGCGCCTCCTCGCGCACCGCCGCCGCCCCCGCCCCCGTTGCCGCCGCGAGCAAGAAGGTCGACGCATGAAGCTGATCACCGCCATCGTCAAGCCCTACAAGCTGGACGAGATCAAGGAAGCCCTCCAGGCCTTCGGGGTCCAGGGCCTGACCGTCACCGAGGCCAGCGGCTACGGCCGCCAGCGCGGCCACACCGAGGTCTACCGGGGCGCCGAGTACACCGTGGACCTCGTACCGAAGATCCGCATCGAGGTCCTCGTCGACGACGACGACGCCGAGGAACTGATCTCCGTCATCGTCAGCGCCGCCGCCACCGGGAAGATCGGCGACGGCAAGGTGTGGAGCGTCCCCGTGGACTCGGTCGTCCGGGTCCGCACCGGCGAGCGCGGCGCCGACGCGCTCTAGGGTCCAGGGAGCCCCCGGGTGACGAGTGTCGAGAACACCACCACCGATCCGGCCGAAGAACCGGACGGCCCCGGAGCCGGCGGCTACGCCGCGGCCCGGCTGCGACTCCTCCGGGAGGAGTCGCGGTCCGGGCCCGCGCGGCGTTCCGCCCTGTCCGGACTCACCGACGGCTGGCTGACCGCCCTGTTCGCGGGGGCCGCGCGCGAGAGCGGCGTACGGGGCGCCGCCCTCGTCGCCGTCGGCGGCTACGGGCGGGGCGAACTGTCCCCGCGCAGCGACCTGGACCTCCTGCTCCTGCACGACGGCAAGGCCGACCCCCGCGCGCTCGCCGTCCTCGCCGACCGCCTCTGGTACCCGGTGTGGGACCTCGGTCTCGCCCTGGACCACTCCGTACGCACCCCCGGCGAGGCCCGCCGCACCGCCGCCGAGGACCTCAAGGCCCACCTCGGCCTGCTCGACGCCCGGCTCGTCGCGGGCGACGCCGGGCTCCTCGCCGGACTGCGCACCTCCGTCCTGGCCGACTGGCGCAACCTCGCCGCCAAGCGACTGCCCGCCCTGCACGCCCTGTGCCGGGAGCGGGCCGAGCGCGCCGGGGAGCTGCGCTTCCTGCTGGAGCCCGACCTCAAGGAGGCCCGCGGCGGGCTGCGGGACGCCACCGCGCTGCGGGCCGTCGCCGCGTCCTGGCTGGCCGACGCCCCGCGCGAGGGACTGGCCGAGGCCCGGCGGCGGCTGCTCGACGCCCGCGACGCCCTGCACCTGGTGACGGGCCGGGCGACCGACCGGCTCGCCCTCCAGGAGCAGGCCCAGGTCGCGGCCCGGCTGGGGCTGCTCGACGCGGACGCCCTGCTGCGCGAGGTCTATGAGGCCGCGCGCGTGGTCGCGTACGCGGGCGACGTCACCTGGCGCGAAGTCGGACGGGTACTGCGGGCCCGCGCCGGCCGGCCGCGGCTGCGGGGGCTGCTGGGGACACGGGGGGTCCCGGCGGCCGAACGGGCACCACTGGCCGAAGGGGTCGTCGAGTCCGACGGGGAGGCCGTCCTCGCGCTGGCCGCCCGCCCCGACCGGGACCCGGCGCTGCCGCTGCGCTTCGCCGCCGCGGCCGCGCAGGCGGGCCTGCCCGTCTCGCTGCACGCCGTACGGCGGCTCGCGGCGCAGGCCCGACCGCTGCCGGTGCCCTGGCCGGCGGAGGCCCGGGAACAGCTGATCACCCTGCTCGGCGCGGGCGAGCCGACCGTCGGGGTGTGGGAGGCCCTGGAGGCCGAGGGGCTGATCGGCCGGCTGCTGCCCGACTGGGAACGCGTACGGTGCCGGCCCCAGCGCAACCCGGTGCACACCTGGACGGTGGACCGGCACCTGATCGAGACGGCGGTGCGGGCCTCGGCGCTGACCCGCCGCGTGAGCCGGCCCGACCTGCTGCTGATGGCCGCCCTGCTGCACGACATCGGCAAGGGATGGCCCGGCGACCACTCCGCGGCCGGCGAGACCATCGCCCGCGACGTCGCCGCCCGGGTCGGCTTCGACGCGGCGGACACCGCCGTCCTGGGCACCCTCGTACGCCACCACCTGCTCCTGGTCGACACCGCCACCCGGCGGGACCTGGACGACCCCGCCACCGTCAAGGCCGTCGCCGACGCCGTCGGGTCGACCGGCACGCTGGAGATCCTCCACGCCCTCACCGAGGCCGACGCCCTCGCCACCGGCCCCGCCGCCTGGAGCACCTGGCGGGCCTCCCTCGTCGCCGACCTCGTGGCCCGGGTCGCCGCCGTCCTCAGCGGCGCCCCACCCGCCGCCCCGGAACCGGAGATCCCGACCACCGAGCAGGAACGCCTGGCGGTGGAGGCGCTGCGCACGGGGGAACCGGTGCTCGCGCTGCACGCCCGCCAGGAGGAGGACGACGCCGTCGGGGTGGAACTCGTCGTCGCCGTCCCCGACCAGCCCGGGGTGCTCCCGGCGGTGGCCGGGGTGCTGGCCCTGCACCGGCTGACCGTACGGGCGGCCGACCTGCGCTCCCTGGAGCTGCCCGACCTGCCGGGGGAGGTCCTCGTCCTGCGGTGGCGGGTCGCCGCGGAGTTCGGGGCGCTGCCCGAGGCGCCCCGGCTGCGGACCGACCTCGTACGGGCCCTGGACGGCTCCCTCGACGTCCCGGCGAAGCTGGCGGGCCGCGAGGCGGCGTACCCGAGACGGCGCGGGGTCGTCCCGCCGCCGCCCCGGGTGACGGTGGTCCCGGAGGTGTCCTCCCAGGCCACGGTCCTGGAGGTGCGCGCCCCGGACGCGGTGGGGCTGCTGCACCGCATCGGCCGCGCCCTGGAGTCGGCCGGGGTCCGCGTGCGCAGCGCGCACGTCTCCACGCTCGGCGCGGACGCCGTCGACACCCTGTACGTGGTCGACGTCGACGGCAAACCCCTGGCCCCGGCCGACGCGGCGGGCCTGGCCCGGACGGTGCGCGAGGCCCTGGCCTGACCGGCCGCGGACCCCATTCCCGTACCGCCGGCGTACCGCCCCCGTACCGTCTTCGCGACGGGCGGGGGCGGGCCCGTTGCGCGGCCCGATACCCTGGGGGACGACCACACTCCCCCGACCCGAGGAATCGCGACCACCGTGTTCGATACGCTCTCCGACCGCTTGGCGAATACCTTCAAGGGCCTGCGCGGCAAAGGCCGGCTGTCCGAGGCTGACATCGACACCGCGGCCCGGGAAATCCGTATCGCGCTCCTCGAGGCCGACGTCGCCCTTCCCGTCGTCCGCGCCTTCATCGCGAACGTCAAGGAACGCGCGCGCGGTGAAGAGGTCAGCAAGGCCCTGAACCCGGGCCAGCAGGTCCTCAAGATCGTCAACGACGAGCTCGTCACGATCCTCGGTGGCGAGACCCGGCGGCTGCGCTTCGCCAAGACCGCGCCCACCGTGATCATGCTCGCCGGTCTCCAGGGTGCCGGTAAGACCACCCTCGCGGGCAAGCTCGGTCTCTGGCTCAAGGGCCAGGGCCACGCGCCGCTGCTCGTCGCCTGTGACCTCCAGCGCCCCAACGCCGTCAACCAGCTCTCCGTGGTGGCCGAGCGCGCCGGCGTCGCGGTCTACGCGCCGCAGCCCGGCAACGGCGTCGGCGACCCGGTCCAGGTGGCGAAGGACTCCATCGAGTACGCCCGGACCAAGCAGTTCGACATCGTCATCGTCGACACCGCCGGTCGCCTCGGCATCGACGCCGAGCTGATGCAGCAGGCCGCCGACATCCGCGACGCGGTCTCGCCCGACGAGATCCTCTTCGTCGTCGACGCCATGATCGGCCAGGACGCGGTCAACACCGCCGAGGCCTTCCGCGACGGCGTGGGCTTCGACGGCGTCGTGCTCTCCAAGCTCGACGGCGACGCCCGCGGCGGTGCCGCGCTCTCCATCGCGCACGTCACCGGCAAGCAGATCATGTTCGCCTCGAACGGCGAGAAGCTCGACGAGTTCGACGCCTTCCACCCCGACCGCATGGCGGGCCGGATCCTCGACATGGGTGACATGCTCACCCTCATCGAGCAGGCCGAGAAGACGTTCAGCCAGGCCGAGGCCGAGAAGATGGCGGCCAAGCTGGCGAAGGGGCCGAAGGAGTTCACGCTCGACGACTTCCTCGCCCAGATGGAGCAGGTCCGCAAGATGGGCTCCATCTCCAAGCTCCTCGGCATGCTGCCGGGCATGGGTCAGATCAAGGACCAGATCAACAACATCGACGAGCGCGACGTGGACCGCACCGCCGCGATCATCAAGTCGATGACCCCGGCCGAGCGCCAGGACCCGCACATCATCAACGGCTCGCGCCGCGCCCGCATCGCCAAGGGTTCCGGCGTCGAGGTCAGCGCCGTGAAGTCCCTGGTGGAGCGGTTCTTCGAGGCCCGCAAGATGATGTCCCGCATGGCCCAGGGCGGCGGGATGCCCGGCATGCCCGGCATCCCGGGCATGGGCGGCGGCCCCGGCCGGCAGAAGAAGCAGGTCAAGCAGGCCAAGGGCAAGCGCAAGAGCGGTAACCCGATGAAGCGCAAGGAAGAGGAGGCCGCGGCCGCGGCCCGGCGGGAGCAGGGCCCGCAGGCGATCGAGCCCGCCGCCGGCAACCCGTTCGGACTCCCGGCGGGCGGCCAGGCCGGCCAGGACTTCGACCTTCCGGACGAGTTCAAGAAGTTCATGAAGTAGCACCTGCGCAGGCAGTGAGCGAGAGGCCCCGACCGTGTCCGCACGGTCGGGGCCTCCGCTTTCCGCAGGGGCAATGGGGTGGTTTGTCGCTTATCGTCGGCCGGGAGGACGGCATAAGGAGGCGCCCGTGCCCAGCCCCACCCCCGTACCGCCGCGCGACCGGGCCGACACCCCCTGGCGCTCGGAAGGCGCACCGCCCACCCCGCCGCCCCGGAAGAAGATGCCCGGCGGCTGGCGCGGACTGATCCTCACCGCGCTGATCGTCTACCTGATCACCAACGTCGTGCTGTCGTTCTTCAACGAGGGCGACGAGCCCACGATCGCGTACACCGAGTTCAGCAAGCAGGTGGCCGACGGCAACGTCGCCAAGATCTACTCCAAGGGCGACGCCATCCAGGGCGAGCTGAAGGCCGCCCAGCCGGTCCCCGGCGGCAAGGGCGACTACAAGAAGTTCCTCACCCAGCGCCCCGCCTTCGCCGACGACCAGCTCTGGTCCGGCCTCACCTCCAAGGGCGTCACCGTCACCGCCTCCCCGGTGGTCGAACAGCGCAGCTTCCTCGCCAACCTGCTGATCTCGCTCGCCCCCATGCTGCTCCTCGTCGGCCTGTGGCTGTTCATCGCCCGCCGGATGGGCTCCGCGATGGGGGGCGCCGGCGCGCTCGGGCGCAAGGCCCCGCCCAAACCCGTCGAGCTGGAGGGCGCCAAGCGCACCACCTTCGAGGACGTGGCCGGAATCGACGAGGTGGAGGGCGAGCTGAGCGAGGTCGTCGACTTCCTCAAGAACCCGCAGGAGTACCACCGCATGGGCGCCCGGATGCCCGGCGGCGTCCTGTTGTCCGGCCCGCCCGGCACCGGCAAGACCCTGCTGGCGCGCGCCGTCGCGGGCGAGGCCGGGGTGCCCTTCTTCTCCGCCTCCGCCTCCGAGTTCATCGAGATGATCGTCGGCGTCGGCGCCTCCCGGGTCCGCGAGCTGTTCTCCGAGGCCCGCAAGGTGGCGCCCGCGATCATCTTCATCGACGAGATCGACACCATCGGCCGCGCCCGCGGCGGCTCGGCGGCCATGGGCGGTCACGACGAGCGCGAGCAGACCCTCAACCAGATCCTCACCGAGATGGACGGCTTCTCCGGCTCCGAGGGCGTGGTCGTCCTCGCCGCCACCAACCGCGCCGACGTCCTGGACCCCGCCCTCACCCGCCCCGGACGCTTCGACCGCACCGTCGTCGTCTCCCCGCCCGACAAGGCCGGCCGCGAGGCCATCCTGCGCATCCACACCCGCGACATCCCCCTCGCGCCGGACGTGGACCTCGCCCAGGTCTCCCGCACCACCCCCGGCATGACCGGCGCCGAACTCGCCAACCTCGCCAACGAGGCCGCCCTGCTGGCCGTCAAGCGCAAGCAGGACGCGGTCACCCAGGCCGACCTCTCCGACGCCCTGGAGAAGGTCCAGCTCGGCGCCGAACGCCCGCTCGTCATGCCCCTGGAGGAGCGCCGCCGCACCGCCTACCACGAGGGCGGCCACGCGCTCCTGGGCATGGTCCAGCCCGGCGCCGACCCCGTCCGCAAGATCACCATCGTGCCCCGGGGCCGCGCGCTCGGCGTCACCCTGTCCACCCCCGACGCGGACCGGTACGCGTACACCGAGGAGTACCTGCGCGGCCGGATCATCGGCGCGCTCGGCGGCATGGCGGCCGAGCACGTCGTCTACGACGTCGTCACCACCGGCGCCGAGAGCGACCTCGAACAGGTCACCAACATCGCCCGGGGCATGGTCGGCCGCTGGGGCATGAGCGAACGCGTCGGCCGCCTCACCGCCATCCCCTCCGACGCCTCGGCCGCCTACGGACTCTCCGCCGCCCCCGCGACCCTCGACGCCGTGGACCACGAGATGCGGCGGATCGTCGACGAGTGCTACGTGGAGGCCTGCCGCCTCCTGCGCGAGCACCGCCCGAAGCTCGACGCCCTCGCCGAGGCCCTGCTCGCCAACGAGACCCTGGACGAGCAGGCCGCGTACGAGGCGGCGGGCATCCCCCGGCTGGTGAAGTAGCCCGCCCGCCGTACGTCGTCGCGCGTGAGGCCACGCGGCGTTAGGCCACGCGGGCGACGACGTACCGGAAGATGTTCGGCAGCCAGACCGCGCCGTCGGGCCGCTCGTACGGGTGGAGCGCCTCCGAGAGCTCCTTCTCCGCGAGCGCCGGGTCGGCCGCGCCGTCGTAGAGCCCCGTCGACAGCAGGCCCCGTACGGCGCTGTCCGCGTCGGCGTACCCGAACGGGCAGAACACCCGCCCCGAGCCGTCCGGCACCAGCCCGGCCCGCGCCACCAGCGCGTCGAGGTCGCGCGCCACCGGGCCGCCGGCCCGCACCGCCGGGACCGTGCACCGTTCCGCCGGCCCCCAGTCGGTCAGCACCACCGCCCCGCCCCGGCGCACCGCCGGCAGGGCCGCGGCCAGGGCCCCGGGGCGGGCGAGAAGGCCAGCAGGACGTCGTACGGCCGCGCCCCGGGCACCGGGGGCCCCGGGGGAGCCGCCACCACCTCCAGCAGCCGTTCACGCGCCAGGGCCCGCCGCGCCGGGTCCGCCTCCACACCCGTGGCGGCGGCCCCGCGTCCGGCGGCCAGCAGCAGGGCCAGGCCGGCCCCGCAGTCCAGCCCCAGCAGCCGGTCGCCCGGCCCGATCTCCAGCCGGTCGTAGACCGCCTCGTACAGCGGTACCAGCATCCGTTCCTGGATCTCCGCCCAGTCCCGTGCGACGAGCGTCGCCGTCGGCGTCGGTGTCATCGAAAGAGCGCTCCTGATTCCGTCTCGCCCCCTTGCCCCCGTTGCCAGGGAACTCCCCATTCGCCCCGGCGTCCAGAGGAGCGCGCCACCCGATTCACGCTGGGCGCGTCTGGCGCCGTACCATTCGCGCCATGGCAAAGGCACCCGTTCTCACCCCGCAGGCGGAGGATTTCCCCCGCTGGTACCAGGATCTGATCAACAAGGCCGAGCTGGCCGACAACGGTCCGGTCCGCGGCACCATGGTCATCCGACCGTACGGCTACGGCCTGTGGGAGCGGATGCAGCAGGAGATGGACGCCCGCATCAAGGACGTCGGCGCGCAGAACGCCTACTTCCCGCTGTTCATCCCGCAGTCGTACCTGACCAGGGAAGCGGAGCACGTCGAGGGCTTCGCCCCCGAGCTCGCGGTCGTCACGCACGGCGGCGGCAAGGAGCTGGAGGAGCCGGTCGTCGTCCGGCCCACCTCCGAGACGATCATCAACGACTACTTCTCCAAGTGGGTGCAGAGCTACCGCGACCTGCCCCTGCTGATCAACCAGTGGGCCAACGTCGTCCGCTGGGAGATGCGCCCCCGCGTGTTCCTGCGCACGAGCGAGTTCCTCTGGCAGGAGGGCCACACCGCCCACGCCACGTACGAGGACGCCCGCGACTACGCCGCCCGCATCCACACGGAGGTGTACGGCGACTTCATGAAGAACGTGCTCGGCATCGACGTCGTGCTCGGCCGCAAGACCGCCAAGGAGCGCTTCGCCGGCGCCATCAACACCCTCACCCTGGAGGGCATGATGGGCGACGGCAAGGCCCTCCAGATGGGCACCAGCCACGAGCTGGGCACCAACTTCGCCAAGGCCTTCAACACGCAGTACCTGTCGAAGGAAGGCAAGCAGGAGCTCGTCTGGCAGACCTCCTGGGGCGTCTCCACCCGCATGGTCGGCGGTCTGATCATGTCCCACGGCGACGACAACGGCCTGCGCGTCCCGCCGCGCCTCGCGCACGTCCAGGTCGTCGTCATGGCGATCAAGGGCGACGAGGCCGTGGCGAAGGTCCGCGAGCTCGGCGCGCAGCTGAAGGCCGCCGGCATCCGCGTGCAGGTCGACGACCGTGTGGACACCCCCTTCGGCCGCCGCGCCGTGGACTGGGAGCTCAAGGGCGTACCGGTCCGCATCGAGATCGGCCCGCGCGACCTGGAGGCCGGCACCGCGATGCTGGCCCGCCGCATTCCGGGCGGCAAGACCCCGGTGCAGATCGACGCGCTCGCCGACCTGCTGCCCAAGGTGCTCGACGAGGACCAGGCGCAGCTGCTGCGCGAGTCCCGCGAGCGCCGCGAGTCCCGCACCACGGACGTCGCGACCATCGAGGAGGCCGCCGAGGCCGCCATCGCCGGTGGCTGGGCGCGCATCCCGTGGGCCGACCTGGGCCCCGAGGGCGAGGCGAAGCTGGCCGAGCAGGCCGTCTCCGTACGCTGCCTGATCGCCGAGGACGGCTCCGTGCCCACGGCCGACGACGCCCCCGGTACGCTCGCGATCGTCGCGCGCTCCTACTGATCGACCCCACCACCCCCGGCGTGCGGCCAGCGGGCCGCGCGCCGGGGGTGTGGTTTTTTGCCGGGCCGGGTCGGCGGGCCGGTTTTGCCGGTCGGCGTTACGTACCGACTCCTCCTGGGATCGACGCACCCGTCCTCGTCAGGACGCATCAGAGTGAACTGACTGGTACGTGCAAAAAATTTGGAATGGCCCGGAATCGGAACACCGAGGCCCCTCGGCTCGTTGTCACGACGTGAGCACGACACCACCTGTTCTCGCCGCAGAGCTGGCGCAGGCGTGGGCCGACATTCAGCGGTACCACCCCGAGCTGCCGGACCTTGCCGCGCCCGAGTCCCTGATCGGAGAGTCCTCGTCCGCCTGCGGCGCCGAGCTCTCCTTCGAGCGCCTGCTGCACGAGGCAGTCCACGGCATCGCCGCCGCCCGCGGCGTCCGAGACACCTCGCGAGCCGGCCGCTACCACAACCGCAGATTCCTCGCGATCGCCGAGGAGATGGGGCTGGATCACTCCGACGAGCCGCACGCCAGCAGCGGCTTCTCCCTGGTCACCCTCAACCCCGAGGCGAAGAAGCGCTACCGCCCCACCATGGAGCGGCTCCAGCGCGCCCTGAAGGCCCATACGGCGGCCACCGCGGCCGACACCAAGCGCAGCTTCCGCGGCCCGGCCGCCCGGCACGGCTCCTCGGGCGGTGGCGTACGGGTCAAGGCCGTCTGCGACTGCGGGCGCAACGTGCGGGTGGTCCCCTCCGTGCTGGCGCAGGCGCCGATCGTGTGCGGCGGCTGCATGAAGCCCTTCCGCATCCCGGAGGTCGCCACCGCGGCGGCGTCCTGACGGCGCGGGGCGGCGAGGTCAGGGGCCGTGAGGGCGATCGTGCCGCCCGGCCCCCGCAGGGCGGGTGCGCCGTAGGCGTATGGCACAATGGACAGCTGTACTCGACAGTCGCATAGGACCCCTCTCTCCTCCGGCTGACGCGTCCATCGGGCATCCGAGTACCGCAACCCCACGTGGCATCTCAAAGTGCCCAACCACGTCAAGTTCAGGAGACACCACTCCAGTGGCAGTCAAGATCAAGCTCAAGCGCCTCGGTAAGATCCGCTCCCCGCACTACCGCATCGTCGTCGCCGACGCCCGCACCCGTCGGGACGGTCGCGCGATCGAGGAGATCGGCATCTACCAGCCGACCTACAACCCCTCGCGCATCGAGGTCAACGGCGAGCGTGCGCAGTACTGGCTGTCCGTCGGCGCCCAGCCGACCGAGGCCGTTCTCGCCATCCTGAAGCTCACCGGTGACTGGCAGGCCCACAAGGGTCTCCCGGCCCCCGCGCCGCTGCTCCAGCCGGCGACGAAGGAAGACAAGCGTCGTTCCTTCGACGAGTTCGCCAAGGCCCTTGAGGGCATCGGCGAGGGCAAGGGCGAGGCCATCACGCAGAAGAAGAAGGCCGACAAGAAGGCGGACGAGGCCGAGGCCGCCGCCGAGTCGACCGAGGCCTGAGCATGCTCGAGGAGGCTCTTGAGCACCTCGTAAAGGGCATTGTGGACAACCCCGACGATGTGCAGGTCGCCTCGCGCAACCTGCGCCGCGGCCAGGTGCTGGAGGTCCGGGTCCACCCCGACGACCTCGGCAAGGTGATCGGCCGCAACGGCCGCACCGCGCGTGCGCTGCGTACCGTCGTGGGCGCCATCGGCGGCCGGGGGATCCGCGTCGACCTCGTCGACGTGGACCAGGTCCGCTGAGACTTGGTTCAACGTGAATCACCGGCACGGGCCGGGGAGGGCATACGTGCCCACCCCGGCCCGTCGTCGTCTGAACAGGAGTTGGGAAAGTGGAGCTGGTAGTCGCGCGGGTCGGCCGCGCCCACGGGATCAAGGGTGAGGTCAGCGTCGAGGTGCGCACCGACGAGCCGGAGCTGCGGCTCTCGCCCGGCGCCGTCCTGCGGACCGAACCGGCGTCGGCGGGTCCGCTGACCATCGCGACGGGTCGGGTGCACAGCGGCCGGCTCCTCCTGCGCTTCGAGGGCGTCAAGGACCGCACCGGCGCCGAGGCGCTGCGCAACACCCTGCTGATCGCGGACGTGGACCCGGCGGAGCTGCCGGAAGAGCCCGACGAGTACTACGACCACCAGCTGATGGACCTGGACGTGGTGCTGGAGGACGGCACCGAGGTCGGCCGGATCACCGAGATCTCGCACCTGCCCTCCCAGGACCTGTTCATCGTGGAGCGTCCGGACGGCACCGAGGTGATGATCCCCTTCGTCGAGGAGATCGTCGCCGAGATCGACCTGGAGGAGCAGCGGTGCGTCATCACCCCGCCGCCCGGTCTGATCGACGACCGCGCCGAGGTCGTCTCCACGCGTGACGACGGGCCCGCGAACCCGAAGGACGAAGCCTGATGCGGCTCGACGTCGTCACGATCTTCCCCGAGTACCTGGAGCCGCTGAACGTCTCCCTCGTCGGCAAGGCGCGGGCGCGCGGGCAGCTCGACGTCCACGTGCACGACCTGCGGGAGTGGACGTACGACCGGCACAACACCGTCGACGACACCCCTTACGGCGGCGGTCCCGGCATGGTCATGAAGACCGACCCGTGGGGCGAGGCCCTGGACACGGTCCTGGCCGACGGCTACGAGTCCGGCGCGCGCGGCCCCGTCCTGGTCGTCCCCACGCCCAGCGGCCGGCCGTTCACCCAGGAACTGGCCGTGGAGCTCTCCGAGCGCCCCTGGCTGATCTTCACGCCCGCCCGCTACGAGGGCATCGACCGCCGGGTGATCGACGAGTACGCGACGCGCATGCCGGTCCACGAGGTCTCCATCGGCGACTACGTGCTGGCGGGCGGTGAGGCCGCCGTCCTGGTGATCACCGAGGCCGTGGCCCGACTGCTGCCCGGCGTCCTCGGCAACGCCGAATCGCACCGGGACGACTCCTTCGCGCCCGGGGAGATGGCCAATCTGCTCGAAGGCCCCGTCTACACCAAGCCCCCGCAGTGGCGCGGCCGGGGCATCCCCGAGGTGCTGCTCAGCGGTCACCACGGGAAGATCGCCCGCTGGCGCCGGGACGAGGCCTTCCGGCGTACGGCCGCCAACCGCCCCGACCTGATCGAGCGCTGCGAGGCCGCCGCCTTCGACAAGAAGGACCGCGAGATCCTGAGCGTGCTGGGGTGGCGGCCCACGCCCGACGGCCGATTTTGGCGTAGGCCGCAGGCCGTGGAAGAATAGGCGGCTGCTGTGTGCTCGTGGGCGCCCCTGCCACAGGGGGACCGTCGTCCGCGACGTGACTCGGCTCCCGAATTCTCTACGGAAATCCGCACCGGCGACCTGTGGCGTCGTGCGAAGAAAGCAGACGAACAACATGTCTCACCTGCTCGATGGCGTCAACGCCGCCTCCCTGCGCTCGGACGTCCCGGCCTTCCGCCCCGGTGACACCATCAACGTGCACGTCCGCGTGATCGAGGGCAACCGCTCCCGTATCCAGCAGTTCAAGGGCGTTGTCATCCGTCGCCAGGGCTCTGGCGTCTCCGAGACCTTCACCGTTCGCAAGGTCTCCTTCAGCGTCGGCGTGGAGCGTACCTTCCCGGTCCACTCCCCGATCTTCGAGAAGATCGAGCTCGTCACCCGCGGTGACGTGCGTCGCGCCAAGCTGTACTTCCTCCGTGAGCTCCGCGGCAAGGCCGCGAAGATCAAGGAGAAGCGCGACCGCTGATCTCCCCTCCGGACCCCGGAGGCGGCCGGATAGGCTCGCCCCCGATGGACACCGAAGCAGAGCTCACACAGCGCGGCCACTCCTCCCCCGACAAGGGGGAGGGGAGGTCGCGTTTCGTGTTTTCGGGGTCCTGGCGGCGGGCCGGACTGCTCGGCGCGGTGTGCGCGGTCTTCGTGCTGCTGCTCGGCAATTTCGTGGTCCAGCCGTTCCTGATCCCGAGCCGCTCGATGGAGCCGACGCTGCGGGTCGGGGACCGGGTGCTGGTGAACAAGCTGGCGTACCGTTTCGGCGACCGGCCGCAGCGCGGTGACGTGGTGGTCTTCGACGGGACCGGTTCCTTCGTACGGGAACACGCGGGCGGCGATCCGATCCGCGAGGCCCTGCACGGGGCCGGCTCGGCGCTCGGGCTCGCGGAGCCCTCCGACACCGACTTCGTGAAGCGGGTCGTGGGGGTCGGCGGGGACGACGTGGTGTGCTGCGACGTGGACGGCCGGATCCGGGTCAACGACGTCCCGGTCGAGGAGCCGTATCTGTTCCCCGGGGACACGCCCTCGAAGGTGCCCTTCCGGATCGCCGTGCCCCTGGGCACCCTGTGGGTGATGGGCGATCACCGGTCCCAGTCCCGGGACTCGCGCGACCACCTCGGTGAGCCGGGCGGGGGGATGGTGCCGGTGGAGAAGGTGATCGGACGGGTCGACTGGCTGGCCTGGCCGATGTCGCGATGGGGTGCGCCGCCCGAGCCGGGGACCGGGGGATCCCATGGGTAGCCGGGGGCGCCCCCGGGGCGGGCGTGGGCAGGAGCCCGAACGACGACCGGATCGAGGCCGGGGCAGGGAACCGGAGTGGGGGTCGCAGTGGGAGCCGCGCCGGGAGCCCGGTGGGGAGCCGGGTCGCGAGGCGGGTAGCGAGCCCGGCCGGGAGTCGGAGGCCGCGGGTGTGGCCGGTTCCGGGGACGAGGCCGTGGCCGTGGAGCAGGGCGGGCGGGCCGAGCGGCGCCGGCTGGCGCGCAAGGTGCGTCGGCGTAGGCGCACCAAGCGCGTGGGCGAGCTGCCGTTGCTCGTCGCGGTGGCGCTGTGCATCGCGCTCGTCCTCAAGACCTTCCTCGTGCAGGCCTTCTTCATCCCGTCCGGCTCGATGGAGCAGACGATCCGGATCGGTGACCGGGTGCTGGTGGACAAGCTGACCCCGTGGTTCGGCTCCAAGGTCGAGCGCGGGCAGGTCGTCGTCTTCAAGGACCCCGGTGGCTGGCTGAGGGGCGAGGCGGCCCGGCCGGCCGCCGACCCGGCCGGCGTCAAGCAGGTCAAGCAGGCGTTGACGTTCATCGGTCTGCTGCCCTCGGCCGACGAGCAGGATCTGATCAAGCGCGTCATCGGCGTCGGCGGGGACACCGTCAAATGTTGTGACGGCCGGGGCCGGGTGACCGTCAACGGAGCGCCGCTCGATGAGCCGTACGTGTCACCGGGCAACGCGCCGTCGGAGATCCGCTTCGAGGTGCTGGTGCCACCGGGGCGGCTCTTCGTGATGGGGGACCACCGCGCGGATTCGGCCGATTCCCGCTACCACCTCGACGAGGCGTTCGAGGGGACCATCGATGAGAACGGCGTGGTGGGACAGGCCGTGGTGATCGCCTGGCCGTTCGACCACTGGCGCAGGCTGGAGCAGCCCGCCACGTTCCTGTCCGTACCGGATCCGGCGCGGGGCGAACGGCGGCGCGTGGCTCGGCGGCGTCGTCGGGGCACGTCGTTCGCATAGTGTGTCCTGGGTCTCCCGCGCCTTAGGGAACTCCCGCTCGTTAAGGGAGGGGAGGGCCCGTGTCCGTTTCGGCGCGGGCGGCGATTTTCCGAACGAGGAGTGGATGTGGGGGACGTGGCGGTGGGCGCGCGATCCGGACGCGATGAGGGCGACGAGCGGCCGGAGGATGCCGTCGAGGACGGGACCGAGGAGGGCGAGGGCGCCGAAGGCGCGCAGCGCTCCTTCTGGAAGGAACTCCCGCTCCTCATCGGTATCGCGCTGCTGCTCGCGCTGCTGATCAAGACCTTCCTGGTCCAGGCGTTCTCGATCCCGTCCGACTCGATGCAGAACACCCTGCAGCGCGGCGACCGCGTGCTGGTGGACAAGCTGACCCCCTGGTTCGGGTCGGAGCCTGAGCGGGGCGAGGTCGTCGTCTTCCACGACCCGGCGGGCTGGCTGGACGGGGAGCCCACCCCGGAGCCGAACCTCGCGCAGAAGGCCCTGAGCTGGATCGGCCTCATGCCGTCCGCCGAGGACAAGGACCTGATCAAGCGCACGATCGCCATCGGCGGGGACACCATCGAGTGCAAGAAGGGGGGACCGGTCGTCGTCAACGGCAAGGAGCTGGACGAGCCGTACGTCTTCCCCGGGAACACCCCGTGTGACGACGCCCCCTTCGGCCCCCTCACCGTGCCCAAGGGCACGATCTGGGTGATGGGCGACCACCGCCAGAACTCCCGCGACTCGCGCTGGCACATGCAGGACTCCACCCACGGCTTCGTGCCCGTCGACAAGGTCGTCGGTCGTGCCGTGGTCGTCGCGTGGCCGGTCACCCGCTGGTCCACGCTCCCGATCCCGGACACCTTCGACCAGCCGGGCATCGGCAACCAGGCCAAGGCCGTCGCCCTCGGTCTCGACGCCGCCGGGCTGACGCCCGTCGGGCTCGGCCCGGCCGCGCTCGGGCTCGCCGGCGCGGTGCCGGTCGTCCTGTGGCGCCGGCGGAGGCTGACCAACGGCCGTACCGCCGGGTAGGGTGCCGCCCAGGTCGACGATCTCCGAGGTGGGGGCGCTGCAATGGGCGGGACACGGACAAGCGGCGGCAATTCCGGCCGTGCCAACTCCACAGGTGGTACCCGCGATGGCCGCGGCGGCCTCGGCAACGTCTTGTCGGGGATCGTCGTGGCCATCGGTTTCGTGCTGTTCCTCGGCGGGTTCCTCTGGGGCGCCCTGCTGTACCAGCCGTACACGGTGCCGACGGACTCGATGCTGCCGACGGTGAACCCCGGGGACCGTGTGCTGGCGCAGCGGATCGACGGCTCGCAGGTGCGTCGCGGGGACGTGGTGGTCTTCACCGACGCCGCGTGGAGCGCCTCGCCGATGGTCAAGCGGGTCGTCGCCGTCGGCGGGGACAAGGTGAGCTGCTGCGGCCCGAGCGGCCGGCTGACGGTGAACGGCAAGGAGCTGGACGAGCCGTACATCGCCCCGGCGGACACCATGACGCTCGGCAAGACCGCCGCCTCCGGGTCCTCGTTCGAGGTGACCGTCCCCGAGGGCAACCTGTTCCTGCTGGGGGACCGGCGCGGGAACTCGCTGGACTCCCGGTCGCACCTCCAGGAAGCCGGCCAGGGCACCATGTCCCGGTCGGCGGTCCATGCCCGGGTCGACGCGCTGGCGTGGCCGTCGCCGCGGATGCTGGAGCGGCCCGACGCCTTCGCCGCCCTGCCAGGCGGGACCTCGCGGCCCGGTCCGCTGCGGCTCCAGGTGACCGCCGTGGTGGCCGGAGCCGCCCTGGTGTTCCTGGGGGCCGCGTACGGGCCGCTCGTACGGCTCCTGGGGGGCGGCCGGCGGCGGGGGCGTCCCGATGCCCGCTGAGGCGGCCGGCGCGGCCCCTCGCAAGGTGTCCCGGGTGATCCTGCTGGATCCCGAGGACCGGATCCTGCTGCTGCACGGCTTCGAGCCGGACGATCCGACCGACCGCTGGTGGTTCACCCCCGGGGGCGGGCTGGAGGGCGACGAGACGCGCGAGCAGGCGGCGCTGCGGGAGCTCGCGGAGGAGACGGGGATCACGGAGGTGGAGCTCGGGCCGGTGCTGTGGCACCGGTACTGCTCCTTCCCCTTCGACGGCAGGCGCTGGGAACAGGACGAGTGGTACTTCCTCGCCCGCACCGAGCGGACGACGACCGTCCTGGGCGGCCTGACCGAGCTGGAACGGCGCAGCGTCACGGGGGCGAGATGGTGGACCTCCGAGGAACTGTCGGCGACGCGTGAGACGGTGTACCCGACCAGACTCGCCGAGCTGTTGCGCACACTGCTCGACGACGGTCCTCCGGACGCTCCGGTGGTCCTCGCCCCGGAAATCGTTTAGGGGGACGAGGCGCCGGCGCACAATAGGGGGACGCACGGCTGAAGGGGAACATGCCATGAGCGCCGAGGACCTCGAGAAGTACGAGACCGAGATGGAGCTGAAGCTCTATCGGGAGTACCGCGACGTCGTCGGGCTGTTCAAGTACGTCATCGAGACGGAACGTCGTTTCTACCTCACCAACGACTACGAGATGCAGGTGCACTCGGTCCAGGGGGAGGTGTTCTTCGAGGTCTCGATGGCCGACGCCTGGGTCTGGGACATGTACCGGCCCGCCCGCTTCGTGAAGCAGGTACGCGTCCTGACCTTCAAGGACGTGAACATCGAGGAGCTCAACAAGAGCGATCTCGAACTGCCGGGCGGCTGAGCGGGGCCGCGGGGGCCGGGGGCAGGGGGCGAGGGCCGGGGCCGTGATGCCTCACCCGTGTGGGTGAGCGGGTTGTCCACAACGCCCCGGTTGTCCACCAAGATCCACACGGTGGGCGGGGACGCGGGATGGTCGGCGCCGGAGGTGGTGCCGAATGAACGCGAAGGGCGTGGCACGGCAGGCATTGGGGCGGTACGGCGAGGAACTCGCCGCGCGACGGCTGACCGAAGCCGGCATGACGGTGATCGCCAGGAACTGGCGCTGCCGGGTCGGTGAGATCGACATCCTCGCGCGGGACGGGGACGCCCTCGTCGTGTGCGAGGTCAAGACCCGCCGCGCCGGCGGCTTCGAACATCCCATGGCCGCCGTCCGGGAGGGCAAGGCCGAGCGGCTGCGCCGGCTCGCCGGGCGCTGGCTCGCCGATCACGGGGGACCACCGCCGGGCGGGGTGCGGATCGACCTCGTCGGTGTCGTGCTGCCCCGCCGGGGCGCCGCCCTCGTGGAGCACGTGAGGGGGGTGGCCTGAATGGGATTCGCACGGGCCTGCTCGGTCGCCCTGGTGGGCGTCGAGGGCGTCCTCGTGGAGGTCCAGGCCGACCTGGAGCCGGGAGTCGCCGCCTTCACCCTGGTGGGACTGCCCGACAAGACCCTCGTGGAGAGCCGCGACCGGGTACGGGCCGCCGTCGCCAACTCGGGCGCCGCCTGGCCGCAGAAGAAGCTCACCGTCGGGCTCAGCCCCGCCTCCGTACCGAAGTCGGGCGCCCATTTCGACCTCGCGGTGGCCGCCGCCGTCCTGGGCGCCGCCGAGGTGGTCGATCCGGGGGCCATCGCCGACCTCGTCCTGATCGGGGAGCTCGGCCTCGACGGCCGGGTCCGCCCGGTGCGCGGCATCCTGCCCGCCGTCCTCGCCGCCGCCGAGGCCGGCTACCGGCAGGTGGTGGTGCCCCAGCAGTGCGCCGCCGAGGCCGCCCTGGTGCCCGACGTCTCGGTGCTCGGCGTACGGAGCCTGCGGCAGCTCATCGCCGTGCTGACCGACGGGGTGGTCCCCGAGGAGGATCCGCCCGGCCCCGAGGGCAGGCCGGACCCGATGCTCGCGGGCCTCGTCGTCCCCGGGGCCGGACTCGGTACGGGCCTGTCACGCGGCGGGGGCGAGGCCGGCGACTTCCCCGACCTGGCCGACGTGGCCGGCCAGCAGTGCGCCCGGCGCGCCCTGGAGGTGGCGGCCTCGGGCGGCCACCACCTCTTCCTCAGCGGCCCGCCGGGCGCGGGCAAGACCATGCTGGCCGAGCGGCTGCCCTGGCTCCTGCCACCGCTCGACCGGCAGGACTCCCTGGAGGTCACGGCCGTCCACTCCGTCGCCGGGATCCTGCCGCCCGGCGAACCTTTGGTCGCCCGGCCCCCGTACTGCGCCCCGCACCATTCGGCGACCATGCAGTCCCTGGTCGGCGGCGGGGCCGGGATCCCCAGGCCGGGAGCGGTGTCCCTGGCGCACCGGGGCGTCCTGCTCCTGGACGAGGCCGCCGAGTTCAGTCCCAAGACGCTGGACGCGCTGCGCCAGCCGCTGGAGTCCGGGCACGTGGTCATCGCGCGCGCGGCGGGGGTGGTGCGGCTCCCGGCCCGGTTCCTGATGGTGCTGGCGGCGAACCCCTGCCCGTGCGGGCGCCACACCCTGCAGGGCAGCGGCTGCGAATGCCCCGTCTCGGTGGTCCGCCGCTACCAGGCCCGACTGTCGGGGCCCCTGCTCGACCGGGTGGACCTGCGGGTGGAGGTCGAGCCCGTCACCCGCTCCGACCTGCTGGGGCGCGGCGGCCGGGGGGAGTCCACCGAGACCGTCGCCGGCCGGGTCCGGGAGGCCCGCGACCGGGCCGCCGCCCGGCTCGACGGCACCCCCTGGCGGCTCAACTCCGAGGTCCCGGGGCACGAGCTGCGGACCCGCTGGCCCGCCGGGCCCGGCGCCATGGCCCAGGCCGAGCGGGACATGGAGCGCGGCCTGCTCACCGCCCGGGGGCTGGACCGGGTGCTGCGCGTCGCCTGGACGGTGGCCGACCTGCGCGGGCGCGAGCGCCCCGACGCGCTGGACGTGGCCGTCGCGCTGGAGTTGCGCACCGGGATCGCCCGGGGAGCGCCCATGACCCTGGGGGCGGGGTCGTGAGCGCCGAGGTCGCCGGCGCCGCGCCCACGGATCACCTGGCCCGCGCCGCGCTGACCCGGGTGCTGGAGCCGGGCGACGAGCACGGCGGGCGCTGGCTGCGGGAGCTCGGCGCCGCCGAGGTGATGCGCCGCCTCACCGGGGACGAACCGCGGCCCGCGGGGCTCGACGGCGTCGGCCCGGAGCGGCTCGCCGGATACCGCCGGCGGGCCGCCCTCGCCGATCCGCGGCGCGACCTGGCCGCGGCCGCCGAGTCGGGCGGGCGGTTCGTCTGCCCGGGGTCGCCGGAGTGGCCGACCCAGCTCGACGACCTCGGGGACGCCCGGCCCGTCGGCCTGTGGCTGCGGGGCGGGCCGCACCTGCGGACCTGGGCGCTGCGCTCCGTCGCCGTGGTCGGGGCCCGCGCCTGTACCCCGTACGGGGCGCACATGGCGCAGACCCTCGCCGTCGGGCTCGCCGAGCGCGGCTGGGTGGTGGTCTCCGGCGCGGCGTACGGGATCGACGGCGCCGCGCATCGGGGGGCTCTGGCCGCCGGGGGCGCCACCGTCGCCGTGCTCGCCTGCGGGGTGGACGTGGCCTACCCCCGGGGGCACGCCGGACTCCTCGGCGCCATCGCCCGCCAGGGGCTGGTGCTGGGCGAGCTGCCGCCCGGCAGCCATCCCACCGCGAGCCGGTTCGTGCTCCGCAACCGGGTGATCGCGGCCCTGACCAGGGGGACCGTCGTCGTGGAAGCCGCACACCGCAGCGGCTCCCTGGTCACCGCCCGGCGGGCCCAGCGGTTGGGTCGGCTGACCATGGGCGTCCCCGGCCCGGCCACCAGCGGCCTCTCGACGGGGGTGCACGAACTGCTGCGGGGCGAGGCCACGTTGGTCACGGACGCCGCCGAGGTGATCGAGCTGGTCGGCGACATCGGCGAACTGGCCCCCGAGCGGCGCGGTCCGATCCTGCCCCGCGACCTGCTCGACCCGGACACCGCGCGGGTACTGGAAGCACTCCCCGCGGGCCGCACGGCCGGCACCGAGGAGATCGCCCTCGCGGCGGGCACCGGCACCGATGAAGTCATCGGCAGACTGTACGAACTTCACTCTCTGGGGTTCGTCGAACGGCAGGGCGACGCCTGGCAGTTGACCAGGCGATCCCCCGGAGAGGGGGTGCAATCCGCGGGTGCCCGGCGAGGCGGTCATTGACCTGGGGCGTTCCGGTGAAAGAGTGAAGGCGATGAGAGACGCGGTCTTCCCGGTGGTACCCGCCGGGACCGTGCGCGAGGCGCCGGTCCCGGGTCGCCCGCGCGGGCCACGGCGCCCGTGGGCCCCCGCGCGATCCCGTACTCTTCGCGCACCGCGACTCTTCCGTCACGCTACGCTCCCAAGGAATCCCGCTCCGGCAAAGGCGAAGCATGCCCCAGCACACCTCAGGGTCCGACCGCGCTGCGGTGCCCCCCGCTGCCCGTGGCAGCGTGCGGTCCACCGCGCCCTCGTCCCTGGAGGTCCTCTGGCGCTCATACAAGGACACCGGTGACGAGCGATTGCGGGAGCAGCTGATCCTGCACTACTCGCCGCTGGTCAAGTACGTGGCCGGCCGGGTCAGCGTGGGTCTGCCGCCCAACGTCGAACAGGCGGATTTCGTCTCCTCCGGCGTCTTCGGCCTGATCGACGCGATCGAGAAGTTCGACATCGAACGGTCCATCAAGTTCGAGACCTACGCGATCACCCGGATCCGGGGCGCGATGATCGACGAACTGCGCGCCCTGGACTGGATCCCGCGCTCCGTGCGCCAGAAGGCGCGCTCCGTCGAACGGGCCTACGCCACGCTGGAGGCCCAGCTGCGACGCACCCCGACCGAGAGCGAGGTCGCGGGGGAGATGGGCATCGGGGTGGAGGAACTCCACACCGTATTCAGCCAGTTGTCGCTGGCGAACGTGGTCGCCCTGGAGGAGCTGCTGCACGTCGGCGGCGAGGGCGGCGACCGCCTCTCCCTGATGGACACTCTGGAGGACCACGCCGCCGACAACCCGGTGGAAGTGGCCGAGGACCGCGAACTGCGCCGGCTCCTCGCCCGCGCCATCAACACCCTCCCCGAACGGGAGAAGACGGTCGTCACCCTCTACTACTACGAGGGCCTCACCCTCGCCGAAATCGGCAACGTGCTCGGAGTCACCGAGAGCCGCGTCAGCCAGATCCACACCAAATCGGTCCTCCAGCTTCGCGCCAAACTTGCCGATGTCGGCCGGTGACCGCGCGACGACGCGACCGGCCTTGCGCGCCCTCCGTACAGTGGTGACGTGCCCAGGATTCGAGCGGCCTCCGTGGCCGAGCACCGGTCGATGCAGCGCGGCGCCCTCTTGGACGCCGCACGGTCCCTGCTGTCCGAAGGCGGTACGGAGGCGCTGACCTTCCCCGCCCTCGCCGAACGCACCGGGCTGGCCCGGTCCTCCGTGTACGAGTACTTCCGCTCGCGCGCGGCCGTCGTCGAAGAGCTGTGCGCGGTGGACTTCCCCGTCTGGGCCGCCGAGATCGAGGCGGCGATGGCGGCGCGGTCGACGCCCGAGGCCAAGATCGAGGCGTACGTGCGCAGCCAGCTCGCCCTGGTGGGGGACCGCCGGCACCGGGCGGTCGTCGCGATCTCCGCCGGCGAGCTCGACGCGGGCGCGCGGGAGAAGATCCGCGCCGCGCACGGCGGTCTCGTGGCGATGATCGTCGAGGCGCTCGGCGACCTGGGCCTGCCCGAGCCGCGCCTGGCCGCGATGCTGCTCCAGGGCATCGTGGACGCGGCGGTGCGGCGCGTCGAACTCGGCGCCGCCGAGGACCCGGACGTGATCATCGAGGCCGCCGTCTCCATGGCCCTGCACGGCGTCTGCGGCCAGGGCGACCGGCCCGCTCAGGGCTGACGGTCATCCGGGGTTCGGGACGGGACCCGAGCTCGGACCCGCGTCGGTCGGCAGCAGCCTGGGCGTCGGGCGCGGGAGCAGGCTCAGCGGGTCGCGGTAGTCGCGCTCGCCCGCCAGCAGGCCCCAGTGCAGACACGGGGCCGCACAGTGCGAGCCCTCCGTGAGCACCGCCACGACCTGCCCGGCCGTGACGGCCTCACCCTCCGTGACCAACGGCCGCACCGGCTCGTACGTCGTCCGCAGGCCCCCGGGCAGGGTGAGCGAGAGCACCCCGCGCCCCGCGACCGGCCCGGCGTAGTGGACCCGGCCCGGACCGACCGCCCGTAGCTCCGCGCCCACCGGCGCCCACAGGTCCACCCCCCGGTGGCCGGCGGCGTAGGGCGTCGGAGGCGGGTCCCACCACCGCGCCACCGACAGCGGCGGGGGCAGCGGGCGCACGGCCGGGGCGAGGGCCGGCGCCAGGCTCTGGGCGAGGGTCAACAGCAGGCTGAGCAGCAGTGTCGTCATGCCCCACAGCGTCCCCGAACGGCGCCCGCACCGCCCGCGCCTGTGGACAATCGCGGCGGTGTGGACAACGGCGTCACCCGGCATACCGCCGGGTCCCGTACACTTCTTGTGGCGATCCGGGTCACCGGGTCGACTTCGCACGCCCCAGCGCCGACCGGTTCCGGTCAGGTGAACAGCGTCTCTCGGTCCCTTCAGGGGCAGGGCGCGTCGGGGCGTCAGGAACCAAAACCGAGAAACCAAGGAGATGGCCATGGCCGTCGTAACGATGCGGGAGCTGCTGGAGAGCGGCGTCCACTTCGGTCACCAGACCCGTCGCTGGAACCCGAAGATGAAGCGCTTCATCTTCACCGAGCGCAACGGCATCTACATCATCGACCTGCTCCAGTCGCTGTCGTACATCGACCGCGCCTACGAGTTCGTGAAGGAGACCGTCGCGCACGGCGGTTCCATCATGTTCGTCGGTACCAAGAAGCAGGCCCAGGAGGCCATCGCCGAGCAGGCGACGCGCGTTGGCATGCCGTACGTCAACCAGCGCTGGCTCGGTGGCATGCTCACCAACTTCTCCACCGTCTACAAGCGCCTGCAGCGTCTGAAGGAGCTTGAGGCGATCGACTTCGAGGACGTCGCCGCCTCGGGTCTCACCAAGAAGGAGCTCCTGGTCCTCTCCCGCGAGAAGACCAAGCTGGAGAAGACCCTCGGTGGTATCCGCGAGATGTCGAAGGTCCCCAGCGCCGTCTGGATCGTCGACACCAAGAAGGAGCACATCGCCGTCGGTGAGGCGCGCAAGCTCCACATCCCGGTCGTCGCGATCCTCGACACCAACTGTGACCCCGACGAGGTCGACTACAAGATCCCGGGCAACGACGACGCGATCCGCTCCGTCACCCTGCTCACCCGCGTGATCGCCGACGCCGTCGCCGAGGGCCTCATCGCCCGTTCCGGTGCCGCGACCGGTGACTCGAAGCCGGGCGAGAAGGCCGCCGCCGAGCCGCTCGCCGAGTGGGAGCGCGACCTGCTCGAGGGCGAGAAGAAGGCCGACGAGACCGAGGCCCCCGCGGCCGAGGCCGTCGAGGCCCCGGCCGCCGAGGCCGTCGAGGCCCCGGCCGCCGAGGCTGTCGAGGCCCCGGCCGCCGACGCCGAGCAGGCCTGACCCACTGAGAGCGCCCGGCGTTCATCCGCCGGGCACTCACAGCACGGACGATGACGGCGGGGGAGCCGCGCCACGAGCGCGGCGCCTCCGCCGTTCACCCGTAGATCCACGACTTCGAGAGAGAATCACAGACTCATGGCGAACTACACCGCCGCTGACGTCAAGAAGCTCCGCGAGCTCACCGGCGCCGGCATGCTGGACTGCAAGAACGCGCTCGTCGAGGCCGACGGCGACGTCACCAAGGCCAACGAGATCCTGCGCGTCAAGGGCCTGAAGGGTGTCGCCAAGCGCGAGGGCCGTTCCGCGGAGAACGGTGCCGTCACCTCCCTGATCGCCGGCGACGCCACCACCGGTGTGCTGCTCGAGCTCAAGTGCGAGACCGACTTCGTCGCCAAGAGCGAGAAGTTCCTGGCCGTCGCCGACCAGCTCGCCGCCCACGTGGCCGCCACCAAGCCGGCGGACATCGAGGCGCTGCTGGCGTCCGAGATCGAGGCCGGCAAGACCGTCCAGGCGTTCGTGGACGAGGCCAACGCCAACCTCGGCGAGAAGATCGTCCTCGACCGCTTCGCGCAGTACGAGGGTGCCTTCGTGGCCTCCTACATGCACCGCACCATGCCCGACCTGCCGCCGCAGATCGGTGTCCTGGTCGAGCTGGACAAGGCCGACGCCGACCTGGCCAAGGGCATCGCCCAGCACATCGCCGCGTTCGCGCCGAAGTACCTGACCGCCGAGGACGTTCCGGCCGAGGTCGTCGAGTCCGAGCGTCGCGTCGCCGAAGAGGTCACCCGCGCCGAGGGCAAGCCCGAGGCCGCGATCGCCAAGATCGTCGAGGGTCGCGTCAACGGCTTCTTCAAGGACGTCACGCTCCTTGGCCAGCCGTACGCGCTGGACAACAAGAAGTCCGTCCAGAAGGTTCTGGACGAGGCCGGTGTCACCCTGAAGCGCTTCACCCGCATCAAGGTCGGCATCTGAGTCCGTCCGTACACGACGGACACCGGACCCCGGTAGGGTCTGAGGCAGTCGTCCGCGCTCGCGCGAGGCGACCGCAGATCTGACGAGGAGGCCATTGCCGTAGAGGGAACCGCGAGGACCCACCGGCAATGGCCTTCTTCGTATGTGCACGAGGAGATCTCCATGAATCAGGGCGTGGACCCCCACACCGCTTCCGACGACAAGAGCGACCACGAGAAGAAGGGTCGCCGCTTCATGCTGAAGCTGTCCGGCGAAGCCTTCTCCGGCGGCGGCGGGCTGGGTGTCGACCCCGACGTCGTGCACGCCATCGCCCGTGAGATCGCGGCCGTGGTCCGTGACGGCGCCGAGATCGCGATCGTCATCGGCGGCGGCAACTTCTTCCGCGGCGCCGAACTCCAGCAGCGCGGCATGGACCGGGCCCGGTCCGACTACATGGGCATGCTCGGCACCGTCATGAACTGCCTCGCCCTCCAGGACTTCCTGGAGAAGGAGGGCATCGACAGCCGGGTCCAGACCGCCATCACCATGGGCCAGGTCGCGGAGCCGTACATCCCGCTGCGCGCCGTCCGCCACCTGGAGAAGGGCCGCGTCGTGATCTTCGGCGCCGGTATGGGCATGCCCTACTTCTCCACCGACACCACGGCCGCCCAGCGCGCCCTGGAGATCGACGCCGAAGCCCTCCTCATGGGCAAGAACGGCGTCGACGGGGTCTACGACTCCGACCCGAAGACCAACCCGGACGCGGTGAAGTTCGACGCGCTGGAGTACAGCGAGGTGCTGTCCCGGGACCTCAAGGTCGCCGACGCCACGGCCATCACGCTGTGCCGCGACAACCAGCTCCCCATCCTGGTCTTCGAGCTCCTCGCCGAGGGCAATATCGCCCGCGCCGTCAAGGGTGAGAAGATCGGCACGCTCGTGAGCGACCAGGGCACCCGGGCCTGAGCCCTCCGTCACCGGGCCCGACCGGGCCCGGTCCGGGCGGCTCGCCCCGCCCCGCCCGCCTGAACCATCCAAATCTGACATGCAGGAGCACGTGGTGATCGAAGAAATCCTCCTCGAGGCCGAGGAGAAGATGGAGAAGGCCGTCGTCGTCGCCAAGGAAGACTTCGCCGCGATCCGCACCGGCCGTGCGCACCCGGCGATGTTCAACAAGATCGTGGCGGACTACTACGGTGCCATCACGCCCATCAACCAGCTGGCCTCCTTCGCGGTGCCCGAGCCGCGCATGGCCATCGTGACGCCGTTCGACGCGTCGGCGCTGCGCAACATCGAGCAGGCCATCCGCGACTCCGACCTCGGGGTCAACCCGAGCAACGACGGCCGCATCATCCGGGTGACCTTCCCCGAGCTGACGCAGGACCGCCGCAAGGAGTACATCAAGGTCGCGAAGAACAAGGCCGAGGACTCCAAGGTCTCCATCCGTTCCGTGCGCCGCAAGGCCAAGGACGCCCTTGACAAGCTCGTCAAGGACAAGGAGGCCGGCGAGGACGAGGTGCGGCGCGCGGAGAAGGAGCTCGACGACACCACCGCGAAGTACGTCGCGCAGGTGGACGAGCTGCTCAAGCACAAGGAAGCCGAGCTCCTCGAGGTCTGATGAACGACTCTCCCTGGGCCGCCGAGCCGGCCGCGGCGGGTCCCGCATACGATGCGCTGGTGGGCCCGCAGACTCGGCCCATGCCCATCGTGCCCGATGCCGCCGGCCGTGATTTCGACGACCGGGAAGCACGCGATCGGGGGGCCGCCTTCGCCGGCGGCCCCCCGTTCCGCGCCGAGACGCTGCCGCAGGAGCCCATGCCCAGCCCCCCGCCTCCGCCTTCGCAGGCACCGCAGAACGCATCGTCCCCGCAGCCGAGGAAGCGTGCGGGACGGGACCTGCGGGCCGCCATAGGGGTCGGCGTCGGCCTCGGCGCGGTCATCTTCGCCTCGCTGTTCATCGTCAAGGCGGTCTTCGTCGGCGTCATCGTCGTCGCGGTCGTCGTGGGCCTGTGGGAACTGACCTCCCGGCTCCAGGAGAAGAAGGGCATCAAGGCTCCGCTGGTGCCCCTCGCGGTCGGCGGCGCGGCGATGGTCATCGCCGGCTACGTCCGCGGGGCCGAGGGCGCCTGGGTGGCCATGGCGCTCACCGCGCTGGCGGTCCTGGTGTGGCGGATGACGGAACCGCCCGAGGACTACCTCAAGGACGTCACCGCGGGGGTCTTCGCGGCCTTCTACGTGCCGTTCCTGGCGACCTTCGTCGCGATGCTGCTCACCGCCGACGACGGCCCGCAGCGCGTGGTCACCTTCCTGGTCCTGACCGTGGTCAGCGACACGGGGGCCTACGCGGTCGGCTGGCGCTTCGGCAAGACGAAGCTGGCGCCGCGCATCAGCCCCGGCAAGACCCGCGAGGGGCTCCTCGGAGCCGTCGCCTTCGCGATGGCGGCCGGCGCGCTGTGCATGGAGTTCCTGGTCGACGGCGGCGCGTGGTGGCAGGGCCTGCTGCTGGGCCTCGCGGTCGCGGTCAGCGCCACCCTGGGCGACCTCGGCGAGTCGATGATCAAGCGGGACCTCGGCATCAAGGACATGGGCACCCTGCTCCCCGGGCACGGCGGCATCATGGACCGGCTCGACTCGCTGCTGCCGACCGCTCCGGTCGTGTGGCTGCTGCTGGCCGCCTTCGTGGGCACCGGCTGACCCGTCCGGGTTATCCTGGAAAGCGCGCCACTGATGAGTGGTGCGCTTTCCCGTTTCTGCGGGATGGACCCGTGAGCTCTCCGGGCACCGGGCGTGCCGTATCACGTCGACTCCGCTCGTGTGCGGAGATCGCCCGCCTAGGGTTCGTCAGACTTGAGGAGTACCACTCATGGCCCCCCGTCCTGTCCCGGGAGAGCTCACCTTCGTCGCCCCCCGCGGGGCCAAGAAGCCGCCCCGGCACCTCGCCGACCTCACCCCGGCCGAGCGTCGGGAAGCGGTGGCCGCGATCGGCGAGAAGCCGTTCCGGGCCAAGCAGCTGTCCCAGCACTACTTCGCCCGCTACGCCCACGACCCGGCCGAGTGGACCGACATCCCGGCCGGCTCGCGCGAGAAGCTCCAGCGGGAACTGCTGCCCGAGCTGATGAACGTCATCCGGCACATCAGCTGTGACGACGACACCACCCGCAAGACCCTGTGGAAGCTGCACGACGGCACGCTCGTGGAGTCCGTGCTGATGCGCTACCCCGACCGGGTGACGATGTGCATCTCCTCGCAGGCCGGCTGCGGCATGAACTGCCCGTTCTGCGCCACCGGCCAGGCGGGGCTCGACCGCAACCTGTCGACCGCCGAGATCGTGCACCAGATCGTCGACGGCATGCGCGCCCTGCGCGACGGAGAGGTCCCCGGCGGGCCGGCCCGCCTGTCCAACATCGTCTTCATGGGCATGGGCGAACCGCTGGCCAACTACAAGCGCGTCGTCGGCGCCATCCGCCGCCTCACCGACCCCGAGCCCGACGGCCTGGGCCTGTCGCAGCGCGGCATCACGGTCTCCACCGTCGGCCTGGTCCCGGCCATGCTGCGCTTCGCCGACGAGGGCTTCAAGTGCCGCCTCGCGGTGTCGCTGCACGCGCCGGACGACGAGCTGCGCGACACCCTCGTCCCCGTCAACACCCGCTGGAAGGTCCGCGAGGTCCTCGACGCGGCCTGGGAGTACGCGGAGAAGTCCGGCCGGCGCATCTCCATCGAGTACGCGCTGATCCGCGACATCAACGATCAGGCCTGGCGCGGCGACCTCCTCGGCCGGCTGCTCAAGGGCAAGCGGGTCCACGTCAACCTGATCCCGCTGAACCCGACGCCGGGCTCGAAGTGGACGGCGTCGCGGCCCGAGGACGAGAAGGCCTTCGTGGAGGCCATCGCCCGGCACGGCGTGCCGGTGACCGTCCGCGACACCCGCGGTCAGGAGATCGACGGGGCCTGCGGCCAGCTCGCCGCCTCGGAGCGCTGATTTCCGGCCACGGAAGTGCGTGATCGGCCACGGGGTACCCTGTGGCCGAACCAATTTCATATTCCGACAGGGGAGCGCCACAGCGCTGAGAGTGCGGTATCCGTCATCCGCAGACCCTCTGAACCTCGCCCCGGTCATTCGGGGTAGGAAGTTCGGTCACCACTCAAGCTGTTGCGCCCTGCCCGGCGTCCGCTCCCTCAGAGCGCCGGGCGGGGCCGCGTCTTCTCCTGGTCATCCCAGGAGGAATTCACCAGTGAGCACCACCAAGAAGATCGCGGGAGTCGCGCTCGCGACCGCGCTCGGGGTCACCGCGCTCAGCGCCTGTGGCGGCGGCGAGGGCAAGGACAAGCCCGGCGCGAGCGACGCCCCGACGAAGTCCAAGACGGTCACGCTCGTCTCCCACGACTCCTTCAGCGTCTCCGACGGGGTCCTGAAGGAGTTCGAGCAGCAGAGCGGCTACACCGTCAAGATCCTGAAGTCCGGGGACGCGGGCACCGCCCTCAACCAGGAGATCCTCACCAAGGGCTCCCCGCGCGGCGACGTCTTCTTCGGCGTGGACAACACGCTGCTCTCGCGCGCCCTGGAGAACGGGATCTTCACCCCGTACGAGCCCAAGGGCCTGGACGCGATCGCCTCGGAGTACGTGCTCGACAAGGGCCACAAGGTCACCCCGATCGACTCGGGCGACATCTGCGTCAACTACGACAAGGCCTACTTCGCCGACAAGAAGATCGCCCCGCCGCAGACGCTGGACGACCTGCTCAAGCCCGAGTACAAGAACCTGCTGGTCACCGAGAACGCCGCGACCTCCTCGCCCGGCCTCGGCTTCCTCCTCGCCTCCATCGGCAAGTACGGCGAGGACGGTTGGAAGGACTACTGGAGCAAGCTCAAGGACAACGGCGTCGAGGTCGTCGACGGCTGGGAGCAGGCCTACAACGAGCGCTTCTCCGGCTCGGCGGGCGGCAAGAAGGCCAAGGGCGACCGCCCGCTGGTCGTCTCCTACGCCTCCAGCCCGCCGGTCGAGGTCATCTACGCCGACCCGCAGCCGGCCGAGGCCCCCACGGGCGTCGCCACCGGGACCTGCTTCCGCCAGATCGAGTTCGCGGGCCTGCTCAAGGGCGCGAAGAACGAGGCGGGCGGCAAGGCGCTGATCGACTTCCTGGTGAGCAAGAAGTTCCAGGAGGACATGCCGCTCAACATGTTCGTGAACCCGGTCGTCAAGGGCGCGGCCCTGCCCGAGGCCTTCACGAAGCACGGCGTGGTCATCGAGAAGCCGGAGACGGTCGCCCCCGAGGACATCGCCAAGAACCGTGAGCAGTGGGTCAAGGCATGGTCCTCGCTGGTCGTGAAGTAGGGCGATCCGTGCGGACCCCGAAGGAGAGCGGGCGGGCCACGGCCGTCCGGTTGGGCCTGATGGCCGTGCCGCTCGCCTTCTTCGGGCTCTTCTTCGCCTACCCCGTCGCCGCGATCGTCGGCCGCGGACTGAGGACGGACGAGGGCTGGCGGTTCGGCCGGATCGGCGAGGTCCTGGGCCGCCCCGACATCGCCGACGTGCTGTGGTTCACCACCTGGCAGGCGCTCGCCTCGACGGCGCTGACGCTGCTTGTGGCGCTGCCCGGGGCGTACGTCCTCGCCCGCTTCTCCTTCCCCGGCAGGCAACTGCTGCGCGCCCTGGTGACGGTCCCGTTCGTGCTGCCGACGGTGGTCGTCGGCACCGCGTTCCTGGCGCTGGTAGGGCGGGGCGGGCTGTCCGACGAGGTGTGGGGGGTGCGCCTGGACACCACCGTCTGGGCGATCCTGCTCGCCCACGTCTTCTTCAACTACGCCGTGGTCGTGCGGACCGTCGGCGGGCTCTGGGCGCAGCTCGACCCGCGCCAGGAGGAGGCCGCCCGGGTGCTGGGCGCCGGGCGGTTCGGGGCGTGGTGGCGGGTGACGCTGCCCGCGCTCGGGCCGGCCGTGGCCGCGGCCGCCCTGATGGTGTTCCTGTTCACGTTCACCTCCTTCGGCGTCGTGCAGATCCTCGGCGGGCCCTCGTACGCCACGCTGGAGGTGGAGGTCTACCGGCAGACCGCGCAGCTGCTGGACCTGTCGACGGCCGCCGTGCTGACGATGGTGCAGTTCGTCGCCGTCGGCCTGATCCTCGCCGTGCACGCCTGGACGGTGCGTCGCCGGGAGACGGCGCTGCGGCTCGTGGACCCGGCGCGCACGGCGCACCCGCCGCGCGGCTGGGCGCAGCGGGCCCTGCTGGGCGGGGTGCTGCTGACCGTGGTGCTGTTGATCGTGGCCCCGCTGGCCGTGCTGGTGGAACGGTCCTTCGACGCGCCCGGCGGGTACGGCCTGGGCTTCTACCGGGCGCTGCAGGACGCGGGCGCCGGGGGCGGAACGTTTCTGGTGCCGCCGCTGGAGGCGATCTGGAACTCCCTTCAGTACGCGCTCGCCGCCACCGCCATCGCCCTGTTCGTCGGCGGGCTCGCGGCCGCCGCGCTGACGCGGCGCGCGGGGCGTTTCGTACGGGGCTTCGACGCGCTCCTGATGCTGCCGCTCGGGGTGTCCGCGGTGACGGTGGGCTTCGGGTTCCTGATCACCCTGGACGAGCCGCCGTTGGACCTGCGGACCTCGTGGATCCTGGTGCCGCTGGCGCAGGCGCTCGTCGGGGTGCCGTTCGTGGTGCGGACGATGCTGCCGGTGCTGCGGGCCGTGGACGGGCGGCTGCGGGAGGCGGCGGCGGTGCTCGGCGCGTCGCCGTGGCGGGCGTGGCGCGAGGTGGACCTGCCGATGGTGCGGCGGGCCCTGCTGATCGCGGCCGGTTTCGCCTTCGCGGTGTCGCTGGGGGAGTTCGGGGCGACGGTGTTCATCGCCCGGCCCGACCGTCCGACGCTGCCGGTGGCCGTGGCGCGGCTGCTGGGGCGGGCCGGGGAGCTGAACTACGGCCAGGCCATGGCCCTGAGCACGATTTTGATGCTGGTGTGCGCGGTGGCCCTGCTGGCGCTGGAGCGACTGCGGCCCGACAAGACCTCGGGAGAGTTCTGATGACTTTGCTGCGACTCGTCGGGGTGTCGGTCCGCTTCGGCGACCGGGCGGTGGTGGACGCGGTGGACCTGGAGGTCGCCGAGCACGAGACGGTGTGCGTGCTGGGGCCGAGCGGCAGCGGCAAGTCCACTCTGCTGCGGGTGGTGGCCGGACTCCAGCCGGTGTCCGAGGGGCGGGTGCTGCTCGGCGACGTCGACCAGGCCGGGGTGCCCGTACACCGGCGGGGGGTCGGCCTGATGTTCCAGGACCACCAGCTCTTCCCGCACCGCGACGTCGGCGGCAACGTCGCCTTCGGCCTGCGGATGCGGGGCTCCGCGAAGCCGGCCTACGAGGACCGGGTCGCCCGGCTCCTGGAGCTGGTCGGGCTCCCGGGCGCCCAGCGTCGGGCCGTCGCCTCCCTGTCCGGAGGCGAACAGCAGCGGGTGGCGCTGGCCCGTGCCCTGGCCCCCTCGCCCCGGCTGCTCATGCTGGACGAACCCCTCGGACAGCTGGACCGGGGGCTGCGCGAGCGGCTGGTCGTGGAGCTCAAGGAGCTGTTCACCCGGCTGGGCACCACCGTGCTGGCCGTCACCCACGACCAGGGCGAGGCCTTCGCGTTGGCCGACCGGGTGGTCGTGATGCGGGACGGGCGCATCGCCCAGACGGGCACCCCGCTGGAGGTGTGGCGGCGCCCCGCGTCCGAGTTCGTGGCCCGTTTCCTCGGCTTCGACAACGTGGTCCCGGCGACCGTGGCGGGCGGCTCGGCCGGCACGCCCTGGGGCGAGGTGCCCGTCCCGGCCGGGTCCCCGCAGGGGGAGCAGCGGCTGCTGATCCGGCCGGCGGGGGTCGTCGTGGGAGGCGGCGAGGACGGGTTGCGCTGCGAAGTGGCCTCGCGCACCTTCCGGGGCACGCACGTGGCGCTGCTGCTGCGGCCCGAGTCGGGGCCGGTGCTGGAGGCCGAGTGCGAACTCGCGACCGCCCCGGCGGTGGGGGAGCGGGTCGGGGTCACCTTCGCCCCGTCCCAGGTGGTCGTCCTTCCCCCCGGGCCCTTTTAGGGGGTCCTTCAGGCCGTCCGGATGCCGTCCACCGCGATCGGCAGGTGGCGCGGGCCGCGCAGGACCGCGTTCCGGCGGTACGGGGGCGGGTCCTCCAGCAGGCGGGGGTTCTCCAGCCTGCGGGCCAGCTCGCTCAGCGCCACCTGCGCCTCCTGCCGGGCCAGCGGGGCGCCGAAGCAGCTGTGGATCCCGCTGCCCAGCCCCAGGTGCTGGACGTCGGGGCGGTCCACGTCGAAGCGGTCCGGGTGCTCGAAGCGCTTCGGGTCGCGGTTGCCGGAGGCGAGGATCAGCCACATCGAGGCGCCCTTGGGGACGGACACCCCGTTGATCTCGATGTCGGCGAGCGTGGTGCGCTGGGGCAGCAACTGCACCGGGGGCTCGTAGCGCAGCAGCTCCTCGACCAGGGGCACCGACAGCGCGGGATCCCGGCGCAGCCGCTCCAGTACCTCGGGGTGGCGCAACAGGGTGAGCATGCCGTTCGTGATCAGGTTGACGGTGGTCTCGTGGCCCGCGATCAGCAGCAGGGCCGCCGTGCTGAGCACCTCCATCGTGGTCATGGAGCCGTCCGGGCCGCCGTCCCCGGTGGCCAGCCGGGAGAGCATGTCGTCGCCGGGGTCCTTGCGCCGCTCCTCGATCAGGCCGGCCAGGTACATGCCCAGTTCCATCCGGGCGTCCCGCGTCTTCTCGCGCCCGGCGCCCGGGGCGGCGTCCGGATCGGGGTCCAGGCTCGCGGCCAGGATGTCCGCCCAGACGTGGAAGCGGGCCTCGTCCTCGCTCGGCACGCCGAGCAGCCGGCAGATCACCGTCACCGGGAAGGGGTACGAGAACTCCTCGACCAGGTCGATCCGGTCCGGGTCGCCCTTCTCCACGATCCCGTCGATGAGCCCGGTGACGATGTCGCCGAGTTCGCCGCGCATCCCATGGATCCGGTGCGGGGAGTGCGGGGGACCGAAGGGCCGGTTCGTCATCCGGCGCAGCCGGTCGTGCTCGGGTGGATCCAGCTTCAGGAACGACGGCGGCAGGGCGGTCTCCTCCTCCGCCTCGCCGAGCGGATCGGCGGCCGTCGAGCCGAGGTTGCGGGCGTCGGAGCTGATCCGGGGGTCGTGCAGCAGCGACTGGATCTCGTAGTAGGTGCTGACCACGTACGGCCCGCCCTCGCCGTGGGACACCGGCGTCCTGCGGAGCTCCTCGTACAGCGGGTACGGGTCGGCCCGGTTGGCGTAGTCCATGATCTGCCGAAGGATGGCTTGGCTCATGACAGGTCCTCGTGCGGCTCGGGCCCGCCGCGTGGCGGCGCGGGTCGGTGCGTGCCCGGGTCAGTGCCGGGCGGGGGTGAACGTCATGCGGCGGTCGGCCGGCGAGTAGCCGCTCAGGGTGATCGTCGGTCCGTGCGTGGGCACCGACGGGTCCGGGAAGTCCGCGGGCATCGGCTTGTGGCCCTCGGAGCGGCGGTCCACGGTGGGAAACGGCGGCGGGAAGGGCGAGGTCTCCTCGATCAGCCGCTGGTAGAACGGAAGCCAGCGGGACTGGTCGAAGGTGACGGCCCCGATCACCCGGCCCTGGTACCCGTACACGCCGGTGAAGCGGCGCTCGTCGCGGGCGCCCTGGGAGATGAGGATCTCCGTCCCCATCGACGGCACCCCGACCGACTTGATGTTGACGCCGAACTGGGAGGACCAGAAGGCCGGCACCCACACGTGCGGGCGGCGGTCCGCGCTTTCGCTCAGCATGTTGTGCGCGGCCGTCTCGGCCTGGGCGACGGCGTTGCCCCAGTGCTCCAGGGAGAGGAACTGGTAGCCGAACAGCGCGTGCGGGGAGCGTGCCACGTCACCCGCCACATAGATGTCGTCGGTGACGATGCCCCAGATGTCGAACGCCCGGCAGCCCGCGTCGCACGCGATGCCGCGCGGTCCGGCGCCCAGCCCGGAGCCCGTCAGCCACTCCGTGTTGCGCATCGCGCCGAGCGAGACCACGACCACCCGGGCCTCCACGGCGTCGCCGTCGGAGAGGTGTGCGGCGCGCACCCGCCCCGCCCCGTCGCCCTCCAGCCCGGTCACCGTGATCCCGGTCCGCAGGTCCACGCCGTGCTCCCGGTGCATGTCGGCCGCCACCTCGCCGATCACCCCGCCGAGGGCTCCGACCAGCGGGCCCGCGCCCCGTTCGGCGACGGTCACGGCCAGGCCGCGTTCCCGGCAGGCGGAGGCGATCTCCGACCCGGTGAACCCGGCGCCGATCACCAGGACCCGGTCGGGGCGGGCGGCCAGCGCCCGTTCCAGCCCCGCCGCGTCGTCACGGGTGCGCAGGACGAAGACCCCGTCGAGGGAGGCCTGGTCCTCGTGCGGCCACGGCCGGGCGCGTACGCCGGTCGCGATCAGCAGCCGGTCGTACTCCACCTCGTCGCCGTCGGCCAGCCGCACCCGTCGGGCCGCCATGTCCAGGCCCGCCGCGGGCACCCCGAGCCGCCACTTCGCGTCGATGTCGCGGCGCCGGGGCAGGGCCGTGCGGTCGGCGGTGGCCTTGCCGAGCAGCACCTGCTTGGACAGCGGGGGCCGGTCGTAGGGCTCGTGGGGCTCGTCACCGATCATGGTCAGGGACCCCGTGAACCCCTCGTCCCGCAGGGTCTCGGCGGCCCGCAGGCCCGCCAGGGAAGCGCCGACGACGACGATGCGTCCCTCGCGCTTGAGCCGCTCCAGGGCCGCGTCACCGCTCACCGCTCGCCTCCGGTGTGGCGAGGGCCCCGTTCATCGTGTCCATGAGGATGGCCCGGACGGGACAGGCGTGGACGGCGCGCACGACGTCGTCGTGCCGCTCGTCCTCGGGCTGCGGGTCGTAGAGCAGTGACTCCTCGCCGTGCATGGAGAAGACGTCGGGTGCGAGGAAGGCGCACTGCGCATACCCCTGACAGCGGTTGAGGTCGACGACGAGCCTCATGAGGCATCAGCCTTTCCGTGACCTGATGACCCCCCGACCCCCGACCCCCGACCCCCGACCCCGAATCCCGGCCCCCCGTCCCCCGGAGCCCCGCCGCCGCGGCCCCCCCGTTCCTCCATCATGCGCGCGGCGGCCGCCCGTCGCCCGCCGGGCGCGGGCGGCGTCCTACGCGGTCCGGCGCAGCTTCGCGCGCAGGATGTACAGGCTGACGACCAGCACCCAGACCGGGAAGATCATCTCGGCCCAGGGGACGCCCGACCCGATCACGATCAGCACCAGGCCGGCGGCGTAGCCGAACAGCGCCAGCGGGCGCGGGAAGACGCCGAGGCGGCGCCCCATGGTGGAGGTCGCGAAGACGAAGACGGCCGCCATCCGCATCGCGTACGTGGTCAGCACCGTGTACGCGAAGGACCGACCGAACGACACGCTCCCGGCCGCCTCGTGGAGCACGGTCCCCGCCGCGCCGGCGGCGACGAACAGGCTCGCGGTGAACACGAACCCGCTGCCCAGGAACGCGGTGGCGATGAACCGGTCCTCGGCGTCGCCCGCGTGGTCGCGCAGCGCGCCCATGAACCACAGGAAGAAGATCCCGGCGAAGGGCACGATCTCCAGGGCCACCCGGACCGCCCACCGCCGGTCCGGATCGACGGTCGCGTCCTGCGGGTCTCCCGGCACCGCGATCCGCATCAAGGCGATCGCCGCCGCCAGCAGCACGGCGAAGGCCACCCCGGCCGCGCCGGCCGCGCGCGGGGTGCGCATGCGGCGCTCGCCGATGGACTCCATGCCTCCAGCAGGCGCCGCGCGCCGGCCCCCCGCCAGTCACGGGGGACCGGCGGGGTGAACCACCGACCCGGCCGGTCCCACCCAGCCGGCACCGCCCGGCCGGTCGTACGGGGCTCAGCCGACCGGCGTCGGAACCCGTTCCTCGGTGCTCTCCTCGGCCCCCTCGTGGTTGCCGTACCAGGCCACCGCGACCGCGCCGGCCACGGCCAGCACGAAGCCGAGGATGGCCAGCCAGGCCAGGCCCGGCCGGGAGGCGTCCCCGAGCCACAGCACGCCGATCGCCCCCGGGAGCACCGTCTCGCCCACCACCAGGGCCGCCGTCGCTCCGTTCACGGAGCCGATCTGCAGGGCGACGGTGTGCAGGTACATGCCGCCGAAGCCCGCCACGAGGATGGCGTACAGGGCGGGGTCCCCCAGCAGGGAGCCGAGGTCGAACGGGTCGACGCCGTTCAGGATGCGGACGCCCACGCCCAGCGCGCCGAAGGCCAGACCCGACAGCAGACCGGCGAGGATCGCGGCCCGCCCGCCGAGGAACCGTACGGCCACGGTGCCGCCCACGATGATCAGCAGGGTCACCGCGAGGAGCCACCAGTGCGTGGACATCGGGGCGTGGTGGTCGCCCTCGTGGCCGGCGGCCGTCGCCAGCAGCACCAGCGCGGTGCAGACCACGCCGATGGACATCCATTCCTTGCGGGTGAGCCGGATGCCCAGCATCCGCACGCTCAGGATGGCCGTGATGACCAGGTTGGCGCTGATCACGGTCTGGGAGAGGAACAGCGGAAGCATCCGCGCCGCCAGCGCGCCCAGCCCGAAGCCGGCGAAGTCCAGGATGGTGCCGACGATGAACTCCCAGGTCATCGCGGCCTTGGCGGTGGAGGTGAGGTTCGGGCCGCCGTGCGCGGTCACCCCGGCGGCAGCCGGCGACATCTTCGCGGCACGACGCGATCCCACGGCTTGCAGGACGGATCCCGTGCCGTAACAGATGGATGCCGCGACAGCGGTCAGCAGGCCTATGAGCACAGAGGGCTCCGTTCACTTCTGGCAGGTTCTCGGTACCACTGCCAGACGTCAGAACGGGCCGCGAAGTTGCCTCAGGGCGTCAGCCGATTGCGGCGAGGGCCGCCGGGACCTCGTCCACCGAGTCCACCAGGGCGATCCGCGACTCCATGCCCCGGCCGCGCGCCGGCCCGCCCGCAGCAGCGGCCGGGCCAGCAGCCGCTCGGTCCAGTGGGCCCGTACGGCGAAGGCGGCGCGCGCCAAGTCGGAGATCGACGGGGTGAAGGAGGGGACCTCGGCCGGCAGGTCCAGGGCCTGCGCGAGGGCCTCGTCGGGGGCGGGCGCCAGGTAGGCGCCGAGGATGGCGGCCTCCATCGCGCCCGGCCCGCCACCGGTGGCGATCGTCATCCCGGCGCGGGCCGGCGTGCGGGCGAGGCGCGCCGCGCCCCGGTAGTCGTCCGTACCGCACGCCATGGCGTGGCCGCCCATCACGCCCTTGGTGTCCTGGATGTCCGCATGGACCATTCGGCCCACCCTCCGGGCCCGCCCCGTCAGCGGGTCAACGCCGACGAGGTCAGCTGTGCCACAGCCCACACCAGCGGTACGCAGCCGGCGAGCAGGGCGCCGGCCCGCAGGGTCACGGCCGTACGCAGCACCGTGCCCGGGGTGCCCAGGTCGAGCAGGGCCGCCCGCGCGGCGGAGCGGCTCTGGCGGGCTTCGAGGGCCGAGGTGAGCAGGGTCGCGGCCGCGCACAGCGCCACCAGCAACGCGGCCGGCCCGGTCAGCGGGCCCAGCGGGGCGGGGCGGGCCCGCGTGAGGTGGCCAGCGCCGCCGCGCCGACGGCGCACAGCACCCCGAGCGGGCGGCCCAGCCGGGGCGCCTCCTCCTGGAGGGCCCGCCCGGCGAGCAGCCGCAGCGCGCCGGGGCGGGCGAGCTGGACGAGGGTGCCGCAGGCGTAGGCCAGTCCGGGGCCGGCCAGGGCGAGGCCGACCGCGATCAAGGTCCAGCCGGCCGGTACGGCGAGGCCGTCGGGACCCGCGTAGGCCAGGACGGTCAGCCCGCAGGCGGTGATCGCCACCCCCCAGGGCACCCCGCTCTGGGGGCTCAGTCCGCTGTGCGAGGGGCGGGGGCGCAGGGCGAGGGCCGTGGCGAGGGACGCGGTCAGCGGGGTCAGGGACAGCAGGGTGAGGGCGGCGGCCACGGGCAACGGCCGCTCGGCGTGGAGCAGCGCGGCGCCCGCGCCGTCGAAGTCGAAGGGGAGGCCGGTGACGTCGCCCCGCAGGTGCAGGAACGCGGCCAGGGCCACGACGCTGCCGAGGGTGCACGCGACGGCGGTGGAGACCGCCGCGACCAGGCTGAGCGTGACGGGTCCCAGCCCGGCGGCGTCCAGGCCCTCCCGGGGCCGGGTCGCCGGGTCGGTCCGGGCCACGGCGACGGCGAACTGGACGGTGGCGGCGAGCGGAACCAGGGCCCACAGCAGCCGAGGGAACGATCCGGCGGCTCCGGCGGTGGCCCCGGCGAGCACGTACAGCAGCAGGAATCCGCTGCCCGCCGCCGCGGCGGCGACGAGCAGCCGGCGCAGCTGGACCAGCGGGTGGGAGCCGCGCACTAGGCGGAGAGCGAGCACGCGGCCTGGTCCTCCGTCGTGGTCCCGGGGTCGTCGCCGGCGATCGCCGCCGCGGCCGGGCGGCCGTCGAGCAGGTCGAGGCGCCGGTCGGCCTCGTCGGCCGTCTCCGCGTCGTGGGTGGCGAGCACCACGGTGATGCCGTGCGAGCGGGCCGCCGTGGTGAGCGTACGAAGCAACAGCGCGCGCTCGGCGCGGTGCAGCGGGGCGGTGGGCTCGTCGGCGAAGAGCACGGTGGGCTCCGCGACGAGGGCGCGGGCGAGGGCGATGCGCTGGGCCTCGGCGCGGCGCAGGACGCCGGGGTGCTTGCGGGCGAAGGCGCCGAGGTCGAGGCGGTCCAGCCATTCGCTCGCGGTGTGCCGGGCGGCGCGGTGGGAGGTGCCCGCGATCAGCAGGGGCAGGGCGACGTTCTCCCAGACCTTCAGCTCGGGCAGCAGTCGCGGCTCGGGGTCGATCCAGGCGAACCGGTCGCGGCGCAGCCGCTCGCGGGCCCCGGCGCGCAGGGTGTGCAGGGGGAGGCTGTTGAACCAGACCTCGCCCTGCTCGGGGACGAGCCTGCCGGTCAGGCAGTGCAGCAGGGTGGTCTTGCCGCTGCCGCGCGGGCCGGTGACGGCGAGGATCTCTCCCTGCCGGACTCCGACGGAGACGCCGATCAGGCCGGGCGAGCCGCTGTGGGAGTAGTGAAGGGACCGTGCCCAGAGCACATCGTCGACAGGCGGGGCATTGTCCGGTGGAGCCACCATGGCGTACACCTCCGTCCGGGGGAACGAAGCGGAGCCCCTTCGGTCACTGGCGCCGCACTGAGATGTAAAGAGATGAACGTCTTGGATGGTGACAGCACACGGCCCGGACCCCCTCGTTCTCACTCGAACGGGGTATCCGGGCCGCGTGATCGGACTATCGCGCTATCGCGTTTTCACGCCGGCGCGCTGTCGCCGGGCTTAGAGCTTGGTCCACGCCTCGGTGAGCACCGAGCGCAGGATGCCTTCGATCTCGTCGAAGGTGCCCTGGTCGGCGATCAGCGGCGGGGCCAGCTGGATGACCGGGTCGCCACGGTCGTCGGCGCGGCAGTACAGGCCGTTGTCGAAGAGCGCCTTGGAGAGGAAGCCGTAGAGCACGCGCTCGGTCTCCTCGTCCGTGAAGGACTCCTTGGTGACCTTGTCCTTCACGAGCTCGATGCCGTAGAAGAAGCCGTTGCCGCGGACGTCGCCGACGATCGGAAGGTCGTGCAGCTTCTTCAGGGTGTTGAAGAAGTTGCCCTCCTGGTCCAGCACGTGCTGGTTCAGGCCTTCCTTGTCGAAGATGTCGAGGTTGGCGATGGCCACCGCGGAGGACACCGGGTGTCCGCCGAAGGTGTAGCCGTGCAGGAAGGTGTTGTCGCCCTTGTAGAACGGCTCCGCGATGCGGTCCGAGACGATGCAGGCACCGATCGGGGAGTAGCCCGAGGTCATGCCCTTGGCGCAGGTGATCATGTCGGGCACGTAGCCGAACTTGTCACAGGCGAACATCGTGCCGAGGCGGCCGAAGGCGCAGATCGTCTCGTCGGAGACGAGCAGCACGTCGTAGGTGTCGCAGATCTCGCGGACGCGCTGGAAGTAGCCGGGCGGCGGCGGGAAGCAGCCACCGGCGTTCTGCACCGGCTCCAGGAAGACGGCCGCGACGGTGTCGGGGCCCTCGAAGAGGATCTGCTGCTCGATCTGGTCGGCGGCCCAGCGGCCGAAGGCCTCGGGGTCGTCGCCGTGGATCGGGGCGCGGTAGATGTTGGTGTTCGGCACCTTGTGCGCGCCGGGGACCAGCGGCTCGAACGGGGCCTTGAGGGCCGGCAGACCGGTGATGGACAGCGCGCCCTGCGGGGTGCCGTGGTAGGCGACCGCACGGGAGATGACCTTGTACTTGGTGTGCTTGCCCTGCAGCTTGAAGTACTGCTTGGCGAGCTTCCAGGCGGTCTCCACGGCCTCGCCGCCACCGGTGGTGAAGAAGACCTTGTTCAGGTCGCCGGGGGCGTAGTCGGCGAGGCGCTCGGCCAGCTCGACGGCCTTGGGGTGCGCGTACGACCACACGGGGAAGAACGCGAGCTCCTGGGCCTGCTTGTACGCGACCTCGGCCAGTTCCTTGCGGCCGTGACCGGCGTTGACCACGAACAGCCCCGCGAGACCGTCCAGGTAGCGCTTGCCCTTGTCGTCGAAGAT
The DNA here is from genome assembly GCF_023515955.1 of Streptomyces sp. RerS4. GTDB lineage: Bacteria > Actinomycetota > Actinomycetes > Streptomycetales > Streptomycetaceae > Streptomyces. The sequence continues at coordinate 5,185,413 of NZ_CP097322.1, forward strand.
GTAGGTGCCCTCACCCCGCACGATGGTGGGGACGGGCGCGTTCTCGTACGACGACATGCGGGTGAAGTGCATCCACAGGTGGTCGTAGGCGGTCTTGGAGAGGTCTTGGCTCACGGGCTATCGAGTTCCCCACATGTAGGTCTGCTTCTTCAGCTTCAGGTAAACGAAGCTTTCGGTTGATCGCACGCCGGGGAGCGTGCGGATCTTCTTGTTGATCGTTTCGAGCAGGTGGTCGTCGTCCTCGCAGACGATTTCCACCATCAGGTCGAACGATCCCGCGGTCATCACCACGTATTCGCACTCGGCCATCGAGGTGAGTGCGTCCGCCACCGGGTCGAGGTCTCCCTCGACGTTGATGCCGACCATGGCCTGGCGTCGCAGGCCCACGGTGAGCGGGTCGGTGACGGCGACGATCTGCATGACGCCTTGGTCGAGCAGCTTCTGCACGCGCTGGCGCACCGCCGCCTCGGACAGGCCGACGGCCTTGCCGATCGATGCATAGGGACGGCGACCGTCCTCCTGCAGTTGCTCGATGATCGCCAGGGACACAGCATCGACCGAAGGGGACGGTTGTCTGTTCCTGGAATCTGCGCTTCGACTGACCACGACCTCACTGTGCACGAGGAGTCGTCTGTTCCGCAACCCGTAACCGATGAAATCCGTTGTGGATCGTCTTCGATTACGCGGATTTCGTAGTTGGCGGCTTCCGGCCCTGTCGAAAGCGTCGCCCGAGGGGCTAGGCTTGGGAGTCGTCTCAATCGTTGGACATGTGATCAGGAGAGTGGCTGTAGTGACCACCGAACTGCGTCGTCTGCGCAACTACATCGGCGGGGAGTTCAAGGACGCCGCCGACGGGCGGACCACCGACGTGGTCAACCCCGCCACGGGCGAGGTGTACGCGACCGCACCGCTGTCCGGGCAGGCCGACGTCGACGCGGCCATGGCCGCCGCCGCTGCCGCCTTCCCGGGCTGGCGCGACACCACCCCCTCCGAGCGGCAGAAGGCCCTGCTCAAGATCGCGGACGCCTTCGAGGCCCGCGCCGACGAGCTGGTCGCCGCAGAGTCGGAGAACACCGGCAAGCCGCTGGGCCTGACGGCGAGCGAGGAACTGCCGCCGATGGTGGACCAGATCCGCTTCTTCGCGGGCGCCGCGCGGCTGCTCGAAGGCCGCTCGGCCGGCGAGTACATGGACGGGATGACCTCGATCATCCGCCGCGAGCCGGTCGGCGTCTGCGCCCAGGTGGCGCCGTGGAACTACCCGATGATGATGGCCGTGTGGAAGTTCGCGCCGGCCATCGCCGCGGGCAACACGGTCGTCCTCAAGCCCTCGGACACCACCCCGGCCTCCACCGTCCTGATGGCCGAGATCATCGACTCGATCCTGCCCAAGGGCGTCTTCAACGTCGTCTGCGGCGACCGCGAGACCGGCAAGGCCATGGTCGAGCACTCCACCCCGGCGATGGCCTCCATCACCGGTTCGGTGCGCGCGGGCATGCAGGTCGCCGAGAGCGCCTCCAAGGACGTCAAGCGCGTCCACCTGGAGCTCGGCGGCAAGGCGCCCGTCGTGGTCTTCGAGGACGCCGACGTCGCCAAGGCCGTCGAGGACATCGCCGTCGCCGGCTACTTCAACGCCGGCCAGGACTGCACCGCCGCCACCCGCGTGCTCGTCCACGAGTCGATCCACGACGAGTTCGTCGCGGCGCTGGCCAAGGCCGCCGCCGACACCAAGACCGGCGCGCCGGACGACGAGGACGTGCTCTACGGCCCGCTGAACAACCCGAACCAGCTGGGCCAGGTCGCGGGCTTCATCGAGCGCCTGCCCGCCCACGCCAAGGTCGAGGCGGGCGGCCACCGCGTCGGCGACAAGGGCTTCTTCTACGCCCCGACCGTCGTCTCCGGCCTCAAGCAGGACGACGAGATCATCCAGAACGAGGTCTTCGGCCCCGTCATCACCGTCCAGTCCTTCTCCGACGAGGCCCAGGCCCTGGAGTACGCGAACGGCGTCGAGTTCGCCCTCGCCTCCTCCGTCTGGACCAAGGACCACGCCCGCGCGATGCGCATGTCCAAGAACCTCGACTTCGGCTGCGTGTGGATCAACACCCACATCCCGCTCGTCGCCGAGATGCCCCACGGCGGCTTCAAGAAGTCCGGCTACGGCAAGGACCTCTCCGCCTACGGCTTCGAGGACTACACCCGCATCAAGCACGTCATGACCTCGCTCGACGGCTGATCCGGTACGCCAGGAGGGGCGGGCAGTAGACACCTTGTCTATTGCCCGCCCCTCTGGCGTGTTCGAGGCTGACCCCATGCCTCAACTCGCCTTCTCCCGCCGCGCCGTGCTGCGCGGCCTCGGTGCCGCGGGCCTGTCGGCCGGCCTCGCGGGCTGCGGCGTGCCCGCCGCCTACGTCCCCGAAGGCCGTCGGCGGGGCCCGGACCGCTCGGCAGACGAACGGAGCGTGGCCTTCTCCAACTGGCCCCTCTACATCGACACCGACGAGGACGACGAGGAGTCACGCCCCACCCTGGACGCCTTCTCCGAGCGCACCGGCATCGAGGTCCGCTACAGCGAGGAGATCAACGACAACGACGAGTTCTTCGGCAAGGTCAGCCCGGCCCTCATGAACCACCAGGCGACCGGCCACGACCTCGTGGTCGTCAGCGACTGGATGGCCGCCCGCTTCGTCCACCTGGGCTGGGCCCAGAAGATGGACCGCTCGACCCAGGCCAACGTCGCCCGCCACCTCGACCCCCAACTGCGTTCCCCCGCCTTCGACGAGGGCCGGCTGCACACCGTCCCCTGGCAGTCGGGCATCACCGGCATCGCCTACAACCGCAAGGCCCTCGGCCGGGAGATCCGGTCGGTCAAGGACCTGTGGCAGCCGGACCTGGCCGGCAAGGTCACCCTCTTCTCCGGACTCGACGAGTCCTTCGCCCTGCTGATGCAGGGCAACGGCGTGGACGTCACCAGCTGGAGCGAATCCGACTTCCACCGGATGTGCGACCAGGTGGAGGACATGGTGCGCAGGAAACACATCCGGCGCTTCACCGGCAACGACTACACCTCCGATCTGAGCAAGGGCGACGTCCTGGCCTGCCAGGCGTACTCCGGCGACGCCGTCCAACTCCGGGCCGACAACCCCGACATCGAGTTCGTGGTGCCGGAGGAAGGCGCCGAACTGTGGGCGGAGAGCCTGCTGGTCCCCAACCTCGCCCGCCACAAGGCCAACGCCGAGGCCCTCGTCGACCACTACTACGACCCCGTGGTGGCCGCCGAACTGGCCGCGGCCGTCAACTACGTCTGCCCCGTGCCCGCCGCCCGCGAGGTGCTGGCCGCCTCCCCGGACAAGGGGACCGCCGCGCTCGCCGAGCACCCGCTGATCTTCCCGGACGAGGCCATGAGGAAGCGCCTCGCCGTCGCCCGGGACATCTCCTCGGCCGAGCGCCCGTCTTTCGCCAAACGCTGGAACGCCATCGTCGGGCTCTGACCCCGCCCGGCTCGGGGGCGCCGGCCCCGCGCCCCGCGCCCCCGGCCCCCGCGTGTCACCGGCCGAGTTCGGCCCGTACGGCGGCCAGGGCGTCCACCCGGTTGGTGGTGACGGCGTCGACGCCCGCCCTGACCGCGGCGCGCATCGCCGGCTTCGTGTCGGGCGTCCACGCCGACACCAGCAGCCCGTCCCGGTGGAGCGCGTCGGTCAACTCCCGACTGACCAGCCCGAAACGGTAGTTGAGCCAGCGCGGCGCCACCGCGTCGAGCAACACCCGACGCGGCGGCGACAGCGTGGTCCAGGTCAGCGCGATCTCCGCGCCCGGATCGGCGGCGCGCACCGCCAGCATGGTGTTCGGCCCGGCGCAGTAGTACGTACGCTCGCGCGCCCCGCACGCGCGCACCAGGTCGACGACGGTGCGCACCGACTCCACCGAGGCACCGGGCAGATCGAGCATCACCCGGCCGGCGCCCGCCGCGGCCAACGCCTCGCGCAGGGTCGGCACCCCGCCCCCGGTCAGTTCCCGGAGCTGAGCCGCGGTCATCGCGTCGAGCCGTACGTCGTGCCCCCACAACCGCTGGAGGGTCTCGTCGTGGAGCAGGACCGGCACCCCGTCGCGGGTCAGCCGTACGTCGATCTCCACCGCGTCCGCCCCGCGCGCGAAGGCGGAGCGGACGGAGGCGAGGGTGTTCTCACGGAAGCGGTACGGATCGCCGCGGTGACCGACCGAGATCAGGGTGCTCATGGTCCCCATTGTCGGCGGGACTTCAGCGCGCGAGCCAGGTGTCCGTGTACGTGTCGATCTCCGCGTTCAGCTTCGCCTTGCCGGCCGGGTCGAGGAACGAGGCCTCGACGGCGTTCTTCGCCAGCCGCGCGAGACCGCGCTCGTCGAGGTCCAGCAGGCGCGCGGCCACCGCGTACTCGTTGTTGAGGTCGGAGCCGAACATCGGCGGGTCGTCGCTGTTGATGGTGACGAGCACGCCCGCCGCCACCATCTCCTTGACCGGGTGCCGGTCGAGGTCGGTGACGGCGCGGGTGGCGATGTTGGAGGTCGGGCAGACCTCCAGGGCGATCCGGTGCTCGGCGAGGTACTTCAGCAGCTCCGGGTCCTGGGTGGCGCTCGTACCGTGGCCGATGCGCTCGGCGCCCAGCTCGCGGATCGAGTCCCAGATGGTCTCGGGGCCGGTGGTCTCGCCGGCGTGCGGCACGCTGCGCAGGCCGGCCGCGCGGGCCCGGTCGAAGTACGGCTTGAACTGCGGGCGCGGGACGCCGATCTCGGGGCCGCCCAGGCCGAAGGAGACCAGGCCCTCGGGGCGCAGCTCCACCGCGAGGCGCGCGGTCTCGGCGGCGGCCTCCAGCCCGGCCTCGCCGGGGATGTCGAAGCACCAGCGCAGGATGACGCCGAGTTCGGCCTCGGCGTCCTTGCGGGCGTCCTCGATGGCCTGCATGAAGGCGTTCTCGTCGATGCCGCGACGGGTGGAGGAGTACGGGGTGATGGTCAGCTCGGCGTAGCGGATGTTCTGCCGGGCCATGTCACGCGCGACCTCGAAGGTCAGGGTGCGGACGTCGTCGGGGGTGCGGACGAGGTCGACCACCGACAGGTAGACCTCGATGAAGTGGGCGAAGTCGGTGAAGGTGAAGTAGTCGGCGAGGGCCTCGGGGTCGGTGGGGACCTTCGAATCCGGGTGGCGGGAGGCCAGTTCGGCCACGATGCGCGGGGAGGCCGAGCCGACGTGGTGAACGTGGAGTTCGGCCTTGGGCAGCCCCGCGATGAAGGCGTGCAGGTCGGTCATGGGGTGGGCCTCCGGGAGGACACGGGTGCGGGCGGGTCGGCTTCATCGTAGGCAGGCCCGTCACTGTCGGTGGCACCACTTAGCATGGCCGTACGAGAGGGGGGTGCCTCATGACCGAATACAGCCCCGACCCGAAGGACCCGTGGGCGCCGCCCGAGCGGCCGTCGATGGAGTCGGTGCCACCGACGGGAGCGGCCGGGCCCGCGCCCGTGCACGACCAGCCGACGATCGTGGGGATGGCGGGGCACGCGCCGACACCGCCGCCGATACCGACACCGACGCCCGCGCCGGCTCCGACGACGCCCGCGTACGGGTACCCCGCCCAGCCGGACCCCGGCGCCTACGCGTACCCCGGACCGCCGCCGGCGCAGCCGACGTACGGCCACCCCGGCTACCCGGGCCACCCCGGCTACCTGGGCCACCCCGGCTACCCGGGGTACCCCGGCTACCGGCCGATGAGCAACGGCTTCGGGATCGCCTCCCTCGTCCTCGGGATCCTCGGCGTGGTCACCTGCTGGGTGGGCCTGCTGTTCGCGATCCCGGCGGTCGTCTTCGGCATCCTGGGGCGGGGCAAGGCCAACCGCGGCGAGGCCGACAACGGTCCCATGGCCCTGGCCGGCATCATCCTGGGCGCCGTCGGCATCGTGCTCGGCCTCCTGTTGGTGGCGCTCATGGTCACCGGCCTCATGCTGGACCCGGGGAGCGGCTCCGACGTCCACGGCCCGTCCTCGTCCAACACCCAGATACGCGAGCAGGTCTGACGGACCTGCCCCCGAGGCCGTTCACTAGGGGGTGTCTTTCGGATCAGGCCGGGCTCGCGGTGGTCGGCACCGCGCCTCGCCGCGTTGTCGTCGGTCGCCGACGCTCCGCGTCGACTCCCTCCTCCGCCTTGCGATGCACGGCACCGACCACCGCTCCCTGATCCGGCCTGACCCGAAAGACACCCCCTAGGCCATCCACGGCCAGTCGGCGTTCCGGCCGGCCTCGATCAGGGAGACCATGCGGAAGGCCGCGTCGGTGAGCCCGCCGAAGGTGTGCCGGCCCGTGGACCCCGAGGGGGCGTGACCGGTCCGGTACCCGGCCAGGTTCCAGGTGTACACCGGGACCTCGTCGGGGACCAGGGCCGTCGGGTCGCCGCCGTGGCGGTACGTCGCCTGCTCGTCCGTGACGATCAGGACCCGGTCGTGCCCCTTGTAGTACCGCCGCACGGCCTCGGCCGTGTAGGTGCCGCCGAGGTCCTCGAAGCGTTCCAGCACCTTCAGCACGGACTCGCCCCGCTCGTACGGGACCTCCTTGCTGCTCGTGCCGAACTGCACGAGGTCCGCGTCCTCGGCGCGCAGCGCCAGCGCCGTGCCGAAGACGGCCGCCGCGTCCGCCCGGTTGAGCTGCGAGCGGTCCGACAGCGGCGCCCACATCGACCCCGAGCGGTCCACGAGGACGAGCGTCCGCCCGGACAGGGCCGGGACGTTGGCCAGCGAGTGGCCGAGCGCCCGCTCCAGCGGGTACGCCCAGCGCAGGGACGGCGCGTGCTGGTAGGCGGCCAGGTAGCGGAACGGGAACTGCCGCGACCGGGCGACGACCTCCGGGTCGGAGACCTTCGCCGCGACCCGCGCCGCCACCTCGTCCGAGACGCCGGCCTGGTCGAAGTTGCGCAGGTTGCGCAACAGCGCCATCGCGCCCATGGACGGGATGACCGCCTCCCAGGCGGCCGCGTCCATCGGCCCCTGGAGCCAGCCCGCCAGCGCCTCCCAGGTCATGCCCGCGGCGGCGAGCCGCTCGGCCCCGTCCGGGGCGGTGACCACGGCCCGGCGCTCCTCCACCGGAAGCTCCATGAGGTCCCGGTGGGCGAGCAGGGTGCGGTTGCCGGCCGGCACCTGGGCCGTCTCCGGGTGGTGGCGCCGGTCGAGGGCGTAGCGGAACAGTTCGCCCTGCCAGGGCTTCGCGGGGTCGGGGGAGGCGTGCACGAGGTTGAGGACGTCGCCGAAGCGGAAGTCCTTGGAGGCGGTGTCGTACTTCAGCAGGGAGGCGCCGGAGTAGAGCCTGCGCACGGCGTCGGCGATGCCGCGCTTGACCGGCTTGGGCACGTTGCGCCCGTACGTCGCCGTCCAGTAGGCCAGCAGCTCGCCGGGCTCGTCCGCGCGCTGCAGGACGGAGTCCACCACCCGGCGGTTCGACGGCCCCTCGCTCGCTCCGGCGTCGAGCCGCGCCTTCACGTACTCGGCCGCTCCGACCAGTGAGGCGGTCCGCATGTTCCCGTCGGTGCGCAGCCAGCCGAGCAGGCCGGCGGTCCACGTCGGGTCCTCGACGGCGAGACGGCGCACGAGCGCGGCGAACCGGTCGTCGCGGGCCTCGCCGCTCTCGTAGAAGGTCCGCTGCGTCACGAAGTTGGCGACGGCCAGCAGGAACAGCTCGGAGCGGGTGTCACGGACGAAGCCGCGGCTGCCGTGGTGGTTGGCGGCGCGACCGCCGGTGGAGCGCACCGGCGAAGTGGGTGCGGTCGTGGTCGGCGCCTTGGACGCGCGGCGCAGGTTGAAACGAGCCATGTGAATCCCCCCGAATTCAGTGGAACCTGGGGGAGGCGTGACGTGCGGGATGCCCGAGATCAGGGTCGGCGACGGAACTATTAGCCAGGCGAGCTACCGAGCTGCTCCACCGGCCGCAGCCGGGCGGGATTCGAACCCGCGACCTCCTGGTCCCGGAAGTAACCGTCGCCTGCGCACCGGGCATCCCGCACGCGTGCCTCCCGAGATCAAGGTGGCGGCGGCTTGGGATTCTGTGGAAGAAGGAGCCGCAGCCCGCGCACCGGGAGGTGCGTGACGTAGGTGTCCAGAGTTCAAGGTCGGCGAAACCACGTGGTGCTCTGCCAACTGAGCTACACCGGCTCGAAAGCCGGTGACGGGACTCGAACCCGCGACCGCCCCATTAAGAGTGGAAGTAGGTCTCGCCTTTCGCACCTGGACGACCCCTACGTTATGCACCCCGCCCCACCCCCGCCACGCATTTACCCCGCGTCCGCGACGGCCGACAGCAGCGTGGCCACCATGTACTCCCCACCGGGCTCCGCCCGGGGCGCCGGCACCCAGACCAGCCCCACCATGCGCGGACAGTCGCACGCCAGGTCGCCGTCCACCCCGAGCCGCGGCTCCCCGGGCGCGACCTCGACCCGGTAGCAGGAGGTCCGGCCGGAGGGGTACGGCGCCTCGTACGCGTACCGCACCTCCAGGGCGCGCAGCCCCGTCTCCTCGGCCACCTCCCGCCGGACGGCCGCCTCCGGGTCCTCCCCGGGCTCGACGCCGCCGCCCGGCAGGGTCCAGTACTCCGCCCCGTCGTGCCGCCCGGACGGGCCCCTGTGCCGCTCGCGCACCATCAGGACGTGGCCGTCACGCACGATGACGGCCGCGACCCGCCTGCGCTCCGCCAGACTCACGCGGCGCCGGCGCGCAGGCGGGTGCGGGCTTCCATCAGGGCGAAGCCCAGGAGGTTCAGGCCGCGCCAGCGGGCGGGGTCCAGGGTGCGGTCGTCGTCCGCCGCCAGGCCGATGCCCCAGACGCGGTCCATCGGGCTCGCCTCCACCAGCACCCGGTCCCCGGTGCCCAGCAGGTACGCGCGCAGTTCCGGGGTGGACCCGAACTTGTGCACGCTGCCCTCCACCACGAGCGCGAACCGCTCCCGCTCCCAGATCGCCTCGTCGAAGCCGCGCACCAGCCGCCCGGCCTTCTTCGCCGCCGCCGGACTCGTCGCCTCCAGGGCGGCCCGCTCGGCTTCCGGGTCGCCGAAGAGGCGGGCCTTTCCGGCCATCATCCAGTGCTCCGCCGTCTCGTAGCGCACCTCACCGACGGTGAAGGGGGCCGGCCACCACTGGCTGAGGCAGCTCGGGCCGAGCCTGCCGTCGTGCCGCGGCCGGTGGCCCCAGAAGGGCAGGAACTTCACCCGCTCACCCCGGCTGACCTGCTCGATCAAGGTGTCGATCATCTCCATGCACGCGAGTCTGGCAGCCACCACTGACACTTCGTACGGGATTCCGGTCGTCCCTCGACATATGGTCGACCGATTCCGTCGCGTAATCAAAAGGCAACAACGGAATCCCTTGGCGGAGAACCATGCCTCTGCCAGGATCGGCACTCAATTCGAGCTGTAGCTACGGAGAGCGTGAGAGCGTGATGGGCAACCGCTTCCAGGTCAAGGACCGCTTCGCAGACGGCGCGCAGTACATCGACGGACGGCTGCGGCCGGGCACCTCGGGCCGCTCGCACACCGTCATCGACCCCGCCACCGGCGAGGCGGTCCTCACCTACGAACTGGCCGGCGCGGCCGACGTGGACGCGGCCGTCGCCGCCGCCGCGCGGGCCTTCCCGGGCTGGTCGGCCGCCACCCCCGGGGAGCGGTCGGACGCCCTGCACCGGCTGGCCGCCGTACTGGCCGAGCAGGCGGACGACTTCGCGTACGCCGAGTCCCTCCAGTGCGGCAAGCCGCTGAAGTTGACGACGGAGTTCGACGTCCCGGGCACCATCGACAACACGGCCTTCTTCGCGGGCGCGGCCCGTCACCTCCAGGGCCAGGCGGCCGGCGAGTACAGCGGGGACCACACCTCCTACGTACGCCGCGAGGCGATCGGGGTCGTCGGCTCCATCGCCCCCTGGAACTACCCGCTCCAGATGGCCGCCTGGAAGATCCTCCCGGCCGTCGCCGCCGGCAACACGATCGTGCTGAAGCCGGCCGAACTGACCCCGCTGACCTCTCTGATGTTCGCCCAGGCGGCCACCGAGGCGGGCCTGCCCGACGGCGTGATCAACATCGTCACCGGCGCCGGACGCGAGGCGGGCGAGCACCTGGTCGCCCACCCCGACGTGGTCATGACCTCCTTCACCGGTTCCACGGCGGTCGGCAAGCGGGTCGCCGAGATCGCCACCGCCACCGTCAAGCGCCTCCACCTGGAGCTCGGCGGCAAGGCGCCGTTCGTCGTCTTCGACGACGCCGACCTGGAGGCGGCGGCCCACGGCGCCGTGGCCGGCTCCCTCATCAACACCGGGCAGGACTGCACGGCCGCCACCCGCGCCTACGTCCAGCGGCCCCTGCACGACGCGTTCGTCGCCCGGGTCGCCGAGCTGATGGAGACCGTCCGCGTCGGCGACCCCTTCGCGTCCGACACCGACCTCGGCCCGCTGGTCTCGCACGCCCAGCGCGACCGGGTCGCCGGCTTCGTCGAGCGGGCCCGCGCGTACGCCACCGTCGTCACCGGCGGCGAGATCCCCGGTGGCGATCGGGCGGCGGGCGCCTACTACCGGCCCACCCTCATCGCCGGCGCCGCGCAGGACAGCGAGGTCGTCCAGTCCGAGATCTTCGGGCCGGTCCTGGTCGTGCTGCCCTTCGACACCGACGACGAGGGCCTAGCGCTGGCCAACGACACCCCGTACGGGCTCGCCGCGTCCGCCTGGACGCGCGACCTCTACCGGGCGAATCGCGCCACCCGCGAGCTGAAGGCCGGCTGCGTGTGGGTCAACGACCACATCCCGATCATCAGCGAGATGCCGCACGGCGGCTACAAGGCGAGTGGGTTCGGCAAGGATATGAGCGCCTACTCATTCGAGGAGTACACGCAGGTCAAGCATGTGATGTTCGACAATACTGCGGTCGCCGCGAAGGATTGGCACCGCACGATCTTCGGGGACCGCACCTGACCGCACGTGGCTCGCGCCGCGTGGCCGAATCCCGCCTGACCAGCGGCCACCTCCCGAAAGGGCACAGCTCATGGAGCAGTTCGAGCCCGGCAGCCTGTCGGCGCCGCAGCTCGCCGCGATGCGGCGCAGCCTCACCAACGGGCGCGGGGCCCTCACCCGCCGCTCCCTCCTGCGCGCCTCCGGCCTCGGAGCGCTCACCCTCGGAGGCCTGTCCTCCCTCACCGCCTGCGGGATCCCGCCCGCCAAGCGCGAGGGCGGACGGGCGGTCGCCTCCGACGACCACTCGGAGCGGGAGAAGCAGATCGTCTTCTCCAACTGGACCGAGTACATGGACACCGGCGACGACGAGAAGTCCCGTCCCACGCTGGAGGAGTTCACCAAGCGGACCGGCATCGAGGTCAAGTACACCGAGGACATCAACGACAACGTCGAGTTCTTCGGGAAGATCCGCCCGCAGCTCGCGGCCGGCCAGGACACCGGCCGCGACCTGATCGTCGTCACCGACTGGCTCGCGGCCCGCATCATCCGGCTCGGCTGGGCGCAGCCGCTGGACGCCTCCCGCCTGCCGCACGCCTACGCCAACCTCTCCCCCCAGTTCCGCAGCCCCGACTGGGACCCGGGCCGCGTCCACAGCTACCCGTGGACCGGCATCTCCACCGTCATCGCCTACAACGAGAAGGCCACCGGCGGCCGGAAGGTCGACTCCGTCACCCAACTCCTCGACGACCCCACCCTCAAGGGCCGCGTCGGCTTCCTGACGGAGATGCGCGACAGCGTCGGCATGACCCTCCTCGACCAGGGCAAGGACCCGGCGAGCTTCACCACCGCCGACTTCGACGGGGCCATCGGCCGCCTCCAGAAGGGCGTGGACACCCAGCAGATCCGCCGCTTCACCGGCAACGACTACACCGCCGACCTCGACAAGGGCGACCTCGCGGCCTGCCTCGCCTGGGCGGGCGACGTCATCCAGCTCCAGGCCGGCAACCCCGACATCAAGTACGTCATTCCGGCGGCCGGGTACATCACCTCCAGCGACAACGTGCTGGTCCCCGCCAGTGCCCGGCACAAGGCCAACGCCGAGAAGCTCATCGACTACTACTACGAGCTTCCCGTCGCCGCCCAACTGGCGGCGTTCATCAGCTACGTCTGCCCCGTCGAGGGCGTCAAGGACGAGCTCGCGAAGATCGATCCCGCGCTCGCGGACAACCCGCTGATCGTCCCGGACAAGGCGATGACCGCCAAGTCCCGCGCCTTCCGCTCCCTCAGCAGCGAGGAAGAGACGGCGTACGAGGAGAAGTTCGCCAAGCTCATCGGAGCCTGACGGGACCCCGCGACGCCGCACGGCGCCCGGCCCGCACCCGCCGGGCCCCGTCCCCCTTCCCCCTTCCGCCGACACACCACTGAAGGCCCAGGCCCATGACTGACAAGACCGCGAGCGGGGACGTCCGCCTCGCCGGGATCAGCAAGCACTACGGCTCCTTCACCGCAGTGCACCCGCTCGACCTCACCATCCCCCAGGGCTCCTTCTTCGCCCTGCTCGGCGCCTCGGGCTGCGGGAAGACCACCACCCTGCGCATGATCGCCGGCCTGGAGGAGCCCTCCACCGGCACGGTCAGCCTCGGCGAGCGCGAGGTCACGCACCTGCCGCCGTACAAGCGCCCGGTCAACACCGTCTTCCAGAGCTACGCGCTGTTCCCGCACCTGAACATCTTCGAGAACATCGCCTTCGGCCTGCGCCGCCGCGGCATCAAGTCCGTCAAGAAGCAGGTCGACGACATGCTGGACCTCGTCCAGCTCGGCCAGTTCGCGCAGCGCAAGCCGCACCAGCTCTCCGGGGGCCAGCAGCAGCGCGTCGCCGTCGCCCGCGCCCTGATCAACCACCCCCAGGTGCTGCTCCTCGACGAGCCGCTGGGCGCCCTCGACCTCAAGCTGCGCCGGCAGATGCAGCTGGAGCTGAAGCGGATCCAGACCGAGGTCGGCATCACCTTCGTGCACGTCACGCACGACCAGGAGGAGGCCATGACCATGGCCGACACGGTCGCCGTGATGAACGGCGGTCGCGTCGAGCAACTGGGCGCCCCCGCCGAGCTGTACGAGAACCCGCGCACCACCTTCGTCGCGAACTTCCTCGGCACCTCCAACCTCATCCAGGCCTCCGTCGAGTCCGCCGGCGACGAGGTCGTGGTGTCGGCGGCCGGTACGCGGCTGCGGCTGCCCGGCGCCCGGTGTTCGACCACCCCGCGGGCCGGCGGGAGCCTGCTGGTCGGCGTCCGCCCGGAGAAGATATCCCTGGTCGCGGCCGACGAGGCGCACACCGTCGCCGCCGACCGCAATCAGGTCACCGGCCGGATCGTCGCCTCCTCCTTCATCGGCGTCTCCACCCAGTTCGTGATCGACAGCCCGGCCTGCCCGGAGCTCGAGGTCTACGTCCAGAACATCGAGCGCGACGCGCGTCTGGTCCCCGGCGCCGAGGTGGTCCTCCACTGGAACCCGGAGCACAGCTTCGGTCTCGACGCGGCGCAGGACATCGAGGCGGGCATCGAGACCGTCGAGGAGAGCGCGTGACCGCCACCGTCGCGCCCCCGCAGGCGCCCGCCCCCGCCCCGCCCCCGGTGCACAAGCCCTCGACGCGCAAGCGCCTGGTGCCGTACTGGCTGCTGCTCCCCGGCATCCTGTGGCTGCTCGTCTTCTTCGTGCTGCCGATGATCTACCAGGCCTCCACCTCGGTGCAGACCGGCTCGCTCGAAGAGGGCTTCGAGGTCACCTGGCACTTCGCCACCTACTGGGACGCCTTCACCGAGTACTACCCGCAGTTCCTGCGCTCCCTGCTCTACGCGGGCACCGCGACCGCGCTGTGCCTGCTGCTCGGCTACCCGCTGGCCTACCTGATCGCCTTCAAGGCCGGCCGGTGGCGCAACCTGCTGCTGATCCTCGTCATCGCCCCCTTCTTCACCAGCTTCCTGATCCGCACCCTGGCCTGGAAGACGATCCTGGCCGACGGCGGACCGGTCGTCGGCGCCCTCAACGCGGTCGGCTTCCTCGACGTCACCGGCTGGCTCGGCATGACCGAGGGCGACCGCGTCCTCGCCACCCCCCTGGCGGTGGTGTGCGGTCTGACGTACAACTTCCTCCCCTTCATGATCCTGCCGCTCTACACCTCGTTGGAGCGCATCGACACCCGCCTCCACGAGGCCGCCGGCGACCTCTACGCCCGCCCCGCCACGGTGTTCCGGAAGGTGACCTTCCCGCTCTCGATGCCGGGCGTGGTCTCGGGCACGCTGCTGACCTTCATCCCGGCCAGCGGCGACTACGTCAACGCGGAGCTGCTCGGCTCCACGGACACCCGGATGATCGGCAACGTCATCCAGTCGCAGTACCTGCGCATCCTCGACTACCCGACGGCCGCCGCGCTGTCCTTCATCCTCATGGCCATCGTCCTGATCATGGTCACCATCTACATCCGCCGAGCGGGGACGGAGGACCTGGTCTGATGAACAAGCCCCTCGGCTGGCTGCGCCGCAACCTCGTCGTCATCGCGGGTCTGGGCACGCTCGCGTACCTGATCCTGCCGAACGTCGTGGTGACGGTCTTCTCCTTCAACAACCCCAGCGGTCGGTTCAACTACGCCTGGCAGGAGTTCTCGCTCGACGCCTGGAAGGACCCCTGCGGGGTCGCCGACCTGTGCGGATCGCTCGCGCTGTCCCTCCAGATCGCCCTGTGGGCCACCATCGGCGCCACCGCCCTCGGCACCGCCATCGCCTTCGCGCTGGTGCGCTACCGCTTCCGGGCGCGCGGCGCGGTCAACTCGTTGATCTTCCTGCCGATGGCCATGCCCGAGATCGTGATGGCCGCCTCGCTGCTCGCCCTGTTCCTCAACATGGGCATCCAGCTCGGCTTCTGGACGATCCTGATCGCGCACGTGATGTTCTGCCTCAGCTTCGTCGTCGCCGCCGTCAAGGCGCGCGTCCTGTCGATGGACCCGAGGCTGGAGGAGGCCGCCCGCGACCTCTACGCGGGCCCCGTGCAGACCTTCCTGCGCGTGACCCTGCCGATCGCCGCCCCTGGAATCGCGGCGGGCGCCCTGCTGTCGTTCGCGCTGTCGTTCGACGACTTCATCATCACCAACTTCAACTCGGGCAACACCGTCACCTTCCCCATGTTCGTGTGGGGCTCGGCCCAGCGCGGTACGCCTGTACAGATCAACGTCATCGGCACGGCGATGTTCGTCATCGCGGTGCTGGTGGTCCTCGCCGGCCAGATGGTCGGCAACCGCCGCAAGAAGGCACGACCGAAGCAGTAAGAACAGTAAGAACAGTTCCGTAGGGAGTTGGAAGCCATGGCCCCAGTCGCCATGCGTAGTGTTGCGAATTCACTTTCCGAAGCGAAGCCGGTCTCGTACTGGCTGGACGACCCCGGCAAGCCCGCCGCCGAGCCGGCGCTCACCGCCAACGAGCGCTGCGACCTCCTCGTCATCGGCGGCGGCTACAGCGGGCTCTGGACCGCGCTCATCGCCAAGGAGCGTGATCCCGGCCGGGACGTGGTCCTGATCGAGAGCAAGGAGGCGGGCTGGGCCGCCTCCGGCCGCAACGGCGGATTCTGCGCCGCCTCCCTCACCCACGGCCTCGCCAACGGCCTGGCCCGCTGGCCGGGCGAGCTGGCGAAGCTGGAGGAGATGGGCGCCCGCAACCTCGACGAGATCGAGGCCGCGATCGCCCGCTACGGCATCGACTGCGACTTCGAGCGCACCGGCGAGATCGACGTCGCCACCGAACCCCACCAGGTCGAGGAACTGCGCGAACTCCACGAGGAGGCGCGCCGGCTCGGCCTCGCCGACGGCTCCGAATGGCTCGACCGCGACGCGCTGCGCGCCGAGATCGACTCCCCGACCTTCCTCGCCGGCCTCTGGGACCGCGACGGCGTCGCCATGCTCAACCCGGCCAGGCTGGCCTGGGGCCTCAAGCGGGCCTGCCTGGACCTCGGCGTACGCGTCTACGAGAACACGCGAGGCCTGAAGATGACCTCGGCCGGCTCCGGGATGACCGTGCAGACCCCGTACGGGGTCATCGTCGCCCGCCGCGTCGCGCTCGGCACCAACATCTTCCCCTCGCTGGTCAAGCGGATCCGCCCCTTCACCGTGCCCGTCTACGACTACGCGCTGATGACCGAGCCGCTGACGCCCGAGCAGCTCGACTCCATCGGCTGGAAGAACCGCCAGGGGCTCGGCGACAGCGCCAACCAGTTCCACTACTTCCGCATCACCCCCGACCACCGCATCCTGTGGGGCGGCTACGACGCGATCTATCCCTACCGGGGCAGGCTCGACTCCGAGTACGACCACCGCCCCGAGACCTACCTGAAGCTGGCGGAACACTTCTTCACCGCGTTCCCGCAGCTGGAGGGGCTGGGGTTCAGCCACGCCTGGGGCGGGGCCATCGACACGTGCTCGCGCTTCTCGGCGTTCTTCGGCACCGCCCACTCCGGGAAGGTGGCCTACGCCGCCGGCTACACCGGCCTCGGCGTCGGCGCCACCCGCTTCGGGGCCGAGGTCATGCTCGACCTGCTCGACGGGGTGCGCAGCGAGCGCACGCGGCTGGAGATGGTGCGCAGCAAGCCGATGCCGTTCCCGCCGGAGCCCTTCGCCTGGACCGGGATCACCCTCACGAAGTGGTCGCTGGCCCGCGCCGACACCCACGGCGGACGCCGCAACCTGTGGCTGCGCACCCTGGACCGCCTCGGCCTCGGCTTCGACAGCTGACTCGGCTTCGACGGCTGACTCGGCTTCGACAGCTGGGAGGTGTCCTCGGGTGACCCCGTCGCGCCCCCGGCGCACTTCGGGGCGCCGCCCCGCGACCCGGTTCACCTCGATGGCGTAAGGCAAGTCGCGTCATAGCCCCGCCCGGCCCCGCTCTCTCCCGGTGAGACACCCCTCATCGACACGAGACGAACGGAGGCCGGGCGATGACGTTCCCGGAGGCCAAGGCCGCGGTGGAATGGCTGGTATCGGTGGCGCCGGATCCCGACGCCTGCCGGTGGGCATGGGAGCGCAACCCCCTCGGCGTGACGCTGCTGCCCGCCGGGCGGCGTTGGGACGTGCTGATCCTGCCGGGCCGGCTCGGGCTGGCCACCCTCGACGTGCTGAACCGCCTCCCGGAGGCGCCCGGCCCGGTCCTCGGCGACTTCGGCGACTCCCGGCTGGGCTTCCTCGTACCCCCCGGCACGGCCTCCCACTGGATCGGCACGGGCGTACGGGGAGCCGGGCGCGGGACCTGGATCGTGATCCCGTACCCCGGCCGGGCGACGGGCGGGGTCCGCTGGCTGGTCGTCCCGGACGGGCGCGGGACCCTCACCGACCCGGCGGCGCTGGAGCTCGCGATGCACGAGGCGGCGCCGCGCGTCCGGGAGGCGGAGGGTCACACCCCTTGACAACCGGATTGGTCTGGACCATGTGGGGCGCCGCCGCCCCCTCACCGGCGGCCTGGCTCCATCCCCCCCATGTTCCGGAGGCAGTCGTGCGCAAAGCCACGTCCCTCCTCGCGGCCGTTGCCCTCGCGGCGGCCGCACTCCTCTCCGCCGGCCCCCCGGCCGGCGCGGCCGACGCCGACCTCGCCCGCAACGGCGGCTTCGAAGCCGGCCTCTACGGCTGGAGCTGCTCGGGCGGCAGCGGAACCGTCGTCGCCGCCCCCGTCCACGGCGGCGCCGCCGCCCCAGCCTCCGGCCACCCCCACCGGCCTCACGGCGTCCGGCGCCACGGCGAGCAGCGTCGACCTCTCCTGGACGGCGGCCTCGGGCGCCACCTCGTACCGGGTCCACCGCGACGGCGCCGCCCCCTGACCGTCACCGGCACGTCGACGACCGTCACCGGGCTCGCCGCCTCCACCACGTACTCCTTCCGGGTCAGCGCAGTGAACGCGGCCGGCGAGTCCCCGAAGGGCGCCGCCGTCTTCGCGACCACGACCGACGGCGGCGGGAACCCCGGCGACCCCGACCACCCCGGGATGCCCGCCCACGCCCTCGTCGGCTACCTCCACGCGACGGCTCCGGCTACGTCCGGATGGCCGACGTACCCGCCTCCTGAGACGTGATCGACCTGATCTCCGCCGTGAAGACCCTCTGACCCGACATGCTCCTCACCGGCTTCCCCCGTAGCCGGCAACGCCGCACTGCGGCACCCACCAGACCCACGGCACCTGGGCGGCGCTGCGCGGCCTGATGACCTGGTCGGTCAACCGGGACCGGTTCGGCTCCTGAGAGTGCTCGAAGAACTTCGACCGCTGCCACGGTCGCACCACCTGACCGCCAGCAGCGACGGCGTGCACAGCAGCAGACTGGCCACGACGTCCAGCGGCCAGTGGAACCCCCGCAGGACGAGCCCCACGGCCGTCGCCCCCGTGAGCAGGAGGGCGGCGGCCGCCGGCCAGGCCCGACGGGTGTACGGGGAGACGAGCAGCGCGGCGCCCGCGTAGGCCACGTAGGCGGTGGCGGTGTGGCCGGAGGGGAAGTAGCCGGCCGCCCAGGGCTCCAGGGGGCCGGGGCGGGCCGTCCACTCCTTGAGCGGCACGATCAGCGCCGGGACCAGGGCCATCGCGAGACCGGCGGCGAGCGCGGCGCGGACCCGGCCGCGCCGGGCGGCGTAGGCCATGGCCAGGGCGAGGACGGGCACGGCGACCGGGATGTTGCCGAGGTCCGAGAGCCGCTCGGTCACGGGGTCGGGGACGGCGCGCACGAGGGCGCGGCTCAGGGCACGGTCCGGGGTCAACAGCGGGCCGGACGCCAGGACCTGCCAGGTGATCAGGGCGAAGAGGCCCAGACAGAGGACCGCGAGCGCGGAGCCGAGAGCGGCGGGAGGAACGGCGGGAGAAATGGCCGGCCGTCCCGGAACAGGGGGGATGGTTCCGGGACGGCCGCCCGGATCGGGTTGCCGTGCGCCCCGGGGGGTTTGGGGCGGACGGCCGTCCGATCGGAGAGGAGTGTGCGCGAACGCATGCCCAGTACGGCGCTGGGGAAGCCCGGTACCGGTGTCGCTCCCGGTGACCCGGGAACGGTCTGTCTCACTCATCTGCAGAAACCGTACTCCGGCGAAAAGGGGACCGACAGCGGGAACGCGCACCCGCCATCGGCCCCCCACACCTTCTTCACAGCGCCCGCCCGTTACCAGCGGTAGAGGGGCGGGCGGCGCGTTCGGGCGTTCTAGCCGCTCGAACTGGACGTTCGGTCAGATGGTCGCGAACGCGGCCTCGATGACGTCCAGACCCTCGTTCAGGAGGTCCTCGCCGATGACGATCGGCGGGAGGAAACGGAGCACGTTGCCGTAGGTGCCACAGGTGAGGACGAGCACGCCCTCGGCGTGGCAGGCCTTGGCGAGCGCGCCGGCGGCCTCCGGGAAGGGGGTCTTGGAGACCGGGTCCTTGACGAGCTCGATCGCGATCATGGCGCCGCGGCCGCGGATGTCGCCGATGATGTCGTACTTCTCCTGCATGGCCGTCAGGCGCGTCTTCATGACGGACTCGATCTTCTTCGCCGCGGCGTTGAGGTCGAGCTCCTTCATGGTCTCGATGGAGCCGAGCGCACCGGCGCACGCCACCGGGTTGCCGCCGTAGGTGCCACCCAGGCCACCCGCGTGGGCGGCGTCCATGATCTCGGCGCGGCCGGTCACGGCGGCGAGCGGCAGACCGCCCGCGATGCCCTTGGCGGTGGTGATCAGGTCCGGGACGATGCCCTCGTCCTCACACGCGAACCACTGGCCGGTGCGGCAGAAGCCGGACTGGATCTCGTCGGCGACGAAGACGATGCCGTTGTCGTTGGCGAACTTGACGATCGCCGGCAGGAAGCCCTTGGCCGGCTCGATGAAGCCGCCCTCGCCGAGGACCGGCTCGATGATGATCGCGGCGACGTTGTCGGCGCCGATCTGCTTGGTGATCTGGTCGATCGCCTGCGCGGCGGCCTCGGGGCCGCAGTTCTCCGCGCCGGTGGGCCAGCGGTAGCCGTAGGCGACCGGGACGCGGTAGACCTCGGGGGCGAACGGACCGAAGCCCTGCTTGTACGGCATGTTCTTCGAGGTCAGCGCCATCGTGAGGTTCGTACGGCCGTGGTAGCCGTGGTCGAAGACGACGACGGCCTGGCGCTTGGTGTACGAACGGGCGATCTTGACGGCGTTCTCGACGGCCTCGGCGCCCGAGTTGAACAGGGCCGACTTCTTGGCGTGGTCGCCCGGGGTCAGCTCGGCGAGCGCCTCGCAGACCTCGACGTAGCCCTCGTACGGGGTCACCATGAAGCAGGTGTGGGTGAAGTCGGCGAGCTGCGCGGAGGCGCGGCGCACGACGGCCTCGGCGGAGGCGCCGACGGAGGTCACGGCGATGCCGGAGCCGAAGTCGATCAGGCGGTTGCCGTCGACGTCCTCGATGATGCCGCCGCCCGCGCGGGCGGTGAAGACGGGCAGTACGGAGCCCACGCCGCCGGCCACGACGCCGAGACGGCGGGCCTGCAGCTCCTGCGACTTGGGGCCGGGGATCGCGGTGACGAGCTTGCGCTCCTGCGGGACAGCGGTCATAGGGGGCTCCTGGGGTGTTTCGGACGCAACTGTGTCTTTGTCCGCAGGCTAGGCCCGGGGGAGGGGGTAAGGCATGCTCCGTTCGGTAGTGGTGCGCGCGTGTCCTTGTCCGCGACGGCCATAGGCGGCGGCGGGGGGACGGGGCGTGGGGGCGGGTCGGGCACTAGATTGAGCGCCGCAGCGCTGGGCACGGGCAGGGGGCAGGGGTTCATGAACACCGAGGGCACGCACGAAGCACACACCACCCAACCGAACCAGGTCCCCCACCCCTCCCCACCCCACCCCCCCCGCCCCTCCCACGCCCCGGCCGTCGGCACGCCGCCGTTCGTGGAGTGGCTCCGTACGCCCCGCCCGGCCGCGGAGCCGGGGGTATGGCGCTTCGGCCACCGCCCCCGCCGAGGCGCGGAGCCGGACGCCGTCACCGACCGGTCGCTGCTGAGTGGGGCGGTGATTTCGTTCCTCGCATGTGTGCTGGCATGGTCCCTGCTCACGAACGGCTACATCCCCTACATCGAGGTGCCGCTCAGACTCTTCACCCCCGGGGAGTGGTGGGAACTCGGAGGCAACCCCGTCGATCACCGGGGTCAGGCAGCACAGCAGATCTATGAACTCCTTCTGACCGGAGGACTCGTCGTCTGGTTCAGTCGCCTCGGCTCCTGGGGACCGGCCTTCGACCGGCTCATCGCTGCCCGCGGCCCGCATGCGCGGGCCGCGGGGGCGGCTGCCGGTGCCGTCGGCGTCATGCTGCTCATCTGGACGGACAGCATCCCGGCAGACGCCCTGCTCATCGGACACCTACCGCTCAGGGAGATCGAACCCACGCAGGGTCTTTTGCTGACTCTGCTGCTCTACCTCGTGCTGTACGGGTCCGTCGTCGTGTACTTCGTCCGGTTCGGGCGGTCACGAGGAGCCGGGCAGGGTCCCGCGGCCGGCCGCACGGCGTCCACCACCGCTCCGGCTTCGGCCGGACCCGAAACCGCAAACCCCGACCCCCTTGGGTGGCCCGAGTTGCGGGCCGTGGGGATGGGGGAGACTGCCGAGCGGCTTGCGGGGGAGGCGGCCGGCGGGCGGATGAATGATGTGGACTTCGTGCGGATCCGCAGGGCTTGGGAGTCCGTGAGGGTCGACCCCTCCCGGCTCCGCGCCTTCGCCGACGCCGTCCGCGACAAGGGCGCCGGCGCCTGCGTCCACCCCTCCGGGGACCGGGACCTGCCGGTGCGCGCGGCCCGGCACGACCTGCTCACCCGGCAGGTGCTCCTCGGCACCGTCGAGGACGGTGAACGCAACCCCTACGCCCGCCGCGGCACCCCCCTCGCCCTGGACCCCGGCGTCCTCGGGACGTCCCTGCTCGCCGTCGGCCCCTCCGGCACCGGCAAGACCGCCCGCCTGGTGCGCCCCGTCGTCGAGTCGCTCGCGCTCCAGGCCCTGGCCGGCCAGGCCGCCGTCGTCGCGGTCGGCTCGGCGGGAGCCGGGGCCGGAGCCGGAGGCGGATCCGCACTCGGCCCCGACCACGCCTACGACATCGTCGTCCGCGTCGGCGACCCCGACTCCGTCCACGACCTCGACCTCTACGGCGGCGCCGCCGACCCCGACGAGGCCGCCGCCCTCCTCGCCGACGCCTTCGTCGGAGACGTCCCCGGCATCGACGTCCGCCGCGCCGCCACCGCCCTCGCCCAACTCCTCGGCCCCTTCCGCGCCGCCCACGGCCGCTTCCCCGCCGTACCCGAACTGCGCGAGCTGCTCGACGAGCTGCCCGCCGCCCACGCCGCGCTCCGCCAGGCCCTGGAGGGCACCGGACAGCAGGGCATGCTCCGCGAACTCGACGCGCGCGCCCGCCAGCACGGCGCCCCCGGCGACCCCGGCCCGGCCCTCGCCGACCGCGTCGCGCTCCTGGACCGGCCCGCCTTCGCCGGCTTCTTCGACCCCACCGGACAGGGACGTTCCTTCTCCATGCGGGCCCTGGAACACCCCGTCCGGGTCCGCGTCGACCTCCCCGAACGCGGCCACGCCGACGCCTCCCGCATGCTGGCCCGCCTGCTCCTCGCCCAGTTCACCGCCGGCGCCGCCGCCCGCGCCGACCGCTCCCTCTTCGCCTTCCTCGCCCTCGACGACGCCTCGCACACCCTCACCCCGGCCACCGTCCGCGGCGTCCAGCGCCTGCGCTCGGCGCACGCCGGCGTGCTGCTGACGCTGCGCACCCTGGACGACGTACCGGAGGCCCTGCGCACTCCGCTGCTCGGCGCGGTCGGCTGCCGGATGGCCTTCTCCGGCATCACCACCTGGGACGGCAAGCGCTTCGCCGAGGCCTGGGGCACCGAGTGGGTGGAGACCCGCGACGTCACCCACCGCACCGTCTTCGCCGACCAGCCGCTGACCCGCGCCCTCCACGCCTTCCGCAAGCTGGTCACCGGCAAGGCGGTCACCACGGACGCCGTCACCGTGCGCCAAGTGGAGCGGGAACGCTGGTCGGCCTCCGACCTCGCGCACGCCGTCCCGCCGGGCTGCGCCGTGCTGTCCCTGACCACCGTCACGGGGGAGAGGGCCGCGCCGCTGCTGCTGCGACTGTCGGGAACGAGCTGAGAAGACCCGTACGAGGTGGCAGAATCGAGAGGGGTCGTTCATACGACACGGCGAAATGCGCGCCGCGGAACGCGCACCATGAAGTGCACACCGCCACACGCACACCGCGACACGCACACCGCGACTCGCACGGCGCGACACGCGTACCGCTCCCGTCCCCCCCTCCCGCCGAAGGCCCCTGGTAACCGATGCCGCTCACCCTCGCCTCCCTCGTCCAGCACTCGGCGCTCAAGCTCAGCGTTCGGGCCGGGGAGAGCCGCCTCGACACCCCGGTCCGCTGGGCCCACGTCAGCGAGCTCGCCGACCCCGTCCCCTACATGGAGGGCGGCGAGCTGCTGCTCGTCACCGCCATGAAGCTGGACGCCGAGGACCCCGACGAGATGCGCCGCTACGTACGCCGCCTCGCGGCCGCCGGAGTCGTCGGCATCGGCTTCGCCGTCGGCGTCAACTACGAGGACGTCCCCGACGCGCTGGTGCAGGCCGCCCGGGAGGAGGACCTGCCGCTGCTGGAGGTGCCCCGGCGGACCCCGTTCCTCGCGATCAGCAAGGCCGTCTCCGCGGCGCTCGCCGCCGATCAGTACCGGGCCGTGACGGCCGGCTTCGAGGCGCAGCGGGAGCTGACCCGGGCCGCCCTGTCCGCCGACGGCCCCGCCGACCTGCTCGCGCGGCTCGCCGCCCACGTGCACGGCTGGGCCGCGCTGTACGACACCTCCGGCGCGGTCGTCGCCGCCGCCCCCGACTGGGCCGCGCGCCGGGCCGCCCGCCTGACCCCGACGTGGAGCGGCTGCGGGAGCGGCCCGCGCCCGCGAGCGCGGTGGTGGGCGGCGCGGAGGACCGGGTCGAGCTCCAGTCGCTCGGCACCGGACGCCGCGCCCGGGGCGCCCTCGCCGTCGGAACGGCGGCCCCGCTGGGCACCGCCGAGCGGTACGCGGTGCACTCCGCGGTGGCCCTGCTGACCCTGACCACCGAACGCTCCCGCGCCCTGCACGACGCCGAGTCCCGGCTCGGCGCGGCCGTGCTGCGCATGCTGCTGGAGGGGCAGGCGGAGCAGGCACGGGCCGTGGCCGGGGACCTGTACGGGGGCCTGCTGGACGCCCCGTTCCGGATCGTCGTCGCCGAACCGGCCCTGCCGGGGACGGCCCAGCCCGAGGGGCTCGCGCTGCTGGCCGACGCGGTGGAGTCGGCGGCCTCCCGCACCGGGGAGACGCTGCTCGTGGTGCCGGAGCCCGGCCGGCTGGTGGTGCTCGCCGCCGACGGGGGCGCGGCCGTCCAGGCCTGCGCCGACCACGCCGAGGCCCTGGAGTCCCGCCGCGGCCGCGAGGCGAGCGGACCGGAGCCGGACGAACTGGTGGTCGGCCTGTCCGCGCCGGCCGCCCGGCGGGGTGGCCGCCGCCTTCAAGCAGGCCGACCAGGCCCTCGCCGTGGCCCGCCGCCGCGGCCGGCCGCTGGTCGAGCACGAGGACCTCGCGGCGGGCTCCGTCCTGCCGCTGCTCGCCGACGACGCCGTACGGGCCTTCGCGGACGGCACGCTGCGCGCCCTGCGCGAGCACGACGCGACCGGCCGCGGCGACCTCGTCGCCTCCCTGCAGGCGTGGCTCTCCCGCCACGGCCAGTGGGACGCCGCCGCCGCCGACCTCGGCGTGCACCGCCACACCCTGCGCTACCGCATGAAGCGGGTCGAGGAGATCCTCGGCCGCTCCCTGGACGACCCGGACGTCCGCATGGAGCTCTGGCTCGCCCTCAAGGCCGGCACGACCACCCCCTAGCACCCACCGGCACGGCCCCGGCCGGCTGCGACAGTGACAAAGCGGCGCAGGACGGGGCGGCGCCGCTCCATGCCGGATAAACACCGAAAGCCCCGTGGAGTCCTACGGTGGTGGGGACAACGACCCACCGCACACACTCGAAGGGCCGGGATTCGCATGACTTCCACCCACGCCTTCTGGCTCGCCGGCCGCCAGGCCACCGGCGAGGACAGCTTCGACGTCCACAACCCGTGGGACGGCCGTCTCGTCGGCACCGTCAGCGTGCCCACCGACGCCCAGGTCGAAGAGGCCGTGGCCGCCGCGTCCGCCGTGACGGCGGAGTTCTCCGCGACCCCCGCCCACGTACGGGCCGCCGCCCTGGACCATGTCTCGAAGCGGCTCGTCGAGCGCACCGAGGAGATCGCCCAGCTGATCTCCGCCGAGAACGGCAAGCCGATCAAGTGGGCCCGCGGTGAGGTCGGTCGTGCGGTGTCGGTCTTCCGCTTCGCCGCCGAAGAGGCCCGCCGCTTCAACGGCGGAGATGCCCAGCGCCTGGACACCGACGCCGGTGGCGTCGGTCGGCTCGCGCTGACCCGCCGCTTCGTCAAGGGTCCGGTCCTCGGCATCGCGCCGTTCAACTTCCCGCTGAACCTGTGCGCCCACAAGGTGGCCCCCGCCATCGCCGTCGGCGCGCCGATCATCCTGAAGCCGGCCCCGGCCACCCCGCTGTCCGGTCTGATCCTGGGCGAGCTGCTCGCCGAGACCGACCTGCCGGCCGGTTCCTGGTCCGTGCTGCCCGTCGCCAACGAGAAGATGCCGGCGCTGGTCAAGGACGAGCGACTGCCCGTCATCTCCTTCACCGGCTCCGACAAGGTCGGCTACGCCATCCAGCAGTCGGTGCCGCACAAGCACTGCACCCTGGAGCTCGGCGGCAACGCCGCGGCCGTCGTCCTCGCCGACTGGGCCTCCGAGGCCGACCTCGACTGGGCCGCGACCCGCATCGCGACCTTCTCGAACTACCAGGCCGGCCAGTCCTGCATCTCCGTGCAGCGCGTCATCGCCGACGCCTCCGTCTACGACCGCCTCGCCGAGAAGGTCGTCGAGAAGGTCCGCGCCCAGGTCACCGGCGACCCGTCCGACTCCGCCACCGACGTCGGCCCGCTCGTCTCCGAGGACGCCGCCAAGCGCGTCGAGGCCTGGGTCGACGAGGCCGTCTCCGCCGGCGCCAAGCTGCTGACCGGTGGCAAGCGCGAGGGTGCCTCGTACGAGCCCACCGTCGTCGCCGACCTGCCGGCCGGCGTCACCCTGGCCGTGGAGGAGGTCTTCGGGCCGGTCCTCACGCTGCAGCGCGTCGAGAACACCGACGAGGCCTTCGCCGCCGTCAACGACTCGAAGTTCGGCCTGCAGACCGGCGTCTTCACCCGTGACATCCAGGTGGCCTTCCGCGCCCACCGCGAGCTGGAGGTCGGCGGCGTGATCATCGGCGACGCGCCCTCCTACCGGGCCGACCAGATGCCGTACGGCGGCGTCAAGCAGTCCGGCGTGGGCCGCGAGGGCGTCCGCTACGCGATGGACGACTACACCTACGAGCGCGTCCTGGTCCTCACGGGCCTCGACATCTGATCGGACGATTCACTCGTCCGGTCCTCAGACCGACGGCCGGAGCCTACTGTGCGGGGGCTCCGGCCGTCCCCCTTTTCCCGCCTTTTCCCGCGCCGTTCAAGGCGCTTGCCGCACGCCCCCTCCCCGGCGCCCCGTCCGGTTTTCGCCGGCACCCGTCCGGGTCTTTTCCCGCCCGCCCGGAACGGGTACGACTCACAGGTAGCACCGCTCGGTAGTCCCCGATGCTGCGAGGTGAGCACCCGGATGTCAGCGACACAGCCCGCACAGCCCGTACAGCCCAAGGTGACCGAGCGCGAGGCGCGGCAGGTCGCGGAAGCGGCCCGGGAGGCGGACTGGCGCAAGCCCAGCTTCGCCAAGGAACTCTTCCTCGGACGCTTCCAACTGGACCTGATCCACCCCCACCCGCTCCCCGCCGACGAGGACGTCCGACGCGGCGAGGCCTTCCTCGCCCGACTGCGCGCGTTCTGCGAGCACGAGATCGACGGCGCCCGCATCGAGCGCGAGGCCCGGATCCCCGACGAGACCGTGCGCGGCCTCAAGGAGCTGGGCGCCCTCGGCATGAAGATCGACCCCAAGTACGGGGGGCTCGGCCTCACCCAGGTCTACTACAACAAGGCGCTGGCCCTCGTCGGCTCCGTCAGCCCCGCCATCGGCGCGCTGCTCTCCGCGCACCAGTCGATCGGCGTGCCCCAGCCGCTGAAGATGTTCGGCACGCAGGAGCAGAAGGAGGCCTGGCTGCCGCGCTGCGCCACCACCGCCATCAGCGCGTTCCTGCTCACCGAACCCGACGTGGGCTCCGACCCGGCCCGCCTGGCCACCACGGCCGTGCCCGACGGCGACGACGCGTACGTCCTGGACGGGGTGAAGCTGTGGACCACCAACGGGGTCGTCGCCGACCTCCTCGTGGTCATGGCCCGGGTACCCAAGGGTGACGGGCACAAGGGCGGCATCACCGCCTTCGTGGTCGAGGCCGACTCTCCGGGCATCACCGTCGAGCACCGCAACGCCTTCATGGGCCTGCGCGGCCTGGAGAACGGCGTCACCCGCTTCCACGGCGTCCGCGTCCCCGCCGCGAACCGGATCGGCCCCGAGGGCGCCGGCCTGAAGATCGCGCTGACCACCCTCAACACCGGCCGGCTGTCCCTGCCCGCCATGTGCGTCGGCGCCGGCAAGTGGTGCCTGAAGATCGCCCGCGAGTGGTCCGCCGTACGCGAGCAGTGGGGCCGTCCCGTCGCCCGCCACGAGGCCGTCGGCGCCAAGATCTCCTTCATCGCGGCCACCACCTTCGCCCTGGAAGCCGTCGTGGACCTCGCCTCCCAGATGGCCGACGAGGACCGCAACGACATCCGCATCGAAGCCGCCCTCGCCAAGCTCTACGGCTCCGAGATGGCCTGTCTGATGGCCGACGAACTCGTCCAGATCCGCGGCGGCCGCGGCTTCGAGACCGCCGAGTCGCTCGCCGCGCGCGGCGAGCGGGCCGTCCCCGCCGAGCAGATGCTCCGCGACCTGCGCATCAACCGGATCTTCGAGGGCTCGACCGAGATCATGCACCTGCTGATCGCCCGCGAGGCCGTCGACGCCCACCTCTCCGTCGCCGGCGACCTCATCGACCCCGAGAAGGCCCTCGGCGACAAGGCGAAGGCCGGCGCCCGCGCCGCCGGGTTCTACGCCCGCTGGCTGCCCCAACTGGCCGCCGGCCCCGGACAACTCCCCGGCACCTACCGGGAGTTCCACCCCGCAGGCCACCCCGACCTCGCCACCCACCTGCGCTACGTCGAGCGCGGCGCCCGCAAACTCGCCCGCAGCACCTTCTACGCCATGTCCCGCTGGCAGGGCCGCATGGAGACCAAGCAGGGCTTCCTCGGCCGGATCGTGGACATCGGCGCCGAGCTGTTCGCGATGAGCGCGGCCTGCGTGCGCGCCGAGCACCTGCGCGCCACGGGCGACCACGGCCGCGAGGCCTACCAGCTCGCCGACGCCTTCTGCCGGCAGTCCCGCATCCGCGTCGAGGAGCTCTTCGGCCGCCTGTGGTCCAACACCGACGACCTCGACCGCAAGGTGGTCGAAGGGGTCCTCGGCGGCGTCTACACCTGGCTGGAGGAGGGCGTCCTCGACCCCTCGGGCGACGGCCCGTGGATCGCGGACGCCACCCCGGGCCCCTCGCGTCACGAAAACGTTCACCGTCCCCTGCGCTGAGCTGCCATCATCGAAAAACAAGCTCGGACGGTTGTACGAGTACGGGTACCAGTGCGAGGCGGTTGAGGACCATGGCGACGGCCGACGAGGACCGGGCCGGCCGACGGCTGGCCTGGTGCGTGGCGCACCTCCTGCGCCACGCGCCGCAACACGTCGTCGCCGACCTCCTCGACCGGCTCGACGACACCACCCGCAAGTACCTGTGCCGCGACCAGTGGCTGCCCGCCTCCGCCGTCACCCTGCTGCTGCGCCACGGCACCGACACCGACCGGCACTACATCGCCCGCAACCCCCACGTCGTCGGCCGCCCCCTGCCCGGCCTGCCCGGCCCCGCACGCTACGCAGCCCGGCCCGGACCCTCCCCGGACCTGCTCCGCGAGACCGGCCCCGGCCCCCTCGCCCCCGACGAGCTGCTGTCGCTGCTGCGCCGACACGGCCGCCGCCCCCGCGTCCCGCTCACCCTCCTCGGCATACCGCACCTGCTCGACACCCCGACGCTGCTGCGCGAGCACGCCCGCGCCCCGCTGCCGCCCGGCGCCGTCGAAGCGCTGCTCCTGGTGGGCGGGCTGCCCCCGGAGGTCTGCGCCGCGCTCCTCGACGCGCGCACGGGGCCCACGTACGGGCGCGACTGGCACCGGCCCGCCGTCCGCGCCGTCCGCACCGGCCTGCTCACCTGCGACGAACTCGTCGCCGCCATCGCCCCCGCGCCCCGCACCCTCCTCCTCGGCCACCTTCCCGTCGGCCGCGGCCTGCGCTGGAGCCTGCCCGAACAGGCCGAGATGCAGTCGGCCGTCCAGCGCGCCCTGCGACCGCTGCTCGGCGACGACGCCCGACTGTGGGCCGAGCTGCCGCGCCGCGCCTCCGCCTTCGGCGGCACCCTGCCCGAGCTGGCGGCGGCGTTGGCCGCGGGCACCCCGCCCCCGCCCGGGGCCATACGCCACGACCCGGCGCTCGCCCGCGCCGTACGCCACCTCGCGCCGGACCCGGCGCCGGCGGAGCCGACCGGGGCGTGGGAGCGGGAACTGGCCCTCGTCAGCCTGGGCGTGCCGATGCCGACCGTGGACGAGGACGTCCGCTGGGTCCGCGACTGCCTCGACCGCGGCCTGCTGACCGGCGCCGACATCGTCCGGCACAAGGTCCCCGCCTGCTGGGCCCTGGACGAGGACCAGTGGCTCGGTGACATCGGCCACCCCGACCGCCACGACCGTCCCGTCGCCGTCCTCGCCGCCCGCGCCGAGGCCGACGCGCTCTTCGACGCGGCCCTCGGCGACGACGTGGAGGCCTGGTGGCGGGCCGCCCGCGCGCTGCCCGACTTCGTCGGCACGCTGCCGGAGCTGCTGGCGCGCGTCACGGACGGGGACTCCGTGTCCAAGCGCTCCTGAGTTGCGGCAACAATGGGGGGCATGAGCGACAGTCCAGCCCCCCTCGCCGACCCGCACCTCCTCTTCGACGCCGCGGCCGGCCGCCGGGACATCGTCATCCTCGGGTCCACCGGGTCCATCGGCACCCAGGCCATCGACCTCGCCCTGCGCAACCCGGACCGCTTCCGGGTCACCGCGCTGTCCGCCGCCGGCGGGCGGGTCGGACTGCTGGCCGAGCAGGCCCGGCTGCTGCGGGTGAACACCGTGGCCGTCGCCCGCGAGGACGTCGTACCGGCCCTGAAGGAGGCGCTGAGCGGCCAGTACGGGCCCTCCGAGCCGCTGCCGGAGATCCTGGCCGGACCCGACGCGGCCACCGAACTCGCCGCCTCGCCCTGCCACACCGTCCTCAACGGCATCACCGGCTCCATCGGCCTCGCGCCCACCCTCGCCGCCCTGAAGGCGGGCCGCACCCTCGCCCTCGCCAACAAGGAGTCGCTCATCGTCGGCGGCCCCCTGGTCAAGGCCCTCGCGAAGCCCGGCCAGATCATCCCGGTCGACTCCGAACACGCCGCGCTCTTCCAGGCGCTGGCCGCCGGCACCCGGGCCGACGTCCGCAAGCTCGTGGTCACCGCCTCCGGCGGACCCTTCCGCGGCCGCACCCGCGCCGAGCTGGCCTCGGTCACCGTCCGGGACGCCCTCGCGCACCCCACCTGGGCCATGGGCCCGGTCATCACCGTCAACTCGGCGACCCTGGTCAACAAGGGCCTGGAGGTCATCGAGGCGCACCTGCTCTACGACATCCCCTTCGAGCGCATCGAGGTCGTCGTCCACCCCCAGTCGTACGTGCACTCCATGGTGGAGTTCACCGACGGCTCCACCCTCGCGCAGGCCACCCCGCCCGACATGTGCGGTCCCATCGCGATCGGCCTCGGCTGGCCCGTACGCGTCCCCGACGCGGCGCCCGCCTTCGACTGGACCAAGGCGTCGAGCTGGGAGTTCTTCCCGCTGGACACCGAGGCCTTCCCCTCCGTGGACCTGGCCCGGCACGTCGGCACCCTCGGCGGGACCGCCCCGGCGGTCTTCAACGCCGCGAACGAGGAGTGCGTGGAGGCGTTCCTGGCCGGTCGGCTGCCGTTCACGGCAATCATGGATACCGTCTCTGCCGTGGTCGATGAGCACGGGACGCCGGATGCGGGAACTTCCCTGACCGTCGCGGACGTCCTCGAAGCGGAGACCTGGGCCAGGGCCCGGTCACGGGAAATGGCGGCGCGCGCCGCCGTGGAGGCGAGCGCATGACCTTGTTGCTGACCTTGGTGGGTGTGCTCGTCTTCGCCGTCGGGCTGCTGTTCTCCATCGCCTGGCACGAGTTGGGCCACCTGTCCACCGCCAAGCTCTTCGGCATCCGCGTGCCCCAGTACATGGTCGGCTTCGGCCGCACCATCTGGTCGCGCAAGAAGGGCGAGACGGAGTACGGGATCAAGGCCATCCCGATGGGCGGCTACATCCGCATGATCGGGATGTTCCCGCCCGGCGACGACGGCAAGGTCACCGCCCGCTCGACGTCGCCGTTCCGCTCGATGATCGAGGACGCCCGCTCGGCGGCGTACGAGGAGCTCCAGCCCGGCGACGAGAGCCGGCTGTTCTACACGCGCAAGCCGTGGAAGCGCGTGATCGTGATGTTCGCGGGCCCCTTCATGAACCTGGTGCTCGCCCTGGCGATCTTCTTCGGCCTCTGGATGACCTTCGGGGTCAACCGGACCACCACCGAGATCGCCGGCGTCTCCCCTTGCGTCATCCAGCAGAGCGAGAAGCGCGACGAGTGCCGGCCCGGCGACCCGGTCGCCCCGGCCAAGCAGGCCGGCCTGATGGCGAACGACCGGATCGTCGCCTTCGACGGCCGCAAGGTCACCGACTGGGCCGCCCTGCAGAAGCAGATCCGCGACACCATCGGCCCCGCCACCGTCACCGTCGTCCGCGACGGCAAGAGCCTCGACGTCCCGGTGACCCTGATCGAGAACCGGGTTTCCAAGAGCGACGGCCGCGGCGGCTACGTCAAGGGCGAGTACGTGACGGCGGGTTGGCTCGGCTTCAGCCCGAAGAACGAGATCGCCGCCCTGTCCTTCGGCGAGTCCGTGGACCACATGGGCGACATCGTCGAGAGCAGCGTCCAGGGCCTGATCAACCTGCCCGCCAAGGTCCCCGCCCTGTGGAACGCGGCCTTCGACGGGGCCGAGCGCGAGCCCGACTCCCCGATGGGCATCGTCGGCGCGGCGCGCATCAGCGGCGACATCGCCGCCCTCGACCTGCCCAGCGACCAGAAGGCGGCGATCCTGCTCCAGGTCCTCGGCATGTTCAACCTGTCGCTCTTCCTGTTCAACATGCTGCCCCTGCTGCCGCTCGACGGCGGACACATCGCCGGCGCCCTGTGGGAGTCCCTGCGACGCCACGTGGCCCGCATCTTCCGCCGCGCCGACCCCGGCCCGTTCGACGTGGCGAAGCTGATGCCCGCCGCGTACGTGGTCGCCGGCGTCTTCGTCTGCTTCACGCTGCTGGTGCTCGTGGCGGACGTGGTCAACCCCATCAGGATCACCTAGGGGGCGGTCGTCGGGTACATCCGCGGACGGGAGCCGGGCACGCTTCGTGCCCGGCTCCCTACGTTCGGGTGGCGCACCCCCTCGGATGCGAGGGGCACGCGCGCATTGGCGTAACCTCGAAGACTGGAGCCCGCCGATATCGGGACCTCGATCCACACCTTGGGGTTGCACAGCAGATGACTGCCATCTCTCTCGGAATGCCGGCCGTGCCGACGAAGCTTGCCGACCGCAGGGTCAGCCGCAAGATCCAGGTCGGATCGGTGGCCGTCGGCGGCGACGCGCCCATCTCGGTGCAGTCGATGACCACCACCCGCACCTCCGACATCGGTGCCACCCTCCAGCAGATCGCCGAGCTGACCGCCTCCGGCTGCAACATCGTCCGCGTCGCCTGCCCGACCCAGGACGACGCCGACGCGCTGGCCGTCATCGCCAAGAAGTCGCAGATCCCGGTCATCGCCGACATCCACTTCCAGCCCAAGTACGTCTTCGCCGCGATCGACGCCGGCTGCGCCGCGGTCCGCGTGAACCCGGGCAACATCAAGCAGTTCGACGACAAGGTCAAGGAGATCGCGAAGGCCGCGAACGACGCGGGCACCCCGATCCGCATCGGCGTCAACGCCGGCTCCCTCGACGCCCGCCTGCTGAAGAAGTACGGCAAGGCCACCCCCGAGGCGCTGGTCGAGTCCGCGCTGTGGGAGGCCTCCCTCTTCGAGGAGCACGGCTTCAGCGACATCAAGATCTCGGTCAAGCACAACGACCCGGTCGTCATGGTGAACGCCTACCGCCAGCTCGCCGCCGCCTGCGACTACCCGCTGCACCTCGGCGTCACCGAGGCCGGCCCCGCCTTCCAGGGCACCATCAAGTCCGCCGTCGCCTTCGGCGCGCTGCTCTCCGAGGGCATCGGCGACACCATCCGCGTCTCCCTGTCGGCCCCGCCGGCCGAGGAGGTCAAGGTCGGCATCCAGATCCTGGAGTCCCTCAACCTCAAGCCGCGCCGCCTGGAGATCGTCTCCTGCCCCTCCTGCGGCCGCGCCCAGGTCGACGTCTACAAGCTCGCCGAAGAGGTCACCGCCGGCCTGGAGGGCATGGAGGTCCCGCTGCGCGTCGCCGTCATGGGCTGCGTCGTCAACGGCCCCGGCGAGGCCCGCGAGGCCGACCTCGGTGTCGCCTCCGGCAACGGCAAGGGCCAGATCTTCGTCAAGGGCGAGGTCATCAAGACCGTCCCCGAGTCGAAGATCGTGGAGACCCTCATCGAAGAGGCCATGAAGATCGCCGAGCAGATGGAGAAGGACGGCGTCGCCTCCGGCGAGCCCACCGTCGCCATCGGCGTCTGAACCCGGACCCTCCCAAGCATCGGCCCCCGGCCCCGTTCCCGCAGCTCGCGGGCGGGGCCGGGGCCTTTTCGTGACCAGCGGGACCAGGCATCCTCCGGTCGGGCCGGGTACAGTGCGGAGATCAGCAGACGTGCATGGTGAGGCCCCAGTGTTGACGCAGACCACCACCCGGGTCCTTGAGCCCAGTGATCTCGACGCCGCGCTCGACGTCCTCGGACGCGCGCCGGTCGAGAACGCCTTCGTCACCTCCCGCGTGCAGGTCGCCGGGCTCGACCCCTGGCGCCTCGGCGGCGAGATGTGGGGCTGGTACGCCGACGGCGAGCTGCGCTCCCTGTGCTACGCGGGCGCCAACCTGGTCCCCGTCTGCGCCGGACCCGACGCCGTCCGCGCCTTCGCCGACCGCGCCCGCCGCACCGGCAGACGCTGCTCCTCCATCGTGGGCCCCGCCGAGGCCACCCGGCTGCTGTGGAAGCTCCTCGAACCCACCTGGGGTCCGGCCCGCGACGTCCGCCCCCACCAGCCCCTCATGGTCACCGAGCAGCCGTCCGCCGAGATCGCCGCCGACCCCCTCGTCCGGCGCGTCCGCAAGGACGAGATGGACGTGATCATGCCCGCCTGCGTGGCCATGTTCACCGAGGAGGTCGGCATCTCCCCCCTCGCCGGCGACGGCGGTCTGCTCTACCAGGCCCGGGTCGCCGAACTGGTCGGCACCGGCCGCTCCTTCGCCCGTGTCGAGAACGGCAAGGTCGTCTTCAAGGCGGAGATCGGCGCCGCCACCGCCCGCGCCTGCCAGGTCCAGGGCGTCTGGGTGGACCCCGAATTCCGCGGCCGCGGCCACTCCGAGACCGGCATGGCCGCCGTCGTCGCCTACGCGCTGCGCGACGTGGCGCCCGTGGTCAGCCTCTACGTCAACGACTTCAACACCGCCGCCCGCGCCGCCTACCGCCGCGTCGGCTTCCGCGAGGTCGGCGCGTTCATGAGCGTCCTGTTCTGACCCCCCGCCGCGAACGTCCGCCGGGACCGTCCGCCGCGCCCTCCGCCGCTACCCCCGAAGGCGCCCCCGGCTCGTGGCCGCTTTCGGCCCCACACCCGTACCGGAGCGGCACTACCCCGCAGTAAGGTCGCCGCATGCTGCTGCCTACTCCCGCGGGCGACGACCCCGCCCGGCCCGCCGGCCTCCGCATCGGCCCCCTGGACCTCGCCGCCCGCGTGGACGAGGCCCTGCGCGTCCAGGCCGTGGCCTTCGGGCTCAGCGAGGAGGAGATCGGCATCCGGCGCTACATCGTCCAACGTCACATGACCTGCCCCGGCGCCCGCGCCCTCGGCGCGTTCACCGACGACGACGCCCTCGCCGGCTTCGTCTACGGCATGCCCAACGACCGCACCCACTGGTGGTCCACCATCGTCGAGCCCTACCTGCGCGCCCGCGGCGAGGACGACTGGCTCGACGACTCCTTCGTCATCACCGAACTCCACGTCCACCCCGGCTTCCAGGGCCGCGGTGTCGGCCGCACCCTCATCACCCGCATCACCGACAGCGCCGCCCAGCCCCGCTCGATCCTCTCCGCCATCGACACCGACAGCCCCGCCCGCGCCCTCTACACCGCCCTCGGCTACACCGACCTGGCCCGCAAGGTCCTCTTCCCGAGCGCGAGCCTGCCCTACGCCGTCATGGGCGCCCCCCTGCCCCTGCGCAGGCCCTGAAACCGTTTCCGGCGCCCAGCCCGCCCCCGGTAGCCTCCGGACATGTCTACGCAACACGTGCAGCGCATGTCCCGTCTCCTGGCCCGGACGCTCCGCGAGGACCCGGCCGACGCCGAGACCCTCAGCCACCGCCTCCTCGTCCGCGCCGGCTACGTCCGACGCAGCTCCGCCGGAGTGTGGACCTGGCTGCCGCTCGGCAAGCGGGTCCTGGACAACGTCGCGCGGATCGTCCGCGAGGAGATGGACGCCATCGGCGCCCAGGAGGTGCTGCTCCCGGCCCTGCTGCCCAAGGAGCCGTACGAGGTCAGCGGCCGCTGGAGCGAGTACGGCGACCTGCTGTTCCGCCTCAAGGACCGCAAGGGCGCCGACTACCTGCTCGGCCCCACCCACGAGGAGATCTTCACCCTCCTCGTGAAGGACCAGTGCACGTCCTACAAGGACCTGCCCGTGATGCTCTACCAGATCCAGACCAAGTACCGCGACGAGGCCCGTCCCCGCTCCGGGGTGCTGCGCGGACGCGAGTTCCAGATGAAGGACTCCTACTCCTTCGACGTCTCCGACGAGGGCCTCGCCGAGTCCTACCGCCTCCACCGCGAGGCCTACGTCCGGATCTTCGAACGGCTCGGCCTCGACCACCGGATCGTCTCGGCCGTCTCCGGGGCCATGGGCGGCTCCGCCTCCGAGGAGTTCCTCGCGCCCGCCGCCGCCGGCGAGGACACCTTCGCCGACTGCCCGTCCTGCGCCTACGCCGCGAACACCGAGGCCGTCACCTTCGCCCTGACCCCCGTCGGCGACGCCGACCACGGCCCCGTCGAGGAGCTGGACACCCCCGACACGCCCACCATCGAGTCCCTCGCGGCGCTGCTCGACGTACCGGCCTCCGCGACCCTGAAGAACCTCCTGGTCAAGGTCGACGGCCAGATCACGGCCGTCGGCGTCCCCGGCGACCGCGAGGTCGACCTCGGCAAGCTCGCCGAGCACCTGGCGCCGGCCGTCGTCGAACTCGTCACCGCCGAGGACTTCGCCGACCGCCCCGACCTCGTACGCGGCTACGTGGGCCCGCAGGGCCTCGACAAGGTGCCCTACCTCGCCGACCCGCGCATCGCCCCCGGCACCGCCTGGGTCACCGGCGCGAACCGGGCCGACACCCACGCCCGCAACGTCGTCTGCGGCCGCGACTTCCAGGTCGACCGCTACCTCGACGTGGTCGTCGTCGAGCCCGGCGACCCCTGCCCCGCCTGCGGAGCCGGCCTGCGGCTGGACCGGGCGATCGAGGTCGGCCACATCTTCCAGCTCGGCCG
Organism: Streptomyces sp. RerS4; assembly: GCF_023515955.1. Taxonomy (GTDB): domain Bacteria; phylum Actinomycetota; class Actinomycetes; order Streptomycetales; family Streptomycetaceae; genus Streptomyces. The sequence continues at coordinate 5,222,354 of NZ_CP097322.1, forward strand.
CAAGTACGCCGACGCCTTCGGCCTCGACGTCCTCGGCAAGGAGGGCAAGCCCGTCCGCGTCACCATGGGCTCCTACGGCATCGGCGTCTCCCGGGCCGTCGCCGCGCTCGCCGAGCAGACGGCCGACGCGCGCGGCCTGTGCTGGCCCGCCGAGGTGGCCCCGGCCGACGTGCACGTGGTGGCGGCGGGCAAGGCCGTACCGCTCGCCCTCGCCGAGGAGGCCGCCGCCGCGTTGGCCGCCGCCGGGCGCCGGGTCCTGCTCGACGACCGGGCCGGGCTCTCCCCGGGCGTGAAGCTCACCGACGCGGAGCTCATCGGCGTGCCGTGGATCCTCGTCGCCGGACGCCGCTCCGCCGACGGGATCGTGGAACTCCAGGACCGCTCCACGGGCACCCGCGAGGAACTCCCGCTGGCCGACGCCCTCGCCCGCCTGAGCTGACCCGGGCCCCGCCTGAGCCGACCCGGGCCCCCGCCCGCGCCCCGCCCCCGGCCGTCACGCCGCCGGGCGGGGCCGTTCCTCCGCCGCGCCCGCCGTCGTCGCGTCGGGCTCCGGATCCGGGTCCGCGTCCATCGCGGGCAGCGGAGCTGCTGCCCCTGCTCGACCTCGTGCGGCGCCGCCGCGCGGACGGCGCCGCCGGCGCGGACGGCGCCGCCGGCGCGGACGGCGCCGCCGGCGCGGACGGCGCCGCCGGCGCGGACGGCGCCGCCGGCGCGGACGGCGCCGCCGGCGCGGACGGCGCCGCCGGCGCGGACGGCGCCGCCGGCGCGGACGGGGCCGCGGGCGGGGTCGTGGACTGGGCCGCGCGTTCCAGGAAGCGCAGCAGCTCCACCGGGAACGGCAACACCAGCGTGGAGTTCTTCTCCGCCGCCACCGCCACCACCGTCTGCAGCAGACGCAGCTGGAGCGCGGCCGGCTGCTCCGACATCACCGCCGCCGCCTCCGCCAGCTTCTTCGACGCCTGGAGCTCCGCGTCCGCGTTGATCACCCGGGCCCGCCGCTCGCGGTCGGCCTCCGCCTGGCGGGCCATGGACCGTTTCATCGTCTCCGGCAGCGAGACGTCCTTGATCTCGACCCGGTCGATCTGCACGCCCCAGCCGATCGCCGGACTGTCGATCATCAGCTCCAGGCCCTGGTTCAGCTTCTCCCGGTTCGACAGGAGGTCGTCCAGGTCCGATTTGCCGATGATCGACCGCAGCGAGGTCTGCGCCATCTGCGAGACGGCGAACCGGTAGTCCTCCACCTCGATGATCGCGCTCGCCGCGTCGACCACCTTGAAGTACACGACCGCGTCCACCCGCACCGTCACGTTGTCCCGCGTGATGCCCTCCTGGGCCGGCACGGGCAACGTCACGATCTGCAGGTTCACCTTCCGCAGCCGGTCCACCACGGGGACGATGACCGTGAACCCCGGGGGCCGCACCCCCGGGCGCAGCCGACCGAAGCGGAACACCACGCCGCGTTCGTACTGCTTCACCACCCGGGCGGCCGCGCCCAGGTACACCGCGATACCCGTGGCGGCGGCGATGCCCGCTGTCAGGAGTTCTTCGACCATGACGGCCACCTGCCCCTGCCGGGCCTACCTTCCTACCTACGGTATGCCCTACAACCAGGCCGCGAACTCCAACAGCAGCTCCGCGTCCCGCCGCCGCCCGGCCGCCAGCGCCCGGTTGCCGGACTCCACCGCCCGGAAGACCGTCCAGCCCCGCAGCCGGTCGCGATCCACCTCCAGCGAGTCCGCGAGCTTGTTCACCCGGCGACGGGCCCCGGCCGCCCCCGCCGACGTGGCCACCTGGTCCTCCACCCGGTCACGGACCAGCCGCGCCAAGTCGTAGGCCCGCTCGCCGACCAAGGGCTCGGGGCCCACCGTCAGCCACGGCGCCCGCTCGCCCGCCAGCACCTTGCCCTGCCGGAAGTTCCCGTGCAGCAGCAACCGTTCGCCCGGCGACGCCGTCAGCTCCTCGCGCAGCGCCATCGCCGTGTCCGCCAGACTCCGCAGCTCCGACGGCGCCGCGCGCAGGGCCGCGCACTGGGCGGACGTACGCTCCGCCACCGTCTCGAACGGGTGCCCGGCCGGCGGCTCCACCCACAGCCGCCGCAGCGTGCCGCACGCCTCCAGCAGGGCCTTCGCCTCCGGCAGCGAGCGCAGCGACACCTCCGGGTGGAGGCGTTCCAACAGGACGCCCCCGTCCTCCTCGTGGTGGCGCGAGTCGAGGACCCGTACGGCCCCGAAACCACCCCAGTGGGCGAGCGCGGCCAGCTCCCGGTCCGGCCGGGCCCCCGGAGGCGCCAACTTCAGCGCGGCCGGGGTGCCGTCGGCGTACCGGACGAGGAGCACCAGACTGCTGCGCCCACCCGGGGCCTGGACCCGCTGGGCCACCACCTTCCGCCGCTCCAGCGCCTCGTCGGCCAGCTCGGGCAACCGCCCGAGCCACTCCGTGTCCCGCGCCGATGCCGGCAGCTCGCCGAGCGCCCGGACGAGTCGCTGCGGCGGTTCGAAAGCCATGCGTGCGTGGTCCCTTTCAGCTGTTGCGGGCTCGCTCCGAACGTTCCGAGAGCCCAGGGAAGGCTACGCCGACCCCGCGCCAGCGTGCCGCGCGCACGGCCGCGGCGCTCAGCGCGTCTGCCGCCTCCCGGCGCAACCGGCCGTCCGCCGACCGGACGAGATCGGAGTACGCGCCCGCCACCCGGTCCTCGATCTCCGCCGCCAACCGCTCCGTGTCCGCCGGGGAACGCAGCTCGAACGGCAGGGCGTACGCCGCCTCGCTCGGCTGCGGCGCCCCGCCCAGCTCACGCACCGTCCGGGTCAGCGCGTCCCGGCGCGCGAGGTGCGCCCCGTAGGCCTCCCGGGCCTCGCCGGCGCGGCCGGGCGCGCTGCGGGCGCCGATGACCCCGTAGCCGTACACCGCCGCGTGCTCGGCGGCCAGCGCGGCCTGGGCGGCCTGCAGGGGCCGGTTCGCGGGGGAGGTTTCGCGCTTCACGAGGCGGCTCCGGGGTTCGTGGTCAGCAGGTACGCGTGGACGGCGCCGCAGGCCGCCACCGAGGCCAGCATCCGGGCCAGTTCCCCGGGGGCGCCGGCCAGCGCGATGGTCCGCGCCTCGGACAGGCTCCGCTCGGCGTCGGCCAGCGCGCCTACGGCCTCGGCGGGCTGCGCGGGCACGGGCTCCCGGCTCGCGGCCGGGGCGCCGGGGCGCCGGCGGAGGAGCCGCCGACGGCGACGCCTTGGCGTGCGGGAGGCCCCGGCGGCCGCGCCGGGCGAGGCCGAGGCCTTCCCCTCCGGGGCCGGGAAGGCCAGCGCGGAGGCGTGCGCGGCGACGGCGGCGCGCAGCGGCGCGAGGCGTTCGGCGAGGGCGGGATGGGCCGCGAGGGTGGCGTCGTAACGTTCCAGCAGTTGCTCGCTCTCACGCACGGCCGCCTCCCGCATCCGCCGTTCGAGTGGAATCCCGGAATCGGCCCCGGACGGGTCGCCCCCGCCGGTGCACCCGGTGAGCAACGCGGCCCCGGCCGCTCCGGCGGCTCCGGCGAGCAGGCTCCTTCGCGAGGGCCTCAAGGGCAGGGTCCAGGGCACGGCGACGTCCTCGGGGGTGATGTCGGGGCAGGGTGTGATCACGGTACCCGGGGGCGCCCAGGACGGCGCGGACGGCAACACCCTCCGCGACCGGATACCCTTTGACCTGACACGCGACGGAAAACCACAACAGCACACGCGGCCGAGGAGTCACCCGGATGAGCACCACCCAGAGCGACAGGCTGCGCGGACTGCTGGAGCCGCTCGTCACCGCCAAGGGCCTGGACCTGGAGGACATCGAACTGTCCAAGGCAGGCCGCCGCCGGATGCTGCGGATCGTCGTGGATTCCGATGAGGGTCTCGACCTGGACCTGTGCGCCGAGCTGAGCCGTGAGATCTCCGACAAGCTCGACGAGACCGACGTGATGGGCGAGGACGAGTACCAGCTTGAGGTCAGCTCTCCGGGCGCGGACCGCCCGCTCACCGAGCGCCGTCACTACGTACGGGCCATCGGCCGTCTCGTGAAGTTTCAGCTGTCCGCCGAGGGTGACAAGGGTGAGGAACTGATCGCCCGCATCCTCGACGTCGACGACGAGGGCATGGACCTCGAAGTTCCGGGCGTGAAGGGCCGCAAGGCGACCGCCCGCCGCATCGCGTTCACCGACATCGCCAAGGCGCGTGTCGAGATCGAGTTCAACCGCAAGGACAAGAAGGAAGAGGAGGCGTAGCCGTGGACATCGACATGAGTGCCCTGCGGGGTCTGGTCCGGGAGAAGGAGATCTCCTTCGACCTGCTCGTCGAGGCGATCGAGTCGGCCCTCCTCATCGCGTACCACCGCACCGAGGGGAGCTTCCGGCGCGCGCGTGTCGTGCTGGACCGCACCAACGGACACGTGGTCGTGTGGGCGACCGAGGACCCGAGGGACCTTGAGGAGGGCCAGGAGCCCAAGGAGTTCGACGACACCCCGTCGGACTTCGGACGGATCGCCGCGACGACCGCCAAGCAGGTGATCCTCCAGCGTCTGCGCGACGCCGAGGACGACCTGACCTTCGGCGAGTTCGCCGGCCGCGAGGGCGACGTCATCACCGGCGTCGTCCAGCAGGGCAAGGACCCCAAGAACGTCCTCGTCGACATCGGCAAGCTGGAGGCCATCCTGCCGGTTCAGGAGCAGGTCCCCGGTGAGGAGTACCCGCACGGGCTCCGCCTGAAGGCGTACGTCGTGCGAGTGGCGAAGGGCGTGCGCGGTCCGTCCGTGACCCTCTCGCGCACCCACCCGAACCTGGTGAAGAAGCTGTTCGCGCTGGAGGTCCCGGAGATCGCCGACGGCAGCGTCGAGATCTCCGCGATCGCCCGCGAGGCCGGCCACCGCACCAAGATCGCCGTCCGGTCCACCCGTTCGGGCCTCAACCCGAAGGGCGCCTGCATCGGCCCGATGGGCAGCCGCGTGCGCAACGTGATGGCCGAACTGCACGGCGAGAAGATCGACATCGTCGACTGGTCGGACGACCCGGCGGAGATGGTGGCCAACGCGCTGTCGCCCGCCCGGGTGAGCAAGGTCGAGGTCGTGGACTGGGACTCCCGGTCCGCCCGCGTCACCGTGCCCGACTACCAGCTGTCGCTGGCCATCGGCAAGGAGGGCCAGAACGCCCGCCTCGCCGCACGCCTGACCGGCTGGCGCATCGACATCCGCCCCGACACCGAGGTGCCCTCGGACGAGGACGGCGGCCGGGACGGCCGGGACTCCCGGGACTCCCGGGACTCCGGCCGGGAATAAATCGCTACCGACCGGAGGTTTCCGGACGGTAGACAGGGACCCTCGAACCGGGGGTCCCTCCGGGAACACCACCCGGGATCACAACGACATCCGTTCGATTTTTCACCTGAAGGGGTGAGGTCGGTACGGGGAGGTAGACTTAGGCGTGTCTGGCCGGACGCAAGCCCGCGCATGCCCCGAACGCACCTGTGTGGGGTGTCGGGAGCGAGCGGCCAAGAGCGATCTGCTGCGCATCGTGGCGATCGAGGACCAATGCGTCCCCGATCCTCGCGGTACGCTGCCCGGCCGGGGCGCCTACGTGCACCCCGCCGCGGTCTGCCTCGACCAGGCGGTCCGCCGCAGAGCGTTCCCCCGGGCCCTCCGGTCCGCAGGAACGCTCGACACGACGGAACTGCGCGCAGCCCTGGCCCTCACGGCCGGGGCGACACCGTAAGAAGAAGTACGGCACGGACACCCCGTGCGGTCAGGTACCTCGCGAGTTGGAAGTAGGTCGAGATTGCGATGAGCACTCGATGAGTACGCGATGAGTACGCCCATGAAGTAGCGACGGTCCGGCGTAACCCGGACCTAAAAGGAGCGAAGTGGCTAAGGTCCGGGTATACGAACTCGCCAAGGAGTTCGGGGTGGAGAGCAAGGTCGTCATGGCCAAGCTCCAAGAACTCGGTGAATTCGTCCGTTCGGCGTCCTCGACGATCGAGGCGCCGGTTGTACGCAAGTTGACTGACGCACTGCAGGGTCCCGGCGGCAACGCCGGCAAGACCGCTGCGAAGCCCGGGGCGCCCCGCAAGGCCGCGCCCGCCAAGCCCGCGGCGCCCTCCCCGGCCGCTGCGGCACGTCCCGCTGCCCCCAAGCCCGGCGCACCGGTGGCTCCCAAGCCCGCCGCCGAGGCTCCGGCCGTCAGCACCCCGGTGACCCCGGCCGCCTCCGGCCCGCGTCCCGGCCCCAAGGCTCCGGCCGCCCCGAAGCCCGCTCCGGCGGTCCCCGTGGCGACCGAGTTCTCCGCGCCCCGGCGGCCCCGGCCGCCCCGGCGCGACCCGCCGCGGCCCCGGTCCCCGTCCGGCGCAGCAGCGTCCGGCCGCCCCGGTCAGTCCGGCGCCCGTCCCGGCGCCCCGCGTCCGGCCGGTGCCACCCCGGTGCCCAGGGTCAGCAGCGCCCCGGTGGCGCTCAGGCCCCGCGTCCCGGTGGCGCCCGTCCGGCCGGTCCCCGTCCGGGCAACAACCCCTTCACCTCCGGCGGCTCGACCGGCATGGCGCGCCCGCAGGCGCCCGTCCGGCCGGCGCTCCCCGTCCCGGTGCCCCGGCGCCGGTGGTCAGGTGCTCCGCGTCCGCAGGCGGCCCCGGTGGCGCCCCGCGCCCGCAGGGTCCCGGCGGCGCCCGTCCGACCCCGGGCGGCATGCCCCGTCCGCAGGGCGGCGCCCCGCGTCCGGGTGGTGCTCCCGGTGGTAACCGTCCGAACCCGGGCATGATGCCGCAGCGTCCCGCTGCCGGTGGTCCCGGTCCCCGTCCCGGTGGCGGCCCCGGTGGCCGTGGTCCCGGTGCGGGCGGTGCCCGTCCCGGTGGCGGCGCCGGTCGTCCCGGCGGCGGCTTCGCCGGTCGTCCGGCCGGTCCGGGCTCGCGTCCGGCGGGCGGCGGCTTCGGCGGCCCGCGTCCGGGTGGCGGCGGCTTCGGCGGCGGTCCGGCCGGTGCCGGTGGCGGCGGTCGTCCCGGTTTCGGCGGGCGTCCCGGTGGTCCCGGTGCCCGTGGTGGCACGCAGGGTGCCTTCGGTCGTCCCGGCGGTCCGGCGCGTCGTGGTCGCAAGTCCAAGCGCCAGCGTCGCCAGGAGTACGAGGCCATGCAGGCCCCGTCGGTCGGCGGCGTGATGCTGCCGCGCGGTGGCGGCGAGACCGTGCGCCTGTCGCGCGGTGCCTCCCTCACCGACTTCGCGGAGAAGATCAACGCCAACCCGGCGTCGCTCGTCGCCGTGATGATGAACCTCGGCGAGATGGTCACGGCCACCCAGTCCGTGTCCGACGAGACCCTCCAGCTCCTCGCGGGCGAGATGAACTACGTCGTTCAGATCGTCAGCCCGGAGGAGGAGGACCGCGAGCTCCTCGAAGGCTTCGACATCGAGTTCGGCGAGGACGAGGGCGGCGAGGAGTTCCTGCTCCCGCGTCCGCCGGTCGTCACCGTCATGGGTCACGTCGACCACGGTAAGACCCGCCTCCTCGACGCCATCCGCAAGACGAACGTCGTCGCGGGCGAGGCCGGTGGCATCACCCAGCACATCGGTGCCTACCAGGTCTCCACCGAGGTGAACGACGAAGAGCGTCGCATCACCTTCATCGACACCCCGGGTCACGAGGCGTTCACCGCCATGCGTGCCCGCGGTGCGAAGTCGACCGACATCGCGATCCTCGTGGTCGCGGCCAACGACGGCGTCATGCCGCAGACGATCGAGGCGCTCAACCACGCCAAGGCCGCCGGCGTCCCGATCGTCGTCGCGGTCAACAAGATCGACGTCGAGGGTGCCGACCCGACCAAGGTCCGCGGTCAGCTCACCGAGTTCGGTCTGGTCGCCGAGGAGTACGGCGGCGACACGATGTTCGTCGACATCTCCGCCAAGCAGGGTCTGCACATCGACTCCCTGCTGGAGGCCGTCGTCCTCACCGCCGACGCCTCCCTCGACCTGCGCGCCAACCCCGAGCAGGACGCTCAGGGTATTGCGATCGAGTCCCACCTCGACCGCGGCCGCGGTGCCGTCGCCACCGTCCTCGTCCAGCGCGGTACCCTCCGCGTCGGCGACACGATGGTCGTGGGCGACGCCTACGGTCGTGTGCGCGCCATGCTCGACGACAAGGGCAACAACGTCGAGGAAGCGGGTCCGTCGACCCCCGTCCTGGTCCTGGGTCTCACCAACGTCCCCGGCGCCGGCGACAACTTCCTCGTCGTCGACGAGGACCGCACCGCCCGTCAGATCGCCGAGAAGCGTGCTGCGCGTGAGCGCAACGCCAACTTCGCCAAGCGCGTCCGCCGGGTGTCCCTGGAAGACCTGGACTCGGTCCTCAAGGCCGGTCTGGTCCAGGAACTCAACCTCATCATCAAGGGCGACGCGTCCGGTGCGGTCGAGGCCCTGGAGTCCTCGCTGCTCCAGCTCGACGTCGGCGAAGAGGTCGACATCCGCGTCCTGCACCGCGGTGTGGGTGCGGTCACCGAGTCCGACATCTCGCTGGCGATGGGCTCCGACGCCATCGTCATCGGTTACAACGTCCGTGCGGCCGGCCGTGCCGCGCAGATGGCGGACCGCGAGGGCGTCGACGTTCGCTACTACTCGGTGATCTACCAGGCCATCGAGGAGATCGAGGCGGCCCTCAAGGGTCTGCTCAAGCCGGAGTACGAAGAGGTCGAGCTCGGTACGGCGGAGGTCCGCGAGATCTTCCGCTCGTCCAAGCTGGGCAACATCGCGGGTGTCCTCATCCGCTCCGGCGAGGTCAAGCGCAACACGAAGGCGCGGCTCCTGCGCGATGGCAAGGTCATCGCCGAGAACCTCACCATCTCGGGTCTGCGCCGCTTCAAGGACGACGTCACCGAGATCCGCGAGGGCTTCGAGGGTGGTATCAACCTCGGCTCCTTCAACGACATCAAGGTCGACGACGTCATCGCGACGTACGAGATGCGCGAGAAGCCCCGCGCGTAAGCGCGAGGCACATCGCACCGTGTCGTAACCCCGGGGCCGGTCGGCGGAATATCCGTCGATCGGCCCCGGCCGTTGCGTGTACCGTTCTGGTGACCCTGCCGCGCGTCGGCCGGCAGGCCACCTAACCCGAACCGGCGGGACATCCGGAACTGCATGTACGTGGGGACTCTGTCCTTCGATCTGCTCCTCGGCGACGTTCATTCGTTGAAGGAGAAACGCTCCGTCGTCCGGCCCATCGTCGCCGAGCTCCAACGCAAGTTCTCCGTGAGCGCGGCCGAGGTGGGCGACCAGGATCTGCACCGCAGGGCCCGTATAGGGGTCGCCTTGGTGAGCGGGGACGCGGGGTTCCTCTCGGACGTACTGGACCGCTGTGAGCGGCTGGTCGCGGCACGTCCGGAAGTGGAGCTGTTGTCGGTGCGACGGCGGATCCACGGTGATGAAGACTGACAGCAAGCAATAAGGAGACGGACCAGTGGCCGACAATGCGCGGGCTAAGAAGCTGGCGGACCTCATCCGGGAGGTGGTGGCCGAGAAGCTGCAGCGTGGTGTCAAGGACCCCCGCCTCGGTACGCACGTGACCATCACGGACACCCGGGTCACCGGCGACCTGCGGGAGGCCACGGTCTTCTACACGGTCTACGGCGACGACGAGGACCGCGCCAGCGCGGCGGCGGGCCTGGAGAGCGCCAAGGGCGTCCTGCGCTCCGCGGTCGGTCGGGCGGCGGGGACCAAGTTCACCCCCACCCTGACCTTCGTCGCGGACGCCCTCCCGGAGAACGCCAAGACCATCGAGGACCTCCTCAACAAGGCGCGCGCCTCCGACGCCCAGGTGCGCGAGGTCTCCTCCGGAGCCCAGTACGCCGGCGAGGCCGACCCGTACAAGAAGCCGGGCGACGAGGACGACGAGGACGCAGCCGCGGAATGAGCACCAACGCAGGGAAGACTCCGGACGGCCTGGTCATCGTCGACAAGCCGTCCGGTTTCACTTCGCACGACGTGGTCGCCAAGATGCGCGGCATCGCCAAGACCCGCCGCGTCGGCCACGCCGGCACGCTCGACCCGATGGCGACGGGTGTCCTCGTCCTCGGCGTCGAGAAGGCCACCAAGCTCCTCGGGCACCTCGCGCTGACGGAGAAGGAGTACCTCGGGACGATCCGGCTCGGGCAGTACACCGTCACGGACGACGCCGAGGGCGAGATCACCGAGTCCGCGGACGCCTCCGGGGTGACCCGGGAGGCCGTGGACGCGGGGATCGCCAAGCTGACCGGCGAGATCATGCAGGTCCCGTCCAAGGTCAGCGCCATCAAGATCAAGGGCGTGCGCTCCTACAAGCGCGCCCGCGACGGCGAGGACTTCGAGATCCCGGCCCGGCCGGTCACCATCTCGTCGTTCCAGGTGTACGACATGCGCGAGGCCGAGGCCGAGGACGGCACCAAGGTCGTCGACCTCGTCGTCTCCGTCGTCTGCTCCAGCGGTACGTACATCCGCGCGCTCGCCCGCGACCTGGGCGCCGACCTGGGCGTGGGCGGTCACCTGACGGCGCTGCGCCGCACGCGCGTGGGCCCGTACAAGCTCGACAAGGCGCGCACGCTCGACCAGCTCCAGGAGGAGCTGACCGTCATGCCGATCGGCGAGGCGGCGGCCGCCGCGTTCGCGCGGTGGGACCTGGACGCCCGCCGGGCGGGGCTGCTGGCCAACGGCGTGCGCATCGACATGCCGGACGAGTACAAGGACGGCCGCACGGTCGCCGTCTACGGGCCCGAGGGGCGGCTGCTGGGGCTCGTGGAGAGCAAGGGCGGCAAGGCGAAGTCGCTCGCGGTCTTCGTCTGATCCGCGGGTGAGGGGCGTCCGCTCATCGAGCCGGGCCCGGCCGGGCGGTCTTCGCCGGCCGGGCCCGGTGTTCGTTGACGTGGAGCGGTGAGCGCGCGTCGCCGCCGCTCACCGCTCCACCACCCCCCTCGGATAGGTCTCTATCCACCCGACGCCGATAGTTCACCCGTCCGAGCAGGCGCTCGGAGTGAATGGAGGGGGCGTAAGGGGGCGCTTTCGCCGCGCGTGCTTTTCGTGCCGATCTTCACTTGCCTACCGTCATGACCACGGGTCCCGCGGCGGGGGAGTGGTGCGGCGATGAATGACGAGGTCACGGACGGTACGAGGGTCTTCGGGGACGCCCCCGGGGACGAGGTGACCGATGTGGGGAGCGGCGCCGAGCTCGTCCTGATCCACGACCTCGTGGGCCGGACGCGCGGCACCGGATTCGTGGCTGACGACCGGGGCACGGTGATCACCAGTCACGAGACCGTCGCCGGCCTGACCCGGCTGGTGCTCGCCGGCCCCGGGGAGCGCACCTGGCGGGCCGAGGCCCTGGACCTGACCCCCCTCCCCGAGCTGGGCCTGGCCCTCGTACGCACCGACGGGCTCGGCGTGCGCCCCCTGCCCGTCGCCCTCCGCGAGGCCGTCCGGCCCGGGACGTACGTACGCCTCCCCGCGCGGGGCTGGCGCCAGGCGCGGGTGCTCGGGGCCGGAGCGGAGGTCACGCACAGCACGCCGGAGCGCTGCCACGTGCTGCCCGCCACGCTGGAGCTGGCCATCGGCACCGACGGCCGGGACGCCCTCGAACTGGGCGGGGAGGCCTGCGGGGCGCCGGTCCTCGACGCGGCGACCGGGGCGGTGCTCGCGGTGGTGGGCGCCGGCCTGCGGGCGTACCCGCACGGCGGCCCTTCGCCATCCCGCTGCGCGCGGCGGCCGCCGCCGACCCGGCCGGCCCCCTCGCCGCCCTGCTGGAGCGCAACGCCGCCACCGTCCCGGCGTACGGGGCCGAACTCAACCTCGCGGGCGCGCTGGAACTCACCGCCACCACGGTGGGCTCGGCCGTCGGACCGGCCTGTGCCGGGGACGGTGACCCCGGGCGGCCGGAGCCCGTGGAGCGCCCCCGGATCGCCGCCGAGCTGGCCGCGTTCACCGAGGGGGACCGGCTGGTCCTCGGCCTGGTCGGGGACCCCGGCACCGGCCGCACCACCGCCCTGGCCGGCCTCGCCGCCGACCGGGCACGCGGAGCCCGACCCGCCCCGACGCTCTGGCTGCGCGGGGCGGACCTGCGCGCCGGCGACGCCTCCCTGGCCGACGCCGTGACCCGGGCCCTGACGGCCGCGGGGCGCATCATCGCCGCCGCGCCGGGGGGAGCGGGGGCGGACCTGTGCGACGTACCCGGGGATACCGCCTGGGCGGCGGCGGCCGAGGGGGACGCGGAACCGGGGGACGTGCGGCGCCAGGGGGTGTGGGTTCCCGCGCCCCGGGCTGCCGCGGACCCCGCCGTTTCGGCGTTCGCCTCCCTGGATCCCGCTGCCTGGGGGGTGGGGGGCCCGGGAGGCGGCGGCTCGGAGGTCGTCGGGGGCGGTGTCTGGATGCCGGCGGCTGCCGTATCGGCGAGTGCCCCGGGGGCGTGGGCCCCGGAGCCGCACGCCGCACGACCCGCCTCCCCGAATCCCGGCGAAGGCCCGGGGGCCGCCACCTCGGAGCCCTGGCTCCCGGGGCCGTCCGGTTGGGGCCCAGCCCCCGCGGGGCCCGTTCCCACGGGGCCCGTCCACGCGGGGCCCTTCTCCGCCGGGCCCTTCTCCGCCGGGCCCGTCTATGCAGGGCCCGTCCCGTCCGTCCCGGCCGGGCCCGTCCCCGTGGGGCCTGTTCCGGCGGGGTCTGTCTCCGCAGGGTCCGTACCCGTGGGGTCTGTCCAGGCGGGGCCCATTCCTGCGGGGACCGTCCCGGCGGGGCCCGTCTCCTCGGGGCCCGTCTCCGCCGGGCCCGCCCCGTCCGGGCCTCTTCCCGCCGGGCCCGTTCCCGCCGGGCCCGGTTCGTCGGGGTGGGGGGCGGCGGGCGGGGGCGGGGTGGCCGAGCGGGTCGCGCGGTTGGTGGGGGACGCCGGGCGGGCCTTGCTCGTCGTCCTGGACGCTCCCGAGGAGATGCCCCCGCAGCTCGCGCACCACCTCGAACCGTGGACCGCCGCCACCACCGCCTGGCTCCGCGCGACCGGCGTCCGACTGGCCGTAGCCGCCCGCCCCGAACACTGGGAGCGGGCCGGCGCCCTCTACCCGTCCGAGGTGCTGCACACCCCCGACCGCCCGGCGCGGCGCCTGCCGCCCGCGCTGCTCGTCGGCGACCTCACCCCCGCCGAGGCGCGGACCGCCCGCGCCCGCCTCGGCATCCCCGACGACGGCGTGCGCGAGGCCGACGCCCGGCATCCGCTCACCCTGACCCTGCTGGCCGGGATCCGCGCCGCCGAGGTGACCACCGGTCGCCCCGGCCGGGACGAGGTGTTCGCGGCGCACCTGGACCTGACGGCGCTGCGCGTGGCCGTCCGGATCGCCGCCCGCCCCTCGGGCGAGGCCGTGCACGGGCCGGGCGTACGGCGCCTCGCCACCCGCGTGGCCGGACGCGTGCACGAGGCCGCCCGTCGCTGCCTGGGCCCGGGGCAGGGGCAGCTGGACCGGGCCGACTTCGAGGAACTCTTCCCCTGGCGCACCGGCTGGGCCTCCGCCGTCCTCGCCGAGGGGCTGCTCGTCCCCGCCGGCGCCGGCTACCGCTTCGCGCACGAGGAACTCTCCGACTGGCTCCAGGGCGGCCACCTCGACGTTCCGACCGCCCTCGACACCCTGGTCCACTCCGGCTCCGCCGCCCCCGGCCCGCCCGTGCCCCGGCACCGCATCGGTCCCGTCCTGGAGGCCGTACGCCGGCTGCCGCCCGACGAGGCCCGGACCCGGCTGACCGCGCTCGTCGGCGCCCTCAACACCTTCGCCGAGCAGCCGCCCGAGGGCGCCGGGCCCGTCCACCCCGACCGCGTCTGGTGGGCTTCCCGGCTGCTGCGCGGCGCCCTCCTCGCCGCCCCCGACGCCCACTCCCACCTGCCCGTCCTGCACGCCCTCGCCGAGCACGTGGCCCAGGCCGGCCCCGGCGGGTTCGGCGGCTGGTTCTGGAACCGGCTGCGGCTGCCCGAGTCCGACCGCCTCGACCTGCTGCGCCGCCTCCTGCCCTCCGACCACCGCTACCTGGAGGCCGCCGGCCGCCGCCTCGCCCGCGCGCCGCGGCTCGTACAGCCCCTGCTCTGCGCCTGGTTCACCGACGAACGCCGACTGCGCGGCCGCCCCGGCGCGACCGTCGCCACCGCGGCCCAGGCCCTGCTCCACACCCACCGCGCCCTCGCCGTCGACGACCTCACCGAAGCCCTCGTCGCCGCCGCGCACCCGCGCGCCGACGAGCTGCTCGCCGTCCTCGCGGAGGACGAACCCTCCGCGCTGTGCCGGGCCGTCGACCGCTGGGCCCACGACGACCGCCCCGCGCGCCGCGTCGCCGCCGCCGCGTACGGGTCCGCCACCGCCCCGAACGTACGCACCCCCGCCGACCGGGAGCTGCTGCGCGCCGCCGCCGAGGCGCTGCTCGCCCGCCCCGGCGACACCACCCTGCACGGCAGCGCCCTCGGGATGCTGCTGCGCGACCCCCAGACCCGGGCCCGCCACCTGGACGACGCCCTCGCCTGCTTCCGCGACCCCGAGCGCGGCTCCCGGCTGCCCGCCTCCGCGCTGGTCGCGGCGCTGCCCGTGCTGCCCGACCCGGACGCCGTCTTCGCCGCCCTACGGGCGCGGGCCGACGGGGAGGTGCTGCGCGCCCTGGCCGCGCTCACCACCCCGGGGTTGGCCCGCCGCGCGGGGGAGCTCGTACGGGACCACCTCGCGCACCGCCCCGAGGACGCCCCGCACGCCGCCGCGTTCGTGGACCGGCGCCTCGACCAGGGGCCGGCCGCCGGGCCCGTGCTGCGCCCGCTGGTCCTGGACCTGCTGCGGACCGGTCCGGCCGGGGTGCGCACCGCGCTGGCCGGCGTCCTGGCCGCCCCCGGCGAGGAGCCCTCGCAGCCGTTGCGCGCCGAGCTGGCCGGCGTACTGCTGCGCGAGGAGACCGAGCCGCAGGTGCTCGGGGGCTTCCTCGACGGCCTCGCGGCGGCGACCCGGCAGCGCCCCGAGGAACGGACCCGCGAGCTGCTCCGGCGGACCGGCCGGCAACTGCTGCGGGTTCCCGGCGGCCCCGCCGTCTTCGAGCAGCGCACGGTGGAGCTGGCCCGAGCCGATCCGGTCTTCGCCTCCCTGGTCGCCCGCTGGCTCGCCCAGGCGGAAGCGGAAGCCGCCGCGCTGCTGGGGCCGGGCGCCCGACGCACCGTCGAGACCCTCAGCCGCGGCGACCGGGACGTCACCTGACCCGTCGCGGAGCCGTGTGCTCCACGGAGATCCGATGGAGATGCCGCATAGGCCCGCCAGATGCCGATGCGGGGCACCGGCCACCGGCATGGCAGTCTTAGACCTGCAATCTGCAATCGGTACAGGGACTACACGGTTCGGGCGAGGAGCGGTCACAGTGCAGCGCTGGCGTGGCTTGGAGGACATCCCCCAGGACTGGGGACGCAGCGTCGTCACCATCGGCTCGTACGACGGTGTGCACCGGGGACATCAGCTGATCATCGGACGGGCCGTCGCGAAGGCCCGCGAGCTCGGCGTCCCCTCGGTCGTCGTCACCTTCAGCCCGCACCCGAGCGAGGTCGTGCGCCCCGGCAGCCACCCGCCGATCCTGGCCCCGTACGACCGCCGCGCCGAACTCATGGCCGACCTCGGCGTCGACGCGCTGCTGATCCTGCCCTTCACGCCGGAGTTCTCCCAGCTGTCCCCGGCCGACTTCATCGTCAAGGTGCTCGTCGACAAGCTGCACGCCCGCGCCGTCATCGAGGGCCCCAACTTCCGCTTCGGCCACCGGGCCGCCGGGAACGTCGACTTCCTGCGCGAGCTGGGCGGCACCTACGACTACGAGGTCGAGGTGGTGGACCTGGTCGAGCGCGGCACGGCCGGCGGGGGAGTGCCGTTCTCCTCCACCCTGGCGCGCAGGCTGGTCGCCGAGGGCGACATGGAGGGCGCCGCCGAGATCCTCGGACGCCCGCACCGCGTCGAGGGCGTCGTGGTGCGCGGTGCCCAGCGCGGCCGCGAGCTCGGCTACCCCACCGCCAACGTGGAGACGGCCCCGCACACCGCGATCCCGGCCGACGGCGTGTACGCGGGCTGGCTGACGGCGGCCGGCGAGCGGATGCCGGCGGCGATCTCCGTAGGGACGAACGTGCAGTTCGACGCCACCGAGCGGACCGTGGAGGCGTACGCGATCGACCGCGTCGGGCTCGACCTGTACGGCATGCACGTGGCCGTCGACTTCCTCTCCTACGTGCGCGGCATGGCGAAGTTCGAGTCGCTGGACGGCCTGCTGGAGGCCATCGCGGACGACGTGAAGCGCGCGCGGGTGCTGACGGACGCCTACGACTCCGCGGGGCGCTGAGCCCCCGCCGCATACGGACAAGGGCCCGTGCCGTCGGTGACGGTACGGGCCCTCGCGCGTGCGGAGCCGGTCAGCCCAGGCGCGGATCGCGCGGAGGCTGGGCGGGCGGCTGCTGCCAGGGCTGACCGGGCTGCGGATACGGCTGCGGCGGCTGGTGGTACGGGCCCGGCTGCTGCGGCGGCTGCGCCTGGGGCGGCTGCGCGTGCGGCGGTTGGGCCTGCTGCGGGGCGCCCCAGTGGGCCTGCGCGGCCTGCTGCTGCGCCCGGACGAAGTCCTCGGCGACCATCGCGGAGAGGTTGAAGTACGCCTCCCGGGTCTTGGGCCGCATGAGGTCGAGGTCCAGCTCGGCCCCGGCCGCGAGGTGCTCGTCGAAGGGCACGACGACGACACCGCGGCAGCGGGTCTCGAAGTGCCGCACGATGTCCTCGACCTTGATCATCTTGCTGGTCTCGCGGACGCCGGAGATGACCGTGAGGGAGCGCGAGACGAGCTCGGCATACCCGTGGGCGGAGAGCCAGTCGAGCGTGGTGCTCGCGCTGCTGGCGCCGTCCACCGACGGGGTCGAGATGATGATCAGCTGATCGGCCAGGTCCAGTACGCCGCGCATGGCGGAGTAGAGCAGGCCCGTACCGGAGTCGGTGAGGATGATCGGGTACTGGCGGCCCACCGTGTCGATGACGCGCCGGTAGTCCTCGTCGTTGAAGGTCGTCGAGACGGCCGGGTCCACGTCGTTGGCGATGATCTCCAGGCCGGACGGGGCCTGCGAGGTGAAGCGCCTGATGTCCATGTACGAGTTCAGGTACGGGATCGCCTGGACCAGGTCGCGGATGGTCGCACCGGTCTCCCGGCGGACGCGGCGGCCGAGGGTGCCGGCGTCCGGGTTCGCGTCGATCGCCAGGATCTTGTCCTGCCGCTCGGTGGCGAGGGTCGCGCCGAGAGCGGTGGTGGTCGTCGTCTTGCCGACGCCGCCCTTGAGGCTGATGACGGCGATCCGGTAGCAGGACATCACCGGCGTCCGGATCAGCTCCAGCTTGCGCTGCCGGTCGGCCTCGGCGGCCTTGCCGCCGAAGCGGAACCCGGAGCGGGCCCCCTTCGGCTTCTGCTTCGCGCGCAGCAGCCGGTCCGACGACAGCTCGACGGCGGCGGTGTACCCCAGCGGCGCACCCCCCGCGCCCGGACCACCCTGCTGCGGCACGCCCTGCCACTGCACACCGCCCTGCGGATCCACCGGCGGCACGGGATACCCGTACGCCTGCTGCACCTGCTCCGACGCCCCGCCGGGAACCCCATAACCCGCCTGCGGCGCCTGCGCCCCGGCGGGCGGAAACCCCTGCGGCGCCTGCGGCTGCTCCGCCGACGGCGGCGGGAAGCCGTAACCCTGCGGTGCCTGGGGCACCTGCGGCCCGGCGGGCGGGAACCCCTGGGGCACCTGCGGCGCCGGAGGCTGCTCCGCCGACGCGGGCGGGAAGCCGTAACCTTGCGGGGCCTGGGGCGCCGGAGGCTGCTCCGCCGACGGCGGCGGGAACCCGTAACCCTGCGGCGCTGGCGGGGCCTGCTGCGCCGACGCGGGCGGGAACCCGTATCCCTGAGGCGGCTCGGAAGAGGGGAACGCGGCCGGCAGCGGCGGCAGCGCGGCCGGTGCCGCCTCCGCGGCGGCGACGGGCGCGCTGTCCGGTCCGGGCGCCGCCTCGACCGGAGCGGTGAACCCGCTCGGCACGCTGTCCTCCGGCTCCGGCTCCGGCTTCGGCTCCGCCTTGACCAGCGAGGCGAACCCGGCGGGCACGGCGTCCACCGGCTCCGCCTCCGCCGGCTGCGAAGCCGCCACCGGAGCCGCCTCCACCGGACCTTCAGCCGGCGCGGCAGCCGCAGCCGCACCGCTCGCGGTCACACCATCCCGCGGCTCCGCCCCCCCGGTGGAGGCCGGGGGAGTCGCCGCGGGCGCCGGCGGCGCGATCCGCATCGTCGGCGGCGACACCACGTCCGCCGGGAGGTTCGGTTCGAACCCGCTGCCCTCCGGCAGCCCCGGCAGTCCCGGCACGCCCTGGCCCGGCGTCGCCGCCGTCCCCGGCGCGTCCGGGGTGTACCAGGCCGGCGGGGTATAGGGGATGGTGAACTCGCCCGTCGCTTCGGGCTCCGGGTCGGACTGATCGTCCGTCGGGACGTCCCACGTCCCGCCGTGCCTCTCGTTCCGATCGCCGCTCACTGATCCTCCTGGTCTGTCGAACACCGGTCTCTCGAACACCGGTCAGGCGCCCACCTCGACGCCGCGCCCACGCTCAGCCTAATCGCGCACCACCGCCCGAGGCCCCCGAGGTCACGCGCCCACGGACCCCACCCCACGTCAACCGTCACCACCCCACCGCCACAACGACGTTCGACCGATCCGGCCGGCCCCGGCGCCCCGCACCCACCCCCACCCCGAGGCCAACGCGCCCCCACGCGACCTCACCACCCCAACTCCCGGCCCACCACGCCGAGTTCCCCCCGCCCCACCCGTCACCCGTACGTGTCCACCCCGCAGCCCCCGACGCGAAAGGGGGACGCGCCCCGACGGGCGCGTCCCCCTTCCACCTGGTCCACCTGGTCGGACGGACGTCAGGTGAGGTCGAACTCCCCGTCCCGTGCTCCGAGCACGAAGGCCTCCCATTCGGCCGCCGTGTAACGCAGCACCGTGTCCCGGTCCAGCGACGACCGCATCGCCACCGCGCCCTCGGGCAGCTTGGCGATCTCGACCCGCTCCTCGTCCGGACTGGTCCCCGGCGGGCCCTGCCATTCGACGCCGCTGATGTCGAGCGCGTACAGCTCGTCCTTCTCCTGCTGGGTGCCCATGTGCGGCCCTTCCCTCGGTCGTGCGGTGCTGCTCGGTCTCTCCGCTGCCGATTATCTGCGGAACGCGGCCGCCGCGGGCCGCTTTCCCCGGGATCCCCGCCCACCCCTCCGCTCCCCGGCCGCCCCCGCGAGAATTCCGCTTGTCATCCCCCGCACCCCCCTGTCACCCTTCTGGAGGCGTCCCGGTCCCGTCCCGCACTCTCACCAGTCGAGACGGCGAGACCCGGCAGCCTGGTACGCTGTGTGACGGCCGTTTGTGTACGCGCCCCCGGAGACCCTCTGGAGGCTGCGCTCAGCGGACCCCGCCTCCCGAGTTACGGAAGATCCCCAGAGAATTCGACCTGGGGCACTCGGTGGCAACGAAGACCTATACGAGGAGTAAGCGTGCCGCTCGACGCCGCTACGAAGAAGCAGATCATCGCAGAGTTCGGTGCCAAGGAGGGCGACACCGGCTCTCCCGAGGTCCAGGTCGCGATGCTGTCCCGCCGCATCTCGGACCTGACCGAGCACCTCAAGACCCACAAGCACGACCACCACTCCCGTCGTGGTCTGCTGATCCTGGTCGGCCAGCGTCGCCGCCTGCTGCAGTACCTGGCCAAGAAGGACATCCAGCGCTTCCGTACGCTGGTCGACCGCCTCGGCATCCGCCGTGGTGCGGCCGGCGCCAAGTAAGCACGCTGTGAAGGGAGCGGTTCCCACACCGATGGGGCCGCTCCCTTTGCTGTACGTGCGCGACGTACCGGACGCTTTGTAGTCTGGAACACAGCGCACAACCGAAGAGGAGCAGCGCCCTCCCTACGCCGCCGGTCCTCGGTAGTGGCATCCGGAAAGCCCCGCGACGGGGCTCAGAACCGGGTGCTTCGATCGAAGACCGGCCCGCACGCACAGGAGCGCTCTCCACCACCGTCGGTCACCACACGGGTGACGGACGGAGACGACGAATATGGAGAAAACGCTAGTGGAGAACGAGACCCACTACGCCGAGGCCGTCATTGACAACGGCTCCTTCGGCACCCGCACCATCCGCTTCGAGACGGGCCGCCTGGCCCGCCAGGCCGCCGGCTCCGCCGTCGCCTACCTGGACGACGACACGATGGTGCTCTCCGCGACCACCGCGTCGAAGAAGCCCAAGGACCAGCTCGACTTCTTCCCCCTCACGGTGGACGTCGAGGAGCGCCAGTACGCCGCCGGCAAGATCCCCGGCTCCTTCTTCCGTCGCGAAGGCCGCCCCTCCGAGGACGCGATCCTCACCTGCCGCCTGATCGACCGCCCGCTGCGCCCGTCCTTCAAGAAGGGCCTGCGCAACGAGATCCAGGTCGTCGCCACGATCATGGCGCTCAACCCCGACCACCTGTACGACGTCATCGCGATCAACGCCGCGTCCGCGTCCACCCAGCTGGCCGGTCTGCCCTTCTCCGGCCCGATCGGCGGCGTCCGCGTCGCGCTGATCCGCGGCCAGTGGGTCGCCTTCCCGACGCACACCGAGCTCGAGGACGCCGTCTTCGACATGGTCGTCGCGGGTCGCGTCCTGGAGGACGGCGACGTCGCGATCATGATGGTCGAGGCCGAGGCCACCGAGCAGACCATCGCCCTGGTCAAGGGCGGCGCCGAGGCGCCGACCGAGGAGATCGTGGCCGCCGGCCTCGACGCCTCGAAGCCCTTCATCAAGGTCCTCTGCAAGGCCCAGGCCGACCTGGCCGCCAAGGCCGCCAAGCCCGAGGGCGAGTTCCCGGTCTTCCTGGACTACCAGGACGACGTGTACGAGGCCCTCGAGGCCGCCGTCAAGGGCGACCTCTCCCAGGCGCTGACCATCGCGGGCAAGCAGGACCGCGAGGCCGAGCTGGACCGCGTCAAGGAGATCGCCGCCGAGAAGCTCCTCCCGGCCTTCGAGGGTCGCGAGAAGGAGATCTCCGCCGCCTACCGCAGCCTGACCAAGGCCCTGGTGCGCGAGCGCGTCATCAAGGACAAGGTCCGCATCGACGGCCGCGGGCTCACGGACATCCGTACCCTCGCCGCCGAGGTCGAGGCCATCCCGCGCGTGCACGGCTCGGCGCTGTTCGAGCGTGGCGAGACCCAGATCCTGGGCGTCACCACCCTCAACATGCTCCGCATGGAGCAGCAGCTGGACACCCTCTCCCCGGTGACCCGCAAGCGCTACATGCACAACTACAACTTCCCGCCGTACTCCGTCGGCGAGACCGGCCGCGTCGGCTCCCCGAAGCGCCGCGAGATCGGCCACGGCGCGCTCGCCGAGCGCGCGATCGTGCCGGTCCTGCCGACCCGCGAGGAGTTCCCCTACGCGATCCGTCAGGTGTCCGAGGCCCTCGGCTCCAACGGTTCGACGTCCATGGGCTCGGTCTGCGCCTCCACCATGTCGCTGCTGAACGCCGGTGTGCCGCTGAAGGCCCCCGTCGCCGGTATCGCCATGGGCCTGATCTCCCAGGAGATCGACGGCAAGACCCACTACGTCGCCCTCACCGACATCCTCGGTGCGGAGGACGCCTTCGGCGACATGGACTTCAAGGTCGCCGGCACCAAGGAGTTCGTCACCGCGCTCCAGCTCGACACCAAGCTCGACGGCATCCCGGCCTCCGTCCTGGCCGCGGCCCTGACCCAGGCCCGCGACGCCCGCCTCCACATCCTCGACGTGATGATGGAAGCGATCGACACGCCGGACGAGATGTCCCCGAACGCCCCGCGGATCATCACCGTCAAGATCCCCGTGGACAAGATCGGTGAGGTCATCGGCCCCAAGGGCAAGATGATCAACCAGATCCAGGAGGACACCGGCGCCGAGATCACGATCGAGGACGACGGCACCATCTACATCGGTGCCGCCGACGGCCCGGCCGCCGAGGCCGCCCGCTCCACGATCAACGCGATCGCCAACCCGACCATGCCGGAGGTCGGCGAGCGCTACCTGGGTACGGTCGTCAAGACCACCACCTTCGGTGCCTTCGTCTCCCTCATGCCCGGCAAGGACGGTCTGCTGCACATCTCGCAGATCCGCAAGCTCGCCGGTGGCAAGCGCGTGGAGAACGTCGAGGACGTGCTCGCGGTCGGCACCAAGGTGCAGGTCGAGATCGCCGAGATCGACCAGCGCGGCAAGCTCTCCCTGGTCCCCGTGATCGAGGGTGAAGAAGCCGACGCCGAGGCTGACAAGGACGATTCCGACAAGTGACGTCGCGTAGTTCCCGTGTGACGGCCCGCCCCTCTTCGGAGGGGCGGGCCGTCGCCCGTACCCAAACTCTCCTCAAGGGCGAGGGCGGCATCGG
Source organism: Streptomyces sp. RerS4 (assembly GCF_023515955.1). Classification (GTDB taxonomy): domain Bacteria; phylum Actinomycetota; class Actinomycetes; order Streptomycetales; family Streptomycetaceae; genus Streptomyces. The sequence goes on from NZ_CP097322.1 coordinate 5,244,766, forward strand.
CACCGTCCGCCGCACCACCCTGCCGGGCGGACTGCGCGTCGTCACCGAGACGCTGCCCTCCGTCCGCTCCGCCACCTTCGGCATCTGGGCCAACGTGGGCTCCCGCGACGAGACGCCCAGTCTCGGCGGCGCCACCCACTACCTGGAACACCTCCTCTTCAAGGGCACCGCCCGGCGCAGCGCCCTCGACATCTCCTCCGCCATCGACGCGGTCGGCGGCGAGATGAACGCCTTCACGGCGAAGGAGTACACCTGCTACTACGCGCGGGTCCTCGACACCGACCTGCCGCTGGCCATCGACGTCGTCTGTGACATGCTCACCGGCTCGCTGATCCGCGAGGAGGACGTCGACGCCGAGCGCGGCGTCATCCTCGAAGAGATCGCGATGACCGAGGACGACCCGGGCGACATGGTGCACGACCTGTTCGCGCAGACCATGTACGGGGACTCCCCGCTCGGCCGGCCCGTCCTGGGCACGGTGGAGACGATCAACGCCCTCGGCGCCGACCGGATCCGCCGCTTCTGGAAGAAGCACTACGACCCCACCCGCCTGGTCGTCGCCGCCGCCGGCAACGTCGACCACGCCAAGGTCGTACGCCAGGTCCGCGCGGCCTTCGACAAGGCCGGCGCCCTGAAGCACACCGACGCCGAGCCGGTCGGCCCCCGCACCGGCGCCAAGCGGATCCGCACCGCCGGCCGCGTCGACCTGGTCAGCCGCAAGACCGAACAGGCCCACGTCGTCCTCGGCATGCCGGGCATCGCCCGCACCGACGACCGCCGCTGGGCCCTCGGCGTGCTGAACACCGCCCTCGGCGGCGGCATGTCCTCGCGCCTCTTCCAGGAGGTCCGCGAGAAGCGCGGCCTGGCCTACAGCGTGTACTCGTACACCTCGGCCTTCGCCGACACCGGCCTCTTCGGCGTCTACGCGGGCTGCCGGCCCAGCCAGGTCCACGACGTCCTGCGGATCTGCCGCGACGAACTGGACAAGGTCGCCGCGGAGGGACTCACCGACGAGGAGATCCGGCGCGCGATCGGCCAGCTCTCCGGCTCCACCGTCCTCGGCCTGGAGGACACCGGCGCGATCATGAACCGCATCGGCAAGAGCGAGCTGTGCTGGGGCGACCAGATGTCGGTCGACGAAATGCTCTCCCGCATCGCCGCGGTCACCCCGGACGAGGTCCACGCGGTCGCCCAGGATGTACTGGCACAGCGGCCCTCGCTCGCGGTGATCGGCCCGCTCAAGGAGAAGCAGGCCGCCCGCCTCGACGAAGCGGTCGCCTAGTTCGGTACAGAGTGAAGTCCGTACCCGGTTATAAGGACACAGTATGAGCAAGCTGCGCGTGGCAGTCCTCGGCGCCCAGGGCCGCATCGGCTCCGAGGCCGTCAAGGCCGTCGAGGCCGCGGAGGACATGGAGCTGGTGGCGGCCCTCGGCCGCGGCGACAAGCTGGAGACGCTGGCCGAGGCCGGCGCCCAGGTCGCGGTCGAGCTGACCACCCCCGCCTCCGTGATGGGCAACCTCGACTTCCTCATCCGTCACGGCATCCACGCCGTGGTCGGCACCACCGGCTGGACCGAGGACCGCCTCGCCCAGCTCGACACCTGGCTGGCCGGCTCCCCGGAGACCGGGGTGCTCATCGCCCCGAACTTCTCCATCGGCGCCGTCCTCACCATGAAGTTCGCGGCTCAGGCCGCCCGCTACTTCGAGTCCGTCGAGGTCGTCGAGCTGCACCACCCCAACAAGGTCGACGCCCCCTCCGGCACGGCCACCCGTACGGCGCAGCTCATCGCGGCGGCCCGCGCCGAGGCCGGTCTCGGCGCGCAGCCCGACGCCACCGCCACGGCCCTCGACGGGGCCCGCGGCGCCGACGTCGACGGGGTCCCGGTGCACGCCGTCCGCCTGCGCGGCCTGCTGGCCCACCAGGAGGTGCTGCTCGGCGGTGAGGGCGAGACCCTGACCATCCGTCACGACTCCCTGCACCACAGCAGCTTCATGCCGGGCATCCTGCTCGGTGCGCGGCGCGTGACGCGGACCCCGGGCCTCACCTTCGGCCTGGAACACTTCCTCGACCTGAGCTGACGGATCCACCACCATGCGCGCGAAGATCACGTACTTCCTCACGGCGGCCGTCCTGGTCGTCTACTTCGTCCTGGTCGGCAGCCGTGGGCTGATGCTGATCCGGCAGGGCACCTGGCTCACCGTCACCTTCGGTGTGGCCGTGCTGATCCTGCCGGTCATCGGCGTCTGGTTCCTCTGGATGAACACCAGGTTCGTCACCAAGGCCAACCAACTCGCGGCCGAGTTGGAGGCCGAGGGCGGCCTGCCCGTCGACGAACTGGAACGCGACCAGTACGGGCGGATCCTGCGGGACTCCGCCGACGAGGTCTTCGCGCGCCGCAAGGCCGAAACCGAGGACGCGCCGGGGGACTGGCGCAGCTGGTTCCGCCTCGCCGTCGCCTACCACGACGCCCGCGACACCCCGCGGGCCCGCAAGGCCATGCAACGGGCGATCGCCCTGCACGACGGAAGGCCCGTACGGGTCTGATCCCCGTACGGGCCTCCGCGCTCGGTCCGCCCCGATCAGGCGGGTACGGCCCGGTACTCCCGGGCCCATGCCTCCAGCGAGCCCGCGGCCCGGTCGAAGGCCTCGCCGCGGGCCAGGAAGTCCGCGCCGTGGTCGGTCAGCAGCACCGACGGCTCCGCGCCGTCACGCCGGTCGAGGGTCAGCGCCTGCCCCTGGACGGTCCGCGGCAGGCCCAGCCAGCGCACCGGCTGCTGGACCGTCCGGATCCCGGCGATCTCGTTCCAGCGGATCGACCGGGTCCCGAAGAACCCGACGCGGCGCAGCCCCGACGGGCTCACCCACACGCCCGCGCGCAGGATGCGCAGGGCCGTGCCGACCACCAGCAGCGAGGCGCCCAGGGCGATCCCGGCTCCGCCCCAGGTGCCCGCGAAGGCGATGATCACCGTGGCCAGCAGCATGAAGGCGGACAGCAGGAGCAGCACGGCCGCGCCGGCCACCCGCCAGGGTCCGGGCCGGTAGGGACGACGCCAGCGCTCCGGATCCGCGTGCGGGAGGGCTTCGTCGTCGTGTGCGTCGAATACGCCGTCGGCCGTCAAGAAGGGCAGGGGCACGGCTGGTCCTCACTCACATGCATGTTCGGTTGGGCTGTGCCGTGAGGCTATCGCCCTTCGGCCGCCTGCGGGTGTTGGCCCTTCTCGGGCGCCTGGTACGGCTGCAGCGCGGGCATGCCGAAGAGCAGCGAGCCGACGAGCCCCGCCACCACGGTCAGTCCGACCAGACTACGGGCGGCGATCTGCGGCAGGCTCAGACTCTCGCGCGGCGGCGGAGTGACGTTGCTGCGGAAACGGTCGGCCTCGGCGACGAAGGCGAACGGGACGGGTTCGCGCCGGCGAAACATCAGGAGCGACTCTCCTCACGGTTCGGGCCCCGACGGTGCGGGGCGGATGGGATGTTCTTCTCTCTGTAGGACGTATGAACACCCCGATCGGTGCCGCCCTTCGGGACATCCGCCGAAATCTCCGCCGCGGCGTCGGCTGTCCGGGTGAGCGCGCGTCAGCCCGGCGCCGGTCGGGGAGGTCGCGGCCGGCGCCGTAGAGTGGGCCCGCCCCTGGTAAGACCCGTTCGGAAGGACCCCGTGTGAGCGAGACCGCCGCCTCAGACCCGAAACCCAGCTTCCGCAGTGACGTGACGGTGGAGCTCGTGAAGCACTCCGCCGCCGACTCCGACGTGCTGTGGGCCGCCCGCGTCTCCACGGCCGGCGAGCAGTCCCTGGAGGAGCTCCAGAAGGACCCGGAGCGCTCCAAGGGACTCATCAACTACCTGATGCGCGACCGCCACGGCAGCCCCTTCGAGCACAACTCGATGACCTTCTTCATCAGCGCCCCGATCTTCGTGTTCCGCGAGTTCATGCGCCACCGCGTGGGCTGGTCCTACAACGAGGAATCCGGCCGCTACAGGGAGCTGGAGCCGGTCTTCTACGTCCCCGACGCCGAGCGCAAGCTCGTCCAGGAGGGCCGTCCGGGCAAGTACGTGTTCGTCGAAGGCACCGAGGCGCAGCAGGAACTGACGGGTCGGGTCATGGAGGACTCCTACCGTCAGGCCTACGAGGCCTACCAGGAGATGCTGGCGGCCGGCGTGGCCCGCGAGGTCGCCCGTTCGGTCCTGCCGGTCGGTCTCTTCTCCTCGATGTACGCCACCTGCAACGCGCGCTCGCTCATGCACTTCCTCGGTCTGCGCACCCAGCACGAGCTGGCGAAGGTCCCGTCCTTCCCGCAGCGGGAGATCGAGATGGTCGGCGAGAAGATGGAGCAGCACTGGGCGAAGCTCATGCCGCTGACCTACGCGGCCTTCAACGGCAACGGGCGCGTTGCCCCGTAAGGTCTGTTACACGCGTGGCGTACAGATGTACGGAGACAAGTCCCAAGTGTCCGTATTGCGGCGTTTCGTAAAGTTCATCTAGGCTGATCAAACGGACCCGGCACTGCTTGAACCCCCGAGCAGGCAGTGCCGGGATCCCACACCCTCCCGGCCGCCGCCGGGAGGGATCACCCGTAGACGTCCCCCGAGGGGACACCGCGAGCATGGCAGCGAGTAGCGTGTTACCCATGGCTCCGATCTCGACTCCGCAGACCCCCTTCGGGCGGGTCCTCACCGCCATGATCACGCCGTTCACGGCGGATGGCGCACTTGACCTCGACGGCGCGCAGCGGCTCGCCGTCCACCTGGTGGACGCAGGCAACGACGGCCTGATCATCAACGGCACCACCGGTGAGTCGCCCACGACCACCGACGCGGAGAAAAACGACCTCGTACGAGCCGTACTCGAAGCGGTCGGCGACCGCGCCCACGTCGTCGCCGGCATCGGCACCAACGACACCCGCCACACCCTCGAACTGGCCCGCCAGGCCGAGCGCACCGGCGCCCACGGCCTGCTCGCCGTCACCCCGTACTACAGCAAGCCCCCGCAGGAAGGCCTCTACCGGCACTTCACGGCCATCGCGGACGCCACCGAGCTCCCGGTGATGCTCTACGACATCCCCGGCCGCAGCGGCGTCCCGATCAACACCGAAACCCTGGTCCGGCTCGCCGAGCACCCCCGCATCGTCGCCAACAAGGACGCCAAGGGCGACCTCGGCCGCGCCAGCTGGGCCATCGCCCAGAGCGGCCTGGCCTGGTACTCCGGCGACGACATGCTGAACCTGCCGCTCCTGTCGGTCGGCGCCGTCGGCTTCGTCTCCGTGGTCGGCCACGTCGTCAGCCCCGAGCTGCGCGCCATGCTCGACGCCCACCTGGCCGGCGACGTCCAGAAGGCCACCGAGATCCACCAGAAGCTGCTCCCCGTCTTCACCGGCATGTTCCGCACCCAGGGCGTGATGACCACCAAGGGCGCGCTGAACCTCCAGGGCCTGCCCGCCGGCCCGCTGCGCCTCCCGCTCGTCGGATTGACCGACGAAGAGACGGCACAGCTCAAGATCGATCTTGCCGCCGGCGGGGTACAGCTTTGACAACGGACTTCACAACTGAATAAGCAAGAACGAAACAGACAAAAGCAAGTGCACGAATGACATGCGCGCCGCGTGCCTCAAGGGGTACGTGGCGCGTGTGGTGAAGGAGAAACTTTTGAGCCATCCGCACCCTGAACTCGGCCCGCCCCCGAAGCTCCCGAAGGGCGGCCTCCGGGTCACCCCCCTCGGCGGTCTCGGCGAGATCGGCCGCAACATGACCGTCTTCGAGTTCGACGGCCGTCTGCTGATCGTCGACTGCGGCGTCCTCTTCCCCGAGGAGGAGCAGCCGGGCATCGACCTGATCCTCCCGGACTTCACGTCCATCCGGGACCGCCTCGACGACATCGAGGGCATCGTCCTCACGCACGGCCACGAGGACCACATCGGCGCCGTCCCCTACCTCCTCCGGGAGAAGCCGGACATCCCGCTGATCGGCTCCAAGCTGACGCTGGCGCTCATCGAGGCCAAGCTCCAGGAGCACCGCATCCGCCCCTACACCCTGGAGGTGAAGGAGGGCGAGCGCGAGAACCTGGGCCCCTTCGACTGCGAGTTCATCGCCGTCAACCACTCCATCCCGGACGCCCTCGCGGTCGCGATCCGCACCGGCGCCGGCCTGGTCGTCGCCACCGGCGACTTCAAGATGGACCAGCTGCCGCTGGACAACCGTCTGACCGACCTCCACGCCTTCGCGCGCCTGAGCGAGGAGGGCATCGACCTCCTCCTCTCCGACTCGACGAACGCCGAGGTCCCGGGCTTCGTCCCGCCCGAGCGCGACATCTCGAACGCCATCCGCGGCGTCTTCGCGAGCGCTCAGAAGCGGATCATCGTGGCCTCCTTCGCGAGCCACGTCCACCGCATCCAGCAGATCCTGGACGCCGCCCACGAGTACGGCCGTCGCGTCGCCTTCGTCGGCCGCTCCATGGTCCGCAACATGGGCATCGCCCGCGACCTGGGCTACCTGCGCGTCCCGGCCGGCCTCGTCGTCGACGTCAAGACCCTCGACGACCTGCCGGACGACGAGGTCGTGCTGGTCTGTACGGGCTCCCAGGGCGAGCCGATGGCGGCCCTGTCCCGCATGGCCAACCGCGACCACCAGATCCGGATCGTCCCCGGCGACACCGTGATCCTGGCGTCGTCGCTGATCCCGGGCAACGAGAACGCGGTCTACCGCGTGATCAACGGCCTGACCCGCTGGGGCGCCAACGTCGTGCACAAGGGCAACGCCAAGGTGCACGTCTCCGGCCACGCCTCCGCCGGCGAGCTGCTGTACTTCTACAACATCTGCAAGCCGCGGAACCTGATGCCGGTCCACGGCGAATGGCGCCACCTGCGCGCCAACGCCGAGCTCGGCGCGATGACGGGGGTCCCGAAGGACCGCATCGTCATCGCCGAGGACGGCGTGGTCGTCGACCTGATCGACGGCAAGGCCCGCATCTCCGGCAAGGTCCAGGCCGGCTACGTGTACGTGGACGGCCTCTCGGTCGGCGACGTCACCGAGGCCTCCCTCAAGGACCGCCGCATCCTCGGCGACGAGGGCATCATCTCGGTGTTCGTCGTGGTGGACAGCACCACGGGCAAGGTCATCAGCGGCCCGAACATCCAGGCCCGCGGCTCCGGCATCGAGGACTCCGCCTTCAACGCGATCCTGCCGAAGATCGAGGAGGCCATCGCCCGCGCCGCCGCCGACGGCGTGGCCGAGCCGCACCAGATCCAGCAGCTCATCCGCCGCACGGTCGGCAAGTGGGTCTCCGACGGCTACCGCCGCCGCCCGATGATCCTCCCGGTCGTCGTAGAGGTCTGACCTCGGCGTTCGTAGCGACTCACCGAAGCGGGGCCCCCGGATTTGCGTCCGGGGGCCCCGCTCCAGTACGTTTACGTCTCCACCTCGCACCGACCAGGGCACACACCTGTCCCCGGGCCGGTCACGCGAGCGGGTGGGAATCCAGACCTGGGAAACCTGATAAAGTCTGATCCGCCCGAAAGGGAAAGGCCCTCCGAAGGCCATTGGAATTCCGATCCGAGCCGGAAACGGCAGAGAAAAGAATCTGATAGAGTCGGAACCGCCGGAAAGGGAAAGCGCGAAAGCGCGGAACCTCGAAAGCGCCGAGGAAATCGGACACGAAAGAGTCTGATAGAGTCGGAAACGCAAGAACACAGAACGAAAGCCCGGAGGAAAACCCGCGAGGGTGAGTACAAAGGAAGCGTCCGTTCCTTGAGAACTCAACAGCGTGCCAAAAATCAACGCCAGAAGTTGATACCCCGTCCACTTCGGTGGATGAGGTTCCTTTGAAAAAGACCTGTGAGGCCTTCGGGCACTGGCAGGCAACGAAACACAGCGAGGACGCAGTGGTCAGTCGGTCCTATTCCGACCATGACTGGCCCGCTCAACGTGTGTGTGCACCGGATTACCGGTAAACATTCATGGAGAGTTTGATCCTGGCTCAGGACGAACGCTGGCGGCGTGCTTAACACATGCAAGTCGAACGATGAAGCCCTTCGGGGTGGATTAGTGGCGAACGGGTGAGTAACACGTGGGCAATCTGCCCTTCACTCTGGGACAAGCCCTGGAAACGGGGTCTAATACCGGATACGACTGCGGGAGGCATCTCCTGCGGTGGAAAGCTCCGGCGGTGAAGGATGAGCCCGCGGCCTATCAGCTTGTTGGTGGGGTAATGGCCTACCAAGGCGACGACGGGTAGCCGGCCTGAGAGGGCGACCGGCCACACTGGGACTGAGACACGGCCCAGACTCCTACGGAGGCAGCAGTGGGAATATTGCACAATGGGCGAAAGCCTGATGCAGCGACGCCGCGTGAGGGATGACGGCCTTCGGGTTGTAAACCTCTTTCAGCAGGGAAGAAGCGAAAGTGACGGTACCTGCAGAAGAAGCGCCGGCTAACTACGTGCCAGCAGCCGCGGTAATACGTAGGGCGCAAGCGTTGTCCGGAATTATTGGGCGTAAAGAGCTCGTAGGCGGCTTGTCACGTCGGATGTGAAAGCCCGAGGCTTAACCTCGGGTCTGCATTCGATACGGGCTAGCTAGAGTGTGGTAGGGGAGATCGGAATTCCTGGTGTAGCGGTGAAATGCGCAGATATCAGGAGGAACACCGGTGGCGAAGGCGGATCTCTGGGCCATTACTGACGCTGAGGAGCGAAAGCGTGGGGAGCGAACAGGATTAGATACCCTGGTAGTCCACGCCGTAAACGTTGGGAACTAGGTGTTGGCGACATTCCACGTCGTCGGTGCCGCAGCTAACGCATTAAGTTCCCGCCTGGGGAGTACGGCCGCAAGGCTAAAACTCAAAGGAATTGACGGGGCCCGCACAAGCGGCGGAGCATGTGGCTTAATTCGACGCAACGCGAAGAACCTTACCAAGGCTTGACATATACCGGAAAGCATTAGAGATAGTGCCCCTTGTGGTCGGTATACAGGTGGTGCATGGCTGTCGTCAGCTCGTGTCGTGAGATGTTGGGTTAAGTCCCGCAACGAGCGCAACCCTTGTCCTGTGTTGCCAGCATGCCCTTCGGGGTGATGGGGACTCACAGGAGACCGCCGGGGTCAACTCGGAGGAAGGTGGGGACGACGTCAAGTCATCATGCCCTTATGTCTTGGGCTGCACACGTGCTACAATGGCCGGTACAATGAGCTGCGATACCGTGAGGTGGAGCGAATCTCAAAAAGCCGGTCTCAGTTCGGATTGGGGTCTGCAACTCGACCCCATGAAGTCGGAGTCGCTAGTAATCGCAGATCAGCATTGCTGCGGTGAATACGTTCCCGGGCCTTGTACACACCGCCCGTCACGTCACGAAAGTCGGTAACACCCGAAGCCGGTGGCCCAACCCGTAAGGGAGGGAGCTGTCGAAGGTGGGACTGGCGATTGGGACGAAGTCGTAACAAGGTAGCCGTACCGGAAGGTGCGGCTGGATCACCTCCTTTCTAAGGAGCACAGTACCGATTGCAGACAAACGTTCTGCACGGTCAGCTCATGGGTGGAACGTTGATTATTTGGCACCGAACATCTGATGGTTCTCGAGTACTGCTTCGGCGTGGAAAGAGAAGACGGAGGATGTCCGGTGCCTGGCACGTTGTTGGGTGTCTGAGGGTACGGCCGTAAGGTCTTATCTTCGCGATGCCGGCCCCAGTGAACCTGGACTCTTCGAGTGCAGGGTGATGGGTGGCTGGTCGTTGCTTGAGAACTACACAGTGGACGCGAGCATCTGTGGCCAAGTTTTTAAGGGCGCACGGTGGATGCCTTGGCACCAGGAACCGATGAAGGACGTGAGAGGCCGCGATAGGCCCCGGGGAGCTGCCAACTGAGCTTTGATCCGGGGGTGTCCGAATGGGGAAACCCGGCAGTCGTCATGGGCTGTCACCCATGCCTGAACACATAGGGCATGTGGAGGGAACGAGGGGAAGTGAAACATCTCAGTACCCTCAGGAAGAGAAAACAACCGTGATTCCGGGAGTAGTGGCGAGCGAAACCGGATGAGGCCAAACCGTATGTGTGTGAGACCCGGCAGGGGTTGCGCATGCGGGGTTGTGGGAATGAGCTTTACGGTCTGCCGGCCGTGAGGCGAGTCAGAAACCGTTGATGTAGTCGAAGGACATGCGAAAGGTCCGGCGTAGAGGGTAAGACCCCCGTAGACGAAACATCAGCGGCTTGCTTGCTCATCTCCCAAGTAGCACGGGGCCCGAGAAATCCCGTGTGAATCTGGCGGGACCACCCGCTAAGCCTAAATATTCCTGGTGACCGATAGCGGATAGTACCGTGAGGGAATGGTGAAAAGTACCGCGGAGCGGAGTGAAATAGTACCTGAAACCGTGTGCCTACAAGCCGTGGAGCGTCGCCGTTGTTCTTCGGAACAACGGTCGTGACTGCGTGCCTTTTGAAGAATGAGCCTGCGAGTTAGCGGTGTGTAGCGAGGTTAACCCGTGTGGGGAAGCCGTAGCGAAAGCGAGTCCGAACAGGGCGATTGAGTTGCACGCTCTAGACCCGAAGCGGAGTGATCTAGCCATGGGCAGGTTGAAGCGGAGGTAAGACTTCGTGGAGGACCGAACCCACCAGGGTTGAAAACCTGGGGATGACCTGTGGTTAGGTGAAAGGCCAATCAAACTCCGTGATAGCTGGTTCTCCCGAAATGCATTTAGGTGCAGCGTCGTGTGTTTCTTGCCGGAGGTAGAGCACTGGATAGGCGATGGGCCCTACCGGGTTACTGACCTTAGCCAAACTCCGAATGCCGGTAAGTGAGAGCACGGCAGTGAGACTGTGGGGGATAAGCTCCATGGTCGAGAGGGAAACAGCCCAGAGCATCGACTAAGGCCCCTAAGCGTACGCTAAGTGGGAAAGGATGTGGAGTCGCAGAGACAACCAGGAGGTTGGCTTAGAAGCAGCCACCCTTGAAAGAGTGCGTAATAGCTCACTGGTCAAGTGATTCCGCGCCGACAATGTAGCGGGGCTCAAGCGTACCGCCGAAGTCGTGTCATTGCAGCTATAGGGCCAACGCCCGCTGTGATGGGTAGGGGAGCGTCGTGTGCCGGGTGAAGCAGCAGCGGAAGCTAGTTGTGGACGGTTCACGAGTGAGAATGCAGGCATGAGTAGCGATACACACGTGAGAAACGTGTGCGCCGATTGACTAAGGGTTCCTGGGTCAAGCTGATCTGCCCAGGGTAAGTCGGGACCTAAGGCGAGGCCGACAGGCGTAGTCGATGGACAACCGGTTGATATTCCGGTACCCGCTTTGAAACGCCCAATATCGAATCCTCTGATGCTAAGGCCGTGAAGCCGTTCCGGACCCTTCGGGGAATGGAAAGTGGTGGAGCCGCCGGCCCAAGGTGGTAGTAGGTAAGCGATGGGGTGACGCAGGAAGGTAGTCCAACCCGGGCGGTGGTTGTCCCGGGGTAAGGGTGTAGGCCGAGGGGTAGGCAAATCCGTCCCTCATACAAGGCTGAGACCTGATGCCGAGCCGATTGTGGTGAAGTGGATGATCCTATGCTGTCGAGAAAAGCCTCTAGCGAGTTTCATGGCGGCCCGTACCTAAACCGACTCAGGTGGTCAGGTAGAGAATACCGAGGCGTTCGGGTGAACTATGGTTAGGAACTCGGCAAAATGCCCCCGTAACTTCGGGAGAAGGGGGGCCATCACTGGTGATAGCACTTGCTGCTTGAGCTGGGGGTGGCCGCAGAGACCAGCGAGAAGCGACTGTTTACTAAAAACACAGGTCCGTGCGAAGCCGTAAGGCGATGTATACGGACTGACGCCTGCCCGGTGCTGGAACGTTAAGGGGACCGGTTAGTGACCTTTCGGGGTTGCGAAGCTGAGAACTTAAGCGCCAGTAAACGGCGGTGGTAACTATAACCATCCTAAGGTAGCGAAATTCCTTGTCGGGTAAGTTCCGACCTGCACGAATGGCGTAACGACTTCTCGACTGTCTCAACCATAGGCCCGGTGAAATTGCACTACGAGTAAAGATGCTCGTTTCGCGCAGCAGGACGGAAAGACCCGGACCTTTACTACAGTTTGATATTGGTGTTCGGTTCGGCTTGTGTAGGATAGGTGGGAGACTTTGAAGCCGTGACGCCAGTCATGGTGGAGTCGCCGTTGAAATACCACTCTGGTCGTGCTGGATGTCTAACCTCGGTCCGTGATCCGGATCAGGGACAGTGTCTGATGGGTAGTTTAACTGGGGCGGTTGCCTCCCAAAGGGTAACGGAGGCGCCCAAAGGTTCCCTCAGCCTGGTTGGCAATCAGGTGTTGAGTGTAAGTGCACAAGGGAGCTTGACTGTGAGACCGACGGGTCGAGCAGGGACGAAAGTCGGGACTAGTGATCCGGCGGTGGCTTGTGGAAGCGCCGTCGCTCAACGGATAAAAGGTACCCGGGGATAACAGGCTGATCTTCCCAAGAGTCCATATCGACGGGATGGTTTGGCACCTCGATGTCGGCTCGTCGCATCCTGGGGCTGGAGTCGGTCCCAAGGGTTGGGCTGTTCGCCCATTAAAGCGGTACGCGAGCTGGGTTTAGAACGTCGTGAGACAGTTCGGTCCCTATCCGCTGTGCGCGTAGGAATATTGAGAAGGGCTGTCCCTAGTACGAGAGGACCGGGACGGACGAACCTCTGGTGTGCCAGTTGTCCTGCCAAGGGCATGGCTGGTTGGCTACGTTCGGGAGGGATAACCGCTGAAAGCATCTAAGCGGGAAGCCTGCTTCAAGATGAGTATTCCCACCTCCTTGAGAGGGTAAGGCTCCCAGTAGACGACTGGGTTGATAGGCCAGATGTGGAAGCCCGGTAACGGGTGGAGCTGACTGGTACTAATAGGCCGAGGGCTTGTCCTCAGTTGCTCGCGTCCACTGTGTTAGTTCTGAAGTAACGACCGTGATATTGCCCGGTTGATATCTTCATAGTGTTTCGGTGGTCATAGCGTTAGGGAAACGCCCGGTTACATTCCGAACCCGGAAGCTAAGCCTTTCAGCGCCGATGGTACTGCAGGGGGGACCCTGTGGGAGAGTAGGACGCCGCCGAACAACCCGCCCTTTTAGCTCAGTCGGTAGAGCGTCTCCATGGTAAGGAGAAGGTCAACGGTTCGATTCCGTTAAAGGGCTCCAAACGAAGAGGCCCCCGCCATTGGCGGGGGCCTTTTTGCGTTTTACGGGCCGGGAGGAAGACCGTCGCGGTGGCACCGCTCCCTGGGCGCGGGAGCGGTGCCAAGCGCAGCGGTCAGTTGGCCTCGCGCTGGTGGGGGACGCGGAAGGCGAGGATGGCCATGTCGTCGGAGGCCGGTTCGGCCGCGAAGCGTTCCACCGCGCGCAGGACGCGGGAGGCGACGGCGCCGGCGGTGAGGCCCGTGCAGGTCGTGAGGACCTCGGCCAGGCCGTCGTCGCCGAGCATGCGGCTGCCTTCGCGGCGTTCGGTGACCCCGTCGGTGACGCAGAGCAGGACGTCGCCCGGGTCCAGGGTGAGGGTCTGCTCGTAGAGGTCGAGGTCGTCGATCACGCCCAGCAGGGGCTGCGGTTCCGCGTACGGGGTGACCTCGCCGTCCGGGCGCAGGCGCAGCGGGAGGGGGTGGCCGGCGCAGACCACCTTCAGCAGGGCGCCGCCGTCGGGCTGGGGGTGGAGCTCGCCGTAGAGGAGGGTGAGGAAGCGGCTGCGGGCGCCCTCGTCGAGGATCGCCGCGTTCAGGCGCTCCAGGACCGCCGGGCCGCCGAGGCCCTCGCGGGCCAGGAGGCGCAGGGCGTGGCGGGCCAGGCCCGTCACCGCCGCCGCCTCCGGGCCCGTACCGCAGACGTCGCCGATGGCGAAACCGTACGCGCCGTCGCGGATCGGGAAGACGTCGTAGAAGTCGCCGCCGACCTCGTTGCCCTCGCCGGCCGCGCGGTAGATGACCTCGACCTCCATGCCGGGGATGGCGGGGGAGCCGGGCGGCAGGAGGCTGCGCTGCAGGGAGCGGCTGATCGCGGTGCGCTCGGAGTAGAGGCGCGCGTTGTCCAGGGCGAGGGCGGCGCGGCGGGAGAGGTCGTCGGCGAGTTCGAGGATCTCCTGGCGGAAGTGCTCCTCGTGGGGGCGGCCGAGGGTGAGCATGCCGATGACCCGGTTGCGGGCCAGGAGCGGCAGGACCACCGTGTCGCCGCCGACGGCGGTGGTGGCCGCGGGCCACGGGCGGGCGCCGGCCTCGCGGACCGGTTCGGGCGGGTCGACCCGGGACAGGAGTGCCTTCAGGTCGTCGATGTGTTCCTCGTCCTCGTGGAGGACGTAGGCGAGGTAGGGATCGGAGGCCTGGTCGGCGATGGTGTAGACGGCGCACCAGGTGGCCAGGGTGGGGACGGTCATCTGGGCCATGAGGGCCAGGGTCTGGTCCCGGTCGAGGGTGCCGGCCAGCAGGTCGGAGGCCTCGACGAGGAAGGAGAGGGACCCGCGGCGCAGTCGTTCCAGCTCGCCGAGGCGGGCGGATTCGACGGCGAGGGCGATGCGGTCGGCGGCGAACTGGAGGCGCAGGGCGTCCTCGTTGCTGTAGCGACCCGGGCCTTCGGAGGCGATGCCGAGGGAGCCGGTGAGGCGGCCCTCGACCTTGAGGGGGACGGTGATGACGGAGCGCATGCCGGTGGATTCCAGGAGCGGGATGGCTCCGGGGACGGCGGCGAGGTCGTCGTGGACGGCGGGCATGCGGGCGGAGCCGTAGCGGTTGGTGCCGGCTTCGACGGGGACGCGGGCGAAGCGCTGGCGGGTGGAAGGCAGGCCGGTCGTGGCGCGGACCTCCAGTTCCGTCTCGTCGTCGGTGGCGAGGAGGAGGAAGGCGGCGTCCGCGTCGAGCATGTCGCGGGCGCGCTCGACGGTGCGTTGGAGGAGGCCGTCGAGGTCGTCGGGGGCGGGGGAGCCGATGAAGACCTCGAAGGGGTCTGCGGGGCGGGGTTCGGAGTGCGGGGAGCCGTCGGTGGAGGGGACGCGTACGGGGCTCTGGAGCAGGGCGCGCTCGTCGTCGTGGACGAGGAGGCAGACGATGGAAGGCTCGCCGTGTGCGTCGCGGACGCGCAGGTGGGAGGCGTAGACGGGGATCACGCGGCCGTCGGCGCCGCGGATGCCGTAGCTGCCCTCCCAGCGGGACAGGCGCAGGGCCTCGGCGATGCCGGTGCCGGTGCCGGGGGTCTGCGGCCAGGCGGCCAGTTCGGCGAGGGGACGACCGATGACCTTCTCGGCGGGGAAGCCGAAGACGTGCTCGGCGTCCTCGTTCCAGGCGCGGATCTGGTCGGCGGAGTCGATCTGGAGGACGGCGACGCGGACGCGGCTGTCGGCCAGGGGCAGGAACTGGTCGGGGACGACGGGGCCCGCCGAGCGGGTACCGACCGGCCGGTCCGGGAGGTCGAGGCGGAACCACACGTGCTTCTGCGTCGCCGTGTACTCGACGCCCCAGCGGGTGGCCAGGGCGGAGCAGAGCATCAGACCGCGGCCGCTCTCGCGTTCGGCGTCGGCGTAGGGGCGCCGGCCGGGCGGCTGGAGTGGGAGCCCGCGCTCGGGGTAGCGGTCGGCGATCTCGACGCGTACGCCGTCCTCGGCGCGCAGGCACAGGACCTCGGCACGGGTGCCGGCGTGGACGACGGCGTTGGTGACCAGCTCGCTGGTCAGGACCACGGCGTCGTCGACGATGTCGGCGAAGCCCCAGCCGTGCAGGGTGTCGCGCACGAACGCGCGGGCAGCGGCGACGGAGCGCCCTTGAGGGTCGAAACTGGCAGCCGCCCGTGCCGTGATCACGAGTCTCCTTCGACGCGGTTGGACATCGGATGCCAGGTTACTTACCTTCGCGGTCGCGAGGAGGCCGTCGTACGGGATTCCACTCGCAGGGTGCGGCCGGTGTGCGATGGTGCCGAAGTGTTATGGCCGGGTTCGGCCGGGGTGAAACACTGGGCAGGCTTGGAGAGCCGGGATCTGGATATCGGATGTCCGGTGGAACAGTGGTCGACCCTTCTGGGAGGGACACGGTGGAGTCTGGCGCGGCGGTGCGGCGTACGGGAACGCGGCCCAAGGGCGGACGGTCCCGGCGGAACGGGACGACGGAAGTCGATACAGCCGCCCTGAACCGGCTGCTCACGGCCCTGGTGTCGATGCGGGACGGGAACTTCCGCAAGCGGCTGACGGTGTCCGGCGAGGGCGTGATGGCGGAGATCGCCGCCGTCTACAACGAGGTCGCCGACCGTAATCTCCACCTGACCGGGGAGCTGTCCCGGGTCCGGCGGATGGTGGGTCGGGAGGGCAAGCTGAGCGAGCGGCTGGAGACGGGGGCCTGTGAGGGTTCCTGGGCGGCCGCGATCGACGCCTCGAACCAGCTGGTGGACGATCTGGCCCGGCCGGTGTCCGAGGTGGGGCGGGTGCTGTCGGCGGTGGCCGAAGGTGACCTGGACCAGCGGATGGACCTGCGGACGCAGAGCGCGGACGGAGCGGGGCATCCGCTGCGCGGGGAGTTCCTGAAGGTCGGGCGCACGGTCAACAACCTGGTCGACCAGCTGTCGGCGTTCACCGACGAGGTGACGCGGGTGGCGCTGGAGGTGGGTACCGAGGGCAAGCTCGGTGGTCAGGCCCAGGTGCGGGGGATGTCCGGTTCGTGGAAGGACCTGACCGACTCCGTCAACACGATGGCGTACCGCCTCACCGCTCAGGTGCGTGACATCGCTCTCGTGACGACGGCGGTGGCGAAGGGCGATCTGTCGCGCAAGGTCACGGTGCACGTGGCCGGCGAGATGCTCCAGCTGAAGAACACCGTGAACACGATGGTGGACCAGCTGTCCTCGTTCTCCTCCGAGGTGACGCGGGTCGCCCGTGAGGTGGGTACGGAGGGTGAGCTGGGCGGACAGGCCAAGGTGCCCGGCGTCGCGGGCGTGTGGAAGGACCTGACCGACTCCGTCAACACGATGGCGGGCAATCTGACCGCGCAGGTGCGCGGGATCGCCCAGGTGACGACGGCGGTCGCGAACGGTGACCTGTCGCAGAAGGTACGGGTCAGCGCGCGCGGCGAGGTGGCGCAGCTCGCCGAGACGATCAACCAGATGACCGAGACGCTGCGGACCTTCGCGGACGAGGTCACGCGCGTGGCCAGCGAGGTCGGCGCCAAGGGGCTGCTCGGTGGTCAGGCGCAGGTGCCGGGGGCGGCGGGGACGTGGAAGGACCTCACGGACTCGGTGAACACGGTGTTCCGCAACCTCACCACGCAGGTGCGGGACATCGCGCAGGTGACGACGGCGGTCGCGAACGGTGACCTGTCGCAGAAGGTCACGGTCGACGTGGCCGGCGAGATGCTGGAGTTGAAGAACACCGTCAACACGATGGTGGACCAGCTCCAGTCGTTCGGTTCCGAAGTGACGCGGGTGGCCCGTGAGGTCGGTGTCGAAGGTGAGCTGGGCGGGCAGGCGCAGGTGCCGGGGGCGGCGGGGACGTGGAAGGACCTCACCGATTCGGTGAACACCGCCTTCCGGAATCTGACCGGGCAGGTGCGCAACATCGCGCAGGTGACGACGGCGGTCGCGAACGGCGATCTGTCGCAGAAGGTCACGGTGGACGTCTCCGGCGAGATGCTCCAGCTGAAGAACACCGTGAACACGATGGTCGACCAGCTGTCCTCGTTCGCCGATCAGGTCACGCGGATGGCGCGGGACGTGGGTACGGAGGGGCGGCTCGGCGGTCAGGCCCGGGTGGAGGGGGTGTCCGGGACCTGGAAGGAGCTGACCGACTCCGTCAACTTCATGGCGGGGAACCTGACGTCCCAGGTGCGCCAGATCGCCCAGGTGACGACGGCGGTGGCGCGTGGTGACCTGTCGCAGAAGATCGACGTGGACGCGCGCGGCGAGATCCTGGAGCTGAAGAACACCATCAACACGATGGTGGACCAGCTGTCGGCGTTCGCCGAGCAGGTGACGCGGGTCGCCCGGGACGTGGGTACGGAGGGCCGGCTCGGTGGTCAGGCGCAGGTGCCGGGCGTGGCCGGGGTGTGGCGGGATCTGACCGATTCGGTGAACGGCATGGCCGGGAACCTGACCTCGCAGGTCCGCAACATCGCGCAGGTCGCGACGGCGGTGGCGCGCGGTGATCTGTCGCAGAAGATCGACGTGGACGCGCGCGGCGAGATCCTGGAGCTGAAGAACACCCTCAACACGATGGTCGACCAGCTCTCGAACTTCGCGGAGCAGGTGACGCGGGTCGCCCGTGAGGTGGGTACCGAGGGCATCCTCGGCGGTCAGGCGGAGGTGAAGGGGGTCTCCGGTACCTGGAAGGACCTGACCCAGTCCGTCAACTTCATGGCCAACAACCTGACCTCGCAGGTGCGCAACATCGCGGAGGTGACGACGGCGGTCGCCATGGGCGACCTGTCGAAGAAGATCACCGTCGACGCGAAGGGCGAGATCCTCGAACTGGTCACGACCGTCAACACGATGGTGGACCAGCTGTCGTCGTTCGCGGAGCAGGTGACGCGGGTGGCCCGCGAGGTGGGTACCGAGGGCATCCTCGGCGGTCAGGCGCGCGTGCGCGGGGTGACCGGCATCTGGAAGGACCTGAGCGACAACGTCAACCTGATGGCGAACAACCTGACGTCGCAGGTGCGCAACATCTCGCAGGTCTCGGCGGCGGTCGCCAACGGCGATCTGACGAAGAAGGTCACCGTCGAGGCGCGCGGTGAGGTCGCCCAGCTCGCCGACACGGTGAACACGATGGTCAAGACGCTGTCGTCGTTCGCGGACGAGGTGACGCGGGTGGCCCGCGAGGTGGGTACGGAGGGTCGGCTCGGCGGTCAGGCGCACGTCCCCGGGGTCTCGGGCACGTGGAAGGACCTGACCGATTCGGTGAACTTCATGGCGTCCAACCTCACCGGTCAGGTGCGGCAGATCGCCATGGTCACGACCGCCATCGCCAAGGGCGACATGACCAAGAAGATCGACATCGACGCCCGGGGCGAGATCCTGGAGCTCAAGACGACGATCAACACGATGGTCGACCAGCTGTCGTCGTTCGCCGACCAGGTGACGCGGGTGGCCCGTGAGGTGGGTACCGAGGGCATCCTCGGCGGTCAGGCCCGGGTCCGTGACGTCGACGGGACCTGGCGCGACCTGACCGAGTCCGTGAACGAGATGGCCGGGAACCTCACCCGCCAGGTGCGGGCGATCGCGGCGGTGGCCACGGCGGTCACGCGCGGAGACCTGAGCCTGAAGGTCGACGTGGACGCGGCCGGCGAGATCCAGGTGCTCCAGGACAACATCAACACGATGATCGTGAACCTGCGCGACACCACCTTGGCCAACAAGGAGCAGGACTGGCTCAAGGGCAACCTCGCGCGGATCTCCGCGCTGATGCAGGGGCGCCGGGACCTGGACGACGTCGCCTCGCTGATCATGAGCGAGCTGACTCCGGTCGTGGCCGCGCAGCACGGTGCGTTCTTCCTGGCGCTGCCGACCGGTGGGAGCACGGAGATCGGGGCGGACGGGACCGGGGAGGGCTCGTACGAGCTGCGGATGCGCGGGAGTTACGCGTACGCGGGCAGTCAGATGCCGATCTCGTTCCGGCCGGGTGAGGGGCTGATCGGGACGGTCGCCGAGGAGAAGCGGACCATCCTGGTCGAGAACACCCCGCCGGGCTATCTGAAGATCTCATCGGGGCTGGGCGAGGCGCCGCCGGCGCATGTGATCGTGCTGCCGGTGCTGTTCGAGGGGAAGACGCTCGGCGTCATCGAGCTGGCCGGCTTCCAGCCGTTCACGCAGATCCAGAAGGACTTCCTCAGCCAGATCGCGGAGATGATCGGGACGAGCGTGAACACCATCTCCGTCAATTCCAAGACGGAGATGCTCCTCAAGCAGTCCCAGGAGATGACCGAGCAACTGCGCGAGCGTTCCGACGAGTTGGAGAACCGACAGAAGGCACTCCAGGCAGCCAACGCCGAACTGGAGGAGAAGGCCGAGCTGTTGGCCCGGCAGAACCGGGACATCGAGGTGAAGAACACCGAGATCGAGGAGGCCCGGCAGGTCCTGGAGGAGCGGGCGGAGCAGCTCGCGGTCTCGATGCGGTACAAGAGCGAGTTCCTGGCGAACATGTCGCACGAGCTGCGGACCCCGCTCAACTCGCTTTTGATCCTGGCCAAGCTGCTCGCCGACAACGCCGACGAGAACCTCTCGCCGAAGCAGGTGGAGTTCGCCGAGACGATCCACGGCGCGGGTTCCGACCTGCTCCAGCTGATCAACGACATCCTCGACCTGTCGAAGGTCGAGGCGGGGAAGATGGACGTCTCGCCGACCCGGATCGCGCTCGTCCAGCTGGTGGACTACGTGGAGGCCACGTTCCGGCCGCTGACGGCGGAGAAGGGGCTCGACTTCTCGGTACGGGTCTCCCCGGAGTTGCCCGCGACCCTGCACACCGACGAGCAGCGGCTCCTGCAGGTGCTGCGGAACCTGCTGTCGAACGCGGTGAAGTTCACCGACAACGGGGCGGTGGAGCTGGTGATCCGGCCGGCCGGCGGGGACGTGCCGGCGGCGATCCGGGAGCAGCTGCTGGAGGCCGGTTCGCTGCGCGAGGCGGACGCCGACCTGATCGCCTTCTCGGTGACCGACACGGGCATCGGGATCGCGGAGAGCAAGATGCTGGTGATCTTCGAGGCGTTCAAGCAGGCGGACGGTACGACGAGCCGCAAGTACGGCGGCACCGGCCTCGGGCTGTCCATCAGCCGGGAGATCGCCCGGCTGCTGGGCGGGGAGATCCACGCGGCCAGCGAGCCGGGACGGGGTTCGACCTTCACCCTGTACCTGCCGCTGCACCCCAGCGAGCTGCCGCCGCAGGGATACGCGCCGCCCACGCCGGGCGGGGCGCGCGGGGAGTACCGCAGGGTGGTCGAGGAGGCGGGGCCGAAGGCGCCGGCGCTGCCGGCCGCGTCGCCGCAGCCCGCGCTGGGTACGGGCGCCCGGAACGCGGTGCCGGTGCGCCACGCGCTGCCGGTGGCGGAACCCGCCGGGCAGGGCTCGTCCGCGCTGTTCCGGCGCCGCCGCAAGCCCACGCCGCATCCGCTGCCGCGTACCGAGGTGCCGGGACAGCCGGACGGTGAGGCCTGGGAGGCGCAGGAGCCGCTGCCGACGCCGCCGCGGAGCTACGACTTCCACGGCGAGCGGGTGCTGATCGTCGATGACGACGTGCGCAACGTGTTCGCGCTGACGAGCGTGCTGGAGCAGCACGGGCTGGCGGTCCTCTACGCCGAGAACGGGCGGGAGGGCATCGAGGTCCTGGAGCAGCACGACGACGTGGCGGTGGTGCTGATGGACATCATGATGCCGGAGATGGACGGGTACGCGACGACCTCGGCGATCCGGCGGATGCCGCAGTTCGCGGGGTTGCCGATCATCGCGCTGACGGCGAAGGCGATGAAGGGGGACCGGGAGAAGGCCATCGATTCCGGGGCCTCCGACTACGTCACCAAGCCGGTCGAGCCCGATTATTTGCTGTCGGTGATGGAGCAGCACATGCGCGCGGACCGAGCCTGACGACGGGAGGGCGGGCGGGAAGCTTCCGGGAACCTTCTGCCCTCCTGTCACGTTTCCGCTTCGTGCACAGTGACATCTTGGTGACAGGGTGTGGCGATCTCGGGACTGGGGCTACGATGACCGGCACAAGGACGGACGGCGCAAGGATGCCGTCCTCTGGGGCGGGGCCCGGCGAACAGGCCGGAGCCAGGAGCCGGGGAGGCCCCATGCCGGGGCGAGGAGGACAGGGCATGGTGCAGAAGGCCAAGATCCTCCTGGTCGACGACCGGCCGGAGAATCTGCTGGCGCTGGAGGCCATCCTCTCCGCGCTCGATCAGACACTGGTCCGGGCGTCGTCGGGGGAGGAAGCGCTCAAGGCGCTGCTGACGGACGATTTCGCGGTCATCCTGCTGGATGTCCAGATGCCGGGCATGGACGGGTTCGAGACCGCCGCGCACATCAAGCGGCGCGAGCGGACCCGGGACATCCCGATCATCTTCCTCACCGCGATCAACCACGGTCCGCACCACACCTTCCGCGGGTACGCGGCGGGCGCGGTGGACTACATCTCGAAGCCGTTCGACCCGTGGGTGCTGCGCGCCAAGGTCTCGGTGTTCGTGGAGCTGTACACGAAGAACTGCCAACTGCGCGAGCAGGCCTCCCTGCTGCGCCTCCAGCTGGAGGGCGGCGGGACCAACGGCGACGGCAGCAAGGAGACGGCCGGATTGCTGGCCGAACTCTCCGCGCGGCTCGCGGCGGTGGAGGAGCAGGCGGAGGCGCTGACCAAGCAGCTCGGGGAGGACTCGGCCGAAGCGGCGGTGGTGGCGACGGCCGCCCACCTGGAACGGAAGCTGACGGGACTGCGGCGGGCGTTGGACGCGCTGGAGCCGGGCACCGGCGGGGTCACGCCGGTCCTGCCGGCGCAGGGCTGAGCCGGTGCGGGGCCGATCCGGCGTGGGGTCGTGGCCCGGGGCGCGCTCGACGTAGGGCGACCGGGCCCGGTCGCGTACGGCGAACGGGCCCCGGCGGGCGGTCGGCCGGCTGGGCTTCAGGTCTGGCGTCAGGTGGGGTGCCAGGTCTGGCGCGGCGTCAAAACACGTACGGACGGGGCGACACGAACGGGTGAAGGGGTGGGCACGCGTGTCCACCGGCGTGCGCACCGGTAACCTCGGCCCCATGGCCTCAAGTACGTCCGGCAAGGGTTCCCCGAGCAGCGCGGGCGCCGCGAAGGGCCGCACCGGCCGTACGACGGCGCCGGCCAAGAAGGCGGCCCCCGCCCGCAAGCCGCCCGCCAAGAAGGCCGCCGCGGCCAAGCGTCCCCCAGTCAAGAAGGTCGCCGCCAAACCGGCGCCGTCCCCGACCGGGGGTGTGCTGCGGCTGGTGCGCGCCTGTTGGCTCGGTCTCGCGCACGCCGTCGGCGCGATCCTGCGCGGCGTCGGCCGGGGAGCGAAGAACCTCGACCCGGCCCACCGCAAGGACGGCATCGCGCTGTTGCTGCTGGCGCTCGCGCTGATCGTCGCCGCCGGCACCTGGTCGAACCTGAGCGGACCCGTCGGCGACCTGGTCACGATGCTGGTCACCGGCGCCTTCGGCCGCCTCGACCTGCTCGTGCCGATCCTCCTCGCGATCATGGCGGCACGTTTCATCCGCCACCCGGAGCAGACCGACGCCAACGGCCGGATCGGCATCGGTCTGTCCGCCCTGGTCATCGGAGTCCTCGGACTCGTGCACATCGCCTGCGGGGCGCCGGGCCGCGACGAGGGCACCACCGCCATGCAGAACGCGGGCGGGCTCATCGGATGGGGCGCCTCCAAGCCGCTCATCTTCACCATGGGCGCCCCCCTGGCCGTGCCCATGCTGGTGCTGCTCACGATCTTCGGGCTGCTGGTGGTCACCGCGACCCCGGTCAACGCCATCCCGCAGCGACTGCGGAAGCTGGGCATCCGGCTCGGGATCATCGCGCCGAACGAATACGACGAGGGCTACGGGGAGCCGGAGGCGGCGGGCCACGGCCCCGAGCGGCGGGGTCGTCACGACGCCGAGCAGTGGCGCGCCCGTACCGGCGGGGCCCCGGGCGATCCGGCCGACGCCGCCGAGGAGGCGGCGCTCGCCCGACGCAGGCCGCGGCGCAGCGCCGGGCGGCCGGGGAGCGGGAGATGGACGCCGTCGACGTGGCCGCCGCAGCGGCGGCCGCGCTGGACGGGGCCGTCTACGGCGGGCTGCCGCCGTCGCCGCTCGTCGCCGACCTCACCCAGGGCATCTCCGTCGAGCGGGAGGGCGTGGAGATCACCGCTCCGGTGCCGCCCGCGCGCGGGAGGCGCCCTCCGCGCCCGCCGCGGCGGCCGCCACCGCTGCGGAGGCCGACGCGCCGCACGAGCGGACCGCCGCCGCGTCCGGCACGCTGTCGGTGCCGGACCTGACGAAGGCCCCGCCGCCGGCCCAGCCGTTGCCGCCCCGCGCCGAGCAGCTCCAGCTGCGCGGGGACATCACGTACGCGCTGCCCTCGCTGGACCTGCTGGAGAAGGGCGGGCCGGGCAAGACCCGTAGCGCCGCGAACGACGCGGTCGTCGCCTCGCTGACGAACGTCTTCACCGAGTTCAAGGTCGACGCGCAGGTCACCGGCTTCACCCGGGGGCCGACGGTGACCCGCTACGAGGTCACGCTCGGCGCGGCGGTCAAGGTCGAGCGGATCACGGCGCTGGCGAAGAACATCGCCTACGCCGTGGCCTCCCCGGACGTGCGCATCATCAGCCCGATCCCGGGCAAGTCGGCCGTCGGCATCGAGATCCCGAACACGGACCGCGAGATGGTCAACCTGGGTGACGTGCTCCGGCTGGCGGACGCCGCCGAGGACGACCACCCGATGCTCGTCGCGCTCGGCAAGGACGTCGAGGGCGGCTACGTGATGGCCAACCTCGCGAAGATGCCGCACGTCCTGGTCGCGGGCGCCACCGGTTCCGGCAAGTCCTCCTGCATCAACTGCCTGATCACCTCGATCATGGTGCGGGCCACCCCGGAGGAGGTGCGGATGGTGCTGGTCGACCCCAAGCGGGTCGAGCTGACCGCCTACGAGGGCATCCCGCACCTGATCACGCCGATCATCACCAACCCCAAGCGGGCCGCCGAGGCCCTCCAGTGGGTGGTGAAGGAGATGGACCTCCGCTACGACGACCTGGCCGCCTTCGGCTTCCGGCACATCGACGACTTCAACCAGGCCATCCGGGACGGCAAGATCACGCTGCCGCCGGGCAGCGAGCGCGAGCTCAACCCGTACCCGTACCTGCTGGTGATCGTCGACGAGCTCGCGGACCTGATGATGGTGGCGCCGCGCGACGTGGAGGACTCGATCGTCCGCATCACCCAGCTGGCCCGCGCGGCCGGCATCCACCTGGTGCTCGCCACACAGCGGCCCTCGGTGGACGTGGTGACCGGTCTGATCAAGGCGAACGTGCCCTCGCGGCTCGCCTTCGCGACCTCCTCCCTCGCCGACAGCCGCGTCATCCTGGACCAGCCCGGCGCGGAGAAGCTGATCGGCAAGGGTGACGGACTGTTCCTGCCGATGGGCGCGAACAAGCCGGTCCGCCTCCAGGGCGCCTTCGTCACGGAGGACGAGGTCCAGGCGGTGGTCGGGCACTGCAAGGACCAGATGGCGCCCGTCTTCCGGGACGACGTGACCGTCGGGCAGAAGCAGAAGAAGGAGATCGACGAGGAGATCGGCGACGACCTCGACCTGCTGTGCCAGGCGGCGGAGCTGGTGGTCTCCACGCAGTTCGGCTCCACCTCCATGCTCCAGCGCAAGCTGCGGGTGGGTTTCGCCAAGGCCGGGCGGCTGATGGACCTCATGGAATCGCGGGGGGTCGTCGGCCCGAGCGAGGGTTCGAAGGCGCGCGACGTCCTGGTCAAACCGGACGAGTTGGACGGGGTGCTCGCGGTGATCCGGGGCGAGGGGGCGCCGTAGGGGCGCCCGCCGCCGATGGGGGCGATGGGAACGGGGACTGAACGGCGCCGGGCCGGCTCACTCGACCGTATGGGATCGGCCGGCAACCGTTTCCCCCGGGCCCGCGTCAAGTTGAGGGAGGCAGCCGCGGGTCTTCCCGAAGCCATTCGGATGGCGTAGGGAAGCGGACCCTCCGGTTGCCCCACCCTTTCGTCACCCCCCTAGACTGGACCTCCAGCAGGTGGCTACACGCTCGAAAGGCGCCCACGTGTCCATCGGCAACGCCAACTCCCCCGAAGAAGAGCGGCCTTCGACCGGCGACGGGTCCGAGGACCGCCTCGTCAAAGGACCCGTCGAGGAACCGTCCATCGGGACGGTCCTCAAGAAGGCCCGCATCGCCGCCGGGCTCACCGTCGACGAGGTCAGTTCCACCACCCGCGTGCGCATCCCGATCGTGCACGCGATCGAAGAGGACGACTTCACGCGGTGCGGCGGTGACGTCTACGCCCGCGGTCACATCCGTACGCTCGCCCGCGCCGTGCACCTCGATCCGGCACCCCTGGTCGAGAGCTACGACGCGGCCCACGGCGGCCGGCCGGCACCCACCCCCGCCGCGCCGATGTTCGAAGCCGAGCGCATCCGCCCCGAACGGCAGCGGCCCAACTGGACCGCCGCCATGGTCGCCGCCATCGTCGCCGTGATCGGCTTCGTGGGCTTCACCGCCTTCAGCGGTGGCGACGACAGCGGCAAGCGACCCGTCGCGGAGGGCTCCGCCTCGGCCCGGCCGGCCGGGAAGCCGGCGCAGCCCCGCCAGCCCGCGGGCAAGCCGGCCGACTCTCCCGCCCGACCCCGCCCGCACCCAAGCCGGAGCCCTCGGACAGCGCCATCGCGGCGGCTCCCAAGGACCTCGTCACCGTCGTCCTGACGGCCGACACCGGCGAGAGCTGGATCTCCGCGAAGGACCACAGCGGCCGACTCCTCTTCGACGGCACCCTCGCGCAGGGCGAGTCGAAGACCTTCACCGACAAGGAGTCCGTCGACCTCGTGCTCGGCGACGCCGGGGCCGTCAAGCTGTTCGTGAACGGCAAGGAGATCAAGGACGACTTCCAGCCGGGACAGGTCGAACGTCTCACCTACACCAAGGACGACCCGAGCGAGGACCAGGCCCAGGCGGGCTGACCAGCACGGAACGACGAATTCCAAATCCCCGGGATCCCGCGCGGCACCGCCCGCCGGCCCCGGGGATCTTGGTGTGGGGGGACGTGAGGCGGGGGCCGGCGCCGGGACGAAGTAGTCTTGAGTCCATGCCCGAACGCCGTACCGTCGCCCTTGTCACTCTTGGCTGCGCCCGTAACGAGGTGGACTCGGAGGAGCTCGCAGGCCGCTTGGCGGCGGATGGCTGGGAGCTCGTCGAGGACGCCGCCGACGCGGACGTCGCCGTCGTCAACACCTGTGGCTTCGTCGAAGCCGCGAAGAAGGACTCCGTAGACGCCCTGCTGGAAGCCAACGATCTCAAGGATCACGGCAAGACCCAGGCCGTCGTCGCCGTCGGCTGCATGGCCGAGCGCTACGGCAAGGAACTCGCCGAAGCGCTTCCCGAGGCCGACGGAGTCCTCGGTTTCGACGACTACGCCGACATCTCCAACCGCCTCCAGACCATCCTCAGCGGTGGCAGCGTCGAGGCCCACACCCCGCGCGACCGGCGCAAGCTGCTGCCGATCAGCCCCGCCGAGCGCCAGCGGGCCGACGTGGCCCTGCCCGGTCACGCGCAGACCCCCGCCGAGGAGCCGGCCGAGGCCCCCGCCGACCTGCCCGACGGGCTCGCGCCCGCCTCCGGCCCGCGCGCGCCCCTGCGCCGCCGCCTGGACAAGAGCCCGGTCGCCTCGGTCAAGCTCGCCTCCGGCTGCGACCGCCGCTGCTCCTTCTGCGCCATCCCGTCCTTCCGCGGCTCGTTCATCTCGCGCCGCCCCAGTGACGTGCTGGGCGAGACGCGCTGGCTCGCCGAGCAGGGCGTCAAGGAGATCATGCTGGTCTCCGAGAACAACACCTCGTACGGCAAGGACCTCGGCGACATCCGCCTGCTGGAGACGCTGCTGCCCGAGCTGGCCGCCGTCGACGGCATCGAGCGCGTCCGCGTCAGCTACCTCCAGCCCGCCGAGATGCGCCCCGGCCTGATCGACGTCCTGACCTCGACGCCCAAGGTCGTGCCGTACTTCGACCTGTCGTTCCAGCACTCGGCCCCCGACGTGCTGCGCGCCATGCGCCGCTTCGGCGACACCGACCGCTTCCTGGAGCTGCTGGACACCATCCGCTCCAAGGCCCCGCAGGCCGGCGTCCGCTCCAACTTCATCGTCGGCTTCCCCGGCGAGAGCGAGGCGGACTTCGCCGAGCTGGAGCGTTTCCTCACCCACGCCCGCCTCGACGCCATCGGGGTCTTCGGCTACTCCGACGAGGACGGCACCGAGGCCGTCACCTACGACAACAAGCTGGACGCGGACACGATCGCCGAGCGCCTCGCCCACATGCAGCGCCTGGCCGAGGAACTCACCTCGCAGCGCGCCGAGGAGCGGATCGGGGAGACCCTGGAGGTACTCGTCGAGTCGGTCGAGTCCCTCGACGAGGACGGCGAGGGCGCCTACGGGCGCGCCGCCCACCAGGCGCCGGAAACCGACGGCCAGGTCGTCTTCACGGACGGCACGGGCCTGGTCCCGGGGCGTATCGTCACGGCGAAGGTGGTCGGCACCCTCGGTGTGGACCTGGTGGCGGAGCCGCTGGGCGTGGATCTTGAGGAGGCGGCCGGATGACCGGAGTCCCGGCATCTGCGGCGGGCGGGACAGGCCGCCGGCCCGTGCCCGGCGCGAAGCTCGGGGCTGCGGCCGTCAATCAGGCCAGCCTGTGGAACATCGCGAACATCCTGACGATGATCCGGCTCGTCCTCGTGCCGGGATTCGTCCTGCTGCTGCTCGCCGACGGGGGCTATGACCCCGTATGGCGGGCCTGGGCGTGGGCGGCCTTCGCCGTCGCGATGATCACCGACATCTTCGACGGGCACCTGGCCCGGACCTACAACCTGGTCACGGACTTCGGGAAGATCGCCGACCCTATCGCCGACAAGGCGATCATGGGGTCGGCGCTGATCTGTCTGTCGCTGCTGGGAGACCTCCCCTGGTGGGTGACCGGGGTGATCCTCGGGCGGGAGCTCGGGATCACGCTGATGCGCTTCCTGGTGATCCGGTACGGGGTGATCCCGGCCAGTCGGGGCGGCAAGCTCAAGACCCTGGCACAGGGCACGGCGGTGGGCATGTACGTGCTCGCGCTGACCGGGCCGCTGGCGACCCTGCGGTTCTGGGTCATGGCCCTCGCCGTCGTGCTGACCGTCGTCACGGGTCTGGACTACGTACGGCAGGCCGTGGTGCTGCGCCGGGCCGGATTGGCCGCGGAGCGGGCCGCGAGGTGACATACGGGGCGGGGGAGACGCCGGACGCCGCGCGAGCGGGGGAAGCCGGTGCGCGAGTGGCCGGAGAAGTACTGCGGTTGCTCGCGGAGAGTGACCAGACGCTGGCGGTGGCGGAGTCGCTGACCGGTGGGCTGGTGGCCGCCGAGCTGACGGCGGTGCCCGGGGCCTCCCGTTCCTTCCGCGGTTCGGTGACCGCCTACGCCACGGAGCTGAAGCATCTGGTGCTGGGTGTGGACGCGGGCCTGCTGGCCGCCGAAGGCGCGGTGAACGCGCAGGTCGCGGAGGAGATGGCCGTCGGAGTCCGGCGTGCGCTGGGCGCATCGTGGGGGATCGCGACGACGGGAGTGGCCGGTCCCGACCCTCAGGACGGGCAGCCGGTGGGCACGGTTTTCGTGGCCGTGGCGGGGCCGGCGGGCAGGAAAACGGTCCGTCTGCGGTTGAACGGCTCCCGTGCGGAAATCCGTAGGGAGAGTGCACGGACAGTGCTCGAACTCCTCTCGAGCGAACTCCGCGAGAATCTGCGGGGGCAGGATACGGAACAGAACGGGGGGATTTGATGTTTGCAGCCCTGAGTGAACACGACATCGCTCCCCGCACGGCCGCGGCGCGAGGCGGTACGGTGGGGCGTGAAGGTTACGGCTACACGGTCAGAGGAGGGAGCCACCGATGATTCTGCTCCGTCGCCTGCTGGGTGACGTGCTGCGTCGGCAGCGCCAGCGCCAGGGCCGTACTCTGCGCGAAGTCTCCTCGTCCGCCCGAGTTTCGCTCGGCTATCTCTCCGAGGTGGAGCGGGGGCAGAAGGAGGCATCCTCCGAGCTGCTCTCCGCGATCTGCGACGCGTTGGACGTACGGATGTCCGAGCTGATGCGCGAAGTCAGTGACGAGCTGTCGCTGGCGGAGCTTGCGCAGTCGGCCGCCGCAAGCGAACCGGTGCCGGCACCGGTGCGCCCGATGCTCAATTCGGTCTCCGTGGCCTCGGTCGCGGGCGGACCCGAGCGGGTGACCATCAAGGCACCCGTGGACGCGGTGAACGTCGTAGCCGCTTGAGCGCACACGTGAGCGTGTGAGTGTGGCGGGAGCCCCGGGTGGTGCGTGAGCACCGGCCGGGGCTTCTTGCCGTCCGGGGCCGACGGCTGGGGGGCCTTCGGCCCGTGTTCGGGTGCGGGCGCGGGGGTGGTGGGGGAGGATGAAGCCGTCCGGGAACCGGCCCGCTGGGAGGTCGCCGTGCGGCGGTTACAACACATACCCCCGACCGTGGCCCTCGCGGTGGCCGTGGGCGTGCTCTGGTGGTGGGCCGTGCTGAGGCTCGCGCTGGCGCCCGCCGAGGCCGGGCCCGTGGAGGCCGCGGTGGCCGCGGGCGGCTGGGGGCTGGGACTGCTGCCGGTGCACTGCACGCCGTGGCGGGCGGCGGGCGGGAGCCACGGCGAGGGTCGGGGCGTCACCGGGGTCCGGGGCGTCACCAGGGCCCGGGGCGTCACCGAGGTCCGGCGCGTCACCAGGGCATCGAGACTCCCCCGTTCGGGCGAAGGATCTGCCCCGTCATGAACGAAGAGGCGTCGGAGGCCAGGTAGAGAACCGCTTGCGCGATGTCCTCCGGCTCACCGACCCGCCCGAGCGGAGACATGCGGACCATGGCCGCCTCGGTCCGCTGCCGGACCTCGGGGCTGTGGCGGGCGGTCATGGGGGTACGGATCCACCCGGGGGCGACCGCGTTGACGCGGATGCCGTGCGGGCCGCTCTCCGTGGCGAGGGTCTTGGTCAGCTGGACCACGGCGGCCTTGGCCGCGCTGTAGCAGAGCAGGCCGGGCTGGGCGGCGTCCACGGCGCCGGAGGCCATCGTGATCACCGAGCCGGGTCGGCCGGCGGCGATCATGGCGCGGACGGCTTCCTGGCAGGTGCGCAGGACGCCCTTGAAGTTGATGTCCAGGATCCGATCGAGGTCCTCGTCGGTGGTGTCCAGGACGCTGCTGGTGTGCATGACGCCCGCGATGGCGGCGGTGATGTCGAGGGGTCCGGCGGCCGTGACGGCGGCCCGCAGGGCGGCCCGGTCGGTGACGTCGAGGCGGTGGGCGCGGGCGACGCCGCCGGCACCGGCGATCAGAGCGACGGTTTCGGCGAGGCCCCGCTCGTCGCGGTCCGCGCAGTGCACGGCCGCGCCGGCGCCGGCGAGGAGTCGGGCGGTGGCGCGGCCTATGCCGCCGGCGGCTCCCGTGACGAGCGCGGTGCGGCCGGTGAGGTCGTACGAGGCGGTGGGTGTGGGCATGCGGGGACCGTACGAGCAGATCTGACGGGGCGTCAACTGTGCTGCGCGGTCCGTGGGCGGGACCCTCAGGGGGTCGGGCCGTGTTGGCAGCGGGGGCACCAGTAGGTGGGGCGGTCGTCCTGGGGAGCTTCGCGGATCGGGGTTCCGCAGCGCAGGCAGGGGCGGTGGGCGCGGCCGTAGACGAACAGCTCTTGGCCGGGGCGGAGGCTGCCGGTGGTGTTGCGGTGGCCGCGCCGGCCGGTGTCGCCGATGTTCGCGGCCAGCAGGCGCTGCGCGGCGGAGGCCAGGCGTGGGAGGGTGGCCGGCGGGTCGGGGAGCGCCCCGACCGCGGTCCAGGGGGTGACCTGGGCCAGGAAGCAGAGCTCGGCCTTGTACACGTTGCCGATGCCCGCCAGGTTGCGCTGGTCGAGCAGGGCCTCGCCGAGGGGGCGCTCGGGGTCGGCCAGGAGGTTCGCGGCGGCGCGGGCGGGGTCCCAGTCGGGGCCGAGGAGGTCGGGGCCGAGGTGGCCCACGACGCGGGCCTCGTCCGAGGTGCGCAGCAGTTCCAGGACGGGGAGGCGGTAACCGACGGCGGTGGCGTCGGCGGTGGCCAGGACGGCCCGGATCTCGTGGGCGGGGCCGCCGTGCCACTTCTGGCCGGCGGCGAAGACGTGCCAGGCGCCGTCCATGCGCAGGTGGCTGTGGAGGGTGAGGCCGCCTTCGATGCGGGCGAGGAGGTGCTTGCCGCGCGGGGTGACGTCGAGGGTGGTGCGGCCGGTGAGGTCGGCGGTGGCGAAGCGGGGGACGCGCAGGTCGGTGACGGTCAAGGGTCTGCCGGCGAGGGCGGCGTGCAGGCGGGCCGCCGCGCGGTGGACGCTGTCTCCTTCGGGCACGGTGCCATTGTCGCTCCGGGGACGGGGCCGGGGACGGCGCAACCCCTGCGGCGGGTCGTCGCCACGGGGGTTGCGTCGGGTTCCATCGGGTTCCGTCGGAGGGTTCAGTCAGCGGAGAGGCGCCGGCGCCTACTTCCAGACGAGTTCCTTGTTGTTGTTCAGCGAGTTGTACGGGTCGCCCCAGTACTGGGCGCCGGAGACCTTCGTCTGGGCGGAGGGGGCGAGGGCCACGGCGCAGCTGGTCTGCGTCCGACCGTTGGTGAAGCCCTTGGGCAGCGACTCGTTCGGGCACTTCTCGAACTTGCCGATGATCGAGACGCCCTGCGCCTCGGAGCCGTCCCCGAGCAGGCCCTTGATGTGGCCCACGGTGGAGTACGACAGGTCCGTCGTGCCGGTGTTCTTGATCGAGTAACGGATGTAGTAGGGGATCATCCCCTTGACCTTGTCGCCGAGCTTGAGCACGTCCAGGTCGGCCGGGTTGCCCTGCTCGATCGCGGTGACGGTGAGGGCGATCTGGCCGCCCTTGTTGCTGCCGTAGCTGAAGGGGACCGTCGCGCTCTCGCCGATCTTGAAGACCTGGCCCGGCTTCGCGACGCCGCCCGCGCCGGCGGCCGGCGCGCTCGCGTCCGTACTGGGGGCAGCGGAGGGGGCGGACGTGGCGGACGGGGCGGAGGATGCGGCGGAGGACGGGGCGGCCGTCGCCGGGGCGGACGGCCGGTCCGAGATCAGCTCTTCGTTGCCGTCCTTGCAGCCCGTCAGGACGAGGGTGCCGGCGACGGCCAGGCCGATCGTGCCCAGAGTGGTTTTGCGCATGGTGAAGGTGCTCACTTTTCTTGTCCCCCATGGTGGTGGTGCGTTCCACGGCGTCGTCTGCGACGTGTGTGATCACCTTGATAAAGCACGGATAAGCGCTTCGGTCGTCCTGAGGACCTCTTACGGGCGACCGGCGACGGTTTCGTGACATGCCCAAGACATCCGATGCGCGGCCGATACCGCCTGACGTGCTCAATCGGGGCGCTCATTCGCGGGTGCTCAATCGCGCAGCCGCAGCCCTCTCGGGGTGGCGTGGAAGCCGGCCGTCTCCAGGGCGGAGCCGAAAGGCGAGGTCAGGGCCGCCGCCGCGTTGATCCGCTCCACCGTCAGCGTCGGCAGCGCGCCCGTACGCGAGGCCGTCACCAGCGCCGCCGTGGCCGCCGCGAGACGTGGATCGCCCGGCTCCGGCCACGCCAGCAGGGTCTTGCCGCCGCGCTCCAGGTACAGGGTCAGCTCCCCGTCGACGAGGACCACCAGCGAGCCCGCCTTGCGGCCCGGCTTGTGCGTGGCCCCGGCGGGAGGCTCCGGCCAGGGCAGGGCCGCCCCGTACGCGTTCGCCGGATCGGCCGCCGCCAGGACCACCGCCGCCAGCGGGGGAGGGGTCCGCTCGGCGGCCCGGAGCCGGTCCACCGCCCCGTCCATGGCGAACTGGGCCGCGCCCAGCCCCTCCACCACATAGCCGCGCCGGGCCTGCCCGCTGTCCTCGAACGCCGACAGGATCCGGTAGACCGCGCTGAAACCGCCCTCGACGCCCTCCGCCGCGACGGCGCCCCGCGTGACCACGCCGTGGCGGTCCAGGAGCGTACGGGCCAGGGCGTGGGCGCGGTGCGTCGGATCGGGGGCGGGCGCCGGCAGCAGCGACCAGCGGCCGGAGACCGTGGGCGGGCCGCTGCGGGTCACCGTCGCCCCCAGGGTGCCGTACCGGCCGCGCGGCACCGTACGCCGGGCCCGGTGGGCGGTCGCGCCGGCCGTGCGGCCCGAGCCCAGCAGGGAACGCAGCGGGGCCAGGCTGTCGTTCGTCAGCCGGCCGGACCAGGCGAGGTCCCACAGGGCCGTGGACAGGGCCAGGTCCGAGGCCTCCGGGTGGCGGGCCCGCACGGCGTCGGTGAGCTGGCGGAAGAACAGCCCGTACCCCCCGGAGAGGGCGTCGAGGACCGCCCGGTGCAGCTCGGACAGCTCCAGCGGGTGCGGCTCGGGCAGCAGCAGGGGGGCCGCCTCCGCCAGGTAGAGGGAGATCCAGCCGTCCTTGCCCGGCAGGGCCCCCGCGCCCGCCCACACCACCTCCCCGCTGGTGGTCAGCTCGTCCAGCAGGCCCGGGGCGTAGCCCGCCACGCGCGACGGCAGCACCAGCCGCTCCAGCGCCGACGCCGGCACCGGGGCGCCCTGGAGCTGCTCCACCGCGCGGGCCAGGCCGTCGATCCCGCGCAGGCCCCCGCCCAGGTGCTGCCACTGCGGCAGGAAGGTGGCCAACGAGGCCGGCGGGACCGGCTCCAGCTCCTGGCGCAGCGCGGCCAGCGACCGGCGGCGCAGCCTGCGCAGCACCGCCGCGTCACACCACTCCTGGCCGATGCCCGCCGGATGGAACTCGCCCTGCACCACCCGGCCCGCCGCCGCGAGTCGGTGCAGCGCGCCCTCCGTCACCGCCGCGCCGAGGCCGAAGCGGGCGGCCACGGCGGCGGTGGTGAACGGTCCGTGCGTACGGGCGTACCGGGCCAGGAGGTCGCCCAGCGGGTCCTTCACCGGCTCGGTGAACGCCTCCGGCACCCCGACCGGCAGCGCCGTGCCCAGCGCGTCCCGCAGCCGGCCCGCGTCCTCCACCGCGGCCCAGTGGTCCGCCCCGCCGATCCGGACCCGGATGGCCCGCCGCGCCGCGCCCAGGGACGCGGCCCAGTCCGGCTCCGCGCCCCGCGCGGCGAGCTCCGCCTCCGTGAGCGGGCCCAGCAGGCGCAGCAGGTCCGCCACCGACTCGGCGTCCTTGGCGCGCCGGTCATCGGTGAGCCACTGGAGCTCCCGCTCCAACTCCTCCAGTACCTCGGCGTCGAGCAGTTCGCGCAGCTCCGCCTGGCCGAGCAGCTCGGCGAGCAGCCGGGAGTCCAGCGACAGCGCCGCCGCCCTGCGCTCGGCGAGCGGGGAGTCCCCCTCGTAGAGGAACTGGGCGACGTAACCGAACAGGAGGGAACGGGCGAAGGGGGAGGGCTCCGGGGTGGTGACCTCGACCAGGCGCACCCGGCGGGCCTCGACGTCGCCCATCAGCTCCGTGAGCCCCGGTACGTCGAACACGTCCTGGAGGCACTCCCGTACGGCCTCCAGCACGATCGGGAACGAGCCGAACTCGGAAGCCACCTGGAGCAGTTGCGCGGCACGCTGGCGCTGCTGCCACAGCGGTGTGCGCTTGCCGGGGTTGCGGCGCGGCAGCAGCAGCGCGCGGGCGGCGCACTCGCGGAAGCGGGAGGCGAACAGGGCCGAGCCGCCGACCTGGTCGGTGACGATCCCGGCGACCTCGCCCTGGTCGAAGGTGACGTCGGCGGCGCCCAGCGGGGCCTGTCCGTCGTCGAACTCGAAGGATCGCGCGGCCACCTGCGCCGGGTCGTGGTCGAGGAGGTCCATGCCGAGCAGGTCCGCGTCCGGCAGGCGCAGCACGATGCCGTCATCGGCGTGCATGACCTGGGCGTCCATCCCGTACCGCTCGGCGAGGCGGGCGCCGAGGGCCAGCGCCCACGGGGCGTGCACCTGCGCGCCGAACGGCGAGTGGACCACCACCCGCCAGTCGCCCAGCTCGTCACGGAAGCGCTCCACGACGATGGTCCGGTCGTCCGGTACGTGTCCGCAGGCCTCGCGCTGCTCGGCGAGGTACGCGAGCACGTTCTCCGAGGCCCAGGCGTCCAGGCCCGCCGCCAGGAGGCGCAGCCGGGCGTCCTCGGCGCTCAGACCGCCCAGCTCGCGCAGGAACGCGCCGACGGCGCGGCCCAGTTCGAGGGGGCGGCCCAACTGGTCGCCCTTCCAGAACGGCAGCCGGCCCGGCACCCCGGGCGCCGGGGTGACCAGGACCCGGTCGCGGGTGATGTCCTCGATCCGCCACGAGGTGGTGCCGAGGGTGAACACGTCGCCCACGCGGGACTCGTAGACCATCTCCTCGTCCAGCTCGCCGACCCGGCCGCCGCCCTTCTTCGGGTCGGAGCCCGCGAGGAAGACGCCGAAGAGTCCCCGGTCGGGGATGGTGCCGCCGGAGGTGACCGCGAGGCGCTGGGCGCCCGGCCGGCCGGTGATCGTCCCCGCCACCCGGTCCCACACCACGCGGGGTCTCAACTCGGCGAACGCGTCCGAGGGATAGCGGCCCGCCAGCATGTCCAGCACCGCCGTGAACGCCGATTCGGGCAGCGCCGCGAACGGGGCGGCCCGCCGCACCAGGGCCAGCAGGTCGTCCAGCTGCCAGGTGTCCATCGCCGTCATCGCGACGAGCTGCTGGGCCAGCACGTCCAGCGGATTGGAGGGGATGCGCAGCGACTCGATCGCCCCCACCCGCATCCGCTCGGTGACCACCGCCGCCTGCACCAGGTCCCCCCGGTACTTCGGGAACACCACCCCCGTGGAGACCGCGCCCACCTGGTGCCCGGCGCGACCCACCCGCTGGAGCCCGGAGGCCACCGAGGGCGGCGACTCCACCTGCACCACCAGATCGACGGCGCCCATGTCGATGCCCAGCTCCAGGCTCGACGTCGCCACCACGGCCGGCAGCCGGCCCGCCTTCAGATCCTCCTCGACCAGCGCCCGCTGCTCCTTGGACACCGATCCGTGGTGGGCGCGGGCCAGCAGCGGCGGGGCGCCCTGCGCGCCGCCCGACTGCGCCATGATCTCGGCGGGCGGCGGCGCCCCCTCGCCGAGGACCTCGCCCGTCGCCCGCTCGTACGCGATCTCGTTGAGCCGGTTGCACAGCCGCTCCGCGAGACGGCGGGAGTTGGCGAACACGATCGTCGAACGGTGCGCCTGGACGAGATCCGCGATCCGCTCCTCCACCTGCGGCCAGATCGACGGCCTGTCGCCGCCCTCGCGGCCCTCGGAGGCCGGGGAGCCGCCCAACTCGCCCATGTCCTCCACGGGTACGACCACCGACAGGTCGAACTCCTTGGTGGACGGCGGCTGCACGATCTCCACCCGGCCGCGCGGCGCGAGGTAGCGCGCCACCTCCTCGACCGGCCGGACCGTCGCCGACAGGCCGATCCGGCGGGCGGGACGCGGCAACAACTCGTCCAACCGCTCCAGGGACAACGCCAGATGGGCGCCCCGCTTGGTCCCGGCGACCGCGTGCACCTCGTCCAGGATCACCGTCTCCACCCCGGCCAGCGCCTCCCGGGCCGACGAGGTCAGCATCAGGAACAGCGACTCCGGCGTGGTGATCAGGATGTCCGGCGGTCGCGTCGACAGCGCGCGGCGCTCGGCGGGCGGGGTGTCCCCCGAACGGATCCCCACGCGGACATCGGGCTCGGGCAGACCGAGCCGCGCCGACTCCTGCCGGATCCCCGTCAGGGGACTGCGCAGGTTGCGCTCCACGTCGACCGCGAGCGCCTTCAGTGGCGACACGTACAGCACCCGGCAGCGCTTCCTCGCCTCGGCGGGCGGCGGGGTCGACGCCAGCCGGTCCAGGGCGGCGAGGAAGGCGGCCAGCGTCTTGCCGGAGCCGGTCGGCGCCACGACCAGGACGTCCGACCCCTGCCCGATCGCGGCCCAGGCGCCCTCCTGCGCGGCCGTCGGCGCGTCGAAGGCCCCCGAGAACCAGGAGCGGGTCGCGGGAGAGAACGAGTCGAGCGCGGAGCGTGCCATCCCCCCATCCTGCACCCGCCCACCGACAACGCCCCGGACCTGGGGAAACGCCCTCGCCGGCCGGGGCGCAGAATGGGGTCATGGGGAGCGCCGAGGGGAACGGGGAATGGGCACGGCACTGGCGGTACGCCCAGCTGCCGGGCCTCGACCTGCTGCGCGCCCACTACGTACGCCACACCTTCCCGCGCCACGCCCACGACGGGTACGTCATCGCGGCCGTCACCGGCGGCGTCGAGGAGATCGGGCTGCCCGGCGGAGCCGTGCGGGCCGGCCCCGGCAGCGTCGTCCTGATCAACCCGGAGGTCCCCCACTCGGCCCGCGCCGGCGTGCCCGAGGGCTGGGCCTACGCCACCCTCTACCCCTCCCGCGCCCTGATCACCGAGGTCGCCGCCGAGCTGGGCACGCTGCGCGGCACCCCGGGCTTCACCGCCGACATGGTCGCCGACGCGCGGGCCGCGCGGGCGATCGCCGAGGTGCACCGGGCCGCCGAGGCGGGCAACGCGCTGGCCGCCGACACCCTGCTACGGGGCGTGGTGGCGCGGATGCTCGGCCGGCACGCGGGACCGCTGCCCGCCCGTACGGTCCGGGGCGCGGGCACCGCCGACGCCGAACGGGCGCGGGCGGTGCTGGAGGGGCGGATGGCGCAGCCGCCCTCGCTGGAGCAGCTCGCGGCGGAGCTGGGCACGAGCCCCTTCGCCCTGCTGCGGGCCTTCCGGGCGCGCTACGGGATGCCGCCCCACACCTGGCTCACCGACGCCCGGGTCCGGCGGGCGCGCAGGCTCCTCGACGCGGGCACGGCCCCGGCGGAGGCGGCCGTCGCCGTCGGCTTCACGGACCAGCCGCACCTGAACCGGCACTTCACCCGCATCGTGGGCGTCCCGCCGGGCGCCTACCGCCGGGAACGGGCCACCGAAGGCTGAGCCGGGGCGGGGCTGCCCCTCGGGCTCCGCGCGCCGGTGCGCGCGCCCCGGCGTGCAGGAACGTGCAAGAACGTACAAGACCCCGACCCACCGGCCCCCGTACGTTCGGCCGCGTGGGAGAACAACGGATCGTGACACAGGAGACCCCCGTCGGGGTCGACGCCGGTCGGCCGCGCGCCGCCGTCATACGGGACGCGCTCGGCGTGGGGGTGGCCGTCGGACTGTCGGGCTTCGCGTTCGGCGTGACCGCCGCCGGAGCCGGCATCAGCACCCTGCAGGCCTGCGCGCTGAGCCTGCTGGTCTTCACCGGAGCCTCGCAGTTCGCGCTGGTCGGAGCCCTCGCGGCGGGCGGCAACCCCTTCACCGCCGCCGCCGGCGCCTTCTTCCTCGGCACCCGCAACGCCTTCTACGGACTGCGGCTGTCCCAGCTGCTGGCGCTGCCCCGCGCGGCGAAGCCCTTCGCCGCGCACTGGGTGATCGACGAGACCACCGCCGTGGCCCTCGCCCAGGGCGACCGGAAGTCGGCCCGGCTCGGGTTCACCGTCACCGGGCTCTCCCTCTACGTCCTGTGGAACC
Organism: Streptomyces sp. RerS4; assembly: GCF_023515955.1. GTDB lineage: Bacteria > Actinomycetota > Actinomycetes > Streptomycetales > Streptomycetaceae > Streptomyces. The sequence continues at coordinate 5,283,921 of NZ_CP097322.1, forward strand.
TGACCACCCTGCTCGGCGCGCTCGGCGCCGAGGCCATCGGCGACACCAACGCCTGGGGACTGGACGCCGCCGGACCCGCCGTCTTCCTGGCCCTGCTCGCGCCGATGCTCAAGACCGCCACCGAACGGGCCGTCGCGGCCCTCGCCCTGGTGCTCGGACTGGGCTTCCTGCCGGTGCTGCCCGCCGGGGTTCCCGTACTGGTCGCCGCGCTCGCCGCGCCGGTCGTGCTGTGGATGAAGGGACGCCGCCCGTGAACGTCTGGATCGCCATCGGGCTCACCGTCGTCGGCTGCTACGCCGTCAAGCTCGCCGGACTGCTCGTGCCCGCCGCCGCCCTGGAGCGGCCGGTCGTGCGCAGGCTGGCCGCCCTGCTGCCCGTCGCGCTGCTCGCGGCGCTCACCGCCCAGCAGACGTTCAGCACCGGCAGCGCGCTCGTCCTCGACGCCCGCGCCGCCGGGCTCGCCGCCGCCGGGGTCGCCCTGCTGCTGCGGGCCCCGTTCCTCGTCGTCGTCGCGGCGGCCGTCGTGGTCACGGCGGGCGTGCGGGCGCTGGGGGGCTAGGTCGTCTCTTGGGAGGCCTTCGCCGGGCCGAGGGGGCGACCGTACGACCGGAGTGTCAGCAGGGCCTCCAGGGTGGCGATCGGGCGGCGCTCCAGGGAGCTGCCCGGGGCCCAGGCCCGGCGGCGTACCGGCCAGCCGCCGTCCGGCCGCTGCTCCGCCACGAGGAAGTCCAGCGAGCGCCGCATCTCCTCGTCGGTGAACCAGCCCCGGGCCAGCGACTCCGGACGGCGGGCGTAGTCGTGCGGGAAGAGCAGCTCGCCGGGGGCGTAGCCGGGGGAGGGCGGGTACTCCTCGCCGCGGGCCGGGTCCAGCACCGCCAGGCGCCGCTCGCGCACGAGCCGGCCCAGCCGGTCCGCGGCCGCCGTCGCGCGGGCCCGGTCGGGTACGCCGTCGAGGAACGCGACCGCGCTCTGGACCTCGTACGGGTGCGCGTGGCGCAGCGTCTCGACGCGCTCCCAGCAGAAGTCCGTCGCCCGGAACAGCCACGCGTGCCAGATCCGGTTGCGGTGCAGGACGCCCACGACCGGGCCCGTCGTCAGCAGCTCGCCCGGCGGGTCGTCGCGCACCGGGTGGTACGGGGCCGCCGGGTAGGCGCGCGGGGCGGGCACGACCAGGGGCAGCGCCCCGTCGGAGGTCGAGACGAGGGTCAGGTGGTGGCACAGCCGCTCGACGCGCCGGCCCGCGCAGCGGCCGAGGCCGTCGAGGATCCGCAGGGCGTGCGCCGTGTGCAGGGGCTGGCTCAGGGGGCCGCGCAGGTCCGGGTCGAGCGCGTGCCCGTAGCCGCCGTCGCCCCCCAGGTACGCGCCGAGGGCCGCGTCGACCGGGTCGGCGTCACCGCCGAGGAAGTGGAACGCGAACCGGCGCTGCTCCAGCACGCGGGCCGTGAGCCAGATGAACTGCTCGGCGCGGGCCAGCGGGGAGGCTTCGTCTCCAGGCATGCCAGAAACCGTAGGACGCCGGACGCGGGCCGGGAGGGGCGAACGGGACCGGTGCACTCTCCGGAGCGGGATACTGGGGGCATGCGGTTGACGATTTTCTGGGAGCGGATGGCGGAGCACTTCGGTGCCTCCTACGCCGACTCCTTCGCCCGGGACCACGTGATGGCCGAACTCGGCGGACTCACCGTCCACCAGGCGCTCGAAGCGGGCTGGGAGACCAAGGACGTGTGGCGCGCGGTGTGTTCCGCGATGGACGTGCCCGCCACGCTGCGCTGAACGGGCCGCCGCACGGCCGCCGCGCGAGCCGCCGTCGCGTGGAATTCGTCGATTTCGTGGTTCGGGCGGCCGGTGGGACAGACTGGGCGGCGTGGCAGCGAGAGACGAGACGACCCGCCCGCGAGGCCGGGCCCGCGAGGACGCGACGGCCGCCCCCGGAACCGCGCGGGCGGCGGACGCCCCCGGCGCTCCCGGTCCGACGCCGCCCTGGCCGCCGGACCCGGCCGGCCCCGGCGGGCCCGGCCGTCGGGTACCCGGCGGGGCGCAGGCGGAGGCCCGGATGCCGGGCTGGCTGCCGCGCGCGGTGATCCTCGTACTGGCCCTCGTGGCCTGCTTCCAGCTCGGCAGTTGGGCCTTCCACCAGCTGGTCGGGCTGCTGCTCAACATCCTGATCGCGTTCTTCCTGGCGCTCGCCGTGGAGCCGGCCGTGGCCCGGATGGCGGCCCGCGGCATGCGTCGCGGGTTCGCCACCTTCCTGGTGTTCCTCATCGTGTTCGTGGCGGCGGCCGGCTTCGTCACGCTGCTCGGATCGATGCTCGCCGGGCAGATCGTCTCCATGGTCGCGAGCTTCCCGCGCTACCTCGACTCGGTGATCGACTCGATCAACGCGACGTTCCACACCCAGCTGTCCCGGCTGGAGATCCAGGACAGCCTGCTGCACTCCGACTGGCTCCAGAAGTACGTACAGAACAGCGCGAGCGGAGTGCTCGACGTGTCCACCACCGTGCTCGGTGGGCTCTTCCGGCTGTTGACGGTCGGTCTGTTCTCCTTCTACTTCGCCGCCGACGGGCCCCGCCTGCGGCGCGCGCTGTGCTCCGTCCTGCCGCCCGCGAAGCAGGCGGAGGTCCTGCGGGCCTGGGAGATCGCCGTCGCCAAGACCGGCGGCTACCTCTATTCCCGGGGCCTGATGGCGCTGATCTCCGGGATCGCGCACTACGTCCTCTTCGCGATCCTGGACGTGCCGTACGCGCCCGCGCTCGCGGTGTGGGTGGGGCTGGTGTCCCAGTTCATCCCCACCATCGGCACCTACCTGGCGGGCGCGCTGCCGATCCTGATCGCCTTCACGGTCAATCCCTGGTACGCGCTGTACGTGCTCGGATTCGTGGTGGTCTACCAGCAGTTCGAGAACTACGTGCTGCAACCCAAGCTGACCGCGAAGACCGTCGACATCCATCCGGCCGTGGCCTTCGGCTCGGTCGTCGCGGGCACCGCCCTGATGGGAGCCGTCGGGGCGCTGATCGCGATCCCCGCCGTCGCCACCCTCCAGGCCTTCCTCGGTGCCTACGTGAAGCGGTACGACGTGGCCGACCCCGTCGTCACGACTCCCGCGCCGGCCCGTCCGCGCCGACGATGGGGGCCAGGAGCGCGTTGAGTTCGGCCTCGGCGGCGGCCTTGTCGACGCCGAGTACGGCGCTCAGTACGCCGTCGCCGTCCTCCTGTTCGAGGAGGGCGAGCAGGAGGTGTTCGGTGCCGACGTAGTTGTGGCCCAGGCGCAGCGCCTCGCGGAAGGTGAGTTCCAGGGCCTTCTTGGCGGAGGCGTCGAAGGGCACCAGGTCGGGGACCTCCGCGACCCGTTCGGGCAGGTGGGCCGTGGCGGCCGCGCGGACGTCCTCGGGGGCGACGCCCTGCGCGCGCAGGACGACCATGGCGAGGCCCTCGGGCTCGGCGAGCAGACCGAGCAGGAGGTGCTCGGTGCGGATCTCGGTGTTGCCCGCCTTGCGGGCCTCCTCCTGCGCGGTCACGACGACGTTGCGGGCGCGGGGGGTGAAGCGGCCGAAACCCTGGTTCGGGTCCATGGCGGCCTCGCCCTCCTTGTCGGCCTTGGGGACGAAGCGCTTCTGGGCGGCCTGGCGGGTGACGCCCATGCTGCGGCCGATGTCGGTCCAGGAGGCGCCGGAGCGGCGGGCTTGGTCGACGAAGTGGCCGATGAGGTGGTCCGCGACGTCCCCGAGGTGCTCGGCCGCGACGACGGCGCCGCTGAGCTGTTCGAGGGTGTCGGTGTGGACCTTCTTGATGGCCTCGATCAGGTCGTCGAGGCGGACCGGGTTGGTCATGCGAACGGGTTCCACGGAAGGGTTCGTCATGGATGCAACCCTAGGTTGACACTAGGTAGGGCGTCAACCCTCGGTTGTCAGGTGGTGTGGCGCCGCCGTGGCTTCGAAGGCCTTGGCGTGTAGGGCCGACGTATAGGTCCGGTATGCGGGGGCGGCGTAGATCTGGCCGTCATGAGTGTGGATACGCGTACCCGTCGGATCGGCGGGGAGCCCGGTCGCGCCGCCCTGCGGGCCTTAGCGGGGCGGGCGCCCGCGCCGGCGTCCCCCGCGCGGACGGCCGCCCTGCACAGCGGAGGGGTGGCGGCGGTCGCGCTGCTGACGCTCGTGGGCATCGGCGCGCTGCTGCGCGAGCCGGTGCTGATCCCGCCGATCGCGGCGAGCGCGGCGATCGTCTACGGGGTCCCCGCGCTCCCGCTGGCCCAGCCGCGCAGCGTCGTCGCCGGGCACCTGCTGTGCGCGGCGGTCGGCTATCTCGGGCTCGCGCTGCTGGGGCGGGCGCCGTGGGTGGCCGCGCTGGCGGCGGGCGTCGCGGTGGGGGTCATGACCCTGGCCCGGACCCCGCATTCGCCGGCTGCGGCGACCACGGTGGTGGTGGTCCTCCAGGCGCCGGATCCGGTGCGGTTCGTGCCGCTGTTGGCCGGGGCGGCGATGCTGCTGGTACTGGCCGGGATGGCCGCGTCGAGGGCGCGGCGGGGGGCGGTGCGCTATCCCGCGTACTGGTGGTGACCCCGTGGACCTGGGGTGTTCGGGCCAGGGCCGGGCCACAACTCCCCATGCCCTCTTGTGAGTTGGATTCCCCGGGCCAACAATGCGCATGACAACCGAAGGATCTTCGGTCGCCTCGTCATGTCATCGGAGGGGAACCCCCACATGAACAAGCCTCTCGCCGGCGTCGTGCTCTCCCTGCTCCTGACCGGAGTCGCGGCAGCGCCGGCCGTGGCCGCCGCCCCGCAGGACACGGACCGTGCCGGCACCGCGACGGTCGACTCCGCACCCCCCGCGACCGCCTCGGCCGCCGCCTGGCCCGCCACGGCCGCCGCCTCGCCCGCCGACACCGCCTCGCCCGCCGCCGTCACCTACGCGGGGACGGTCGCGCTCAGCAACTGCTCCGGCTCCGTCGTCCGCGCCCCGGGCTCCCAGCCGAACGACCCCGCGCTCGTCCTGTCCAACGGGCACTGCCTGGAGACCGGCTTCCCCGCCGCCGGCCAGGTCATCGTCAACCGCGCCTCCAGTCGCACGTTCTCGCTGCTCAACGCGGCCGGCTCGAAGGTCGCGACGCTGCGGGCGAGCAAGATCGCGTACGGGACGATGACGGACACGGACGTCTCCCTCTACCAGCTCACCACGACCTACGCGCAGATCCAGAGCCAGTACGGCATCAGCGCGCTCACGCTGAACGACGTCCGCCCGACGCAGGGTTCGGCCATCAAGGTGGTGTCCGGGTACTGGAAGCGGACGTACAGCTGCAACATCGACGGCTTCGCCTACCTCCTCAAGGAAGGCGCCTGGACCTGGAAGGACTCCGTCCGCTACACCTCGTCCTGCAACACCATCGGCGGCACCTCGGGCTCGCCCGTGATCGACACGACGACCGGCAAGGTGGTCGCCGTCAACAACACGGGCAACGAGGCCGGCGGGCGCTGCACGGACAACAATCCGTGCGAGGTCGACCAGAACGGCACCGTGACCGTGCGCAGGGGCATCAACTACGCCCAGCAGACCTACACCCTCGTCCCCTGCATCGGACCCGGCAGCCAGCTGGACCTGAACCGCCCCGGCTGCGCGGTGCCGAAGCCGTAACGGCGCGGTCGTACCCCCCTTCCCTCCGCCCGGTGACCACGGTCGCCGGGCGGAGGTGTGTCCGGCTTGACACGGAAATCGAACATCCATTCTGATGAGTTATCCACAGCCGAAACGGGCGTGGGAGCGCATTGTCAGTGGCAGGCGTTAGCGTCAATGGCGTGAAGCGATCGACTCAAGCAAACCGGGTGGAACCCATGGCAGGCACCGACCGCGAGAAGGCTCTCGACGCCGCGCTCGCACAGATTGAACGGCAATTCGGCAAGGGCGCCGTCATGCGCCTGGGTGACAAGCCGAACGACCCCATCGACGTCATCCCCACCGGGTCGACGGCGCTGGACATCGCCCTCGGCGTCGGCGGCCTGCCGCGCGGCCGTGTGGTGGAGGTGTACGGCCCGGAGTCCTCCGGTAAGACGACCCTGACCCTGCACGCCGTGGCCAACGCGCAGAAGGCCGGCGGCACCGTCGCCTTCGTGGACGCCGAGCACGCGCTCGACCCCGAGTACGCCAAGGCCCTCGGCGTCGACACCGACAACCTCATCCTGTCCCAGCCGGACACCGGCGAGCAGGCGCTTGAGATCGTCGACATGCTGGTCCGCTCCGGCGCGCTCGACCTGATCGTCATCGACTCCGTCGCGGCGCTCGTACCGCGCGCGGAGATCGAGGGTGAGATGGGCGACTCGCACGTGGGTCTCCAGGCCCGTCTGATGAGCCAGGCGCTCCGCAAGATCACCGGTGCGCTGAACCAGTCCAAGACCACCGCGATCTTCATCAACCAGCTCCGCGAGAAGATCGGTGTGATGTTCGGCTCGCCCGAGACCACGACCGGTGGCCGCGCGCTGAAGTTCTACGCCTCGGTGCGCATCGACATCCGCCGCATCGAAACCCTCAAGGACGGCACGGAGGCGGTCGGCAACCGCACCCGCTGCAAGGTCGTGAAGAACAAGGTCGCGCCGCCGTTCAAGCAGGCCGAGTTCGACATCCTCTACGGCCAGGGCATCAGCCGCGAGGGCGGCCTGATCGACATGGGCGTGGAGCACGGCTTCATCCGCAAGGCCGGCGCCTGGTACACGTACGAGGGCGACCAGCTCGGCCAGGGCAAGGAGAACGCCCGCAACTTCCTGAAGGACAACCCCGACCTCGCCAACGAGATCGAGCGGAAGATCAAGGAGAAGCTGGGCGTCGGCGTGCGCAAGGACGCCGCGGCCGAGGAGACGGCCGCCGCCCCGGCGGACGGCGCCGCCGCCGCGGCCGTACCCGCCCCCGCGTCGAAGGCCAAGACGCCGGCCAAGGCCGCCGTCGCCAAGAGCTGACCCGGTGCGGGAGCAGGAGAGGGGCGGCGCGGGCGGCCGGGAGGGCCGTCAGGAACTGCCGCCCCAGAGTCCCGAGGAGCAGGCGCGGGCGATCTGTCTGCGCCTGCTCACCGGGATGCCCCGTACGCGGCGCCAGCTCGCGGACGCCCTCGCGAAGCGGGGCATCCCCGACGAGGTGGCGGAGGAGGTCCTCTCCCGGTACGAGGAGGTGGGCCTGATCGACGACGCCGCCTTCGCCGGGGCCTGGGTCGAGTCCCGGCACCGGGGCCGGGGCCTGGCCCGCCGAGCCCTCGCCCAGGAGCTGCGGACCAAGGGGGTGCACACCACCCTCGTCCAGGAGGCGCTGGAGCAGCTGGACTCCGATCAGGAGGAGCAGACCGCGCGGGAGCTCGTGGAGCGCAAGCTCCGGGCCACCCGGGGGCTGGAGCGGGACAAGCGGATCCGGCGCCTCGCCGGGATGCTCGCCCGCAAGGGGTACCCGGAGGGCATGGCCCTGCGGGTGGTGCGCCGCGCCCTGGAGGCGGAGGGCGAGGACGCGGACGACCTGGGGTACCCGGCGGGCTGACCCCGCCCGGCGGGGGCGGGGCGGGACCCCGGGCCGGGGGTGGGGGTAGCACCCGGGTAGGGACGCCGGGGCGCTCCAATGTCACGGAGCGGGCCCGGCGGCAGAGTTGCCCGCATGATGCTGCGTTACGCCCTGCAGACCGTCAGGGACCGCAAGGCCGGTTTCCTCGGAGCCTTCGTCGCGCTCCTGTGCGCGGCCGCTCTGGTCACCGCCTGCGGCACCCTCCTGGAGACCGGACTCCGCGGGAAGATCGCCACCGAACGCTACGCGGCCACGCCGGTCGTCGTCTCCGCCGACCAGAACGTCCACCAGACCACGGTCAAGGAGAAGAAGGGCAAGACCAAGACGAAGCACAAGGCCAAGCCCGTCGCCGAGCGGGCCTGGCTGCCGGCCGCCGCTGTGGACACCGTCCGGGCCGTCCCCGGAGCCGGGCAGGTCGTGCCCGAGCTGACGTTCCGGGCCGCGGCGATGATCCCGGGCGCGGGCGCCGGTACGCCCTCGTACGGGCACGCCTGGACCTCCGCCGTCCTCACCCCCTTCACCCTCGTCGAGGGCGCGGCGCCCCGCGGCGGCGACGAGGTCGTCATCGACCGGGCCCTCGCCGCCCGAGCGGGGCTGAAGGCCGGAAGCCGGCTGACGATCCAGGCCACCGGCGAGCCGAAGACGTACACGGTGAGCGGCATCGCCCGCACCGCGCGGGGCGACCTCGCCCACCAGAGCGCGCTCTTCTTCAGCGATGCCGAGGCCGAGCGGCTCGCCGCCCGCGCCGGGCAGGTCGCCGCGATCGGCGTGGTCCCCGCGCCCGGCGTGGACCCGGCGACACTCGCCGGACGGATCGGCCAGGCGCTGAAGGACACCGAGGTGAAGGGCGGCGAGCCGAAGGGCACCGCCGGGACCCGCTCCGGCGGGCAGGCCGCGGTGGTCAGTACCGGGGACGAGCGGGGGCCCGTCGAGTTCCTCGACGCGGCCGGTGCCCGCATCAGGCTGGTGTCGATGGGAGGTGCCATGGGCGGCACCTCCCTGCTGGTCGCGGTCCTCGTGGTCGTCGGCACCTTCGCCCTGTCCGTCCAGCAGCGCCACCGCGAACTGGCCCTGCTGCGCGCCGTCGCCGCCACCCCGAAGCAGGTCCGCCGGCTCATCGGGCGGGAGGCGCTCATCGTCGGTCTGGCCGCCGGGATCGCCGGAGCCCTCGCCGGACTGCCGCTCGCCTCCTGGTTGCACGGCCGCTTCGTCGCCGGCGGGGTCGTCCCCGCCACGCTGGAACCCACCGCCGGGATCTTCCCGATGTTCGCCGCCGTCGCGGCGAGCCTGCTCGGCGCCTGGGCCGCGGCGCGGATCACCGGTCGGCGCGTCGCCCGCATCCGCCCCGCCGAAGCGCTGGCCGAGGCCGCCGTGGACCGGGGGCGGCCCGCGTGGATCCGGACGCTGACGGGGCTGCTCCTGCTGGCGGGCGGGGCGGTGCTGGTCGTCGTACTCGCCTCCCTGCGCACCGAACCGGCCTCGACCCCCGTGACCTTCCTGGCCGTGGTGGTGCCGGCGGGCGCCGTCTCGCTGCTCGGCCCGCTGCTGGTCCGAGCCGCCGCCGCGCTGCTCGCCGGACCGCTGCGATTGGCGGGCGCCGGCGGTCACCTGGCCGGCGCGAACCTGCGCGGCAACGCGACCCGCATGGCCTCCGCCGTCACCCCGCTCGCCCTGCTGATCGGGATGACCTGCACGGTGCTGTTCATCACCCCGACCCTCGGGGACGCCGCCCGGGTCCAGGCCCGCGAGGGCGTACGGGCGCCGTGGGTGCTGGCCGCGCAGGGCCCCGGGGTCAGCGCCGGGGCCGCCGACCGGATCCGCCGTACGCCCGGTGTCACGGCGGCCACCGAGATCGTGCGGACCTCCGTCCGGGTCGGCCTCACCAAGTACGCCGCGCAGGGTGTGACCCCGACCGGCCTCACCCGCACCTGGGACCCCGGCGTCGTCCGCGGCAGCCTCGACGGCTTCGGCGAGGGCAGCGCGGCGGTCAGCGAACTGGCCGCCGACCAGCTGGGGTTGAAGCCGGGCAGTCCGCTGGACCTGACGCTCGGCGACGGAACGCCGGTCACCCTCACGGTGTCCGCCGTGTACGCGCGGGGGCTGGGCTTCGGTGACCTGACGCTGCCTCACGGGCTGGTCGCCGCGCACGTCGACAACCCGTCGGCCGACAACGTACTCGTGGCGGCGGAGCCGGGGATCGGACGGCAGGCGCTGACCGAGGCCGTACGGGGCTTCCCCGGCGTCGCGGTGCTGTCGGCGGCGGACGCCGACGCGGCGCGGGCGGATCGGCAGGCCGCCGGGGCGGAGATCAACCTGCTGGCGATGGGCCTGGTGCTGGCGTTCACCGCCATCGCGGTGGTCAACACCCTGGCTATGTCGACCGCCGAGCGGCTGCGGGAGTTCGCGATGCTGCGGCTGGCCGGGGCGAAGCGACGTCAGGTGCGGGGGATGCTGCGCGCGGAGACGCTGGCCGTGCTGCTCATCGGGGCGGTGCTGGGGTCGGGGATCGCGCTGACCGTGCTGACCGCGTTCAGCGTGGGCATGACGGGCTCGGCGGCGCCGGTGGTACTGCCGCTCGTGTACGGGGTGGTGGTGGGCGGGGCCGGGCTGTTGGCCCTGGCCGCGACGGCCCTGCCGGGGCGCGTCGCGCTGCGGGTGCCGCCGGTGGAGGTGGCGATGTCCAAGGCGTAGCCGGGCCGGAGGGTCGGCGCAGGGCGGGCGGGGACCACGGGCCTCCGCCCGCCCTGTCGGGCTCAGGGGCTATGGGTTGTTGTCGGTGGGCGCGGTGGACGTGGTGGACGTGGTGGGCGTCGTGGTCGGGAGGGCGGCTCGTTTCCAGGCCTGGAAGCCGCCCGTGAGGTCCGTCGCGTGGCGCAGGCCCAGGGTGTGGAGGGAGGCCGCCGCCAAGGTGGAGGCGTAGCCCTCGTCGCAGATCACCACCACCCGCAGGTCGTGGTGCGTGGCCTCGGGGATGCGGTGCGAGCCGCGGGGATCGAGGCGCCACTCCAGCTCGTTGCGCTCGATGACCACCGCGCCCGGGATGAGACCGTCGCGCTCCCGCAGCGCCTGGTAGCGGATGTCGACCAGCAGGGCCCCGCGCAGGAAGGCCTCGTACGCCTCGTGGGGTTCGATGCGGGTGTAGCCCTCGCGGATCCGTTCCAGCAGTTCGTCGATGCCGACGCCGGCGGCGCTCACTGCCAGTCCGCCGGGCGCTCGACGTGCTCCAGGGTGAGGACCGGGCCGCTGCGGCCGAAACGGCGCATGAGGGGGAGCGGCGGGTAGTACGCGTGCACGGAGATCGCGTGCTCGGCGGGGGACTCGTTGAGGACCTCGTGGACGTGGTGTTCGCCGAAGGCGCGGCCGCTGCCCGCGCCGAGGCCGCGCGTACGGTCGACGTCGGGGGCCAGTTCCAGGGACTGCCAGCCTTCCGAGGGAAGGCGTACGGCCAGCGAGCGTTCGGTGAGCCGGCCGCGCGCGGTGGCGAACGCGCCGCGCGATTCGGCGTGGTCGTGCCAGCCGGTGCCGGTACCGGGCGGCCAGCCGATCAGCCAGGCCTCGCTGCCGCCGGGACCGTCCAGCCGGATCCAGGTGCGGCCCTCGGGGTCGAGGGGCAGGGAGTCCACGAGGGCGGGGTCGGCGGCGGTGCGCAGGGCGAAGTCGAGGAGTTCCGTCGCCGTGGGGGCCGTGGTGACTGTGGGGGCGTGTGTCGGGGCAGGGGCGTGCGGGGCGTGCGTCGATGCGGGCGCAGACATGGAGTTGACCGTCCTGGGGTTCGCGAAGGTGCGCGCGGGCCCGGAAGGGGCGCGGGGCGCGCGGAGGGAAGGCGAATCAGCAGGAAGGGCGACACACGCAGCCCGCGTAGCGGAGCAGGTCCATATGGACCCTCCGCCACAGGCGTACGTCGTTGCCGGTCATGTCGGTGAGTGAAGCACGAGTCACGATGAGCGTCAATCGATCACCGCTGTGGGCGTGGTGGAGGGCGTGGCCGCCGCATCGGGTGCGCCGGCCGGGTCGGGTGCGCCGGCCCGGACCGCGTCCGCCGCCTCGTAGAGTTCCGCCGGCCGTACCCCGGCGAAGGTGGCGGCCAGATGCCCGTCGGGCCGTACGAGGAGCACGGTGTGTGCGGGGGCCCCCGGGTAGTCGTCGGCCACCAGCAGCTCGGCGGGGACCGGCAGGGCGGTGACCGCCGCCGCGAGCCGGGGCATCAGCCCGGCGCCCATCCAGTGCCGCCGGTCCCACACGCCGGTGCCCGGGGCGACGAGCAGCACCAGCAGCCGGCCCCGGCCCAGCAGGTCGCGCAGCGGAACCGTGGATCCGTCGGGCGCCGTCACGGGGACGTTCGCCACCGGCCCGCCCGGCGCCGTGGCCGTCGGGACCTCGCGTACGGCGACCGGCGGCGCGTACACCGGCTCGGCGCCGAGCGGCCCCCGCCCGAGGTGCCCGTCGGTGAGCAGGGCCTCGGCGGAACGGGCCGACCCGGGCAGCAGCGTGCGCAGGCCGGTGCCGCCGCGCAGGGCGGGCATGGCCTGGTCGGCGGCGCGCAGCCGGGCGGCCACGGCGGTGCGGCGTTCGTCCTCGTAGCTGTCGAGCAGGGCTTCCGAGGCACCTTGGTGTCGGTCCAGGGCCAGCTTCCAGGCGAGGTTCTCCGCGTCGCGCAGTCCCTCCTCGACGCCCTGGGTGCCGAGCGCGCCCAGCAGGTGCGCGGCGTCCCCGGCGAGGAAGACCCGGCCGTCGCGCCAGCGCCGGGCGAGGCGGTGGTGCAGGGTGTGTACGCCGGTGTCGATGAGGTCGTACGGGGGCGTGGTGCCGCCGCACCACCCCGCCAGGGTGTCGCGGATGAGCGTGACGAGCGCGTCGGGGGTGACGAGGTCCCCGCGCGCCGGCAGCAGCCAGTCCAGGCGCCACACCCCGTCGGGGAGCGGCCGGGCGGTGATCTCCGACGGGCCCGAGGGCGGGTTGCGGTGCAGCAACGCCTCGCCGGGCCACGGCAGTTCGGCGCGCAGGGCGGCCACGGCGTGGCGTTCCACGGCGGTCCGGCCCGGGAAGCGGATGCCGAGGAGCTTGCGCACGGTGGAGCGGGCCCCGTCGCAGCCGACCAGGTGGCTGCCGCGCCACCAGGTGCCGGCGGAGCCCCGGGTGCGCGCGGTGACGCCGCGCCCGTCCTGCTCCAGGGAGTCCAGCTTGCAGTCGGTGACCAGCCGGACCAGCGGGTTCGCGGCGGCGGCGTCGCGCAGCCCGCGCGTGAGGGCGTGCTGCGGCAGGTGCAGCGGCGCGGGCCGGTCCTCGAAGGTGACGCGGCCCGTCTCCTGGCGACGCCTCAGGGTGCGCCAGGCGGCGTAGGGCGCGCCCTCGTCGCGCGGGGTCGTGCAGCCGAGCCGGTGGGCCATGGCCGCCGTGTCGGCGTGCAGGACGACGGAACGGGCGGGCCGGGGCTCCTCCTTGCCGGGCCCCTCGTCGAGCAGGACGCTGGGCACGCCGTGGCCGGCCAGGGCGAGGGCCATGGACAGCCCGACGGGACCCGCGCCGACGACGATCACCGGGTCCATGATGCGGCTCCCGATGTCCGGTATGTGATCACAGAACGTATGCAACCCACTGAAGGTGCCCGCGTCAAGTGACCCCCGGTCCGTCCAACGCCGTGTGGTGCGGCGGATGAGTTCCGCCGCACCACAGGTGTCACGCCAGTGTACTGACCGTGCGTCAGGCCCTCCGCCGTGGGGGAGCCGTGTCCGCGGGGTCTCAGGCCGGGATCAAGGAGCCTTGCCCACGCCGACCGCGCCGCCCGCGTCGACCTCGGCCACATCGCCGGCGACGACCGCGCCCGTGCCCTTCTTCGACTTCCTCAGCCGGCCCTCCATCCAGGAGGCGAAGGTGGTGAGGGCGAAGTTCACGAGCACGTACAGCAGGGCGATCACGACCAGTGTCGGGATGGTGTTGCTGTAGTTCGCCGAGATCTGCCGGTTCATCGACAGCAGGTCGCCGTACCCGAGCAGGGCACCCGCCAGGGCCGTGTCCTTGAGGATCACGACGAGCTGGCTGACCAGGGCGGGGAGCATGGCGGTGACGGCCTGCGGGATCAGGACGTAGACCATGGTCTGGCCCTTGCGCATACCGATCGCCTTCGCCGCGTCGGTCTGCCCGCGGGGCAGCGACTCGATGCCGGCCCGGACGATCTCGGCGATGACGGAGGCGTTGTAGAGGACCAGGCCGGTGATCGCCGCGTACAGCGGGCGGATGTCCGAACTGACCGCACCGACGAACAGGGCGCTGCCGAACACCATCAGGATCAGGACCGGGATCGCGCGGAAGAACTCCACGACCACGCCGACCGGTATCCGCACCCAGGCGTGGTCGGACAGGCGTCCCATGCCGAAGAGCGCGCCGAGCGGGAGGGCGATCACCATGGCGATGAGGCCCGCCTTGAGGGTCTCCCCGAGGCCCGGCAGCAGGAAGGTCGTCCAGATGTTGGCGTCCTCGACGAACGGGGTCCACTTGTCCGCGTCGAGCTGGTTCTTCTCCGCCATCTTGGCCAGCACCCACCAGAGGCCCAGGCCGAGGACGACCAGGAACACCGCGGTGTAGAGCAGGTTGCGCGCCTTGGCCTTGGGGCCCGGCGCGTCGTACAGCACGGAGGTCATCGCTTCACCGCCACTCGCTTGGCCACCCAGCCCAGGAGCAGGCCGGTCGGCAGGGTCAGCAGGACGAAGCCGAGGGCGATGACCCCGAAGACGGCGTAGAGCGCGTCCGCTTCGTTCTCGATCATTTCCTTCATCAGCAGGGCCGCTTCGGCCACACCGATGGCCGCCGCCACCGTCGTGTTCTTGGTGAGGGCGATGAGGACGTTGGCCAGCGGTGCGATGACCGCCCGGAACGCCTGGGGCAGCACGATCAGGGTGAGCACCTGGAAGAAGCTCAGTCCGAGCGCACGGGCCGCCTCCGCCTGGCCGACCGGCACCGTGTTGATGCCGGAGCGGATCGCTTCGCACACGAAGGTGCCGGTGTACGCCGCGAGGCCCAGGACCGCGAGCCGGAAGCCGATCTCCTTGAAGGTGCTGCCGCCGAGCGCGATGCCCAGCGTCTGGTTCAGGCCCAGCGAGCAGCCGATGATCAGCACGGTGAGCGGGATGTTGCGCACGATGTTGACGTACGCGGTGCCGAACCCCCGCATCAGCGGGACCGGGCTGACCCGCATCCCGGCCAGGGCGAGGCCCCAGACCAGTGCCCCGGCCGCCGAGTAGAGGGTGAGCTGAACCGTCACCCAGAAGGCTCCGAGCAGGTCGTACTGCCCGGAAGTAAGAAAGTCGAACACGTTGCCCTGCGCTCTCCCCAGGATGGCCGGTGAGGCGCGCCGCCGCCCGTCACAGGCGGGCGGCGACGCCCCTCACCGATGAATCAGCTGCCTTCGGTGATCTGCGGGGCAGGCTCGGCCTTGTAGCCGGCGGGACCGAGGTTCGCGTCCACCGCCTTCTGCCAGGAACCGTCCTCGACCATCTTCTTGAGGGCGGCGTTGACCTTCGTCTGGAGGTCCTTGTCGCCCTTCTTGAGGCCGATGCCGTAGGGCTCGTCGCTCAGCTTCAGGCCGGTCAGCTTGAACTTGCCCTTGTTCTTCTCCTGCGCGGCGTAACCCGCGAGGATCGAGTTGTCCGTGGTCAGCGCGTCGATGGACTTGTTCTCCAGGCCCGTCAGGCACTCGGAGTAGCCGGGAAGCTGCTGCAGGTCGGCCTCGGGGGCCAGCTTGGTCTTGATGTTCTGCGCCGAGGTGGAGCCGGTGACGGAGCAGAGCTTCTTCTTGTTGAGGTCCTCGGCCTTGGTGATCGAGGTGTCGTCGGCGCGGACCAGCAGGTCCTGGTGGGCCAGGAAGTACGGGCCGGCGAAGTCGACCTTCGCCTTGCGCTTGTCGTTGATCGTGTACGTCGCGACGACCAGCTTCACGTCACCGTTGGAGATCAGGTTCTCGCGCTCGGCGCTGACGGCCTGCTTGAACTCGATCTGGTCCGGCTGGTAGCCGAGCTCCTTGGCGACGTACGTCGCGACGTCGACGTCGAAGCCCGTGTACTTGCCCTCCGGGGTCTTCAGGCCCAGACCCGGCTGGTCGAACTTGATGCCGATGACGATCTTGTCCTTCGCGCCGCCGGACGGGCCCGCGTCACTGCCGGCGGAGCTGTCCTTCGAGCCGCCGCAGGCGGTCGCGGTCAGGGAGAGGACGACGGCCGCGGCGACGGCCGCACCGGCCTTGAAAACCTTCATGGTGAACTTCCCTCGGGTGAGACGTTGTTGAGCGACGAGCGGGGCCCGTCGCGCGCGACGGCGTGCTCTGTCGACCGGATCACTACCAGACGAGAGCGTCAGTGGTGCAGGATCTTCGACAGGAAGTCCTTGGCACGGTCACTGCGCGGGTTGCTGAAGAACTGCTCGGGCGTGGCCTGTTCGACGATCTTCCCGTCGGCCATGAAGACGACCCGGTTCGCCGCCGAACGGGCGAAGCCCATCTCGTGCGTGACGACGACCATCGTCATGCCCTCCGAGGCGAGCTGCTGCATGACCTCCAGCACCTCGTTGATCATCTCCGGGTCCAGCGCCGAGGTGGGCTCGTCGAAGAGCATCACCTTCGGGTCCATCGCCAGCGCGCGGGCGATCGCCACGCGCTGCTGCTGGCCTCCGGACAGCTGCGCCGGGTACTTGTCGGCCTGCGAGCCGACCCCCACCCGGTCCAGCAGCGACTTCGCCTTCTCCATGGCCGCCGCCTGGTCCGTCTTGCGGACCTTCAGCTGACCCAGCATGACGTTCTGCAGCACCGTCTTGTGCGCGAACAGGTTGAAGGACTGGAAGACCATGCCCACGTCGGCGCGCAGCCGGGCCAGTTCCCTGCCCTCCGAGGGGAGCGCCTTCCCGTCGACCGTGATGGTCCCCGAGTCGATCGTCTCCAGCCTGTTGATCGTCCGGCACAGCGTGGACTTGCCCGATCCCGAAGGACCGATCACCACGACGACCTCACCGCGGGCAATGCTCAGATCGATGTCCTGAAGCACGTGCAGCGCGCCGAAGTGCTTGTTGACGTTGCTCAGTACGACCAGGCCGTCCGCGGCACCGGCCGCGTCCTGCACGTCCTTGGTCACTGATACTCCGCTCATCGGCTTCTTGCTCCGTCCTCCGTCGGTTGGGAGGAATGTAGTGACGAGATCCGCACACCGTCACCACATCTGAGGGAGAATTGAGCATAACGATACGGCCTCGACCCGATACGCTCCGTGCGCGGTCCCCGGCTGGTGCACGATGTACGCGTACCGGGTGCGTAACGGATGACTCGCCGGGCCGGAACCCCCCTTGACGTGGCACTCTCCATGGGCGTGGATGCAGGGTGGCCCGTGGTGGGCCGCGTTCCGTGGGCTCTGCCCACCTCCCGGTGCCGCGAAACAGTCCGGCGCCGGGAAAATCCGGCGCCGGGAATCGGGAAATCAGGAAAACAGGAAAGGGGACCGCCGTGAGACTGCTGCTCGTCGAGGACGACGACCACGTCGCCGCCGCGTTGTCCGCGATCCTCGCGCGGCACGGCTTCCGGGTGACGCACGCCCGCAGCGGCGAGGAAGCCCTCCAGGCGCTACTGCCGGCCGACGCCCCGCCCCACGTCTCCCCCTACGGGGTGATCCTGCTCGACCTCGGTCTGCCCGACCAGGACGGCTACGAGGTCTGCGGCAAGATCCGCAAGCGCACCAGCACGCCCGTCATCATGGTCACGGCCCGCGGCGACGTCCGTTCGCGCATCCACGGCCTGAACATGGGCGCCGACGACTACGTCGTCAAGCCCTACGACACCGGCGAACTCCTCGCCCGCATCCACGCCGTCGCCCGGCGCACCGGACCCGCGCCCGAGGAGGCCGGCGGCCCCGGCTCCGGCAACGGCGCCACCGCCCCGGCCCTCGTGCGCCTCGGCCCCGTCAGCATCGAACTGCCCACCCGCCGCGTCAGCGTGCACGGCAAGGACGTCCAGCTCACCCGCAAGGAGTTCGACCTGCTGGCCCTGCTCGCCCAGCGGCCCGGCGTCGTCTTCCGCCGCGAACAGATCATCAGCGAGGTCTGGCGCACCAGCTGGGAGGGCACCGGCCGCACCCTTGAGGTGCACGTCGCCTCCCTGCGCTCCAAGCTGGGCATGCCCGCCCTCATCGAGACCGTCCGCGGGGTGGGCTACCGGCTCGTCACCCCGGCCGCGCCCTAGCGGGGAGCCGTCGTGCGCGCCCGGCTGCTCCCGCTCCTCGTCATCCTCATGGCCGGGGTCCTGCTCGC
Organism: Streptomyces sp. RerS4; assembly: GCF_023515955.1. Taxonomy (GTDB): domain Bacteria; phylum Actinomycetota; class Actinomycetes; order Streptomycetales; family Streptomycetaceae; genus Streptomyces. The sequence continues at coordinate 5,301,728 of NZ_CP097322.1, forward strand.
GCTGGGCTTCCCGCTCGCCGTCAGCCTGGCGTCCGCGCAACAGCAGCGGGTCGTCGTCGACCGGATCGACGACAGCGCCCGCTTCGCCGCCCTCGCCCAGTTCGTCATCGACGCAGAGGGCTCCGGCTCCACCGGCGCCGACGAACGCCGCGCCACCCTCCAGCTCGAACTGGCCCGCTACCAGGAGCTGTACGGCATCCGCGTAGGCATCTTCGGCCGCGACGAGAACGCCATGGCGCGCGCCCCCGGCTGGTGGCAGCTCCCCGAATCCGGCGAAGGCCGCCGCTCCTACGAGGAAGCCCTCGCCGGCCGGCGCAGCCACGACCCCGGCCAGGTGTGGCCCTGGCAGACCCACGGCCGGCTCCTCGTCGCCTCCCCGGTCGTCCTCGACGGCGACGTCGTGGCCGTCGTCGCCACCGAGTCACCCACCGACCAGATGCGCGGCCGCATCCTGCGCGGCTGGTTGATCATCGCCGGCGGTCTCGCGGCCGCCATGCTGCTCGCCTTCGGCGCCGCGCTGCGGCTCACCAGCTGGGTCCTCAAGCCCGTACGCACCCTCGACGCGGCCGCCCACGGCATCGCCACCGGCCGGATGAACTCCCGCGTCGCGGCCGCCGGCGGTCCCCCGGAACTACGGCGCCTGGCCCGCTCGTTCAACGAGATGGCCGACAACGTCGAAGAAGTCCTCGAACAGCAGCGGGCGTTCGTCGCGGACGCCTCGCACCAACTGCGCAACCCGCTCGCCGCGCTGCTCCTGCGGATCGAGCTGCTCGCCCTCGAACTGCCCGAGGGCAACGAGGAGATCGCCTCGGTGCGCACCGAGGGCAAACGCCTCGCCCAGGTCCTCGACGACCTCCTGGACCTGGCGCTGGCCGAGCACGCCTCCGCCGAGATCAGCCTCACCGACATCGGCGCGCTCGCCGCCGAACGGGTCGCCGCCTGGCGGCCTTACGCCGAGGAGAAGGGCGTACGGCTCACCGAGGCGGGCCGCTCCGCCGTCACCGGCTGGGCGGACCCCATCGCCCTGTCCAGCGCCCTCGACGCCGTCATCGACAACGCCCTGAAGTTCACCCCCGCCGGAGAGGAGGTCGAGGTCTCCGTGTCGGCGGCCGGGCGCAGCGCGCTCGTCGTCGTCGCCGACCGCGGACCCGGCCTGACCGAGGAGGAACTCCAGCGGGTCGGCGACCGTTTCTGGCGTAGCGGACGCCACCAGAACATCAAGGGCTCCGGGCTCGGTCTGTCGATCTCCCGCGCCCTGCTCGCCGCCGGCGGCGGGTCCCTCTCCTACGAGACGAACCCGCCGCACGGGCTGCGCGTCACCGTGGCCGTGCCCCGCACCGACCCACAGGGCGATACGGCTTAGTCAGGCGTTACCACGCGAGTGTGGTGCGGGCCGGCGTGGAGGCGGCGTAGACCTCGTCGACGGCCCGTAGCTCGAAGCGCGCCGCCCGTTCCCGGCCCGCGCGGGGTACGGAGGGCACGTGGAGGGCCGTGCCGCAGGTGCCGCCGAGGAAGCGGCGGGTGCCGTCGGGCAGGACGCGGTGGAGCTCGTAGTGGCGCACCGGGCCGGGCGCGCGGTCCCACGAGAGGCGCAGCTCGGCTTCCTCGCCCCGCCGGGCGGAGGCGTCCACCCACAGGTGCGGGGGCGGGGCCGGGCGCCGGGCGGCGGTGGTGTCGCGTACCGTCAGGGCCCCGAGCCGCCAGGACACCGGCCTCTTCCCGGGCGCGGTGATCCGTACGGCCAGGGCGTACGCCGTCCTCCCGGCCAGCGGTGCGAGGGGGATCCGGGAGGTCCGCCAGCCCTGCCCGGCGCCCGCCGGCGGCGCCACGAGCCATGTGTACGGGATCGGCTCGCCCGACGCGGGCGCCTCGCGGGTGGCGACGCCGAGCTCGACGGACACCGGGCCCGAGTCCGGCCCGAGGCGGTGGACCAGCTCCGCGACGCAGGCGCCGGTCAGCGCCAGCCGCGTCGCGTGCAGCCCGACGGTGGCGGGGGCGCTCAGGGCGCCCGAGACGAGCAGGCTGGAACCCCCGCGCCAGGCGTCCGCGAAGTCCAGGGTGACCTCGGGGCGCGGCCCGGCCGTCTCCACCGCCCAGCGGCGGCCCGGGAGCCGGTCCTGGAGCCCCAGGTGGTTCCAGGGCGCCTCGGAGGCGACCCGACCGTCGGCGTACCAGCGCAGCCCGTGGCCCGTGTTGAACGAACAGGCGAAGGGCGGCCCGGTGACGGTGGACCGGTCGGCCACCACCGTCGCCGGCGCGCGCCAACCCGTCTCCGGCGCCGGGCGGGCCGGGTCGAGCGACTCGCCCGTCCACAGGCGGTCGTCGGCGCGGTGGAAGGCCCCGGGGGAGCGGTCGGTGAGGTGATCGCGGGTCCACTCGGGCCGGTAGAAGCCCAGGCTGACGACGTGCTCGCGCCCGCGCGGCACGATCGCGTCCCAGCGGACCGGCGCGTTCCAGCCGGCGGACTCCAGGTCGACGGCCGCCCACAGCTCGTGCCGGGAACGGCCCAGCCGCTCGGCGAGCGCGCCGGACGCGGCGAGGGTCTGCGCCGTCCAGCGGAAGTCCACGAACATCGTGTCGGCGACCGTGCCCGTCCGGTCCTCGAAGAACTCCTGGTTGAGCGCGTTCAGCGCGCCCTGCCAGCCGACCCGTCCGGTGGTGTTCATGGCGTCGTACCAGGTGACGCGCAGCCCGTACGGTGCCCCCAGCGCGCGCAGCGCCTTCAGGAACTCCCGCATGGACGAAGCCAGTTCGCTGTCGCCGCCGTCCGTCTCGGCGTTGACGAACCAGCCGTCGAAGCCGTACGTCCGCGCCACCTCGACCAGCCGCTCGGCGAGCGGGAAGCCACCCGCCGGATCCCGCTGCACCAACTCCCGGGTCCAGCGCAGGTCACCGCCGTAGGCGACGGGCGGCAGGAAGACGTTGCCGAGCACGGGGACGCCGTTGCGGTGCGCGGCGTCGACCACCGGAGCGTTCGGCGCGAGGATGATGCCCTCGCCGGAGGAACCGCCCCAGAACACCAGCTCGTCGAGGTACGCCCAGTGCGTGAGCGCGTAGTGGTCGGCGGTCGCCGAGCCCTGCGAGGGGTTGGACGCGGTCGGCCCGAAGGAGACGAGCGCCGCGATACGGGCCCGGCCCGCGCGGGCGTCGCGGTTCGGCGGGACGGGCGTGAAGCGCGGGGCCAGTGGCACGGTCGCGGTGTTGTGGGCCAGGTCCGGATCCGTGTGCGGGCTCCACGCCTTCAGCGAGCGCCACACGATGCCCGGTCCGGGCTCGCCCGCCGGCAGCGAGTCCGGGAACCAGTAGGAGGCGTACGGGGCGAGGCCGGCCGGCGGCGGCGTCGCCGTGGTGGCGGCCGAGGCGGGTACGGGCGGCAGCAGGGCCGCCCCCGCCCCCGCGAGCCCCGCGACCCCGGCGGCCAGCACCGCGCGCCGGGCGGGACGGGACAAGGAGGGCGGGGCGGGCGTACGCGGATCGTCGCCGGCGCCGGTCTCGGACATGCGGGCTCCTCACGCGGGGGGTCGGGTGACGTCGTGCACGCGCAGCACCTCGGTGATGCCGCGCGCGGACAGGTGGGCCGGATCCCCGGCCAGCTCCTCCAGGACCACGGCCGGCCGCGCACCCCGCTGCGTCAGTGCCGCCCAGGCCTCGAAGAAGGCGCCGCCCGGAGCGCACACCGACCGCCCCGGGGCCTCCTCGGCCCCGCCCACGTCGAGGGCGAGCGCGGTGGACCGTACGGCCGGGCGGTGCTCACGACCCCGCCGGGCGGCGGCGATCCGGGCGAGGGCGGCTCCGGCGGGCTTGACCCGGCGGTCGTTGGTGAGCAGGCCGAGCCCGTACTCCAACTCGGGGAAGTCCGCCAGCTCGCGGGACACGTCGTGCGAGCACCACCACGTCACCCCCCACAGGTCGGCGCAGTCCAGCGCGTTCGCCACGGTCGCCTCGGTGAACCGCGCCGCGTGCGCGGGCCCGATCAGCGGCGCGGGCGCCCCGACCTCCTGGAGCCACACCGGCCGGTGCGGATCCGTCGCCCAGGCCTTGGACAGCTCGACCAGGTACGCGGCGTGGTGCTCGGTGGCCGTTCCGGCGTGGCCGTGGCGCTGCGCCGTGCCGTTGAACACCCAGGAGTGCACGGCGGTGGCGGCGCCGAGCCGCGCGGCCTGGGCGGGGGTGAAGGGATGATCGTCCCGGTACCAGGCGGCGTCGTACTCGGCGTGTACGTGCGGCCGGCCCGGGGCGCCCTTCTCGCAGGCGGCGAGCATCCGCTCCAACCAGCGGGCGGCGCCGGCCGAGCAGACGCGGTCGGGGTCGGGGTGGGGCGGCCCGGAGAACTGGTTGATCTCGTTGCCGACGGTCATCCCGAGGAAGTGGGGCCGGTCGGCGAGGGCGGCGGCCAGCGTGCGCAGGTACTCCTCCTGCGCGGCCACCACGTCCGGATCGGTGTACAGGTGGCGCCGGTGCCAGGTCGTCGTCCACGACGGCAGGAAGTCGAAGCTCGACAGGTGCCCCTGGAGCCCGTCCACGGCCACGTCGAGACCGCGTTCGCCGGCCGCGTCGGCGAGCGCGACCAACTGCTCGACGGCGCGCGGCCGGATCAGGGTGCGGTTGGGCTGGAACACCGGCCACAGCGGGAACACCCGGACGTGATCGAGACCGAGTGCGGCGATCGAATCGAGATCGGCCCGCACCTCGTCGAGGTCGAAGTCCAACCAATGGTGGAACCAGCCCCGGGTCGGGGTGTAATTCACGCCGAAACGCGGGGTGCGGGCGGCACGGTCCATGAAAGGTCCTGGAGTTCAGGGGAATTCACCGGGTGCCCACAAGCTGCGCGCCCGCGCCGAAGAAGTCAACAGGGCCTCGCGCGCCGCGACTTATGCGCTTCAGCCCTGTTGACACACGGGTCCCCCCTGGCCAGGCTGGGCGAACTAATGCGGTTTAGCTCCGCCCGGTCGACCAGGACGTGAACCGAAAAGGCCAGGGTGTGACGGAAAAGGGCCGGGGTGTGACGGAAAGGGCCGGGGCGTGACGGAAACGCACAGGGCGCGCAGGGTCCGCAGGCCCACCATGAAGGACATCGCCCGCCGCGCCGGCGTGTCGGAGAGCGCCGTCTCCTTCGCGCTCAACGGCCGCCCGGGGGTCTCCGACGCCACCCGCGCCCGCATCCGCGCCCTCGCCGAGGAACTGGGCTGGCAACCCAACAGCGCCGCCCGCGCCCTCTCCGGCGAACGCTCCGGCGCCATCGGGCTGGTCCTGGCCCGTCCCGCGCACACCCTGGGCGTCGAATCGTTCTTCCTCCGGCTGGTATCCGGGATCCAGGAGGTCCTCGCGGCCGGCCGGATCGCCCTGCTCTTCCAGGTGGTCGAGGACATCGACGCCGAATGCGCCGCCTACCGCCGCTGGTGGGCCGAACGGCGCGTCGACGGGGTCCTCGTCGTCGATCCCCGTACGAGCGACCCGCGCCCGGAACTGCTGGCGCGGCTGGGCCTGCCGGCCGTACTGGTCGGCGGGCAGGCGCCCGCACGGGGCGCGGCGGACACGCCCGATCCGGCGATCCCCGAGGCCGCGCCGCCCCTCGGCCTCTCCCGCGTCCGCTCCGACGACGCCCGCGCCATGGCCGACGTCCTGGGCCACCTCCACGCCCTCGGCCACCGCCGCATCACCCACATCGCGGGCCTCCCCGACCTCGCCCACACCGCCCGCCGCATCGCCTCCCTGCGCGTCGAGGCCGCCCGCCTCGGGCTTTCCGCCGACCGGGTGCGCTCGGTCCCCACCGACTACTCCGACGCCGAGGGCGCCGCCGCCACCCGCCGGGTCCTCGCCGAACCGGAGCCGCCCACCGCCCTGATCTACGACAACGACGTGATGGCGGTCGCCGGCGGCGCGGTCGCCGCCGAACTCGGCATCCCCGTGCCCGGCCGGCTCTCCCTCGTCGCCTGGGACGACTCGGCGCTGTGCCGCGTCACCCACCCCCGGCTGACCGCCCTGGTCCGTGACACCGCCGCGTTCGGCCGGCTCGCGGCCGAGGAACTCCTCGCCCTCCTCGCCGGAGGGGCGCCCCGCGTCCGGGAGAGCGAACCGCCCCGACTGGAGCCCCGGGAGAGTACGGCCCCGCCACCGGCCGCATACTGAAATCCGACCTCCAGGAGCGCCACCGTGACCACTCCCACCCCAGCCTTCCCCGCGCCGCGCGCCGGCGCGGGAGCGGCCACCGGTCCGACGGTGGCGATCGACATCGGCGGCACGAAGATCGCGGGCGCGCTGGTCCACCCCGACGGCACCCTCACCGCCGCCACCCGCCGCCCCACCCCGCGCGACACGGACGCCGAGGGCGTCATGGCGGCCGTGACCGAAGTGATCGCCGACCTCTCCGGCGACCCCCTGTGGGCGTCGGCCGTCCGCTGCGGCATCGGCAGCGCCGGGCCCGTCGACACCTCACGGGGCACGGTCAGCCCCGTCAACATCGCCGCCTGGCGCGGCTTCCCCGTCCAGGCCCGCGTCGCCGCCGAGCTGCGTGCCCGCGGCGCCCGGATCCCCGTGGTCCTCGCCGGCGACGGCGTGGCCATGACGGCCGCCGAACACTGGCTCGGCGCCGCCCGCGGCCACGACAACGCCCTGTGCATGGTGGTCTCCACCGGCGTCGGCGGCGGCATCGTCCTGAACGGCCGACTCCACCCCGGCCCCACCGGCAACGCCGGCCACATCGGTCACATCAGCGTCGCGTTCGACGGCGAGCCCTGTGTCTGCGGCGGCCGAGGTTGCGTCGAATCCCTCGCCTCCGGTACCGCCATCGCCCGCTGGGCGCGTGAACGCAACTGGACCGGCCCCGACCCCACGGCCGCCGGCGTCGCCACCGCCGCCCGCGCCGGCGACCCGGTCGCGCTGGCCGCCTTCGACCGGGCCGGCCGCGCCCTGGCCGCCGCCATCGCGGCCACCGCCACCCTCGTCGAAACCGACATCGCGGTCATCGGCGGCGGGGTCGCCGCCTGCGGGGACACCCTCTTCGTGCCGATCCGGCGGCACCTGGCCTCGTACGCCACCCTGTCCTTCGTGCGCGACCTCAAGGTGGTCCCGGCCGCCCTCGGCACCGACGCCGGGCTCATCGGCGCGGCCGCCGCCGCGATGATGCTCCTGCCCGGCCCGGCCGACGCTACGGCTTGACCGAGCGGTAGTACCGCCGCGCGCCCTCGTGCAGCTCCAGCGGATCGGTGTAGATCGCGGTGCGCAGGTCCACCAGCTGCGCCGCGTGCACCTCGTGCCCGATCCGGTCCCGGCTCAGGATCACCGTCCGGGTGAACCGTTCCGTGAGCTCCGCCCCCGTGTCCTCCCGGGTGACCAGCAGGTTCGGTACGGCGACCGTGGCCACCGCCGAGGTGTTGCGGGCCCGCGTGTACGCGTCCTGCGGCATCACCGCGGCCCGATAGTAGGCGGCCGGGCTGCCACTGGCCTGGAGCCGCTCCAGCAGGTCGCCGAGCTGGACGAGCCGGACGTCGAAGCGCTCCGACAGCTCGCGCACCGCGTTCGTCGGGAGCCCGCCGGACCAGAAGAAGGCGTCGATGCGGCCCGCCTCCAGCTCCGCCGGCATGGTGTCGATGCCGATCGCCACCGGCGTGATGTCCCGTGCGGGGTCCAGCTTGGCCGCCTTCAGCAGCCGGTCGGAGATCAGCCGCACGCCCGACCCGTCCTGACCCACCGCGACCCGCTTGCCGCGCAGGTCGTGCGCCGACTGCACGGGCGAGCCGGCGGGCACCACCAGCTGCACGTAGTCGTCGTAGAGCCGCGCGCAGCCGCGCAGCCGCGTCGCGCCCGGCTTGCCGTCGGCCCGGTACTTGGCCACCGCGTCCGCCGTCGCCACCGTGAAGTCGGCCGCGCCGGCCGCCACGCGCTGGAGGTTCTGCTGCGAACCCTCGCTGGTCTCCAGCCGCACCCGCACCTCGGGCATGTCCTGGGCGAGCGCCTGCTCCAGCAGCTGGCCGTACCGGTGGTAGACGCCCGTACGCACCCCCGTGCTGAAGGTCAGATCACCCGAGAGCTCCGGCTCGCCGAAGGGTTTCAGCCACCACAGCAGCCCCGCGAGCACCGCCAGGGCGGCGACCAGGCCCTGCAGAGCGCGGCGGCGGCCGAAACGGGGAGGTATGCGGAACATGCGCGCGATCCTGCCACCCCGCCGCCCCTCCTGTCACGGCCCGCACCCCGCACCCACCACCGGCGCCCCGCCCGCGCGGCCGGAGGTCTCCCGGGCACCGCCTACCCTTGTTGCATGACCAGCAGCAGCGACCGGAGCCCGGCAGTGGACCCCAAGGGAACTTACGAGGTGCGCACCTACGGGTGCCAGATGAACGTGCACGACTCCGAGCGACTCTCCGGTCTGCTGGAGGACGCCGGCTACGTCCGCGCCCCCGAGGGCGCCGACGGAGACGCCGACGTCGTCGTCTTCAACACCTGCGCCGTCCGCGAGAACGCCGACAACAAGCTCTACGGCAACCTCGGCCGCCTCGCCCCCATGAAGACCAAGCGCCCCGGCATGCAGATCGCCGTCGGCGGCTGCCTCGCCCAGAAGGACCGCGACACCATCGTCAAGCGGGCCCCCTGGGTCGACGTCGTCTTCGGCACGCACAACATCGGCAAGCTGCCCGTCCTGCTGGAGCGCGCCCGCGTCCAGGAGGAGGCCCAGGTCGAGATCGCCGAGTCGCTGGAGGCCTTCCCCTCCACGCTCCCCACCCGCCGCGAGTCCGCGTACGCCGCCTGGGTGTCGATCTCCGTCGGCTGCAACAACACCTGCACCTTCTGCATCGTCCCCGCCCTGCGCGGCAAGGAGGAGGACCGCCGCCCCGGCGACATCCTCGCCGAGGTCGAGGCGCTGGTCGCCGAAGGCGTCTCGGAGATCACCCTGCTCGGCCAGAACGTCAACGCCTACGGCTCCGACCTGGGCGACCGCGAGGCCTTCTCGAAGCTGCTGCGCGCCTGCGGAGCGATCGAGGGCCTGGAGCGCGTCCGCTTCACCTCCCCGCACCCCCGCGACTTCACCGACGACGTGATCGCGGCCATGGCCGAGACCCCGAACGTGATGCCGCAGCTGCACATGCCGCTCCAGTCCGGCTCCGACCCGATCCTGAAGGCGATGCGCCGCTCCTACCGACAGGAGCGCTTCCTCGGGATCATCGAGAAGGTCCGCGCCGCGATCCCGCACGCGGCGATCTCCACCGACATCATCGTGGGCTTCCCCGGCGAGACCGAGGAGGACTTCCAGCAGACGATGCACGTCGTGCGCGAGGCCCGCTTCGCGAACGCCTTCACCTTCCAGTACTCCAAGCGTCCCGGCACCCCGGCCGCCGACATGGAGGGCCAGATCCCCAAGGAGGTCGTCCAGGACCGCTACATGCGTCTGGTCGCCCTCCAGGAGGAGATCTCCTGGGAGGAGAACAAGAAGCAGGTCGGCCGCACGCTGGAGGTCATGGTCGCCGAGGGCGAGGGCCGCAAGGACGGCGCCACCGCCCGCCTCTCCGGCCGCGCCCCCGACAACCGCCTCGTGCACTTCACCAAGCCCGAGGAGGACGTCCGCCCCGGCGACGTCGTCACCGTCGAGATCACCTACGCCGCCCCGCACCACCTCCTCGCCGAGGGCCCGACCCTCGCGGTGCGCCGCACCCGCGCCGGCGACGCCTGGCAGAAGCGCAACGCCGCTCCCGCGCAGCCCAAGGGCGTCCTGCTCGGCATCCCGACCCTCGGCGTCCCGGCCCCGCTGCCCGTCGCCACCTCGGGCTGCGCGATCGACTGATCACCCGGATCGACTGATCACCCGACCCGATCACCCGATCACCCGATCGACCGACCGTCGGCCGGCGGGGCGGCTAGGCTGCGGATCATGCTCGTAGCCGCCGCCGTCTGCCCCGCACCGCCGCTCCTCGTGCCGGAGGTCGCCGCGGGCGCCGCCGTCGAACTGGACGACGCCCGTACCGCCTGCTCCGACGCGCTCGCGGTGCTCGCCGCCTCCCGGCCCGACCTGCTGGTCGTCGTCGGGGCCGCCGACGAGGACGAGGCCGGGCCGTACCCGCCCGGCTCCGAGGGCGACTTCCGCGCCTTCGGGCTCGGCCCCGGGGACGGCCCCGAGGTCCGGCTCGGGGAGGGCCCGCGGCGGCGTCGACCACTGCCGCCGCCGCTCGCCGTGGGCGCCTGGCTGCTGGGCCGGGCCCGCTGGGGCTCGGCCCCGTCGAGGGCCTCGGCGTCCCGCGGTCCCGCCAGGCGGCCGACTGCCTGGCCGCCGGCCGGCAGCTGGCGGCCCGCGACGCGCGCGTCGCCCTGCTCGTCATGGGCGACGGCAGCGCCTGCCGGACCCTGAAGGCCCCCGGCTACCTCGACGACCGCGCCGCCGGCTTCGACGCGGAGGTCGCCCACGCCCTGGCCACCGCCGACACGGACGCTCTCGCGGCGCTGGACCCGACGCTCGCCGCCGAGCTCCAGGCCGCCGGGCGGGCGCCCTGGCAGGTCCTCGCCGGCGCCGCCGAAGGCACCGGCCTGGCCGGCCGGCTGTTCTACGAGGACGCCCCGTACGGCGTCGGATACTTCGTGGCCGCCTGGTCCTGAGGGCCACCGGACGAGACGAAGGGGCGCGGGACCGCATGGTCCCGCGCCCCTTCTCGTGCCCGACGTCCGGTACGCGTGTCAGGAGGCCGGCGGCGGCGTCGGCCCGCCGGGGGTGTCCTTGCGCGGGATGTCCTGCGGAGCTTCCCTCTCCGGAGTGTCCTTGTGCGCGAGCTTGCCCAGGGCGTCCTTCGCCTTGTGCGTCCCGGTCGTGATGCGGTCGCTGTACTTGCCATGGGTCTTGGAGTCCACGGCCTTGGCGACCTTGTCCAGGCCCTCGCCGATCCTGCCCTCGTGCTGCTGCGCGAGGCCTTCGACCTTTTCCTTGGCCGGAGCGAGCTTGGCCTTCAGATTGTCCAGCAGGCCCATGGGTCACCCTCCAGTGGCGGTAGCTACGTACGGGCGCCCTCGCCGGTCTCGCTGTCCGCGGCGACCTCGGCCGACTGCTGCTTCGGGATCTCCACGACCTCCGCCGCGGGAGCCTCCGTCACAGCCTCCGGAGCCTCCCCGGCCTCCTCGGCCGGGTCGCCCTCCGCGGCCGACGCCTCCGCCGTGGCGGCCTCGGCCTCGACCCCTTCGGTCGCTCCCTCGTCCTTACGGCGAAAAAACCGGTCAAAAACGCCCATGTCTACTCCCTTAACGTTACTCGTGCGGGTGAAGTTCCGCTGTGGCCGGACCGGCCTCCACCAGGTGCGCGACAGGCGCACGCCGGGCCGGAACCTCTTCAGGGCAACGACCCCCACCGGACCCCGTCACCTAACCCGATCGGGTACATGCCGTTCGGTTTGCGAGACTGTGTCGGTGAGGAATGCACCCCCCGCCCCGCGGGTCATCGCCGTCGTCGGTCCCACCGCGGCCGGAAAGTCCGATCTGGGCGTCGCCCTGGCCCGCCACTTCGGCGGTGAGGTCGTCAACGCGGACTCCATGCAGCTGTACCGGGGGATGGACATCGGCACCGCCAAGCTGACGGTCGAGGAACGCGGCGGCGTCCCGCACCACCTCCTCGACATCTGGGACGTCACCGAAACCGCCAGCGTCGCCGAGTACCAGCGCCTCGCCCGCGCCGAGATCGACAGGCTGCTCGCCGAGGGCCGCACCCCGGTCCTCGTGGGCGGATCCGGCCTCTACGTCCGCGGCGCCCTCGACGCCATGGAGTTCCCCGGCACCGACCCCGAGGTCCGCGCCCGGCTGGAGGCCGAGGTCACGCTGCGCGGACCCGGCGCCCTGCACGCCCGCCTCGCCGCCGCCGACCCGGCCGCCGCCGCCGCGATCCTGCCCAGCAACGGCCGGCGCATCGTGCGCGCCCTGGAGGTCATCGAGATCACCGGCCGCCCCTTCACCGCCAACCTCCCCGGCCACGAGTCCGTCTACGACACCGTGCAGATCGGCGTCGACGTGGCCCGCCCCGAACTCGACGAACGGATCGCGCTGCGCGTGGACCGCATGTGGGAGGCCGGGCTCGTCGACGAGGTCCGCGCCCTGGAGGCCCGGGGCCTGCGCGACGGCGTCACCGCCTCGCGGGCGCTGGGCTACCAGCAGGTGCTCGCCGCCCTCGCGGGGGAGTGCACGGAAGCGGAGGCGAAGGCCGAGACCGTTCGGGCCACGAAGCGCTTCGCCCGGCGGCAGGACTCCTGGTTCCGCCGTGACCCGCGCGTCCACTGGCTCAGCGGGGCCGCCGCCGACCACGGGGAACTCCCCGGACTCGCCCGCTCGTTGGTCGAACGAGCGGTTACAGCCTGATCACGTGATGGCATCGGGACGCCCCGTGCGCCCGTCGCGGGCCCTGGGCCGTGCCATCATCAAACTTCTGAACAGCGGCGTACGAAGTCCGAGTGGGGAGGGCGCGTGGCGATGGAGGCCGGCCCTCGTGACACCGGGCGGGACGACACCAGACGGGAAGCGGACCCGATGCGTCACGGCGGGACCGCGGAGCGCGGTGCGTCCGCCGACACCGACGCGCCCGCACGGCCCGCCGCGCCCGGTGCGAGGCCCGCGGGCGCGTCCGCCGACGCCCCCGAGGTCCCGGAGGTACTCGGCCTGCCCGCCGAGCCCGACCGGCTGAGCCCCGACGGGCCCGACGCCCCCGGAAGCGGCGCCGAGGACGTCTCCGGCCCCGAGTTCGAGGTCGAGCTGCGCCCGCAGCGCCGCCTGCGCATCTGGCAGATCGCCCCCATCGTGCTGCTCGGCGTCGCCGGATCCCTCATGTTCGGCTTCCCCCTCGCCTTCGAGTTCGGCGACGGCGGAGCCGTGGTCGCCATGCTCGGCTTCCTCATCAGCTGCTGCGCGGGCGGCTGGGGCATGATGGCCGCCCGCCGCGTCGGCTACACCTGGCCCGGACTCCCGCCGCGCGGCAGCGGCCGCCGCCCCGACTGGCGGATGGCAGCGCTGTACGCGCTCGCCGCGCTGGCCGTCGTGGCGCTCGCCGTGTACCGGGTGGCGCGGCTGCGCTGAGCGCGGGCCGGTCCCGCAGCGCGGCGCCGGCCGTGGGGGCGCGTAGGCCGGCAGGTCAGGGGCGGAAGGCGCTCGGTACCATGGGCGCGTGACGCACACCCCCCTCTCCTTCCTCAAGGGCCACGGCACCGAGAACGACTTCGTGATCGTCCCCGACCCCGACAACGCCATCGAGCTGCCCGCGACCGCCGTCGCCGCGCTCTGCGACCGGCGCGCGGGCATCGGGGCCGACGGTGTGCTGCACGTGGTGCGCTCCGCCGCCCATCCCGAGGCCGCCGCCATGGCCGCCGAGGCCGAATGGTTCATGGACTACCGCAACAGCGACGGCTCCATCGCCGAGATGTGCGGCAACGGCGTACGCGTCTTCGCCCGCTACCTCCAGCACGCCGGCCACGTCGAGCCCGGCGACCTCGCCGTCGCCACCCGAGGCGGCGTCAAGCGGGTCCACCTCGACAAGACCGGCGACGTCACCGTCTCCATGGGCCGCGCCGAACTCCCCGAGGGCGACGTCACCGTCTCGGTCGGCGAGCACATCTGGCCCGCGCGCAACGTCAACATGGGCAACCCGCACGCCGTCGCGTTCGTCGACGGCCTCGACCAGGCCGGGAACCTCTACAGCCCGCCGGCGTTCAGCCCGGCCTCGGCCTACCCCACCGGGGTCAACGTCGAATTCGTCGTCGACCGCGGCCCCCGCCACGTCGCCATGCGCGTCCACGAACGCGGCTCCGGCGAGACCCGCTCCTGCGGCACCGGCGCCTGCGCCGTCGCCGTGGCCGCCATCCGCCGCGACGGCGTCGACCCCGCCGTCACCGGCGAGCCCGTCACCTATACCGTCGACCTGCCCGGCGGCACCCTCGCCATCACCGAGCACCCCGACGGCCGCGTCGACATGACCGGACCGGCCGTGATCGTGGCCGCCGGAGAGTTCGAGGCCGACTGGCTCACCGAAACGGCTTTCGCCTGAGGATTCCCTCTCATGGGTGATCCGTTTCACGCTGAGCGAGAGGTGGACTGCGCCACGTGGTGGGGTCGGTAACATCAGGCACCGGCCCTGAGGGCTCACCCCATGCCCGCCACCGCCGGTCGAAGCTGCCGGAGGTGCCCATGAGTGCAGAGGCCACGAACCCCGAAGCACATGCTGAAGTGCGTCCTGAGCTGCGCAGACGTGGCCGGAGCCGGCTCGATCTGCGGCGGCTCGGGCGGGCGGCCCTGCTCGGGCCGACGTCCCGCGATCGGCTCCCGGACGCCATCGGACACGTAGCAGAAGCGCACCGCGCCCACCATCCGGACGCCGATCTGTCCCTTTTGCGGCGGGCCTATCTGCTCGCCGAGACCTCACACCGCGGCCAGATGCGAAAAAGTGGTGAGCCGTACATCACACATCCGCTCGCCGTCACCCTGATCCTCGCCGAACTCGGCGCCGAGACCACGACGTTGACGGCCTCTCTGCTGCACGACACCGTCGAGGACACCGATGTGACCCTCGATCAGGTCCGCGCCGAATTCGGCGACGAGGTCGCCTTCATCGTCGACGGGGTCACCAAGGTCGAGAAGATCGACTACGGCGCCGCCGCCGAACCCGAGACCTTCCGCAAGATGCTCGTCGCCACCGGCAACGACGTCCGCGTCATGTCCATCAAACTCGCCGACCGGCTCCACAACATGCGCACCCTCGGCGTGATGCGCCCCGAGAAACAGGCCCGCATCGCCAAGGTCACCCGCGACGTCCTGATCCCGCTCGCCGAACGCCTCGGCGTCCAGGCCCTCAAGACCGAACTCGAAGACCTCGTCTTCGCGATCCTCCACCCCGACGAATACGAACGCACCCGCGCCCTCATCGCCGCCCACACCGGCGAGAGCGACCCGCTGCCCGCCATCGCCGACTCCGTACGCACCGTCCTGCGCGAGGCCGGCATCGCCGCCGAAGTCCTCGTCCGGCCCCGCCACTTCGTCTCCGTCCACCGCATCTCCCGCACCCGGGGCGAACTGCGCGGCTCCGACTTCGGCCGCGTCCTCGTCCTCGTCGGCGAGAACGCCGACTGCTACGCCGTACTCGGCGAACTCCACACCTGCTTCACCCCGGTCGTCTCGGAGTTCAAGGACTTCATCGCCGCCCCCAAGTTCAACCTCTACCAATCCCTGCACACCGCCGTCGCCGTCCCCGAGGGCTACGTCGCCGAAGTCATCGTCCGCACCCGGCAGATGCACCGCGTCGCCGAAGCCGGCGTCGTCGCCCTCGGCAACCCCTACACCACCGGCGACACCGCCGACAGCGACGAAGAGCGCGTCGACCCCACCCGACCCGGCTGGTTGTCGCGACTCCTCGACTGGCAGCAGTCCGCGCCCGACCCCGACACCTTCTGGACCGTCCTGCGCGCCGAACTCGCCCAGGACCGCGAGATCACCGTCTTCCGCGCCGACGGCAGCACCCCCGGCACGATCAGCCTGCCGGGCGGCGCCAGCTGCGTCGACGCCGCCTACGCCCTCCACGGCGAAGCCGCCCACGGCTGTATCGGCGCCCGCGTCAACGGGCGCCTCACCTCCCTGTCGTCCCCGCTCTCCGACGGGGACACCGTCCAGCTGCTCCTCGCCCAGGACGCCTCCTCCGGGCCCGCCCCCGACTGGCTCGACCACGCCCGCACCCCCGCCGCGCGGATCGCCATCACCAGCTGGCTCCAGGCCCACCCCGACGGCGCCGGGCCCGCCACCGCCGCGCCCCGCGCGCCGCTGTCCGTCGTCGGGGCCCGGGGGGACGGCGGCAACGCCGTCGCCGACCTGCCGGACGCGCACGTACGCCTCGCCGGGTGCTGTACGCCCGTACCGCCCGACGCGGTCGCCGGATTCGTCGTACGGGGCGGCGCCGTCACCGTGCACCGGGTCCACTGTCCCGCCGTGGCGCAGATGCGCTCCCTGGGCCGCACCTCGGTCGCCGTGCACTGGCGGGCCACCGCGGACTGCCGGGTCACGCTGCTCGCCGAATCGTTCGGCCGCCCGCACCTGCTGGCCGACCTGACCGAGGCCATCGCCCGCGAAGGGGTCGAGGTGGTGTCCGCCACCGTGGAGCCGCCCGTGGAACAGCGCGTCCGCCACACCTACACGCTGCAACTGCCCGACGCCGCGGGGCTGCCCGCACTGATGCGGGCCATGCGGGACGTGCCGGGCGTGTACGACGTGAGCCGGGCGTAGGGGGCTCCGGGGGGTTCGGGTTTCGGTTTCGGGGGGGGCGAGGGGGCGCGGGGGCGCTCGTACGCGGCGTGAGGCGTGAGTCCGGGCGTGCGGAGGCACGCCGTGCGGCCGGAGGTCCCCGTTCGGGTGGAACCGTCGCGCGCCGCCCGCGGCCCCGTCCCCGGCGCTGGTAAGCGATGGTGGATGCAGCTCACCTCCCCGCGCCTGCGCGCCGCCCTGCTCGCCGCGGCCTCCCTGACCCTCGTCGCCGCCGTGCTGCCCCCGCCGAAGCCCCTGGGCATCGGCGACCGGCTGTTCCCCGAGCTCGGCAACCCGGGGTACGACGTCCTCTCGTACGACCTGTCCCTCACGTACAAGGACAACCGCAGCCCCCTCGACGCGGTCACCGTCATCAACGCCCGCAGCCTCGCGCCGCTGGAGCGGATCAACCTCGACTTCACCCACGGCACGGTGGCCTCCGCCGAGGTCAACGGGGAGACCGCGCGCTTCGAGAGCGTCGGCGAGGACCTCGTGCTCACCCCCGCGCGACCGATCACCGCGAGCACGCCGCTGCGCATCACCGTCCGGCACACCAGCGACCCGCGCGGACGCGCCTCCGACGGCGGCTGGGTCGTCACCGAGGACGGCCTCGCCATGGCCAACCAGGCCGACGCCGCCCACCGCGTCTTCCCCTGCAACGACCACCCCGCCGACAAGGCCTGGTTCACCTTCCGCGTCACCACCCCCGCCGGCCTCACCGCCGTCGCCAACGGCGTGCCCGGCGCCCTCCCCGCCACGCGGGCCGCCGGCGCGACCGAGTGGACGTACCGCACCCTGCACCCCATGGCCACCGAACTCGCCCAGGTCTCCATCGGCCGCTCCACCGTCGTGCACCGCACCGGACCGCACGGACTGCCCCTGCGCGACGTGGTCCCCGCCGCCGACCGGCAGAAGCTGGAACCCTGGCTGAAGAAGACCGCCGGCCACATCACGTGGATGGAAGACCGGATCGGCCGCTACCCCTTCGAGAACTACGGCGTGCTCATCGCCCGCGCCAAGACCGGCTTCGAGCTGGAGACCCAGACCCTGTCACTCTTCGAACACGGACTGTTCACGGGCGAGGGCTACCCCGAGTGGTACGTCGAGTCCGTCATGGTCCACGAACTCGCCCACCAGTGGTTCGGCGACAGCGTCACCCCCCGGACCTGGTCCGACCTGTGGCTCAACGAAGGACACGCCACCTGGTACGAGGCCCTCTACGCGGACGGCCTCGGCACCTACTCCCTGGAACGGCGCATGCGGGAGGCCTACCAGCGCTCCGACCAGTGGCGCGCCGCCGGCGGCCCCCCGGCCGCCCCGAAGGCCGCCGCCCCCGGGGAGAAGATCGGACTGTTCCGTCCCGTCGTCTACGACGGGTCCGCCCTGATCCTCTACGCCCTGCGCCAGGAGATCGGCACCGAGGCCTTCGACCGGATCGAACGGCGCTGGGTGGCCGAGCACAAGGACGGCGTCGCCGGCACCGACGACTTCGTGCGCCTCGCCTCCCGGGAAGCCGGACGCGACCTCAAGGCCTTCCTCGACCCGTGGCTCTACGGCGCCACCACCCCCGCGATGCCGGGTCACCCCGAGTGGGGCGGCCCGGCGACAGGCCGGGGCCCGGCTCGCGCCGCGGCCCCGATCACCGGGAAGTCGTAGGAAAACGGTATGACGAGCCGGGAACGGGCATGACACCATCAACGAGGTCGCCGGGACGTCCGGGGAATCTCCGGACCGGGCGCCGCGTTGGACGTGACAGTGTTGTGTCACGCACGGCGGTACCTTTGGCCCTGGCCGGCGCGACATCATCGAATCGACGTAAGGATCCAATGACCTCCTCTTCTTCCCCTTCCCAGGACCCGCGGGACGCGCAGAACGTGCGGGACTCGCAGAGCTTCACCGAGAGCCTTCGGGCCGATGCCCTGATGGAAGAGGACGTCGCCTGGAGCCACGAGATCGACGGCGAGCGGGACGGCGACCAGCTCGACCGCTCCGACCGCGCGGCACTGCGGCGCGTCGTCGGCCTCTCCACCGAACTCGAAGACGTCACCGAAGTCGAGTACCGCCAGCTCCGCCTGGAGCGCGTGGTCCTCGTCGGTGTCTGGACCTCCGGCACCGTCCAGGACGCGGAGAACTCCCTCGCGGAGCTCGCCGCCCTCGCCGAAACGGCCGGCGCCCTCGTGCTCGACGGCGTCATGCAGCGCCGCGACAAGCCCGACCCGGCCACCTTCATCGGCTCCGGCAAGGCCCGCGAACTGCGCGACATCGTCCTGGAGAGCGGCGCCGACACCGTCGTCTGCGACGGCGAGCTCAGCCCCGGCCAGCTCATCGCCCTCGAAGACGTCGTCAAGGTCAAGGTCGTCGACCGGACCGCGCTCATCCTCGACATCTTCGCCCAGCACGCCAAGTCCCGAGAGGGCAAGGCACAGGTCGCCCTCGCGCAGATGCAGTACATGCTGCCGCGCCTGCGCGGCTGGGGTCAGTCGCTGTCCCGGCAGATGGGTGGCGGCGGCGGTGGCGGCATGGCCACCCGAGGCCCCGGTGAGACCAAGATCGAGACCGACCGGCGCCGCATCCGCGAGAAGATGGCGAAGATGCGCCGGGAGATCGCGGAAATGAAGACCGGCCGCGACATCAAGCGGCAGGAACGACGCCGCAACAAGGTGCCCTCGGTCGCCATCGCCGGCTACACCAACGCCGGCAAGTCCTCCCTGCTCAACCGCCTCACCGGCGCCGGCGTACTGGTCGAGAACGCGCTCTTCGCCACCCTCGACCCGACCGTCCGCCGCGCGGAGACCCCGTCCGGCCGCGTCTACACCCTGGCCGACACCGTCGGCTTCGTCCGGCACCTGCCCCACCACCTCGTCGAGGCGTTCCGCTCCACGATGGAGGAGGTCGGCGACTCCGACCTCATCCTGCACATCGTCGACGGCTCGCACCCGGCGCCGGAGGAGCAGCTGGCCGCCGTACGCGAGGTCATCCGCGAGGTCGGCGCGGTCAACGTGCCCGAGATCGTGGTGATCAACAAGGCCGACGCCGCCGACCCGCTCGTGCTCCAGCGCCTGCTGCGCATCGAACGGCACTCCATCGCCGTCTCGGCACGCACCGGACAGGGCATCGAGGAACTGCTCAAGATCATCGACGACGAGCTGCCCAGGCCCGCCGTCGAGGTCGAGGCACTCGTGCCCTACACCCGGGGCGGGCTCATCGCCCGCGCCCACGCCGAGGGCGAGGTGATCTCCGAGGAGCACACCCCGGAGGGCACCCTGCTCAAGGCCCGCGTCCACCAGGAACTGGCCGCGGAACTGGCACCGTACGTGCCCGCGAAGCACTGACGGCACCCCGTGCGTGACGAAGGCCCCCCGCTCGATCGCGGGGGGCCTTCCTCATGAATCGTCAGCGATCGTCAGCAATCGTCGGCAATCGTCAGCGGCGTCTCTCCTACTTGAACTTGCCGCTCACCGCGTCGTAGATGCCCTTCGCCTCCGGACCCAGCCGAGGACCGGCCAACCAACCCGCCTTCGCCGGGCCGATCGACGTGTTCGACACCAGCGCCGGCTTGCCGTCGGCACCCGCCGCGACCCAGCCGCCACCCGAGGAACCACCCGTCATCGTGCACCCGATGCGGTACATCACCGGGTCCGCCTGGCTCAGCGCCAACCGACCCGGCTTGTCCGTGCACTGGAACGCCTTCTGGCCGTCGAACGGAGCCGCCGCCGGGTAGCCCGTCGCCGTGATGGAAGCCACCTTCTGCACCGCCGGCGCGTTGAACTCCACCGGAAGCGCCGTACCGACCGTCTCCTCCAGCGACTTCGTGCCGCCCTTCTCCGGCGTCACGTGCAACACCGCGAAGTCGTACGGGGCACCCGCGCCGCCCGTCGGACCGCCGGTCGCGATCCACTGGTTCGACGTCTGCGCCCAGTCGCTCCACCACACGCCGTACGGAGCCACCTGATCGCGCGGGGCGTTCTTCAGCTCCGCCGCCGGCTTGCCCGCGTTGTTGTACGACGGGACGAAGGCGATGTTGCGGTACCAGCCACCGGCCTTGCCCGCGTGCACGCAGTGACCCGCCGTCCAGACCATGTTCGACTTGCCGGGGCGCGCGGGGTCCTTCACCACGGTCGCCGAGCACACCATCGAGCCCTCGGGCCCGTCGAAGAAGACCTTCCCGGACGCCGGAACACTGGAGTGGTACGGGGCGACGGCCGGCTTGGCCGCTACGGGAGCCGGAGTCGGGTCCGTGACGCCCTGGTCCTTGCCCGCGTCCGGGTCGACGGCCGGACGCTGCGGCATCTCGGCGTCACGCATCCGGTCCGGGTCCCACAGGTCCTCGATGATCGGGTTGACGTAGTCGCCCGCCTCGCGGAGCCAGTCCTCCTTCTTCCAGTTCTTCCACGCACCCCCCTTCCACTTCTCCAGGTCGAAGCCGTGCTGCTTGAGCTTGTCCTTCAGCTCCTGCGGGATCTGGAAGCCGTCCGTGGCGCCGGACGGCAGCGACGCGGCCACGGTCGGCTTGGCGTCGCCGCCGCCGGCCTCGCCGTCGCCGGGTCCGCAGGCCGCGGCCGTCAGCGCGAGCGCGGCCGCGCACAGGATCGCGGTGACCGGTCGGTTCGGTCGCATGTCGTAAGTCCCCCTGGTGCTTCGAGGTGTTGAGACGGTGTCGCCGGTGGCGGTGTGCAGCACCCCACTATGCCGCCGCCGGGTAGGACGGCGACCCCCGGGTCCGCGGTTCCTTCGCGCGCACCGCCCTCGCGCGGGCCGCGACCCGTGTCGGGGCAAGGATCTTCGGTCCACCCGTGATCCGTCGCCGCCGGCGTCGTTGGTACGTACGGGGGACGGCGCAGCAGCGTTCATGTTCGAGGCGCAATCCGGAAGATGAAGACGTGCGGAGGACCGAGATTTCGTGGCCGTGACCGAGCCGCCCGCAGCCGCGGCGCCCCTTCTCCCACCACCGGCGAGCCGTACGCCGGACCCCGGGCCGCCCCACGCGCCCGACTCCGCGCCGGACTCTTCGCCCGACCCCGCGCATGCATCCGCGCCTGAATTCGCTCTGGTTCCGCCGCAGGTCGGCCGGTTGCACGCAGCAGCTGAAAGCATCCTGCGCCGGCAGGCCCAACGCGAGTCCGCCGCCCGGACGTACGCCCGCTCGCTGCCCATCGTCCCCGTACGGGCCCGGGGGTTGACCATCGAGGGCGCCGACGGCCGGCGCTACCTCGACTGCCTCTCCGGCGCGGGCACCCTCGCCCTCGGCCACAACCACCCCGTCGTCCTCGAAGCCGTCCGCAAGGTCCTCGACTCGGGGGCCCCGTTGCACGTGCTGGACCTCGCGACCCCGGTCAAGGACGCCTTCACCACCGAGCTCTTCGAGAACCTGCCGCCCGGCCTCGCCGCCGACGCCCGCGTGCAGTTCTGCGGACCCGCCGGCACCGACGCCGTCGAGGCCGCCCTCACCCTCGTCCGCGCCGCCACCGGACGCACCGGGCTGCTCGCCTTCACCGGCGCCTACCACGGCATGACCAGCGGAGCCCTGGCCGCGTCGGGCGGCGCCACCGACGTACGCGTGACCCGGCTCCCGTACCCGCAGGACCGTCACTGCCCGTTCGGCGTCGGCGGCCCCGAGGGCGCGCGCCTGGCCGCCCGCTGGACGGAGAACCTGCTGGACGACCCCAAGGGCGGGGTCGCCGCGCCCGCCGGCATGATCCTCGAACCCGTCCAGGGCGAGGGCGGGGTCATTCCCGCCCCGGACGACTGGCTGCGCCGGATGCGCGAGATCACCGCCGAGCGGGGCATCCCGCTGATCGCCGACGAGGTCCAGACCGGCGTCGGCCGGACCGGCGCCTTCTGGGGCGTGGACCACGCCGGGGTGGTGCCCGACGTGATGGTCCTGTCCAAGGCGATCGGGGGCAGCCTGCCGCTCGCCGTGATCGTCTACCGTGCCGAACTCGACGTCTGGGCCCCCGGCGCCCACGCCGGCACCTTCCGCGGCAACCAGCTCGCCATGGCCGCCGGCGCCGCCACCCTCGCCTACGTACGCCGCAACGGCCTCGCCGAGCGTGCGGCGACCCTCGGCGCCCGGATGCTGAGCGCCCTCCACGGCCTGGCCGCCGAGCAGCCGTGCGTCGGAGAGGTCCGGGGTCGCGGCCTGATGATCGGCCTCGAACTGATCGACCCCGCCACCGGGGCCGCCGACCCGGGCCTCGCCACCGCCGTCCGCCGGGAATGCCTGAACCGCGGCCTGATCGTCGAGCTCGGTGGCCGTCACGGCAGCGTCCTGCGCCTGCTGCCCCCGCTGACCCTCACCGACGAACAGGCCGCCGCCGTCCTGGACCGCCTCGCCGACGCCGTCCCCGCCGCCGCCCGCCGGCCCCACTGACCGAAGGACCCCCGATGCCCGACCCCTCCGCCCCCCACCCCCACCCCGAGCCGGGTCCCCCCGCCCCCGCCCCCGGCGACGCGCTCCCGGCGGTGGGCTCCGCGTCCGGGCAGGCCGGCGCCCCGGGCCCCGGCGTGCGCACCACCGGCCCGGCCGACGGCGGGGCCTTCCCCGGGCCCGCCGCCACCCCACCCCACCGGCGCCCCCGCCGCCCGCCCCGACCGCCGCGGCCCCCGCCCCGCCGCCCGCCGCCGCCCGTACCGGGGAGGCCGAGCCGCCCCGGCCCCGGGGCACAGGCCCCGCACCGGCCTCTCCCGGGAACTGCCGGAAGCCGCCGCGGCGCCCGGCGACCCCCAGCCCTGGACGGCGCCCGCACCCCGGCCGGCCGAGCCCGTCCCCCCGGGCAGCGTGCCCCGCCAGAAGGACGGCACCCTGCGACCCCGCGTCGGTGGGATCGGCCCGGTCGGCCCCGAACCGGCGGCCCTGCCCGACCTGCTGGACCACCCCGACCCGGCCGTCGCCGCCGAAGCCTCCACGGTGGAGAACCTCCTGCGGTGCTGGGTGCGCGAAAGCGGCATCGGCCGCCCCGACGGGCCCGTCGGAACGCTGCTCCGCATCCCCCTGCGCGCATCCGGCGTCACCCTGCTGGTTCCGGTCCGGCATTGGTCCCCGGCAGGCTGGCACCGCTTCGCCCCCGCCCGACTCGAAGGCGCCCCCGCCCACGCGCCCGCCGTCGACGCCGCCACGCTCGCGGCCCTCATCGCCCGCGAGGGCGCCGGCCGCGGCGGAACCGACCTCGTCGGCCGCGTCTGCGACTCCGTCCGCCGGACCACGGCGTTCATCGCCGACCGGCGCGCACGCCCCACCGCCCCCGCCCCCGTCGCCGCGGACCCCTTCCTCAGCGCGGAACAGTCCCTCCTCCTCGGTCACCCCCTCCAGCCCGACCCGAAGAGCCGCGAAGGACTCTCCGAAGCCGACGCACGTCGCTACTCACCCGAACTCCACGGCTCCTTCCCCCTGCACTGGATCGCGGTCGCACCCACCGCCCTCGCCACCGACTCCGCCTGGACCGAGCGGGGCCGCCCCGTCTCCGCCGCCCAACTCCTCGCCCGGCTCGCCCCCGGGCTCCCGCTGCCCGCCGGCACCACCCCCCTTCCCCTGCACCCCTGGCAGGCACACGACCTCCTCCAACGGCCCGCCGTCGCCGCCCTCCGCGACGCCGGACTCCTCACCGACCTGGGCCCCCACGGCGCACCCTGGTACCCCACCTCCTCCGTCCGCACCGTCCACCGCCCCGGCACGCCGGCCATGCTCAAGCTGTCCCTGGGCCTGCGCATCACCAACAGCCGCCGCGAGAACCTCCGCAAGGAACTCCACCGGGGCGTCGAGGTCCACCGACTGCTCCGCACCGGCCTCGCGGAACAGTGGCAGGCCCTCCACCCCGGCTTCGACATCGTCCGCGACCCCGCCTGGGTCGCCGTCGACGCCCCCGACGGCACCCCCGTACCGGGCCTCGACGCCCTGCTGCGACACAACCCCTTCCGCTCCGACGACCACGCCGTCTGCGTCGCCGCACTGACCTCCCCGCGCCCGTGGCCCGGCCGGACGACGATGAGCTCCCTCCTCGCCGACACCATCGCCCGCCTGTCCCGCACCACGGGACGCGCCGGCACCGCCGTGGCCGCCGAGTGGTTCCTGCGCTACCTCGACCACGTCGTCCTGCCGGTCCTCGCCTTCGACCGTCTCGCCGGTATCGCCCTCGAAGCGCACCAACAGAACACCCTGGTGCTCCTCGACCCGGCGGGCTGGCCCGTCGGCGGCCGCTTCCGCGACAACCAGGGCTACTACTTCCGCGACTCCCGGCGCACCGAGCTGGAGCAACGCCTCCCGGGCATCGGCGCCGTCAGCGACACCTTCGTCCCGGACGCCGTCACCGACGAACGCTTCACCTACTACCTCGGCATCAACAACGTGCTCGGCCTCATCGGAGCCTTCGGATCCCAACGCCTCGCCGACGAGCGCGTCCTGCTCGCCGCCTTCCGCCGGTTCCTCGGCAAAGCCGCGGACCTCGGCCCCATCCCCTCCCGCCTGCTCGACTCACCCACCCTGCGCTGCAAAGCGAACCTGCTCACCCGCCTGGGCGGTCTCGACGAGCTGGTGGGCCCCGTCGCCACCCAGTCCGTCTACGTCACCATCGCCAACCCCCTTCACGATTGACGCGCTCCCACGGATCCGGAGAAGAGCCCGATGCCCTCCACCGACACGACCATCGGCCCCGCCCCCGGTGCCACCCGCCACGAGGCCACCGGACCCCGCCTCACCGCCGACCTGCTGCCCCTGCTCGCCGAGGCGGACCTCCTCGACTCCCCGGCCGGCTGGGGCACCGTCACCACCCCGGCCGGAGCCTTCCGGCTCCAACCCGTCCGCCCCGACCGCGACCTCGCCCTGCTCGCCGGCTGGATGAACGACCCCGAGGTCGCCGCCTACTGGGAGCTCGACGGACCCGCCGCCGTCACCGCCGCCCACCTGCGGGCCCAGCTGGACGGCGACGGCCGCAGCGTCCCCTGCCTGGGCGTCCTCGACGGCACCCCGATGAGCTACTGGGAGATCTACCGGGCCGCGCACGACCCGATCGCCCCGCACTACCCGGCGCACCCCGACGACACCGGTATCCACCTGCTCATCGGAGACGGCACGAACCGCGGCCGCGGCCTGGGCGGCACGCTCCTGCGCGCCGTCGCCGACCTCGTCCTCGACAACCGGCCGCGCTGTACCCGCGTCATCGCCGAACCGGACATCCGCAACACCCCCTCCGTCTCCGCCTTCCTGACCGCCGGATTCCGCTACGCCGCGGAACTCGACCTCCCCGAGAAGCGCGCCGCCCTGATGATCCGGGACCGGGCGCTGCGCAACCTTCTCTGATCGCCGCCCCGGTCCCGTCCCACGGGGGGACGTGAACCCTTCTCGCCTGAAAAACTCCGGGCCGTGCAGGGGGGTTCCCGATCGGGATCGGATTGCGCCGAACGGGTGGCGGTCCCTCGTACGGGCGGAGATCGGCCCCGCCCGGGGTCGCTTCCCCGAGACGGTCCGCGACTGTCACCGGAGCCCCGTAGGGTTGGTCTTGCTATGACGAAGCCCTCCCTCCCCGACCTGCTGCATGCCGCCGTCTCCGCCGTCGGCGGCACGGAGCGGCCCGGCCAGGTGGCCATGGCCGAAGCCGTCGCCGAAGCGATCGACGAGAACTCGCACCGGCTCATCCAGGCCGGCACCGGCACCGGCAAGTCCCTCGGCTACCTGGTGCCCGCCCTCGCCCACGGCGAGCGCGTCGTCGTGGCCACGGCGACCCTCGCCCTCCAGCGCCAGCTGGTCGAGCGCGACCTGCCGCGCACGGTCGAGGCGCTGCATCCGCAGCTGCGCCGCCGGCCGCAGTTCGCCATGCTCAAGGGCCGGTCGAACTATCTCTGTCTGCACCGCCTCCACGAGGGCGCCCCGCAGGACGAGGAAGAGGGCCTCTTCGACCAGTTCGAGGCGGCCGCCCCCACCAGCAAGCTCGGCCAGGACCTGCTGCGCCTGCGCGACTGGGCGGACGAGACCGAGACCGGCGACCGCGACGACCTCACCCCCGGCGTCTCCGACAGGGCCTGGAGCCAGATCTCCGTGTCCTCCCGGGAGTGCCTCGGCGCCACGAAGTGCGCCTACGGAGCCGAGTGCTTCGCGGAGGCGGCCCGTGAGCGGGCCAAGCTCGCCGACGTCGTCGTCACCAACCACGCGCTGCTCGCCATCGACGCCATCGAGGGCGCCCCGGTCCTGCCGCAGCACGAGGTGCTGATCGTCGACGAGGCCCACGAACTCGTCTCCCGCGTGACCGGCGTCGCCACAGGCGAGCTCACCCCGGGCCAGGTCAACCGGGCCGTGAAGCGGGCCGCCAAACTGGTCGACGAGAAGGCGGCGGACTCCCTCCAGACGGCCTCCGAGTCCTTCGAGCGGGTCATGGAGCTCGCGCTCCCCGGCCGGCTCGAAGAGATCCCGGAGGACCTCGGGTACGCGCTGACGGCCCTTCGGGACGCCGCGCGCACCGTGATCTCCGCGATCGGGGCCACCCGCGACAAGTCCGTCCACGACGAGGACGCCGTACGCAAGCAGGCGCTCGCGGCGGTGGAGAACGTCCACGCCGTGGCGGAGCGCATTGTGAACGGTTCCGAGTACGACGTCGTCTGGTACGAACGCCACGAGTCCCGCGGCGGAGCCGCATATCGGCCCAGCGGTGCCACCCTGCGGGTCGCCCCGCTCTCGGTGTCCGGGCTGCTGCGCGAGAAGCTGTTCGAGGACCGCTCCGTGGTCCTCACGTCCGCCACCCTCAAGCTGGGCGGCGACTTCAACGGCGTCGCGGCCTCGCTGGGCCTGTCCGCCGAGGGCGTCGAAGGAGAGGACGTGCCCGTCTGGCGCGGTCTCGACGTCGGCTCCCCGTTCGATTATCCGAAGCAGGGCATCCTCTACGTCGCCAAGCACCTCGCCACCCCGGGCCGCGAAGGCACCCGGGGCGACATGATGGACGAGCTGGCGGAGCTGATCGAGGCGGCCGGCGGCCGTACCCTCGGGCTGTTCTCCTCCATGCGCGGCGCCAAGGCCGCGGCGGAGGAACTCCGGGGCCGGCTCGACCACCCGATCCTGCTCCAGGGTGAGGAGACGCTCGGCGAGCTGATCAAGGCCTTCGCCGCCGATCCGAAGACCTGCCTGTTCGGCACGCTGTCCCTGTGGCAGGGCGTGGACGTCCCGGGACCCAGCTGCCAGCTCGTGGTCATGGACCGCATCCCGTTCCCCCGCCCCGACGACCCGCTGATGAGCGCCCGGCAGAAGTCGGTAGAGGAGCACGGCGGCAACGGCTTCATGGCGGTGGCCGCCACCCACGCGGCGCTGCTCATGGCCCAGGGCGCCGGCCGGCTCGTCCGGGCCTCCGGCGACCGGGGCGTCGTGGCCGTCCTGGACCCCCGGCTGGCCACGGCCCGCTACGGGAGCTTCCTGAAGGCCACGCTCCCCGACTTCTGGTACACCACGGACCGCAACCAGGTCCGGCGCTCGCTGGCCGCGATCGACGCCTCCGCGAAGGCGGACGGCAAGTAGCGGCCGGCCGCAGGAGACACGAACCAGCAGGAGACATGAAACAGCTCCGGGACCGGCGCAGTGGGTCCCGGAGCTGGCTGGGAGGCGTCGGGTCAGACCCGGCGCAGTACCGCGACGACCTTGCCGAGGATGGTGGCGTCGTCACCGGGGATCGGCTGGTAGGCGGCATTGTGCGGGAGCAGCCACACGTGGCCGTCCTCGCGCTTGAAGCGCTTGACGGTGGCCTCGCCGTCCAGCATCGCGGCGACGATGTCGCCGTTCTCCGCGACGGGCTGACGGCGGACGGTGACCCAGTCGCCGTCACAGATCGCCGCCTCGATCATCGAATCGCCGACGACCTTCAGGACGAAGAGCTCACCGTCACCGACCAGCTGGCGGGGGAGCGGGAAGACGTCCTCGACGGACTCCTCGGCGAGGATCGGGCCGCCGGCCGCGATCCGACCGACCAGGGGCACGTAGGAGGCCGCGGGCTTGCCGGTGGTGTCGGTCGGCTGCGAGCTGGGCTGGTCGGAGCCGCGGACCTCGTAGGCGCGGGGGCGGTGCGGGTCGCGGCGCAGGAAGCCCTTGCGCTCCAGCGCCATGAGCTGGTGCGCCACGGACGAGGTGCTGGAGAGGCCGACGGCCTGGCCGATCTCCCGCATCGACGGCGGGTAGCCCCGCCGCTGCACGGAGTCCCGGATGACCTCGATGACCCTCCGCTGCCGGTCCGTGAGCCCGGAGCTGTCGGCGCGGATGCCTGGAGGTCGACCTGGCAGCGAGCGAGCGGGGCGTACGGTGTCCGCCTCCGGGTTCTGACCTGCGTCATTCATGGCATGCACCGGCTCAAGTCGGCTCTGGGAGCGGTTCTGGGCAGTGATGGTGGCACTGTCTGCGGTGGTGGTCACGTCGGCGGCCCCTCTCGAAATGTTCTCCCTAGCTGGACAACGGTAGTAGCTTTCGAAAGGTTGCGCCAAACACACGTTCGAGTGAAAAATCGCGGATCGCCCACCTGGGTTAAGGCGGTGGGTGTATGGAGCAGGCGGTCGTCCGAACGGTGGTTCGGCTCCGTCTTCGGTACTTACGGTACCCTTCCCGGTTGGATCGCCACCCCTGGGGGCCGTGCCCAGTGTGGCACCGTCGGCCCCCGTATCCGGCCCGCGCACGCCGCGACACGCCCCGTGTCGAAAATCCGGCGCAACCCAAGATCTAGTGGTTGGATGGGCGCCGCCGCCCAGAAGTTGTGGTCCCTGGGTCTGCTGGGGTCTGCGACATCGCATATGCTTGGGGCTGCTCCACAAGCCCCCGGCAGAGACTTCTCTCGGCCGTTCAGGGGCCCTGTGGGGTGATTCAGTCGTGCCAAGGAAGGGTGAGGGAACCGTGCACTGCCCCTTCTGCAGGCACCCCGACAGTCGCGTCGTCGACAGCCGGACCACGGACGACGGCACGTCGATCCGCCGGCGCCGTCAGTGCCCCGACTGCTCCCGTCGCTTCACGACGGTGGAGACGGCCTCGCTGATGGTGATCAAGCGCAGCGGGGTGACCGAACCCTTCAGTCGTACCAAGGTCATCTCCGGCGTCCGCAAGGCGTGCCAGGGACGACCGGTCACCGAGGACGCCCTCGCCAAGCTCGGCCAGCGGGTCGAGGAGGCGGTGCGCGCCACCGGGAGCGCCGAGCTGACCACCCACGACGTGGGTCTGGCCATACTCGGCCCGTTGCAGGAGCTCGACCTCGTCGCGTACCTGCGGTTCGCATCCGTTTACAAAGCGTTCGACACCCTTGAAGACTTCGAGGCCGCCATCGCGGAACTGCGCGAGCCGCGGCCTCACCCCCATGAGTGCGAGCACGGAGGGACCGCCTCGGTCGTCCCCGTGCCCGCCTCCGCCGCCGACTGACCGGACGGGCCGCAGCGCAGCGCGGTCGGAACCGGTCGTCGGCAGGGCGAGATTCGTAGAAACAGACACACACCGTGCCGCGGAATAACGCTGGCACTTTAGGGCGTTTTTGCCCGCATATGGGAGGCGGCATGACAGAGACGGCGAGCGGCTCGGCGCGAGGTTCCCGTACCAAGGGGACCAAGGCTGCCAAGGGCGGCCTGCGTATCGAGCGCATCCACACCACCCCGGGCGTGCACCCGTACGACGAGGTGAGCTGGGAGCTCCGTGACGTCGTCATGACCAACTGGCGCGACGGCTCGGTCAACTTCGAGCAGCGTGGCGTCGAGTTCCCCGACTTCTGGTCGGTGAACGCGGTCAACATCGTCACCAGCAAGTACTTCCGCGGTGCGGTCGGTACGCCGCAGCGCGAGACCGGTCTGAAGCAGCTGATCGACCGGATCGTGAAGACGTACACGAAGGCCGGCGACGACAACGGCTACTTCGCCTCCCCCGCCGACTCGGAGATCTTCGAGCACGAGCTGACGTACGCGCTCCTGCACCAGATCTTCAGCTTCAACTCGCCGGTGTGGTTCAACGTCGGCACGCCCCAGCCGCAGCAGGTCTCCGCCTGCTTCATCCTGTCCGTCGACGACTCCATGGAGTCGATCCTCGACTGGTACAAGGAAGAGGGCATGATCTTCAAGGGCGGCTCCGGCGCCGGCCTGAACCTCTCCCGCATCCGCTCCTCCAAGGAGCTCCTCTCCTCCGGCGGCAACGCCTCCGGCCCGGTCTCCTTCATGCGCGGCGCCGACGCCTCCGCCGGAACGATCAAGTCGGGTGGCGCGACCCGCCGCGCGGCCAAGATGGTCGTCCTGGACGTGGACCACCCGGACGTCGAGGACTTCATCGCCACCAAGGTGAAGGAGGAGGAGAAGATCCGCGCCCTGCGTGACGCGGGCTTCGACATGGACCTGGGCGGCGACGACATCACGTCCGTCCAGTACCAGAACGCCAACAACTCCGTCCGCGTGAACGACGAGTTCATGACGGCCGTCGAGAACGGCACCGAGTTCGGCCTGCGCGCCCGCATGACCGGCGAGGTCATCGAGACGGTCGACGCAAAGGCGCTCTTCCGCAAGCTGGCCGAGGCCGCGTGGGCCTGCGCCGACCCGGGCATCCAGTACGACGGTGTGATCAACCACTGGCACACCTGCCCCGAGTCCGGCCGCATCACCGCGTCCAACCCGTGCAGCGAGTACATGCACCTGGACAACACGTCCTGCAACCTCGCCTCGCTGAACCTGATGAAGTTCCTGAACGACGACGGCAAGGGCGACCAGTCCTTCGACGTCGAGCGCTTCTCCAAGGTCGTCGAGCTCGTCATCACCGCGATGGACATCTCGATCTGCTTCGCGGACTTCCCGACGCAGAAGATCGGCGAGAACACCCGCGCGTACCGCCAGCTGGGTATCGGCTACGCCAACCTCGGCGCCCTGCTGATGGCGACCGGCCACGCGTACGACTCGGACGGCGGCCGTACCCTCGCCGCCTCCATCACCTCGCTGATGACCGGCACCGCCTACAAGCGTTCCGCCGAGCTGGCCGCCATCGTCGGCCCGTACGACGGCTACGCCCGCAACGCCGACGCCCACAAGCGCGTCATGAAGCAGCACGCCGACGCCAACGCCGTCGCCCCGCGCACCGACGACCTCGACAACGTGATCTGGG
This sequence comes from Streptomyces sp. RerS4, assembly GCF_023515955.1. Taxonomy (GTDB): domain Bacteria; phylum Actinomycetota; class Actinomycetes; order Streptomycetales; family Streptomycetaceae; genus Streptomyces. The sequence continues at coordinate 5,333,034 of NZ_CP097322.1, forward strand.
CCGCGGCCACCGAGGCCTGGCAGGACGTCCTGCACCTCGGCGAGAAGAACGGCTTCCGCAACGCCCAGGCGTCCGTCCTCGCGCCGACCGGCACCATCGGTCTCGCGATGTCCTGCGACACCACGGGCGTCGAGCCGGACCTGGCCCTGGTCAAGTTCAAGAAGCTCGTCGGCGGCGGCTCGATGCAGATCGTCAACGGCACCGTGCCGCAGGCGCTGCGTCGCATGGGCTACCAGGAAGAGCAGATCGAGGCGATCGTCGCCCACATCGCCGAGCACGGCAACGTCGTCGACGCGCCCGGCCTGAAGACCGAGCACTACGAGGTCTTCGACTGCGCCATGGGCGAGCGCTCCATCTCCCCGATGGGCCACGTCCGCATGATGGCCGCGATCCAGCCCTGGATCTCCGGCGCGATCTCGAAGACGGTCAACATGCCGGAGTCGGCGACCGTCGAGGAGATCGAGGAGATCTACTTCGAGGCGTGGAAGCTGGGCGTCAAGGCGCTCGCCATCTACCGCGACAACTGCAAGGTCGGTCAGCCCCTCTCCGCCAAGAAGAAGGAGGAGGAGAAGACCGAGATCACCGAGAAGGCCGAGGAGACGATCCGCACGGCCGTCGAGAAGGTCATCGAGTACCGTCCGGTCCGCAAGCGCCTGCCCAAGGGCCGCCCGGGGATCACCACCTCCTTCACCGTGGGTGGCGCCGAGGGCTACATGACGGCGAACTCCTACCCGGACGACGGCCTGGGCGAGGTCTTCCTGAAGATGTCCAAGCAGGGCTCGACCCTCGCGGGCATGATGGACGCCTTCTCCATCGCCGTCTCGGTCGGTCTGCAGTACGGCGTCCCGCTGGAGACGTACGTCGCGAAGTTCACCAACATGCGCTTCGAGCCGGCCGGTATGACGGACGACCCGGACGTGCGGATGGCGCAGTCGATCGTCGACTACATCTTCCGCCGCGTGGCGCTCGACTTCCTGCCCTTCGAGACCCGCTCCGCCCTCGGCATCCACTCCGCCGAGGAGCGTCAGCGTCACCTCGACACCGGCTCCTACGAGCCGCTGGACGAGGAGCTCGACACCGAGAGCCTCGCCCAGTCGGCGCCGGTCGCGGCGCCCGTGCAGGCGGCCAAGCCGGTGACGGTCGTGCCGGTCCCGGCCCCGAAGACGGCGCACAGCAGCGCCGAACTGGTCGAGATGCAGATGGGTGTCTCCGCCGACGCCCCGCTCTGCTTCTCCTGCGGCACCAAGATGCAGCGCGCCGGTTCCTGCTACATCTGCGAGGGCTGCGGCTCCACCAGCGGTTGCAGCTGAACCACGTGAGTGAAGGGGCGCCGGCTCGTGCCGGCGCCCCTTTCGCGTACCCGGGGCGCGCCTTGGATCCGGGGGCGGGCGCGGCGATCATGAGCGGGGGCCCGAGCGAGCGGGCACGTCACGACGGGGGAGCGGGAAGCCATGTGGAGCGGTGACGCACTGGACCTGGACGCGTACCTGGAGCGAATCGGGTACGCCGGACCGGTGGGGGAGGGCGGGGAACTCCGCCCGGACCTCGACACGTTGAAGGCGGTGCATCGTGCGCACACCGACTCCATCGTCTTCGAGAGCCTGGACGTCCTGCTCGGCCGCCCCGTCGAGCTGGAGCTGAAGGCCGTCGAGGACAAGCTCGTGCACCGCCGCCGCGGCGGCTACTGCTACGAGCAGAACTCGTTGCTGGCCGCCGCCCTGGAGCGGATCGGCTACGAGGTCACCGGGCGCGGCGCCCGCAACCGCACCCGGGGCGACGCCCTGCTCGCGGTGACGCACGCCGTCCTCGTCGTCACCGTCGCGGGTGAACCCTGGCTCTGCGACGCCGGGTTCGGCTGGCAGGGCCCGCGCGAGCCCGTCCCGCTCGCGCGGCCCGGGGCCGAAGCGCGCCAGGGCGCGTGGACGTTCGCCGTGCGCGAGGAGGAGGACGGCGTCCTCGTGCTGCGCACCCTGCGCGGGGGAGTCTGGCGTGACCTCTACGCCTTCTCCCCGCAGCGCTACCACCCCGTCGACTACGTCCTGCTCAACCACTACAGCTCCTCCCACCCCAGCTCGTCCTTCGTCGGCCGGACCGTCGTGCAGCACCCGGGCGACGCGGTCCGGGTGGCGCTCGTGGACCGGGAGCTGTCGCGCCTGCACCCCGACGGGCGCGTCGAGCGGGAGCCCGTGGCCGCGGACGCCCTTCTCGACGTCCTCGCCCGGGAGTTCGGCCTTCGGTTGTCCGAGCGAGATGCGGCGGAACTGGTACGGATCCACCGCTCCGGGGACTGACCGCACGCGCGCCCGGCCCGTACGATGGCGCGGTGCTGGTCAAGTGGATTAGCTGCACGGTGACGGACCGACGCGGGTTCGAGCGCGGGCAGCGCAAATGGGCGGGGCTGCTCGGCGAACCCGGGTTCCGGGGCCAGGGCGGCGGCTGGAGCCGGGGCCGGCCGGGGATCGCGCACGTCTTCGGTTTCTGGGAGAGCCGCGCCTTCTACGATTCCTTCATGGCGCGCTCCCACGACCGCCTGGCGGCCGCGCAGAACGGCACCTACGCGGCCACGCGCATCACCCTCTTCGACCACCGCTTCGACGTGAAGACCGGTTTCGAGCCGCGCTTCCACGACGCCGACGTGGTCCGCGTCGCCCACGCCCGGGTGCGGGAGGGTCGCGTGGACCACTTCGCCCTCATGCAGGAGAAGGTATGGAACCCGGCCATGGCCGGCTCACCCGGCATGATCCGGGGCCTCTTCGGGGAGGCCCCCGGCCGCGAGTTCCTCGTCCTGTCGATGTGGCTTTCCGCCGCCGAGCACGGCAAATACCGGGAGGAACGGGTGGAGCGGCTGTCGCTGCGCGCCCAGACCGAGGCCGACGTGGAAGCCCTCACCGGGGACGTCGTGGACCTCGAACCCGGATGGACGGTATGACCGTACGACGACCGGCAGCCTGATCGGCGTGCCCGGTGCGTCGGCGCTCCGATGGCCGAATAGGGTCGTGGAATGGTACGACCACGGCGCATCGTCCTCGTCCGGCACGGGGAATCCGAAGGCAACGTCGACGACACGGTGTACGAGCGGGAGCCCGACCACGCCCTGCGGCTGACCCGCCGCGGCCGCGAGCAGGCCGCCGCGGCGGGCGTCCGGCTGCGCGAACTCTTCGGCGACGAACACATCAGCGCCTACGTGTCCCCGTACCGCCGCACCCTCCAGACCTTCCGCGAGCTGCGCCTGGACCCCACGCGGGTGCGGATGCGCGAGGAGCCGAGGCTGCGCGAGCAGGACTGGGGGAACTGGCAGGACCGGGACGACGTACGGCTGCAGAAGGCCTACCGGGACGCGTACGGGCACTTCTTCTACCGCTTCGCGCAGGGCGAGTCGGGCGCCGACGTCTACGACCGGGTCGGGTCCTTCCTGGAGAGCCTCTACCGCAGCTTCGAGGCGCCGGACCATCCCGAGAACGTGCTGCTGGTGACGCACGGGCTGACGATGCGGCTGTTCTGCATGCGCTGGTTCCACTGGTCGGTGGCCGAGTTCGAGGCCCTGTCCAACCCGGGCAACGGCGAATTCAGGGTGTTGATGCTCGGACCGGACGGCCGGTACCGGCTGGACCGCCCGTTTGAGCGGTGGACCACACCCGAGCCTTACGACCTGGACGGATAAAGTGGCGGGCGATGACCGCTGATTCCGCTCCCGAAACGCGCTACGCACGCGCGATGTCCAGCCTCAGAGGGCTGGCACTGGGTGACGCCCTGGGCTCCCAGTACTTCGTTCCCGTGAACTACCCGCTGCTCAAGCGGCGCGAGCTGCCGGCAGGCGACGAGACCTGGCAGTGGACCGACGACACCGAGATGGCCTGCTCGGTGGTGGCCGTACTCGCCACGCACGGCCGCGTCGACCAGGACGCGCTCGCGCGTTCCTTCGCCGACCACCACGACTTCGACCGGGGCTACGGGCCCGCCGTGAACCGGATGCTGCGCCTCGTCCGGGAGGGTGAGGACTGGCGCACGCTGGCGGCCGAACTGTTCAACGGGCAGGGCTCGTGGGGCAACGGCGCCGCCATGCGGATCGCCCCGCTGGGCGCCTGGTACGCGGACGACCCCGAGCAGGCCACGCACCAGGCGGAGATCTCCTCCTACACCACCCACCAGCACCGCGAGGCGGTCTGCGGGGCCATGGCGGTGGCCGCCGCCGCCGCTCTGGCGGCCTCCCCGGCCGGGACGCCGACCGCCACCGACCTGCTGGACGCGGTGATCGCGCTGGTGCCGCGCAGCGCCGTCGGCGCGGGACTGCGCCGGGCGCGCGGCATGCTCGACTACGACGACGCCACCACCGTCGCGGCGGTCCTGGGCTGTGGCCGGCGAACGAGCGCCCACGACACGGTGCCGTTCGCGCTGTGGTCGGCCGCGCGGAGCCTGGACGACTACGAGCGGGCTTTTTGGACCACCGCGCAGGTCGGCGGTGACGTGGACACCACCTGCGCGATCGTCGGCGGGGTGCTGGGAGCGCGCGGCGACGCGGTGCTGCCGCAGGCCTGGCTGGCGCGGACCGAGGCCCTGCCCGCCTGGCTGCCGAGGCCGGCCGCGTAGCACCGCGCCGCGGGACCCGGCGCCTGCGCCCGCGCCTCCTCGAGGGCGGCCCCGCGACCAGCGCGAACCCGTCATGCTCCCGACCTCCGACCCACCGCGCGCGTCTCGCAGGCATCTTGAACATCGCGCTGCGGTGCCGGGGCGCAGGCGCGGACCGGAACTCGAACGGGCGATTTTGGACGGGGGTGCGCGAGGGCCTTTGCGGTTGTGCGTGAGGAAGCGGGACGTGATGCGCTCGCGGGCCGGTGTGGCGCTGCGCGTGGTCCTTCACGAATGCGACCCCGCGCACGCCGACCGGTTCCGCGGGGGCATCCGGAACGGGCTCCACGAACCGGCGCACGAACTGAGCGGAGACCTGGTGCGGCGGGGCAACGAGAAGGGTGACGTGCGGCCGGACGCGGAGGATCCGCTGCTGAGCGACATGATTCCGGCGATGATGACGTACCGCGTGAAGATGTGCGGCAGTGAACTCCCGGACGGTGAGCTCGCCGATGTGATCGACCGGGTGGTGGTCCCCGTCCTGCGCGTGGAACCGGCGCGTGCCGGCTCGTAGGAGGGGTGCGCAAGGGCGCTCACGAGCGGTGCGCGCCCGGTCGCCGAGCGCCTCCGCGAGACCCCCGTCGGGCACCTCGCGCACGCCCCGGCCGCACTGACCGCGGGCCGGGGTGTGCAGGCGGCTCCGGGCGGCGTAACCTTGCTGGCGCCATGCCGTACGAAGCACCCACCCACACCGTCGAGCGCTCGCTCCGTGCAACCACCGGCGCCAAGGTCATCGCCGGGGTCGACGAGGTCGGACGAGGGGCCTGGGCCGGTCCGGTCACCGTATGCGCGGCGATCACCGGTCTGCGCCGGCCGCCCGCGGGACTCACCGACTCCAAACTGCTCACCCCCAAGCGACGCGACGCGCTGCTGGAGGTCCTGGAGGGTTGGGTCACCGCGCACGCCCTCGGGCATGCCTCCCCGGAGGAGATCGACGAACTGGGGATGACGGCCGCCCTGCGGCTCGCGGCGGTGCGCGCGCTGGAGGCCCTGCCGGTGCGACCCGACGCGGTGATCCTCGACGGCAAGCACGACTACCTCGGCGCGCCGTGGCGGGTCCGTACGGTGATCAAGGGCGACCAGTCCTGCGTCGCCGTCGCCGCGGCCTCGGTGATCGCCAAGGTGCGGCGCGACCGGATGATGGCCGAACTGGGTCAACCGGGCGACGGCACCGAGGACTTCGCCTTCGCCGCCAACGCCGGCTACCCCTCGCCCGTCCACCGGGCCGCACTGGAGCTGCGCGGGCCCACCGCGCACCACCGGCTCTCGTGGTCCTACCTCGACTCGCTGCCTCAGTGGCGCCACTTGAAGAAGGTGCGCCGGAGCGAGGAGGCGATGGAGCTGGAAATCGGAGGCCAACTCGGCTTCGATTTCTGATCGCACCCACGTGCCACCCACCGGTACGTTTCGTACCGGTGTTTGATAGATATCAACGCATGCCTCTCACCCCCGCCATCGAGGAGCCTCAGATTCACGAGAGTGCCCAGGGTCCCCGCGTCACGCCGGCCGCGAGCCGCACCGCGCAGACCCCCCGCCCCGTACCCGGTCCGCGTCCCGCCGCCGTACCCCGGCCCGGCCGCCCCGCCCCGCCCGCCCAGCGCGCGCCGCACGCCACCCCCGGACCCGTTCCCACAGCCCCCGCCGCGCCGTCCGTCTCGGCGGCCGTGCCGCAGCTCCAGGTGATCCCGGCTTCCGCCGAGGGCGCGCTGGACGCGGCCGAGGAGGCCGTGGACCTGCTGCTCGACACCGGGCGCGCGCCCGGCGACGTCCTGGTCATCACCACCGGCGACCCGCACCCGTGGGCCGCGCACGAGCTGTCCTTCGGCGAGGCCCGCTACTGGGCGCAGCACGACGCCAAGGACGACGTCTTCTACGCGGACGCCGCGCACGTGCGGCGTGCCGCGAGCCGTCCCGTCGTGGTCTTCGCGGCCAACGGCGGACCGGCCGGGGCGATCGCGACCGCCCTGCCCGTCGCGCTCGCCCGTGCGGGTGCGCTGCTGATCGTCTGCGGCGACGTGGCGCAGATCAACTCCGTGCTGGGCACGGGCGTCTGACGCCCCGTATCCCGACGAAGTCCGAGGCCCGACGAGCCGTACGCCCTGCCGGGGGTACGGCCGTGAGGGCTGCCCGCGCGGGGGCAGGTGCGTCGGAAGGCGTCAGCGGGCGGCGGTCCGGCGCAACGCCTCGGTGACGCCGCCGGCGGAGCGCAGGGTCAGCGGGGCCGGTTCCAGACCCCCGGATCCGAGGCGTTCGGGCCGCGATCCCGAGCCGGGGCGCCGCCCGCCGCGACCGTCGCCGAGGACCTGCCAGCCACCGCGCGTCAGCGTGATGTACGCGCCGCAGCGCAGCCCGTGCAGGGTGCAGGCGTCCCGCAGCCCCCACATCCAGGCCCCGTCCTCCTCGGTCCACCGCTCGTCGCCGTCCCGGCAGTACATGAGCACCGCCGTCCGGACCGGGGTTCTTCGCCGCAGGTCGTGCGGGATGACGCGGCGCAGCCGCGACAGCAGCGCGTTGCGCAGCTCCCAGCCGTCGACCGAGGCGGACCGCTGGGCGAAGGACGCGCTGGCGACGATCCGTTCGTCGGGGTCGAGCACCGCGACCACGGCGGTGGACGGGACCGGGCCGTGCAGGGTGTGCAGCGCGCCGACCACCTCGCGCGGATGACTCAGCAGCGGTATGCCCGCGGCCGTCCACTCGGCGGGTTCGAGCAGTCTGCCGTGCCGGCCGGCGCCGCCGGTGGCCGTCGTGACGGTGGTGGTCGACGGCGGGGCGAATCCGAAGGTCACGGTCCTCCCTTCGGGTACACGCCCGCGAACGGGCATGGCTGGGCTGTGGGCGCGCCGCTGCGCGGCCCTGGAGAGTGCCGACGAGCCGAGCGGGAGCACTCCGATTCTCGCGTGGCCCGCGAGGATGGGGCAATGAGCATTTGAGGCCGCAGACCGGAATTCGCCGGTATGCCGTTCATATCCTTGCCCCGTCCGGCCGGAGATGACGCATTCCGTCGTGCTCCTGCTGGAATCGGACCGCACCCACCAGCGGAAACGCGGTTCTCGCCGCCGCTCGGCGAAGCGGCCGGTCCAACCGTTCGTGATGGACGCGTCACGCTGGGCGAATTGGCCGATTGTCCGTGCCATCCGGTTGCATGGGGGCATGGACACCCTGGAGCTCCGCACCGAAGCCGATGCCATCCTCGCCGAGCTCGTCGGCGCCCCGCGGGGCTCGGCGCGGCTGCGCGAGGACCAGTGGCAGGCGGTCGCGGCCCTGGTGGAGGAGCGCCGGCGGGCCCTGGTGGTGCAGCGCACCGGCTGGGGGAAGTCGGCGGTGTACTTCGTCGCCACCGCGCTGCTGCGCCGTCGTGGCGCCGGACCCACGGTGATCATCTCGCCGCTGCTCGCGCTGATGCGCAACCAGGTCGAGGCGGCGGCGCGCGCCGGCATCCAGGCGCGCACCATCAACTCGGCCAACCCCGAGGAGTGGAAGACCATCTACGAGGAGGTCGAGCGCGGCGAGACCGACGTCCTCCTCGTCAGTCCCGAACGCCTCAACTCCGTGGACTTCCGCGAACAGGTGCTCCCCAAGCTCGCCGCCACGACCGGCCTGCTCGTGGTCGACGAGGCCCACTGCATCTCCGACTGGGGCCACGATTTCCGCCCCGACTACCGCCGACTGCGCGCGATGCTCGCCGAACTCGCCCCCGGCGTGCCGGTCCTCGCCACCACCGCGACCGCCAACGCGCGCGTGACCGCGGACGTGGCCGAGCAGCTCGGCACCGGCGCCGGCGAGGCCCTCGTCCTGCGCGGACCCCTGGAACGGGAGAGCCTGCGCCTGGGCGTGGTGCGGCTGCCCGACGCCGCGCACCGGCTGGCGTGGCTGGCCGAGCACCTCGACGAGCTGCCGGGCTCCGGGATCATCTACACCCTCACCGTGGCCGCGGCCGAGGAGGCCACCGCCTTCCTGCGTCAGCGCGGCTTCACGGTGGCCTCGTACACGGGACGGACCGAGAACGCCGACCGCCTGCAGGCCGAAGTGGACCTGCAGGAGAACCGGGTCAAGGCACTGGTGGCGACCTCCGCCCTCGGCATGGGCTTCGACAAGCCCGACCTGGGCTTCGTCGTGCACCTCGGCTCGCCGTCCTCCCCGATCGCCTACTACCAGCAGGTCGGCCGCGCCGGGCGCGGTGTGGAGCACGCCGAGGTGCTGCTGCTGCCGGGCAAGGAGGACGAGGCCATCTGGCGCTACTTCGCCGACACCGCCTTCCCGCCCGAGGCGCTCGTACGCCAGACCCTCGCGGCCCTCGCCGACGCGGGACGCCCGCTGTCGGTGCCGGCCCTGGAGGCGGCGGTCGACCTGCGCCGCACCCGCCTGGAGACCATGCTGAAGGTCCTCGACGTGGACGGCGCCGTGCGGCGGGTGAAGGGCGGCTGGGAGAGCACCGGTCAGCCCTGGGCGTACGACACCGAGCGGTACGCCTGGGTGGCCCGGCAGCGGGCCGCCGAGCAGCAGGCCATGCGCGACTACGTGAGCACGTCCGGGTGCCGCATGGAGTTCCTGCGCCGGCAGCTGGACGACGAGGGGGCGACCGCCTGCGGACGGTGTGACAACTGCGCGGGCGCCTGGGCCGATTCCTCCGTGTCGGCGGAGACACTGACCGGCGCGGCCAGGGAACTGGACCGCCCCGGCGTGGAGGTCGAGCCGCGCCGGATGTGGCCGACGGGCATGCCGGCGCTCGGCGTCAACTTGAAGGGACGCATCCCGGCCGGCGAACAGTGCTCCACCGGGCGCGCCCTGGGCCGGCTCTCGGACATCGGCTGGGGCAACCGCCTGCGCCCGCTGCTGGCCGAGGGAACCCCCGACGGACCGGTCCCCGACGACGTCCTGCACGCCGCGGTGGCCGTCCTCGCCGACTGGGCGCGCTCCGCGGGCGGCTGGGCGGGCGACGTCCCGGACGCCTCCGCGCGGCCCGTGGGCGTCGTGGCCGTACCGTCCCTGGCCCGGCCGCAGCTCGTGGGCTCCCTCGCCCAGGGCATCGCCACCGTCGGCCGCCTCCCCTACCTCGGCACCCTGACCTACACCGGACCGGGCGGCGCGCACGCGACCCGGCGCAGCAACTCCGCGCAACGCCTCAGGTCGCTGTCCGGTGCCTTCGCCGTCTCCGAGGACCTGGCCGCCGCCCTGGCGGGCGCGCCCGGCCCCGTCCTCCTCGTGGACGACTACTCCGACTCGGGGTGGACGTTGGCCGTCGCCGCGCGCCTGCTCCGCCAGGCGGGCAGCGGACCGGTCCTCCCGTTGATCCTCGCCCTGGCGGGCTGACCCCCTGGGGCGGGGGTGTGGCGGGACCCAGGTGGTCGGCGGTGCCTTGGAGGCGGTCGCTCCGGGTGGCCGGCATGCGGCGGACGACCGGCTCCGGCACCCGGATCACCACCGGCTGCGCGAGGGCGGTCTCCCGTACCGCCGTGGTCAGGTCTGGATCCCGGCGACCGTGAGGGGGAGCCGACAGCCCAACACGCCCAGCGAACCCGGAAGTTCGGCGGCGGGCGGTATCCGGGGGACGGGGCGGGGGCGGACCTCGGTGCCCGAAGGGTCATGTGCGTTGCCCAGAAGGCCGGATGTGGCTCTCCCGGAGGGCGGTCTGTGTTCATGCGTCCATGCAACCCGATGACCCTGACACGGCGCCGGCGGTGCCGACCAACCTGTGGATGTTGAAGGTCGCACAAGAAGCGGATGGTGCGCTTCCGAGGAGTTATCCACAGGGGTTTCGCGATCGGGCCGGGCACGGGAACGTCGAGGCATGACGACGAACCACGCAGCACACAGCCCGTCCGGCCGGCCGTCCATCGGCCCGTCCGGATCTCCCACCGAATCCCGGATCACCCTGCGCAGCCCGGCCGAACTGGCCGACGCGCTGCCCTACATGCTCGGCTTCCACCCGACGGACTCCCTGGTCATGGTCACCGTCCAGGGAGAGGGCGGACGCTTCGGCGGCCGGCTGCGCGTCGGCATTCCCACCGAACCCGCCGAATGGGAGGAGACCGCCCGGCAGGTCGCCGAATGCCTGATCGGGGGCAGCGAACGGCGCGGCGGCAAGCCCGACGGCATCGTGCTCTTCCTGTGCCAGGACCCCCGGGAAGGCGAAAGCGGGCAACGGGTGATGACCCGGCTGCGGCCGCTCGCCCAGCGGATCCGACTCGCCTGCGGCGCGCTGGACGTGCCCGTCCTGGAGGCCCTGTGCCTCACGGGCGGCCGCTACTGGTCCTACACCTGCGCCGACTCCGACTGCTGCCCGGCCGAGGGCAACTCCCTGGCGACGCCCGGCACTTCCGTGATGGCGGCGGCGGCCACCTTCGCCGGGCTGCGGGTTCGCGGCTCCCTCAAGGACATCGAGAGCCGGCTGACACCCCTGCGGGGGCCCTGGGCGGCCGAACAGGAAGAGGCCCTGGAGCGGGCCGCCACCGCCCTGGTGCCGAAGATCCTCGACGGCGCCACCCGCGAGCAGATCGGCGCCGAGACCTTGAGCCTCGCCCGGACCCTGATGCGCCGCATGACCCTCGCCCCGCCCGCCGAAAACGGCCCCGGCGCCGACGCCTGGGACGACGCGCTGCTCGGACACGACGAGGCCGCCGCCGTGATCCTCGGACTACAGGACCGCGAGATCCGCGACATCGCCGCCGAGTGGATGGAGGCCGATGAGGCCGCGCCCGCCCTGCGGCTGTGGCGGGCCCTGGCTCGCCGCTGCGTCGGGGCCTACGGGGAGCACGCGGCGGCCCCGCTCACCCTCGCGGGCTGGGTCTCCTGGTCCACCGGAGACGAGCCCACGGCCCGGATCGCGTTGACGCTGGCGCTCCGGGCCGACGCCGACTACCGCTTCGCCCAGCTGCTGCACCACGCCTGCAATGAGGGCATCGACCCCGAAGGCCTGCGCCAGTGCCTGCGCGAGGAACGCAGGCGCCGTGAACCCAGCCGCAGGCGGCCCGCCGGAACCACCCGGCCCCCCGGGCGCAAGACCGCCGATCGCCGCCGCCGCACGCCCCGCCGCAGCGAGGGGAAGGACCAGTGAGCGCCCGGCGCCTGTGGAGGGCGGCCGGTGGGAGCCCGCGCCATCGGGGCGCCGCACCGTACGGGCAGCCCCCGCCCGGCCCCGTGACCCGCGCGGGGGCGAGGGCGTTCAGCTGGAGGGTGGCGGGGACCCGGCCACGCCGCCGCCCAGCCGAACCGGCCGGAGTGCAGACAAGGCGTCACATGGCTCTCCCCGTCCCCGAAACGCACACGGTCCCCGAAACGCACGCGGTATCCGAAGCGCACGCGTCAGGGACCGCTCCGACAGCGGCCCCCGCCACGCCGCCCGTACCCCCGCCCGCTCCCCGACCGGCGGGGCACCCGCGAGGGGACCATCCGCAGGGGGACTCCGCCGGGCCGCCGGGCCTCGCGCCTCCGCGGCGGAGCCTCGGGGCGGCCCCACCCGCGCCGGCTGCGCCGCCCGGGGCCGGGGAGGCTCCGCCCGGACCTCCAGGCGCCGGGGCGCCCACGCGGTGGGCCGAACTGCCGCCCGTGCACGGCTCCGTCATCTGCGTCGCCGCGCCCGGCCTGGTCATCTCACCGGAGCACGGTCAGCTCACCGGGCGCGGGATCGAAGGGATCTACCGAGCCGGGCGCAGGCTGCTGTCCCGCTGCGTGCTGCGCGTCGGCGGCCGCGATCCCGTCTCCGTACAGGGACGCAGCCTCGGCGCCGACCGGGCCTCGTTCACCGCCACCGTCCGCACCGGCGTCGAGGCCGGGCCCGACCCCGACATCGGCGTGGAGCGGGTCCGCCACGCGGACGGCACCGAGCGCATCACCCTGCGCAGCTTCGCCGCCCGGCCCCTACGGCTCCCCGTGGAGGTGTCCCTCGGCACCGACCTGGCCGAACTGGCGGCGGTGGCGGCGGGCCGCGCCGGGCCCGAACTCGCCGCCGCCGTACACGCGGGCGGCCTGCGCTGGAGCGCCGGCGACGCCCTCGCCGTCACCGTCGCCGACCCCGCGCCCGACGACGCCCTCGCCTCGGCCGGGATGCTGCGTTGGGAACTCCCGCTCGGGCCCGGCGAATCCCGGACCATCGAGTTGCGCACCTCCCGCGACCGCACCACGCGGGCCCCCGCCGGACGGGTCGCCAACCCTCTCTCCGACGCCCGCGCCGAAGGGGACGACCCGAGAGCCGACGCCTGGTTCCGCACCAGCCTGGACGATCTCCGCGCCCTGCTCCTGAGAGACCCCGAGGAACCGGGCGACGCCTTCGCGGCGGCCGGAGTGCCGTGGCGGCTCGGGCTGGCGCCGGCCGAATCGCTGTGGGCCGCGCGCATGGCACTGCCGCTCGGCACCGGGCTGGCCGCCGCCACCCTGCGCACGCTGGCCCGCACCCAGACCGGGGGGCGGGGCGCCGACGCGGGGAAGATCCCCGGCCCGCTACGCGCCGCCGGAGCGCAGCTGCCGCCGGGCTGCACCGGGACAGAGGCCACCCTCGGCTTCCCGGCGGTGCTCGCCGAGGCCCGCCGGTGGGGGCTCGCCGAGGACGAGGTGGCCCGGCTGCTGCCCGCCGCCGAGGCCTGCCTGAACTGGCTGCGCGAGGCGCTCGGCAGCGACGGCTTCCTCGCCGACCCGGACCCCGGGCCCCGGCGCGTCGAAACCCAGGCCCACGCACACCGGGCCGCGCTGCTCGGCGCCGACCTGCTCGCCGCATGCGGGCGGCCCGGAGCCGCGGAGTGGCGGGAGTGGGCGGCCGCCCTGGGGGAGAGGTTCCGGGACCGGTTCTGGATCGACGGCCCGGACGGCGGGCGCCCCGCCGCAGCCCTGCACCCCGACGGGCGACCACTGCCCCGGCTGACCGGAGCCGCCGCGCACCTGCTGGACACCGGCCTGCTGGGCGGGGCGCGCCTGGCTCCCGGCCTGCTGGACCGGGTCCGCACCGAGCAACTCGCCCGCCTCCTCGGCTCCCCGGCCATGGACTGCGGCTGGGGGCTGCGCAGCATGGCCGCCAGGGAACCGGGACACAACCCCTTTGGCCACCGCGCCGGCGCCGTCCGCGCGTACGAGAGCGCGATCGCCGTGGCCGGGCTGATCCAGGCCGGCTTCGAGAAGGAGGCCGCGGGGCTGCTCCGCGGGCTGCTGGACGCGTCCGAGGCCTTCGACCACCGACTGCCGGAGATGTACGCCGGCGAACAGCGCACCGCCGACAGCGCCCCGCTCCCGCACCCGGCGGCCTGCCGACCCGCGGCCGTGGCCGCAGCGGCCGGGATCCACGCGCTCACCGCCCTGGCGGGGATCCGCCCCGACGCCCCGGCCGGGACCGTCGCCGTCGCACCCCCGGCGGGCGCCCCCCTCGGAGCCCTGCGCCTGTCGGACCTACGGGTCGCGGGGGAACCGTTCACCGTCCGGATCAGCCGGCTCGGCGTCGGCATGGTGGAGGAGGCGGCCGATGGGCTCCAACTGGGCGGCTAGGAGGTGTCCGGCGCGGGCCGGAGGGCCCCCAGTGCTCACGAAGCTGCGCGCCGGGTTCCGGATCACCGTCGCCGGGATCACGAAAGCTCTGTTTATCGTCAGGGAGACGACTATGATCGCCGCATGTCGCCCTACGACCCGTCGGCCTTCCCGCCCTTCGCCGTCACCGTCGACCTGGTCGTGCTCACCGTACGGCGCCACGCGCTCTGCGCGCTGGTCGTCAAACGGGGTGAGCAACCGTTCCAGGGACGATGGGCGCTGCCCGGTGGCTTCGTCCGCGGAGACGAGGACCTGGGGGCGGCCGCGGCCAGGGAACTCGCCGAGGAAACCGGCCTGTGCGCGCACGACGCGGCCGTACCCGGCGTCGACCAGGGCGCCCACCTCGAACAGCTCGCCACCTACGGCGACCCCGGGCGCGACCCCCGGATGCGGGTGGTCAGCGTCGCGCACCTGGTCCTCGCCCCGGACCTGCCCGCGCCCCGCGCGGGCGGTGACGCCAACAGTGCCCGCTGGGCCCCCGTCGACGAGCTCCTGGGCGGCTCCGAGCAGCCTTCCGGCGGCCTCGCCTTCGACCACGAGCGGATCCTCGCCGACGGAGTGGAGCGGGCCCGCTCGAAGATCGAGTACTCCTCTCTGGCCACCGCCTTCTGTCCGCCCGAGTTCACCGTCGGGGAGCTGCGGCGGGTGTACGAGGCCGTCTGGGGTGTGGCGCTCGATCCGCGGAACTTCCACCGCAAGGTCACCGGGACCCCCGGGTTCCTGGTCCCCGCCGGCGGTACGACGACCCGTCAGGGCGGCCGCCCCGCCCAACTGTTCCGGGCGGGCGGAGCCACCCTGCTCAATCCGCCCATGCTGCGCCCGGAGGTCTGACCCTCCCCAGAGGTCCGACGCTCGGAGGGCCCGGCCGACACGCACCCGACCCACCCAGGTCGAATGCGTTGAAAATCGGACATATCGCGTTACCTTGCTTGCGGTACTCACCCTGCCGCAGAGCGGTCTCACCCCCCGCGAGGGAAGCGATGCTCCAGGCCATCGGACTCACCAGCACCCCCCGTCGAGATCTCGCCCCCCTCGTGGACGACCTCACCTTCGAGGCCCGCCCGGGGTGTGTGACCGCCCTGCTCGGCGAACCGGGTTCGGGCAAGACCACCGCGCTGCGGCTCATGCTCGAACTCGAACCGGGCCGGGGCGTCACCTACTTCCGCGGTCGCCCCCTGCACCGGATCGCCCATCCCGCCCGTGAGGTCGGGGTACTGCTCGGGGACGTCCCCGGCCACCCGTCGCGGACCGTCCGCAACCAGCTGCGCATGCTCTGCGCCGCCGTCGGCGTGCCCGTCTCCCGGGCGGACGTGCTGATGGAGGTCGTCGGCATCGCCGGGCTGCGCGACCAGCGGCTCGGCTCGCTCTCCACCGGCATGGACCGCCGCCTCGGCCTGGCCGTCGCCCTGCTCGCCGACCCGTGCACCCTGCTGCTCGACGAACCCGCCGCCGGGCTCCCCGTCCGTGAACGGGCCTGGCTCCACGGGCTCCTGCGCGGGCACGCCGCCCTCGGCGGAGCGGTGCTCTACACCACCGACGACGCCAAGGAAGCCGCCCGCAACGCCGACCGCGTCGTCTCCCTCGCATCGGGCCGCCTCGTCGCCGACCAGGACGTCGCGGACTTCGCCCGCACCAGACTGCGCCCGCGGGTCGCCGTGCGCACGCCGCACGCGGCCCGGCTGGCCGACGTCCTGGGCCGCGAGGCAAGAGCCGCCCAACGAGCCGTGGAGATCGTCGAGGAGAGCGGCAACCGCCTGTCCGTCTACGGCAGCAACTGCGCCGAGGTCGGCGAGGCGGCCTTCCGCAACGGCGTCCTCGTCCACCAGCTCGCCGACGAGACCGGTGACGCCGGCGTCGCCCCGGTCCCGCCCGTACCGCAGGCCCGCACCCGCGCCGGCGGCACGGTGCGCGCCGAAGCACGGGTCGAAGCCGTCCCCCAGGCGCGCACGGCGACCGCCTCCCCGGCCACCACCCCGACCACCCCACCGGGAGCCTTCCAGAGCGCCTTCCCGAGCGGCACAGGCCACCCCCCGATCCCGGCCGACGTCCACCCCGACGTCCACCCCGACGTCCACCCCGACGTCCTCCCCGACCCGCACCCCACGGCCGAACCCGCCCCCGAGGCGCGCTCAGAGGCTCGCGCCGAGCCCCGCCCCGCGTCCCGCCCCGAAGCGCGCCCGCCCGGCGCGACGGACGCGGACGAGGTGCCCGCCGCGACCGCGTGGTCCGTCCCGCCGGTGCGCCGTATCGGCGGTCCCCTGCGGCCGGTTCGCTACGAGCTGCTCCGCGTCTTCGGCACCGCCACCCCGTTCCTGACGGCGACCCTCGTCGTCACCGTCTCCGTCGTCACCGCCCTGGTGCTCGCCCGCGCCGGGCACACCTCCCTCAGCCGCGTCCTGCTCGCCTGGCCCGCGCCGCTGCCGTTGCCCCCCGCCGCTCTCGGCGCCGGACTCCTCGGCGCCCTCGCCTTCGGCGAGGAGTACCGCTACCCCGCCCTCGCCGCCGACCGGGGCACCGTGCCGCGGCGCCTGGGCCTGCTCGTCGCCAAGCTCGGCGTCTGCGCCGCCCTCGCCCTGGCGCTCGGGGCGTTCGCCGTCGCGGCCGACGCGGCGGCCCTGCGGCTCGTGTTCGACCACGGTCCCCTGCGGGCCCCGACGGACTGGATCGCGCCCGCCGTCAGTTGGGCCGGGCTCCTCATCGGATGCGCCTGGGTCGGAGTCCTCGCCTCCGGGGTGTTCCGCTCCGCCACGGCGGGACTGCTGGCGGTGCTCGCCGTACCGATGGCGGTGGTACCGCTGGTGCGCAAGGCGCTCGACGGGCCGTCCGCGCACCCCGTGCACGGCATCGCCGCCCGGCTGCGCGGTCTGAGCTGGTCGCCGTGGCCCCCCGAGGGGGACCGGCTCGTCCTGGGGGCCCTTCGGGTGATGGCCCAACCCCTCGCCGCCGCAGTGGTGTTGTCGCTTATGGTCCTGTTGTGCGCCTATGCGTTCACAGGATTGCGCAGTCGCGTCCGCCGGTGATCGCTCCGGTGCGGGAGTCGACCCCCGAACGACCGGGGAAGTCCACATCGAGCCCCCTGCATGCGAAGGGGACCGCAAGTCCTCACAAAAGGCCCGGTTCTTTACGATAAGTCGTCAATTGCGCAGGTGGCACCGATCACCCTTTCGTGTGCTTTTCACCAAAGACCTCAAGGGTCGCCGAGGCACGACCGACAAAGGATTCGTGAGTACCCTTGCGCACACCATGATGACCGCCGCCCGCCATGCCGACACCGGCCTCGCCGGCGCGGGCGAACTCGACCGCTACCCCTACCCGGAGGCCCCCGGCTCCGACCGGGTCGGACCACCCCACTGGGACGGAGCCGACGTCGAGTTGAGTCGTGTCGGCCGCCGGGCGGCGGGCAGCCGCGGCCGCGGACTGCACGGCCAACTCGTCCAGCAGCTCGGCCAGATGATCGTCTCCGGCGACCTCGGCGCGGACCGGCCCCTGGTCCCCGAGGAGATCGGCCAGCGCTTCGAGGTCTCCCGGACCGTCGTCCGCGAATCGCTGCGGGTGCTGGAGGCCAAGGGCCTCGTCAGCGCCCGGCCCAACGTGGGCACCCGGGTCCGGCCGGTCGCCGACTGGAACCTGCTCGACCCCGACATCATCGAGTGGCGGGCCTTCGGGCCCCAGCGCGACGACCAGCGCCGCGAGCTGAACGAGCTCCGCTGGACCATCGAGCCGCTGGCCGCCCGGCTCGCCGCCGGCCACGACCGCCCGGACCTCCAGCAGCGCCTCGCCGACATGGTCGAGATCATGGGCCACGCCCTCGGACAGGGTGACGCGATCACCTTCACCCGCGCCGACAACGAGTTCCACTCGCTCCTGATCCAGATCGCCGGCAACCGCATGCTGGAGCACCTGCACGGCATCGTCTCCGCCGCCCTCCAGGTGTCCGGCGGACCCGTCACCGCCTGCGACCGCCCCAGCGAAACCTGCGTCGCCCACCACGCCCGCATGGTCGAGGCCCTCGCCGCCGGCGACTCGACGGGCGCCGAGAACGCCATGCGTCAGCTCCTGACGGTGCACCCGGAGGTCGAGCGCGTGGTCCCCGCCCCGCGCGAGCACTGACACGCCGACGCGCGGGGGCGCTGGGGCGCGGGGTGCACCACCTGTCGCCGGGCCCGCGCACGGGCCCGGCGACACCGGTGTACGGGGCCCTTTTGAGCCCCGGGCGGACGCTCCCGACCGTAGGACCGGCGTGAGGGTGAGACGGGCGGGAGAGGCGGGTGTGATTCGGGCCACCAAAGATTGGGCGTAACGCTCCGCGACGTCACACGATGACTTAAGCGGTGATGGCCGACGGAGGGAAGACAGCAGCCCTTGGGGGTGCTGTACAGCTCCCCGGCCCCTGCCCGCGCCCCCGGCCCATCCCCAGTCGGTGGTCGTCGGCTCCGGTCGAGCACCAGGCCGGGGTCGGAAGCCGTTCCCATCGTTCCGAGAGGTTGTTCGTGTCGGCCAGCACATCCCGTACGCTCCCGCCGGAGATCGCCGATTCCGAGTCTGTGATGGCGCTCATCGAGCGGGGCAAGGCCGAGGGGCAGATCGCCGGCGATGACGTGCGTCGGGCCTTCGAGGCTGACCAGATTCCTGCGACCCAGTGGAAGAATGTTCTGCGCAGCCTCAACCAGATCCTCGAGGAAGAGGGTGTGACGCTGATGGTCAGTGCCGCGGAATCGCCCAAGCGCACCCCCCGCAAGAGCGTCGCGGCGAAGAGCCCCGCCAAGCGGACGACGACCCGGACCGTCGCGGCGAAGACGACGGCCGCGCCGGCCTCGGCCGAGGGCCCCGAGACCGACGAGAGCGCGATGACGGCCCCCGAGCCCGTCGACGCGCCCGCCGAGGATCCCACCGCCGAGCCCGTGGCGAAGAAGACGGCGGCGAAGAAGACGGCCGCGAAGAAGACCGCCGCGAAGAAGACGACCGCCAAGAAGACGGCGGCGAAGAAGACGGCCGCCAAGAAGGACGCGGACGAGGGCGTCGAGGAGACCCCGGAAGAGGGTCCCGAGGCCGTGAAGGCCGAGTCGGAGGACGAGGAGGAGGGCGAGGGGAACAAGGGATTCGTCATCTCCGACGACGAGGACGACGCCCCCGCCCAGCAGGTCGTCGTGGCCGGCGCCACCGCCGACCCCGTCAAGGACTACCTCAAGCAGATCGGCAAGGTCCCCCTCCTCAACGCCGAGCAGGAGGTCGAGCTCGCCAAGCGCATCGAGGCCGGACTCTTCGCCGAGGACAAGCTCGCGAACTCCGACAAGCTCGCCCCCAAGCTCAAGCGCGAGCTGGAGATCATCGCCGAGGACGGACGGCGCGCCAAGAACCACCTGCTGGAGGCCAACCTGCGCCTCGTGGTCTCGCTGGCCAAGCGCTACACCGGTCGCGGCATGCTCTTCCTGGACCTGATCCAGGAGGGCAACCTCGGTCTGATCCGCGCCGTCGAGAAGTTCGACTACACCAAGGGCTACAAGTTCTCCACGTACGCGACGTGGTGGATCCGCCAGGCGATCACGCGCGCCATGGCCGACCAGGCCCGCACCATCCGCATCCCGGTGCACATGGTCGAAGTGATCAACAAGCTGGCCCGTGTGCAGCGCCAGATGCTCCAGGACCTGGGCCGCGAGCCCACCCCGGAGGAGCTGGCCAAGGAACTCGACATGACCCCCGAGAAGGTCATCGAGGTCCAGAAGTACGGCCGCGAGCCGATCTCCCTGCACACCCCGCTCGGCGAGGACGGCGACAGCGAGTTCGGTGACCTCATCGAGGACTCCGAGGCGGTCGTCCCGGCCGACGCGGTCTCCTTCACGCTCCTCCAGGAGCAGCTGCACTCCGTCCTCGACACGCTCTCCGAGCGCGAGGCCGGCGTGGTCTCCATGCGCTTCGGCCTCACCGACGGCCAGCCGAAGACGCTCGACGAGATCGGCAAGGTCTACGGGGTCACCCGCGAGCGCATCCGCCAGATCGAGTCCAAGACCATGTCGAAGCTGCGCCACCCGTCCCGCTCGCAGGTGCTGCGCGACTACCTCGACTGACCGGCGCCGACGCCGGCGGTCGCACCACGGCCGGACCCCCGCGGAGGGGGTCCGGCCGTCGTACGTGCGGGGTCGTGGTCGGAAGGGGGCGCGCAGCCGCGGGAGCGGGGGCGCGACCGCACACGGCGGTTCGCGCGGGTGCGCACGGCCACGGGGCATTCCACTCTGGGTGGAAGTCATCCACACCCAGAGTCAGGAGACCCTATGCGTCTTTCCCCAGCCCGTGCCCTGGCGGGCGCACTGGCCTTGGTGGCGGGAGCCGCCGTGGCACCCCTGGTCCAGGCTCCCGGGGCCGTGGCCGACGGCGTCGTCATAGGTGGCAAGCCGGTCAAGGTGGCGGACAGCCCCTGGGTGGTGGCCCTCGCCAGCCGTGACCGGTTCGGGGGTATCCGCGACGGGCAGTTCTGCGGGGGTGTCCTCGTCGGCCCGACCACGGTGGTGACCGCGGCCCACTGCCTGGGCCGGCAGGTGCTCGGCGGTCCGGTCGAGTCCGTCACCGACCTTCGGGTGATCACCGGCCGTACGGAGCTGCACGCGGAGGAGGGTCGCGAGATCGCCGTGAGGGCGGCCCGGGTGAACCCCGCCTACGACGCCCGCAGCAACGCGGGGGACCTCGCCGTGCTGGAGCTGTCCGAAGCCGTGCCGGCCGCGCATGTCCTGCCGATGGCGGCGGCCGGTGACGAGGCCTACACGCCCGGTACGGACGCGGACGTGTACGGCTGGGGCGACACGAGCGGATTCGGGGACTACCCGCACGGGCTGCGGGCGGCCCGGGTCGCCGTGCTGGACGACGAGGTCTGCCGGCGGGCGTACCCGGGTGACGCGGACGGCCGCTTCCAGGCCGAGTCCATGGTGTGTGCGGGGGACCGGGGAGGCGGCAAGGACGCCTGCCAGGGGGACAGCGGCGGTCCGCTGGTGGCGCGGGGGCGGCTGATCGGCCTGGTGTCCTGGGGGCGGGGCTGCGGCCGCTCCGACAGTCCGGGCGTGTACACCCGGATCGCCCCGTTGGTCGACTTTGTGAGCGGCCCCGAGAGGCGCTAGCGGCCGGACTGGGTGGAGGAACACCGTGCGGGGTGCCCGGAGGGGCTCCAGGCGCCCCGCACGGCCCGGCAAAGGGGTGCGGCGGCTCGTAGGGGACGCCTGGTGCGGGGAAGGGCCTCGGATATGAGGACGGGCGGCTTCCCTGGGTCTCAGAGATGC
The DNA here is from genome assembly GCF_023515955.1 of Streptomyces sp. RerS4. GTDB lineage: Bacteria > Actinomycetota > Actinomycetes > Streptomycetales > Streptomycetaceae > Streptomyces. Next base: position 5,354,432 of record NZ_CP097322.1, read on the forward strand.
CGCCCGTCGACCGGCCTGGCCGGTCCTGGCTCGTCGGATGCGAGGTAGGCCTTGTGTCAGCGGTCCTCGGGGTCGGCAGCGTTGGCGGCCGGAGCGGTGAGCCGCTCGGTCTCATCCTGTATTTCCGCGGCGATCTTCTTGAGTTCCGGCTCGAACTTACGCCCGTGGTGGGCGCAGAAGAGCAGTTCACCACCGCTCAGGAGGACGACGCGCAGATATGCCTGGGCGCCGCAACGGTCGCATCGGTCAGCGGCCGTCAGCGGGGTCGCGGGGGTCAGAACAGTAGTCACGTCGCCTCTTCTCTAGCTCGACGAGCTGTCGTACCAGGGTCAACATCCAACCAGGCCGAAAACGTTCCCGCTCTCGGCTTTTCCTCGAAACTTCCTTCCGAAGCTGGCCGGCTGTTGCCGGTTGGCGGCGAAGGAGCCGTATTGCGTTGCTTTACGGTTTCGCGTTGTCAGTCGTTCGCTTGTAGCAGTTCCCGTCCTCCCCGGCGTGGGCGCCGGTTGTTCATGAGGACGTGCCCGAACCCTAAATGGTTCATGCCTGGAAGGGAACGTGATGTTTGCTTCACCCCGACGGGGGATCGAACACTCGTGCGGATCTGGACTAGGCTGTGGAACCGACGAGGGTGGCGTTGCATCGGCTCTACCAGGCCTCGGTACCCTTCGACCGGCAACCGAGCCACCCCTGCGCCCGACCGGGCCAGAAAAGAAATTCAGCGAGGAGCGAACTGCGTGACCGCCGACACGTCCGTGCCTTCCAGCGCGCTGCTGTCCGGAGCAGACCGGGACGGCTCCAACTACACCGCGCGGCACCTGCTCGTCCTCGAAGGCCTCGAGGCCGTCCGCAAGCGCCCCGGCATGTATATCGGCTCCACGGACAGCCGAGGCCTGATGCACTGCCTGTGGGAGATCATCGACAATTCCGTCGACGAGGCCCTGGGCGGCTACTGCGACCACATCGAGGTGATCCTCCACGAGGACAGCTCCGTCGAGGTCCGTGACAACGGCCGCGGCATCCCGGTCGACGTCGAGCCCAAGACCGGCCTCTCCGGCGTCGAGGTCGTCATGACCAAGCTCCACGCCGGCGGCAAGTTCGGTGGTGGCTCCTACGCGGCCTCCGGCGGCCTGCACGGCGTCGGCGCCTCCGTGGTCAACGCCCTGTCGGCCCGCCTCGACGTCGAGGTCGACCGGGGCAGCTCGACCCACGCCATCAGCTTCCGCCGCGGCGTCCCCGGCGTCTTCGCCGAGCAGGGCGCGGACAGCCCGTTCGACCCCGCGAACGGCCTGCGCAAGATCAAGCGGATCGCCAAGGGCAAGACCGGCACCCGGGTCCGCTACTGGGCCGACCGCCAGATCTTCCTCAAGGACGCCCGCCTGGGCCTGGAGACGCTCTACCAGCGCGCCCGCCAGACCGCCTTCCTCGTCCCCGGCCTGACCATCGTCGTCCGCGACGAGCGGGCCATCGACGGCGCGGGCAAGACCGAGGAGACCTTCCGCTTCGACGGGGGCATCAGCGAGTTCTGCGAGTACCTCGCCCAGGACAAGGCCGTCTGCGACATCCTGCGACTGACCGGCTCCGGAACGTTCAAGGAGACCGTCCCGGTCCTCGACGAGCGCGGGCACATGACCCCCACCGAGGTCACCCGCGAGCTGGGCGTGGACATCGCCCTGCGCTGGGGCACGGGGTACGAGACCAACGTCAAGTCCTTCGTGAACATCATCGCCACCCCCAAGGGCGGCACCCACGTCTCCGGCTTCGAGCGCTCCGTCGCCAAGACGGTCAACGAGGTCCTGCGCTCCGCGAAGCTCCTTCGCGTGGCCGAGGACGACGTGGTCAAGGACGACGCGATGGAGGGCCTCACGGCCGTCGTCACCGTCCGCCTCGCCGAGCCGCAGTTCGAGGGCCAGACCAAGGAGGTGCTCGGCACCTCGGCGGCCACCCGGATCGTCGCCGCCGTCGTCGCCAAGGAGCTGAAGGCCTTCCTGACCTCGACCAAGCGCGACGACAAGCAGCAGGCCCGCGCCGTGATGGAGAAGATCGTCGCGGCCGCCCGGACCCGTATCGCGGCCCGCCAGCACAAGGAGGCGCAGCGTCGCAAGACCGCGCTGGAGTCCTCGTCCCTGCCGGCCAAGCTGGCCGACTGCCGCAGCGACGACGTGGACCGCAGCGAGCTCTTCATCGTCGAGGGGGACTCGGCGCTCGGTACGGCCAAGCTCGCGCGGAACTCGGAGTTCCAGGCGCTGCTGCCGATCCGCGGCAAGATCCTCAACGTCCAGAAGTCCTCGGTCTCGGACATGCTCAAGAACGCCGAGTGCGGCGCGATCATCCAGGTCATAGGAGCCGGCTCGGGCCGCACCTTCGACCTCGACGCCGCCCGCTACGGCAAGATCGTCCTGCTCGTCGACGCCGACGTGGACGGCGCGCACATCCGCTGCCTGCTGCTCACGCTCTTCCAGCGCTACATGCGGCCGATGGTCGAGGCGGGCCGGGTCTTCGCGGCCGTGCCGCCCCTGCACCGGATCGAGCTGGTCCAGCCGAAGCGCGGCCAGGACAAGTACGTGTACACGTATTCGGACAACGAGCTGCGCCAGACCCTCCTGGAGTTCCAGCGCAAGAACATCCGCTACAAGGACTCGATCCAGCGCTACAAGGGCCTCGGCGAGATGGACGCCGACCAGCTCGCGGAGACCACGATGGACCCCCGCTTCCGCACCCTGCGGCGGATCAACATCGGCGACCTGGACTCCGCCGAGCAGGTCTTCGACCTGCTCATGGGCAACGAGGTGGCCCCGCGCAAGGAGTTCATCACGGGCTCCGCGGCCACCCTGGACCGCTCGCGCATCGACGCCTGATCCGGGCCGGCGTCCGGCCGGACGCCTCGGACACGCCCGGAGCCGATTTCCGGAAACGGCACACCGGCGCTCTTCACTCCATCACCTGAAGGAGTGAAGAGCGCCGGGACACCAGTCCGGAAACCGGCCATTCCGCACATCCTTGTGGGCACGCGGCCAATGCGGCGGCGGACAAGGAGAGTTCGGTGGACAAGCACGATGGTCGTGATGCCGGAACGATCCGGTTGGACGACCCCTGGTACGACGCCCTGGCCGTGGGCTGGGGCGAGGGCGAGGGCGACGAGACGGTCGCCGCCGGCCCCGCCGCCGAGGGGCGGACCGCGCCCGGCGCGTCCGACATCTACCTGGAAGTGCAGCGCAGCGCCGCCTTCCAGGAGGTCCGCGGCCGGTACCGAAGGTTCGTCGTCCCCGCGACCGCCGGTTTCCTCCTCTGGTACATCGCCTACGTGATCGCGGCGACGGCGGCGCCCGACCTGATGGCCCGGCCCGTGTTCGGCGCCGTCAACGTGGCCCTCCTCGCCGGCCTCGGGCAGTTCCTCACCACCTTCCTGCTGACCTGGGCGTACGCCCGCCACGCACGACTGCGTCGGGACCGGGCGGCCCTCGACCTGCGCTGGACCGTCTTCGAGCAGGAGCGCGGCCAGGAGCGCGGTCGCGCCCGGGGGGAGGGCCGGTGAACACCGAACACCAGACCCTGGCGCTGATCCTCTTCAGCCTCTTCATCGCCGTCACCCTCGGCATCACCACCTGGGTCAGCCGCAACCGGCACGGCTCGGCCGAGGAGTTCTACGCGGGCGGCCGACTCTTCTCCCCCATGGAGAACGGTTTCGCCATCGCCGGCGACTACATGTCCGCCGCCTCGTTCCTCGGCATCTCCGGACTCATCGCCCTCTTCGGCTACGACGGCCTGCTGTACTCGGTGGGCTTCCTCGTCGCCTGGCTCCTCGTGCTGTTCCTGGTCGCCGAACTGGTGCGCAACTGCGGTCGCTTCACGCTCGCCGACGTCGTCGCCGCCCGGATGAGGGAACGGCCGGTGCGGATCGCCGCCGGGACCTCGTCGGTGGTGGTCTCGGTGCTGTACCTGGTGGCGCAGATGGTGGGCGCGGGAAGTCTGGTGGGCCTGCTGCTCGGCGACTCCGGTCCCGGAGCCCGGACCCTGACCGTCATCGGGGTCGGCGCGCTGATGGTCGTCTACGTCTCCTTCGGCGGGATGCGGGCCACCACCTGGATCCAGATCGTGAAGGCCGTCCTGCTGATGGGCGGCGCGATCACGCTGACGGTGCTCGTGCTGGCGCGCTTCCACGGGAACCTCGACCTGCTGCTCGGCTCCGCCGCCGAGCGCAGCGGACACGGCACCCGGTTCCTGAGTCCCGGCCTGCGGTACGGGGGCGGTTGGACGGCCCGGGTCGACTTCATGAGCCTCGGGCTCGCGCTCGTGCTCGGCACGGCCGGGCTGCCGCACATCCTGTCGCGCTTCTACACCGTGCCGACCGCGCGGGCGGCCCGCCGCTCGGTGGTGTGGGCCATCGCCCTGATCGGCGGTTTCTACCTGATGACCATCGTGCTCGGCTTCGGAGCGGCCGCGCTGGTCGGGCCGGCCGAGGTGAAGGCGTCCCACGCCTCCGGCAACACGGCGGTACCGCTGCTGGCGGCCCACCTCGGCGGCGGCGCCGGCTCCACCGGCGGCACCGTGCTCTTCGCCCTGGTGGCCGCGATCGCCTTCGCGACCATCCTCGCGGTGGTCGCCGGGATCACCCTGGCCTCCTCGGCCTCCGTCGCGCACGACCTCTACGCCTCCCTCAAGCGCCGGCACGCCCGTCAGCGCGGCGAGGTGGCCGTGGCCCGGATCGCCGCCGTGGGCGTCGGGGCCGTGGCGATCGCCCTGGGGTTGCTCGCCCAGGACCTGAACGTGGCCTTCCTGGTGGGCCTGGCCTTCGCGGTGGCGGCCTCGGCGAACCTGCCGGCGCTGCTGTACTCGCTCTTCTGGCGGGGGTTCACCACGCGCGGGGCCGTCTGGTCGGTGTACGGGGGGCTGGTTCCGGCGGTGCTGCTCGTGGTGCTCTCGCCGGTGGTCTCGGGGAGTCCCGAGTCGCTCTTCCCCGGAGTCGACTTCCAGTACTTCCCCCTCCAGAACCCGGGGATCGTCTCGATCCCGCTCGGCTTCCTCGCGGGCTGGCTGGGCACCGTCACCTCCGGTGAGGAGGCCGACGAACGGCGGCACGCCGAGACGGAGGTCCGCTCGTTGACGGGGGCCGGCGCGGTGTGAGGCGCCGGAGCTGCCGGACGCGTGGGACCCGTCCGCGGCCCGGCGGGCGTCAGGATCCGGCCGACGGGACCCAGGCGTAGCGGTGTTCGGGGCGGCCGGTCTCTCCGTAGCGCAAGGCGAGGGTGACGCGGCCGGCGCGGTCGAGGAGCTTGAGGTAGCGCTGGGCGGTTTGGCGGCTGATGCCGGCGCGGTCGGCGACCTGCTGGGTGGACAGGGGGCCTTCGGCGGTGCGCAGGACCTGGCGGACCAGCTCCGCGGTGGTGGGGGAGTGGCCCTTGGGCAGCTCGTTCGGACTGCCGGCGGCGGCGAGGGCGCCGAAGATGCGGTCCACCTCGTCCTGTTCGGCCTCCCCGCCGGCGGAGAGCGAGCGGCGCAGGGCGGCGTAGGCCTCCAGCTTGGCGCGCAGGCCGGCGAAGGTGAACGGTTTGACCAGGTACTGGAGCGCGCCCAGGCGCATGGCGGCCTGGACGGTGGCCAGATCGCGGGCGGCCGTGACCATGATCACGTCGGTGTGCCGGCCCTGCTGACGCAGGCGGCGGACGAGGTCGAGCCCGTTCTCGTCCGGGAGGTAGTGGTCGAGCAGGACGAGATCGACCGGGCGGGCGGCGAGGAACTCCAGCGCCTCGGCGGCGGAATGCGCCTGCCCGCAGACCCGGAACCCGGGAACCTTCGCCACGTAGGCCGCGTTGATCAGGGCAACACGCATGTCGTCGTCGACGACCAATACGTGGATCGGGGACTCGTTCATCGCAGCGCCTCCGGAAGTACGACGGAGAATTCCGCCCCTCCGTCCTCTGCCTCCCCGGCTCGGGCGCTGCCGCCCTGCCGCTCCGCGAGGCGGCGTACGAGGGCGAGGCCGAGCCCGCGCTCGCGGTGGGCCCTGGGCTGCTTCGTCGACCAGCCCTCGGTGAAGATCTCCTCGCGGCGCGCGGCGGGGATGCCCGGACCGCTGTCGCGGACCGTCAGGACGGCCGTGCGGCCCCGCGCGCGGATGTCGACCTCGACCAGGGGCGCCGCCGAGCCCACGGCCGCGTCGAGGGCGTTGTCGACCAGGTTGCCGAGGATCGTCACGAGGCCGCCCGGGTCCACGAGGCGGTCGGGGAGCAGGGCGGCGGGAGCGAGCCGCAGGGGCACGCCCCGCTCGGCGGCGACGGTGGCCTTGCCCACCAGCAGGGCCGCGAGCAGGGGGTCGTGGATCCTCTCGGTGACCTGCTCGGCGGTGGTGCGGTGCACACCCACGACCTCGGTCACGAAGGCGACGGCTTCCTCGTGCAGGCCCAGTTCGAGGAGGCCGAGGAGGGTGTGGAGGCGGTTGGCGTGCTCGTGGTCCTGGGCGCGCAGGGCGTCGATGAGGCCCTTGGTGGAGTCGAGTTCGCGGCCGAGGTGTTCGACCTCGGTGCGGTCGCGCAGGGTGGCGACGGCGCCGCCGTCGGCGGTGGGCATCCGATTGGCGACCAGGACGCGCGGGCCCTGCACGGTGAGCAGGTCGCGGCCGGTGACGCGGCCGGCCAGGACGTCGCTGGTCCGGCCCGGCCCGAGCACCTCGTCCAGCGGGCGGCCGGCGAGGGTGGGCGCGGCGTCCGGGGGCAGGCCCAGCAGCCGGGCGGCCTCGTCGTTGACGAGCCGGACCCGGTCGTCCCCGTCGAGGGCGATCACTCCCTCGCGGATGGAGTGGAGCATCGCCTCGCGCTCGGCGAGGAGGCCGGCGATATCGGAGAAGGCCAGGTCGCGGGTCTGCCGCTGGATCCTGCGGGAGAGCAGGTAGGCGGCCAGCGCGCCGACGGCGAGGGCTCCGCCGGCGTAGGCGAGGAGGCTGGGGATGGCGCCCAGGAGTCGGTCGCGCACGCCTTCGTAGGCGATGCCGACCGATACCGCGCCGACGATCCGCCCGTCGGGGGCGATCAGGGGGACCTTGCCGCGGGCGGAGCGGCCCAGGGTGCCCTCGTCGATTTCCATCACCTCGTGGCCGGCGAGGGCCTCACCGGGATCGGTGGAGACGGGCCGGCCGATCCGTTCGGGGTTGGGGTGGGAGTGGCGGATGCCACGCGGATCGAGGACGACCACGTACTCCGCCCCGGTCGCCCGGCGGATCCGCTCGGCCGCCGCCTGGACCGGGCCGTCCGGCGTGGGGGCGGTGGCCGCCCGCAGGTCGGCGGCCACGTTCGGGTCGGCCGCCGTGCTCTGGGCGATGGCGAGCGCGCGCCGCATGGCCTGGTCGTCCAGCTGGGCGCCCAGCGGAGCCAGGAAGAGCCCCGTGGCCAGCGCGAGGACCCCGGCGGCGAGCGCCAGCTGGGTGAGCAGGATCTGCGAGACGGCCCGCCGGGGCAGGCCGAGGCGCCGAGAGCTCGTGGGGAGGTACCGCATGACCAGTAACCGTAGGTCGGCGACGCCGGAAGCGGAATGCCTGGCTTCATCCGGCTTGCGGAGTTCGGGTCCGGCGCCGGGCCAGGTCGCACCGCTCGCCGCGGGTGAGGGCCGGGCGGCGTGGTGCCGTCGATCAGGTGGGAGGGCTCGGCGGAGCGGGAGCGGCGGCGGGCAGGGGCGCCGTTCGCGCCGTCCCGTCCGGGAGGCGCCGATCGCGGGGACCGCCACGCCCGCGCGGACGTCATGACCCTCCGGTGGGGCAGCCCGCTGTGACCGGCGCCGCCCGGCCGGTTCCCGTGCCACACCGGCCCCGGCGCCGGCTACGATCGACCGGGTGAACAGCAGGCAGCAGCAGCCCGAGCCAACGGTCCCCGTCGTCGTCCTCTCCGGTTTCCTCGGATCCGGCAAGACCACCGTGCTCAACCACCTCCTCGCCCACCGGGCGGGCACCCGCGTCGGGGTCGTCGTCAACGACTTCGGATCGATCGAGATCGACGCGATGTCGGTGGCCGGCCAGGTCGGCGACTCGATGGTCTCCCTCGGCGGCGGCTGCCTGTGCTGCGCGGTCGACGGCAGCGAGCTCGACGCGTACCTGGAGAAGCTCGCGGCGCCCGTCCACCGGATCGACGTGATCGTCATCGAGGCCAGCGGGCTCGCCGAGCCGCAGGAGATGGTCCGGATGCTCGTGGCCAACGAGAACCCGGCGATCCGCTACGGCGGGCTGGTGCAGGTCGTGGACGCGGCCGAGTTCGAGGCGACCCGCGCCCGGCACCCCGAGACCGACCGCCACCTCGCCGTCGCCGACCTGGTGGTCCTCAACAAGGTCGACCGCGTGGACGCCGCCGAACGTTCCCGCATCGAGGGTGAACTCGCGCGGCTCTGCGCCCCCGGCACCCCGATCGTCGGCGCCGACCACGGACGCATCGACCCGGAACTCCTCTTCGACCGGCGCCCCTGGACCGAGACCCGCGGCCAGCTCTCCTTCGAGGACCTGCTCGCGGAAGGCCGGCGGGAGGAGCACGCCCACGACGCGCACGACGCGCACGCCCACGCGCTCTACGAGAGCGTCGAGTTCACCTCCGACCAGGCGCTGTCCCCGCGCCGTTTCCTCGACTTCCTCGACCGCCGCCCGGCCGGCCTCTACCGGATCAAGGGCTTCGTCTGGTTCGGGGTGCCCGGCCACGAGGAGCGCTACGAGATCCACGCGGTCGGCCGCTTCCTGCGCTTCGTCCCCGGCCCCTGGGGGCGGGGCGAGCCCCGCCGCAGCGAGCTGGTCCTGATCGGCTCAGGCACGGACGGGCCGGGCCTGCTGCGCGAACTGGAGGCCTGCCGCGAGCCGGCCCCGCACGAACTGCCCCCGGAGACCATGTGGGGCGTCCTGCGGTATGTACCGAAGCCACCGGCCGAGGCCCCTCAGGACACGGAGGACGACATGGTGGAGGACACGGCGGAGGACACGGCGCGCGACGCCTTCTAGGAGCCTCGGGCCTCAGGCCACCTCGATGCCGTACTCGCGCAGCAGGTCCTCCAGGCCGCCCCGGTACCCCTTGCCGCCGATCACGAACTTCCAGTCGCCGTTCGGGCGGCGCCGGAACGAGCCGAGGACCAGGGCCGTCTCGCCCGCGCGGCCGTCGGAGACCTCCAGGCGGTCGAGCTCCCGGCCGTCCGCGTCCAGGAGCCGGATCCGGGCGTCGGTGAAGCCCGCGAGGTCGGCGTCCGGATTGACCTCCGGGTCGATCGCGGCGACCAGTACCAGGCGGTCGGCGCGCTGCGGCAACGCGTCGAAGCCGACCTGCACGGCGGCCTTGTCGGGTGCGGAATGCGGGCGGGAGCGGACGGAACCGTCCGGGGTGGCAGGGTTGTTGAAGAAGACGAAGTGGTCCTCGGTCAGCACCCGGCCGCCCTCGCAGACCAGCGCGCACACGTCGAGCGCGACCGCGCCCGACCAGGACATGCCCAGTACGTTGTGATCGGCGGGCACGGGCGGTACGGCGGGTATGGGCGGTACGGCGGGTATGGCCAGTCCGGCGGGTCCGGCAGGTCCTGCGGGTCCGGCCGGTCCCGAGACGAGCGTGGGGTCCACCGGTACGGCGACCAGGGTCGGTTCCGCCGCGCGTGGGGCCGGAACGGCGGCGGCGGAGACCGAGCCCCCGCCCAGCCGGCCCCGCAGCCCGTAGCGGTGCAGCAGTTCCACGAGGTCCGCCCCGGGAACCAACTCCAGCGGCTTGCCGTTGGCAAAGGTGTACGACCCCGGCCCGAAGGACGAGGTGGTGACCAGCACCCCCTTGTTCGCCCCCGCGTCCTGGACGGTGCCGTACAGGTCCCGTACCGCCGTCGGCGGCACGGTGTTGCGGTACCGCTTGACCTGCACCACGATCCGCCCGCCCCGGATCGGGGCCGGGTCCAGCGCCTCGACGTCCACGCCGCCGTCACCCGACCGCTGCGTGGTCACCGCCTCCATGCCCATCGCCCGGAACAGTTCGGCGACCAGGTTCTCGAAGGCGATCGGGTCCATCGCGAAGAGATCGGGCTCGTCCTCGCCGCCACCCGTGTGCCCGCCGTGGCTCACGACGGCGTCCGCGCCGCCGACCTCGTCCGGCCTGCGCCCCGCCCGTACGGCCGTCAGTTGATCCGGCCGCGTCGACAGCTGCCCGCGCAGGCCCTCGGTGAGGCAGTCCACCGCGCTCACCTGCTCCAGCCGCAGCCCGGAGAAGGCCGCCCGCGTGGTCTGCGCCGTGGCCAGGACGATCCGGGCCTCTTGCCCCGTCACCGGATCGTGGTCGTCCACGAACCCGTTGACCACCACCGAGTCCAGCGCGCCGAACTCGTCCGCCGCGTACAGCTCGCGCAACACCAGCAGCACGCACTGCGCCAGCAGGTCCCGGTACAGCGCCCGGCGCTGTGTCGCCGGCCGGGCCGTCTCCTTGTCCTGGTCCGTACTCGGCATGTACCGCACGGACTTGGCCTCGGGCACCACCTCGTACCGGGGCAGCTCCCAGTCCAGGACCAGTTGCCGCGGTCCCGGGTCGTAGGCCGCCGAGACCTGGCGCGGCAGGTCCTGCGGCCAGGCCGTGGAGGCGTACAGGGCCGCCGAGAAGTACTCCACCGCCGCGTCGGCATCGCCCGCGCGCAGCGCGTCCGCCAGCTCGACGAGCCCGCTGTTGTGGGCCCGGATCGCGGCCAGCCGGCCCGCCGCCCACTGGTCGTACTGCTGCCGGTACGCCGCCAGCTGCCGCTGCCGTTCCTGCTCGGCGGCGTGGGCGGCCTGCCAGGCGGCGGTGTAGCGGTCGTGCGCCTCGCGTTCCGCCTGCGCCCGGCGGTTCGAGCCGAGCCCCCATCCGCCGCTCTGCTGCTGGATCTGCTGGAACTGGTGCGGTTGCGGCATCGGCACCGGCTGTCCGAGGGGGCCCGGAGCGAAGGGTTCGAGCCGCTCCTCCTGCACCATCGAGGCCATTCGGAACGCGGGCGCCCGGCAGCCCGCGGCCAGCAGCCCGCGCAGGGCCGCCACCTCCGCGTCGATCCGTTCGGTGCGGCGCGCGGCCTCGGCCTCGCGGTACTGCCGGTAGGCGGCCTGCTGCTCCCTGCGGCCCCGGGCCGACTCCCGCTCGTGGGCCCGCTGCGGCGCTCGGCCTCGCGCTGTTGCATCAGCCGCGCCCGCTGCTGCTGTCGTTGGGCCTCGGCCCACACCCCGACCAACCCGCTCGACCGACGACTCATCCGCTGCGCTCTCCCCCCACCGCTTGTACGAGGAAAACACTAGGGGGTGTCCGGCCCTGTCAGGGGCGTCTTCGCCGGGCTGTCCGCGAAGACGCCCCTGACAGGGCCGATGGCGGGAAGAGTCGCGCCTACAGGGCCGAGCCCGCCAGGTGGGCCACGGCGGCCGGCAGGGCCGTGCCCGAGCCGTCCCGGCGCGGGTCGACGGCCGGCAGCGCGGCCGGGGCGCCGTTCGCGGTGGCCGCGCGGACCGGGGTGTTCCCGGCCCAGGCCAGCACGAGCAGGTCCTCGCCCTTCAGGAACCGCTGGCAGCGCACGCCGCCCGTCGCCCGCCCCTTGCGCGGGTACTGGTCGAAGGGCGTCAGCTTCCCGGACCGCATCGAGTCGTCGAGCGTCCCGTGCGAGCCCGCCACGCTGAACACCACGGCGTCCCGCGCCGGGTCCACGGCCGAGAAGTGGATCACCTTGGCGCTCCCGGTGAGCTTGATGCCCGCCATACCGCCCGCCGGACGGCCCTGCGGGCGGACCTGACCGGCCGGGTAGCGCAGCAACTGCGCGTCGTCGGTGATGAAGACGAGGTCCTCCTCGCCCGTGCGCAGCTCGACCGCGCCGACGATCCGGTCACCCTCCTTGAGGGTGATCACCTCCAGCTCGTCCTTGTTCGCCGGATAGTCCGGCACGACGCGCTTGACCACACCCTGCTCGGTGCCCAGGGCCAGGCCCTGCGAGGACTCGTCGAGGGTGGTCAGGCAGATCACCGTCTCATCGGCCTCCAGCCCGGAGACGAACTCGGCCAGCGGCGCCCCGCCCGCCAGGTTCGGCGCGGCGTGGGTGTCCGGCAGCTGCGGCAGGTCGATCACCGACAGCCGCAGCAGCCGCCCGTACGAGGTCACCACGCCCACCTCGGCGCGGGCCGTCGCCGCGACCTGCGAGACGATCACGTCGTGCTTGGCGCGAGGGGCGCCCTCGTCCTCCGGCAGCGGTTCGCCGGTCACGGTACGCGCCAGCAGGCCCGTCGAGGACAGCAGCACGCGGCACGGGTCGTCGGCGACCTCCAGCGGAACCGCCCCGACCTGCGTGGCCGCCGACTCCAGCAGCACCGTACGGCGCGGGGTGCCGAACTTCTTGGCGACCGCCGCCAGTTCCGAGGAGACGAGCTTGCGCAGCTCGCTGTCGGAGTCGAGGATCCCGGTCAGCTCGTCGATCTCGCCGGTCAGCCGGTCGCGCTCGGACTCGAGCTCGATCCGGTCGAAGCGGGTCAGCCGGCGCAGCGGCGTGTCCAGGATGTACTGCGTCTGGATCTCGCTCAGCGAGAAGCGCTCCATCAGGCGCTCCTTGGCCTGGGCGGAGTTGTCGCTGTCCCGGATGATCCGGATGACCTCGTCGATGTCGACCAGGGCCACCAACAGGCCCTCGACCAGGTGCAGCCGGTCGCGGCGCTTGCCGCGACGGAACTCGCTGCGCCGGCGGACGACCTCGAAGCGGTGGTCGAGGTATACCTCCAGCAGTTCCTTGAGGCCGAGCGTCAGCGGCTGTCCGTCGACCAGCGCGACGTTGTTGATGCCGAAGGACTCCTCCATCGGCGTCAGCTTGTAGAGCTGCTCCAGGACGGCCTCCGGGTGGAAGCCGTTCTTGATCTCGATGACCAGGCGCAGGCCGTGCGAGCGGTCGGTGAGGTCCTTGACGTCCGCGATGCCCTGGAGCTTCTTCGAACCGACCAGGTCCTTGATCTTCGCGATGACCTTCTCGGGACCGACCGTGAAGGGCAGTTCGGTAACGACCAGGCCCTTGCGGCGCGGCGTCACGTCCTCGACGGTCACGGTGGCACGGATCTTGAAGGTGCCTCGACCGTTCTCGTAGGCGTCCTTGATCCCGGACAGGCCGACGATGCGACCCCCGGTCGGCAGGTCGGGACCCGGGACGAAGCGCATCAACGCCTCCAGGTCCGCCTCCGGGTGCCGGATCAGGTGGCGGGCGGCCGCGATGACCTCGCCCAGGTTGTGCGGGGCCATGTTCGTGGCCATGCCGACGGCGATGCCGGAGGCGCCGTTGACCAGGAGGTTCGGGTACGCGGCGGGCAGCGCGACCGGCTCCCGCTCCTGACCGTCGTAGTTGGCGGTGAAGTCGACCGTGTCCTCGTCGATCGACTCCGTCATCAGCGACGTGGCGTCGGCCATCCGACACTCGGTGTAACGCATCGCGGCCGGCGGGTCGTCGTTGCCGAGGGAACCGAAGTTGCCGTGGCCGTCGACCAGGGGCAGTCGCATCGAGAAGGGCTGTGCCATGCGCACGAGGGCGTCGTAGATCGACGCGTCACCGTGCGGGTGCAGCTTGCCCATGACCTCGCCGACGACGCGCGCGCACTTCACGTAGCCGCGGTCGGGGCGCAGGCCCATCTCGTTCATCTGGTAGACGATGCGCCGGTGCACCGGCTTCATGCCGTCGCGGGCGTCGGGCAGGGCGCGGGAGTAGATCACCGAGTACGCGTACTCGAGGAAGGAGCCCTGCATTTCGTCGACGACGTCGATGTCGAGGATCTTCTCCTCGAAATCCTCCGGCGGCGGGGTCTTCGTGCTGCGGCGGGCCATCGCTGCGCGGCTCCTTAACCAAGAATCGGGGTGTACGGGGGTTCGTACGGTGCGTACGGGCTGTCCGCACGGGGGCGACGCGGACCATTGTGGCCCGACGCTCCGACAACGCCGACTCCGACCCAGGCGGGAGCCCGGGAACTTCTCCGGTGGTCGGCGCGCTTGCATACAGTGGCAGGTCGATACGAAATCTCTGCATCGCGAGCGAAGGGACCACATGCCCATGGGTCACACGGCCACAGCTCAGGCGGGCTCCGGCGGCCTGACAGCGACCGAGCACCGGCTGGCCAACGGCCTGCGCGTGGTGCTGTCCGAGGACCACCTCACCCCGGTCGCCGCCGTCTGCCTCTGGTACGACGTCGGCTCGCGCCACGAAGTCAAGGGGCGGACCGGCCTTGCTCACCTCTTCGAGCACCTGATGTTCCAGGGTTCGGCGAGCGTACCGGGCAACGGGCACTTCGAGCTCGTCCAGGGAGCCGGCGGCTCCCTCAACGGTACGACCAGTTTCGAGCGCACCAACTACTTCGAGACCATGCCGGCCCACCAGCTGGAACTCGCCCTGTGGCTGGAGGCGGACCGGATGGGTTCGCTGCTGGTCGCCCTGGACGACGAATCCATGGAGAACCAGCGCGACGTCGTCAAGAACGAGCGCCGCCAGCGCTACGACAACGTGCCGTACGGCACCGCCTTCGAGCGGCTGACCGCCCTGGCCTACCCCGAGGGCCACCCGTACCACCACACCCCCATCGGCTCCATGGCCGACCTGGACGCGGCGTCCCTGGAGGACGCGCGCGAGTTCTTCCGTACGTACTACGCCCCCAACAACGCCGTCCTGGCGGTCGTCGGCGACATCGACCCCGAGCGGACGCTCGCCTGGGTCGAGAAGTACTTCGGCAGCATCCCCGGCCACGACGGCAAGCAGCCGCCGCGCGAGGGCTCGCTGCCCGAGGTCATGGGCGGCCAGCTGCGCGAGGAGATCGTCGAGGAGGTCCCGGCGCGTGCGCTGATGGCCGCCTACCGCCTGCCCCACGACGGCACCCGCGAGTGCGACGCCGCCGACGTGGCGCTGACGATCCTGGGCGGCGGCGAGTCCTCCCGCCTGCACAACCGCCTCGTACGCCGCGACCAGAGCGCGGTCGCGGCCGGCTTCGGCATGCTGCGCCTCGCCGGGGCGCCCTCGCTGGGCTGGCTGGACGTGAAGACCTCCAGCGGGGTCGAGGTGCCCTCCATCGAGGCGGCCGTGGACGAGGAGCTCGCGCGGTTCGCCGCCGAGGGCCCCACCGCCGAGGAGATGGAGCGCGCCCAGGCGCAGCTGGAGCGCGAGTGGCTGGACCGGCTGAGCACGGTGGCCGGCCGCGCCGACGAACTGTGCCGCTTCGCGGTGCTGTTCGGCGACCCGCAGCTGGCGCTGACCGCCGTGGCACGGGTCCTGGACGTCACCGCCGAGGAGGTGCAGGCCGTGGCCGCCGCCCGGCTGCGGCCCGACAACCGCGCGGTGCTGGTCTACGAGCCGTTGACCGCGCCCGGGGACGACGAGTCCGATGAGAACGAGGACGAGAACGAGGGGGCGGAGCAGTGAACGACACCGCAGCCGTGACCATGACCTTCCACCCGCGCCCGCAGCCCGGCGAGGCCAAGCCCTGGGCCTTCCCGGCCCCGGAGCGGTCCACCCTGTCCAACGGCCTGACCCTGCTGCGCTGCCACCGCCCCGGCCAGCAGGTCGTCGCGGTCGAGGTCAACCTCGCCGCGCCGCTCGACGCCGAACCGGAGGGCCTCGACGGCCTGGCCACCATCATGGCCCGTGCCCTGTCGGAAGGCACCGACAAGCACAGCGCGGAGGAGTTCGCGGCCGAGCTGGAGCGCTGCGGCGCCACGCTCGACGCGCACGCCGACCACCCGGGCCTGCGCGTCTCCCTGGAGGTCCCGGCGTCCCGCCTGGCCAAGGCCCTCGGCCTGCTCACCGAGGCGCTGAGCGCCCCCGCCTTCGACGACGGCGAGGTCGACCGGCTGGTGCGCAACCGGCTCGACGAGATCCCGCACGAGCTGGCCAACCCGCAGCGCAGGGCCGCCAAGGAGCTGTCCAAGGAGCTCTTCCCGGCCTCCCTGCGCATGTCCCGCCCGCGTCAGGGCACCGAGGAGACGGTCGCGCGGATCGACTCCGCGGCCGTACGCGCCTTCTACGAGGCCCACGTGCGCCCCGCCACCGCCACCGTGGTGATCGTCGGCGACCTGACGGGTATCGACCTTGACGCCGTGCTGGCCGACACCCTGGGCACCTGGACCGGCGACACCGCCGAGCCCCTCCCGGTCCCGCCGGTGACGGCCGACGACACGGGTCGTGTGGTCATCGTGGACCGGCCCGGAGCGGTCCAGACGCAGCTGCTGATCGGCCGGATCGGTCCGGACCGCCACGACATCGTGTGGGCCCCGCAGGTGCTCGGCACGTACTGCCTCGGCGGCACCCTCACCTCCCGCCTGGACAAGGTCCTGCGCGAGGAGAAGGGCTACACCTACGGCGTGCGCGCCTTCGGCCAGGTGCTGCGTTCCACCGCCGACGGCAAGGGCGCCTCGATGATGGCCATCAGCGGCTCCGTGGACACCCCCCACACCGGTCCGGCGCTGGCGGACCTGTGGCAGGTGCTGCGCACCCTCGCCGAGGGCGGCCTGACCGACGCCGAGCGGGACGTGGCCGTGCAGAACCTGGTGGGCGTGGCCCCGCTGAAGTTCGAGACCGCGGCCTCCGTCGCCGGGACCCTCGCCGACCAGGTCGAGCAGGAGCTGCCGGACGACTACCAGGCGCGGCTGTACGCGCGGTTGGCCGAAACGGGTACGGCGGAGGCCACTTCGGCGGTCGTGAGCGCCTTCCCGGTGGACCGGCTGGTCACCATCCTGGTCGGTGACGCGTCGCAGATCGAGGAGCCCGTACGGGCCCTCGGCATCGGCGAGGTCACCGTCGTGTCCAACTGACGCGCCCACGGCCCGATTCGACCGTGATTTCGGGGCGTACACCACCCGTGTGACAAGGGACCCCCGCCGGATGCTCCGGCGGGGGTTCTTTTGTCCGTTTAGTGGCGTGGTTGCTTGTATGCGGTGTGGCGTACGCAACAAAAAGGCTCGTCTGTTTGGCGATTGACTGATGATCCGCCTAGCGTCGGCCCTGCTGTCCGTCAGTTGATACGCGCCGCACCCCCGCGGCACCGGGCAGCGATCGCCGAGTCCCCGTCAGGCGCGAGCCTGGGGAGCCGGGGACCCACATCAGTCCCTGGGGTGAATCGGACCGCCTCGCAAGAGGAGGCCCGTAGGAGACCTTCCTGCTCCGAACCCGTCAGCTAACCCGGTAGGCGAGAAGGAAGGAAAGGATCACCCCTTCATGGCGATTGGCAGTCGTGCCGCCGGTAAGCACCGTGGTTCCAGCCGTCTGAGCCGCAAGACCGCCGGCTTCGCCGGTGTGGCCGCACTCGCCACCACGGGCGTGGTCGGCACCCTCGCGGCCCCGGCCTTCGCCGCGGACTCCTCCGGCCCGTCCATGGAGGACACCGGCCAGAACGCGATCGTCGTCGCCGACGGTCTGCAGGACGACATCGAGGTCCAGGCCGAGTCCCAGCAGGTCGCCGCCGAGGCCGTCGCCGCCCAGGCGCAGGCCGAGGCCGAGGCCAAGCAGAAGGCCGCGGAGGCCAAGCGTGCCGCCCAGGCCGCCGAGGCCAAGGTCAAGGCCGAGCGCGCGGCCGCCGAGGCCAAGGCCAAGGAGGAGGAGCGCAAGCGCTCCAACACCTTCGTCGCCCCGGTCGACTCCTACGTCAGCACCCAGTACGGCGCGGGCGGCGGCATGTGGTCCTCCGGCAGCCACACGGGCATCGACTTCGCCGTCGGCCAGGGCACCTCCGTGCGCTCCGTGGGCGCCGGCACGATCGTCGAGGCCGGCTGGGGTGGCGCGTACGGCAACAACGTCGTCATCCGCCACAACGACGGCACCTACACCCAGTACGGGCACCTGTTCTCGGTGAACGTCTCCGTCGGCCAGCAGGTCGGCGCCGGCACCGTCATCGGCCTCTCGGGCAACACGGGCAACTCCAGCGGCGCGCACCTGCACTTCGAGGCCCGCACCGGCGCCACGTACGGCTCGGACATGGACCCGCTGGCGTACCTGCGCAACCACGGCGTCAGCATCTGACCCGCGACATCTGACGCGCGGCGCGCACCACCGCACCTGACGGAAGGCCCCGGCTCATCGAGCCGGGGCCTTCCGTGTTGTCCATTCCCGCCGAATGTCTTTCCAATTTCCGGCCCGCCTCGGAAATCGCCTCCCTTTTGCCATAGAGTCGCAGCACGGTCACGATCCCGGCGCGGGTGCCGGTCGTCGAAATGCAGCGGAGGTCCGGCCTTGCGTATTCCTGCGCACGCGGTATGCACAGCGATCCGCGACGATATCGTCTCCGGTTTCTTCGGACCGGGCGGTCGGCTCACCGAGGAGGTGCTCGCCCGTCGCTACGGGGTCTCCCGCGTCCCGGTCCGCGAGGCGCTGCGCACGCTGGAGTCGGAGGGCTTCGTCACCACCCGGCGGCACGCGGGCGCCTGCGTGGCCGAGCCGACCGCGCAGGAGGCCGCCGACCTCCTGGAGCTGCGGATGCTGCTGGAGCCGCTGGCGGCCTCCCGGGCGGCCCGCCGGCGTACGGAGGCCCACCTGAAGGTGCTGCGCGGGCTGGTCAGGCTGGGGCAGGAGCGGGCCAGGCGGGGTCAGGGCGAGGACCTGCGGGCCCTGGGCGGCTGGTTCCACGAGACCCTCGCCCAGGCCTCCGCCAGTCCGGGGCTGATCGCCCTGCTGACCCAGACCCGGCACAAGATCGCCTGGATGTACGTGGTGGACGCCCCGGCGCGGCCCGTGGACTCCTGGGCCGAGCACGGGTCGATCGTCGACGCCGTGGCCCGCGGAGACGCGGAACGGGCCCGCTCACTGACGGCGCTGCACACCGCGACGGCGGCCGAGGCGCACCGGCTGCGGGTGAGGACTTCGCAACGTGCCGTAAACACGGTGAGCGGCCCGCATTAACATTCGCCGTATACAAAGGGCGGGTATCGCGCCGCTGCCGGGGCCGGCCGGAGAATTCCTCGATGCGTCGGGAATTGCTTCCGGTATTCCGCTGGCGGCCGGTCCTCCCGAATTGCTTCACCGCGAGAAAACCGAAAGGCCGCAGCCCTCGCCGGCGCGGCGGGGACTGCGGCCTTTCGGACCCGAAGGGTCAGACCGTCTCCGGGAGCTCCTCAAGGCCCTCGGCGACCAGCTTCGCGAGGCGGTCCAGCGCGACGTCGGCGCCCTCGGCCTCGGAGGAGAGGACGATCTCCTCGCCGCCCTGGGCGCCCAGGCCCAGGACCGCCAGCATGGAAGCGGCGTTGACGGGGTCGCCGCCCGCCTTCGCGATGGTCACCGGGACGCCGGAAGCGGTCGTCGCGCGGACGAAGATCGAGGCGGGACGAGCGTGCAGGCCCTCGGCCCAGCCGACGTTGACGCGGCGCTCTGCCATGGTGATGCCCTTCAGGTTCTTACGGTTGTCTAGACCAGTCTCTCACGACACCCGGAATGCTCGGACCGACCTTCGGCCCGGATCCACCGCCGTCCGACCCTCCCCAGCTTGCCCTGGTTCGCCCCGGCCCGCCGCATTCGCCGCGCGCGCGGCCGGGCCCCGCCCGGCGTGCCCGTACACCCCGCCGCCACGCACCGTAGGGTGACCCCATGACGCTGCCGTCGGACCCCTCGTACCCGGCCCACTGGGAGGCGGACGTCGTCCTGCGCGACGGCGGAACGGCCCGGATCCGGCCCATCACCACCGAGGACGCCGGCCGGCTGGTGAGCTTCTACGAGCAGGTCTCGGACGAGTCGAAGTACTACCGCTTCTTCGCCCCCTACCCCCGGCTCTCCGACCGCGACGTGCACCGCTTCACGCACCACGACTACGTGGACCGCGTCGGCCTCGCCGCGACCATCGGCGGCGAGTTCATCGGCACGGTCCGCTTCGACCGCATCGGTCCCGACGGCCGGCCCGCCTCCGCCCCCGCCGACGAGGCCGAGGTCGCCTTCCTCGTCCAGGACGCCCACCAGGGTCGCGGCGTCGCCTCCGCCCTCCTCGAACACATCGGCGCCGTCGCCCGCGAGCGCGGCATCCGCCGCTTCGCCGCCGAGGTACTGCCCGCCAACACCAAGATGATCAAGGTGTTCACGGACGTCGGCTACCAGCAGAAGCGCAGCTTCGAGGACGGCTCCGTCCACCTCACCCTCGACCTCGAACCCACCGCCGAGTCCCTCGCCGTCCAGCGCGCCCGCGAACAGCGCGCCGAGGCCCGCTCCGTGCAGCGGCTGCTCGCCCCCGGATCGGTCGCCGTGATCGGCGTCAGCCGCTCCGGATCCGGCGTGGGCGCTGCCGCCCTGCGCAACCTCCGGGACGGCGGCTTCCACGGCCACCTCTACGCCGTCAACGAGGCCCGCGCCCCCGGCATGGAGGGCGACCTCCTGGAGGGCGTACGGGCGTACCGGACCGTCGCCGACATCGCGGCCCCCGTCGACCTCGCCGTGATCGCCGTCCCCGCCGACCGGGTCCCCGACGCGGTCGCCGCGTGCGGGGAGCACGGCGTCCAGGGCCTCGTGGTCCTCTCCGCCGGCTACGGCGAGAGCGGCCCGGCCGGACTGGAGCGCCAGCGTCAACTCGTCCGGCAGGTCCGCTCGTACGGGATGCGGCTCATCGGACCGAACGCCTTCGGGGTGATCAACACCGCCCCGGACGTGGAGCTGAACGCCTCGCTCGCCCCGGCCCCCGCCACCGCGCGCGGCCGCATCGGCCTGTTCACCCAGTCCGGCGCCATCGGCATCGCCCTGCTGTCGGGGCTGCTGCGGCGCGGCGAGGGGCTCTCGTCGTTCGTCTCCGCAGGCAACCGGGCCGACGTCTCCGGCAACGACATCCTCCAGTACTGGTACGAGGACGAGGCCACCGACGTCGCCCTGATGTACCTGGAGACCCTCGGCAACCCGCGCAAGTTCACCCGCCTCGCCCGCCGCACCTCCGCCGTCAAACCCGTGGTCGTCGCCCGGGGCGGCCGGCACACCCCGGCCGGCCACGTCGTCCCCGGGACCCGGCTCCCCGAGGCCACCGTCTCCGAGCTGCTGCGCCAGGCCGGCGTGATCCGCGTCGACACCGTGACCGAGCTGGTCGACGTCGGACTGCTGCTCGCCGGCCAACCGCTGCCGGCCGGGCCGCGCGTGGCGATCCTCGGGAACTCCGAGTCCCTCGGGGTGCTCACCTACGACGCCTGCCTGACGGAGGGGCTGCGTCCGCTGCCCCCGCTCGACCTGACCACCGCCGCCTCCCCGGCCGACTTCCGCGCCGCCCTCTCGGCCGCCCTGGCCTCGCCGGACTGCGACGCGGTCGTCGTCACCGCGATCCCGTGGGTGAGCGAGCGCGCCCTCGCGGACGACCTCGCGGAGGCCCTGCGGCAGGCGGTGGCCGAGGTCCAGGGCAAGCCGGTGGCCGTGGTCCACGTGGAACTCGGCGCCCTGGTGGAAGCCCTGTCGGCCGCCGGGGCGCCCGCGCCGCCGGCCCCCGAGGCGGACCCCGGGCCCGCCGGGGCGCCGGGGCGCCCGCGCCGCCGCCCCGAGGCGGACGCCGAGCCCGCCGGGAGGGCCGCGCCGCCGACGGGGTGTGCCCGAGGGCGGGTCGGCGGGCGGATCCCCGCCTACCCCGCCGCCGAGCGGGCCGTGAAGGCCCTCGCCGAAGCCGCCCGCTACGGCGCCTGGCGCCGCGCCGCCGCCGAGGCCGGGCAGGTCCCCGAGTACGAGGACATCGACGAGAGCGGCGCCGCCGCCCGGATCGCCGCCCTGCTGGCCCACGTCGACGAGGACACCACCGTCACCCTGGACGACCCCGACGCCCGCGCGCTCCTCGCCCGCTACGGCATCCGCGTCCGGGCCACCCTGCCCGCCCCGAGCCCCGACGCCGCCGCCCGCGCGGCCCGGGTCCTCGGCTACCCGGTCGCCCTCAAGACCACCGCCCCGCACCTGCGCCACCGCGCCGACCTGGGCGGCGTACGCCTCGACCTGGCCACCGAAGCCGACCTGCGGCGCTCCTACGAGGAACTCACCGAGGCCCTCGGCACGCCCGCCGAGCTGCTGCCCGTCGTCCAGGCCATGGTGCCGCGCGGCGTGGACACCGTCGTGCGCGCCGTCGTGGACCCCGCCGCGGGCGCCGTGCTGTCGTTCGGGCTCGCCGGGGTCGCCTCCGAACTGCTGGGCGACACCGCGCACCGACTGGTCCCCGCCACCGACCGCGACGTGGCCGCACTGATCCGCTCCATCCGCACCGCGCCCCTGCTCTTCGGCTGGCGCGGCAGCGACCCCGTCGACACGCCGGCCCTGGAGGAACTGCTGCTGAGACTCTCCCGGCTGGTGGACGACCACCCCGAGGTGACCGGGGTCTCCCTGGAGCCGGTCGTCGTCGCCACGGAAGGCCTCTCCGTGCTCAGCGCCACCGTCCGCCTCGCCCATCCGCCCGCCCGGACCGACCTCGGCCCGCGCACGATGGCCGGCTACTGAGCACAGGGCAGGTCGGGGGACCCCGTACGGGCCTTAGGATGGACCCCATGGCGAAATCCGGTACGACGACCCAGGGGCTGCGCGCGGCGATCGAGCGCAGCGGCTACTACCCGGCCCTCGTGGCCGAGGCGGTGGAGGCCGCGGTGGGCGGCGAGCCGATCTCGTCGTACCTGGTCCACCAGGAGACCACCTTCGACTCCAACGAGGTGCGCCGGCACGTCACCGTCCTGGTCCTGACCGGCAACCGCTTCATCGTGAGCCACACCGACGAGCAGGCCGCCGACGCCGGGTCCCCGTCGCCGTACGCGACGACCTCCACCGAGTCGGTCAAGCTCTCCAGCATCTCCTCCGTGGTGCTCAGCCGTGTCGTAGCCAACCCGGAGTCCTACACGCCGGGCCGGCTGCCCCGCGAGGTCGTCCTGACCATCGGCTGGGGCGCGGTCTCGCGCATCGACCTGGAGCCCGCCGCCTGCGGCGACCCGAACTGTGACTCCGACCACGGCTACACCGGCAACTCCACCGCCGACGACCTGAGCCTGCGCGTCAGCGAGGCCGGCGACGGCCCCGAGACGGTCCGCCAGACGCTGCTCTTCGCGCAGGCCCTCTCCGAAGCCACCGCGGCCACCTCGGGCCCCACCCGCTGATGTCGTACTCCGCGCCGCCGAACTGGCAGGACGAACCGGAACTGCTCGACCTCGCCGGCGCCCCGGTCCCGCACTACGGGACCGGCTCGCTCGCGGACCTGCTGCCGACCCTGGCGGCGGGCCAGGGCGTACCCGGCCTCACCGCCGGGATCCCCGAGCTGACCCCCGCCGACCGCAACTGCGTGTTCCTCGTCGACGGCATGGGCTGGGAGCAGATCAAGGCCCACCCCGACGAGGCCCCGTACCTGACCTCCCTGCTCGCGAGCTCGCGCGGCGGTACCGGCCGGCCCATCACGTCGGGCTTCCCGGCGACCACCGCCACCTCCCTGGCCTCCGTCGGCACCGGGCTGCCGCCCGCCCGCCACGGCCTGCCCGGCTACGCCGTGCGCAACCCCGCCTCCGGCGAGCTGATGAACCAGCTCCGCTGGCAGCCGTGGACCCCGCCGCAGGCCTGGCAGCCGTATCCCACCGTCTTCCGGCTCGCCGACGCCGCCGGGGTGCACACCGCCCAGGTGTCCGCCCCCGCCTTCCAGTCCACCCCGCTGACGAAGATCGCCCTCAGCGGCGGCACCTTCCACGGCCGGATGACCGGCGAGGAGCGGATGGACCTCGCGGCGATCCAGCTCGCGGCCGGTGAGCGCTCGCTCGTGTACACGTACTACAGCGAACTCGACGGCGCCGGTCACCGTCACGGCGTGAACTCGGACGCCTGGCGCGGCCAACTCATGTACGTGGACCGGCTCGTGCAGCGACTCGCCGAGCAACTCCCGCCGCGCGCGGCGCTGTACGTGACCGCCGACCACGGCATGGTCGACGTCCCCTTCGACGAGGACGCGCGGATCGACTTCGACGAGGACTGGGAGCTGGGCGCGGGCGTCGCCCTGCTCGGCGGCGAGGGCCGCGCCCGGCACGTCTACGCCGTACCGGGCGCCGAGGCCGACGTGCTGACCGTGTGGCGCGAGGTGCTCGGCGACCGGTTCTGGGTGGCGAGCCGCGAAGAGGCCCTGGACCTGGGCTGGTTCGGGGCGCCGGGGGAGTGCGACGAGCGCGTGCTCGGCCGGATCGGCGACGTGATCGCGGCCGCCCAGGCGGACGTGGCGATCACCGCCTCCCGCAACGAGCCCAACGAGTCGGCGCTCGTCGGCATGCACGGCTCCATGACGGCCGCCGAGCAGCTGGTCCCGCTGCTCGAAGTCCGCACCTGACCGCCGGCCCCGCCCGCCGTACCACCCCCTCCCGCCTCCCCGACGACCCGAAAGGTCCGTACTTCCCATGCCCGAGCTGGTGTTCTTCTCCGGAACGATGGACTGCGGAAAGAGCACGCTGGCTCTGCAAATCACCCACAACCGCTCCGCGCGCGGGCTGGTGGGCGTGATCTTCACGCGTCAGGACCGGGCGGGCGAGGGCAAGCTGTCCTCGCGGCTGGGCCTGGTGACGGACGCGGTCGAGGTGACCGACACCATGGACGTGTACGCGTACCTGGTGGGGGAGTTGTCGCGGGGCGGCAAGGCGGACTACGTCATCGTGGACGAGGCGCAGTTCCTGGCCCCCGACCAGATCGACCAGCTCGCCCGGATCGTGGACGACCTGGACATGGACGTCTTCGCCTTCGGCATCACGACGGATTTCCGCACCAAGCTCTTCCCCGGCTCGCAGCGGCTGATCGAGCTGGCCGACCGGATCGAGCAGCTCCAGGTGGAGGCCCTGTGCTGGTGCGGGGCGCGGGCCACGCACAACGCCCGTACGGTCGGCGGCGTCATGGTCGTCGAGGGCGAGCAGGTCGTGGTGGGCGACGTGGCGCGGTCGGCGGCCGAGGTGGGATACGAGGTGCTGTGCCGGCGCCACCACCGTCGCCACATGACCTCCGAGACCGCCCACGCGGGCGCCCTCTCCCCGGACGTCCTCCCGGTCAACCACGCCTGACGGTCCGTCGGCAGGTGGCCGTCGGGCTGTCGGACCCGTGAGCTAGGGTGACCAACTGGCTTTGCGAGACGGGGGAGTGGCCCACATGGACGGAACACAGGGCGGCGGCGCGGACCGCTGGGCGGCGACGGGCGCGCTCGGGGCGAACGCCGCGTACCGCAATCAGACGATGCGCTACGAGCACGTCGAGCTGAACTTCGACGAGTCGGTCCCGTTCCGGACCGTCTTCCAGCTCTGGTTCCGGGCCTTCGTGGCGTCCTTCCTGATCTTCTTGATCTTCGGGCTGCTGCCCATGCTCGTGTCGGACCCCGGCCCCTTCGACTCGCCGGAGGACGAGCTCGGCGTCGGCTGGATCCTCTCGGTCATCGTCTTCTGGGTCGTCCTCCTGGCCTCGCGCATCAACGAGCCGATATCGGAGTGGAAGACGCTGCTGGAGGACAAGCACGCCGCGTCCTCGTCGGCGTACGCGGCGATCTACGGCGCTCTGGCGCGGCGGAAGACACCCGTGTCGGCGGTGCCGGTGCGGATCCGCAGCGACATCATGCCGGAGGTCGTGAACAACCGACTGGTCGTCCGCAGCGGTCGGTACGTCGCGTACGTGACGGTCTTCGGGTACGGCACCAGCCTGTACGTCGGCTGGACGATGTGGCGCAGCCGCAGCGGCGCGGTGATCATCGGCCACTTCTTCAAGGACCTCGTCGGAGGGATGTTCAACCGCACGGGCGACATCAACCAGATGCTCCGTACCGAGCGGCCGCGCGCCATGCGCGAGGCCGTGCACTCCGCCGCCCGGGAGGGCGTGGAAGCGGCCGTCCAGGGCATCGAGGTGCCCCTGGCGTCGACGTTCGGGCAGGAGCCGCCCATCCAGTCCGGAGCGAGCGCGACGGAGCCGGGTACGGGTGTGGGGCCGGGCAGCGGTCCGGTGCCTCCGGCCCCGCCGGTGCCGCCCACCGCACCGACCGCGACCACCGCGAACCCCTACCCGGCGGGGCCCCCGAGCACGGGAACCTTCCCGCCCGCGTACGCCCCGTACGCCCCCGGCACCCCGCCCACCCCGCCGGCTCCGGACACGCCGCCGCACGGCACCACCTGGGGCGGGAATTGAGCGCAGCCGGTCCGGCCGGCGTGGCCGGTCCCGCCGGCGTGCTGACCGTCTCGGACGGCACCACCGTCTGGGCGTGGACGGCCGTGCGCATCGACGCCGCCGCCGATCTGACCGAGTCCCAGGAGTACGCGGACCTGCCGGAACCGGAACGCCGGGCCAAGGCGGTCGCCGCCGAGGCCGCCTGGCTGGCGGGCCAGTGGAACACCGCCCACGGTGAGCGGATCGAGCTGCGCTACGTCAGCGACCCCGTGGGGCGCAGGATCTCCTGCGCCCTGCTCGGCCGGGTCGCGGCCCCGACGGCCGAGGGCGCCGGGGCCGCCGCCCGAGCCCTTCGCGACCGGATGGCGGCGCTGCCCCGCCACGTCCACGCCACGCCCGTCGAGGACCCCGACGAGACGGCCCGGCTGCTGACCCCGTTCACCCCCGACGTGACGGCGGGCGTGGCGGAGATCCGCAAGCGCTACCACAGCGGTCTGCCCAACAGACCCGACGCCGGGGTGCGCTACTACCTCGCTCCGCAGCCCTTCACCGCCGCCGCCCCGCCCTGGGACGCGCTGTGGCAGGCCCTGGCCACGCACCCCCACCCGGTGATGCTCAGCGTCGGCCTGGAGCCGTACGTCGTCCCGCCGGACTTCGGCCCGCTCGTCCAGCGCATCGCCACCCAGTACGGACGCCTGGGCACCCCCGGCCAACTCCCCGACGGCCTCTGGTCCCCGGGGACCCCGCTCGCCGCCGACGCCTTCGCCGTCGACGCCGCCCGCGTCTACGCCGACGCCGCCCGCCGATACACCGGCCGGGTGTTCCGCATGCGCGTCGCGCTCGCCTCGCCGGCGCCGCTGCCGGAGTCCCTGGCCGAGCTGGTCGGCGCCACCGTGTCCCCGCGCGAGCAGGCCCGCCAGGGCGGCGTCCTCACCGAGATCCTCACCGGACCTGCCCATACCGTGGCCTGGCCCGCGTACGGCGAGCTGCCCGCCGCCTGGCGGCAGTTGACCACCCTGGAGCAGGCCCGCTGGGGCGGCGACCACTGCTGGCGGCTGCCCGAACCGCTCTCCCCGCCGCTGCGGCTGCTCGCGGAACTGGTCGACACCCGCGAGGCCGGCGCGGCCTTCCGGCTGCCCCTCGCCGTCAGCGGCCACATGACGGGCTTCCCCGTACGCCGCCCCGGCATGGCCGGCGAGACCGACTACCGCACCGACGGCCCCGCCGTCACCCTCGGCCGCCAGCTCGTCCACGACGCCCCCGCCGGCCCCCTCGGCATCGGCCTGGACGACCTCACCCGGCACGCGCTGATCGTCGGCACCACCGGCTCCGGCAAGACCAACACCACCCTCGCGTTCTGCGAGCAGCTGTGGCGCGACCACCGCACGCCGTTCCTCGTCCTCGAACCGGTCAACTCCGCCCTGGACGACTACCGCTGGCTCGCCACCCGCCCCGGCTTCGAGGACCTCCTCGTCCTGACCGTCGGGGACGAGTCCACCGCCCCGCTGCGCCTGAACCCCTTCGAGGTGCCGTCGGGCGTACGCGTCGGGACGCACGTCGCGGGCCTCATGGCCTGCTTCGACGCGGCCTTCGGCCTCTGGGACCCGCTGCCCGGCATCTACAACCGCGCCCTGCGTGCCACGTACGCCCGCAAGGGCATCACCCCCACCGACATCGCCGGCCCCGCGGGCGACGCGCAATGGCCGACGCTGCGCGACTTCGTCGCGGAGATGCGCAAGCAGTGCGAGCGGCTCGACTACTCGGGCGAGGTGCGCGACAACATCGTCGCCGCCGCCCGGCTGCGCGCGGAGTCGTTGGCCGAGGGCGCCTGCGGCACCACGCTGGACGTCGCCCGCTCCTACCCCGTGGAAGAGCTGCTGAGGCGGCCGGTGGTCGTGGAACTCGCCGGGGTCGGCGACAACGAGAAGGAACAGTCGCTCGTCACGGCGTTGCTGCTGCAGAGCATGACCGAGTACTACAAGGCGAACCGTACGGGCGGCTCCCTCAGCCACGTCACCGTGATCGAGGAGGCGCACCGGCTGCTGGGGCGGCCGATCGCCCAGGGCGGCGACGCGAAGGAGGGCAACGCACGGACCCGGGCGGCCCAGGCCTTCGCCAACACCCTGGCGGAGAACCGCAAGTACGGCGAGGGCATCGTCATCGTCGAGCAGGTCCCCGGCAAGCTCGTCGAGGACGCGTACAAGAACACCAACCTCAAGGTCATGCACCGCCTGCCGGCCGGCGAGGACCGCGGGCTCGTCGGCGCGACGATGCGCTTCTCGCCCGACCAGGAGCGCTACGCCGCCTCCCTGGAGCCGTTCCAGGCGTTCGCCCACCACGACCGCATCGACCGCCCGGCGCTGCTGCGCGTCCCGGACGTGCGCGCGCAGGCGGCCAGGGAGGCCGGGATCAGCCGGGCGCCCCTGGCCACGGATGCGGAACTGGCCACCCGTTTCCGGGCGTTCGCGGCCGAGCACGAGGCGGTCGACGCGGCGCTGTCCCCCTTCCCCGACTGCGAGGGCTGCCGCCACCGCTGCGAGTTCCGCACCCGGGCGGCCACGGCGGTGTGGCCGGAGCACGGCGCGATGCTGAAGGAGCGGGTGGCGGCGTACCCGAAGACGCGCGACGAACAGACCGACTGGTGGCGCGAGACCTCGCGGTGGGTCGAGGAACTGTCCGACACGGTCCCGCTCCCCGCGTCCCGCAGGGACGACGCCCCGGCGCGGGCCGACTACCGGACCTGCGTGTTCATCCACGCCGCACGGGCCGCCTGGCAGCGCAACACCCTCCCGTGGGTGCGCCTCTACCGCACCCACGCCCTTCCCGAAGACGCCGACTGACCCAGCGCCCCGCCCGCCTGGCCTCCCGTCAGTGCGGTCCGGAGGCCGTGCCTATCATGCGGTG
Source organism: Streptomyces sp. RerS4 (assembly GCF_023515955.1). Classification (GTDB taxonomy): domain Bacteria; phylum Actinomycetota; class Actinomycetes; order Streptomycetales; family Streptomycetaceae; genus Streptomyces. The sequence continues at coordinate 5,383,352 of NZ_CP097322.1, forward strand.
ATCATCAAGGACTCGGGGGAGCGGATCCAGTGAGTACACGCACGCGCGCAACGCTACGCGGACGGGGCGGCCCGTCGCTCGGGCCGGCGCGGGAACGGCGTCCCGGGTGGGTGGGCGTCGTGATGGTGCCCTTCGTCCTCGCCGCCCGCATCCACCGCCCCGTCCGCCCCGACCGGCTGGTCGACCCGGCGATCGAGTGGGCCCGGATCGCCCGTACCGCCATCGGCGTACTGGCCACCCTCTGGCTGGTCTTCGCGTACCCGCTGCGCGAGTCCGCCGGGGCGGTCGTGGAGGACAAGATCGTCGAACTGGTCATCAGCGCCGGGATGTTGCTCATCCTCGGACCGGTCGCGCTGGCCGCCTTCGTGGCCGCCGCCCGGCCGCCCGGCCCCGCCTTCTACCGGCCGAGGTTGCGCGGCCCGCTGACGGCGCTGGGGGCGCTCTTCGGCACGGCCTTGCTGCTGTGGCTGAACCTCCGGTTCGGGCCGACGGCGCTGGGGCCGCTCGCCGGGCTGACGGCCCTCGTCCTGCTGCCCTTCGGGCTCGCCTCGGCCGTGCTCTGCGTCCACCACACCTTCCGCGCCGCAGATGTGCACGAGGTGCTGCCGCCGCTGATCTCGCCCGTGCTGGTGTGGTCGATGTGCGTGGTGCAGCTCTTCGACGCCCCGCCCGTCGCCGCGCCGGCGTGGGTGCGGTTGCTGTTCCTGGCGGGGCCGCCGCTGTCGGTGACCGCCCTGTCGGCGTGGGAACTGCGCCGACTGCGCGCGCGTTACGGAATCACCCTGCGCCGCGCCCTCGGCCGCTAGGACGGCTGCCGGACGGCCGCCCCGCCGCTCAGGGCGCCAGCCCGTCGGCGACCAGGCCCGCCAGGACCGCCTGGCCCAGCGCGTGCACGGCGGACTGCGGCCGGACCATCACGGTGAACTCCTTGACCCGCCCGGCCTCGTCGAACTGGAGCAGGTCGATCCCGTGGATCTGCCTGCCGCCCACCGTGGCCCGGAAGGGCAGGATCACCGACGGTGCCTGCTCACCGTCCGCGCTCGTCTCGGCCGCGCCGTCCAGCCGGCCGAGGTAGCGCAGGTCCTCGAAGACCCGCAGCAGCACCCCGAAGAGGCCCAGCACCATCGGCTTGCCCTCGAAGGGCACGAACTTCACCGGGCTGTAGAGGCGGATGTCCGGCGCGAACAGGTCGTCCAGCGCCGCCAGATCGCGCTTCTCCACGGCCGCCCGGAAACGTTCCGCCGTCTCGGAAACCGGTTCCACACCCATGGTGCCCCCCTACTCAACAATGTGACTAGTAAGATTTTTGAGTATGATGCCGAGGAGGACGAGGAAAGGGAAGGGGGCACTCCCGCGATGGCCCTGAGACACGCGGTGTTGGCGGCCCTGCTGGACGGCGAGTACAGCGGGTACCAACTGGCGAAGGCCTTCGACATCGGCGTCGCGAACTTCTGGCACGCCGTCCCCCAACAGCTCTACGCCGAGCTGACCAAGCTGGAGAAGGAAGGCCTGGTCGCGGGCCGGGAGGTGGTCCAGGAAAGCCGGCCCAACAAGCGCGTCTTCCGGGTCACCGACGCCGGCCGCGCCGAGCTGGAGCGGTTCGCCGAGGCGCCGTCCAAGCCGTCCTTCATCCGCGACGACCTCCTCGTCAAGGTGCAGAGCGCCGACCGCATCGGCACCACCGAGGTCATCGCGCAGCTGGAGGAACGGGCCACCGCCGCCCGAGCCAAGATCGAGCTGCTCGACCAACTGCTGCGCACCCTGCGCGGCCCGATGGACGAGGGCGAGTACCTCCTGCGCGGCGAGCGCATCGGCGGCTACCTCACCTGCCTGCGCGGCCTCGCCTTCGAACGAGAGCACCGGGACTGGTGCGTCCGCATCGCCGACATCCTCAAGGAGAGGCAGCGTGCCCATGCCCAACGGTGAGTACTTGCGCTACGTCGCCCTCGGCGACAGCCAGACCGAAGGACTCGGCGACGGGGACGACACCGTCGGCCTGCGCGGCTTCGCCGACCGGTTCGCCGAACACCTCACGGCCGTCAACCCCTCGCTGCTCTACGCCAACCTCGCCGTCCGGGGTCGGCTCGCCCACCAGGTCCGCGCCGAACAACTGGGCCCCGCCCTCGCCCTGCGCCCCGACCTCGCCACCGTCGTCGCCGGGGTCAACGACCTGCTGCGGCCCGGCTTCGACGCCGCCCGCGTGGCCGGGGAACTGGAGGAGATGTTCGCCGCGCTCACCGCCGCCGGGGCCCGGGTGGTGACCGTGACCTTCCCCGACGTGACGAAGATCGCCCCACTGGCTCGCCCCCTCGCGCCCCGCGTCACCGCCCTCAACGCGCACGTCCGCGCCGCCGCCGCCCGCCACGGGGTGGCCGTCGCCGAGACCGGTCGGGCGGCCGTCTCCACCGACCCCCGGATGTGGAGCTCCGACCGGCTCCACGCCGCCCCGCTCGGCCACGTGCGGATCGCCGCCGCCCTGGCCCACGCCGTCCGGCTGCCCGGCAGCGACGACAGCTGGACGCACCCGCTGCCGCCCCGGCCGGCCCCCACCGCCGTACGGACCGCCGTGGCGGAAGCCCGCTGGGTGGCCGGGTTCCTCGGCCCCTGGCTGGCCCGGCGGCTGCGCGGCGCCTCCTCCGGCGACGGCCGCGTCGCCAAGCGCCCGGAACTCGCGCCGCTCACCCGGGCTTGAGGCGCGTCACCCCGACCGGATCACCGTGAAGGCCGCGCCCTCCGGGTCGGCGACCGCGGCCTGCCTGCCCCCTGGTCCGTCCCACGCCGGCGTCGCGACGGACCCGCCCAGGGCGATCACCCGCGCGGCGGCCGCGTCCGGGTCCGCCACCTCGAAGTACGTCATCCAGTGCGGCCCCCGGTCGTGCGGCAGCGCCCGTCCCACTCCGTGCACGGCGGCGACGGGCCGCCCGTCCAACCGCAGCGTCAGGTAGTCGAGGTCGGCCGACACGTCGGCGTGCGTCACCGTCTCGTGCCCGAAGACGTGCTGGTAGAACTTGCCGACCGTCGACGTGTCCTGCGTGACCAGCTCGTTCCAGACGGGGCTGCCCGGGGTCCCGTACAGGTGGGGCACGCGCAGCGCCCCGGCCTGCCAGATCCCGAAGATCGCGCCCAGCGGATCGGAGCAGATCGCCACCCGGCCGACCGCTTCCGCGTCCAGCGGCCCCACCGCGACGGTCCCGCCGCAGGAGCGGATCGCCTCGGCGGTGACGTCGGCGTCGTCGGTGGCGAAGTACGTCGTCCAGGAGACCGGAAGATGCCGGTCCGGCGGCATCTCGCCGATCCCCGCCACCTCTCGACCATCGAGGAGGGCGCGGACGTACGGGCCGAGCTGGGCGGGGCCCGGCTCGTACTCCCAGCCGAAGAGGTCGGCGTAGAAGTCCTCGGTGCTGCCCAGGCCGTGCACCATCAGGCTCACCCAGCACGGTGCGCCGGGTGGGCGCCGTACGGTCCCCGCTGCCTCCGTCATGTCAGCCGTCTCCTCCGTCGTGGCCCGAATTCCCCCGCAGATGCTTCCACTCAATGGCGTACGCCGCGCCCCGACCGGCCGGATGACGCGGCCCGGGGGAGAGATGACCGAATCACTGCGGCCGGTCGATGACGTGCTTGTTACACGCGCTCGGAAGTGGGGAGGAAGATGGGCCGCATGACTGCGATTCTCTCGGCCCGTGAGCTGATGACCGAGCTGGCCGGCTCCCGGCCCCCGGTACTCCTGGACGTCCGCTGGCAGCTGGGCGGCCCCGACCAGCGCCCCGCCTACGACGCGGGCCACCTGCCCGGCGCCGTGTACGTCGACCTCGACCGCGAACTGGCAGGTCCGCCGGGTGCGGGCGGCCGTCACCCGCTGCCGGACCCGGAGGTGTTCGGCGCCGTGATGCGCCGCGCCGGCGTCCGCGCGGACGAGCCGGTGGTCGTGTACGACGGCGGACAGGGCTGGGCCGCCGCCCGTGCCTGGTGGCTGTTGCGCTGGACGGGTCACCCGATGGTGCGCGTTCTGGACGGTGGCCTGGCCGCGTGGACGGCGCAAGGGGGTTCGGTTTCGGCCGACACGCCGACCCCCATCGAGGGCGATTTCAAGCCAAACCCGGGGGGGCTGGGGCTCCTCGACGCGGACCAGGCCGCCGCGCTGGCCCGTACGGGGCTGCTGCTGGACGCCCGCGCGGGCGAGCGCTACCGGGGCGAGGTGGAGCCGATCGACCCCGTGGGCGGCCACATCCCGGGCGCGGTGTCGGCTCCGACCACGGAGAACGTCGACGCGGACGGCCGCTTCCTGCCGGCCGAGCGGCTGCGCGCCCGCTTCGCGGGGCTGGGCGCCTCCGAGGACACGGCGGTCGGGGTCTACTGCGGTTCCGGGGTCTCGGGCGCGCACGAGGTGCTGGCGCTGGAGGTGGCGGGGATCCCGGCGGCCCTGTACGCGGGCAGCTGGTCGCACTGGTCATCGGACCCGACGCGCCCGGTGGCCACGGGCCCGAACCCGTAACGGCCGCGAACCCCTGAAGGTCCGGAATCGGTCAGGATCCGATCGGTCAACGGGTCCGAATCGGTCACCGGGTCCGCCGAGGTTCCGTAAACCCCGGCGGGCCCGCGCCCGTTACTCCTGTTTCTTGCGCCGGGTCCCGAAGACGATCTCGTCCCAGCTGGGCACCGCCGCGCGGCGCCCCGGACGGACCCCGTCGGCCTCCGCCTGGCGGTCCGTCGTACCGGTGAGCCGGTCGCGGTGGCCCGCCACCGTACGCGGCATCAGCACGTCCGCGTACGCCGCGCCGGCTCCGGCCGAAGCGGCCGCCGCCGGCGGCTCCTCGCTCTCCGCCTCCTCGGCGGGAGGATCGGTACGGTCCGGCACCACCAGATCGCCCCGGAAGCTCGGCACCGCCTCCAGCAGGCTGGTCAGCGTGTCCCGCTCCTCCTCCGGCTCCGGCGGGGCCGGGGCGACGGGCCGTTCCATCGGCCGGTCGAGCGTCCGGTCCAGCGGACGGTCGCGCGGCAGGCGGGCGATCCTCGGGACGAAGGGGAAGCTCGGCTCCGGCGTCGACGGGAGGTCGTCGGACTCGCCGATCAGCGAGCGGGCCTCGTCGTCCACGGCCACGACCAGCCGGCGTGGCGGGTCGTACGTCCAACTGGCCGAGTGCGTTTCGGCCGCGACGCGGTAGACGAGCAGGACCTCCCAGGTGCCGTCGTCACGGCGCCAGGAGTCCCACTGGACGGTGTCCTTGTCGGCCCCGCGCAGGGTGAGGCGTTCCTGCACGGCCTCGCCGAGCTGGGGTCCGGTGTTCTCGCCGGGGCGGCGTACGGGCGTCTTGCGGGCCCGCTCCGCCATGAAGGCGCGCTCGGCCAGCACCGGGCCCTCGAAGCGGCGTACCCGGTCGACGGGGATGCCGGCGAGCTGTGCGACCTCCTCGGCGGAGGCACCGGCTCGTATGCGGGCCTGGATGTCGCGCGGGCGGAGGTGGCTCTCCACCTCGATCTCGATCTGGTTCAGGCGCGCGCGGTCATTGCGCACGGCAGCCCGCAGCCGCTCGTCGATCGGAAGCGTGTACTCCGTGCTGTCCGCAGCCTTGAGCACCAGTCGTGTTCCGTCATTCGAGACGGCCACGACACGCAGTTCGGGCATGGGGACCTCCCGGGTGGTGCCTGCCGACGTCACGTGCGTCGCTGCTTCCGCTAGTCGAGTGTGGCCTGCCCGGGTGCAGCCTGCCACAACCTTGCCGAGTTAAACCGGCGTGTCGGGCATGCGCCCTTGATCGACGTTATGGCACGGTTACCTGTTGGGCACGCACAGTGACCGGGTGGTTACTGTGCGCAGCAGGAGCCCGTGCGATACCGCGGCATCACCGGTCTTGAGCGCCGTTTCTCCATCAGTCGGCCCCCTCTCCCGAGTCCGGACATCCGTAAGGAAGGACGGCCCCAGGGCTCGCCACAGTACTCCATTCGGGCCACCTGGGTGGACCGCCGCGCCGCCGAACTTGTCCCGGGCGGCGGGAGTTGGCGTGCCCGGAATCGGGTCCCCATCCGTGCCGACCTGCGCACGCGTCCGATTCCGGGTGTTCTGCTTCACATAATCCCCAGATCCGGAACTATCCGTTTCGCTCAGCGGTCGGTAACTGCTGAAAGAGGAGAAGCGCGAGAGGCGGGACACACCGGGGATGACGATGGGTCGGAAGTCGGAACGGGATGCCGAGACGGGCGAATCGGAGGGCCGCGCGCTCGATCTGAGCGCGACCCAGATCGCGGGCACCTCGCTCGCCACCGTCGCCGCCGCCCTGCTCGCCTCGAAGCTCGGCGTCTACGGGACGATCCTCGGCGCGGGTGTGGTGAGCGTGGTCGCCACCGCCGGCGGGCCCGTCATCCAGCACGTCTTCCGGCGCACCGGCGACCGGTTGCGCGAGAGCGCCCGCCCCCGGGGCCGTCAGATGCCGCTGCCCGAGGCGCCCGCGCCGTCGGGGGAGTTCGGGGCGGCGACCGTGCACGGGACCCGCGTCCGGGGATGGAAGCGGACCGCCGTGGCCTCGGCGGCGGCCTTCGCCGTGGCCATCGGCGGGCTCGGGACCTACGAGGCCGTCGCCGGCACCTCGATCAGCAGCGACGGCGCCACCCTCCTGTCGGGCGGCGTCCGCAAGGCCGCCGACCACCGGCCTGCCCCGCCACGGGAGGAGCCGGACGGCTCCGGGAAGGGCGGACGGGAAGGCGGCGAGCGGGAGTCGACCCCGCGGGCCCCGCAGCCGGGCACCTCCCCGAGCCCCTCGCGCTCCCACGACGGTGGCGGCGGTCCGGCCCCCGACCCGAGTGCCCCCGACCCGAGTGCCTCCGATCCGAGTGCCCCCGACCCCGGCGCCTCGGACCCCGGAACGCCCTCGCCGGACCCCTCGCCCCCGAAGCCGCCCACGAAGCCGACCCCGAAGCCCGACCCCGACGCGACCCCCGGCCCGGGTGGGTCGGCCGCCCCCTGACCCGGGCTCAGCTGCCGAGCACCCGCCGCAGGTAGTCGTTGCCGAAGACCCGGTCCGGGTCGAGCCGGTCGCGCAGCGCGGTGAACTCGCCGAAGCGCGGGTAGACCTCGGCGAGGTACTCCGCGTCCCGCGTGTGCACCTTGCCCCAGTGCGGCCGACCCCCGAGCGCGGTGAAGATCCGCTCGGCGGCGGTGAAGTAGCTCTGGTACGGGGTGCCCTTGTACATGTGCACCGCGATGTACGCCGTCTCGCGGCCCGAGGCCGTGGACAGCGTGATGTCGTCGGCCGGAGCCGTCCGCACCTCCACCGGGAAGCTGATCCGCAGGGAGGAACGGTCGACCATCGCTTTCAGTTCCCGCAGCGCCTCGACCACGCGCTCGCGCGGGAGGGCGTACTCCATCTCCACGAACCGCACCCGGCGCGGGGAGGTGAACACCTTGTACGGGATGTCCGTGTAGGTGCGCGCCGACAGCGCGCGGCTGGCCACGCGGGCGATGGAGGGGATGGTGGCCGGGACCGCGCGGCCCACCGAGTTCACGACCTGGAAGAGGCCGTTGGACAGCAGTTCGTCCTCGATCCAGCCGCTCACCGGGCCGGTCGGGGCGGCGGGGCCCTGGCTGCGGTTGTTGCGCTTGGTGTTGCAGTTGCCGGTGTGCGGGAACCAGTAGAACTCGAAGTGCTCGTTCTCCACGACGTGCGCGTCGAACTCGTCGAGCACCCGGTCGAAGCCCATGGGTTCCTCACGGGCGGTCAGGAAGAAGAGCGGCTCCACCGCGAAGGTGAGCGAGGTGACGATGCCGAGCGCTCCGATGCCGAGCCGGGCGGCCGCGAAGAGCTCCGGATCTTCTTTCTCCGAGCAGGCCGTCAGCGTGCCGTCGGCGGTGACCAGCTCCAGGGCGCGGAGCTGGGCGGATATGGAGGCCGAGTCGCGGCCGGTGCCGTGGGTGCCGGTGCTGGTGGCACCGGAGACCGTCTGCTCCATGATGTCGCCCATGTTCGCGAGCGACAGGCCCTCGCGGGCGAGGGCCTGGTTGAGGTCCTTCAGGACCGTGCCGGCCGCCACCGTGACGGTGCCGGCGGCCCGGTCCAGGGACAGGATCCCGGCCAGCGCCTGAGGGCGTACGAGCACCCCGTCGGTGGCCGCGGCCGCCGTGAAGGAATGGCCGGTACCGACCGCCTTCACCCGCAGTCCGTCGGAGGCGGCCCGGCGGACCACCTCCTGGAGCTCCCCGACCGTGCGCGGGGCGACGACGCGCGTGGGCGTCGCGGAGACGTTCCCCGCCCAGTTACGCCACGTGGCCGGCCCGCTCGTCCCCGCTGTCCGTGCTCTCGCTGTCCGCGCCATCGCCGGCGGTCTCCTCCCCTTGCGCCGGCCTCGTCAGCCGGCGGTAACCCGCGAACGCAACCGCCGCCGCGGCCGCCCCCGCCGAGAGGGAGACGACGTACCCCCGGCTGGCGCCGGCGGCGTCGATGACCACGCCGGTCACCGAGGAGCCGAGCGCGACGCCGACCGCGAGGCCGGTGCTGATCCAGGTCATGCCCTCGGTCAGCTTCGCGCGTGGTACGTGCGCCTCGATCAGGGCCATCGTGGTGATCATCGTGGGAGCGATGGCGAGGCCCGAGACGAAGAGCGCCACGGCCAGAAACGGCAGGTTCCCGGCCAGTAGGAGGGGGATCATACTCACGGCCATCGCGCAGATGCCCAGCACCCAACGGGGTTCGGCCTTGCCCTTGAGGTGCAGCAGACCGAAGACGATTCCGGCGATACAGGACCCGGCCGCCCAGATCGCCAGGATGAAGCTCGCCGAGGACTTGCTGCCCTGCTCCTCGGCGAAGGCCAGCGTGGACACGTCGATGGAGCCGAAGATGGCGCCGGTCGCCACGAAGGTGGCCGTCAGCACCTGGAGGCCGGGGGAGCGCAGCGCGGAGGTGCGGTCGCCGCCCTCGACGCGCGGGTGGGGGGCGGGTTCGGTGGAGCGCTGGGCGGTGAGCAGCCAGACGCCGACCATCAGGCAGACGGCCGCGATCAGCGGGCCGGCCTCGGGGAACCAGGTGGTGGACAGGCCGATGGCCAGGATCGGGCCGAAGATGAAGCAGACCTCGTCCACCACGGACTCGAAGGAGTACGCGGTGTGCAGCTCGCGGGCGGAGTCGCGGTAGATCACCGTCCAGCGGGCGCGGACCATGGAACCGACGCTGGGCACGCAGCCGGCGACGGCGGCGCACACGAAGAGCGTCCAGTCGGGCCAGCCGTTCGCGGCGGCCACGAGCAGGGCCGCGACCGCGGCCACGGAGACCAGCGTGGCGGGCCGCAGGACGCGGCGCTGGCCGTACTGGTCGACCAGTCGGGACACCTGTGGGCCGATCACGGCGGCGGCGAGGGCGAGGGTGCCGGTGAGGGCGCTGGCCATCGCGTACCGGCCGGTGATCTCGGAGATCATGGTGAGGATGCCTACGCCCACCATGGAGATCGGCAGCCGGCCTATGAGGCCGGCGGCGCTGAACGCCTTCGTTCCGGGGGCAGCGAAGATCGCGCGGTAGGGACTGGGCAAGGGGTCTCCGTAAGGGACGTCGATGGCCCATACAGGTTACGGCCGCCGAACGGCACTCGCACGGGGCCGGTCGCGGGCACAGGCGGCCGGGACTGAACTTAGGGTCACCTTACCTGGCGGTGCGTCGGGAGCGGCCCGGGGCGCGGGCCGGGAGCCGCCCGGGGAGCGCGCCGGGGCCGCGTCCCGGCATGCGGACCGGTCGGTTCTCCCCGGCGAACGCCGGGTGGCAGGATTCGAGACATGTCAGACCAGCTCCGTGCCCCCGAAGCGGCCGTGGCCCACGGCCTCGCCGCCCCCTACGACGCCCTCCTGCTGCTGTCCTTCGGCGGCCCCGAGGGACCCGACGACGTGGTGCCCTTCCTGGAGAACGTCACGCGCGGGCGCGGGATCCCGCGCGAGCGGCTGAAGGAGGTCGGGCAGCACTACTTCGGCTTCGGCGGGGTCAGCCCCATCAACGGGCAGAACCGCGCACTCCTCGACGCCCTGCGCGAGGACTTCGCCGAACACGGGCTGGACCTCCCCGTCCACTGGGGCAACCGGAACTGGGCTCCCTACCTCACCGACACCCTGCGCGAGATGGTCGCCGACGGCCACCGGCGCATCGCCGTCCTCGCCACCAGTGCCTACGCCTCCTACTCGGGCTGCCGCCAGTACCGCGAGAACCTCGCCGACGCGCTGGCGACGCTGGAAGCGGAGGGAGTCGCCGAGCTGCCGCGCGTCGACAAGCTGCGCCACTACTTCAACCACCCGGGCTTCGTGCAGCCCATGATCGACGGGGTGCTCGCCTCGCTGGCCGCACTGCCCGACGAGGTGCGCGGCGGCGCCCACCTGGTCTTCACCACGCACTCCATCCCGACCGCCGCCGCCGACACCTCCGGCCCGGTCGAGGAGCACGGCGAGGGCGGCGCGTACGTCAAGCAGCACCTCGACGTCGCCCGGGTGATCGCCGACGCGGTGCGGGCGGAGACGGGCGTCGAGCGCCCGTGGGAGCTCGTCTACCAGTCGCGCAGCGGCGCCCCGCACATCCCGTGGCTGGAGCCCGACATCTGCGACCACCTGGAAGCGCTGCACGCCGACGGCGCGCCCGCCGCCGTGATGGTCCCCATCGGCTTCGTCTCCGACCACATGGAGGTCCTCTACGACCTCGACACCGAGGCCACCGCGAAGGCCGCCGAACTGGGCCTGCCCATCGCCCGTTCGGCCACCGTCGGCGCGGACCCCCGCTTCGCCGGGGCCGTACGCGACCTCCTGCTGGAGCGGGCCGCCGCCGAGCGCGGGGAGAGCGTGGAGCGGTGCGCGCTGGGCCTGCTCGGCGCGAGCCAGGACCGCTGCGCCGCGGACTGCTGCCCGACGCGGGCGCCGCGCCCGGCGGCCGCCGGGGCCGACAGTCCGTACGCGTAGGCTGCGCGAACGTGACGACCGAAGACACGCTGACCGAAGACCTGAAGGCCGAACTGCTCGACGTGGGGCTGGAGGCCGCCCGGCGGGCCGGTGAACTCCTGCGCGACGGACGGCCCGCCGACCTGTCGGTGGCCGCCACCAAGTCGAGCGCCGTCGACGTGGTGACCGAGATGGACATCGCGGCGGAGAAGCTGATCACCGGCATCCTCGCCGCCCGCCGCCCGGACGACGGCCTGCTCGGCGAGGAGGGCGCCGACGTGCCCGGCACCAGCGGGGTCCGCTGGATCGTCGACCCGCTGGACGGCACCGTCAACTACCTCTACGGGCTGCCCAGCTGGGGCGTGTCCATCGCCGCCGAGTACCGGGGCGAGACGGTGGTCGGCGTGGTCGCGGCCCCGATGCGCGGGGAGACGTACCACGCGGTGCGCGGCGGCGGGGCCTGGTCGGGCGGGACCCGGCTGGGCTGCCGGCCGGCGGCGCCGCTGGACCAGGCGCTCCTCGGGACGGGGTTCGCGTACGTGCAGACCCGGCGGGCGCATCAGGCCGAGGTCGTGGCGCGGATCATCCCGCTGGTCCGGGACATCCGCCGGGGCGGGTCGGCGGCGTTGGACCTGTGCGACGTCGCGGCCGGGCGCCTGGACGGCTACTACGAGCGCGGGCTCAACCCGTGGGACCTGGCGGCGGGCGAGCTGATCGCCCGTGAGGCGGGCGCCCTGACCGGAGGCCGGCCGGGACTGCCGGCCTCGGGGGACCTGACGCTGGCGGCCACCCCGGCGGTCTTCGCCTCGCTCCAGCCGCTGTTGGAGGACGCGGGCGCCTGGCACGACTGAGCGCGGGGCGGACCGCGGTCCGTTCGGGCGCGTACGACGGGCGCGTACGACGAGTGCCGACGACGGCGGATACGACGACGGACCCCGGTCGCCGAGGAGGCGACCGGGGTCCGGGTCGTGTGCGGGCTCGGGTCGGGCGGGACCTGCGGGTCCCGCGGGGGTCGAGTGCCGGGGGTGGGTGTGCGGATGCGGCCGGATCAGGCCGCGGAGACCGGTACGCCGTGTTCGGCGGCGAGGCGCTGGAGGTCCTCCAGCTCGGCCTGTTCCACGTCCGCGAGGTAGTCGTCGCCCGTCTCACGGGCCTTGCTCAGGTCCGACTGCGTGGTCTTGATGCGCTGCAGGAGACCCGCGGTAAATGCGTCCATGGTGGGTGCGCCCCCTCTTCGTGGGTCGGCGTCGGGCGAGCACGTGGCAGCCCGCCGTCAGGGAGTGGCCGGGGTGTTCTGTCGTCCTCCCCGGCACCCCGGTCCCAGAAACCTCGTGAGGCGTGGGAATCCTCACGTCCCTTCCGTTCGCCTCCCGTACACGTGTGCGTGGAGGGGTCCCCAGGGGGGCCGAGGGGCGTCTTACAGCCGGTTTACGGCCGAAACCGGCAGGATGGACGCGCAATACACGTGTGCCCTTTCGGGCTCGAAGGAAGGAAACGACGTGCGCGTACTCGTCGTCGAGGACGAGCAGCTGCTCGCCGATGCGGTGGCCACCGGCCTGCGACGGGAGGCCATGGCCGTGGACGTCGTGTACGACGGCGCCGCCGCACTGGAGCGCGTCGGGGTGAACGACTACGACGTCGTGGTGCTCGACCGGGACCTTCCGCTCGTGCACGGTGACGACGTCTGCCGGAAGATCGTCGAGCTGGGCATGCCCACGCGGGTGCTCATGCTGACCGCCTCCGGCGACGTCAGCGACCGCGTCGAGGGCCTGGAGCTCGGCGCGGACGACTACCTGCCCAAGCCCTTCGCCTTCACCGAGCTGACCGCCCGCGTCCGCGCGCTCGGCCGGCGTACGACCGTCGCCCTGCCGCCGGTCCTGGAGCGGGCCGGCATCAAGCTGGACCCGAACCGGCGCGAGGTGTTCCGCGAGGGCCGCGAGGTACAGCTCGCGCCGAAGGAGTTCGCGGTGCTGGAGGTGCTCATGCGCAGCGAGGGGACCGTGGTCTCCGCCGAGCAGCTGCTGGAGAAGGCCTGGGACGAGAACACCGACCCGTTCACCAACGTGGTCCGGGTGACCGTCATGACCCTGCGCCGCAAGCTCGGTGAGCCGCCCGTCATCGTCACCGTGCCCGGTTCCGGATACCGGATCTGACGAGGATGGCAGCGACTCCGGCGCCACCGACGGCGCCACCGAAGCCGACCTGGGACCCCGGCCCGCCCGAGGGTCCTTTCCCTTGGCTGCGGCCGACCATCCGGATACGGCTCACCCTGCTGTACGGCGGGATGTTCCTGATCGCCGGGATCCTGCTGCTGTCGATCATCTACCTGCTGGCCGCGCAGGCCCTGCGCCAGGGCAACGCGCTCCCGTTCCAGATCGTCGGGGGCCAGCAGGTGAAGGTCTCCAGCAGCACCTGCCCGGGTGTGGTGGGCATCGACCAGTCGTTCGACCAGTTCAACAGCGCCATCAGCCAGTGCATCCTCGAACAGCGCCGGCACGCCCTGGACGACCTGCTCAGCCGCTCGCTGATGGCCCTGTTGGGCCTCAGCGTCATCGCGTTCGCCTTCGGGTACGCGATGGCCGGCCGGGTGCTCTCGCCGCTGGGCAAGATCACCCGTACCGCGCGCCGGGTGGTGGGATCCGACCTGACCCGGCGGATCGAGCTGGACGGGCCGGACGACGAGCTCAAGGAGCTCGCCGACACCTTCGACGAGATGCTCGACCGCCTGGAGCGGGCCTTCTCCGCGCAGCAGCGCTTCGTGGCCAACGCCTCGCACGAGCTGCGGACCCCGCTCGCGATCAACCGGACGCTGCTGGAGGTCCACCTCTCGGACCCCGGCGCCCCGGTCGAGCTCCAGCAGCTGGGCAAGACGCTGCTGGCCACGAACGAGCGCAGCGAGCAACTCGTGGAGGGCCTGCTGTTGCTGGCCCGCAGCGAGAACCAGATCGTGGAGCGCAAGCCGGTGGATCTGGCGGAGGTGGCCTCGCGGGCCATCGAACAGGCCCGCGGGGAGGCGCTCGCCAAGGGCGTGGAGATCCGCGGCGAGCGCGCGTTGGCCGTGGTCCAGGGCAACGGCGTGCTCCTGGAACGAATCGCCCTCAACCTGGTGCAGAACGGCGTCCGGTACAACGTGCCGGAGGGCGGTTGGGTGGAGGTGACGACCGAGGTCCAGCACGGGCAGGCGGTGCTCCTGGTGTCGAACACGGGTCCCGTGGTTCCCGCGTACGAGGTGGACAACCTCTTCGAGCCCTTCAGACGGCTGCGTACGGAGCGAACGGGCAGCGACAAGGGTGTGGGGCTGGGGCTGTCCATCGCGCGCTCCGTGGCGCGCGCACACGGCGGCCGCATCCTCGCGACGCCCCGCGAGGGCGGTGGCCTCGTGATGCGTGTCACGTTGCCCCTCTGAGCCACCCGCGCGGCTGTTCGCTGTGGGCGGAATGGACAGACGGGCGGAATGGTTGGTACCTGTGTGATCGATCACATTGTCGAGTGTCGGGTCATGTGCGTTCAGTGACCCCATGGCGGCCGGAAAGCCCGGGAAGTCCGGGTTTCCGGCCCCTCGAACGGCGGGAAATACAGGGGGTGGCGTTTGTGCAAGGCGGCACCCGAACCGTGTACGGTCCCGGTCGTCATCCCAGCTACGGGCTCCTTCGGGCGTGCGGCTGGGTGTCGATTGAGTAACAGACCTTGATGTGAGGCAAAATCTCCGCCTCAGGTCGGGCACAAGTCCGGCCTCTCGCGCGTTACGTGCGCTGAGACACCGCTAAATCCCAGAGGGGGAGAGCGACAAAAATGGCAACGGACTACGACACCCCACGCAAGACCGACGACGACGTCGACAACGACAGCATCGAAGAGCTGAAGGCGCGACGGAGCGAGAAGTCGTCCTCCAGCGTCGACGTCGACGACTTCGACGGCGCCGAGAGCCTGGAGCTGCCCGGCGCGGACCTTTCCAACGAGGAACTGGCCGTCCGGGTCCTGCCCAAGCAGGCGGACGAGTTCACCTGCATGAGCTGCTTCCTGGTGCACCACCGCAGCCAGCTGGCCCGCGAGAAGAACGGCCAGCCGATCTGCCGCGACTGCGACTGAGGCCCGGTCGTGACCGGCTCGGCGCCCTTCCGGAAGCGTTTCCGGAAGACGGACGGACCGGCCGACGAGCGGGAGGCGGCAGCCACGGGCCCGGAAACGGGCCCCGGCCGCGCGGCCCCCGGCGACTCGGCCTTCGGAACGACCGTCGTGCCCTCCGACACCGCCCCGGCGGTGCCACCGGCCCTCGCGGCCGAGGAGGGGTCCCGGGGCAGGCCCGGGGCGCGTCGGCTGCAAGCCGTCAAGAACGGTGTGCGCAAGGGCGGCGATAAGGCGAAGGCCGCCGCCCTGTACATCACCGACCGCGTCATCGAGAACGCCCCGCGCGTGCCCGTACGCGACCTCGCGACCCTGCGCGCGCAGTTCCCCGGGCTGGACGCCGACCGGCTCGCGGACAAACTCATCACCGGCGCGGCGAACGCCACGTCCACCGTCGGCGCGGGCATCGGCGCCGCCGCGATGCTCCCCGTACCGCCCGCCCTGCCGGCGGAGCTGGCCACCGAGGTCACCGCCGTCGCCGCGATCGAGCTGAAGCTCGTCGCCGAACTCCACGAGGTCTACGGACAACGCCCCCCGGGCAACGTCAAGGACCGCAGCCTCGCCTACCTCACGGCCTGGACCGAGGAGCGGGGCATCGACCTGACCAAACCGACCACGCTGAACGCGGCGCTCGGCGGTCAGATGAAGCGCGAACTGCGCCAACAGATCATGAAGCGCATGGTCCGCAACCTGCCGAACCTCATGCCGTTCATGGTGGGCGCCGCCGTCGGAGCCGTCATGAACCGGCGCGACACCCGCAAACTCGCCGAGAAGGTCCGTACGGACCTGCGCAAGCGCGCCGTGCCCTGGGACGCCCTCCCGGCCCTGCCGCCCCTTGAGCAGCCCTCCGAGCCCCTTCCCGAGGCCACCAGGGCCGCGCTCGAAGGTACCGAGGACCCCCGGGTCTGAGACCGAGGGCCCCGCGCCTTCACCCGCACGGGTCCTCAGGCGCCGGCCGCGGCGCCCTTCGCCGCGCGGATCGCGGCCGCCAGGGCCAAAGGTTCGCGCGTGGAGACGTACACGTACGGGGTCGGGTCCGCCGGGTCCGTCACCTCCACGCGCACCGCCGTCGGCACGTAGCCGCGCATCACCATGAACGCGCGGGCGTCGGCCTTGTGCGTGCGCCAGGCGCGCGCCTCCTCCGCGTCCAGCACCTCGGGCTCACCCAGCGCCGCCACCGGGATCCGGGCGTCGCCCGCCGCCAGGGAACCGTTCACCACGCGCACGCGCGCGGAGCCGTACGAGCTCACGGCCATCGCCGACAGCGCGCTGCCGGCGACCAGCCCGAGCAGCGGCGGCAGCGCGCCCAGCGGGAACAGCGTCAGCGCGCAGGCGATCCCGACCAGTGCGCAGATGCCCCACCATGAGCGGGGAGCGGACAGGCGTTCGTCGTGGTGCGCGGAGGAGAGCTGCATACGGCAAGCCTGCCACGAGGCGACCGGTGGGTAGCCGCGCGGGTAAGGTCAGCGGCTGTGAGTGGACGAAACACAGCGTTGACGCCCCCGGCCGATGCCACCGCGCCGGTCCGCCATCCCGACGCCCCGGCACCCGGGGAGCTCCTCGGCGCGCACTACGAGCACTGTTTCGGCTGCGGCGAGGGGCAGCCGCACGGACTCCACCTCGAAGCCCGCGCGGGCGAGGGCGTCCGGATCACCGCCGAGTTCACCGTCAAGCCCGCTCATCAGGGCGCGCCCGGACTCGCCCACGGCGGCGTCCTGGCCACCGCGCTCGACGAGACGCTCGGCTCCCTGAACTGGCTGCTGCGCGTCATCGCGGTGACCGGCCGCCTGGAGACGGACTTCGTGCGGCCCGTGCCCGTCGGCACGGTGCTGTACCTGGAGGCCGAGGTCACCGCCGTCGCCGGACGGAAGATCTACTGCACGGCCGTGGGCCGTATAGCCGGTCCCGAGGGCCCGGTCGCGGTCCGTGCCGACGCCCTGTTCATAGAGGTGAAGGTCGACCACTTCATCGACAACGGCCGTCCCGAGGAGATCCGGGCGGCGATGGCCGACCCGGACCAGGTCAGGCGCGCACGCGCCTTCGAGGTGAATCCCTGATGCCCCAGAACAACCACACGCCGGTGGACGTACTGATCCGCCGCGTCGACCCCGAGGTGCCGCTGCCCTCCTACGGTCACCCCGGCGACGCCGGCTGCGACCTGGTGACCACCGTGGCCGCCGAGCTGGCACCGGGAGAGCGCGCGGTGCTGCCCACCGGGGTCTCCATCGCCCTGCCCGACGGCTACGCCGCCTTCGTGCACCCCCGCTCCGGTCTGGCCGCGCGCTGCGGGCTCGCGCTCGTGAATGCCCCGGGGACGGTGGATGCCGGGTACCGTGGGGAAATCAAGGTGATCGTGGTCAATCTCGACCCCCGCGAGAGCGTCAGGTTCGAGCGTTTCGACCGCATTGCCCAGCTGGTTGTCCAGCGGGTCGAGAAGGTGCGCTTCCACGAGGTGGCGGAACTTCCCGGCTCGGCAAGGGCCGAGGGGGGTTTCGGCTCCACCGGCGGTCATGCGGCCGTGGCCGGATCCGGCGCTGGTCAGCAGGGTGGGAATGGCTACGCTTCGGTCGTAACCGACCGGGAAGGACAGTGACGTGTTCGGACGTCGCAAGAAGAACGACTCCGCCAAGGACGGCGGCGCGGCCGAGCAGGTCGACGGCGTGCGCGCCGACGAGCCGTCCGAGACCGACGGGCTCGACGCCGACCGGCCGCGCAGGCTGAACCTGCCTCCGGCTCCGCGCCCCGACGGCCCGTGGGACGTCTCCGAGGTGCCCGGCAACCCGGCCGACGGCCGCGTCGACCTGGGCGGCATCCTCGTACCCGGTGTCGAGGGCATGGAACTGCGCGTCGAGGTCGCGGGTGACGCGATCGTGGCCGCCACCGTGGTCCTCGGCGACAGTGCCGTACAGCTGCAGGCCTTCGCCGCTCCCAAGAAGGAGGGCATCTGGGGCGAGGTCCGCGACGAGATCGCCTCCGGCATCACCCAGCAGGGCGGCATCATCGACGAGGTCGACGGCTCGCTCGGCTGGGAGCTGCGCGCGCAGGTCCCCGTACCGCTGCCCGACGGGCAGACCGGTGCCCAGCTGGTCCGCTTCGTCGGCGTCGACGGGCCCCGCTGGTTCCTGCGCGGTGTCATCTCCGGCCAGGGCGCGGTGCGCCCCGAGTCGGCCGGTGTGCTGGAGCAGATCTTCCGGGACACCGTCGTCGTGCGCGGCGACGGCCCGATGGCCCCGCGTGACCCGATCGTCCTGAAGCTGCCGAACGACGCCCAGATGGTGCCGGACGGCGTGCAGACGGCCGAGGACCAGGAGAGCTCCCGCTTCTCCGGCGGCATGGGTCAGCTGGAGCGCGGTCCGGAGATCACCGAGGTCCGCTGAGCGCGTGCCGTACGCGGCGCACGCGGAGGTTCCACGCCGGTGGGCCCGTTCCTTCGGGGCGGGCCCACCGGCGTCCCTACGTCCTGACCGCGTCAGGGTTGCGTCAGGGATCGGCCGGTCGTGGCCCATCGGTGCGTGAACTGCGGATACGTCCCGGAGAATGGGCG
This sequence comes from Streptomyces sp. RerS4, assembly GCF_023515955.1. Taxonomy (GTDB): domain Bacteria; phylum Actinomycetota; class Actinomycetes; order Streptomycetales; family Streptomycetaceae; genus Streptomyces. Next base: position 5,401,912 of record NZ_CP097322.1, read on the forward strand.
CATGGGACGCGGCAGGCTACGGATCTATCTCGGCGCGGCACCCGGTGTGGGCAAGACGTACGCCATGCTCTCGGAGGGCCACCGCAGGGTGGAACGGGGCGGTGACTGCGTCGTCGGCTTCGTCGAGCACCACGGGCGGCCGCGCACGGAGGTGATGCTGCACGGCCTGGAACAGGTCGCGCGCACGGAGGTGACCCACCGGGGCGCCGTCTTCACGGAGATGGACGTGGACGCCGTGCTGGCCCGCCGACCCGCCGTGGCCCTGGTGGACGAACTCGCGCACACCAACGTGCCCGGCTCGCGCAACGCCAAGCGCTGGCAGGACGTGGAGGAGCTGCTGCGGGCCGGGATCGACGTGATCTCCACCGTGAACATCCAGCACCTGGAGTCCCTCGGGGACGTGGTGGAGTCGATCACCGGGGTTCGGCAGCGGGAGACCGTATCGGACGAGGTGGTGCGGCGGGCCGACCAGATCGAGCTCGTGGACATGTCCCCGCAGGCCCTGCGCCGTCGGATGGCCCACGGGAACATATACAAGTCCGACAAGGTCGACGCGGCCCTGTCCAACTACTTCCGGCCGGGCAACCTCACCGCCCTGCGCGAACTCGCGCTGCTGTGGGTGGCCGACCGGGCCGACGAGTACCTCCAGCAGTACCGGGGCGAGCACGGCATCCGCTCGACCTGGCAGGCGCGCGAACGGATCGTGGTGGGGCTCACCGGCGGTCCGGAGGGGCGCACCCTGATCCGGCGCGCCTCCCGCATGGCCGCCAAGGGCTCCGGCAGCGAGATCCTGGCCGTCTACATCGCCCGCAGCGACGGCCTGACCTCGGCGTCCCCGAAGGAGCTGGCCGTCCAGCGGACCCTGGTCGAAGACCTGGGCGGAACGTTTCACCATGTCATCGGCGACAACGTCCCCGACGCCCTCCTCGCCTTCGCCCGCGGGGTCAACGCCACGCAGATCGTGCTCGGCTCCAGCCGGCGCAAGGCCTGGCAGTACGTCTTCGGCCCCGGCGTCGGCGCCACCGTCGCCCGCGACTCGGGCCCCGACCTCGACGTGCACATCGTCACCCACGAGGAGGTCGCCAAGGGGCGCGGGCTGCCCGTGGCCCGCTCCACGGCCCGGCTGGGACGGCCTCGGATCGTGGCAGGCTGGGTGGTCGGCGTGGTCTTCCCCGCGCTGCTGTGTCTGCTGCTGACGCACATCGACGCCGACCCCGGCCTCGCCAACGACATGCTGCTCTTCCTGGCCCTGACGGTGGGGGCCGCGCTGCTCGGCGGACTGTGGCCGGCCCTCGCCTCCGCCGCCTTCGGCTCGCTGCTGCTGAACTACTTCTTCGCCCCGCCGCTGCATCGGCTGACCATCGCCGACCCCAAGAACATCATGGCCATCACGGTCTTCTTCGGGGTCGCCGTCTCGGTCGCCTCGGTCGTGGACCTCGCCGCCCGGCGCACCCAGCAGGCCGCGCGGCTGCGGGCCGAGTCCGAGATCCTGTCCTTCCTGGCGGGCAGCGTACTGCGCGGGGAGACGGCCCTCGGGGCGCTCCTGGAGCGGGTGCGCGAGACCTTCGCGATGGAGTCGGTGGCGCTGCTGGAGCGGGCGGGCGACACCGAGCCGTGGACGCGCGCCGGCAGCGTCGGGCCGCGCCCGGCGGCCCGGCCCGAGGACGCCGACGTGGACATGCCGATCGGCGACCACATGGCCCTGGCCCTGTCCGGCCGGGTGCTGCCGGCCGAGGACCGCCGGGTGCTGGGCGCCTTCGCCGCCCAGGCCGCCGTCGTACTGGACCGCCAGCGGCTCGTCGGGGAGGCGGAGGAGGCGCGCCGGCTGGCCGAGGGCAACCGGATCCGGACCGCCCTGCTGGCCGCCGTCAGCCACGACCTTCGGACGCCGCTGGCCTCCATCAAGGCCTCCGTCACCTCCCTGCGCTCCGATGACGTGGAATGGTCCGAGGAGGACCGGGCCGAACTGCTGGAGGGCATCGAGGCCGGCGCCGACCGGCTCGACCACCTGGTGGGCAACCTGCTCGACATGTCCCGCCTCCAGACCGGCACCGTGACCCCGCTGATCCGGGAGATCGACCTCGACGAGGTGGTCCCGATGGCGCTGGGCGGCGTACCGGAGGACAGCGTGCTGCTGGACGTGCCGGAGACGCTGCCCATGGTGGCGGTGGACCCCGGGCTGCTGGAGCGCGGCGTGGCGAATGTGGTGGAGAACGCCGTCAAGTACAGCCCGCCCGGTGAGCCCGTCCTCGTGGCCGCCAGCGCCCTCGGGGACCGGGTCGAGGTGCGCGTGGTCGACCGGGGCCCCGGGGTGCCGGACGAGGCCAAGGACCGGATCTTCGCCCCCTTCCAGCGGTACGGGGACGCCCCGCGCGGCGCGGGCGTCGGGCTGGGCCTGGCCGTGGCCAGGGGCTTCGCGGAGGCCATGGGCGGCACCCTCGCGGCGGAGGACACGCCCGGGGGCGGGCTGACCATGGTGCTGACCCTGCGGGCGGCGGTACCGGTGCGGGGGCCCGTGGGACCGGTCGAGGTCGTCGGGCACGAGGGACCGCCGGACGTCGCGCGAGCCGAACCCGTAGAACGCGCAGGACCCGTTGCGCCGGCGGCTGCCGAGGAGCCCGCCGGCCCCGCACGACAGAAAGCAGGACCCCAATGACCCGGGTGCTCGTGGTGGACGACGAACCCCAGATCGTCCGAGCCCTCGTGATCAACCTCAAGGCACGCAAGTACGAGGTCGACGCCGCCGCCGACGGGGCCGGAGCCCTGGAACTGGCGGCGGCCCGTCACCCCGACGTGGTCGTCCTCGACCTCGGCCTGCCCGACATGGACGGCGTCGAGGTGATCAAGGGGCTGCGCGGTTGGACCCGGGTGCCGATCCTCGTCCTCTCCGCCCGGCACAGTTCCGACGAGAAGGTCGAGGCCCTCGACGCCGGCGCCGACGACTACGTCACCAAGCCCTTCGGCATGGACGAGCTGCTGGCCCGGCTGCGGGCGGCCGTCCGCCGGGCCGAGCCCACGGCCGCCGCCGGTGACGGTGAGGTGATCGTCGAGACCGAGGGCTTCACGGTGGACCTGGCCGCCAAGAAGGCGGTCCGCGCGGGGCGCGACGTACGCCTGACCCCCACCGAGTGGCACCTGCTGGAGGTGCTGGTGCGCAACGGCGGCAAGCTCGTCAGCCAGAAGCAGCTGCTCCAGGAGGTGTGGGGGCCCTCGTACGGGACCGAGACCAACTACCTGCGGGTCTACATGGCGCAATTGCGCCGCAAACTGGAGGCGGACCCCTCACACCCCCGGCACTTCATCACCGAACCGGGCATGGGATACCGCTTCGAGAGGTAGTGGGGGCGCCGGTACGCTTCCTGTTATGAGTGCTGAACCGCGTCCCGAGAAGCCCGCGAAGCCGGCCAGGCCGGCGGGCCGGTTCCGCCGGATGATCGAACGGCTTTCCACCTCCCAGGAAGAGCTGCATTCGGCGGAGCTGCAGGAGGACGCAGAAGCCGCGGGGTGCACGCGGATCTGCGACTGCCACGACCGTCAGATAGTGAAGGTGACCGGGACCCTGCGTACGGTCACCCTGCGGCCGCGCGCGGGTGTGCCCGCGCTGGAGGCCGAGCTGTTCGACGGCTCGGCCGCGCTGGACGTGGTGTGGCTCGGGCGTCGCTCGATCGTGGGAATCGAGCCCGGCCGGCGCATGATCGCCTCCGGGCGGATCTCGATGAGTCACGGTCGCCGGGTCCTCTTCAACCCGAAGTACGAACTCCGACCGCTCGGACAGGAGCACTGACCGGTGACGTCACTCGACCGACCGACCACTCCAGAACAGCCCCCCGGCGGGCCCGGCGCCGCCGGTGCCGACGCCGACCAGAAGGCCGTCACGCAGGCCGCGCTCTTCGACGCCTTCGGCGGCATCCGGGGCACGGTGGAGACGATGCTCCCCGGCCTGCTCTTCGTGATGATCTACACCATCAACAAGAACGTGACGATGTCCGCCATCGCGGCGGGCGCCGTGGCGGTGCTGTTGGTGATCGTGCGGCTGGTGCGCAAGGACACGGTCAAGCACGCGTTCAGCGGTGTCTTCGGGGTCGGCGTGGGCGTGGCCTTCGCCCTCTTCACCGGCACGGCCAAGGGCTTCTACCTGCCCGGGATGATCTACGGAGCCGGCCTCGGCGTCGCCTTCACCGTCTCGGCGCTGCTCGGCTTCCCGCTGCTCGGCGTGATCCTCGGGCCGGTCTTCAGGGAGAACCTGTCCTGGCGCACCCGCAACCCCGGGCGCAAGAAGGCGTACACCAAGGCCAGCCTGGCGTGGGGGCTCATCTTCCTGGCGAAGTACGCGATCCTCTTCCCGCTGTACTGGTGGGGCGACGCGACGCAGCTCGGCTGGCTGCTGATCGCGCTGAAGCTGCCGCCGATGGTGCTCGCCGTGTACTTCACGTGGCTGTTCCTCGCGAAGGCGCCGCCGCCGATCGACGTGATCGCGGAGTACGAGGCCGAGGAGGCCGCCGAGAAGGCGGCGAAGGCCGCCCGGGACGCGTAGGCGTACGGGGCGACGTAGGGCGTACGGAGCGACGTGGCGTACGAAAGGGGCGGGGTGGCCGATCGGCCACCCCGCCCCTTTCGGTCGTTGCTCAGTGACGGGCCTGGAGGAGCTCCTCCAGCTGCTCCTCACGGGCCTGCGCGGCCACGAACAGCAGCTCGTCGCCCGGCTCCAGGGTTTCCTCGCCGTGCGGGGTGAGGACCCGGTTGCCGCGGATGATCGTGACGAGCGAGGTGTCCTCGGGCCAGGTGATCTCGCTGATCTGGGTGCCCGCGACCGAGGAGTCGGCCGGCAGGGTCAGCTCGACGAGGTTCGCGTCGCCGTGGCTGAAGCGCAGCAGACGCACCAGGTCGCCGACGCTGACGGCTTCCTCGACGAGGGCCGACATCAGGCGCGGCGTGGAGACCGCGACGTCGACGCCCCAGGACTCGTTGAAGAGCCACTCGTTCTTCGGGTTGTTGACCCGCGCCACGACCCGGGGAACCCCGTACTCGGTCTTGGCGAGGAGGGAGACGACGAGGTTGACCTTGTCGTCACCGGTGGCGGCGATGACGACGTTGCAGCGCTGGAGCGCCGCCTCGTCGAGCGAGGTGATCTCGCAGGCGTCGGCCAGCAGCCATTCGGCCTGCGGCACCCGCTCCACGGAGATGGCGGTCGGCGCCTTGTCCACGAGGAGCACCTCGTGGCCGTTCTCCAGCAGCTCACCCGCGATGGAGCGGCCCACGGCCCCGGCTCCGGCGATCGCGACCCTCATGCGTGTGCCTCCTCGGGGCCCTCGGCGAAGGCCGCCTCGACCTTCTCGATCTCGTCCGTGCGCATCATCACGTGGACGAGGTCGCCTTCCTGGAGGACGGTCGCCGAAGTCGGCAGCATGGCCTCGCCCAGGCGGGTGAGAAACGCCACCCGCACGCCCGTCTCCTCCTGGAGCTTGCTGACCTTGTGTCCGATCCACGCAGGGGAGGCGTGCACCTCGGCGAGTTGGACGCCACCGCTGGGGTCGCGCCACAGGGGTTCGGCGCCCGAGGGCAGGAGGCGGCGCAGCATCTGGTCGGCGGTCCACCGTACGGTCGCGACGGTGGGGATGCCGAGGCGCTGGTAGACCTCGGCGCGCTTGGGGTCGTAGATGCGGGCGGCGACGTTCTCGACGCCGAACATCTCGCGGGCCACGCGGGCGGCGATGATGTTGGAATTGTCACCACTGCTGACCGCGGCGAAGGCGCCCGCCTCCTCGATGCCGGCCTCGCGCAGGGTGTCCTGGTCGAAGCCGACACCGGTGACGCGGCGGCCTCCGAACGACGCTCCCAGCCGGCGGAATGCGGTGGGGTCCTGGTCGACCACGGCGACCGTATGCCCCTGCTGCTCCAGGGTCTGCGCGAGGGCGGAGCCCACTCTTCCGCAGCCCATAATGACGATGTGCACGGCCGTCCTTCCGGCTGTCAGCGGCTCGCTGGTTTCCAGCCTCATTGCATGCTCTGGCTAATCAGGGTCTCAGACCTTGGCCCAAGCTACACACGGGCGGTCACCAGTGTGCCCCTTTGGGGGCCGGCTGGGGCGTCATTGACGGTTCATCGCGCGGGATAGGGGGCGCGGGGTTCGTCAGCGGGATTTCGAACGCTTACGATCCTCTGCGTGTCCAAACTGACCGACGTGCCCAAACGGATCCTGATCGGCCGGGCGCTGCGCAGCGACCGCCTCGGGGAAACACTCCTCCCCAAGCGGATCGCCCTTCCTGTGTTCGCATCCGACCCCCTCTCCTCGGTGGCATATGCCCCCGGTGAGGTGCTGCTGGTCCTGTCGATCGCGGGTGTGTCGGCGTACCACTTCAGCCCCTGGATCGCGCTCGCGGTCGTCGTGCTGATGTTCACGGTGGTCGCCTCATACCGGCAGAACGTCCACGCGTACCCCAGCGGCGGTGGCGACTACGAGGTGGCCAACACCAACCTCGGACCCAAGGCCGGACTCACCGTCGCGAGCGCGCTGCTCGTCGACTACGTCCTGACCGTCGCCGTGTCGATCTCCTCCGGGGTCGAGAATCTCGGCTCCGCCGTGGATTTCGTCATCGAGCACAAGGTGCTCTCGGCGATCGTCATGATTCTGCTGCTCACGCTGATGAATCTGCGCGGAGTGAAGGAATCCGGGAAGCTCTTCGCCATCCCCACGTACGTGTTCGTCGCCGCCGTGTTCATCATGATCGCGTGGGGCGCCTGGCGCGGTCTGGTCATGGGCGACACGATGGAGGCCCCCACCGCCGGCCTGGAGATCAAGGCCGAGCACCAGGGGCTCGCCGGATTCGCCCTCCTCTTCCTGCTGCTGCGGGCCTTCTCCTCCGGCTGCGCCGCCCTCACGGGTGTGGAGGCGATCAGCAACGGCGTACCGGCCTTCCGCAAGCCCAAGAGCAAGAACGCGGCCACCACCCTCCTCTTCATGGGCGGACTCGCCGTCACCATGTTCTGCGGGATCATCGGCCTGGCCATGGCCACCGACGTGAAGATGGCCGAGGCACCCGCCACGAACCTGCTGGAGAACGGCGTCCCGGTCGGCGACGACTTCGTCCAGCACCCGGTGATCTCCCAGGTCGCCGAGGCCGTCTTCGGCAACGGCAGCATCCTGTTCATCGTGCTCGCGACCGCCACCGCGCTCGTGCTGTTCCTGGCCGCCAACACGGCGTACAACGGCTTCCCGCTCCTCGGCTCGATCCTCGCCCAGGACCGCTACCTGCCGCGCCAGCTGCACACGCGCGGCGACCGCCTCGCCTTCTCCAACGGCATCGTGCTCCTCGCGGGCGCCGCCATGCTGCTGGTGTGGGTCTACGACGCCGACTCCACCAAGCTGATCCAGCTCTACATCGTCGGCGTGTTCGTCTCCTTCACGCTCAGCCAGATCGGCATGGTCCGGCACTGGAACCGCCACCTGCGCACGGAGAGGGACCAGTCCGCGCGCCGCCGGATGTACCGCTCGCGGGCGATCAACACCTTCGGTGCCTTCTTCACCGGCATGGTGCTGGTCGTCGTCCTGGCCACCAAGTTCACGCACGGTGCCTGGGTCGCCCTCCTCGGCATGCTGATCTTCTACGGCACCATGTCGGCGATCCGCAAGCACTACGACCGGGTGGCCGAGGAGATCGCGGCGGCCGAGGGCCCCAGCGACGACAGCGTGCGCCCCTCGCGGGTCCACTCCATCGTCCTGGTCTCCAAGGTCCACAAGCCCACCCTGCGCGCCCTGGCCTTCGCCAAGCTGACCCGCTCGGACACCCTGGAGGCGCTCAGCATCAGCGTCGACCCGGCGGAGACCAAGGCCCTGCGGACCGAGTGGGAGCGGCGCGGGATCAACGTCCCGCTGAAGATCCTCGACTCCCCGTACCGCGAGATCACCCGCCCGGTGGTCGAGTACGTCAAGGGGCTGCGCAGCGAGAACCCGCGCGACGCCGTCAGCGTCTACATCCCGGAGTACGTCGTCGGCCGCTGGTACGAGCACCTGCTGCACAACCAGAGCGCGCTGCGGCTGAAGGGCCGACTGCTGTTCACGCCCGGTGTGATGGTCACCTCGGTGCCCTACCAGCTGGAGTCCTCGGAGCTCGCCAAGCGGCGGGCCAAGAAGCGCCAGGAGTGGAACGCCCCGGGCGCGGTGCGCCGCGGACTCGTGGACACCCCGCGTCCGAAGGACCCGGCGAAGGACCCGGCGGCGAAGTAGGGCCCGTCGAGCTCCGCTCGAAGGCCCATGGTGAACGGCCGGACGAGATCCACGTAAACTGGTGGGTCGGTCGTCCGGCCGTTCTTCTTTTTGATCCTTGGAGTCTCCCCACCATGACCGAGCAGAACGAGAAGCAGTCACTGGTCGGGGAGGAGTACGAGGTCGAGGTCGGCCCCGTCGCGCACGGAGGCCACTGCATCGCCCGTACGTCGGACGGCCGCGTCCTGTTCGTCCGCCACACCCTGCCCGGCGAGAAGGTCGTCGCACGCGTGACGGAGGGCGAGAGCGACTCCCGCTTCCTGCGCGCCGACGCCGTCACCGTGCTGGAGGCCTCCAAGGACCGCGTCGAGGCCCCCTGCCCCTACGCCGGCCCCGGCAAGTGCGGCGGCTGCGACTGGCAGCACGCCAAGCCGGGCGCGCAGCGCCGGCTCAAGGGCGAGGTCGTCGCCGAGCAGCTGAAGCGGCTCGCCGGGCTCACCCCGGAGGAGGCCGGCTGGGACGGCACCGTGATGCCGGCCGAGGGCGACAAGCTCCCGGCGGGGCAGGTCCCGCAGTGGCGCACGCGCGTTCAGTACGCGATCGACGAGGACGGCAACGCGGGCCTGCGCAAGCACCGCTCGCACGACATCCAGCTGATCGACCACTGCATGATCGCGGCGCCGGGCGTCAGCGAGCTGGGCGTCGAGAAGCAGGACTGGCCCCAGATGGCCACGGTCGAGGCGATCGCCGCGACCGGCTCCCAGGACCGCCAGGTCGTCCTGACCCCGCGTCCGGGCGGCCGCCTGCCCCTCGTGGAGCTGGACAAGCCGGTCTCGGTCCTGCGGGTCGAGGAGAAGGACGGCGGCGTCCACCGCGTCCACGGCCGCCCCTTCGTGCGCGAGCGCGCGGACGGCCGTACGTACCGCGTCGGCATGGGCGGCTTCTGGCAGGTCCACCCCCAGGCCGCCGACACCCTGATCAAGGCCGTGATGCAGGGCCTGATGCCGCGCAAGGGCGAGATGGCCCTCGACCTCTACTGCGGCGTCGGCATCTTCGCGGGCGCGTTGGCGGAACGCCTCGGCGAGACGGGCGCGGTCCTCGGCATCGAGACGACGAAGCGCGCGGTGGAGGACGCCCGGCACAACCTGGCGGACTTCCCCCGGGTCCGCATCGAACAGGGCAAGGTCGAGGCCGTCCTGCCGAAGACCGGCATCACGGAATGCGACCTGGTCGTCCTGGACCCGCCCCGCGCCGGCGCCGGCAAGCAGACGGTCCGCCACATCGCCGGCCTCTCGGCCCGCCGCATCGCCTACGTGGCCTGCGACCCGGCCGCCCTGGCCCGAGACCTGTCCTACTTCGCGGAAGCCGGCTACAAGCCCCGCACCCTGCGCGTCTTCGACCTCTTCCCGATGACCCACCACGTGGAGTGCGTGGCGATCCTGGAGCCGATGACGAAGAGCTCCTGACCTGGGATTTCTTGGTTTGGCTACGCAACCCGACCTGTTTTTGCATCGACAACATGTGGAAGCCGATGCTCGGAGCCACCGCTCTTGACCTGCGGTTTTTGGGTGGCTGAGGAGCAGGCTCGGCCATTGCTCCTCCGGGTCACTCAGGATCTTGACGCTCAAATGACGCTCGCCCGGCATCATCGCTGACGGGCCGTCAAGGGGGTATGGCCGCCGCCAGGGCCGCGCTGTGTGGCGGTGCGGGGGGCGGCTCATCAGGCGGTCAGGATTGAGCCCGCCCGCCCCAGCATGAGTCTCATGTCTTCCCATGCGCGTTCGGCTTTGAAGGGCTCCGCACAGGTTGGCGCCTGGCCGGTCTGGAGTGTGGCCGTACCAATCTCGGAAGGAGCCAGTGCACAGATGTCACTTTGCGCCACGGCCTGCTGGGTAGGCGAGTGCTCGGCCCGGCTCCTTCTGATGGAATGCCCGTCAGGCGTTTGCGCTGATATGGATGCGAGAGCTGAGGCAATGGGCCGGTCTGTCTTCGTATTCTGCCTTCAGTCTTGATGCACTCGTGTCGGGGCCCTTGGCACGGGGGTCTGGGTGAAGCGGGTCCGTGGGCGAGAGGGCTAGCTGCTCTATCTGGGCTGCACCTCGGCGGTGAATCTTTGCCGCTGTCGACTCGACGGCACCGTCGCGATCTTTATGCCCCTGTTGGGGCGGTGCTGTTCTCCTAGTGTTTGCCCGGCTTAGATCGCACTCGGTAGTGTGGCCGCTGCTGCTGCCGCGTGCGCGACGGCCCGAGTGACTGGTTCCTCGCGCCTGGGGCCTCGGCGTGGTCAAGCGCAGTGCCGCACCGGTTTGCAGGGCGCCATGCATCCGCGTTGCCGCGCCCAGGAGGTGCGGTTGCGGCTGATCGTGTCTGGCTGAATTTGCTTCTTGTCAGTGGGCTCGCGTCTGGGCCCGAAGACCTCAAGGTCGTCGGGGGTGTCTTGTGCGAACCGGCGCCCTAGCTGTTGCGGTCGAGCCGTGATGTCGTCAGTCGTCCTCAGACACGGGAATCCGATCAAGCCAGCGTGCGCGACCCCTGCTGGCACCTGCGGTTTCGCCGGTAGGGTTGTTCGGACGTGCCCGGTAGGTGTGTGGTCGTGCCGCTGTCACCTGCCAGATGCGAGAGCTATGAGTCGTGCATTAGGGGGATTGGCAACGCCATGGATGTGTTCGGCGCGCATGAGCGGCTCATCGAGGACTACGACGAGTTCACGCGCTCCCTGGTGTGGGTGAGGGATCCCGCCATTCGCGAGCACCTCAAGGTGGAGCGGGACAGGAAGTCCAGGTGGCCTGATCCATGGATCTCACTCAATCCCACATTCCGCAAGGGCGGAACGGTCGCGGAACTGACCGAACCGGGACCCGATGACACCAGGCTCCTTCATCCGCTGTGTGCGCAGTACTTCCGCAACAAGAATCGCGCGGGTGATACGGCCGCGAACGAAGACATCTCGCTTACCCTGCACTACCACCAGCGCCAGGCGATCGAGATCGCCTCGTCGAAGAGTTCGTACGTCCTGACCACCGGAACGGGGTCAGGAAAGAGCCTCTGTTACCTGATCCCGATCGTGAACGAGGTTCTTGAGAACCCGAATCCCGATGGCATCTCCGCGATCATTGTGTATCCGATGAATGCCTTGGCCAACAGCCAGATGGACGAGCTCAAGCACTATCTAGAGAACGGGGTGGCTTCCGAGGATCGCCGCGTCACCTTCGCTCGCTACACGGGGCAGGAGAAGCGCAAGGAGAAGGAGTCCGTGCTCAGCAAAAAGCCGGACATCCTACTCACGAACTACATGATGCTGGAGTACCTGCTCACCCGCCCCGATGAACGCAAGGAGCTGATCAAGGCGGCGAAGGGCCTGCGCTTCCTGGTCCTGGACGAGCTGCATACCTACCGCGGCCGCCAGGGAGCCGACGTGGGCATCCTGGTACGCAGGCTCAGGGAGGCGTGCGAGGCGACGGATCTGCGGTGCGTCGGGACGTCCGCGACTATGGCCACGACGGAGACGTTCGCCGAGGCTCAAGAGACGGTGGCCGAAGTCGCCACGCGGCTCTTCGGTACCCCCGTCGATCCGGACTGGGTGATCGGAGAGACGCTTGAGCGGGCCACCGACCCCGGTCGGCCGCTCGGGCCTGAGGAACAGGAGGTCGCCCTCGCTGCCGCCGTGCGCCGAGCGGTCTCCGGTCCCGATGCACTGCCGTCCTCGTATCAGGCCCTCAGCCGTGATCCGCTCGCTGTCTGGGTCGAGCATGCATTCGGCCTTGAGCTGGAGCCGAGTGCCACGGACGGAGCTCCGCGGCGCTTCCGCCGCCGCAGTCCCACCACGATCCCGCTAGCCGCCGTCGACCTGCGCCGGGCGTGTGGCGAACACACCGTGTCGGAGGCCGACTGCGGGGAAGCGATCAAGGCGATGCTGGAGGCTGGCGCACGGGTGAAGGATCCAGGCACCCGCCGCCCCCTGTTCGCGTTTAGGCTCCACCAGTTCCTCTCCAAGGGCGACACGGTCTACGCCAGCCTTGAGGCGCCAGCCTCCCCGCGCCATCTCACGAGCCAGTACCAGCTGCGGGTACCCGGACACCAGGATCGGCCGCTGGTCCCGCTCCACTTCTGCCGTGAATGCGGTCACGACTACCTGGCCGTGACCCACGACGGGCGGCAAGAGCGCTACTTCGCCCGCAAGGACCCCGAGGCCCCAGCCGAGGCAGGTGACGGCTACCTCTATGTGGACGAGGAGCGTCCCTGGCCCAGCGACTCTGAGGAGATCTTGGACCGGCTGCCGGCAAGCTGGATCGAGACGGACGACCAAGGACAGCGCACGGTCGTCAAAGCCCGCAAGGATGACCTTCCCGAACAGGTGTGGATCAGCCCCGACGGGCGGCGGGCCCAGCCGGGCACGGGATTGCGTGCCTGGTGGATCAGGGCACCGTTCCGTTTCTGCCCCCGCTGCCGCGTCGGATACGAGCAGCTGCGCGTCCGGGACTTTGCCAAGCTCGCCACCTTCTCGGCCGAAGGGCGCAGTTCCGCGGTGTCCCTGGTCAGCGCGAGCGTAGTGCGGTCACTGCGTGGCCAAGCCGATCTCGGCAAGCGCGCGCAGAAGCTTTTGACGTTCGTCGACAACCGTCAGGACGCCAGTCTCCAGGCCGGCCACTTCAACGACTTCGTCCAGGTCACCCAGATCAGGGGTGCTTTGTACCGGGCCCTGGACAAGGCGGGTACGGCGGGGCTGCGCCACGACGCACTGCCTCAGGCCGTCGCCGAGGCGCTTAACCTGCCGCTGACGGCATACGCCCGCAATGCCCAGGTCAAGTACGGCCCGCTGGAGGACACCCAGGCGGCCCTGCGTTCTGCGCTGGCCTACCGTATCTACGCGGACCTGGAGCGCGGTTGGCGGTTGACCATGCCCAACCTCTCCCAAACCGGCCTGCTGCGCTTCGACTACACCTCCCTTGCCGACATTGCCGCCGACGCCGACCTGTGGCGCGGTACCCACTGGGCTCTGGAGAACGACGACCCTGCTCACCGGCAGGAGATCGCGCGTACCCTGCTCGACGAACTGCGGCGGGCTCTCGCCGTCAACGAGAAATGGCTGACCCAGCTGGGACACGAGCAACTGGTCGCTCTCAGCAAGGAGCACCTCGCCGGTATCTGGGCCGTGCCGGATACGGATCCGCGCACACCGGCCCGGATCGCGTACGCGGGGCCGCGGCCGAAGCGCTCTTCGACTGCGGACACCGTGTACTTCAGTGCCCGCGGTGGTTACGGCCGCTACCTGCGCAGGCCGGGAGAGTTCGGAGCACTGCCGCAGCTCGCGGGCAAACGTCTCGGTGAGGCTGACGCCGATGTCGTCATCAGCGACCTTCTCCGGGCATTGCGCACCGCCGGTCTGCTTCAGGTCGTGGACGAGCGGTCCGACGGCAGCCTCGGCCACCAGCTCAAGGTCTCCTCGTTGATCTGGCTGCCCGGTGACGGCGAGACTGGCGAACCGGACCTCGTACGCAAGACGTTCGACTCTGGCGCTGGAGCCCGGGTGAATCCGTTCTTCCGGGACCTGTACCGGGACGCGGCGAACGAGCTGCGAGGGCTGGAGGCCAGGGAGCACACCGCTCAGGTGGACTCGGAGATGAGACGGGAGCGTGAGCGGGGCTTTCGGGACGGCGATCTTCCGCTGCTGTTCTGCTCACCCACCATGGAATTGGGTGTCGACATCGCGGAACTCAACGCGGTCACCATGCGCAACGTTCCGCCGACCCCGGCCAACTACGCGCAGCGCTCGGGCCGTGCCGGACGTTCGGGTCAGCCGGCCCTGGTGACGACGTACTGCTCGACGGGCAGTGCCCATGACCAGTACTACTTCCGCCGTCCTGAACTCATGGTGTCCGGCAGCGTGGTGCCTCCGCGTATCGACCTCACCAACGAGGATCTGCTGCGTTCCCATGTACAGGCGGTGTGGCTGGCCGAGACGGGAGCGAGCCTGGGGCACCGCATGACGGAGGTACTCGACGTCGCCGCACCCGCGACCGAGGCGAGCGGCCCTCTTCCGCTGCCGCTCGACAGGGAACTGCGCAGAATCCTGGAGACCGACGCCTACCGCCGCAACGCCATCGCCCGCTGCGTACGGATTCTCGCCCCGCTGGAGGCAGATCTCGCCGACACGGCCTGGTGGTATGACGGCTGGATCGAGGACCAGGTACGAGACGCACTGCGCACCTTCGATCGGGCCTGTGACCGCTGGCGTCGGCTGTACCGCAACGCGCGCGATGAACGTGACGAGCAGGACCGCCTCGCCAACGACTCCTCGATCGGTGCCCGGGACCGCAGACAGGCGAGGTCCCGCCGTATTCAGGCCGAGCAGCAGCTCGACCTGCTGCGCAACGACTCGGACAACAACGAGGGCGCCCGCTCCGACTTCTACACCTACCGTTACTTTGCATCCGAGGGGTTCCTGCCCGGCTACTCGTTTCCGAGGCTGCCGCTCGCCGCGTACGTTCCCGGAGAGCCTGGCGAGAGCAAATACGGTCAGAAGCGTGGCGCCTATATTCAGCGGCCGCGGTTCATCGCCATCGGCGAATTCGGTCCTGGAGCGCTGATCTACCACGAGGGCCGCCGTTACACCGTGTCCAACGTCCAGGTCCCGATGGGGGAGACCCCTGGCCGGATCGCCACGGTGGACGCCAAGGTGTGCGGCGACTGCGGCTACTGGCACGACACCCGGGAAAAGCGTGACGACTGCCTCGGCTGTGGAGCCCGCCTCGTACCGGTCCTGCGCCGGTTGATGCAGCTGACCACTGTGTACGCGGAACCGCGACGCCGTATTTCCTCCGACGAGGAGGAGCGCCTGCGGGAGCCTTTCCAGCTGAAGACCGCCTACCGCTTCCACCACGGCAAACTCACGGCCCGGTTCTGCCTTCCCGGCACCGCGGACGCCGAGCGAGCGATCGCCGAACTCACCTATGGCGACGCGGCGGTGCAGGTCATCAACCTAGGGCGGCGGACCCGTCGCCCTGCTGGCGACGAGGGCTTCTGGCTCGACCCCGTCTCGGGGCGCTGGCTGAGCGACACCAAGGCCGCCGAGCGCGCCGAGACGTCAGCGGAGCAGGAGGCACTCGGCACCTTCCGGCTCACCACACGGACCGAAAAGGTCGTGCCCTACGCGGAGGACAGCAAGAACATCGCCGTGTTGCGGCTGTCCACCCCGGTCGACCACTACACGCGGGTGACGCTCCGCTACGCCCTGGAGCGCGGCATCGAAGCGCACTTTCAGTTGGAGGACGCCGAGCTGCATAGCGAGGACTTGCCCGATCCCGAGGACCGGGCTCGCATGCTGTTCGTCGAGGGTGCGGAGGGCGGCGCCGGAGTGCTGAGGCTGCTGCACGACGACCACGAGACGATCGCAGCGGTCGCCGCCAAAGCCCTGGAAATCATTCACTACGAGTGCGAAGACGGCCAGTGGCACGACCGGAAGCACGCCAGGGGCGTCCGCGAGACCTGTGAGTTCGGCTGCTACGACTGCCTGCTCACCTACCACAATCAGCTCTTCCACCCCATGATCCGTAGGCAGACAGCCGTCGAGGTGCTGAAAGAACTCGCTCAGTGCCGGGCGGTCAGGGAGCAGCCGCAGGCGGCGAGCCCCGTCGAGCACGCGGCGGCACTGGCGCTGCGTTCGTCGCACGACAGCGGCGGCGGATTCGTGGAGTGGCTGCGCGGCCACGGCTACCGGCTGCCGGATGAGACCGGTGAGGAAACGGCTTCGGCACGGGCCGTGCCCGATTTCGTCTACCGTCTACCCGACGCCGACGTGGCGGTTTTCTTGGACCTGCCCGGCCATGGCGTCCCCGACGAGTCGCGCGACACCAAGGCCAGAACCTGGTTGGAGAACCGCGGCTGGCTTGTGATCGAGATCAGTGACGAAAGTGAAGAGGAGTGGCACAGTACCGTGCGCGCGTACCCGAACGTCTTCGGCCCAGGACGGACGCCGCGGTGACCGGCCTCTACACGCCCGGTGCACTGGTCCGCGCCCGCGACCGGGACTGGGTGGTGCTGCCCGGCACCACAGCGGACTTCGTGCTGGCCAGGCCACTCGACGGAGACAGCGAATTCGACACGCTGCTGTTCCCCGAAGAGACCGGTGACCCGCACTTCTCCGCCCCTGAGCTGCCGGTCAAGAAAGACGGAACGGGTCGTCTCCAGGCCGTCGACAGCGACGACATCGGCGATTTCGCCTCCGCGTCCTTGCTGCGTACGGCCCTTCGGGTATCTGCGTCCAGCGGCGCGGGCCCGTTTCGCTGCCTCTCGGGAATCGCCGTCCAGCCACGCCAGTACCAGTTGGTGCCGCTGATGGCTGCTCTACGTATGGACACCGTGAGGCTGTTGATCGGAGACGATGTCGGGATTGGCAAGACCGTCGAGGCGTCGCTGATCGCCAAGGAACTCATCGAACAGGGCTCCGCGACGAAGATGGCCGTGCTGTGCTCCCCGGCGCTGGCCGAGCAGTGGCAGCGCGAGCTGCACGACAAGTTCAGCCTCGATGCTGAACTTGTCCTGCCCTCCACGGCCGGCAAGCTGGAGCGGTCAATCATCGAGACTGATCAGACGATCTTCGACCGGTATCCGTACACCGTCGTCTCCACGGACTTCATCAAGCAACGCGATCGCCGCGACGCCTTCCTGCGCACCTGCCCGGACCTGCTGATCGTGGACGAGGCGCACACGTGCATCGGAGCCGGTGCGGGCCGCCAGCAGCGCTACGAGCTGCTGAAGGACCTGGCCGCTGATCGTGACCGCCATCTGATCCTGATCACCGCGACCCCGCACAGCGGGGACCGCGATGCCTTCGCCAAACTCACCGGCCTGCTCGACGAGAGCCTCGCCCAGCTGGATCCGACCGTACCCGCGCACCGCGACCGAATCGCCCGTCACCTGGTGCAGCGCCGCCGCCGCGACATCCGCCACTTCCTCGACGAGGACACTCCCTTCCCGGCCGATCGCATGCTGAGGGAGGTGCCATACCGGCTCGATACTGCGTATGCAGAGTTCGTCTCCGACGTGATCACGTACGCTCGTGAGCAGATCCGCCGGCCCGACGGTGAGCTGCGCCAGCGCATGAGCTGGTGGTCAGTCCTCGCGCTGTTGCGCTGTGTGCTGTCCTCCCCGGCGGCGGGCCGGGCGACCCTGACCACCCGCTCCGCGGTCGGCGCCGCACGCACCCCGCAAGAGGCCGATCGCATCGGCCGCGACGCGGTCCTGGAAGCCCCTGACGCGGAGGCGTCGGAGGGCCTGGACGCTGTTCCTGGCACACTCCTCGACGGAGAGGAACCGCCTGTCACCGAGACGGCGATCGAGGACACGGGGAGGCCTGGGGCGCCTGCGGAGGCCATCCGTCCTCGGAAGGTGGACCGCCGACTGAAGGAGTTTGCCCAGCGTGC
Organism: Streptomyces sp. RerS4; assembly: GCF_023515955.1. Classification (GTDB taxonomy): domain Bacteria; phylum Actinomycetota; class Actinomycetes; order Streptomycetales; family Streptomycetaceae; genus Streptomyces. Next base: position 5,419,537 of record NZ_CP097322.1, read on the forward strand.
CGCCGAACTCGCAGGCCCCGAGTACGACGCGAAGCTGCGCCTGCTGATCGAAGAGGTCAAGGCACTCATCGCCGACGGCCACGATCCCATCGTCTTCTGCCGTTACATCCCCACTGCCGAATACGTGCGTACCTACCTCCATGATGCTCTCGGTGGCCGGGCCCACGTCGAGGCGATCACCGGGAACCTGCCTCCCGAGGCGCGAGAGGCGCGCGTCGCGGAGCTCACCGTACGGCCCGGACGTCAGGTTCTGGTGGCCACCGACTGCCTCTCCGAGGGCGTCAACCTTCAGGAGCGCTTCAGCGCCGTCCTCCACTACGACCTGTCGTGGAACCCGACCCGCCACGAGCAGCGCGAGGGTCGGGTCGACCGGTTCGGCCAGCGCAGCGAACGTGTCATGGCCGTCACGCTCTACGAGACCGACACCGGTATCGACGGACTGGTCCTGGACGTTCTGATCCGCAAACACCGCGACATTGCCCAGCAGACCGGTGTCGCCCTGCCCGTGCCCAAGGCGGGTGAACGCGTCCTGGAGGCGCTCACCAACAGTCTGCTGCTGCGTGGTCGGGCCGAGGCGGCGGCCGCCGGTCAGATGTCCTTCGATTTCGGGGCGGACGAACAGATCGGGGCGGCCCGCGACGTGCTGCACCGCGAATGGGAGAGCGCCGCAGAACGGGAATCACGGATTCCGACCAAGTTCTCCCACTCCGGTATGCGGCCGCAGGACGTCGAGGACGAGCTGACTGCGTTGAGGCAGGTCCTCGGCGTACCCGGCGACATCGTCGCGTTCACCCGGGAGTCCCTCGCCGCACTGCGCGCCCCGGTGCGGAGTCTCCCGCACGTTCCGGGCTTCGCCGCCCAGCCCGGCCCGCTCCCCGCCGGCCTGCGCCATGCGCTCGGCGTGTACGAGACCGAGGACCAGGCGGCAGCTGCCGCCGGCACCGGAAGGACCGCGCGCCGAACGACGGCGAAGACCCCTCGGAGCACCAAGTCCCCGAAGAAGACCGCAGGTTCCGCGTCCGGCCCAGGCGATCTTGTCTTCCACCGGGATCTGCCCGTTCCGCCGAACGAGCACGCGCTGGTACGCACCGACCCCGCGGTCCGCGCCATCGCCCGGTACGTCCTGGACTCCGCACTCGATCCCGCCGTCTCGACCGAGGACCGGCCCGCCCGCCGCCTCGGCGTGATCCGTACCGAATCCGTCGACACCTACACCGTGCTCCTGCTGGCCCGATACCGTCTCCAGCTCAAGCTGCCCGTCAAGGGCAGTAGCGAGTTCAAGGAACTGGTCGCCGAGGACGCCCGTGTGCTGGGCTGGCGCCCTGACGACGACGGCGGTATCGAATGGCTCACCGACGAGGAGACCGCCCGTCTCCTTGCCGCCGAACCCAAGGGCAGCGTCATCACCGAGCAACGCGTGCGCGCCGTCAGCCGTGCCCTGGGCGAGCTGCGGCTTCCCGAAGTGCGCGACCACCTGAACGCCTACGGGGATGAGCTCGCCGCGCAGCTGACCACCGCGCATCTGCGGGTGCGCGAGGCCTCAGGCGAGCGTGGTCGTGCGCTCGGTGCCGCCGCTGCCCGCCGTATCACCGTCACCCCTGCCGGGCCGCCCGACGAGCTCGGCGTCTACGCCTTCGTCCCTGCCGGAGTTCGCCGTTGACCGCCGTACTGCCCGACCCGCGGGCCGCCGTCCCCTCCGTGTCCACTTCCGCCGTTCGGGTCGAGGGCCGGCTCTTCACGGCTGATCTACTTGCCCGGGTCACGGCGGGGGACCGCGAACTGCCCGGCTGCGCCCCCGCCGACTACGGCCTGTATCGGGGCGAACGCATCGGCGACGCGGCAGGCCGTGCCTGGACGGCGCTCACCGGCGCCTACCGGGCTTTCCGGGACGACCTCGACCGGTTGCCCGGGGAGAAGTCCGCGACCACGCTCACCCGTAGGGCGTGGCTGCTGCGTCTGTTCACGGAGCTCGGCTACGGACCGCTGGCCGCCGACGGAGTCACCGTCGAACACCCCGGCCGGGGCGAGCGGCTGCGCACGAGCCACCGCTGGCAGGAGCACCTTCCGGTGCACCTGCTGGCCTGGGGCAAGCCGCTCGACCGGAAGGTTGGCAACCGGCGCGCCCCGCAGTCTGTCCTCCAGGAACTTCTCAATGTCTCGTCCGGCCACCTCTGGGGCATCCTCTCCAACGGCCAACTCCTGCGCGTTCTGCGGGACTCCACGTCCCTCGTGGGCTCCGCGTATCTGGAGTTCGACCTCGAAGCGATCTTCGACAACGACCAGTACGCCGACTTCGTCCTCCTGTACTCCCTGCTGCATGCCTCCCGTTTCGAGCTGGTGGCCAAGCCGCGCAAACGCGGTCGTGGGAGGGCCGGCGGGGATGCGGGAGCGGAACCGGCCGGCGACACCGCCGAAGAGCCGGACTCGACGGAGCCATCCGCGGACGACGAAGGGGACAATGAGGAGGACGATGGCGAGTACGACGCGGCTGGCGGAGGCGCGCAACCGACGCTCGACGAGACCGGGGACCCCGATGCCCCCGCCCTCACCCCGGTCGACTGCCGCATCGAGTGGCTGCGCACCCACTCCGTCGAGACCGGCCTGCGCGCGCGCGACCACCTCCGTGACCAGGTCGCCGACGCCATCGGCGTGCTCGGCACCGGCTTCCTGGACACCAACGAGCATCTGCGGGACGTCGTCGCACGCGGCGGCCAGGAGACCTTGGAGGAGTTCCACCACGAACTGCTGCGCCTTGCCTACCAGCTGATCTTCCTGTTCGTGGCCGAGGACCGAGGAATTCTCCTCGACCCGGAGGAGTCCGAGGAGGTGGCGATCGCTCGTAAGCGGTACATGGCCTACTTCTCGACCAGACGACTGCGTCGTATCGCCTTCCGCCGCCCCGGGGACCGCAACACCGACCTGTGGCCCACCCTGTGCAGAGTGCTCGACGCCCTCGGTACCGACGGCGGGGCGCCCGCTCTCGCCCTGCCCGAACTCGGAGGCCTGTACTTCCGGGACGTCCGGGACGCGAGTGACGCTGCCGCCACACGGCTCGGCTCGGTCGAACCGCTGCGTACTGCCAGGCTGCCCAACGACCGCCTCCTGGAGGCCGTACGGCTGCTGTGCCAGGTACAGGACACGAACCGCCGCTGGCAGCGCGTCGACTATCGCCACCTGGGAGCCGACGAGCTCGGCAGCGTCTACGAGTCCCTGCTGGAACTCCGGCCCCGGCGCAGCGCCCAGCCGGAACGGTTCTGGCTCCAGACCCTCGCGGGCAATAAGCGCAAGACGACGGGCGCCTACTACACGCCCGTCAGCGTCATTGAGAAACTCCTCGACGAGGCACTCGACCCGGTCATAGACCGCTTCGCGACGGCCGACCCGCGCCGTCTCCTCGACCTGAGGTTCATCGATCCCGCCTGCGGTTCGGGCCACGTCCTGGTCGCCGCCGCGCGCCGCGTCGCCCTTCGTTACGCCCAGCTCGACACCGGGGACCCGGAACCGGCCCCGGAGCAGGTACGGGCTGCGCTCGCCGAGGTCGTACGCCACTGCGTGCACGGCGTGGATATCAACCCGATGGCGGTCGAGATCGCCAAGGTCTCCCTGTGGCTCGAGTCCCTGGAGCCCGGCCGGCCCCTTGCCTTCCTGGACGACCGCGTCAAGGTGGGCAACGCCTTGCTCGGTGCGACGCCGAAGCTTGTCGCGGAGGCGGTCCCGGACGGCGCGTTCAAGAAGCTCGCGGGCGACGACGGCAAGATCCTCACGCGGCTTAAGGCGACCAACAAGAAGGAGCGTGCGGGCGGCGAGGGAATTCAGACGGCCCTGGGGCGTAGCCCGCTGCGGGTCGGGACGGCCGAACTCCGCCAGGAGGCCGAAGAACTGGCCAAGCTGCCGGGCCGCAGTCTGTCCCAGGTGCGTGAGCAGGCACGCCGCTACGAGGAGTTCGTACGGGAGTCCGAGGAACGCCAACGTCATCAGCGCGTCGCGGACGCCTGGTGCGCGGCTTTCCTTTGGCCCAAGTACGAGGGCGCTCCCTCGGCGATCACGAGTACCACGCTGCTGTACCTGGCGGACGGCGGTACCCTGGATGAGGAGGAGACCGAGACCCTCCAGAGCATCGCCTCCCGCAACCAGTTCTTCCACTGGCACCTGGAGTTCCCGCGCGTCTTCCGCGTCGAGAACGACGAAGACGACGACCACAACCCGGACACCGGCTGGCAAGGCGGCTTCGACTGCATCCTCGGCAACCCGCCCTGGGAGCGCGTCAAGATTCAGGAGAAGGAGTGGTTCGCCTCCCGCGACGAGACCGTTGCCGACGCGCTCAACGCCCACGAGCGCAAGAAGCTCATCGCGGCGCTTCAGGAAAGCGAGGACGCTGTCGACCGCGAGCACTACGAGGCTTTCCAGGTGGCGTTGCGTGAGGCGGCAGGTACGACGCTGATGCTCCGGAACTCCGGCATCTTCCCGCTCACCGGACAGGGCGACGTCAACACGTACGCGGTGTTCGCCGAGCGCGCCCGGATGCTGCTCGCCCCGAAGGGCATGTCGGGGCTCGTTCTGCCTACGGGGATCGCGACGGACATGACGACGTCGCGGTTCTTCGGGGATCTGGTGGAGCGGCGGCAGTTGGTGACGGTGTTGGACATGGAGAACGAGGAGAAGCTCTTTCCCGACGTCACCAACCGATACAGCTTCTGCTTGTTCACCATCTCTGGTCCGGCCAGTCGCCACGAGCGGGCGCGGCTCGCCTTCCGGGCACGCAGGCCTGACCAGTTGGACGCCCGAACCTTTGAGCTGGACGCGCAGGGCTTCCGCGATATCAATCCCAACACACGGACCTCCCCTGTGTGTGAGAGCCCGGAGCACCTGAGCGTGCTGCGGGGGATCCATGAGCGGGTGCCGGTGCTGTGGGCGGACAAGGGGATGGGGGGTGAGCGGAATGCTTGGGGGGTGCGGTTCATGCGCATGTTCGACATGGCCAGCGACTCGAAGCGGTTCCTGACGGACGAGACTCTGCTCAACGACGGTTGGACTCGACTGGGCACCACGTTCGTGCGTGAGGACGAGCGTGTCCTGCCGCTCTATGAGGGCAAGTTCGTCCACCACTACGACTCGCGTTTCGCGACGTATGAGAACGCGACGCAGGCGCAGAAGAACAAGGGGACGCTGCCCCGGCTGGACACAGGGGCACATGAGGATCCGTATGCGGTGCCGCTGCCCCGGTACTGGGTGTCGGAGAGGCTCGTCGACGCCCGTCTCGCGGCGGAGCCGCTGAAGCCCGGGACGGAGTGGCCGTACGACTGGCTGATGGGCTGGCGCGATGTGTGCCGGGCGTCGGACGAGCGGACGGTGATCGCTTCGGTGGTGCCTCGGACGGCGGTGGGGCACAAGCTCCCGCTGCTTCAGGCCAAACAACTGCCTGAGCTGCTACTGGCGAACCTTTCGAGTCGCGTCCTCGACTTCTCCGCTCGGCAGAAGTACGCCGGCGCTTCATTGACATATTTCGTAGTGGAACAACTCCCCGTCCTCGGACCCGAGGCCTACACGCGGGCTACCCCCTGGCTCGCGAACCATCCATCCGCCCCCTGGATCCGCGACCGAGTCCTCGAACTCACCTACACCTCCCACGAACTGGCCCCCTTCGCCCGATACCTTGGCGACGAGGGCGCCCCGTTCGTCTGGGACGAGGAACGCCGCTTCCTAATGCGGGCGGAGCTGGACGCCGCGTATTTCCACCTGTACGGCGTGTCCGAGGGCGAGGCCGTCCTCGTACTGGACAGCTTCCGGGCGTTCCGCAACAAGAAGCCGGAGCTGTTCCAGCGCACGAAGGACGAGATCCTGGCGATCTACCGTGAGATGGCGAAGGCGGCGGAGCAGGGCACGCGGTACGCCCATGCTGAGCTGAACCCGGCCCCCGGTCGGGGTCGCCGGCACGGGCCCGGTGCTAGTCCGCTCACTCGGTCGGAGCCGCCGGCGCCGGAGCCGCCGGACTCGGACGGGCTCGTTGTCGCCGACGTGGGTCGGCATGACGCGGAGGACGTCCTGTTCGGCATGGCGGACATTGGGGAGGACGAGCAGCTCGGTTTCTGGAGCTGAGGTGCAGCAGGGGGTTATCAGTGCTGGTGAGGCATAGGGGTTCCCGTCCGCGGGTCTTGGAATCGCGGGCGGTCCCGGCGCCGTCCGGCCAGGTCGGCTCGCGCCGCGGCTTGAACACCATCAGACTGCCGGATTGTCGGTGGGCGCCGCTATGTTGGTGGCGCTGGAGTTGATCGGCCTGTGACCGGGGTGTCTGCCCCGGGACGAGGCGAGGGCCGAGGGGCTTGGGGGATGTCGTGACCGTAGTCTTCGAGTTGAACGCGCGTGCGGTGCACGGCGCCATGCAAGTGCTCGCCAAGCTGCCGAAGGGCCACGGGCTGCCGTACCGTGAGGTGTGGGAGCGGGTGCAGGAGCTGGACCCGTCGTTGAAGGCGGACTGGGAGGAGGCCTTCCCGGACCTGTCGACCACAATCAGGACCAAGCTGCGATACGAGAGCATCAACCTTGGCAAGGCGGGTTGGCTGCGCAAGACGGGCCGGACGTGGAGGCTGACCGGCCCGGGCCGTCAGGCGTTCTTGGCGTATGAGGGTGATCCGGCGGCACTCCTGACCCGCGCGTACGAAAGGTATGGGTACTGGAGTACCGAGCGAGCGGCTTTCGACCGGGCGGCGGAGATCCTTGAGACCATGCCGGACGCCAACCAGTGGGTGGAGATCGCCGACCTGGCGGGGACCGTCGGCCTGGATGAGGAGCCGCTGCGGGCGTGGCTCCAGAGTCATCGCCCGACCGGCTGGCATCTGGCCCTGGGATCGGACGGGGAAGTTCCCGAGCAACTCCGTTTGGCAGAGGGCGAGTATGACGAGTGGCGCACGCTCCTCGAGGAGAGTCGGGTATATGACCCGGCCGCCTCCGGGGCACATGCGGTGCGCGCACTGCTTACGAAGAGAGTCCGGCGCGAGGAGCTTCAGGACCTCGTCCCTCAGGAACTCCAGGCCGCGGCCCCAGAGGACAAGCCGCGTCGGCGGGCCTGGCTCATCCGTGGGACCGATGGGCGGGGGGCGACGCTGATCCGCTCGCTGTGGCGGGAGAAGGGCGTTTGCACGCTCTCGGCGGACCGGCTTCCAGGGCTGGCCGAGGGGGACGAGCCGGACCACGTCCGCCAGGTCGTTGACCTCTACTACACCGATCTCAGCCAGTCCCGGCGCACTGAAACGGCCACCGCCTTCTACGCCTTCCTGTCCCGGATGAGGGAGGGCGACATCGTCGTCACCACCGATGGGGACCAGATCTACCTCGGTGAGGTCAAGGGGCCGGCTGTGTCGACCGTCACGGGGGACGGGACCGTTCTGCAGAGGGAGGTCGACTGGGGCAATCTGGACACCCCGCTCACCATGGACGATCTGCCCGAGGGGCTTGCTGGACCGTTGGGCAACCCGAACTCCGGCCTGCTGGAACTGTCCGAGTTCACCGGCGACCTTGAAGTCTTTCTCGACGAGGATCCTGAGCAGACCCCCACGGGTGCCGTCGACGCCGCCGAACTTCCCGACGTCACACAGGAGCTAGCGGATGAACTGACCATGCGCGACACGGAGTGGCTCCAGGACTGCGTGGAACTGCTGCGTGACCGGCCCCAGTTGATCCTGCACGGACCGCCGGGCACCGGTAAGACTTTCGCGGCCCTCGCCCTGGCCCGCCATCTCACGGCGGGGCGGTCGGCCAACGTCCAGCTGGTGCAGTTCCACCCTGCCTATTCGTACGAGGACTTCTTCGAGGGTTTCCGCCCGCGTGCGGTTCCTCTCACGCCGGAGGAGACCAAGAGCGGGAGCAGCCCTAAAGCCATGATGGGAGGACCTGTCGGAAAGGATCTCTCGGACGCCGGGTCCGGCATTGTCTTCGACCTGGTTCCGGGCCCCCTCAAGAACCTCGCCGAGAAGGCTGACGACAATCCCGGGGAGACTTTTGTCCTGGTCATCGACGAGATCAATCGTGGCCATCTCGCCAAGGTCTTCGGCGAGCTGTACTTCCTCCTCGAATACCGACGTGAGTTCGTGCACCTGCTGTACGGCTCGGACAAGGGGCGCCGCTTCAGGCTGCCGCGCAACCTGGTCATCCTCGGGACGATGAACACGACGGACCGTTCGATCGCCCTCATGGACGCGGCCATGCGCCGGCGTTTCTCCTTCATGGAACTGCACCCGTCCGAGAAGCCGGTGGACACCGTTCTCGCCGACTGGCTGGCGAAGAAGCAGTTCCCGCAGGACGCCGCCCGTCTCCTTGACGCCTTGAACAACCGCATTGAGCGGGCCCGGCTCGACGACCGTGACTTCCGGATCGGCCCGTCCTACTTCATGCGCACGCCGGTGCACACCCACCCCAAGGGCCTGGACAGGGTCTGGCGCCACCAGATCCTGCCTCTGCTCAAGGAGCTCCACTGGGGGGACGACATCGACGTCTCGTCCGAGTACGGCCTGGAAGGGCTGCGGGAGGAGCTCGGACTCGGCACACCCACCGCTCCTTCAGCCGCTGACGAGGGGACGGGCGAAGGCGTGCCGGCGGCGCGAGGAGCCGCTGAGTGACTGAGGTCAGGGGGCGACGGCGGGAAGACATCGAGGTGCGGCCTGCCGCCGCGGCGCCTGTCGGCGCCACGATCCAGGCCGCGTCGCGCAACACCGGTGCGACAACGACCCGGCGCGGTCGGGCTCCCTTCCCGGTGGATGTGGCCGAGGGCGGCGGATGGAGTGCCTGGACACTGACCGCCGCACAGGTGGACACGCTCAGCTCCGAGGATGCCCGCAAGATCATCGAGATTCGTCCAGCCGGCCGAGGCGCTGACCGTTCCCGCTGGGAGCTGAAGGCCAGACGGACAGTCGGTGCGGTCAGGCTCGGTACGGCCGAGGGCGCCGTACAGCTGCGTATCGCCCCGAAGGTCACGGTGGACCGGCTCCTATACCTGCTGGTCTACGCGCCGCGCTGGGCGCGCTGGCAGCCGGACCCGGTCGACGCGGCAGTTCGGAACGAACTGTTCCCGGCGATCGCCCACACTTTCGCCCGGGCAGCCGAGCAGGCACTCCGTCGTGGCCCGCTGTCCGGATACCAGGGCCGCGAGGACACCTCGATGATGCTGCGTGGGCGGTTGCGTGCAGCCGCTCAGCTTCGGAGCCGCCCGGGTCTCGCCCTTCCACTCGAGATCTCGTACGACGAACATACCCCCGACATCCCAGAGAACCAGCTGCTGCTCAGTGCGGCGCGCCGCCTAACCCGGCTTCCGGAAGTGCAGCCCCAAGACCGTGCCAGACTCCGGCGATTGGACGCTCTGTTGGACGGCGTGACCGCACCGGTGCTCGGAGCTCCCGTAGCGGCCTGGACCCCCAGTAGACTCAACGCCCACTACATTCCGGCGCTGCGCCTCGCTGAGATCATCCTCAAGGGCGCGTCCTTCGAATACGTCGACGGCCGGCCGGTCAGGGTGGACGGCCTCCTCCTCAACATGGAAAAAGCCTTCGAGGAATTCCTCGCGAAGGCCCTCGGTTCCGCTCTTGAGCGGCAGATCGGAGGGCGCTTCCAGGCCCAGGCGAACACACACTTCCTGGACGACCGGAGCGAATACCCACTCCTGCCGGACCTTGTGCACAAACTGTCGGGCGAGGACGGGGCCCTGCACCCGGCCATTCTCGTGGACGCCAAGTACCAGGACGGCGTCAAGCGGGCCAATCTCTACCAGATGCTGGCGTACTGCACCTGCTTCGGACTGTCCGAGGGACATCTCGTATCCGTCGCGGGGGACGAGGACGGTACGGGGGTACGCGTCCCCGTGCCTGGCGGTGCGATCATGCTCTACCGGCATGTGGTGGACCTGTCTCTGCCACCCCAGGCACTCACGGCCCGTATCGACGAGCTCGCGAGAACGATCGCGGCAGCCAGGACCACTGCTCCGCGACCTCGCACTGGAACCGGTACATGAGTATGGGTACAGCCCTTGCGCAGCGGTCCTCAGAGTCGGTACCCAGCTGAATGCGGGTGCTCCGCAGTGGCCGTACCAGCCATGCAGGAAGAGGAGGGCACGCTGGGGGCCCTCACCGGCGTAGCCGCCGGTGAGGTTCAGGGGATACGGGGAGCCGAGCGCGATCACATCTGTCGGGAGACGCGCGTGTAGCTCCGGCAAGTCCGTCACGTGGCCGCCCGAGTGCTTCAGGCGATGCGGGGGACGGTGTCCTCTCGTACGGTGCGCTGTAGCCGCGAATTCTCTGCCTGAGGAGTACAGGACGCTCGGTCGTGACGCTCGTTTGACGCTCTAGGTGCCCACGCGAAGGACGATGAGCCGAGAAAGTGGCCCTGACCTGGAGTTTTCTGGGCTCCGTTCAGGCCGATACGTTTCCGATGACCCACCACGTGGAGTGCGTCGCGATCCTGGAGCCTGTCGAAAAGGGCCGCTGACCTGCGGCTTCGTCGAGTGGGCGCTGAGAGCGCCCCAGCCGGGTGCCGCTCGGCGAAGCCCGCGGCCCCGCCGAGGCTCGCGCCGGATGTCGCACATTCGGGGCGGCTTGATCGTTCGCGGAACTGCTCATTTCTGTGGATCGTTCGCTGCGAGCCAGGCCCGGACGGCCCCCGCCTCCCGCTGGTGCCCAAGGCTCCAGAGCAGATCTGCCTGCAGGCTCACCACCTTGCGAAGCGGCGAAATGAACAGTGCGGGCATGGCTGGCACGAGCCTGCTGTAGATCTCCACCGCGTCCACCGTCGCTCGCAGTGCCTCGGGCATGTCCTGTCGTGCGTCATAACGCACCGCTGCCCATGCGGACAGTGAGAGGGCGAGATCGGGTTCGTGGGCGGTCGGGTCGCCCGCCGCCAGCCGACGCCGGATCTCCACCGCCTCCTCGGTGGCGGTCAGGGCTTCCTCCCACCGCCCCACCTGCGACAGCCGGCTGCCGAGGTTGTTCAGTGAGCGGGCGAGGCCGGGTTCGTGGGCGGCCGCGTTGCCTGCCGTCAGCCGGCGCCGGATCGCTACCGCCTCGTGGGCGGCGGTCAGGGCTTCCTCCCGCCGCCCCACGTCCGACAGGAAGGTGCCGAGGTTGTTCAGCAAGTCAGCGAGGTCGGGTTCGTGAGCGGTCGGGTTGCCTGCCGCCAGCCGGCGCCGGATCTCCACCGCCTCCTGGGCGGCGGTCAGGGCTTCCTCCCACCGCCCCACCTCCGACGACCGGGTGCCGAGGTTGGTCAGTGAGAGGGCGAGGTCGGGTTCGTGGGCGGTCGGGTTGGCTGCCGCCAGCCGGCGCTGGATCTCCACCGCCTCCTCGGTGGCGGTCAGGGCTTCCTCCCACCGCCCCACCACCGACAGATGGTTGCCGAGGTTGGACAGCTCGCCGGCGAGGTCGGGTTCGTGGACGGCCGGGTTATCCGTTGCCAGCCGACGCCGGATCGCCACCGTCTCCTGGGCGGCGGTCAGGGCTTCCTCCCGCCGCCCCATCTGTGAGAGGAAGGTGCCGAGGTTGTCCAGCGCGTTGGCGAGGGAGTGTTCGTGGGCGGCCGGGTCGCCTGCGGTCAGCCGGCGCCGGATCGCTACCGCCTCCTGAGTGGCGGTCAGGGCTTCCTCCCGCCGCCCCACCTTCCACAGGGAAGCGCCGAGGTTGATCAGTGAGAGGGCGAGGGAGTGTTCGTGGGCGGCCGGGTTGTCCGTTGCCGGCCGGCGCCGGATCGCTACCGCCTCCTGGGTGGCGGTCAGGGCTTCCTCCTGCCGCCCCATCTGCGACAGGAAGATGCCGAGGTTGTTCAGCGAGGCGGCGAGGTCGGCTTCGTGGGCGGGGTCGGTGGAGGTGAGGTCCCGCCAGACCTGCAGGGCATGTCGGCCCGAGGTGAGGGCTTCGTCGCGAAGGCCGGCGTGGAGTTGGCGTGTCGCGAGGTACTGGAGGAGGTGCGCGCGTGAGGCGGGGTCGTGGACGGTGGGCAGGTGGTGGTGCAGCACGCGCTCGGTGATGGCGGCGATGCCGGCGTCGAGGTCGGCGTGCCGATCTTCGGGGAAGTGGTGGCTGATGGCTCCCAGGACGGTGATGTCGAGGGTGGGCAGGTCGTTCAGGCGGGTCAGGGCGGCGCCACCGGCGGCCAGGGCGAGGGTGGGGTGGCGGCGCAGGAGCGGGTCGAGGTGCTGGGTGGTCAGGTGGGGCCAGCGGTGGGCCGCCTCGATCAAGACCGTCAGGGCCTGGCGGGCGTAGGGGGCCGGTCCGCCGTCCTGGTGGCCGGGGGCGAGGAGTGCGGTGGGTGTGGTGATGGTCCAGGGGTCGGTGGCGTGGTAACCGAATTCCTCCTCGTGGCCGGGAAGGCTCAGGGCGAGGTAGTCCTCGCCGAGGCGGTCGGGGGCGAGTGGGTCGAGCACCAGGCCGGATCCGGTGGGCGGGTAGCAGTAGGTGTGGTCTTCGACCAGTTGCCGGCCGGCGGGCGGGGTCTCGGCAGCGCCGGTGCGGGTCAGGGCCGCCGCAGCGTCGGCGGGGGACAGGGCGCCGGTGAGGGTGGCCACGTACACGGCCCGGCCCATGGTCTGCTCGGTGGTTCGCAGCGGGCCGCGGCCCTGGTCGTGGAAGGAGCGCCAGTGGTCGCGTTCGCGGTCCAGCAGGTAGGAGGACAGACTCGCCTGACTGCTGCCGGACGGGGGTGTCCTTCCGCGGCTGGCGGCGTCCACGTCGACCAGGGCACGCATGTGGACGGTCAGGGTCAGGGCGAACACCGGGTCGTTGAGATTCCCGGGTACGCCGATCCTGGCGGGATGGGGGTGGGCGAAGATCTCGGCGAACCGGTCGCGGGCCGCGACGTACATGTCGGCACGCGCCCCTGGGGTGTCCGGGATTCCTGCGAGCCGGAGGGCATCGACGTCCAGGACGTCGAGTTTCGTGAACTGGTGGGCCAGGCCCTGCCACCAGACACCGGCGGGGCGGGCCAGCAGGAGGATGCGCAGCCGGTCGCGGGCGGCGTCACGGTGCTGGCGCACCAGCGTGATCAGGTCTTCCAGAGGCCAGCGTTCGGCGTAGTCCACGATCACGACCAGGCCCGGGGCCCGCACGGCCAGGCTCTGGTCACCGCCCCCGGCCGAGGAGACCTCGCTGCGGTGACGGGCCAGCGCGACGGCCCATCCCGCCCTGGCCGAGCGTGCGGCGAACTCGGCGGCCAGCCGGGTCTTGCCCGACCCGCCCTCGGCGTGCACCAAACGCACCGAAAGCCCCGGCGACTCGTCGTCACGCCACGCCTCCAGTAAGGCCAGTTCCGGCCGGGAGAGGAAGGGAACGACCTGGTGGCGAGCCATCAGCAGCCGACTGGGCACCCGTGCCAGCCCCGTGGGCACCGCGGCCGGCACCGTGAGGGGGAAGGGCTCCACCTGATACGGCGGGGTGCCGCGGTAGATGTAGTTGTACTGGTCACCGTGCTGCACGGCATTGACCCGGCCACCACCGGTGGCCGTGATGATCTGCGTGTACACCACGCCGTCGCGGGGGCCCACCGGCGCGTCCACGTTCAGCCCTCCCTCTCCTGACGCGCCGGACCCGCAGGCGGCGCGGGGAGCCGGGGACCGGAGTCCATGTGGAAGTTGTTCTGGTTCCCGTTCTGCACGGCGTTGACCACGCCGTGGTCATGGGCGTTGTTGTACTGGTTCTGCCGCTGCGGTGCCGCCGCCACTGCTGCCCGCATCCGGTCCGTCTGCGCCTCCAGCTCCTCAGCCGCGTCGGGATACGCGGCCAGGAACCTTTCCAGCTCCAGCTGCCACTGCCTGATCAGCAACCTGCGGGCGGGCTCGGGATCCTGACCCGGCATCACCAAAACCGCAGCGTCGTCCAGTCGCGCCTCGATACCGGCATGCAGCTCAGGGCCGCCGCGGCGGATGACTGCCAGGAATCCATCACGGACGGTGGTCCAGGCGTCCGTGGCCATCGCGGCCACGATCGTTGTCGCACCGGCCATGGCCAACGCCGCCATTTCCTGCTGTGTCACGAACACCCTCTCCAACCCTCAAGGCCCGAAATCGGCGGCAGGCAGGCAAAAGACACATGAAGCCAGAACCCAAAAAGCTGCCCGTCGCACCGGCAGCGTCAGAGCGGCCCGCTTCGCGTTCCGGCTGCCCCCTGGCAACAGATCCTGCCGAACCGCGCCGGATCAGGATGGCCGAGCCTGCGAACATCACCCACCCGATTTGGGGGCCCGTGACACGTTCGTTGCAGTACCCCATGGAAGGGGGCGGCGCCGGGGCCAAAGCAACCCAGTCGTCGAACCGGCGGACCCAGCCGTGGTGGCAGGCTCAGCCGAGCACGGTTTCCAGCGCTGCGCCGTCGGCCAGGATCCGCCACGCCGGCACCCTGATGGCCCGTGCGAATCCGGCTGCCGGTCCGGCGTCGATCAGTACGGCCGTGTTCTCGCCGTCCGCGGTGAACAGCAGGTCCACCGTCTGCCCTCCGATGACCGGGGCTCGTTCCGGATCGGTGACGCCGAGCCTGCCGAGCAGATCCTGGAGACGGTCGGCGAGTTCCTCCCAGCCCGGAGTTTCAGGCCGCCTCGGCGGCGTGCTCGTGGACGTCGCAGGCGTCGTCGATGCCGTACGTCTCCCAGGCGGGGAACTCGTCGGTGTCCGGTGCGGGTTCGCCCGGCGCGAGGAGGCAGGCGTCCAGGGCCGCGAGGAGGGAATCGCCGCGCAGACCGGTGCCGATGAAGACCAGTTCCTGGCCCTGTGCGGTGTCGGGGCCGCGGGTGCCGGAGGGTTCGAAGCGGGCGACGGCGCCGGCCTGGGACCACAGGCCGGTCACGCGCGGGCGGCTGGCGAGCCAGAAGAAGCCCTTGGAGCGCAGGATCCGCCCGAAGGTGCCGCTGTCGAGGCCCTTGGTGACGAACGTCCACAACCGGCCGGGGTGGAAGGCCGCGTCGGCGCGGAACACGACGGAGGAGATCCCGTATTCCTCGGTCTCGGGGACGTGGTCGCCGTTGAGTTCCCGGACCCAGCCCGGCGCCTGTTGCGCCTTCTCGACGTCGAACAGGCCGGTGCCCAGGACGTGGTCGAGGGCCACGTGCCCGCGTACGGCGGGCACGACGCGGGCGGCCGGGTTCAGTCGGGTCAGCGCGGCGCGCAGGCGTGCGGCCTGGTCCGGCTTCACCAGGTCGAGCTTGTTGAGGACGATGACGTCGGCGAACTCGACCTGGTCGACGAGCAGGTCGCTGATGGTGCGCTCGTCGTCCTCGTAAGCCGCGAGTCCCCGTGCGGCCAGTTCGTCGCCGCCTTCGAGTTCCGGCAGGAAGTTCGCGGCGTCGACGACGGTGACCATGGTGTCGAGGCGGGCGAGGTCGCCGAGGGTGGCGCCGTCGTCCCGGGGGAAGGAGAAGGTCGCGGCGACCGGCATGGGCTCGGAGATGCCGCTGGACTCGATGAGCAGGTAGTCGAAGCGGCCTTCGCGGGCGAGCCGGTCGACCTCCTCCAGGAGGTCGTCGCGCAGGGTGCAGCAGATGCACCCGTTGGTCATCTCGACCAGCCGCTCCTCGGTGCGCGAGAGCGCCGCCTCGCCGCCGCGCACGAGCGCGGCGTCGATGTTGACCTCGCTCATGTCGTTGACGATCACCGCGACCCGCAGGCCCTCGCGGTTGCCCAGGACGTGGTTGAGCAGGGTGGTCTTTCCCGCGCCGAGGAAACCGGACAGAACGGTCACAGGCAGGCGATCGTACGAGGTCATGCGATCAGCCCTCGGGGTGGATGAGGCCGCGCTCGTACGCCTTCACCAGGCGCTGGGGGACCTGGTGGACGGAGCCGTCGATGGTGATCGGCACCAGCTGGGGCGTGGTCGCCTTCCACTGGGCGCGGCGGTGGCGGGTGTTGCTGCGGGACATCTTCCGCTTCGGGACGGCCATGGTGGAACTCCTCGGTCCGGTGGGGTGACGCTGGAAAAGGCTATATGAAAATGGGTGCCATTTTCAAACCGACCGTCCGTGTGCGGCACCCCGCAGAGCCCCCCTGCTCGCCCGTAGGGGTGCCGCACACGGACCGGCGTACTACCAGGACGACTTGGTCACTCCGGGGAGGAATCCCGCGTGCGCCTGCTGTCGTGTCCGTACGCGGGAGAGGCCGAACTTGCGCAGGTAGCCGCGGGGGCGGCCGTCCACGCTGTCGCGGTTGCGGACGCGGGTGGCGCTGGCGTTGCGCGGCTGTCGGCGCAGCTCGGCGAGGGCGGCGTCGCGTTCGGCCGGGGTGGCGGACGGGCGGCGGATGATCTCCTTGAGTTCGGCCCGCCGGGCGGCGTACCGCTCGACCGTCTCCTTGCGCTTCTCGTTCTGCGCGATCTTGCTCTTCTTCGCCATCAGACCTTCACCCCGCGGGCGCGGATGCGGGCCACGGCGGCCTCGATGCCGATCGCGTCCACCGTCTTGATCGCCTTGGCGCTCAGGGTCAGGCGTACGTTGCGGCCCTCGCTGGGCAGCCAGTAGCGCTTGTGCTGGATGTTCGGGTCGAAGCGGCGCGAGGTGCGCCGGTGCGAGTGGGAGATGTTGTTGCCGAATCCCGGCTTGGCGCCGGTCAGTTGGCAGTGCGCTGACATGGATGTGTCGCCTTTCTCAGGGGGTGGCCTTGTTGGTAATGGAAACCATTGTCGTATAGTACCGGCATGGCACGCAACGAGATCCGCCCGATCATCAAAATCCGCTCCACGGCCGGCACCGGATTCACCTACGTCACCCGCAAGAACCGACGCAACGACCCGGACCGGCTGGTGCTGCGCAAGTACGACCCCGTCATCCGGCGTCACGTCGACTTCCGCGAAGAGCGCTGACCAGCACCCCCCACCACACCAAGGACACCGCCATGAAGCCCGGAATCCACCCCGCCTACGGTCCCGTCGTCTTCCGCGACACCGCCTCCGGCACCGCGTTCCTCACCCGCTCCACGATCACCAGCGACAAGAGCGTCGAGTGGGAGGACGGCAACACCTACCCGGTGGTCGACGTGGAGATCTCCTCCGCGAGCCACCCCTTCTACACCGGCACCGCCCGCGTCATGGACACGGCCGGCCGCGTCGAGAAGTTCGAGCGCCGTTACGGAGCCCGCTGATGGACCACGGTCACCAGCTCCCGGTCGTGATCGTCGCCGGGATGCACTCCGAGGCCCGCAGGGAGGTCGTCGATCAGCTGCTGCGCACCGTTCCCGGAAGCGTGGCGCTGCACCACGACCTCTCCGCGGCGCCCGACGGCACCGTGCTCCGTCTGATCCGCGACGCCTCCGGCACCCTCTCCACGGGTGAGACGCCGCTGGTCAACGACTGTGCGTGCTGCGCACTGCGGGAGGACCTGGTTCCCGAGTTGGAGCGGATGGCGGACAGCGGTCTGACCCGTCTCGCCGTGGTCGAGCTGTGGGACTCGGTCGAACCGAAGGCCATGGCCGAGGTCGTCGCCGGGCACGGAGAGGGCCGTTTGGTGCTGACGAACGTGATCACCGCCGTGGACCCCGCGCTCGTCCTGCCCTGCCTCGCCAACGGCGACGACCTGGCCGAGGCCGGCCTCGCCGCCGCCCCCACCGACCAGCGGACCGTCGGCGACACCTGGGCCCGTCAGCTGGAGTACGCGCCGGTCCTCGCGCTCGTAGACAGCGAGGAAGCCGACGACGAGGACCAGGCGCTGCTCGCTCAACTGCACCCCACCGCGCGGCGGGTGGCGGCCGCTTCCGTCGAACTCGCGCGGGCCGCGTTCGCCGGCTTCGACGTCGAGGCGGCGGCGGCCGCGCAGCACCCGGCGTGTGCGCTGCTGCCGCAGGAAGCGGACGAGGCCGGGGTGACCACGTTGGTCTGGCACCGCCGGCGGCCGTTCCATCCCGGGCGTCTGTACGAGGCGTTGGAGGACCTGTGCTGTGCCGCGGCCCGCAGCCGGGGCAGGTTCTGGCTCGCCGACCGTCCCGACACCCTGCTGGCCTGGGACGCGGCCGGCGGCGCGCTGTGCGTCGAGAGCGCCGGCCCGTGGCTGGCCTCACTGCCCGACGCGGCCTGGGAGATGGTCCCGCCGATGCGCCGGGCCGCCGCCGCCCTGGACTGGCACCCCGAGCACGGCGACTGCTGCCAGCACCTGGTCTTCACGTCGCCCGGCCTCGACCGCGACGGGCTGGAGCGGCTCCTCGACTCCTGCCTGTTGACGGACGCGGAGTACGGCTCGGGGCGGGAGGCGTGGAAGGACCTACCCGCCGCCTTCGACGCCCTCCTCGACGCCGCCTGATTCCCGTCCCGCCCCCCCTGTGCACCCCCACCCCCTGTGCACCCCCACCCGCTGTGCACCCCCACCCCCTGTTCGCCTCACGCAAGGAGAATCCGCCATGGCCCGACGCCCCGTCGCCCACAAGCCCGTCAAGTCCAAGCCCAACCCGCTCGACGCGGCCGGGATCACCTACATCGACTACAAGGACACCGACCTGCTGCGGAAGTTCATCTCCGACCGCGGCAAGATCCGCAGCCGGCGCGTCACCCGCGTCACCGCCCAGCAGCAGCGCGCCCTGGCCGCCGCCATCAAGAACGCGCGCGAGATGGCCCTGCTGCCCTACGCCGGTCGCTGACTCCCGATCCACCTCGGCTGCCGGCTCGTGGGCTCTCGGCGCGCGGCCCGCACCAGCCGGGCGGTGGTCCTCCCCGAGCGCCGGGCCATGGCCCGCAGGCGAGTGTCGGACCCGGTTCGACCGCCGCGCGCCACGGGTCCAGACTGGAGGAGAGGTCCGACGCGCCCGGGGCAGGGCGCGTGCGGAAGGAGGCGTCATGCATCCCCTCGCCATCGCCGGTGCGGCTGCCGGCAAGCTGGCCCACTACGCGGTGTCCGGTGTGGTCGGCGCGCTGATCCTCAAGAAGCTGCCCGATGCCCAGCCCGCCGCGCGCAAGGCGCTGGTGGGCGGGCTCGCGGGCGGCATCGTGGCGGGCCGGTGGCTGTCCTCGGCCGCCGAGGAGGCCCGGCTCAAGGCCGGGGACATGCTCGCGGAGGCACGTACCTCGCTCGGCGAGGAGGTCCCGCCGCCCTCGGCCGTCAAGGTCGACCACGACCACGACCACGGCCACGAGCACTGATCATGTCCGCGGTCCTCGTCCGCTCGGTCGCCACGGGCAGAGCCCGGCTGACCGTCCCCTGGCTGCGTGACCGTCCCGGCTGCGCCGGACTCGTCGACGACCGTCTCACCCACCTCGGCGGCTTCCGGGCCCTGCGGATCTTCCCGCGCACGGGCAGCGTCGTGATCTGGATGGAACCCGCCGACCTGGACGTGGACGCGCTGGTGCGCGCGCTGGAGGAGGCGCCGCCCGCATCGGCCCCGGCCAAGGCCACCCGGTCGGCTCCGGACTCGTCCACCGGTGAGATCGTCCGGCTCGTGGTCGGCGGGGCGGTCCTCGCGTTCGTGGCCGTGCGCCGGCTGCTGGCCCGGCCCCGCATCGGCATCGGCTCCTCCGGATTCCTGGGCGTCGTCACCGTCTTCACCGGTCTGCCGTTCTTCCGCGGCGCCCTGCGCACGCTGCGCGGCCGCGGCAGTCCCGGCACCGACACGCTGGTGACCGCCGCGACCGTCATCTCCCTGGTGCTGCGCGAGAACGTGGTCGCCCTCACCGTGCTGTGGCTGCTCAACATCGGCGAGTTCCTCCAGACCCTCACCCTGCGCCGCACCCGCCGCGCCATAGAGGACCTGCTCACCATCGGTGAGGAGCGGGTCTGGCTGGTCCGGGAAGAGGGTGTGGAGATCGAGGTCCCGCTGGAGGAGCTGACGCCGGGCGATGTCGTCGCCGTGTACGAGCACCACCGGATCCCCGTCGACGGGCACGTGACCGGCGGCGAGGCCCTCGTCGACCAGGCCGCCGTCACCGGCGAGGCCCTGCCGGTCTACGCCAGGGAGGGAGCCCACGTCTACGCCGGCACCATCATCACCTCCGGCTCGCTGACCGTACGCGCCGACTCCGTCGGCCGGGACACCACGGTCGGGCGGATCATCAGCCGGGTCGAGGAGGCCCAGACCGACCGGGCGCCGATCCAGACCGTGGCCACCCGTTTCACCCAGCGCTTCGTCCCGGTCTCCTTCGCGCTCGCGGCACTGACGTACGTCGTCACGCGCGACGCGCGCCGGGCGATGACGATGCTGCTGATCGCCTGCCCGTGCGCCGCGGGCCTGGCGACCCCGACCGCCATCAGCGCCGCCATCGGCAACGGAGCCCGTCGCGGCACCCTCATCAAGGGCGGCACGCACCTCGAAGGCGTGGGCCGGGTCACCGCCGTCGTCTTCGACAAGACCGGCACCCTCACCTTCGGCAAGCCCCTGGTCACCAGCGTCGTCGCCCTCAGTGAACGCTTCGGCGCCGACGAGGTGCTCAGCCTGGCCGCCTCCGGCGAGCTCCACGCCCGCCACCCGCTCGCCCAGGCCATCGTCGCCCGCACCGAGGAGCAGCACCTGCACGTACCCCTCCACCAGGCCTGCGAGGTCGTCCTCGGGATGGGCATGCGCGCCGAACTCGACGGCACCCGGCTCCTGGTGGGCAGCCCCGCCCTGCTGCGCCGGC
The DNA here is from genome assembly GCF_023515955.1 of Streptomyces sp. RerS4. GTDB lineage: Bacteria > Actinomycetota > Actinomycetes > Streptomycetales > Streptomycetaceae > Streptomyces. The sequence goes on from NZ_CP097322.1 coordinate 5,440,080, forward strand.
ACGGCATCGACCTCACCGAGGACGCCCAGGAGTGGACCGACCACCTGCGCCGGGGCGGCGAGACGGTCATCTGCCTGGCCCTGGACGAGGAGTTCATCGGCCTGCTCGGGGTCTCCGACGCCGTCCGGGCGGGCGCCGACATCGTCGTCCGGCAACTGCGCGACCTGGGCGTTTCGCGGCTGGTCCTGCTCACCGGCGACGCCCCGGAGACCGCCCAGGTGGTGGCGGACGCCCTCGGCATCACCGAAGTGCACGCCCACGCCCTGCCGGAGGCCAAGCTCCAGCTGATCCGCGAGCTCCAGGCCGAGGGCCACACCGTGGCGATGGTGGGCGACGGTACGAACGACGCTCCGGCGCTCGCGCTGGCGGACGTCGGCATCACGATGGGCGAGCACTCGTCCCACGTGGCCCTGGAGACCGCCGACATCGCGCTCGCGGGCAACGACCTGCGCCAGGTCGCGGCCGTGGTCGAACTCAGCCGTCACACCCTGCGCGTCGTACGGCAGAACTACGGGCTCGCCATCGGCGTCAACCTGCTCGGGCTGGTCGCGGGCGCGGGCGGCTCCATGAACCCGGTGCTGGCGGCGCTGTTGCACAACACCAGCAGCATCGCGGTCGTCGGCAACTCCGCCCGACTCGTCAACCACACCCCGCACCTGCCGCGGGTGGAGGCGGACGCGCTCAGGCCCGCGCCTCTGGAGGAACGCCGGGTCACATGACGCCGGCCGGCTCCCGGCCCGGTCCTGTCGCCTGCCCGGGAGTCATCGCGCGGATCGGGATCTCGAAGTGGACGGTCCCGAAGCCTTCGCCGTGCTCGCCGGTGGTGCGGGCGTCGAAGACCTCCGTGGCGATGCCGCGCCAGAAGCCCTCCGCGCCGGGGATGTTGACGTTGGTGTGGAGGTAGACGCGGTCGTAGCCGGGTACGGACGCGGCGAACGCGCAGGCGGTGCGCACCATCACCCGGGCCAGTCCGTGGCGCCGGTGCTCGGGGCGTACGTACACGCGCAGCAGTTGCGCGGTCCGACCTGACGGGTAGCGCTCGACGAGGCCGCGCGGGTGCGGCGGGTGGGCGGGGCCGCGCGAGGTGAGCGCGGTGGTGCCGACCACCTCGTCGTCGTCGCGCGCGGCCACCACGAGGGTGTGCCGGGGGTGGCGCAGGTACGTGCCGTCGAGGTCGACGACGTCGGCGTGCCAGGCCGGGACGTACCCGTAGTCGAACTCCCGGTAGAAGGTGTCCAGCATGACGCTCCGGGCACCGGGCAGGTCCTCGGCCCTCGCGTGCCGCACCGTGTACGGCCCGACCCTCTGATCTCGCGTCAGCTCTGTCATGACTCTCCGCCTCCCATGCTCCGCCTCTCGTGCTCCGTGGGCCGCAGGTTATCGGAAATCTGTTGTATTGGAAATGAAAACGATTTCAGATAACGTCTGCGTCGCACGGAGCCGACGGCACTCTGGGAGGAAGTTCCGGTGGGACATCTGCTGGTGATCGAAAGCTGGGTCGGGTCGATGAGCAGGCTGCTGCCCAAGGCGATCCGCGAAGACGGGCACGAGTTCACCTTCGTCACCCGCGACCTGCACCACTACCTGCGCTCCGCCCCGGCGGGCGACGGTACGCACCCGCTGCTCACGGCCCGCAACATCGTCACGGCCGACACCAACGACACCGACGCGCTGCTTACGCGGATCGAGGACCTGCACGCCGTCCTCGGCTTCGACGGGGTGGTCTCCTCGTGCGACTACTACCTGCCGGCCGTCGCGCACACCGCACGGCGGCTCGGCCTGCCCGGACCCGCCCCGGAGGCCGTCGAGGCGGCGTGTCGCAAGGACCTGACGCGCCGTGTGCTCGCCGAAGCCGGAGTGCCGGGGCCCCGGTTCGCGCTCTGCGAGGGCGCCGGGGAGGCGGCGGCAGCGGCCCGGGAGATCGGCTACCCGCTCGTCGTGAAGCCGGTGGACCTGTGCGCGGGCATGCTGGTCCGCGCGGTGCGCGACGAGCGCGAACTGGAGCTCGCCTGCCAGGCCCTCGCCGAGTTCCCCGTCAACGCCCGTGGCCAGGACCGGGCCCCCGTCATCCTGCTCGAAGAACTGCTGCACGGACCCGAAGTCAGCGTCGAGACCGTCTCCTTCGGCGGCGCGACCCAGGTCGTGGGCGTCACCGACAAGAGCATCGGCGGGGCGCCCGCCTTCATCGAGACCGGCCACATGTTCCCGGCCGGGATCGAGGAGGCGACGGCGTCCGAGGCCGCCGAGACCGCGTCGCGGGCGGTCAAGGCGTTGGGGCTGGACCAGGTGGTCTGCCACACCGAGATCAAACTGACCCCTGACGGGCCCCGGCTGGTCGAGGTCAACCCCCGCCCGGCCGGCAACCGGATCACCGAACTGGTCCGCCACGTCACGGGCGTCGACCTGGCGACCGCCTGCGTGGACGTGGCCCTCGGCCGCGTGCCCGACCTCGCGCCGCGTCGGACCGGAGTGCGCAGCGCCGCCATCGCCTTCCTCCTGCCCGACACCTCCGGCACCCTCGCCGGTGTCGAGGGCGAGGAAGCAGTCCGCGCCCGGCCCGAGGTGCTGGAGCTCACCCTCGCCGAGGCAGGCCGCACCGTGCGGGCCGCCACCAGCAACAACGAGTACCTCGGGCACGTCATGACCGCCGACACCGAGGGCGGCGGCGCCCGCGTCGCCGCCGAGGGGCTGTTGGCCGGCCTGCGTCCCCGTTACGAGCCGTCCGCGGGGGTTCCCGCATGACGACCCTGTCCGCCCCGCACCTGGTCGGAGCCGAAGGGTCCGGAAACGGCGACCCGCTCGTCCGGACCGTTGAGCAGCTGTTCGACGCCGTCCGCGCCGGAGCGTACGGACCCGACCCGGCCCACGAGCGGATATCGCTCGCCTTCACCACCGCCCAAGCCGTCCGGCACGAAGGGCGCAGCAGCGGCTACCGCAACGAGGTGCTGAGCCTGCGGCTCGACGCGGCCGTCGGATCCTGCGCCGTGGAGCCCGGGGCGCTGCCCGGGGACGCCCTGGACGACTGCGTGGGCGCCACCGTCGCCGACCTCCTGCGCCACCCGCTCCTGCCGGTGCGGATCGCGGCCCTCGACGCCTACCTGGCCCACGTACGCCCGCACACGCCGGACAACGGTGCCCGCCCGTACGCGCTGCCGGCCGGCAGCTCGCTGAGCCGTTCGAAGACGCGGGCCCGTGCCGTCGTCGACCTGCTGCCCGCGGACGGCGTCCCGCCCGCTGAGAGCCGCCCGGTCCTGGTGGTCGGGGTGGTGAACTCGCTGCTGGAGCAGCTGCGGGCGCGGGGACTCGACTACCTGCCGTGCGACCTCAAGGGCGGCGCCACCGAGTGGGGCGAGCCCGTCCTGCGTGACACCGAGGCGCAGTTGGAGCGCTGCGGCGCCGTCCTCGCCTCCGGCATGACCCTCGGCAACGGCACCTTCCAAGGCCTGCTCGACCACGCCGCCCGGACCGGCAAGCCCCTCGTGATGTTCGCCCAGACCGGCAGCGCCGTCCTGCCCCGCTTCCTCGGAGCCGGGGTGAGAGCCGTGTCCGCCGAGCCGTACCCGTTCTTCTGGCTCGACGGCGGCCCCGGCGTCATCCACCGCTACGGAGGCCGTCCGTGACCTTCGCCCCGCCGATGCACCGGTCCGCTGCCGGTGCCGCCGCCCATCCCGCGTTGCTGCCCCTGCTGGGGCGGACCCCTGTCGCTCGTATCCACGCCGACCTGCCCCACCCCCATCCCGGGTTCTGGGCCAAGCTCGAATGCCTCGGCGCCGGCGGGATGAAGGCCCGCGCGGCGATGTCCATGCTGACCGGTGCCCGCGGGCGCGGCGAGCTGCGCCCCGGCGCCCCGGTCGTCGAATCCACCTCCGGCACCATGGGCATCGGGCTGGCCTTCGCCGGACAGGCACTCGGCCACCCCGTGATCCTCGTCGGCGACCGCGAACTCGAACCGTCCATGCGCCAGTTGCTGCGCGCCTACGGCGCTCGCCTGGAGCTGGTCGATCGCCCGGCCGCACAGGGAGGCTGGCAGGCCGCCCGCATCGCCCGGCTCCACGAGGTCCTGGCCCGCACCGAGGGCGCCTACTGGCCCGACCAGTACAACAACCCCGACAATCCGGCGGGCTATCGGTCGATGGCCGCGGAATTGATCGGCCAGCTCGACCACCTGGACGTCCTGGTGTGCAGCGTGGGCACCGGCGGACACAGTGCCGGACTGGTCGGCCCGCTGCGCCGCCGCTGGCCCCGGTTGAAGGTGATAGGCGTCGACTCCGTCGGCTCCGCCATCTTCGGCCAGCCCGCCCGGCCGCGCCTGATGCGCGGACTCGGCAGCAGCATCCACCCCCGCAACGTCCGCCACGGCGTGTTCGACGAGGTGCACTGGGTGGGTCCCGCCGAGGCCGTCGACGCCTGCCGGCGGCTCGCCCGGGGCAGCTTCGTCAGCGGAGGCTGGAGCACCGGTGCGGTCGCCCTGGTCTCCGCGTGGGCGGCCAGGGCCGAGCCCGGAGCCGTCGTCGCGACCGTCTTCCCCGACGGCCCCCACCGTTACCTCGGCACCGTCTACGACGACGACTTCTGCCACGCCCACGGACTGACCGCCACCGCCCCGGCCACCCGTCCACTGGAGATCCCGCACCCGCGCGCGGCCGAGGCCTTCGGCTGGGCCCGCTGCCGCGCTGTCGTCGACCCCGTCGGCGCACGCGCCGAGGGGGCGCTCGCCCCCCACGTCCTGGCCCCCGGAGGCGCCGCATGAAGCTCACCTGGCACACCGCCTCGCTGGAACTGGCCGAGCCGTTGCGCATCTCCCGATCCGTGATGGCCCGCCGCGACGCCGTCTGGGTCGACCTGGAACACGGCGGACTGCGCGGCTGGGGGGAGGCCGTGAGCAGCGAGTTCCTCGGGCTGCCCACCGACCGCATCCTGCGCCACCTCAGCGCCGTACGCCCGGCGTTCGAGCGTCTGCCGGACCCGGAGACCGCCTGGGCCGAACTGGCCCCCGCGGGCTCCCTCGGCGCCGACCTGCCCGCCGGGGTCCTCGCCGCGGTCGAGGCCGCCGTACTGGACCTCACGGGCAAGCGGGCCGGGGAATCCGTCCACCAGTTGCTCGGCAGTCCGCTGCCTCCGTCGGCGGCCACCGCCCGGACCATCGGCATCGTCTCGCCCGTCTCCGCCGCCGCCCGGGCCGGCCGGCTCGCCATGACCGGATTCACCGTCCTGAAGGTCAAGGCGGGCTCCCCCGATCCGGCCGAGGACCTCGCCCGCGTCGAGGCCGTCCGTGAAGGGGCACCGGACGCCGACCTGCTGCTCGACCCCAACGGCGCCTGGACCGAGGACCAGGCCCACGCCCTGCTGCCGCGCTTCGCCGCCCTCGGCGTCACCGCCGTGGAGCAGCCCATCGCGGCCGGCCGGCCCGAGGCCCTGGCACGGGTCGCGATCGCCTCCCCGGTCCCGGTGATCGCCGACGAGGACGCCGTCTCCTACGAGGACGCCCTCGCCCTGGCCGGCCGGGTCCACGGGGTCAACGTCAAACTCGCCAAGTGCGGCGGCGTACGAGCCGCGCTGCGCATCCATGCCGCGCTGGCCGGCAGCGGCACCGACCTCATGCTCGGCTGCCTGACGGCCAGCTCGCTCGGGATCGCACCCGCCGTCCACCTGGTCGACCGGGCCCGCTGGGTCGACCTCGACGGGCACCTGCTCCTCGCCGACGACCCGTGGACGGGGATCGGCGGCGCCGACGGCACCGTATGCCCCGCCCCGCGCGGCGGCCTGGGCGTGCTGCGCCGCGCCGCCATACCCGCGGGGGTCGCACGGTGAGAACCCTCGCCGCGGTGCGCGGCTTCCCGCCGGCCGTGCGGCTCCTGCTGATCAACCAGCTCGGCGTCAACACCGGCTTCTACCTGCTCATCCCGTACCTGGCCACTCACCTCACCGACGACCTCGGCATGTCGGCGGCGCTGGTCGGCCTGGTCCTGGGCCTGCGCAACCTCAGCCAGCAGGGGATGTTCCTGATCGGGGGCTCGGCGGCCGACCGCCTCGGGGCCCGTGGGGTGATCATCGCGGGCTGTGGGCTGCGTACCCTCGGCTTCGCGCTGTTCGCCCTCGGCGACGCACTGCCCGTACTGATCGCCGCGTCGGTGCTGAGCGGGCTGGCCGGGGCCCTGTTCAATCCCGCCGTACGGACGTACGTCGCCCAGGAGTCCGGCGACCGCAAGGCCGAGGCGTTCGCCCTGTTCAACGTGTTCGCCACGGCCGGGGCGCTGCTCGGGCCGCTGCTGGGCGGCCTGTTGCTCTTCGGCGGTTTCAGGGTGGCCGCGCTCACCGCGGCGGGCGTGTTCGCGCTGCTGACCATCGCGCAGGCCGTCGTACTGCCCGCTCGTGCGGTGCCGCGGCCGACCGGCTCCGTCCTCGGCGACTGGCGGGAGGTGGCGGGCAACCGCCGCTTCGTGGCGTTCGCCCTGGCCATGGTCGGCATGTACGGGATGGAGAGCCAGCTCTACCTGCTGCTTCCGCACGCCGCCCGGGACGCCACCGGCTGGGCCGGCGCCGTCGGGCTGCTCTTCGCGGCCGGGACGCTGGCGAACCTGCTGTTCCAGCTGCGCCTCACCCGGCGGCTGTCCGGACGGGGCGGCGGACGCGGCCGCTGGATCGCCGCCGGGCTCGCGGTCAGCGCGCTCGGTTTCGTACCGCCCATGGTGGTGGCGGGCGCGGCGGGGGAGTACCCCGCGCGGCTGCTGCCGGTCCTGGCCGGGGCGCTGCTGCTGCACCTGGGGGTGATGGCCGCCCAGCCGTTCGTCATGGAGCTCGTCCCGTCGTTCGGCCGCGCGGAGCTCACCGGCACGTTCTACGGCCTCTTCTACGCGGTGTCAGGCGTAGCCGCCGCGGGCGCCGGGGCGGGCGTCGGGTGGGCCATGGACACCGCCTCGCGCACCGGCCCGGCGTGGCTTCCGTACGCCTGCTGCACGGCGCTCGGCCTCGCTTCGGCGGCTGCCGTCGCCCGACTGCATCGGCGTGGGTCGCTCGCCCCTGGCCTTGGCCCTGGCCTTGGCCCTGACCCCGGGCCGGACGCGGCATCCGCCGGTCCGCACCGCGAGCCCCGCTCCCCGAGCGAGCCCCGATGAGTACCGGCAACCTCCTCACCGACCACCCCGAGCTCTACGAAGAGCGCTTCCCCGACCCCGACCGTCTGGCCGCCCGCTGGGCCGAGGACACCCTGCGCCGCCACGGCGCGGGACCTCGTGTCCTGGACGTCGGCTGCGGCACCGGCCGCGACGCCGCCTGGCTGCACCACCATGCCGGGCGGCGCGTCACCGGCATCGACACCGCCGAGACCATGCTCGCCCACGCCCGCCGCGCCCACCCCGGCCCCGACTACCACCGCGGCGACATGCGGGACTTCGACCTCGGGGTCACCTTCGACGCGGTCATCTGCCTGGACAGCGCCCTCCTGTACTGCCACACCAACGACGACCTGACGGCGTTCCTCGACCGTTGCCGCGCCCACCTCACCCCCGGCGGCCTGCTCATCGCCGAGATGCGCAACGGCGCCTTCTTCCTCGGCAACACCGAACTCCTCGACGGACCGCGCACCGCCTCCTTCGACTGGCGCGGCACCACCCACACCTCCCACACCACCCTGTGGATCGATCACGGCGCCCAACTCCTGTGCCGCCGCCGCACCTGGACCGCCGACGACGGGACCCCGTCCCCGGACCGGCAGGAGCAGCACTCCGCCTGGCGACTGCTGTTCCCCCAGGAACTGCGGTACTTCCTCACCACGGCCGGCTTCGAGGTCCTCGACCTGTACGACCGCCCCGGCCCGCGTACCGAACCGGCGTGGTGCGAAGGCAACTCCCCGTCTGGGACCACGAGTTCCGACCGCCTGCACCTCGTCGCCCGCTTCGTGGACGGCCACTGACCACCCTCCCCAGCAGCATCGGAGACACCACCCGTGAACAGCCCCCGCTCCGGCCTCGCCCGCCGAGGATTCCTCCTGGCCACCGCCACGGCCACCGCAGCAGCCCTCGCCCTCACCGCCGGCTGCGCCGGCGACACCGGCAAGAACGCCGACGCCAAGAACGGCGCCGCGGCCGGCAGCCCCCAGCGCGGCGGCACCCTGCGCGCCGCCTTCCCGGGCGGCGGGGCAGGCGAGACCCTCGACCCGCACGCCGCGAACCTGTTCGTGGACGCCGCCCGCGCCAAGGCCCTCTACGACAAGCTCGCCGACTTCGGCGCCGACCTCGCCCCCGTACCGCGGCTCGCCGAGCGGTGGGAGCCCAACGAGACCCTCGACACCTGGAAGGTAACCCTCCGCAAGGCCGCCTTCCACGACGGCCGCCCGGTCACCGCCGAGGACGTCCTCTACAGCTACCGCCGGATCGCCGACCCCAAGGGCACCTTCCGGGCCAAGGCCTCCCTGGAGCCCATCGACCTCGCCGCCGGCCGCGCCCTCGACGCGTCCACCGTCGAGTTCAAGCTGAAGCGCCCGTACGCCGAATTCCCGAACGTGCTCGCGGCGTTCGGCGCGTACATCGTCCCCAAGGACACCACCTCATTCGACAAGCCCGTCGGCTCCGGCCCGTTCACCTTCGGCTCGTTCACCCCCGGCAAGTCGCTCGTCGTCAAGAGGAACGACGCCTACTGGGAGGGCGCGCCCCACCTCGACCAGGTGGAGTTCGTCGTCGCCACCGAGGAGTCGGCGCGCGTCAGCGCCCTGCTCGGCGGCCAGGTCCAGTACGCCCACGAGCTCAGCCCCGCCACCGCCCGTACCCACGAGGGCAAGGGGCAGGTCCAGGTCGTCCGGCTGCCCGGCAGCTCCATGCAGGGCTTCGTGATGAAGACCGACCGGCCGCCGTTCAACGACCCGAGGGTCCGCCAGGCCTTCTTCCTCATCGCCGACCGCAAGGAACTCGTCGACGGCGCCCTCTCCGGCGCCGGCGAGGTCGGCAACGACCTCTTCGGCAAGGGCTACCAGTACTACCCGGCCGGCCTGCCCCAGCGCACGCGGGACCTCGACCGGGCCCGCGCCCTCCTCAAGGAGGCCGGCGCCGAGAACCTCAAGGTCACCCTGGACACCGCGCCCGCCGCCACCGGCTTCGTCGAGGCCGCCGGGATCTTCAAGGAGCAGGCCGCGAAGGCCGGGGTCACCGTCGAGGTCAAGGTCGGCAACAAGGACACGTACTGGAAGGACATCCTCGACAACGGGACCTTCGCCTCCTACCGGTCCGGGTCCATGCCCATCGAGTCCCACATCTCGCAGCGGCTGCTCACCGGATCCACCACCAACGCCACCAAGTGGAAGCAGAAGGACTTCGACGACCTGTACCAGCAGGCCCAGTCCACCCGGGACGAGAAGGAGCGGGCCGCCCTCTACGAGCGCATGCAGCGCCGCCTGTACGACGAAGGCGGCTTCCTGATCTGGGGCTTCGCCGACTGGATCGTCGCCACCGCGCCCGCTGTGCGCGGCGTCGACGCGAAGGCCCCGGCCAACACCCTCGACTGGGCCCGCTTCGACAAGCTCTGGCTCGCGTGAGCCCGCACCTCTCGTGGGTCGGCCGCCGCCTGCTCCTCGGTCTGGGGCAGACGGCGGCCGTCGTCCTGTTCGTCTTCGCGCTCACCGAGGCCCTGCCCGGGGACGCGGCCGTCGCCCTGGCCGGCGACCAGCCCGACCCCGAGCGCATCGCCCGCATCCGCGCCGCCCTGGACCTCGACCGCCCCGCCGCCGAACGGTTCCTGGACTGGGTCGCCGGACTCCTCCACGGCGACCTCGGCACCTCCCTGGTCAGCGGACGGCCCGTCTCCGGCTACCTGGCCGGCGGCCTCGGACCCACGGTGCTGCTCGCGTCCGCCACGCTCCTCGTCCTGCTGCCGCTGTCGGCCGGCCTCGGCGTGCTGTGCGCCCGCCGCGAGGGCGGCCCGCTGGACCGCACCCTCAGCGCGCTGACCCTGGCCGTGCACTCCGTACCCGAGTTCGCCCTCGGGGTGCTGCTGGCCACGGTGTTCGGGCTGTGGCTGGGCTGGCTGCCGCCCACCGCCGTCGGCGCGGACGCGCTCACCGATCCGGCCGTCCTGGTCCTGCCCGTCCTCGTCCTCATCTCCCGGCCCGTGTGCACCATCAGCCGCCTCGTGCGCGCCGTGATGATCGAAGCGATGGCCTCGCCGTACGTCGCCCAGGCGCGGCGCTACGGGATCGGCGGAGCGCGCGTCCGCTGGGCGCACGCCTTGCCCAACGCCCTCGCTCCGGCCGCCCAGCAGCTGGCCCGGACCTGCGACTGGTTGCTGAGCGGGGTCATCGTCGTCGAGGCGCTCTTCGTCATCCCGGGCCTGGGAACGGTGCTCATCGACGCCGTCGCCGCCCGGGACGTGCCCGTCGTCCAGGGCATGGCCGTCGTCTTCGGTGTCGTCACCGTCATGGCGAACCTCGGGGCCGACCTCGTCGCGCGCCGGTTCGCCCCCCGGGCGGAGGTGATCGCGTGAAGCGCCGTCTGCCCAGGTACGCGCTCGCGGTCGGGCTCATCGCCGTGCCCCTGCTGCTGGCCGCCCTCGGGCCGCTGCTCGCCGGGCCGGCCGGGCCGCGCTCGGTCTCGTTCGCATCGGGCGCGGGGCATTGGCTCGGTACGGACTTCAGCGGGCGGGACGTGTGGCGGCAGGTCCTGCTCGGCGGCCGCTCGGTCGTCCTCGTCGCGCTGGCGGCCACGGGTCTCGCGTATCTGGTGGCCGTTCCGCTCGGGCTGACCGCCGCCCTCACCCGCCGCACCTGGCTGGAGGAGGCCCTCATGCGGCCCCTCGACGTACTGATCGCCGTGCCCTCGCTCCTGCTGGTCCTGCTGGTGGCCGCGACCCTGACCCCGGGGCCCGCCGGACTGGCCGTCCTGGTCGGTCTGGCCGCCGTACCCGACGCCGCACGGGTGGTGCACGCGGCGGCGGCCGAGATCGCCTCCCGGACCGCCGTCGAAGCGCTGCGGATGCAGGGGGAGTCCTGGTGGCACACGGCGTTCGGCTACGTCGCCCGCTCCATGCGCCGTACGCTCGCCGCCGACGCCGGCATCCGGCTCACCGGAGCCCTCTACCTGGTGGCCACGGCCGCGTTCCTCGGGATCGGCGTCGAGCCGGACGCCGCCGACTGGGCGGTGATGGTGGACCGCAACCGCACGGGACTCTTCCTCCAGCCGTGGGCCGTCGTGGTGCCCGCCCTCCTCATCGCCGCCCTGTCCATGGGCACCAACCTGCTCTTCGACGCCGCCCTGCACACACCGGCCGCGAAGGCCGCGAGGAAAGGAGGCCGGGCATGAACCCGGTCGCGGAAGTGGACGGCCTGCGCGTGGAGGTGGCCGGCAGCACGCTCGTCGACGGGGTGAGCCTGACGGCCCGCGCCGGCCGCATCACCGCCCTCGTCGGGCCGTCGGGCAGCGGAAAGACCACCACCGGACGCGCCCTGCTCGGCGAGTTCCCACCCGGCGCCCGCGTCGAAGGGCGGATCCGCACCCCGGGCGGCGGCGCCGTCGGCTACGTACCCCAGCACCCCGCCGCCGTCCTCAACCCGGCCCGGCGTGCCGGAGCCCTTCTGCGGGACATCGCCGCCCGCCGGGGCGGCACCCGCCGCGAGATCCGCGCCCGCGTCGAGCACGCCCTGCGGCGCGCCCAGCTCCCCGACCCCGCGATGGTGCTGCGCCGCTACCCCCACCAGCTCTCCGGCGGCCAGCAGCAGCGGGTCGTCATCGCGCAGGCACTGCTCCTGGGCGCCAAAGTGATCGTCGCGGACGAACCCACCACGGGCCAGGACCCGGCCACCAAACAGGGCGTCGCCGAGGCGCTGGCCGACGTCGCCGCGCAGGGCATCGCCGTGGTCCTGCTGAGCCACGATCTGGACGTCGTACGGCGATTGGCCGACGAAGTGGTCGTGCTGCGGGCCGGCCGGGTCGTGGACCGGGGCCCGGCGGACGTGGTGCTGCCCACCCCCGCCAAGCCGACGGCCGAACGGTCACGATCCGCCGTACCCTCCGGCGGAACGCGCTTGGAGGCGAGGGGCCTGGTTGCCCGACACCGGACGGCACGCGGCACCGTTGCGGTGCTGCACGACATCACGGTGTCGGTCGCGCCGGGGGAGTGCCTGGCGGTGGTTGGCCGCTCCGGCAGCGGCAAGACCACCCTGGGCCGGTGCCTGGCCGGGCTGCACTCCGCGTACGAGGGGGCGGTGCTGCTCGACGGCGCACCCCTCCCGCGCGGTATCCGCGCCCGCACCCCCGCGGAACTGGCCGCCGTCCAGTACGTCTTCCAGGACCCCAAGGCGGCCTTCGACGAGCACCGGCCGGTCCTCGACCAGGTCGCCCGCACGGCGGTCCGACTGCGCGGCGCCGACCGGGACAACGCGCGCCGGACCGCCGCGAAGATCCTGGAGGAACTGGGGCTGGCAGCGGACCTGACCCTGCGCCGGCCGGGCGCGCTCTCCGGTGGCGAACTCCAACGGGCCGCCCTGGCGCGGGCTCTGCCGGCCGAGCCCAAGGTCCTGATCTGCGACGAGATCACCTCCGGCCTCGATGCCGCCACCCGCGACGTCATCCTCACGCACCTGGCCGGGCTCCGCGAACGGGACGGGCTCAGCCTGGTCTTCATCACCCATGACCGAACGGCCGCCGACGTGTTGGCCGACCGCACCCTGGTGCTCGACGCCGGCCGCGTGGCCATGGGCGGTGAGCACCGGATCGGCGTGGACGTCGGGGGCTGAGTGGATGCCGGCGCGGCGCGGGCTCGCGGGTCTCAAGAGCGCCGACAGCGCGCCGCAGGCGTGCTGCGCTACCCCGGACGGGCAGCCACAGCCCGTCGACATCGTCGACATCGTCGACATCGCGCAGAACCCTGTCGCTTCTTCCTGATCGACGCAGCCCGGCCCTGCCGGGAGTCCCGCGATCAATCCGAAGTTCGGCGCAGGATCAGGCAGAGGAAGCCGAAGCTGTCGCGGTAGCCGTGCAGCCACTGGGAACGGCGGGCGGTGGCCGTCTCCCGTGCCTGTGCGGCGGCCGGGTCGCCAGGGTGGTCCAGGGACCAGGAGGCCAGGGAGCCCCAGCAGGCCCACTCGTAGGCGTCCAGCTCGTCACGGGTGCTGATGTGGCCGTGGACGGGGGTCCAGCCGTCGGCGACGACGCGGTCCACCGTGGTCGCCAGGTCGGCGAGGTCGCCGAACATCTCGACGGCCGCCGGTGAGGGGGCGCGGTCCCAGAACGACTCGCCGATCAGCACGCGGCCGCCGGGGGCCAGGTGCTCGCGGGCCGCCGCGAGGGTGGGGAGGAGACCACCGAAGGCGTGGGTGGCGCCGACGCTGATCACCAGGTCGAAGGGCTGTGCGGAGGTGAAGTCCGCGGCTTCCTGTCGGTGGAGGACCAGGCGCTCGGTGAGCCCGAGTTCGCTTGCGGCCTGGTGGGCCCGAGCCAGGGCGACTTCGGAGACGTCGACGCCCTCGGCGCGCAGGTGCGGGCGCTTCGCCAGGGCGCGCAGCAGCCACTCCGCAGTGCCGCAGCCGAGGTCGAGCACGCGCTCGTCGCCTCGCGGGAGGCCGCGTTCGAGCAGGCGGCCGACGGAATCGTCGGCGAGCGGGGCCTTGATCGGATGGTCGACATGGGCGATCAGGGAGACCTGCTCGCGGCTCATCGGCGCGGTCATCGGCGCCCCTCGGTGCGGATCGTGCCGGCGACGGCCTTGGGCCGTGCCTTCGTCTCGGGGGCCAGGGCCGCCCTGAGTGCGGTCGACAGGGACGCGCAGGTCGGGGTCGGGTCGTCGTGTGCCGCGCCGATGCCCGGCTCGGCCACGCGGGCGGCCCGGTGCCGCTGGTCAACGAACTGGGCAACCACCACCTGGGGCGCACCGCCGCCCACCGGTGCGAGACCGATCGTCGTGCGGTGGGCGTTGGGGGACTGGAGGTACAGGGCGTTTGCCTTTCGGGCGTCCAGGTCCCGCAGGGCCTGGTTGTCGGTCGTGCCGGGCGGGGCGGGCGGGTTGGGCCGAGGCGACGGGAGGTAGTGCGCCGAGGGCATCTCGAACGGGTGGAAACCCGCGTACACGTAGCGGATGCCCGGCTTCTCCGCCACCGAGCGGGCGCCGGCGGGCATCAGACCACTCGCCACCAGGACGTCACAGCCCTCGGCCGCCTCGTCCGCCATCAACGGGACACGCATCGCGTGAATCTCCCCATTCCCTTCAGGTCGTGGGCACGTCGAGCTGGAACTCGCGCGTGCGGCGGTAGGAGCGGAACCCCAGGCGGTGGTTGACCGCCAGCATGTGGACGTTGTCGTCGGCGTTGTCCGTCTCGATCTCGACGACGTCCGGGTGCTCGGCGCGCAGCCGGCGCAGCATGGCGGCCTTGACCCACAACCCCAGGCCGTGTCCGCGGTGTGCGGGGACGACCGCCGTGTCGTACTGCTGGGCGCGCGGCGCCGAGCCCCGGGGAAGCAGGATCTCGGTGTAGCCGGCCATGGCGCCGTCGTCGTGGACGGCGGCGATGGTCAGCAGCGTGTCCCCGCGATCGGCGACCACCTGGGCCATGGCGCGGACGCGGTCGGCGTCCCAGGCCACGGTGCCGTAGTCCGCGTCCCCGACGGGCATGTCGTTCATGGCGTACTTCGCGGCGGCGAAGGCGTCGGCGAGGTCGTCGGGAACCGTTCCGGTCCAGCCGGTCAGCCGGTAGCCGGGGTGTTCGGCGTCGGCGACCTGGAGGAGGCCCGCCTCGCCCGCCTCGTCCGCCTCGTCGAGGCGCAGGAGCAGGTGGTCCAGGGTCAGCACGGGTCGGAAGCCGCGCTGCGCGCCGAACTTCTCACCCGGGCCGTCGGCCGGGGCCGTGGCGATCAGGCTGCGCCGGTTCTCGGTGCGGCAGGCCGCCACGACCGCCGACAGCAGGAGGGAGCCGGTTCCCAGGCGGCGGTGTGCGGGGTCGACGTGGAGTTCCAGTTCGGCCAGGTGCTCCTGGCCCGGGGAGGTGAACACCCGCAGGCCGGCGACGCCGACCGGGACGTTGTCGGCGCCGGTGGCCAGCCAGGACAGCCGGTGGCTGCCCAGAGCGGGCGTGGTGAGCCGGGCGAGGATCTGTCCGGGGTCGGGGACCGGCACGCCGGGCAGGTCGTGGGCCGTCGAGGCGGCGACGACCCGATGCCAGGCGGCGGCGTCGGCGGCCGAGACGTGCTGGAGCGGAGTGACGTGCGCTGATGTGGGCAAGGTGATGGCCTTCGTGGTCGAGTCGGTCGTATGCGGTCGTATGCGGTCGTGCTTCGGGAGGGTGCGAGGGTTCGCTCGCGTTCCTTCAGTCGGTGTGGCGCACGAGCGGCCAGTCGATGTCGATCCCGGCCGCGGTGGCGAGGTAGTTGGTGAACACGTTGAGGGCGACATGGGCGACGACCTCGACGATCTGCCCGTCGGACAGGCCGGCGCGCCGGGCCGCGGCCCGCTGCTCGGCGCCGATGCCTCCGCGCTCACGGACCACCGTGGCGGCCAGAGCCAGGACTGCGGCGGCCCACGGGTCGTCGGCCTCGCCCCGGCGTGCGCGGGTGGCCTCCGCGGCACTCAGCCCCGCCACCTTGGTCCCGCGGAACGCGTGCACGGACAGGCAGTAGTCGGACCCGTTCTCCTGCGCCACCAGCAACGCGACGCGCTCACGCACGTCCGCCGACAGGGTCCCCTCCGCGCTCAGGGTGGTCACGACGCCCAAGTACGCCTTCAGTACGGCCGGGCTGTTCGCCATCACCCGGGCCAGGTTGGGGATGACCCCCAGGGCCTGGTGCGTGGCGGTGAACAGAGCGGCGGATTCACCGGTCGCGATCTCCGGTTCGACGGTGTGGAGTGACATGCGGGCAACCCTGCCGGTTGATCTTGATACATTCCCGATGCATCTTCGATGCACGCGACGGCGACCCCTGGAGTGACGGCATGCGGTTCACGGTCCTCGGTCCGGTGGAGGTCGCGGCTCCCGGTGCGGACGCGCCCCGCCTGGCACCCCGTCATCGCGCGGTGCTCGCCTACCTCTTGCTGCACGTCGGGACCGTGATCAGTACGGATCGCCTGATCGACGCGATGTGGGGGCCGCTGCCGCCCGATTCCGCCCGCGCGCAGATCCAGACCACGATCGCCGCGATCCGACGGATGCTGCGCGCTTCGGGAGCCGACGGGATCCTGGCCACGCGGGCGGCCGGGTACGTGATCACCACCGGGCCGGGACAGCTCGATCTGGACGAGTTCACCGGCCTGATCGCCGAGGCACCGGCCGGCTCCGGCGACCCGGGGGACACCGCCGGCCGGATACGGGCGGCGCTGGCGCTGTGGCGGGGAGAGCCGCTGGCCGACATCACCGCCCACTACGTCGAGAGCGCCAGAGCGCGGCTGACCGGGCAGCTCCTGACCGCCGTAGAGCGCCTGGCCGATCTGGAACTGGCCCGGGGGCGCCACGACGACCTCATCGACGAACTGTCCGTCCACGCGGCGGCCCACCCCTTGCGGGAACGGCTCTGCTGCCAACTGATGCTCGCCCTGCACCGCGCCGGACGCCAAACCGACGCGCTGCACGTGGCGAGGACCTTCCGGGCGACCCTGGCCGAACGGCAGGGACTGGATCCGGGCCACGCGTTCGGCAAGCTCGAACAGGACATCCTGCGGGACGCCCCCGATCTGCGGCCGCCGCTCACCGCGCAGCGGCCGGCGAAGCCGCAGGGGACCAACTTCCTGCCCTACGACGTCCCGGACTTCACCGGACGCGAAGACGAGATCGACGGGCTGGTCCGCCGGTGGTCGGGCAGCAACGGCGGCAACGGCGGCGTCGTGACGATATCGGCGATCGACGGGATGGCCGGGGTCGGCAAGACGACGCTCGCGGTCCACGCGGGGCACCGCCTCGCGGACCACTTCCCGGACGGACAGCTCTTCATCGACCTCCAGGCGCACACCGCCGGCCAGGCGCCGCTGGACGCCGGTACCGCGCTCGAAGTCCTCCTGGGCCAACTCGGCGTGCCCGCCCAGAACATACCCGCGTCGGTGGCCGATCGGGCCGCGCTGTGGCGGTCCGAACTCTCCGGCCGTCGCGTGCTGGCGGTGCTGGACAACGCCCTCGGCGCCGACCAGGTACGCCCGTTGCTGCCCGGATCCTCCCGCGCCCTCATCCTGGTCACCAGCCGCCGAAGGCTGACCGACCTGGACGGGGCGCACGCGCTGTCCCTGGACGTGCTGCCCGCCGCGGAGGCCGTGGAGTTGTTCACGGCGATCGTCGGCGAACGGGCGGCCGCCGAACCCCTGGCCGTCCTCGACGTGTTGCAGTTGTGCGGGTTCCTGCCGCTGGCCGTCCGCATCGCCGCCGCCCGCCTGCGCCATCGTCCCCGCTGGACCGTCGCCCACCTGGCCGACCGGCTCCGCGATCAGCGCCGCAGACTCGCCGAGCTGGCCACCTCGGAGCGAGGAGTGGCGGCGGCGTTCA
The DNA here is from genome assembly GCF_023515955.1 of Streptomyces sp. RerS4. Classification (GTDB taxonomy): domain Bacteria; phylum Actinomycetota; class Actinomycetes; order Streptomycetales; family Streptomycetaceae; genus Streptomyces. The sequence continues at coordinate 5,457,517 of NZ_CP097322.1, forward strand.
CCCTCTCCTACCTGCAACTGACTGAGGATCAGCAACGCATGTTCCGGCTCCTGGGGCTCCAGCCGGGCCGTGACATCAGCCCCGAGGCGGCGTCCGCACTGACCGGCCTTCCGCTCCGGCAGGCCGAAGACCTCCTGGAAGACCTCCTGGACGCCCACGTCCTGACCCAACACCGGCTCGGCCGCTACACCTTCCACGACCTGCTGCGCGAACACGCCCTCGCCACCGCCGCCGCCGAGGAACCCGCCGACGCCCGGCGCGAGGCCCTCGGCCGACTGTTCCACCACTATCTCCACACCGCGAGCACGGCCATCGACCACCTCTACCCCGAGGGCAAGCACCACAGGCCACGCATTCCCGCGCCGGCCACCCCGACCTCGCCCCCGCAGGACGAGGCCGAGGCGATCGCCTGGCTGGACGGCGAACGCGCGAACCTCATGGCGACCGGCCAGTACGCGGCCGAGCACGACTGGCTCGCACACACCGGCCAACTGGCCGCCACCCTGCACCGCTATCTGCTGGGCCACGCCCACCAGGCCGACGCGCTGGCCCTCGGCGGCCTGGCCCTGCGAGCCGCCCGGCGCAGCGGCGACACAGCCGCCGAAGCCCGTACGCTCATCGATCTCGGCCAGGTGCACTTCTGGTGGCACGGCGCCTACGAGCAAGCGGCGGAGCACTACCGGCACGCCCTGGACCTCGCCCGCGAGATCGGCGACCAGGGCGTCGCGGCCGGCGCACTACAGGCCCTCGGCGGCGTCTCCAGGCGGCGGCGGGAGTACGACCGGGCCCACGACCACTGCGCGCGGGCCCTCGTGCTCTTCCGCGAGCTCGGCGACCGCGCCGGCGTCGCCAGATGCCTGACCGACCTCGGCATCGTCCACGAACGCCAAGGACGGTACGAGGACGCGCACGAGCACCATCGGCAAGCGCTGGACGTGTACCGCGAGACGGGATCGCGCATCGGCGAGACCGTGGTGCTGAACAACATCGGGCTGCTGTGCCAACGGCAAGGCCGCTACGACGAGGCCCGGCGCCATCACGGCCAGGCCTTGGAGCTGAGCCGCAGGTTCGACTTCCCCGGCGATGAGGCCGAGTCGCTCAACGCGCTCGCGGAAGCCGCCCGTTGCCTCGGCGACCTCGACGGGGCCGTGGCCGAACACGACACCGCGCTGACCCTCGCCCGCGAGGTCGGCTACCGCCCCGAGCAGGCCCGCGCCCATGACGGCCTGGCGCGCGTCCACCGCGACCTCGGCCGCGTCGACCTCGCCCACGACCACGCCCGACAGGCCCTTGACCTCTACACCGCCCTCGCCGTCCCCGAGGCCGACGAGATCCGCGCCTTCCTCACCGGACTGGCGCCGACCGCGAACGAGGACGCCGCGGCGAACGGCCGCTGATCAGCGGATCTCGGGCCGGTCCACGCGGGCAGCGGGTACGATCGTCCGCGGCGATTCCCCTCTCTGCGTCCCCACTCGGGATGAGCAGACCGCCGTCGTCCCTGACGCGTGTGCCGAGACCGGTGACCCCGGACGGCACCGGGACCACTGACGTACGAATGGCGCACGTTTCCGACAGGGGTCGCCATGTGGACACCCATCCTGCGTATCGGCTGGGTGGTCTCCGCCCATTCGAGATCATCTTCACGAGGAGGAGAGAGAGCATGCGCATCTCCATCGACAACGACAAGTGCATCGGCGCGGGGCAGTGCGAGTTGACGGCTCCCGGCGTCTTCGAGCAGGACGATGACGGGGTATCGGCGGTGCTTCCGGGCCGAGAGGACGGGGCGGGAGACCCGTTGGTGCGCGAGGCCGCCCGCCGCTGCCCGGTGGGCGCCATCGGCATCTCCGAAAGCTGAGATCCGTCAACAGGCCAATTCGCGGCGCGAATGGCCGAAGTCGATCTTTTGCGGGAAAAGGCGGTAGTGTGGGGCCGGGCGCGATCAGTGTGGCAGCGGCCCGCGTCGCCTCAACTCGGGGTCAAGCGCGGGCCGATGCACGAATTGCGGAGGTGGACCGTTGACGGATGCCTTGATAATCCCCGAGTCTCAGGCACCCAGTTTTCCCGTGGACCGTACGTGTCCGTACAACCCGCCCGCCGAGTACATGAAGATGGCGGCAGAGGGGCCGCTGAGCAAAGTGGCGCTGTACGACGGGCGACTCGCGTGGCTGGTGACCGGGTATGAGGAGGCGCGAGCGCTACTGACCGATTCACGAATTTCGGCCAACCGACAGAATCCCGGGTTCCCGATCCTGGTGGAATTCGCGGCGGAGTTCATCCGCCGGGTGCGCAACCCGTTGCTGGGCGTGGACGAGCCGGAGCACGGGCCAATGCGCAGGATGCTCATCCCGGCGTTCACTCTCAAGCGGGTCGCCCGGATGCGGCCGGGCATTCAGCAGGTGGTCGACGATCTGCTGGACACGATGCTGGAGCAGGGGTCGCCGGTGGACCTGGTGTCCGCGTTCGCGCTGCCGGTTCCCTCGAAGGTGATCTGCCAACTGCTCGGCGTGCCCTACGAGGACAACGCGTTCTTCGAGGAGCAGTCGCGGCGGATGCTGCGCGGGCCGCTCGCGGAGGACGTGCACGACGCTCGGCGACGGCTGCGTGAATACCTGGACGGGCTCATCGTCGCGAAGGAGGCCGCGCCCGGTGAAGGGCTCCTCGACGAGCTGGTCGAGGAACAGCTCAAGCCCGGATTCATCGACCGGCACGACCTGGCCACGCTCATCATGGTCCTGTTGGTGGCCGGCCACGAGACCACGGCCAACATGCTCTCCCTGGGCGCCTTCACGCTGCTCGAACACCCGGACCAGCTGGCCCGGTTGCGCGCGGCTCCGCAGGAGGCGGCGGCGGACACGGTCGAGGAGCTGCTGCGGTACCTGTCCATCGCGGACGCCACGCCCCGCGTCGCCACGGAGGACATCGAGATCGCCGGGCAGACGATCCGGGCCGGGGACGGAGTCCTGTTCGCCACCTCCACGGTCAACCGCGATGCCGCCGTCTTCCCCGACCCGGAGGCGTTCGACGTGCGCCGCGGGCAGCGCCAACACCTGGCGTTCGGCTTCGGTATCCACGCGTGCCTGGGCCAGAACCTGGCGCGGGCCGAGATGGAGATCGCGTTGAGCTCGCTCTTCACCCGCATCCCGGGGCTGCGCCTCGCCGTTCCCGCCGCCGAGCTGCCGGTGCGGGGCGGACACTCCATCCAGGGCCTCGACACGCTCCCGGTCGAGTGGTGAGGTCCCTGCGGCGGCCCCACTGACGTTGGGTCAACCGCCACCTCCCCCACGGAATCTCTGGTTCCGCCGGCCCGCCCGCCGAGCGTCCTCGCTCGGCGGGCGGGCCGGCGCATTGAGGGACGTTCCATGTTCCGGAATTCGGTAACTGTCTTCAGATATCCGGTACTTGCTCCATTCTCGCTTGACCGGTCCTCTAGTGGCCGGATATGTTTCTTCCGCCCACCAGAAGAGGACTTCCACAGTCCGGAAGTGTCGTTCGGGTGGGTGTGGAATCGGGAGTCGCGTATGCCCTATATATCCGCTGCCGCCGTTGCGGCTGCGGGGAGGATCGAACCGTGTCGGCGTGCTCGTCGATCATCGCCGGATGATGCTCATTCCGGACCTTTCGTCCGGGGAACCATGCGAAGAGTTGGGGGCTGTCGACGCCAGAACCAGAAACGCTTTCCAGTTGGTGATTCGGGGGAATCCGACGAAGGCGAAGAACTGTCCGGGTCCGCGTTGTCGTCGAACCCGACGCGATCCGGTCCCTGGGTTTCGGTGATTCATTCTTCTCTTGCTACGGTCGGCCGGAGAACGTCCTGTCGGCGATGCATACTGCCGACGGTCTTCGGTGGCTGCTTTCCTCTCGAACCCCATGCGCCGTTCAGTGGTTGACGCTGCTGCAAGAGAAGGTTCCAAGGCAAAAGCTCGTGCGTATCTTGATCGTAGACGATTGTCCAGAATCAACTGAGGAGCTGAGCGGGGATCTTTCCGGCTACGGATTCAGGGTGGAGTCCGTGAACTCATGGCTGCCGGCTCTTGATCTCTCCGACTCCGTGGACGTCATACTCCTCGACGTCTCACTTCCCGGCGTGGACGGATTCGAACTCTGTCGCGCCATCAGGTCGCAATCACAGGTGCCCGTCATCATCGTCAGCAGCCGGGGGGACGAGTTCGAGCGCGTCCTGGGTCTCAGGATGGGCGCGGACGACTACGTCCTGAAGCCGTACGCGCCCCGTGAGCTGGTCGCCCGGATCCAGGCGGTGGCCCGCCGTGCCTCCGGCCATCAGGAGAGGAGCACCGGTCGTCGTCACATGCTCGAACTGTGCGGCGTACGCATCGACATGACCCGGCGGGCCGTCGCCGTAGAGGGACGCGAAGTCAGCCTGACCCGGAAGGAGTTCGACCTCCTCTCGCTCCTGGTCTCCGAATCCGGCGAGGTCGTGAGCCGCGACCGCATCATGACGCGTGTCTGGGGCCACGACGGAGCGGGCGACCTGCGCACCCTCGGTGTGCACGTCTGCAACCTGCGCAAGAAGCTGGGGAAGCCAGGCTTGATCGAGACGGTGCGGGGAGTGGGGCTCCGCCTCTGCGTCCGGCAGCCCGTGAGTGGGTCAGCCCGGTGACGGACACGTTGAGTCATCGAAGTGCCGCTACGGTGGCGTCCACCGCCTGGCGGGTACTGGTCGCCGGCAGTGACGGCGCCGAGGCGGAGGACCTGATGCGCATGCTGCGCCGGCACGGGCACGAGCCCTCCTGGGTGCGCAGCGGCGATGCCGCACTGCGGGGGTACGGGGACGTGGACCTGCTGTTGCTCGACCTCGAACTGCCGGATCTGGACGGCCTTGAGGTGTGCCGACGGGTTCGGTCCGACAGCACCGTCCCGTTGATCGCCCTCACCGCGCGAGGGGACGAACTCGACCGGGTCCTCGGCCTGCGGGCGGGCGCCGACGACTATCTCGTCAAGCCGTACAGCTTCCTGGAGCTGATGGCGCGCATCGAGGCCGTGATGAGACGGGTGGCTCAGGTGCGCCCCGACACGGCCGCCGTGATCCGCCGTGGACCGCTGCGCATCGACCGGGCGACCCGGCAGGTCACCGTGGACGGTCGCCGGATCGACGTCACGCCCAAGGAGTTCGATCTGCTCCATCTCCTCGCCTCCCATCCGGACGCCGTCCTGCCGCGGAAGGAGATCATGCAGCGGGTCTGGGGGGATTCATGGTCCCGCCGCACCATCGACACGCACGTGAGCAGCCTCCGCGGCAAGCTCGGCCGCAGCGAGTGGATCCTGACCGTCCGGGGTGTCGGCTTCCAGTTCGGGCGTCTGTGACGCGTACGAGGTCCGGGCCGTGCGGGGGCCGGGCCGAGCGCCCACCGATCCCGTCTCACGAGGACGAGGAGGTGGGCACCGGCTCGGGCCGCGTACGCCGGTCCAGGGCGCGCTGCACGGCGTACGCGGCCACCGCCGCGGCCAGGGACACCAGGCCGCCGACGAGGAGCCCCGACCGGGCGCCGAACCCTTCCGAGAGCCGGCCGACGAGGAGCGCGCCGAAGGGCGTGGAACCCTGCAGTACCAGCGTGTAGAGGGCCATGATCCGGCCGCGGTACTGCGGATCGCTGCCGAGCTGGACCCGGTGGTTCGCCGCCTGGGCGAAGTAGCTCGCGCTGAAACCCGTGAGCGCCAGCAGCAGAGCGGCGGAGAGCGGCCCGGGAGCCCAGCCCGCGGCCGTGGTGAGCAGCCCGAAGGCGGCCGCCGCGAGGATCACGGTGCCGGCGGCCGGCCGGCCGCGGCGCGCGGTGGTGGCGAGGGCGGCGAGCAGCGAGCCCGCCGCGAACGCGGTGGTCAGCAGCCCGAAGGTGGTGGCGTCCGTATGGAACACGGTCTTGGCCATCAGCGGCAGCGTGAGCTGGAAGTTCAACCCGAACAGGCTGATGACGGCCACGAGGGCCAGGACGAGCAGCAGGTCCGGGTTGCTCCTGGCATACCGCAGCCCGTCGACGACGCGGGGACGCTCCGGCCGCCGCGCCGCCCGCTTGTACTCCGACGGCCGCATCCGCCACAGCGCGATGACCGTGGCCAGATAGCTGACGGCGTTGAGCATCATGACCGGGCCGACACCCGCCGCGGCGATGAGCAGGCCGCCGACCGCCGGGGCGGCGATCCGCGCCACGTTGAAGTACGCGGCGCTCAGTGCCGACGCGTTCGGCAACAGCTCGGGACCGACGAGTTCACCGACGAAGGACATCCTCGTGGGGACCTCGACGGCATTGACCACGCCGAGTGCCAGGGCGATCAGGTACACGTGCCACAGCTGCGCGGCGCCGCTCAGCTGCGACAGGCCGAGGAGACCGGCCAAGGCGGCGGACGCCAGGTTCGCCCACGTGAGCAGCCGGCGCTTGTCGTACCGGTCGGCGAGCCGGCCCCCGTACAGCGTCAGCAGCAGGATCGGGGCGAACTGGAGGGCGGTGACCGTGCCGAGCGCGACCGCGGAATCGTCGGTCAGCGACAGGACGAGCCAGTCCTGAGCCATGACCATCATCCAGGTACCGGTCGCGGAGAGCACCTGGCCGGCCGTGAACAGCCTGAAGTTGCGCACGGACAGGGAACGGAACATGCCGTTGAACTTCTTGTCCATGGTCAGCAGGGCGCGACCGCTGCCTCGTGCCCCGCCAGGCACTCCTCCAGGAAGGCCAGGGCCCGCAGGTGGTAGGCGCGGGCGGTCCAGCCGAGGCTGATGTTGTGCCCCGCGGCATTCTGACGTTCGACGAGGACCCTCGGCGACGCGAGCAGCGAGCGGAGTTCGGCCACATCCTCCTCGCCGTGCCGCCAGATCGCCTCGTGCTCGGCGAACGTCAGCCGGACCGGGACGCGGACCCGGGCGGCGATCGCGGGGAAGCGGTCCGGCCAGCGGGGGAGCTCCTCGCGCTCGCGCACCGGCATGGGGGTGACCAGGTCCCCGCTGTAGCGGAAGGTGCCGGTCGGATACAGCCGCAGCGGCCCCCAACTGCGCTTCCACCGGAGTCGGCCGCTGTCGTCGAGGACCGCCTCCGGGGCGACGGAGTAGTCCCGTGCGCAACCGGAGATGTCCAGCCCGAGGACGCGTCCCCGGACGTCCTCGGCCGCGGTGGTCAGCGCCAGCTTCCCGCCGTAGGAGTGGGCCAGGAGGAGCATGCCGCGGCCCGTGTCGTACCGGGCGGCGAAGTCGTCGAGAGCCAGGTGCAGCGTACGGGTCTGCTCGGCGAGGGTCTGTCCGTCGGGATGGGTCGGTGCCGAGGCGCCGTAGCCGGGCCGGTCGAGGGCGACCACGGTCACCCCCAGACTCGCCCCCAGGGTCAGCAGCGACAGTCCGTTCGCGGCCGGGCTGTGGAAGTAGCCGGCGGTCATCCCGCCACCGTGCAGTGCCACCACCACCGCCCGGGGGGCGCCGTGCTCCGGCTCGGCGAGCAGCCCCGAGACGGGCGTGCCGGCCGCGTCGAGGACGATGCGGCGGACGGAACCGGACGCGGCGGGCTCCGCGGCGGTGGGGGACGGGTGTGCGCGACGGGACATGGGTCTCCTGCGGAGCGGAGGCCTTTCGGCCGGGAATGCGTTCGGATGCGGAGCCATGGGCCCATCACAGGCTGACATTCGCCTCGGGGGGCGGCAAGGCGGCATGACCGGCCGTCACAGATCTCTGACGTACTTGACATTGCTCTGACAATGCAGCCATTGATCGCGGCCGGTCCAGCGGGAAAGCTTTACCGTAGCTCCTGCCGTGCCGCCCCGGGAATTCACGGATATGGCGGCCGGTCAGCGCCGGAAGAACACAGTTGCACGCCTCGGACAACTCCACGGTCTATTGGGTCCACGTGAGTCCATGGCGCTCGCCATCGTTGATTCGCGCGGGTCGATTCGGTCGGCAGGGGAACGTCCGGAGCAGGTCCGCTGCGCCCGGCCGCGCCCGAACCAGGAGGCTCACCGTGAAGGTTCTGTTCGTCGCCGGACCCAGTTCCGCGACGCTGTTCGCGCTCACGCCGCTCGCCCAGGCGGTCCGGTCCGCCGGCCATGAGGTGATCATGGCCACGACGGAGGAGATGGTGCCGGTCGCCGAGCGGCTCGCGATCCCGTTCGTGACGGTGACCGACCGCACCCTTGCCGGTCTGCTGACCACCGATCGGACCGGAGCGGTGCTGCCCCTGCCGCAGACGCTCGCCGAGCACCGCCGGTTCGCCGGCGGCTGGTTCGCCCGGCTGGCGGCCTACACACTGGACGACCTGCTCGAACTGACCCGGCACTGGCGTCCCGACCTGGTCGTCGGCGGCACCAGCGCGTACGTGACCGGACTGCTCTCCGCCCACCTCGGCGTCCCCCATGTCCGCCAGACCTGGGACACGCTGCGGACCGGAGAGGTGATAGACCGACACGCCGACGAGGAACTCGCCCCCGAACTCGCCCCGCTCGGACTGAAGGAGCTGCCGCGCCCCGATCTGTTCCTCGACGTCTGCCCGCCGAGCCTGCGGGCACCCGAGGACCTCGGCGCACCCGGCATCCGCTGGGTGCCGGGGAACATGCAGCGGAAGCTGGAGCCGTGGATGCTGACGCGGGCCGACCGACCGCGCGTGTGCGTCACGTCCGGCAGCCGGGTGGCCGTCACCGAGAGCCAGGAATTCCTCCGGAACCTGGCGCGCAGCGTCCGGGACCTCGACGTGGAGATCGTCGTCCCGGCTCCCGAGGAGGTGGCGGGCGAGCTCCGCGCCACGGTCCCCGACGTGCGGACGGGATGGATCCCGCTGGACGTCCTCGCCCCCACCTGCGACGTGATCCTGCACCACGGCGGCGGGGTCACGGCCATGACCGCCCTGCACGCGGGCGTGCCGCAGCTGGTGCTGCCGAGCTTCCCGACCTTCGGGGACTCCTGGGCGCGCCTCGCCGATTCCGGGGCGGCCGAGGTCCTGATGCCGCAGGAGCAGTCCGAGGCGAGCGTGATCGACGCCTGCCGGCGGCTGCTGACGCGGCCCGAGTACCGCGAACGGGCCGCCGGGCTCTCCCGGGAGATCGGTGCCATGCCGGGCCCGGCCGCCTACGTGGCCCGGCTGGAGGGCCTCGCGGCCCGCTGACGGCCACCACCCGTTCCACGGCGCGCACACCACGCGCCCACCGAAAGACAATCAGCACAGGAGAGGCAGCAGAACCATGGAAACGTCGCCCGTGAACACGCCCCGGATCGGGATCATCGTCGGCGCCACCCGCCCGGGTCACAAGGCGGGGAGCGTGGCCCGGTGGGTCCACGGCATCGCCGCGGAGCGTCCCGGGGCGGCCTTCGAGGTCGTGGACATCGCGGACTTCGCCTTGCCGCACCTCGACGAGCCCGTGCCGGCCCGCATGGGTACGTACACCAACGCGCACACGGTGGCGTGGGCGGAGAAGGTCCGCAGCCTGGACGGCTTCGTCTTCGTGACGCCGGAGTACAACGCCTCGATCCCGGGCGTGCTCAAGAACGCCATCGACTACCTCGCTGCCGAGTGGGGCGGCAAGCCGGCCGGCTTCGTCGGCTACGGCATGCAGGGCGGCGTACGCGCGGTCGCGCACCTGCGGGTGGTCCTCGACGGCCTGGAGGTCGCGGACGTGGAGCCGGCCGTCGGGCTCACCCTCCCGGAGGACTTCGAGAACTTCACCGTGTTCAAGCCGGCGGCCCACCGGACCAAGGAGGTCCTGGTCATGCTGGACGCGCTGCTCGACCGATTCGGCCGGGCCGGCTGAGACAGCCCCGAAACGCCGGACCGGTCCGGTTCACCGCGCGGTGAACCGGACCGGTCCGGCGTTCCGATCACGCCGTCGTCGCGATCACCGGGGTCGACGCGGTCGCGCCGCGACGTTGCTTGGCCGCGCGCTGTGCGAAGGTCCGTTCCACGTCCTCGGCGTGGTAGACCTTGCCCCTGGTGTCCTCGCGCCGCCGCCACCGGTGCTCGCCGGCGAGTCGGTACACCGAGCCCAACGGGGTGTCCCACAGCCGGGAGATGTCCGGTGCCTTGAGCCAGCGCTCCGCGGGGCCCTCGTCACGGCGCTGCCCCAGCCTCGTCCACTCGCGCGTCTGCCAGCGGTGCGCTTCGTCGAGGGAACACCACACCTGCGGAACGAGTGCCGAGCCGGGGGCGGGCAGCGTCGCGGTCAGCTCACCCGCGCATCCCTCCCGCACGCACGCGCCCACCCGGACCCGGTGCCAGGTGTCGCCGCCGCTGAGTCTGCGCGCCCTGCGGACCAGGGCCGCCAGCTCCGCGGTCGCCTCGCCGACCGCCGCGTGCGCGGAGAGCCAGGCCACGTGCCGGGCCAGGAAGGCCGAGCGTGCGGCGACGTCCCGCGGGGGTGCCGCGGCCGGCCGTTCCTCCACCACCAGAGAGGTCCACGCGCCGAGGACGGCGAGGATGTCCGCGCGCACGTCGGCCGCGTCCGTGTTGAACGGCATGTTCCGCGCGTTGCCGCCCGTCGTCTTCTGATGTCCGGGCAGGCGCGACGCTCCCCCCAGCACCTGCTCGCAGGCCGAGTACAGCTCGGGCAGGAGGGCGAGGTCCTCCGCCAGTCGCTGCCGGCAGGAACGACACAGCCGCGACCCGTGCGTGCTCGGCGTACGGGAATTCGCGCACCGCACTCCGACGCACCTGCCCATTGCGATCCATTCGGCGTTCAGATTTTCCATGGGGACAACGTAAGCGACGCCAATGGCCGGGGCAAACGGCCCGTCAGGTCACTTCATTAAGTCTCGATTAACGCATCTGAATGGAAACTTAGAGGCGAGTTAGTGGTATTCCTCTTGTGCTTCCCGATGGTTTTGAAGAATAGTTTTCCTATCGTCCGGACACGTGCAACTGGATGAGGTGTGGAGTGGATTGCCCTCACGTTGCACGCGACCGAAGGAGATATTCGGATGAAGGCTCTTGTCCTGTCGGGCGGCACGGGGACGCGGCTGCGCCCCCTCACCCACTCGATGCCCAAACAGCTCATGCCGATCGCCAACAAGCCCGTACTCGAGTACGTGCTCGATGACATCCGGGCCATGGGCGTCACCGATGTCGGCATCATCGTCAACCACTGGGCCCCGGCCGTCCGGGAGCGGATCGGGGACGGATCCCGGCTCGGGCTCCGGGTCACCTACATCCGCCAGGACGAGGCCCTCGGCCTGGCCCACGCGGTGACCGTCGGCCGCAGCTTCCTGGGGGACGAGGACTTCGTCCTGTACCTCGGGGACAGCGTCCTCACGGAGGGCGCCGCGCACGTGGCCGACACGTTCCGCGCCACCCGGCCGGCGGCCCACGTGGTCGTCTGCAAGGTCGGAGACCCCAGAGCCTTCGGTGTGGTGGAGGTCGACGCCGACGGCGCGGTGGTGGGTCTGGAGGAGAAGCCGGAGCACCCCGCCGGCGACCTCGCCATGACCGGCGTGTACTTCTTCACGCCGGCCATCCACGACGCCATCGCGGCCATCACCCCGAGCCGCCGGGGTGAACTGGAGGTCACCGACGCCATCCAGTTCCTCCTCACCAGCGGGGCCGAGGTCCACGCCACCGTCTACACCGGTGTCTACAAGGACAACGGGCGGGTGGAGGACATCCTGGACTGCAACCGGGTCGTCCTCGAAGGTCTGCGGCCCGAACTGCGCGGCGAGGTGGACCGGGGCAGTGAGGTGAGCGGTCCCGTCACCCTGGGGCCGGGCGCGCGGATCATCCGGTCGAAGGTCGAGGGTCCCGCCATCATCGGCGCGGGAACCCGCATCGAGGACTGTCACATCCGTCCCTACACCTCCATCGGCGACGACTGCACGATGCGCGATTCCCAGATCGCGTACTCGATCGTCCTCGACCAGGCGTCCGTCACCGGGGTGAGGGGCCTGCACGGGTCGGTCATCGGCCGGGCGGCAGCCGTCACGGCGGCACCCGGCGTGCGCCGCACCCTCGTGCTCGGTGACCACAGCCGGATCGAGATCGAAGCCTGATGGGCCCGTTCGGGCACGCGACTTCCGGAGTAGAAGAGCACATGACGCGCACCAACGACACAGTCGAATGGCTTGCCCGCAGGGCGCAGAGCAGCGCCTTCCAGGTCAGCCGGATCCCGTTCGCCGACCTCGACGGTTGGGAGTTCACCGCCGACACCGGCAACCTCGTCCACCGGAGCGGCAGGTACTTCAGCGTCGAGGGCTACCACGTCACCGTGGAGGACCGGAACGGCGGTACGGCGCCCCGCGAGTGGCACCAGCCCATCCTGAACCAGCCCGAGCACGCCATCCTGGGCATCCTCGTCAAGGAGATCGACGGCGAGCTCCACGCGCTGCTGCAGGCGAAGATGGAGCCGGGGAACATCAACATGCTCCAGCTCTCGCCCACCGTCCAGGCCACTTGGAGCAACTACACGCGCGTCCACCGCGGTGCCGCCGTGCGGTACCTGGAGTACTTCACCACGCGGGCACACGGGCGGGTGATCGCCGACGTCCTGCAGTCCGAGCAGGGCTCCTGGTTCGACCGGAAGACCAACCGCAACATCATCGTCGAGGTGACCGGCGACGTGCCGGCCCACGACGACTACCGGTGGTTCCCGCTGTCTCTGATCGGTGAGCTGCTCCTTCTCGACAACGTGATCAACATGGACACCCGGTCGGTGCTGTCCTGCCTTCCGGCCGGCCACGTCCCGGGCGCCGGTAAGGGCGGGGCCGACATCGACCTGCTGTCCTGGATCACCGGGGTGCGGGCCCGCTACCACGTGTCGTCCCGGCTGGTCCCCCTCGACGGCCTGCCCGGCTGGAAGCGGGGCGAGTGGAGCGTCGACAACGAGTACGGCCGCTACTTCCGGATCGTCGCGGCGTCCGTACGGGCCGACACCCGTGAGGTCTCGGGCTGGACCCAGCCGCTGCTGGAGCCGATCGGGCGGGGCGTCGCCTGCTTCCTGGCCCGCCGTCACGAGGGCTCCCTGCAGGTGCTGGCCCACGCCAGGACCGAGGCCGGCTTCGTCGACGCCGTCGAACTCGGACCCACCGTCCAGTGCACCCCGGACAACCACGCGCACCTCCCGCCGCAGGAGCGGCCCGCGTTCCTGGACCTCGTCATGGAGGCCGGCGAGCAGCAGATCATCTACGACGCCGTGCACTCGGAGGAAGGCGGCCGGTTCCTGAACGCGGAGAGCCGGTACCTGGTCGTCGAGGTCGCCCCCGACCTCGACGTGCCCGACGACTTCCGTTGGGTCACGCCGGCCCAGATGACCTCGCTGGCCCGCCACGGCCACTACCTCAACATGCAGGCCCGCACCCTCCTGACCTGCCTGAACCTGGCCGTCCCGACCGGGCGGGCGGCATGACGGCACCGCCGCTGCGCATCGGCGTCATGGGCGCGGCGAGCATCGCCCGACGGCGCGTGATGCCGGCGATGGCCCTCGACGACGGAGCCCGGATCACCGCCGTGGCCAGTCGGGACCCGCGGAAGGCCGCGGAACTTGCCGAGGCCTACGGCTGCCGACCCGTCACCGGCTACGCCGGACTGCTCGAACTCGACGACGTCGACGCGCTGTACATCCCGCTCCCGCTGGCCCTGCACGCACCGTGGGTGGAGGCCGCGCTCCGTGCGGGCAAGCACGTCCTGGCCGAGAAGCCGCTGTCCGCCGACCCGGCGACCACGCGGCGGCTGCTGGACCTCGCCGAGAGCCGCGGTGTGGTGCTGATGGAGAACGTCATGTTCGTCCATCACTCCCAGCACGCGTACGCACAGCGGCTCGTGGCCGACGGTGCCATCGGTGAACTCCGCTCCCTGCACGCCACGTTCGCCATACCCCGGCTCCACGACACGGACATCCGCCTCGCGCCGGAACTCGGCGGTGGAGCCCTGTGGGACGTCGGCCTGTACCCGATCCGGGCGGCCCTGCACTTCCTGGGCGCGAACTTGCGGGTGGCGGGCGCGGTGCTCACGCGGGGCGAGGGCCGGCGGGTCGACACCTCCGGAGCCGTGCTGCTGAGCGACCCGCAGGGGGTGAGCGCACACCTGACGTTCGGCATGGAGCACTCCTACACCTCCCAGTACGAGATCCGGGGGAGCGAGGGCAGGATCCAGGTGGACCACGCCTTCACGCCTCCCGCCGACCACGCGCCGGCGCTCCGCCTCGTGACCGGAGCTGGAACCCGAACCCCGGCGCTGCCGCCTGACGATCAGGTGGCCCGCACGCTCGGCGTGTTCCTTTCCGCGGTTCGCGCCCGCGCCCTCCCGGCCGGTCTGGCCGAGGCCTCCCTGCGGCAGGCGGAACTGCTGAGCGCCGTCCACCGGGCCGCGGGGGCGCCCTCCGCGACCGGTCTGTGATACCCACACACTCTCTTGGAGCCATTTCCGTGTCTGGACATGTGAAGGTGGCCGTCATCGGCCTTGGATACGTCGGGTCGTGCCTGGCCGCGACCCTGGCCGACCGCGGTTGGGACGTCGTCGGCGTCGACACCGACACCACCCTGATCGAGGAACTCCGCGCCGGCCACGTCCGTTTCAAGGAGGCCGAACTCGAAGACACCGTGCTCCGCGCGGTGAAGGGCGGCAAGCTGACCTTCACCACCGATCCCGCCGAGACCAAGACGGCCGATGTCGTCCTGGTCACGGTCGGCACTCCGGTGGATGACGACGGCGCCCTGGACGACCGGCAGCTTCTCGGCGCCTGTCGGGCTCTGAGCGAGCACCTCAGGGACGGCCAGATGGTGGTCCTCAAGAGCACCGTCCCCCCGGGAACGACCCGGAACGTGGTCCTGCCCGTCCTGGAGCGCAGCGGCCTGAAGGCGGGTGAGTCGTTCGACCTCGCCTTCAGCCCGGAACGCCTCGCCGAGGGGACGGCCCTGCGGGAGCTGCGCACCTTCCCCATCGTGGTCGGGGCGATCGGCGCACGCGGTACCGAGCGGGCCGCGGCGTTCTGGCGAGAGGCGCTCGACGTCGAGGTGCTGCCGCAGGAGAGCGTGGAGGCAGCCGAGATCGTCAAGCTCGCCGACAACTGGTGGATCGACCTCAACATCGCGCTGGCCAACGAGATGGCCCGGTACTGCGCCCTCTTCGGGGTCGACGTGCTCGACGTGATCAACGCGGCCAACACCATCCCCAAGGGCAACGGCAACGTCAACATCCTCATGCCCAGCGTCGGTGTCGGCGGCTCGTGCCTGGTCAAGGACCCGCTGATGGTCTCCACCTCGGCGCGCGGTCACGGCGTGGAGATCCGCACCGCGCAGGTCAGCCGCGCCGTCAACGACGACATGCCGCACTACGCGGCCCGGCTGGTCGTCGACGAGCTCGCGGCAGCCGGCAAGGAGCCGGCCGGCGCGGTGGTCGCGGTGCTGGGTCTGGCGTTCAAGAACAACACCGGAGACCTGCGCTCCACCCCGGTGGAGGGCGTCGTCCGGCGACTGCTGGAGGCCGGCTGTCAGGTACGGATCTTCGACCCGCTCGTCGACCCGGTGGCCGCCGAGCGCCTGTTCGGCCTCACGCCGTCGTCGGGCCTCGACGAGGCGGTGCGGGACGCCGACTGTGTGGCGGTCCTGGCCCTGCACCGGGAGTTCGAAGGCATCGACTTCGCCACTCTGCCCGTCCGCGAGCGGTGCGTGCTCCTCGACGGACGCGCCTACTACTCGAAGGAACAGATCGCCGCGCTGCGGCGCGATGGCTACGTCTACAGGGGAATCGGTCGCTGATGAGCAAGACGCGCAGTGTCGTGACGGGAGGCTCCGGCTTCGTCGGCGGCCACCTGGTGAAGCGGCTTCTGGCCCGGGGTGACGAGGTCACGGTCTTCGACACCGGCTTTCCGGCCGAAGAGGACGGCTCCCGCCGCATCATGGGAGACGTCCGAGACCGGGACCGGCTCGCCGAGGCCATTCCCGCCGGAACCGACGTCGTCTACCACCTCGCGGCCGTCGTCGGGGTGGACCAGTACCTGGCCCGCCCGCTGGACGTCATCGACATCAACGTCACCGGCACCCGCAACGTCCTCGAATGCGCGGCCCGCGCCGGCGCCAAGGTCGTCCTGGCCAGCACCAGCGAGGTCTTCGGCAAGAACCCGCAGGTGCCCTGGGCGGAAGACGCGGACCGGGTGCTCGGCCCGACCTCGGCGGCCCGCTGGACGTACTCCACGAGCAAGGCGCTGGCCGAGCACATGACGCTCGCCTTCGCCGACCGCCACGGGCTCGACGCGACGATCGTCCGCTACTTCAACGCCTACGGCCCGAGCCAGCGGCCCGCCTACCTGGTGAGCCGCAGCATCCACCGGGTTCTGGGCGGCCTGCCTCCGGTGATCTACGACGACGGCGCCCAGACGCGATGCCTCACCTACATCGACGACATCGTCACCGGCACCCTGCTCGCCGCGTCCGCCGACAAGGCCGCCGGAGAGGCGTTCAACTTGGGCAGCATGACGGAACTCACCGTCCGGGACATCATCAACATGATCGTCTCCCTGGCGGGCGAAGGCGTCGAGCCGATCACCGCGAACACCGCCCAGCACCTCGGCTCCGCCTACGAGGACCTCGGCCGGCGCATGCCGGACAACACCAAGGCCCGAGAGCTCCTCGGCTGGGAATGCTCGACCGCTGTGGACGACGGCCTGGCGCAGACCATCGCCTGGGCCCGGCAGAACCCGTGGTGGCTCGCCCTGCCCGGCAGCGGCGCGTCATGAGCCGGCCCGACCACCACCGAGAGCGAGAGAGGGCGGGAACATGCCGCTGAGCAGTGCGACCACACTTGAGGCGGTCGCCTCCCACTTCCCCGAGCGGACCATGACCGTGGAGGAGCGGGCCCGGGAGATGGGCCTGAACGAAGCCCAGGTCAACCTGTTCCGCAAGATCCACGGCTTGGACGTCCTGCACGTCGACCCTGCGGGGAACCTGTACGACCTCGTCCTGCCGCCGGCCCGTGAGGTGCTGGACGGGACGGCCCCCGAGGCCGTCCGCTACGTGCTGTACGTGCACGCCACCACGGAGGTGGCACCGGCCGAGGCGGACATCGCGCAGGAGATCAAGCGGCGACTCGGCCTGCACCGCGCCACCGCCTTCTCCATGACCCACCAGAGCTGCTCCACGACGCTCACCGCCGTCGACATCGCCGGCACCCTGCTGCGGGCCGACGGGGACCCTGACGCCAAGGCGCTGGTCGTCTCCGGCGAGAAGCTGTTCGCCCGCGACATGCGGATCCTCTTCAACTCCTGCGTCTTCGCCGAGGGCGCGGCCTCCGCCCTGGTCGGTCTGTCGGGGGAGGGCGCCGAGATTCGCTCCCTGGTGACGCGGACCTTCGGGGAGTACTTCGACGGCGTCCACATGACGCCCGCCCAGCACCGGGAATCGGGCGGCGCCCGCCCCGGCGTGGTGCGGGAGGTCATCGAAGAGGCGGTCGAACGGGCGGGCATCGCCCTGGAGGACCTGCATCTGGTGCTCCCGACGAACTCCAACACCAACTTCTGGGCCGAATCCATCCGCCAGATGGACTTCGACGTGAGCAAGTTCTTCTTCGACAACATCCCCCGCTACAGCCACTGCATGGCGGCCGACGCCCTCATCAACTACGTGACGCTGCGCGACGAGGGACGTCTGGCGGCGGGCCGCCCCCACTTGTTCCTGTCCTTCGGCCTCGGCATGACCTATGCCGCCGGCGTGTTCGTCCCCAAAGGAGTGGCATGAGCCTGTCACTGAGGGTGCTCTCCCGGGTCACCGCACCCACCCCCCGACCCCACCAGGACGATCCCTGGCAGGCCCGCTACCACGCGGACCTCGCCGCCGCCTTCGGCGCACCCGCTGACGAGGAACTGATGCGGCGCGGGACCAACGTCAGCCAGACGGATCTCGTCGACCTGCTCCTCGAAGGCGACCCGGCCCGGGGCTTCGCACCGGACCTGACGATGCTGGCCTACACGGTGCCGGACATGCACCTGCACCGAGCGGTGGCCTCCTACCTCAACCACCGCACCGGCGGCAACGCGCAGAGCTTCGCGCTGTCCCGACAGGGGGCCTGCGCCCCGTTCACCGCGTTGCGCATCGCCGCCGCGCACGAGGAGACCGGGCGACCGTCCCGGACCCTGCTCGCCGTGGTGGAGCAGACCACGCTGCCCCAGCCGCTGCCCTTCGGCGAGGACCTCACGGACTCCGGCGTGCTGATCGCGCTGTCCGCCGCGGAAGCCTCCGCAGGCGCCTCCGGTGAGTCCCCCGCCGCCCGGCTCGGCGCGGTGCGCACGGGCGGGGCGGCGGACGAACTGGCGGACCTCCTCGACGAGACGCTCTCCGGGGCCACGAACCCGCTGGTCGTGTCCGGGCCCGGCATCGACGCGGACCGCGTGAAGTCGACCGCCGCCGGAGCCGACCACCACGCGACGCCCCCCGGTTCCCACTGCACCGCCGTATGGCTCGCCCTTGCCGAGCACTGGGACACCTGGGCCTCCCGGCACGATGCCGTCGTGCTGACCAGCGGCCACGGCTCGGAGGTCTGTGTCGCCGCACTGCACATGCCAGGCAACAGGTAAGGACTCACATGTCTGCTTCATCCTCCCCGCCCGCGACCGACCTGCGCCGCCGTGTCGTCGTGACCGGCCTCGGTGTGGTGTCCAGCATCGGAATCGGCGTGCCCGAGTTCACCGAAGGACTCCGGGAGGGCCGCAACGGCGCATCCCCGATCACCGCTTTCGACACCACCGGCTACGAGCACACCAACGGCTGCGAGGTCGTCGGGTTCGAGCCCGAGCCCTTCGTGCACACCCTGGGCGACCAGCTGGGCCGGGCCGGTACGTTCGCGGCGGCGGCGGCCCGCATGGCCATGAACGACGCCGGCCTCACCGAAGGCGAACTGCGGCGGCAGCGGGGCCACATCACCATCGGCACCTCCGACGCGGAGACCCGCGACCTCGACACCCTGGCCGGGCAGGACCTGGCCGGCGGCCCGGAGTCGATGGACCCCGCGCTCGCCGGCCGGCTGTCGGCCGACCGCCTGTCCACCGCCATAGCCCGCGAACTCGGCCTGTCGGACGTGGAATCGGCGACGCTGACGACCGCCTGCTCGGCCGGCAACTACGCGATCGGCAACGGCCTGGACGCCATCCGGGCCGGCGAGGCCGACTTCGCGATCTGCGGCGGCGCCGACGCCGTGTGCCGGAAGACGTTCAACATCT
Source organism: Streptomyces sp. RerS4 (assembly GCF_023515955.1). Lineage (GTDB taxonomy): Bacteria > Actinomycetota > Actinomycetes > Streptomycetales > Streptomycetaceae > Streptomyces. The sequence goes on from NZ_CP097322.1 coordinate 5,476,627, forward strand.
TCTACCGGCTCCGGACGATCGCCCCCGACTACTGCCGCCCGTTCGACAAGAACCGCCAGGGCATCCTCACCGGTGAAGGCGCCGGCATCCTCCTGCTGGAGAGCGCCGAATCCGCGCTCCGCCGCGGCGCCCGCATCTACGCCGAGGTGCTCGGATACGGGCTGAACTGCGACGGCTACCACCCGGTGGCCCCGGACCAGGCGAGCCTCACCAACTGCATGCGGCTGGCGCTGGACGACGCCGGGGTCGACTTCCGCGACGTCGACCTGATCTCCGCGCACGGCACCGGGACCAAGACCAACGACGTCACCGAGGTCGCGGCCATCCGGGAGATCTGGGGGGAGAGCGCTCCCCGGACGGTCTCCCTGAAGTCCATGATCGGACACACGATGGGAGCCGCCAGCGCGCTGGCGGCCGTCGCCGGCACCCTGGCCATCACCCACGGGTTCATTCCTCCCACCATCAATCACGTCGAGACCGACCCCGAATGCGACATCGACTGCGTTCCGAACCATTCGGTGCCCGCCGACCTCAAGATCGTCCAGAGCAACGGCCTGGCCTTCGGCGGCAACAACTCGGTCATCGTCCTCGGCCGCTTCCAGGAGACCGCGTGAGCACCTCCGCCAACCCCGTCATCACCGCATGGTCGGCCATCTCCCCGTACGGCATCGGCCGGCAGGCCTTCGAGGAGGGCGTCGGCTCGGGCCGGGTGGCGCTCACCCCGTGCGACCGGAAGACCTGGGGAACGCGGGACGAAGTCGTGGGTCTCGTCCCGGACTTCGACCTGCGCGCCGTGCTGGGCAAGAAGGGCACCAAGGCCATGAGCCGGGTGACCGGCCTGGCGCTCGCCACCACCGGTGACCTCCTGAAGGAGATTCCGCAGGACCACCGCGCCGGTCTGGTGCTCGGCACCACCGCGGGCAGCCTGCAGACGACCATGGAGTTCACCCGGACGTCCCTGGCGGCCCAGTTCCCCCACCACGTCGACGCCGCCGTCATCCCGTACACCGTCATGAACGCGTCGGCGGCGAGGTGCGCGATCTGGTACGGACTCAAGGGGCCCAACAGCACCATCGCGGGCGGCCGGCCGACGGCCCTGCACGCGCTCGGCTACGCCCGTCGGCTGATCCGCGCGGGCCGCGCCGAAACGGTCCTGTGCGGCGCGGCGGAGGAGTACTCCCGGGCCCGGTCGTGGTTCGCCTACCACGATCGTGCGGGTTCCCGTCCGGTCCTCGGCGAGGGCTGCGCCATGTTCGCGCTCCAGGCGGGGCCCGGCTCCGAAGGCGAGGCGCTGGCCGAGTTGGTCGCGGTGGACACCCGGATCTCCCCGACCCCCGACCGGACGGCGGAGACCGTCGAGGCCGCCGTGCGCCGCGTGCTCGCCGCCGCCCCGGACGGCGCCGAGGTGTGGACCGCCTGTCCGTCCGGCGCCGACGACTCGCCGGGACGTCAGGAACTGTCCGTCCTGGCGGACCTGTTCGGTTCGCACGTCCTGACCCATCCGCTGCCGAGCGTGATCGGCGACGCCGGTTCGGCATCCGCGGCGTTCCAGCTGGCCCAGGTCCTCTCCCGGGCCCGGCGCGATCCGTCCGCCGCCGGTCGGCTCGCCGTCATCACATCGGTCGACGTCAGCGGTCCGGTCGCAGCGGTGCTGCTGCGGCTGAGCGACCGCCGAGGCAACGAGGAGACAAGCAAGCAATGACGACTGAAGAGACCCGACCCGTCGCCCTGGTGAGCGGGGGCTCGCGCGGCATCGGCCGCGCCGCCGTCTTCCGCCTGGTCCAGGACGGCTACGACGTCGCCTTCTGTTACCAGTCCGACGCCGACGCGGCGAAGGAGGTGGAGAAGGCCGCGGTGGAGCTGGGCGGCCGAGCCGTCTCCGCCCGCGTGGACGTGGCCGACCCGGTCGCCGTCCAGGAGTGGGTCACCGAGGTCGAGGCCGGCCTCGGCCCCGTCCAGGCCGTGATCACCTCCGCCGGCGTGGTGCGCGACGCCCCGATGTTCATGATGTCGTACGAGGACTGGTCCCGTGTGATCGACGTGAACCTCAACGGCATCTACAACGTGTGCCGGGCCGCGATCACGCCGATGATGAAGCGCAAGTCCGGCACCATCGTCAACATCTCCTCGACGGTCGGCCTGACCGGGCAGGCCTCGCAGACGAACTACTCCGCCTCGAAGGCCGGCATCCACGGATTCACCCAGGCGCTCGCCAAGGAAGTCGGCCGTTACAACATCCGCGTCAACGCGCTGGCCCCGGGCTTCATCGAGACCGACATGACGGCCGAACTCTCCAAGCGCGTACGGGACTCCGTCCTCGCGAGCACCGTCCTCGGCCGGTTCGGCACCGTGGACGAGGCCGCCGACGCCGTGATGTACCTGCTGTCGGCGACCTACGTGACCGGCACCGTCCTGCGTGTCGACGGCGGCCTGGTCATGTGACCACTCGGCACATCCGCGCAGGAAGCGGTGTGCCTCTTTCCTCAGGAAACCTCTCATCAAAGGAGCCGAAATGCTGGATGACAGCGCCAAGGGCAAGATCAAGACCATCGTGTGCGACACCCTTGAGATCGAGGAGGAGGAGCTCACCGAGGACAGCGACTTCATGAGCGAGCACGACGCCGACTCGATGCGCCTCATCGAGATCGTGTCCGCGCTCGAACTCACCTTCGGCGTGAACATCAAGGAGTCGGACACCGCCCGCCTGGTGGACCTGAACGGCGTCTACGCGGTGCTCGCCGAAGCGCAGTCCGCGGCCGCCGCCTGACCGATGCGAGATCGGCTGGAGGAAGCGGATCTGTGGTTCCTGAGGGTCCGGCCTCCAGCCGACGGTGACCCCGCCGAGGACGACCTGGCCGAGGACGACCTCGACGAGGCCGAGCGGCGGCGGGCGGCAGGCCTCGCCCGCCGCTCGACCCGGCACCTCTACGTGGCCTCGCACCTCATGCTGCGCCGGGTGCTTTCCCCGTACCTCGGCGTGGCACCGGCGGACCTCCGCCTGGTCCGCACCCCGTGCCCGGGATGCGGAGGTCCGCACGGGCGTCCCGCCGTCGAGGGAGCCCCGTTGCACTTCTCGCTGTCCCACTGCGCGGGCAGGGAAGCCGGCCTGGTCCTGGTGGGAGTGGCGCCGGAAGCGATCGGCGTCGACGTGGAACCGGTGTCCGGCCCCGCGAGGGTGGCCACCGTGCTGCACCGGCTGCACCCCGCGGAACAAGCCGAACTGACCTCCCTGCCCGTGCCTCGGCGGACGGTTGCCTTCACCCGCCTGTGGACCCGCAAGGAGGCCTTCCTGAAGGCGACGGGGAGCGGACTCGCCCGCGGGCTGCGGACCGACTACCTCGGAGCCGGGGCTCCCCACCGACATCCCCGCGGCTGGAGCGTCAGCGACGTGGCCGCACCACCGGACCACGCGGCGGCCGCCGTGGTCCGGACTTCGAAAGAACACATCCCGTTGCGTGTCAGGTGGCTGCCGGAGAACTGGCTTCACGCCCCCGATTACGGAAAGGAGCGAACGCAATGCACAGCACCTTGATCGTGGCCCGGATGGACCCCGAAGCAAGCCTCGACGTGGCCAAACTCTTTGGTGACTTCGACGCGACCGACATGCCGCACCGCATGGGCACACGCCGGCGCCAGCTGTTCGGCTATCGAGGTCTCTACTTCCATCTGCAGGACTTCGACTCGGACGACGGCGCCGAGCGGATCGAGGACGCGAAGACCGACCCCCGATTCGTGCGGATCAGCGAGGACCTCAAGCCGTACATCGAGGCCTACGACCCCAGCACCTGGCGCTCGCCGGCCGACGCGATGGCCAGGCGCTTCTACACCTGGGAGAGGTCCGCGTGACCGACCGACGTGTGGTCATCACCGGCATAGAGGTGCTGGCTCCCGGAGGTGTCGGCACCAAGAACTTCTGGCGCCTGCTGAACGAGGGCAGGACCGCCACTCGCGGCATCACCTTCTTCGACCCGTCACCCTTCCGTTCCCGGGTGGCCGCGGAGATCGACTTCTCCCCGGAGGAGCACGGCCTCACCCCGCAGGAGGTCCGCAGGATGGACCGGGCCGCGCAGTTCGCCGTGGTCGCGGCCCGAGGGGCGGTCGCCGACAGTGGTATCGCGATCGCCGGGCTCGACCCCCATCGGGTCGGCGTCACCATCGGCACCGCGGTGGGCGCCACCATGTCGCTCGACGAGGAGTACCGGACCGTCAGCGACGGCGGGCGGCTCAACCTGGTCGACCACGACTACGCCGTGCCCCACCTCTACAACTTCCTGGTTCCGAGCTCGTTCGCGGCCGAGGTGGCCTGGGCGGTGGGCGCCGAGGGTCCGTGCACCGTCGTCTCCACGGGCTGCACGTCCGGCCTCGATTCCGTCGGCTACGCCGTCGAGCTGATCCGCGAGGGATCAGCCGATGTGGTCGTCGCCGGATCCTCCGACGCGCCGATCTCGCCCATCACGATGGCGTGCTTCGACGCGATCAAGGCCACGACGCCCCGGCACGACGACCCGGAGCACGCCTCCCGCCCGTTCGACGCCACTCGCAACGGTTTCGTCCTCGGCGAGGGCGCCGCCGTGTTCGTCCTGGAGGAACTGGAGAGCGCACGGCGTCGCGGGGCGCACATCTACGCGGAGATCGCCGGATACGCCACCCGTAGCAACGCCTACCACATGACCGGGCTCCGGGCGGACGGCGCGGAAATGGCGGAAGCCATCCGGGTGGCGCTCGACGAGGCCCGGATGAACCCCGACGAGATCGACTACGTCAACGCCCACGGTTCGGGCACCAAGCAGAACGACCGGCACGAGACGGCCGCGTTCAAGCTGAGCCTCGGCCACCACGCCTACCGGACGCCGGTGAGCTCCATCAAGTCCATGGTGGGGCACTCCCTCGGGGCCATCGGCTCCATCGAGATCGCGGCCTCCGCCCTCGCCATGGAGCACAACGTGGTGCCCCCCACGGCCAACCTGCACACGCCCGACCCCGAATGCGACCTGGACTACGTGCCGTTGACGGCTCGGGACCAACTGACCGACGCGGTGCTCACGGTGGGCAGCGGCTTCGGCGGCTTCCAGAGCGCGATGGTGCTGGCACGACCGGAGAGGAGGGCGGCGTGAGCGTCTCGGCAGCCGTGACCGGCTTGGGCGTCGTGGCCCCCAACGGCCTCGGCACGCAGGACTACTGGGCCGCCACCCGCGACGGCAAGAGCGGCATCAGCCGGATCACCCGCTTCGATCCCGCGCGGTACCCGGCCAGACTGGCCGGCCAAGTGCCCGGCTTCCGGGCGGAGGACCACCTGCCCAGCCGGCTGCTGCCGCAGACCGACCGGATGACCCGCCTGGCCCTGGTCGCCGCGGACTGGGCGCTGGCCGACGCGGGGGTGACCCCCGCGGACCGGCCCGGCTTCGACATGGGCGTCGTGACGGCCAGTGCCTCGGGCGGGTTCGAGTTCGGGCAGCGCGAGCTGGAGCAGCTGTGGAGCAAGGGCAGCCGGTTCGTGAGCGCGTACCAGTCGTTCGCCTGGTTCTACGCGGTCAACAGCGGACAGATATCCATCCGCCACGGGATGAAGGGCCCCAGCGGTGTCGTCGTCGGTGACCAGGCCGGCGGACTCGACGCGGTGGCGCAGGCCCGCAGGCAGATCCGCAAGGGCACCCCGCTCGTGGTGTCCGGCGGCGTCGACGCCTCGATCTGCCCGTGGGGCTGGGTCGCCCAGCTGACCTCCGGCCGGCTGAGCACCAGCGAGGAGGTGTCCTGCGCCTACCTGCCGTTCGACGCGGCGGCGCGGGGCCACGTGCCCGGCGAGGGCGGGGCCATCCTGATCCTGGAGGACACCGCCGCCGCCCGCCGGCGAGGCGCCCGCATCCACGGCCTGATATCCGGGTACGGCACGACCTTCGACCCCAGGCCGGGCAGCGCACGCGAGCCCGGGTTGCGCAGAGCGATCGAGCTGGCCCTGGCGGACGCCGGCGCCGACGCCGCCGACGTCGACGTGGTCTTCGCGGACGCCGCGGGCGTCCCCGAGGACGATCGGATCGAGGCCGACGCCATCACCGCGGTCTTCGGCGCCCGCGCCGTACCGGTCACCGCACCCAAGACGATGACGGGACGGCTGTACTCCGGCGGGGCACCGCTCGACCTGGCCACCGCGTTCCTCACGATGCGGGACGGCTTGATCCCGCCCACCCTGCACGTGCGTCCGGCCCCCGAGTACGACCTCGATCTGGTGGTGGGCCGGCCGCGACGGGCCGAGGTGCGCACGGCACTCGTCCTCGCCCGCGGTCACGGCGGTTTCAACTCCGCCATGCTCGTCCGCGCCGACGGCCGACACCCCTGAACCCACTCATGAAGGAGCCCCTGTGGCCGGCAACAGCTTCACCATCGACGACCTCAAGAAGATCCTCCTGGAAGGCGCCGGCGCGGCCGACGGCGTGGACCTGGACGGCGACATCCTGGACAGGGACTTCGCGCAGCTCGGCTACGAGTCGCTGGCTCTGCTGGAGACCGGCGGCCGGATCGAGCGCGAGTACGACATCACCCTGGACGAGGCGGCCCTGACCGACGTGGCCACCCCACGGGTGCTGATCGAGGCCGTCAACGCCCAGCTGACCGTCCAGGCCGGCTGACCACAACCCCCATCGGCCTCGCCCCCCATCTGGAGAAGGACACATGACGCAGCACAACCCGCGGGTCGCCCTCGTGACCGGAGGCACCAGCGGCATCGGCCTGGCCGTGGCCAGGCTCCTGGCCGACCAGGGACACCGGGTCTTCATCGGCGCGCGCAACGCCGAGAACGTGAACTCCACCGTCAAGCAGCTCCGGGAGGAGGGCCTCACGGTCGACGGCACGAGTCTGGACGTCCGCTCCGCGGCCGACGTGAAGGCGTTCGTGCAGGGCGCCGTCGCCCGCTTCGGCGGCGTCGACATCCTCGTGAACAACGCCGGCCGCAGCGGCGGCGGTGTCACCGCGGACATCGCCGACGAGCTCTGGGACGATGTCATCGACACCAACCTCACCAGCGTGTTCCGGGTCACCCGAGAGGTCCTCAACACGGGTGGCCTGCGCGCCAAGTCGTGGGGCCGGATCATCAACATCGCCTCCACCGCGGGCAAGCAGGGCGTCGTGCTCGGCGCCCCGTACACCGCGTCCAAGCACGGCGTGGTCGGCTTCACCAAGTCGCTGGGCAACGAACTGGCCGCCACCGGGATCACCGTCAACGCCGTCTGTCCGGGCTACGTCGAGACGCCCATGGCGGAGCGGGTGCGGGCGGGCTACGCGGCCGCCTACGACACCACCGAGGAAGCGGTCCTCGCGAAGTTCCAGGCGAAGATCCCGCTCGGCCGCTACTCGACGCCCGAGGAGGTGGCCGGACTGGTCGGCTACCTCGCCTCGGACACCGCCGCGTCCATCACCTCGCAGGCGTTGAACGTCTGCGGCGGCCTCGGCAACTTCTGATCGGGAGAGGGAACATGGTGCAGAACGGCCTGCGCGAGGTGGAGCACGAGATCACCGTCTCGGCCCCCGCCGCCACCGTCTACCGACTGATCGCCGAGGTCGCGAACTGGCCGAGGATCTTCCCGCCCACCCTCCACGTGGAGCAACTCGAACGCGGTGAGAACGAGGAGCGGATCCGGATCTGGGCGACCGCCAACGGGGAGCCCAAGAACTGGACCTCCCGCCGCGTCCTGGACCCCGCCCGGCTGCGCATCGACTTCCGCCAGGAGGTCTCCACGCCGCCGGTCGCGTCGATGGGCGGGGCCTGGGTGATCGAAGCCCTCTCGGACACCGAGTCCCGGATCCGGCTGCTGCACGACTACCGTGCGATCGACGACGACCCGCAGTCGCTGAAGTGGATCGACGAGGCCGTCGACACCAACTCCCGCTCGGAGCTGGCCGCGCTGAAGACCAACCTGGAGCTGGCGCACCGCACGGAGGAACTGACCTTCTCCTTCGAGGACTCGGTACGGATCGCCGGCTCCGCTCGGGACGTCTACGACTTCATCAACGAGGCGGACCTGTGGCAGGAGCGCCTGCCGCACGTGGCCGCTGTCCGGCTCACCGAGGACACCCCGGGCCTTCAGCTCCTGGAGATGGACACCCGGGCCAAGGACGGCTCCACGCACACCACGAAGTCGTACCGGGTGACCTTCCCCCAGCGGAAGATCGCCTACAAGCAGGTCACGCTGCCGGCCCTGATGACCCTGCACACCGGCTACTGGACCTTCGAGGAGGCCGATGACGCCGAGGGCGTGGTCGTCGCGACCTCTCAGCACACCGTCGTCGTCAACACGGAGAACATCGCCCGGATCCTCGGTGCCGAAGCGACCGTGGCCGACGCACGGGAGTACCTCCACGGCGCGCTGAGCACCAACAGCCTCGCCACCCTCAACCACGCCAAGTCCCACGCCGAGAACCGGCATTGACGACGGCGGTGGAGTGCGTGGACACCCAGGTCGTGGTGGTCGGCGCGGGCCCCGTCGGCCTGATGCTCGCCGGTGAACTCCGCCTGGGCGGCGCGGACGTGGTCGTACTGGACCGCCGCGGCGGCCCGACGACCGAGTCCCGGGCGTCGACGCTGCACGCCCGGACGATGGAGATCCTGGACTGTCGGGGACTGCTCGACGCTCTCGGCACCCCGCCGAGCGAGCGCCGCGGGCACTTCGCCGGGATCCCCCTCGACCTGGACCTTCCCACCCCGTACCCGGGACAGTGGAAGGTCCCCCAGACCCGCACCGAGGAACTGCTCCAGGCATGGGCGCGCGAACTGGGCGCGGACGTGCGGCGCGAGCACGAGCTGAGCGGTGTGACCGTGGCCGCCGATCACGTCACCGCGGAAGTGGTCGGGCCGACCGGGCGGCCGGTGCGGATCCGGGCCCGCTACGCCGTGGGCTGCGACGGCGAGCGGAGCACTCTGCGACGGCTCATCGGCGCCCGCTTCCCGGGCCGGGACGCGGGGCGGGAGCTGCTGCGGGCCGACGTCGCCGGGATCGACATCCCGGACCGCCGCTTCCAGCGGCTGCCGGACGGACTGTCCATAGCCGCCCGGCGCGGCGACGGCGTCACCCGTGTGATGGTGCACGCCTTCGGCGGCACCGTCCGGTCCCCCGGGGCGGAGCCCGGGTTCGCCGACGTCGCCGACGCCTGGAAGCGGGTGACCGGCGAGGACATCGGCCACGGCACACCGCTGTGGGTGAACGCGTTCGGCGACGCCCGTCGTCTGCTCGACCGCTACCGGACGGGCCGGGTGCTGTTCGCCGGGGACGCCGCCCACCAGCAGATGCCCATCGGGGGGCAGGCACTGAACCTCGGCCTGCAGGACGCGTTCAACCTGGGCTGGAAACTCGCCGCCGAGGTGACCGGCACCGCCCCGGCCGGCCTGCTGGACAGCTATCACGACGAGCGGCACCCCGTGGGGCGCCGCATCCTGGAGAACATCGGCGCCCAGGCGGCCCTGCTGCTCGGCGGCCCCGAGGTGGAACCCGTCCGCGCCGTCCTCGCCGCGCTGATCGACCGGGGCGGGGTCCGGGAACACCTGGCCGCGATGGTGTCCGGGATCGACGTCCGCTACGACATCGGCGACGGGCACCCGCTGCTCGGCGTCCGGCTGCCGTACGCCCGGCTGAGCGTGGGATCGGACGAGTACGGCAGCCACGAGCTGCTGCGCTCCGGGCGCGGTGTGTTGCTCGGTCTCACCGGTGCCGGTGCCGGTGCCGGTGCCGGTCCCGGGGACGGGGCGCGGTTGCGCGCACTCGCCCGGCCCTGGGCGGACCGGATCCGGGTGGTGGCGGCGGACCCCGCCCCCGAGGGACCCCTGAGCGGGGTCCAAGCCGTACTCGTACGCCCCGACGGTCACGTCGCATGGGCCGACGCCGTCGGCGAGCGGCAGCTCTCGTCAGCGCTGCGGCGCTGGTTCGGCGAGCCCTCCGAGTAGCCCACGTCATCAAAGGAAGAGGTAGGACAGGCATGGAGACGGAGCAGGAGACGTTCGACGCGGACGTCGTCATCGTGGGCGCCGGCCCGACCGGTTTGATGCTGGCGGGCGAACTGCGCCTGGGCGGGGCGACCGTGGTCGTCGTCGAACGACTGGAGGAGCCCACCGGGCAGTCCCGTGGTCTCGGCTTCACCGCCCGCGCCATGGAGGTCTTCGACCAGCGCGGTCTCCTGCCGCGGTTCGGTGACCTCCAGACCAGCCCGATGGGCCACTTCGGCGGGATCCAGTTCGACTACACGGTGCTGGAAGGTGCCCACTTCGGAGCCCGGGGCATCCCGCAGTCCCGGACCGAGGCCGTGCTCGAAGAGTGGGCGCGATCCCTGGGGACGGACCTCCGGCGGGGCTGGGAGCTGCTGGAACTCGACCAGGACCGGCACGGCGTGACCGTCACCGCCGGCACCCCGGAGGGCGTGCGCACGCTGCGGGCCCGGTACCTCGTCGGCTGCGACGGCGGTCACAGCGCGGTCCGCAAGGCCGCCGGGTTCGACTTCCCCGGCACGGACGCGACACGCGGGATGTACCTCGCCGATGTCGTGGGCTGCGCGCTGAAGCCCAGGTTCCTCGGGGAACGACTCCCCGGCGGCATGGTGATGGCGGCACCGCTGGCCGAGGGCGTGGACCGCATCATCGTGTGCGAGCACGGCGCCCCGCCGCCGGACCGCAGCGAGACGCCGGCCTTCGAGGAGGTCGCCGACGCCTGGCAGCGACTCACCGGCGAGGACATCCACGGCGGCGACGCCGACTGGGTGAGCGCGTTCACCGACGCCACCCGTCAGGTCACCGAGTACCGCAGGGGCCGGGTGCTGCTCGCGGGCGACGCGGCGCACATCCACCTGCCGGCCGGCGGGCAGGGGCTGAGCACCGGTGTGCAGGACGCGGTCAACCTGGGGTGGAAGCTGGCCGCCGAGGTGCGGGGCCGGGCGCCCGCCGGGCTCCTCGACACGTACCACGGCGAGCGCCACCCGGTGGGCGAGCGACTGCTCGTGAACACCCGGGCCCAGGGCATGCTGTTCCTCGGCGGCCCCGAGATGGACCCGCTGCGCGCCCTGTTCGGCGAGCTGATCGCCCACGACTCGGTGAAGCGGCACCTCGCGGGCGCCGTCAGCCACCTCGACATCCACTACGGGGACGAGGACGGTGGCCACCCGCTCGTCGGACGGCGGATCGGTCACCACGTACTGCACACGGCCAGCGGATCGACGAGCACGACCGAGCTGCTCCACCCGGCCCTGGGCGTGCTGCTGGACCTGGCCGACGACGGCGACCTGCGGGACGCGGCGGCCGGGTGGAAGGACCGGGTGACGACGGTGACCGCCGCACCCGCGGCCGGGGACCCGTTCGCGGGCGCGGCAGCCGTCCTCGTCCGCCCCGACGGGCACGTCGCCTGGGTTTCCCCGGACGCGAAGTCGACCCTCCCGAACATGCTCCGCCGCTGGTTCGGCGAGCGCCTCGCATAGCGCCCACCCCCGCCACGCGACACCGACCGGAACGCACCGCACACGCAGAAACGGAAGACCCGTGCCCTTCATCTCGCCGGACGACGGCCACCTGACCGTGTTCAACCTCTTCGAGACCGAGACGCCGGCAGGCCAGGAGCAAGTGCTGGACGCCATGCGCGACATCATCGACAACGCCACCTACCCCGGCTGGATCTCCTCGACCCTGCACGCGGGGCAGGACCGGCCCGGCACCGCCAACTACATCCAGTGGACCGGCCTCGAAGCCCTGGAAGCGCGCTACGCCGGGGAGGGCTTCAAGCGGAAGACGGTGCCGAAGTTCAACGAACTGGCCACCTCCGTACGCCTGCTGAAGACGGAGGCCGAGTTCGTGCAGCGCCACCCCGGCCTGGACGGCGCCCCCGAGCTGTCACCCGCCCGCGACGACTACACGGTGATCATCGTGCTCGGTGTCGCCGCGGAGAACCAGAAGGAACTGCTCGACACCCTCGCCACGCCCGAGGAATGGCTCGCGGAGGTGCCGGGCTACCGCTCGCACACCTACTTCCGCGGCCTCGACGGCACCTTCCTCGTCAACTACGCCCAGTGGGACGGCAAGGAGGCGTACGACGCCTTCCACGCCCTGCCCGAGGAGCAGCGCCCCCGGGACGTCCGCGACGCCCGCGCCCGCGCCCGATCCCTGGTGACGTCCCGGTGGGCGAACACCTACCACGTGGTGCATTCCCGCTCGGCGCAGGGCTGACCCGACCTTTCCCCTTAGGAGTTGTGCCACCGTGCAGACCGAAACCTCCCAGATCCCGCCCTCGGCCCGCATCCTGCAGCTCGCCACGGCCGGCTGGATGTCCGCCGCCGTGAGCGCCGCGGCCGAACTCGGCGTCGCCGACGAACTGGCGCGGGGGCCGCGGACCGTCGAGGACATCGCGAAGTCCATCGACGCGGACGCGCCCACGCTGTACCGCCTGTTGCGCGCCTGCGCCGACTTCGGCCTCTTCCGCGAGGAAGCGGGACGGGTCTTCGCCCTGACCGAGACCGGCGAGGCGTTGCGCAGCGACGCGCCGGGCTCCATGCGCAACTTCGCCAGGTGGGTCGGCGAGCCGGCGGACCGCTTCACCTGGTCGCGGCTGGCGGAGTCGGTGCTCACCGGCCGGTCCGCCTTCGCGGCCGTGCACGGCCGCTCGGTGTGGGAGTACCTGCGCGAGGAGACGCACACGGCCCGGGTGTTCAACGGGGCGATGACCGAGGCGTCCTCGGGCCTCATCGCGCCCGTCGTGAACGCCTACGACTTCAGCTCCTTCCGCAAGATCGTCGACGTCGGCGGCGGACAGGGCGCGCTGCTCGCCGCCGTACTCGCCGCGAACCCCGACGCCCAGGGCGTGCTCTTCGACCAGCCCGAGGTGATCGCTGCCGCCGGTCGGGCCTTCGAGGACGCCGGAGTCGCGGACCGCGTGGAAAAGCACCGGGGCGACTTCTTCGAGTCCGTCCCCGCCGGCGGCGACGCCTACCTGATGTCGAACATCATCCACGACTGGGACGACGAGCACTCCGTTCGGATCCTGGCCAACTGCCGCGCCGCGATGACCGCGGACGCACGCGTGCTCCTGGTCGAGGCGGTCATGCCGAGCGGCCCGGCACACGCGCCGACCGTCAAGTTGATGGACCTGAACATGCTGGTCCTCTGCGACGGTCGCCAGCGGACCGAGGACGAGTTCCGGGCGCTGTTCCGCGAGGCCGGACTCGAACTGAGCCGGGTCGTCCCCGGCGGCCTGTGCAGCGTCGTGGAAGCCGTACGCGCCTGACCATCCCGCCGCAACGAGACAAAGGAACCGTCACCATGGCCACGGCGGCCACGCCACAGAGCGACATCGACCCGTATTCCGAAGAGGCGATCCTCTCGCCCTACGAGCCCTACCGCGCCCTGCGGGACATCGGCCCCGCAGTCTGGCTGGAGCAATACCAGGTGTGGGCCGTGGCCAGGTACCGGGACGTGTACGACGCCCTCCACGACCACGAGACCTTCTCCTCCGGCTCCGGAGTGGCGCTCAACGACGCGATCAACGAGCGGATGCGCGGCACGACCCTGGCCAGCGACCCGCCCTACCACGACCACGTGCGCGGTCTCATCAACGGCCCGCTGACCCCGAAGGCCCTGCGCGCCCACCGCGAGGACTTCGAGCGGCTCGCCGACGAACTCGTCGAACGGCTCGTCCGGCAGGGCAGTTTCGACGGGGTGGCCGACTTCGCCCACGTCTTCCCCACCTCGGTCGTGCCCGACCTGCTCGGCTGGCCGGCCGAGGGCCGCGAGCACTTCCTCGACTGGGCCTCCGCCGCGTTCAACACCATCGGGCCGATGAACGAGCGCTCCCTCGCCGACGTACCCCTGATGAAGGGCATGTGGGAGTACATCGCGGAGATGGCCCGGCCGGGCCGGCTCCGGGAGGGCAGCTGGGGAGCCGACCTGGTCGCCGCGGCCGACGCCGGTCGCATCGACCCGAAGCTGCTGCCCTCGCTGATCGGCGACTACCTCCTGCCGTCCCTGGACACCACCATCTCCGCGCTGTCGAGCGCCCTGTGGCTGCTCGGCACGAACCCGGACCAGTGGGACGCGATCCGGCGGGACCCGTCGCTGGTGAACAACGCCTTCAACGAGACCGTTCGCCTGGAGTCGCCGATCCGGGCCTTCTCCCGTCTGGTGACCCGGGACCACGACCTGAGCGGACGGTTCCTGCCCGCCGGTTCCCGCGTCCTGATGCTGTACGCCTCGGCCAACCGCGACGAACGGTACTGGGACAACCCCGAGGTGTTCGACGTGACCCGCGCCGACGCGAGGAACCACGTGGGATTCGGCCACGGCATCCACGGCTGCGTCGGCCAGGGCCTGGCCCGGCTACAGGGCAACGCACTGCTCACCGCACTCGCCAAGCGGGTCCGCCGCATCGAGGTCGGCCGGCCGGTCTGGCGGGTCAACAACCACATCAGGGCCATGTCCACCCTGCCCACCACCCTCCATGTGTGAGATCCGGACACGGAGCGTCAGGAGCGCACGACGATGAAGATATTCGTGGACGCACAGCGGTGCGAGGGCCACGGCGTGTGCGAGGAGGTCGCGCCCGAGCTGTTCCGCATCGATGACGAAGGCGACCTCGTCGTGCTCTTCGACGGCGACGAGGTGCCGCCGGACCGGCAGGAGGCGGCGGCCGGGGCGGTGCGGGTCTGCCCGGTGAACGCGCTGAGGGCGCGGTGACGCCTCGGCGGCTGGTGGTCGTCGGCGCCTCGCTCGCGGGCCTGCGGGCGGTCACCGCGGCCCGCGAGTGCGGCTTCGACGGCCGGGTCACCCTGGTCGGCGCCGAGGAGCACCTTCCGTACGACAGGCCACCCCTGTCCAAGGAGTTCCTGGCGGCGGAGGAAGAGCCGCCGCCACCCACCCACCCCGATGCCGCGCTCCTGCGCGACGGCCTCGGCGTGGAACTGCTGCTCGGCGAACCGGCGACGGCGCTCGACCCGACGGCACGGACGGTGACGGTGGGCGGCGCCGAGATCCCCTACGACGCCCTCGTCATCGCCACCGGGGCCCGGCCACGGGTACTCCCGGCGCACCGGCCCCCCGCCCCGCCCCTCGACGGCGTGCACCCCCTGCGCACCCTCGACGACGCTCGGGCCGTCCGGCGCGCACTCGACGCCGGTGCCCGCACCGTGGTCGTCGGCGCCGGATTCATCGGCTCCGAGGTCGCCTCGGAGGCCCGCCGGCGCGGACTCGACGTCACCGTGGTCGAAGCCCTCCCCGCGCCGATGAGCCGCTCCCTCGGAGCGGAGACGGGAGCGGTCTTCGCGGACCTGCACACCACGCACGGCACCGAGCTGCGCTGCGACACCACCGTCACCGGCATCGAGGGGCACGGGCGGGTCGAACGCGTCCTGCTCTCCGACGGCTCCGCCGTCGAGGCCGACCTCGTCGTCGTCGGCATCGGCGCCGCACCCGCCACCGAATGGCTCGCGGGATCCGGCGTGGCCGTCCGGGACGGGGTGCTCTGTGATCCGTACCTGGCGACCGGCACCCCGGGCGTGTGGGCCGCCGGTGACGTCGCACGCCGGCAACTCGCCGGCCACGGGCGGACGCTGCGGCTGGAGCACTGGACGAACGCCGCGGAGCAGGGCGCCCTGGCGGCGCGCAACGCGGTCGGTCCGGGCCCTGCCGAGCCGTGCACCACGGTCCCGTACTTCTGGTCGCAGTGGTACGGGCACCGCATCCAGTTCGTCGGCCTGCCCGAGGGCGAGCAGGTGGAAATCCTCGGCGACACCGCCACCCCGTGCTTCATCGCCCTCTACCGGTCCGGCGACCGGCTCGCCGGCGCCTTGGCGGTCAACCGGGCCGGCGCCGTCCCCGGGCTGCGCCGGTTGGTCCGAGCGGGGGCGAGCTGGGCGCAGGCCCTCGCCCACGCCGGCCGCCTCGCCACGTCGTCATCCACGAAGGGAACGAAATGAAGGTCGATGTCTACCGGGACTTCGCGTGTCCGTGGTGCCGCCTGAGCGCCCACCGGTTCGAGCGCGCCGTGACGGAGGCCGGAATGGAGGGGGACGTCGAACTGGTCCACCGCCCCTTCCGGCTCGACCCCGAGGCGGACGGCACCGAGGACCCCGTACCGCTCCTGGACGCCATGGCCGGGGTCTTCGGCAGCCGGCAGCAGGCCGAGACGATGCTCCACGGCATGACCCTGCTCGGCGCCGCGGAGGGGGTCGAGTTCCGCTTCGACCAGGCCCTCGCGGTCGGCACCCTGCCCGCGCACCGCCTGATGTGGTTCGCCGCCCGCCACTACCCCGCCGACACCGTCGCCGCGCTCGCCACGGCCGTCTTCGACGCCCACTTCCGCGACGGACACAACATCGCCGACCACGCCGAGCTGGCGCGGCTGGCCGAGGCCTCGGGCATCGACGGCGCCACGGCGAAGGAGTTCCTGGCCTCCGGCGAAGGCACCGCCGAGGTCCGCGAGCAGGCCGCCGCGGCCCGCCTCAACGGCGTCTCCGCCGTGCCGACCTATGTCTTCCCGGGTGGCGAAACGGTCAGCGGAGCTGCCGAGACCGACGTCCTGATCGGCGCCCTCAACCGCGCCCGCGCCACTCACGACCAGAACTGAAGAGGACCGCAGAGAACCATGGCACCGACCGACGAAGCATTGGCCGCCCTGCAGGACGGGCTCCGCGCCCACGCCGACCGGATCGAGATCGCCGGCGTGTGCGACCGCTACCTCCGGCACCTCGACAAGGACCGCGACAACGACGACTGGTTGGACGCGGTGTTCACCGCCGACGTCCACCTCACCTTCCCCATAGGTGAGTTCACCGGCCGGGACGGACTCGTCGCGTTCCAGAAGATGGCCCGCGAGACCTTCGAACGCACCCACCACATCGCGTCCAACTACGACATCCGGCTCGACGGCGACCGCGCCCGGGTCCAGGCGCACCTGACGGCG
Source organism: Streptomyces sp. RerS4 (assembly GCF_023515955.1). Taxonomy (GTDB): domain Bacteria; phylum Actinomycetota; class Actinomycetes; order Streptomycetales; family Streptomycetaceae; genus Streptomyces. The sequence continues at coordinate 5,493,537 of NZ_CP097322.1, forward strand.
GTCCACGTACCGCACCGGGAGAACCCAGGCGAGCACTTCACCGTGGGCGGCCACTACGAGGCGCAGACGGTACGCGGCTCCGAGGGCTGGCGGATCAGCGCGTTCTCCTTCGACCTGGTGTGGCACGCCGGGGACGGCCCGCTCGCCAAGACCGGCGGCGCGGCCGGACACGGATCGGGTGTCTGACCGGGTGGACACGCGACAACGCCTGTCCGAGGCCACTCTCTACCTCTGCACCGACGCCCGCCGCGACTCCGGCGACCTCGCGGACTTCGCCGACGCGGCCCTGACCGGTGGAGTGGACGTCATCCAGCTCCGCGACAAGGGATCCGCGGGCGAACGGAAGTACGGGCCACTTGAAGCGGGGGAGGCCCTGGAGGCCCTGGCGGTGCTGCGCGCAGCCTGCCGCAGGCACGGGGCCCTGCTCGCGGTGAACGACCGCGCCGACCTCGCCCGTGCGGCCGGAGCCGACGTCCTCCACCTCGGCCAGGGCGATCTGCCGCTCTCCCGTGCCCGCGAGATCGTGGGCGGCGGGACCGCGATCGGACGGTCCACGCACGACACCGCCCAGCTGGCGGTGGCCCTGGCGGACCCGGACCTCGACTACTTCGCCGTCGGGCCCTGCTGGCAGACCCCGACGAAGCCCGGACGTCCCGTGGCGGGGCTGGACCTGGTGCGCGCCGCCGCGGCGACCGGGGACCCCCGCCCCTGGTTCGCGATCGGCGGCATCGGCCCCGGCCGGCTGCCCGCCGTACTCGACGCCGGCGCACGGGGGATCGCCGTGGTCCGGGCGCTCACCGCGGCGGACGACGCGCGGAGCGCCGCTGCCCACCTCACGTCGGTGATCACCGCGCACACGGCCGGCCGGCCCCAGCGACAGAACTGAGCACCCCATGGACTTCAAGACCTTCCACCACGCCTACCCGGCCGTACTCCGGTCGGTCTTCGAGCAGCCCGAATACCGGAACTCGCCTCGCGGATTCCCCAGCGTCGAACAGCTCGGCGTGCGCTATCGGCTGCTGGACCCCACCCAGCGCGTGCCCCTGGCCCCGGCCCGTCGGCTGAACATCGTCTTCAACTACGCCGAGGCCCTGTGGTACCTCTCCGGGCGCGACGACCTCGACTTCATCGCGTACTACGCACCCGGCATGCGCAAGTACTCCGCCGACGGCGTCCGGCTGACCGGCACCGCGTACGGCCGCGCCCTGTTCGGCCGGGACGGCGACGGCCGGAGCCAGTGGCAGCGCGTCGTCGACGAGCTGCGCGGCGATCCGGACAGCAAGCGGGCCGTGTTGCAGATCTTCCGCAGCGAGGAACTGCTCACGCCGGGCAACCCCGACGTCTCGTGCACGCTCGGCCTTCAGTTCCTGCTCCGTGAGGGAGCGCTGCACGCGGTCGCCATGATGCGGGCCAACGACGCCTACCGCGGCATGTCGAGCGACGTGTTCTCCTTCACCTTCCTGCAGGAGATGCTCGCCCGGGAACTGGGCGTCCAACTCGGCGAGTACACGCACTTCGCGGGTTCACTGCACGTGTACGACCCGGACCGCGAGCGCGTGGCGGCGGTCCTGGCCGACCCCGCCTCGGGGCGGGAGCCGGAGTTCACCTTCCCCGCCCTGCCCGAGGGGGACAACCGGCCCCACGTACGCGAGGTGCTCCGCCTGGAGGAGGCCCTGCGGCGAAACGAGCTCCGACTGGGCGACGAACGTCTCGATCTGCCCGACTACTGGGTCCAGGTGGTGCTCCTGTTCGAGGTCCACCGGCGGCTGCGCCGAGAGGAGCCGGTCGACGAGGCCCTCCTCGGCCGGCTCTGGCCCGTCCACCGATGGCTCCTGTCGCACCGATGGCCGTCCCTGCCGGCCGTCCCGGGCCGCCCGCAGAACTGAGAGAGGTTCCCCATGGGTACGAACTGGAAGGACGCACCGGACGTGGCGTCCGGCTTCGAGGCCTACGACGACCTGCCCGAGCGGGTCGTGGGCTATCCGGCCGTCTTCGCCGAGCTGCGCCTGGGGACCCCCGGGGTGCGCACGGTACTGGACTACGGTTGCGGGCCGGGCAAGGTCGCCCGGCGCGTCGTCGAGGCCTTCGACGACACGGACGTCATCGGCGCGGACATCTCCGCGCGGATGCTCGACATCGCCCGTGCCCGCCGCTCCCACCCCAGGATCGGCTACCGGCAGGTCGAGAGCGGTCGGCTGGACTTCCTGCCGTCCGGATCCGTCGACGCGGCGATGTCCTGCTACGTCTTCATCAACATCGGTGACCGTGACGCCATCCGCGCCATCGTCGCCGAGGTCCACCGTGTCCTGCGGCCCGGCGCCCGCTACGCGGTCCTCGACACCAACCCCGCCACCACCGGCGTGCAGTTCTCGAAGTTCCGCAACGGCGACCCCGGCAGGACCTACTCCACCGGGGAACTCCGCCGCGTACTGCTGGACGTCCCCGCCGGCGGAACCCTCGAACTCGTCGACCACCACTGGCCCCGCGAGGTCTACCTCGACGCGCTGACCGAGGCGGGCTTCACCGATGTCCGGGCCCACGAACCCCTCCTCGGCGACGGCCCGCCCGACGCCCCGGCGCCGCATCCCGAACTCACCGCGGAGCGCGTCCACCCTCCGTTCCTCATCGTCACAGGAGTGAAGTGATGACCGAAAAGTCCACCGGCACGGTATTTCTCGGTGGCCCCTTCAAGGGGATCGTCGACCCGGCCACCGGAGAAATGGACAAGAAGCACCGCCGACGCTTCGAGGCCCTCCTCGACCGCCTCGACTCCGAGGGCCACGTCGTGCACAACGCCCACCGGCGTGAGAGCTGGGGCGCCGCCTTCCTGACCCCCGAGGAGTGCACCCGGCTCGATTTCGACGAAATCTCCGCCAGTGACGTCTTCGTGGCGTTCCCCGGGGCCCCCGCCTCGCCGGGCACCCATGTGGAGCTGGGCTGGGCCTCCGCGATGGGCAAGCCGGTCGTCCTGCTGCTGGAGCCGGACGCCGAGTACGCGTTCCTGGTGCGGGGCCTGCACACCGTCGCCGACGTCACCGTCATCACCGTCGGCGACGACGACCTGGCACTCGCCGACCAGGTGTCCGCCGCCGTCCGCCGGGCCGTGTCCGGGGCAGCTGGATGAAGCGGTTGGCCGTCGTCGGTGCCGGCGCCATCGGCCTGACCGTGGCCTGGCGGGCGGCTGCCGCCGGCTGGACGGTCACCCTGTACGACCCGGATCCGGCCCGCGGCGCCTCCTGGGTGGCGGGCGGCATGCTCGCCGCCTCCTCCGAGGGGTGGCCGGGCGAGGAGGAACTGCTGGGGATCAGCGCCCTGTCGCTGGGCCGGTGGCCCGAGTTCGCCGAACGCCTCGCCGCCGCATCGGGGCTGCCGTCCGGGCTGCGCACCGACGGCACCGTGATCGTCGGCATGGATTCGGCGGACCTCAAGGAACTCGACGTCCTCGCGGACTGGCTGGCCGAGCACGGCAGACCGGTCGCCCGGCTGACCGGCCGGGAACTGCGGCGCCGCGAGCCCGCGCTGTCCCAGGGCATCCGGGCCGCACTGGACGTTCCCGAGGACCTGGCCGTCGACAACCGGCTGCTTCTCGCCGCGCTGCAGGCCGCCTGCACGGCGGCCGGGGTCCGTCTGGTGCGGGAACGGGTGACGGACCTGTCCGCCCTGGCCGCGGACCAGATCGTGCTCTCGGCCGGGGCGCACTCCGCCGCACTGCACCCGATGGCCCGCGTACGGGCCGCCAAGGGGGAGATCCTGCGGGTACGGTCGCGCGCCGGGGTGCTCCCACCGCCCGGACGGACCGTCCGCGGCCTGGTGTACGGGCGCCGCGTGTATCTCGTACCGCGCCACGACGGGCTCGTCATCGGCGCGACCCAGCACGAGGTGGGTCACGACCGTGAGGTGACCGTCGGAGGGGTCCGGGACCTGATCGCCGACGCGGAGACGATCCTGCCCACGGTCGCCGAGTACGAGCTCGTCGCCGCCGACGCCGGTCTGCGGCCGATGTCCCCGGACAACGTGCCGCTCATCGGCCGGGTCGACGCGAGGACCGTGCTGGCCACCGGACACGGACGCAACGGCCTGCTCCTGGCCCCGCTCACCGCCGACGCGGTACTGGCCGAACTCGACGACCGGGCCCTTCCCGAGGCCGCGGCGGCCCACCCGAGGAGATTCGCATGAACGTCATCGTCAACGGAGAACGGCAGACGGTCGCCGAAGGCTGCACCGCGGCCGACGTCGTCGCGAAGCTGGAGGTACCGGAACGCGGAGTCGCCGTCGCGGTCGACGGCGAGGTCCTTCCACGCGGCCGGTGGAACGTGGCACTGGCCGAGAACACGACCATCGAGATACTCACGGCGGTGCAGGGTGGCTGAGGAACTGACGATCGCGGGGCGCCGATTCGGCTCCCGACTCATCACGGGAACGGGCGGGGCCGCGAACCTGTCCGTGCTCGAACGGGCCCTGGTGGCCTCCGGCACGGAAATGACCACGGTCGCACTGCGCCGGGTCGACGCCGGCGGCGGCAGCGGAGTCCTGGAACTCCTGCGGAAACTGGACATCGCGGTCCTGCCGAACACCGCGGGCTGCCGCGGCGCGGCCGAGGCCGTCTACACCGCCAAGATGGCCCGCGAGGCACTGGAGACCGACTGGATCAAGGTGGAGGTCGTCGCCGACGAGCGGACCCTGCTGCCCGACGTGACGGAACTCGTCGAGGCGTGCGGGCAGCTCGTCGACGCGGGGTTCATCGTCCTCCCGTACACCACCGACGATCCCGTGGTGGCGCGTCGGCTGGAGGACGTGGGCTGCGCGGCCGTCATGCCGCTGGGCTCGCCCATCGGCACCGGACGCGGCATCTCGAACCCGCAGAACATCGAGATGATCGTCGAGGCGGCCGGGGTGCCCGTCATCCTGGACGCCGGCATCGGCACGGCGAGCGACGCCGCGCTGGCCATGGAACTCGGCTGCGACGCCGTGCTGCTCGCCAGCGCCATCACCCGGGCGAAGGACCCCGAGCGCATGGGCCGGGCCATGGCCGCCGGGGTGGCGGCGGGCTTCGACGCACGCCGCTCCGGCCGCATCCCCAAGCGGTTCTGGGCACAGGCCTCGTCCCCGGCACTGCCCGACCGGGACGGTGCCGAGTGATCCCCGTCGCCCTCACCATCGCCGGCAGCGACCCCAGCGGCGGGGCCGGTCTGCAGGCCGACCTCAAGGTGTTCTCGGCCCTCGGCGCCTACGGGACCGGCGTCGTCACCGCGCTGACCGCCCAGAGCACGCGGGGCGTGAGCGCCGTGCACTACCCGCCGCCGGAGTTCCTGGAGAGCCAGCTCGACGAGCTCCTGGCCGACGTCCGCATCGACACCGTCAAGATCGGGATGCTGGGCGACGCCCGCCTGGTGGAGGTGGTCGCGGACCGGCTGACCAGGCACCGCCCGCGCCACGTGGTGTTGGACCCCGTCATGGTGGCCAAGAGCGGTGACCGGCTGCTCGCCGCCGACAGCGTGGTCGCGCTGCGCACCCGGCTGCTGCCGCTCGTCGACCTGGTCACCCCGAACCTCCCGGAGGCCGCCGAACTGCTGGGCGAGGAGTCCGCGCACGACGAGGAGGGGATGTACGAGCAGGCGCGTCGCCTCGCCGAGTTGTGCCCGCGCGTCCTGCTGAAGGGCGGCCACCTGGCGGGCGAGGACAGCGTCGACCTCTTCCGGGAGGGAGAGCGCACCACCTGGCTCAGCGCACCCCGGGTGCACACCAAGAACACCCATGGCACCGGATGCGCCCTGTCCTCCGCGATCGCGGCGCTGCGCCCGCAGCGCCCGGACTGGATGGGCGCGATCGCCGACGCCAAGAGCTACCTGACGGAGGCGCTGCGCCACGCCGACTCCCTGGGTGTCGGCACCGGACACGGCCCGCCGTCCCACTTCCACGCCTGGTGGCCCCCGCACGGTGGGGAAGACCCGTCATGAGCGGCGCCCCGCCTTCCCGTTTCGTCGACGTGGACGGCTGTTTCAACTACCGCGACCTGGGCGGCTACCGCACCGCGGACGGCAAGGCGGTGGCCTGGCGCAAGCTGTACCGGTCCGACGGCCTGCACCGGATGACGGCATGCGGCTCGGACGCCTTCGCCGCGCTGGGCGTGTCGACCGTGATCGACCTGCGGACCCCGGTCGAGGCCGAGACGCGGGCCTGGACCCCACCGGCCGGCTGGTCGGGCCGCAGGCTCCTCCTGCCGCTGCTGCCGGAGACCCCGGACTGGTCCGCCGGTGACCCGGCGGACCTCGAACGGGAGGACTTCGCCGCGCGGCACTACTGGTACACCGCCGTCACGGGCGCCGCCGCGTTGAGGACCGCGGTGGAAGCCCTGGCCGAGCCGGACGGACTGCCCGCCGTGTTCCACTGCGCCGCGGGCAAGGACCGTACGGGGGTGCTGGCGGCCCTGGTGCTGCGGCTGTTGGACGTGCCGGCGGAGACGATCGCCGACGACTACGCGCTCAGCGACGAGGCGACCGCCCGGTGGGAGGCCTCCGTGGCGGGCGGCAACGAGGACGACACCCAGACGGCGTGGGCGTACGTTCCGCCGGCCATGCTGGTCGCCCCGCGGGACAACATGTCGCTCTTCCTCCAGCGGGTGGAGGCCGAGCACGGCTCGGTTCCCGCCTTCGCCGCACACATCGGAATCGGCCGGGAAACCGTCGAGCGGCTCCGCCGGGCCCTGCTGGACGACTGATCCGGGACGTGCCCGAGCCGTCAGCGCAGGAGGGTGAAGACCGGGGCCGCCGTGGCGGCGCCCAGGGCGGTGCCTACCAGGACCTGGGCGAGGGTGTGGTCGCGCAGGGCCACGCGGGACCAGCCGACCAGGGCCACCAGGGGGTAGGCGGCCAGGGCCCAGGGGCCGTAGGCGAAGGCGAGCATGACGAGGGCGCCGGAGGAGACGGCGGTGTGGACGGAGACCTTCCACACCGTCGTGACGGCCAGGATGACGACCAGGGCCGCGAGCATCGCCGCGATGAGGGCGATCATCTCCTGAGGGGCGTCGAAGACCTTCATGAGCGCGATGCAGGCGGCGACGGAGAGCATGATGCCGGGGATGACCAGCAGGCGGTCCTGGCGGCGGCGTACGTGGCGGTCACCCCAGTGGCCGCGTCGTTCCCCCCACTTGATGAACAGGATCGGGACGACGCCGCAGAAGAAGGCGGACACCAGGCCCCAGCCGACGCCGGCGAGACGGTCGGCGTGCCAGCCCATCAGCAGGGTGACCGCGATGATCCAGTTCCGCGGTTCGAGGCCGTCGGTGACCAGGCGGGCGAAGCGCGGTTCCGGCGCCGTGTCCGTGTCGGGCGGGGTGGAGGTGGCGGGCGGGGTCATGACGGCTCCGGGAACGAGGTGGCGGTGTCGGAGTGGTAGGCCGCGCTGATCAGGAGCAGCCGGCGGACCTCCGCGGGGAAGTCGACGTCTTCGAGTGCGGTGCCGCCGTGGCGGGCCGGGGAGGAGAGCGGCGGACTGCCCCGGAGCTTGGCGGCGCGGGCGGCGCGCAGCCACAGGGCCTCCGCCATCGCCTCGCGTTCCTCGCCGCGCAGTCCGGCCTCCGCCGCCACGCGGTCGGCCCGGTCGCGGTCCTCGGGCGATACGTAGGGCATCAGGCCCAGTCCGGCGTCCCGGATCTCGATGACCGTCCGGTGCAGGCGGACCCGGACGCTGCGGCGCGCGGTGGCGGGCAGCACGATGCCGGGCACCGCCTCGGTCAGTGAGGCCCACAGGGCGCCGAGGCGCCGCTGCGCGCGCCGTTCGGCGGCGGTGCGGGCCAGGATGCCCGCGGCGGGGATGGAGTTGCCGATGACGATCAGGCCGATGGCGACGTACTCGACCAGGTCGGCGAGGTGCTGCGTGGTGTCGTCGGGCAGGGGGACGTCGTGGTCCAGGAGGCTGGTGACCAGTTCGGTGACGCGGATCGCCGCGTAGACGACGCCCACCGCGGTGCCGGTGCCCAGTACGCGCAGGCCCGTGCGGAGCGAGCGGGCGCCGGCGTGGCGCGCGTAGGAGAGGAACAGCCACGTCGAGACGGCCATCGCCACGCCGAGGTAGGTGGTGAAGGTGAGCAGGTAGGCGGTGGCGGCCGGCATGCCGGCGTAGGCCTGGTAGAAGTTCTCGACGCGTGTGGGCTGGTCGGCCCGTGCGAACAGGACGCCCATGACGGTCATCACCGCGAGGGCCACGGCAAGGTGGGGCAGCCGCGTCCGGTGGGCGATCTGGGGGCGGGCCATCGAGACGACGAAGTCGAGGACGGCGCCGCAGGCGATGATGCCGACGAAGTGCTTGGCGGGCACCGAGAGGTTGTTGACGCCGCCGGCGGTGTCAATGGCGAGGCTGACGGCGGGCATGGCGAGCGTTGACGCCAGGGCGAGGCCGGTGAAGGCCAGCCACAGGGAGCGCTGTGCGGGGACGCGTATCGCGGAGGGCAGGCGCCACAGCGCCACCGACCACAGCATGACCACGATCGTGGTTTTGAGGAGGCTCATCGGTTCCGGTGGGTGCGGGCGGGGTGGGCGAAGGCGTCGTTGAGCCGGTGGATGACGTCCGCGGCGCGCTCGGAGGTGGCGCGTCCTCCCTCGACCCGGCTGATGCGTTCGAGGACGAGGGTGGCCAGGGTCTCGGCGGCCTGTTCCTGGTCCGAGTCGAACTTGGTGCGGCCCAGCAGGCTCAGGATGCGGCTGCCCGACAGGTCCAGTTCCTCGTCGCCGGGCCGCGGCGCGGCCAGGGACTCCTGGAGCCGGTCGGCTTCGGCCCGTACGAGGTCCGCCGCGAGGGCGTGGTCGCCCCGGCCGGTCACGGCCGCCGCCGTACGGGAGACCAACTGCTCGAAGTGCGCGGCGACCGACGCCGCCTCGGCCTCCGTGGCGTCCTCGGGAAGGGCCGGCTGTGGGGCCACGTGGCCCAGGAGCATGTGGGATATCTCGTGGAGGATGATCTGGATCCGCAGCAGATCGGACGCGCTCTGCTCGTAGAAGACCAGATCCGCCGAGTCCAGCCCGATCCAGATGCCGCAGGGCAGATCCGGCTGCGGTGGCCCGTCCAGCGGCAGCAGGACCAACGGTCGCCCGCGCTGCGCCGCGAGGCCCTCGCAGAACGCCGACAGGTCGAAGGGGTGGGGGATGTGCAGGCCGGCCGCGATCGCGGCACAGGGATCGGCTCGCCGCCGCCTCCACCTCATGGCATTTTCCGTTCCGGCCCGCACGTCACCTGGACTGTCTTCGCCTGGACTGTGTTCGTCTCGACCGTCTTCGTCTCGACCGTCTTCGCCTGGCGCGGCCCGGTGCCGTGGCAGTCGGCCACAGCGGTCGTACGGGTGCGCAGGTCTTGCTCTGCTCATGGCGTAGGACCCTACGGGCGCGGGGACGCGCCGGGCTCGGCCGGGGGTACCTGGTCCAGCCTCGGCAGCCCCTCCGCCTGACGGGCGCCTTCCACGATGGTCTTGATCCCGCGCAGGGCGGTGGCGGAGAGTCCGCTCAACCGGAAGGCGACGGCCCTGACGTGGTTGTCCTGGAGGACGTCGGCCAGTTCGCGGCCGGCTTCGGCGCGGTCGGCGCCCTCCCGCAGCTCCCTGATGCGCGCGTCGGTGCGGGCCGCCACCTCGTCGTCGAGGAAGTAGGTGGGCCCGACCCCGAAGAACCGGCCCAGTGCGCGCAGGGTGTCCACGCTCGGGTTGCGGACCTTCCCGGTGTGCAGGCTGTGGATGGTCCCGTGGGAGACCGTCGGCTCGCCGTCCTTCGCCTGCCGACGGATCGCGTCGGCGATTTCCTGGTAGGTGTAGGGACCGCGGCCCTTGGGGTGCAGCGTGTTGATCAGGTGGTCGAGACGATCGCCCAGCGGACCGCGAGTGTCGGCGCCGTGGTCACCCATCGAGGCAACTCCCAGCCTGGATTCGTCGTCGTTGTCGTCGAACGATCGCGGTCGCGGTGTGGTGGGTCATCTACGGGTCTCTACTTGACTGGACGGTGCCTCCGCTTGGGTGGCGGTCACTCTATCCGACTTGACAGTCCCGGTCATGTGCGACGTATGTTCTCCACGCTCGGGCGGTCTAGTTCGCTTGAGAGCGGTGTGGGTCGGGTCCAGTTCACTGGATGCCGGAACGCACGGCAGAGGCGGGTGGCGGGCCACAGTGGGTCACGGGGGTGTCCGCAGTGGTCGGTCGCCGCCTAGCCTAGGATGCGGGCCGGTTCCACCCGCGGCGGCCCGTGTGCCGCGCGGTTCCACCGCACGCTGACGTCCCGAGAGGACTGGCCGGTACACGTGGATCGCGAGCGACTCGTCCAGCAGCTCACCGCCGTGGTCGGGGACGCCCACGTGCTGACCGACCCCGCCGTGCGGGCCTCCTACGAGACCGACTTCACCGGCCGCTACACCGGCCGCGCCCGCTGCGTGGTCCGCCCCGCCGACACCGCCGAGGTCGCCGCCGTGCTGCGACTGTGCCACGGCTCCGGGGTTCCGGTTCTCCCGCAGGGCGGCAACACCGGCCTGGTCGGCGGCTCCGTTCCCGGCCCCGACGGCGGCGAGGTCGTCCTGTCGCTGCGCCGGCTCACCGGGATCGGCCCCCTCGACCCGGACGCGCGGCGGATCACCGTCGGCGCGGGCCTGCCCCTGGCCGCGCTCCAGCGGCATCTTCGGCCGCTCGGCTGGGAGTTCGGCGTCGACCTCGCCGCGCGGGACTCCGCCACCCTGGGCGGGATGATCGCCACCAACGCGGGCGGCGAGCGCGTCGTCAAGTACGGCACCACCCGCGCCAACGTCGCCGGCGTGGAAGCCGTCCTGGCCGACGGCGGCGTCCTCGACCGGCTCGCCGGGCTGCCCAAGGACAACACCGGCTACGACCTCACCGGCCTGCTCGTCGGCAGCGAGGGCACCCTCGCCGTCGTCACCAGGGCCCGACTGCGCCTGGTCCCGCACCTTCCGCACCGGGTCACGGCGCTGCTGGCCCTGGACTCCCTCGCCTCGGCCATCGCCGTCCTGGGGCGGCTGCGGCTGCTCGAATCGCTGGAACTGGCGGAGTTCTTCACGGCCGACGGCCTGGCCCTGGTCCTGGAGCGGAGCGGACTGCCGGCCCCCTTCCGCAGCGCCCACCCCGTCCATCTCCTCGTCGAGTGCGCGGGCCGCCGCGATCCGTCCGGGGAACTGGCCGAGCTGCTGGAGGAGGCCGACGTGCGCGAGGTGGCCGTCGCCCTCCAGGACGCGGACCGCCGCCGCCTGGCCGCGTACCGGGAGCGGCACACCGAGTCGATCAACGCCGCCGGGATCCCGCTGAAGCTCGACGTCACCGTGCCCCTCGCCGCGCTGCCCGGCTTCGTCGCCGACCTGCCGGCGCTCCTGGCCGGCCGGGGGAGCCCGTACGTCTTCGGTCACCTCGCGGAGGGGAACGTCCACGTGAACCTCCTCGGCGTCGCGCCCGCCGACGAGGAAGCCGTCACCGAGGCGGTGCTCGACCGCGTCGCCGCCGCTGGCGGCAGCATCAGCGCCGAACACGGCATCGGCCGCGCCAAGGCCCCGTACCTGCACCTGACCCGATCGGCCGCCGACATCGCCGTGATGCGCTCGATCAAGGCGGCCCTCGACCCCACCGGTCTGCTGAGTCCGCACACCCTGCTGCCCACCGACGCCTGAGCCGAACCGAAGGCCGAAGGCCCCGACGACACCGGGTTTCCGGTTTGCCGTCGCTTGGCTTGATGTTTGCCCTCTCGATGAGGTCGCGAGGAGACGCGCGAGAGCGAGTTTCAGCCAATCGCCACATGACGGATCAGCTTTCGGTCATGGGTGCCTCACCAGCCACATGGCTTATGCCGTGCCTCTTTTCTGTCAGCGGCAGACAGGTAGGCTGCTGCCGCTGGCCGGGCCCGGTCAGTGACGGGGGGAGACACATTGGGCGAGCGACTCAGTTTCAGAATTCTTGGTCCACTTATGGCCACCGCGGGGGAGCGATCGGTTCTGGTAGGAGGTGCCCGGCAACGTACGATTCTGGCCCTTTTGCTTTTGAGTCCCGGTCGAATCGTGCCCGTTGACACCCTGGTGGACGTAGTGTGGAACGGGAGGCCTCCGGCCACCGCGCGCACTCAGGTCGCCATCGTCATCGCGGCCCTGCGCAAGGCCTTCAAGGCCGAGGGCGTGACCGAGGAGGTCATCGCCACCGCGCACCCCGGGTACCTGCTGCGCGCCGAGGGCCACACCCTGGACACCGTCACCTTCACCGAGCTGGTGGCGGAGGCCGAGATCGCGGTCCGCGAGCAGAGACCGGCCGACGCGGCGCGGTTCTACGCGGAGGCGCTCGCCCTGTGGAGGGGCCCAGCCCTGGCCGGGGTGACCGGTCAGCTCGTGGAGGACGAGGCGGCCCGCTGGGAAGAGGTCCGCATCAACGCCTACGAGGCGCACACGAGCGTGCAACTGGACCTCGGCCGACATCAACTCCTGCTGCCGGAACTCGCGGCGGCCGTACGCGAACACCCGCTGCGCGAACGCACCCGCTACCACCTGATCCTCGCCCAGTACCGGGCCGGCCGGCGCGCGGAGGCGATGGAGAGCTTCCGGGAGGCGCGGCGCCAGTTCATCGACGAGCTGGGCATGGAACCGGGCCCCGAGCTCCAGGAACTGCACGACGCGATCCTGCGCGACGACCCCTCCCTGGGGGCGCTGCCCCCGGAGAGCCCACCCGATCCGGCGGCGGCGCGCGGGCAGGTCGTCCCGTCCGAACTCCCGCCGGACGTACCCGGATTCGCCGGACGGGGCGAGGAACTCGCCGCCCTCGACGCCCTGGTGGACGGTCAGGACGACGTCGGCGGGCGCACCCCCACCGTCGGACTGATCACCGGCGTCGCGGGCGTCGGCAAAACCGGTCTCGCCGTCCGCTGGGCGCACCGGGTTACCGAACAGTACCCGGACGGCAGGCTGTTCGCCGACCTGCGCGGCTATGACGAACACCACGCCCCGACCACCGCCGGCGACATCCTCAGCCGCTTCCTGCGCTCCCTCGGCGTGGACAGCGACGACGTGCCCAACGGGCTGGAGGACCGGATCGCGCTGTACCGCAGCGTGCTCGCGGACCGCCGGGTGCTGATCGTGCTGGACAACGTACGGACCTTCGCGCAGATCCGCCCGCTACTGCCGGGCGGAACCGGGTGCACGGTGCTCGTCACCAGCCGCGAGCAGCTGGAGCAGCTGGTCACCTGGCCCCAGCGGGCCCGCGTCCACCTGGGCCTGCTGCCCGAGGAGGACGCCGTCGAGCTGCTGGGCCGGATCGTCGGCGAGGCCCGCGTGCTCGCCGCGCCCGCCGAGTCGGCGCGGCTGGTCGAGCTGTGCGACCGGCTGCCGCTGGCGCTGCGCATCGCGGCCGCCCGGCTCGCCTCGAAGCCGCACTGGACGGTGCGGCACCTGGTGACCCGGCTGACCGACGGCCGCCGCCGGCTGGACGAGCTGAGCCAGGGCGAGTCCCAGATCCGGGCCGGCTTCGAGCTCAGCTACCGCTACCTGCACAAGGACGCCGCCCGGCTCTACCGGCTGCTCGGGCTGCTCGGCGTACCCGACTTCACCGCGTGGGTCGGAGCCGCGCTGATGGACCAGGACGTCCTGGACGCGGAGCGGCTCATAGAGCACCTCGTGGACGCGCAATTCCTGGAGGTCGTCGGCGTCGACGCCACCGGCCAGCTGCGCTACCGGTTCCAGAACCTGCTGCGGCTGTACGCGGACGAACTGGCGCGGGCGCAGGAGAGTGAGGAGGACCGGCTGGCCGCCTGCGACCGGGTGTTCCGTACGTGCCTGACGATCGCGGAGCACGCGCACCGGCGGGAGAACGGCGGGGACCACGACATCGTGCACGGCGATGTCCCGCGCCGGGAGATCGACGCGTTCCTGCTGGACGAGTTGGTGGCGTCCCCCCTGGAATGGTTCGAGGCGGAACGCCTCTCCCTGGTGGCGGTCGTCGAGCAGTCGGCCCGGATGGGCATGCACGATCTGGCCTGGGACCTGGTCAACACCATGCAGGTCCTCTTCGAGACGCGCAACTACCTGGAGGACTGGCAGGCGTGCAGCAACCACGCCCTGGCGGCGGCGCGCACCGCGGGCAACCTCCGCGGGCAGGCCGCCATGCACATGCAGCTGGGCGTGGTCGAACTGCGGCTGCGTCGTCTGTCCGAGTCCACCGAACGCCAGGAGACCGCCCTCGCGCTCTACCGGCAGGCGGGGGACGCTCACGGCGGGGCGCTCGCGCTGAGCAACCTGGCGTTCATCGACCGGATCCGGGGAGCCTACGAGCAGGGCATGGCCCGGCTGACGGAGGCGCTGCCGGTGTTCCGGGAGGCGGGCGACCGGGTGGCCGTGGCGTCCGCGCTCCACAACATGGCGCAGTTCGCGCTCGACCAGGGCCGGCCGCAGACCGCCCTGGAGCTGAGCCAGGACGCCGTGCGGGTGTGCAAGGCCAACCCGGGGGGCCGGCGCGGTCTGGCGTTGGCCACGTACCGGCTGGCCCGTTCCTACCACGCGCTGGGGCGGTTGGAGGCCGCGGAAGGGGCCTTCGGCGAGGTGATCGGGCTCGTCAAGGAGAGGTCCGACCTGATCGGGCTCGCGTACGCGCTGCTGGGCCTCGCGGAGACCCGGCGGTCGGCCGGAGCGGTCGCGTCGGCCGAGGAGACGTACCTGGAGGCGTTGGACCTCTCGCGGCGCCATCACACACCGCTGCTGGAGGGGCAGATCCGGCTCGGCCTGGGGCAGGTCCGGTGTGCGGACGGCCGTGCGGACGAGGGCAGGGCCCAGCTGACCGCGGCGCTCGCGATCTTCCAGGGGATCGGGTCCCCGCCGTGGGAGGAGAAGGCGGCGCGGGCGCTGGAACAGATGGCCGACGCCTGCCGGAAAGAGCGCGTAGCCGGCCAATAACCCCGCGATAAGTCGGGTCCCTAGCGTCATCGCGGACGAGAAAACTGCCGAGTTGTGGAGTCTGCGATGTCACGTACGGCCGGTGCGCCTTCCTTTGCCGTGATTCCCGGTGCCCAGGTGCACGAAGTCCTCGACGGCCGTGCGCCCGAAGTGGTCGGATTGATCGAATCCGCTTATCGGGTGCACGGCGAGGGCGGGACGGTGAATCCGCCGTCCTATTTCCTGCGTTTTCCCGACCGGCCGACCTCGCGGATCATCGCGCTGCCGGCGTCCCTCGGGGGAGCGGCGCCGGTCGACGGGCTGAAGTGGATTTCCAGCTTCCCCGAGAACGTGGCGGCCGGAATTCCGCGCGCCTCCGCCGTACTGATCCTCAACGACCCGGAAACCGGCTACCCGATCGCCTGCCTGGAGTCCTCGATCATCAGCGCGGCCCGCACCGCCGCCTCCGCCGCGCTGGCCGCCGACCGGCTCAGCCCGGCCGGCCGTCGTCCGCGTCGGATCGGCTTCTTCGGCGTCGGCCTGATCGCCCGCTTCATCCACCAGTACCTGGCGGGCACGGGCTGGGAGTTCGACGCGATCGGCGTGCACGACCTGTCCACCGAGCACGCCGACGGCTTCGCCGACTACCTCGCCCGCGCCGGCGAGCAGGGGCCGGTCACCGTGCACGACAGCGCCGAGAAGCTGATCCGCGAGAGCGACCTCGTCGTCTTCGCGACCGTCGCGGGCACCCCCCACGTCACCGACCCGGCCTGGTTCGGTCACAACCCGCTGGTCCTGCACGTCTCGCTGCGCGACCTGGCGCCCGAGGTGATCCTCTCCGGTTTCAACGTCGTGGACGACATCGAGCACTGCCTGAAGGCCGACACCTCCCCCCACCTCGCCGAACAGCTCACCGGCAGCCGCGACTTCGTCGACGGCACCCTCTACGACGTCCTGGCCGGGAACCTCGCGGTCCCCGAGGACAAGCCGGTCTTCTTCTCCCCCTTCGGCCTGGGCGTCCTCGACCTCGCCGTCGGCCGCCACATCCACGACACCCTCCGGGAGCAGGGCCGGCTCACCGTCGTGGAGGACTTCTTCCACGAGATGCGCCGCTACGGCTGAGCCCCTGCCCCCTGCCGCCTCCTGCACCCTGTCCCCTGCTTCCCCGTCCCCCTGCCCCGGGAAAGAGATCCAGTGACCACAGTGCTCGACACCACCACTCGGGCGCCGGCCGACCACGGTCGCTCCCCCCTGCGCGTCCACATCGAGGAGACCCCCCTCGACCCGCATCCGCCGATGGAGCTGTACGAGGCCCTGCGGGGGCGGTTCGGGGAGGACGTCTTCCTGCTGGAGTCCCTGGAGAGCCCCGAGTTCGACGGCAACCGCGCCGTCGTCGGCTTCGGCCGGCTCGCCGAGCTGCGGATCCACCCCGGGCGGATCTCCGCCGTCGGCGTGCCCTCCGTACTGGCCCGGCTGTCCGAGGTCGCCGACCGACTCGGGCTGGCCGTCGGCCCCGGCGGTGACCGGCTGTTCGAGCGCCCCGGCCAGGTCTGGGACGTCCTGCGGGCCGTGCAGGCCTCCTTCGACGTAGACAGCACCCGGCCCGACTACGCCTTCGGCTTCCTCGCCACCATCGGCTACGGCGCCGCCTGGTACATGGAGGACCTGCCCGAGCGGCCCGCCCGCGCCGACGACGCCCCCGACCTCGTCCTGACCCTGTTCCAGGACACCGTCTGGTACGACCTCGACGCCGGCGCCGTCGTCCGCCTCGCGGCCCGCGCCGCCGGGGGCTTCGGCCCCGACGGCGGGCCCGCCGCCCATACCGACCTCGCCGGGATCGTGGAGCGCCTCACCGCCGGGATGAGCGAACCCGCCGGTCGCGTCCCCGAGGCGCCCGCGCCGTCGGCGGTGCGCGACAGCACCGACGAGGCCGCCTTCCGTGCCGACGTCGCACGCTGCCTGCGCCACATCGGCGTCGGCGACATCTACCAGATCCAGATAGGCCACCGCATCGAGGTCGACACCGCCCTGACCCCGGCGGAGGTCTACCGGCGCCTGCGCGCCCGCAACCCCTCCCCGTACATGTACCTCGTCCCCCGCTGCGGCTCCACCCTGATCGGCGCCAGCCCCGAGGTGCTCTTCCGGACCGAGGGCGACCGCATCGTCATGCGTCCCATCGCCGGCACCACCCCGCGCAGCGGGGACCCGGCCGTGGACGGGCCGCGCGTCGAGACCCTGCTCGCGAGCGAGAAGGAACGGGCCGAGCACGTCATGCTCGTGGACCTGTGCCGCAACGACATCGGCCGGGTGTGCCTGCCCGCCACCCTGGACGCGCCCGAGGTGATGACGGTCGAGACCTTCTCGCACGTCTTCCACCTCGTCTCCACCGTCGAGGGCCTGCTCGCCCCGGGGGAGGACACCTGGTCGGCGCTGGCCGCCACCTTCCCCGCCGGCACCGTCACCGGCGCCCCCAAGATCCGCGCCATGGAGATCATCTCCGAACTGGAGTCCGAACCCCGGGACATGTACGCCGGAGCCGTCGGCCTCGTCGACGTCCGCGGCTGGTCCCGCCTCGCGCTGTGCATCCGTACGGTCACCCACGACGGGTCGACGTACTCCACCCAGAGCTGCGCCGGCATCGTCGCGGACTCCTCGCCCGCCGCCGAGTGGCGCGAGACCCTGCACAAGATGGGGGCGGCCCACTGGGCGCTCACCGGTGAGGAGCTGTCGGCGTGAAGGTCCTGCTCGTGGACGCGTACGACAGCTTCACCCACATCATCGACCAGTACCTGCGCACCCTCGGCGCCACCACCGAGGTCGTCCGCTCCCGCACCGAGAGCCCCGACGCCCTCGCCGCGCGGCGGCCGGACGCGGTGGTGCTGGGCCCCGGCCCGGGGCACCCCGCCGAGTCGGGCCACGTCGAGCTCGTGCACCGCTTCGCCGGGCGGGTGCCGCTGCTCGGGATCTGCCTCGGCCACCAGGCCATCGCCCTGGCCCACGGCGGCCGGGTACGGGTCGCCGACCGGCTCAAGCACGGCAAGACCAGCGAGGTCACCCACGACGGCGCCGGCGTGTTCACCGGCCTCGACACCCCCATGACCGCCACCCGTTATCACTCGCTCATCGTCGAACAACCCCTGCCGCAGGAGCTGACCGCCACCGCCCACGCCGTCGACGACGGCTACGTCATGGGGTTGCGCCACCGCACCCTGGCCGTCGAAGGGGTGCAGTTCCACCCCGAGTCGATCACCACGGTCGGCGGCATGCGGCTCCTGCGGAACTTCCTCACCACCGCACGCACCCCGTCAGCGGACACCCTCGCCGGGTGACAAAGGAGCATCTCGTGGAGCACGTGGATTCCTGGCGGGCCCTGCCCGCGGCACAACAGCCCGACTGGCCCGACGCCGGGGCCCTGGACACCGTACGGGCGCACCTGCGCGACACCGTCCCGCTCGTGGTCGCCGCCGAATGCGAGCAGCTCAAGGCGCGGCTCGGCGCGGTCGCCCGGGGCGAGGCCTTCGTCCTCCAGGGCGGGGACTGCGCGGAGACCTTCGCGGACGTCCGGGAGGACTCCGTACGCCGCAAGGTGCGCACCCTGCTCCAGATGGCGCTGGTCCTCCAGTACGCCGCGTCCGTGCCGGTCGTGAAGATCGGCCGGATGGCGGGCCAGTACGCCAAACCCCGCTCCAAGCCGACCGAGACGCGCGGCGGGGTGACCCTGCCCGCCTACCGGGGCGACGCCGTCAACGGCTTCCCCTTCGAGGCGGCCGAGCGGGAACCGGACCCCGGCCGGCTGCTGCGCATGCACCAGGCCGCCGCCGGGACCCTGAACCTCGTACGGGCCTTCACCACCGGCGGCTACGCGGACCTGCGCCAGGCGCACGCCTGGAACCAGGACTTCGTGGCCCGCTCGCCCGTCGGCGAACGCTACGCGGCGCTCGCCACCCAGATCGACCAGGCCCTGAACTTCATGCGCGCCTGCGGGGCCGACGAACGCATCCAGCACGCCGTGGAGTTCTACGTCAGCCACGAGGGCCTGCTGCTGGAGTACGAGGAGCCCCTGGTCCGGGAGGACCCGGTGACCGGGCGGCACTACGCGACCAGCGGCCACATGCTCTGGATCGGGGAGCGCACCCGCGACCTCGGCGGGGCGCACGTGGAGTTCTTCTCGAAGATCGCCAACCCGATCGCGGTCAAGCTCGGCCCCACCACCGACTCGGACACGGTGCTGCGGCTGATCGACCGGCTCGATCCGGAGCGCGAGCCGGGCCGGCTGACCTTCATCGTGCGGATGGGCGCGGGTCAGGTCCGAGAGCGGCTGCCCGAGCTGGTGGAGAAGACGGCCGCGGAGGGGGCGCCGGTGGCGTGGGTGAGCGATCCCATGCACGGCAACACCTTCGAGGCCCCGTCGGGGCTCAAGACGCGCCGCTTCGACGACATCGTCGACGAGGTGAAGGGCTTCTTCGAGGTCCACCGCGAGCTCGGGACGCACCCCGGGGGCGTGCACCTGGAGTTCACCGGGGGCGATGTCACCGAATGCGTGGGCGGCGGTGAGGAAGTCAGCCTGGACGGGCTGAGCGAACGCTACGAGTCCACCTGCGACCCCCGGCTCAACCGTACGCAGTCGCTGGATCTGGCCTTCCTGGTGGCCGAAATGTATCGGGAACGCTGAGCCTCCGCTTTCGCCCTTATGGCGGCCGGCTCCACCGAAGCGGGTCAAGGGCCGTCCCGGCTGCGTTTATCGCCGCCGGGACGCCATCTGACCAGCGGTTATATCGTCCTTATTGAAATCGCGTGGCTCCCGAGGACGCAGCGATATCAGCTCGAAGTCGCCTCTTCCTAGTGTTCTTCTCACCGGAGCGAAGCAAAGCTCAAGCAGAAGTCGACGGGGGAGAACAGAAATGCAGATCATGTGGCGCACCCAGGTCAAGCGCATCACCGTCGCGATCATCGCGACCGTGGCCGTGGCGGGTGGGGTGCAGATCGCCAACGAGGGGACGACGGCCGGCGCGAGCAACGTGACGGCGGACGCCGGCACCCCGCAGGCCCCGGCCGCGGCTCCGACGTCCACGCCGACGGCGTCGCCGGACCACGACGAGTGGGGCTGAGCGCCACACCGGACCACCCACCGAAAGGGATTCAAGTGACCACCGTCAGACCGGAACCGGCCGAACGACAGCGCGACTGGCCCGCCCTGCTGGAGACCCTGCTCGCCGGCCGGGACCTGGCCGCGGCCGACACCGCCTGGGCCATGGACCAGGTGATGCGCGGCGAGGCGACCGACGCCCAGCTCGCCGGCTTCCTCGTCGCCCTGCGCGGCAAGGGGGAGACGGTAGGTGAACTGGAGGGCCTGGTCCGCGCCATGCTCCACCACGCGGTACCCCTCGACGTACCGGGCGCCACGGTCGACGTGGTCGGTACGGGTGGCGACGGTGCCCGCACCGTCAACATCTCGACGATGTCCGCCATCGTCGCGGCCGGCGCCGGGGCCCGGGTCGTCAAGCACGGCAACCGGGCGTCGAGTTCGGCCTCGGGATCGGCGGACGTCCTGGAGGCGCTGGGCGTGACCCTGCGCCTCGCGCCGGCCCGGGTGGCGGCGCTGGTGGAGGAGGCGGGCATCACCTTCGCCTTCGCCCCCGACTTCCACCCCTCCATGCGCTACGCCGCGTCGGTCCGCAGGCAGCTCGGCATCCCGACGGTGTTCAACGCGCTCGGGCCGCTCACCAACCCGGCCCGGCCCACCGCCCAGGCGGTCGGCGTGGCCGACGCCCGGCTGCTCCCGCTGATCGCGGGGGTGCTGGCGCGGGGCGGGGGCAGCGGGCTGGTGTTCCGCGGGGACGACGGGCTCGACGAGCTCAGCGTCACCACCACCTCGACGGTGCTCAGCGTCGAGGGGGGAAGGGTTCGGGAGGAATCCTTCGACCCCCGCGACATCGGCATCCCGTTCGCCCCGGTGGACGCCTTGCGGGGCGCGGACGCGGCGTACAACGCGGAGGTGGCCCGGAGGCTGTTCGCCGGCGGCGAGCGGGGTCCCGTACGTGACGCGGTGCTGCTCTCGGCGGGCGCCGCGCTGGCGGCCGGCGAGCCGGCCCGGGGCCGCGACGTCACCGAGCGGCTGCGGGTGGCGGTCACCGCCGCCGCCGCGTCCTCGACTCGGGGGCCGCGGAGGCCGTACTGCACCGCTGGGTGCGGGCGGCGGCCGGACACACCGAAGCGCCGCTCGCCGCGGCGGGGCGGTGAACGGCGGGCGGTGAGCGCGGCGACGGACGAGGCGCGCCGCCGTGCGGCCGGGCCGACCCTTGGGAGGGGGACGGCGCGGCCGCACGGCCGGTGGCGATCGGGTCGTTCCTACCCGGCGCCGACCTTCGCCGGCCGTCGGACCGGCTCGTGCACCAGGGGTCCGTCGGCCACGTCGTCGGACTCCTTCTCGGGCGGGACCCCCCGCCGTATCCAGGACAGCGCGGGAGAGGTGATCGCCGTGGTGAGGAGGGCCATCAGGACCAGCATCGTGAACAGGCCGGGCCCGATGATCCCCAGCTCAAGCCCCAGGTTCAGCACCACCAGCTCGGTCAGGCCCCGGCAGTTCATGAGCGCCCCGATCGACATGGCGTCCCGCCATGACTGTCCGGTGGCGCGGGCGGCGCCCGAGCTGCCGCCCCACTTGCCGAGGAAGGCGACGACCATGATGGCGCCGGCCCACAGCCACATCATCGGGTCGGCGACCAGCAGCCCCACGTCGGTGCGCAGACCGGTGTTGACGAAGAACAGCGGCAGCAGGATCGGGATGGTGAAGGCCCGCAGCCGCGCCGCGCACAGCTCGATCACGCGGGAGCCGCGCGGGGTGACCACCCCGAAGACGAAGGCGCCGAACAGGGCGTGCACGCCGATCTTGTCGGTGGTGAAGGCCGACAGGCACAGCCCGCTGAACAGCACCACCAGCACCACGGAGTCGACGGTACGGGCGGCCCGTACGGCCCACTTCGCCAGCAGCGGCCGGACCGCGTAGATCATGAACGCGAGGAACAGCGCGGCCAGGCCGGCCGTGACGACGGCGTCCAGCGGCGAGCTGCTCGTGCTGACGGCGACCACGGCGGCCAGCAGGCACCAGGCGGTCACGTCGTCCACGGCGGCGCAGGCCATGGCCAGCGCGCCGATCCGGGTGTTGTAGAGGCCCCGGTCGGTGAGGATGCGGGCCAGCACCGGGAACGCGGTGATGCTCATGGACACCGCGATGAACAGGACGAACGCGAGCTGGGAGACCCCTTCGGGCGCCAGCGTGTCGTACATCAGCAGGGCCAGCCCCGAGCCGAGGACCAGCGGGAGCGCGATGCTCGCCTGGCTGACGGCGATGGCGGTACGGCTGTGCCCGCGCAGGGCGGAGAGGTTCAGCTCCAGCCCCACCAGGAACATGAACGCCAGCAGACCGATGTTTCCGAACGCCCCGGTGAACGGCAGGACCGTCCCGGGGAACAGCCATGCCTGGGCCCCGGGCCACAGCCAGCCCAGCAACGAGGGCCCCAGCAGGATGCCCACGGCGATCTCGCCGACCACCGGCGGCTGACCGAGACGGCGGAAGAGCATCGCGCCGGCCTTGCACGCGAGGATGACCGTCGGGATCGCGATCAGCAGATCGGGCAGCGGGTCACGGGCGGACACGGGCCGCCCCCTTCGAGCCGGCGGGCGCGACGAGCGGCGCGGGTAGTGCCGGCAGGGGGGCCGCCGGCGGGGGCGGCGCCGCGGCGGGCGGTCCCGGGACGGCGGTGGCGTCGGTCCAACGGGCGTATCTGCGCTTGCCGTACAGCAGCGGCTCGGCGCCGTCGTGCTGGGAGACCCGGCTGATCCGGACGAACACCGCCGTGTGGTCGCCGAACTCGACGGCCTGGGTGACGACCCCGTCGGCGATGGCGTGGGCGGCCTCCGTCAGGTGCGGGCCGCCGGCCCCCAGCGGCAGCCGCCACTCGGTGCGCTCGAAGCGGTCCGCGGCGCCCGAGGCGAACAGGTCCGAGACGGGTCGGGCGTTCTCGTGGAGCAGGTTCACCGCGACGTGGCCGCTCTCCAGGACGGCCTGCACGGTCGGGCTCTCGGTGCGCAGGCACAGCACGATGGTCGGCGGGGACAGGGCGACGCTCGCGAGGGAGCTGCACGTCATACCGCGCGGCTCCGAGCCCGCGGCGATCGTGGTGATCACCGAGACGCCGGAGGGGAAGGCCGACATCAGGGGCCTGATGTCGGCTTCGGCCCCGGCGGTGGCGGTGCCGGGGCGGACGGACGGGGACGGCTGGGACGCGTGGGACATCGCTGTACTCCTGAAGCTGGGGTGCGGCGCGGGCCCGGAAGCCGGAGGGAGGAGCCGGCTCCGGGCCTGCGCACCGGAAGTGAGCTGGGAGAGAGCCCGGGACTACTGCTTGCCGTGGAGCTGACGCAGGTAGTCGTAGGTGCTCGGGAGGGTGTCGAGCAGGTGCTGCTGCTCCTGCTTCACCTTGCCGAACATGGCCTCGGCGCCGGCCACGGAATCGGGCTTGTGCGCGAGGATCGGCAGCGGGGCGTCCGGTTCCAGACCGAGACCGGCGAAGACGCAGTAATAGCTGCCGTTGGTCCAGAAGTTGCGGAATTCCGCCTCGAAGTTTCCGTAGTACGTGGACTCGTCCGCGATCGGGGAGTTGATCGCGAGGCCGGCCTTGTACGCGGAGATCTTCTCCTGGATGTTCCTCGGGAGCGTCAGCTCCTTGTTCGCCCGCCAGAACGGCGTGTCGTTGCGCGGCGCGTAGTAGAAGTGCGCCTGGATGAAGTCGCGCGTGTCGTCGAACATCACCTCGATCTCACGGTTGAAGCTGTTGGCCAGCTCGGGGTTGAAGGTGCGGTCCGGGAAGTGCTTGGCGAGCTGGTAGATGGCGGCGGTGATGAAGTAGATGCCGGTCGATTCCAGCGGCTCCAGGAACGCCGAGGAAAGGCCGATGCTCACCACGTTGTTGACCCAGGCGCGACGGTTGCGGCCGACGCGGAACTTCACGTGGTTGAACTTCGTGGTCTCCGGGTCCAGGCCCCACAGGGCGCTGAACTCCTTCGTCGCCTCCTCCTTCGTCGTGAACTTGCTGGAATACACGTAACCGGAACCGAAACGGCCCAGCATCGGGATCTTCCAGGTCCAACCGGAGGACATCGCGATCGCGGAGGTGTACGGCTCGATGCCGTTCGCCTCGTCGTCGTGCGGGACCGCGGTGGCCACGGCGCTGTCGCACAGCAGGTGGTCGCTCATGTCGATGAACGGCTCCTCCATGGCCTGGTTGATGAGCAGGCCGCGGAAGCCGGAGCAGTCCACGAACAGGTCGGCGTCCAGCACCCGGCCGGCCTTGGTGTGCAGGGCCTTGACGAAGCCGCGCTCGTCCTTCTCCGCGTGCGTCATCTCGTCCTGGACGTGGTTCACGCCCTGCTTCTCGGTGGCGAAGCGGCGCAGGAAGTCGGCGACCAGGGCGGCGTCGAAGTGCCAGGCGTAGCGGGTGGACGGGTTGCCGTCGAGCCACTTCGGCGACAGCTTCGCGTCCATGACGGGGGGCTCGCGGAAGCAGGCGTAGTCGAACGGCTCCTCCGTCTGGCCCTCCAGCTTCGCCTTCGCCCAGTAGTGCGACATCGGGACGTTGTCGCTGTCCGGCAGGATGCCGAACGGGTGGTAGAAGTGGTCCGGGCCGCCGTTCTCCAGCGTGCGGGCGTTCGGCTCGCCCTGGCCGCCCGTGCGCCAGTTGACGAAGCGGACGGCCATCTTGAAGCTCGCGTTGCACTCCCGCATCCACTCCTCCTCGGCGATGCCGAGGTAGTCGAAGAGGACCTTGTGGAGGTTGGGGACGGTGGCCTCGCCGACACCGATCCGCGGAATCGCCGGCGCCTCCAGGACCGTGATGTCCACGGTGCCCTGGAGCGCCTTGCCGAGGTAGGCGGCGGTCATCCAGCCGGCGGTACCGCCGCCGAGGATGACGACTTTCTGAATGCGCGAGTCGGTGCCGGTCATGTGAGGGACTCTCTCTTCCGTCTGCATGGGGACTTCCGTGGTGCGATGGGAAAGAGATTCCGGCCGACCACTATGCGCCGGCTATAAACGGCCGTATGGCGGCGATATAGCGGATTGGCCGAATCTCGTCAGGCTGTATCCGCACCCCGCAACTCCCAGCAGAGGATGGCTGCATCAGATGCCGTACGACGAAGGGACGAAGGGAATCCTCTCCACCGTGGGAGGAACTCCGCTCATTGAACTGGAGCGTTTGCTGCCGGGCCTCGGCTCGCGGGTGTTCGCCAAGGTGGAGCGGTTCAATCCCGGAGGAAGTATCAAGGACCGCTCGGCACTTTCCATGGTGCTGGCGCGCATCAGGACCGGGGAACTCGTTCCCGGCAAGTCCACCGTCATCGAATCGAGTTCGGGCAACCTCGCCATCGGACTCGCCCAGATCTGCGGCTATTTCGGACTGCGTTTCATCTGCGTCGTGGACGCCCGCACCACCCGCCAGAACGTGGCGATCCTGCGGGCCTACGGGGCCGAGGTCGAGATCGTCGTCGACCCCGACCCGGCCACCGGCGAACTGCTGCCGGCCCGCCTGCGCCGCGTCGCCGACCTCGTCGCCGAGACCCCGGACGCGTACTGGCCCGACCAGTACTCCAACCCCCTCAACCCGATCGCCCACCAGACCACGATGCGCGAGATCGCCGAGGCCCTCGACGGCCGCGTCGACCAGCTCGTCGTGTCCGCCGGCACCAGCGGCACCCTCGGCGGCTGCGCCGAGTACGTCCGCCGGCACGGCATGACCACCACCATCAACGCGGTGGACGCCCTCGGCAGCGTGCTCTTCGGCCCGCAGGAACGCCGCACCCGGCTCATCCCCGGCCACGGCGCCTCCGTCGTGCCCCGACTGCTGCGCCCGTCGGACGCCGACCGGGTCATCCACGTCAGCGACCTCGACTGCGTCGTCGGCTGCCGGCGCCTCGTACGCCACGAGGCCGTCCTCGCCGGCGGCTCCTCCGGGGCCGTCGTCTCGGCGCTGGAACGGATCGCCCCGGACATCATCCCCGGCTCGAACGTGGTGCTCGTCCTGCCCGACGGCGGCGACCGCTACCTGGAGACGATCTACGACGACGCCTGGGTGTACCGCCAGTTCGGCGAGGTCTCGCACCTCTGGAAGGACCCCCGGCCCGTCGGGGTCACTGCGCACCTGGTCGATATAGGCCACCGATAGCGGCCGCTCCCACCATCGACCCATCGGTCACCACGCACGCCCCCACCACCCACCCCACCACCCAGGTCCGGTACGGACCGCCCCTCATCGGAGGTATTTCGGATGACCACCCAGATCCCCGCCCTCGACGCCGAGCGCAAGGAGCAGATCAAGGAAATCGTCTGCGACATCCTCGAACTCGACCTCGACGAGGTGACCGAGACGAGCCTCTTCAAGGAGGAGCACGACGCGGACTCGCTGCGCACCATCGAGATCCTCGCCTCCCTGGAGCGTGTCTTCGGCATCACGCTGGAGCAGGCCGAGCTCAGCCGCATGGTCAACCTGGTCGGCGTGTACGCCGTGATCGCGGAGGCCGAGGGCAAGTGACGTCCCAGACGGCCGCGACAGGGCAGCGCGCCGCTGCCCGGCACCGGGTGGTGATCACAGGTCTCGGTGTCGTGACGAGCATCGGCACGGGCGTGGACGCCTTCGCCGAGGGCCTGCGGGCCGGACGCAGCGGGGCCAAGCCCATCAGCGCGTTCGACACCACCGGCTTCGCCCATTCCAACGCCTGCGAGATCACCGACTTCGAGCCGGAGGCCTGGCTGCGCGAGCTGCCGGCCGACGAGCTCGGCCGGGCCGCCCAGTTCGCGGTCGCCGGGGCCCGTATGGCCGTGGCCGACGGCGGACTCACCGAGGCCGACGTCCGGGCCCGGCGCTCCCTGGTCTCCATCGGCACCACCGACGGCGAGTCCCGCGACCTGGACCACCTCACCGGGCTCCAGGTCGCCCAGGGCGAGGACACCCTCGACCCCGTGGTGGCCCGCCGCGTCTGGCCGGGCCGGCTCTCCGCCGGCATCGTCCGCGAACTCGGCCTGGAGGACGTGGAGACGGTCACCGTCCCCACCGCCTGCGCCGCCGGGAACTACGCCGTCGGCTACGGCTACGACGCCATCAGCTCCGGCGACGTCGAGATGGCCCTGTGCGGCGGGGCCGACGCCCTGTGCCGCAAGACCTTCACCGGCTTCTACCGACTCGGCACCATCGCCCCCGACGTCTGCCGGCCCTTCGACGCCGACCGGCAGGGCATCCTCACGGGTGAGGGCGCCGGCATCCTCCTCATGGAGTCGCTGGAATCCGCGCTGGCCCGCGGCGCCCGGATCTACGCCGAGGTCCTCGGCTACGGCCTGTCCTGCGACGCCAGCCACCCGGTCGCCCCCGACCGGGACTCGATCGCCCGCTGCATCACCGCGGCCCACGCCAACGCCGGGATCACCCCCGCCGACGTGGACTTCATCTCCGCGCACGGCACCGGGACCAAGGCCAACGACGTGACCGAGGTCGGAGCGATCCGCCAGGTGTTCGGCGAGGACCTGCCGCGCACCGTCTCCATCAAGTCGATGATCGGCCACACCATGGGCGCCGCCAGCGCCCTGGCCTCGGCGGCCTGCGCCCTCGCCCTGCGCGAGGGATTCATCCCGCCGACCATCAACCACCGCACCACCGACCCCGAGTGCGGCGTGGACTGCGTACCGAACGAGGCGGTCGAGGCCGACCTCAAGGTCGTACAGAACAACGGACTCGCCTTCGGCGGCAACAACGCCGTCCTGGTCCTCGGCCACTGGGAAGACAGGAGCGCGGTCGCATGAGCGGACACGCGGAAGCCGGCGAACGCCGGCTCGTCATCTCCGGCTGGGCGGTGACCTCCCCGTACGGGCTGGGCCGACGGTCCTTCGCCGAGGGACTCCTCGCGCGGACCACGGCGACCGCCGCCGTCGACACCGCCGCCTGGCCCGTCCCCTACGAGGACGCGGGCCTGATCCCGGACTTCGACATCAGATCCGTCCTCGGCCGCAAGGGCACCCGGTCCATGGACCGGGCCACCGGGATCGCCGTCGTCACCGTCGGTGAACTCCTGGAGGACTTCGGCCAGGGCCTGGCCGCCGACCCGGAGAAGACCGGCCTCGTGCTCGGCACCTCCGGCAGCGTCCAGTCCATCATGGACTTCACCAAGGACGCGCTGACGGGGGAGAAGCCCTACCTCGTCGACCCGGCCCGCTTCCCCAACACGGTGATGAACTGCCCGACCGGCCAGAGCGCCATCCGGCACACCCTCAAGGGCCCCAACGTCACCGTCTCCGGCGGCTCCGCCACCGGCCTGCTGGCCCTGAACTACGCCTCCCGGCTGCTGCGCGGCGGTCACGCCAACGCGCTGCTGGCCGGCGCGGCCGAGGAGTTCTCCGTCCAGCGGGCCCGCCTGGAGCGGGTCGCCGACCACGGCGGCGCCGAGGCCGACCCGCTCGGCGAGGGCGCGGCGCTGTTCCTGCTGGAGAGCGGGGAGGCCGCCCGTGAGGGAGGCCGACGGGTGCTCGCCACCGTGCTCGGCTCCCGCTTCCGGGCCTTCCCGGAGACCGGCCGGGCCGGGGCCGCGCTGTCCCGGTGCGTCGCCGAGGTGCTTTCCGACGCCGGCGTGGCCGCCGCCGACGTGGCCCTCGTCGCCCCCGGCACGCCGCCCGGACTGCTCGGCAAGCAGGAGGAGGCCGCGCTCGACGCGGTGGCGGGCGAACGGATCCCCGTGCGCCCCCTCGTGGGCGACGCCACCGCCGCGTCGGCCGCGTTCCAGCTGGCCGCCGTCCTGGCCCATGCCGGCGCCCGGCCGGCCCTGGTGGACCGGCTCGCGCTGGTCACCGCCCTGGACCGGGACGGCACCGTCGGAGCCACCCTGCTGCGGCTCGGCTGACCCGTCGGGGGGCGCCCGTCCGCGACCCCCGCCCCGGTCCCTGTGCCGTTTCCCCCACCCCGTTCCCGCGCGTCCCCCCCCGTTCTCGCGCGTCCCCGCGTCCCGAAGAGACCCGAAAGAGAGGCATCTATCCATGTCCGAGACACCGAGGCCGGTAGCCCTCGTCACCGGCGGCTCCCGCGGTATCGGCCGGGCCGTGGTGGAGACCCTGGCACGGGACGGCCATGACGTGGCCTTCTGCTTCCAGTCCAACGAGGAGGCCGCCCGGCTCGCCGCGAAGTGCGCGCGGGCCCTGGGCGCGCGGGTGCTCTTCCGCCGCGTGGACGTCACGGACCGCGAGCAGGTCCGGGCCTTCACCGCCGAGGCCGAAACGGAGCTGGGACCGGTGGACGTGCTGGTCACCGCCGCCGGCATCGTCCGCGACAGCCACCTGGCGATGATGAAGGACGAGGACTGGGACGCGGTGGTCCGCACCAACCTCGACGGCACCTTCAACTTCGCGAAGGCACTGGCCTTCCCGATGATGAAGCGCCGCCGCGGCACCATCATCACCCTGTCCTCGGTCGCCGCCGCGGGCAACCCCACGCAGAGCAACTACGCGGCCACCAAGGC
Organism: Streptomyces sp. RerS4; assembly: GCF_023515955.1. Lineage (GTDB taxonomy): Bacteria > Actinomycetota > Actinomycetes > Streptomycetales > Streptomycetaceae > Streptomyces. Next base: position 5,522,964 of record NZ_CP097322.1, read on the forward strand.
CGGGATCATCGGCTTCACCAAGGCCCTGGCCAAGGAATCCGGCCGCAGCGGCCTGCGCGCCAACGCCGTGGCCCCCGGTTTCATCGCCACCGACATGGTCGGCGGTCTGTCCGAGAAGCACGCCAAGGAGATGACGGCGCGGATCCCGCTCGGCCGCTTCGGCGAGGCGCACGAGGTCGCCGAGCTGGTGTCCTTCCTCGCCTCCGACCGCGCCGCGTACATCACCGGACAGGTCTTCCACATCGACGGCGGACTGGTCGTCTGACCCGGCCCGACCCGTTCGCCCCGCCCGACCGACAGAGGAGTCCGACATGGCCGGCCGTGCCGCCAAACCGCCCCGGTTCTACTTCAACCTGCGCAGCCCCTACAACTTCTTCGCCCTGCACGACCTGGAGCGCGACCACCCCGAGCTGCTCGACCGCCTCGCATGGCACCCGTTCTGGGAGCCGGACGAGACGAGCGCCGAGCTGCTGGAGCGGGCGCGCGGGCAGTTCCCGTACACGCCGATGACCCGCGCCAAGCAGTTCTACATCCTGCGCGACGTACGCCGCCTCGCCGCCGCCCGGGGCCTCGCCCTGACCTGGCCGGCCGACCGCGCGCCGTGGTGGGAGCCGGCCCACCTGACCTGGTTCCTCGCCGTCGACGCGGGCCTGGGCCGGGAGTGGGTGGCCCGCGCCGGACGGGCCCGCTGGCTGGAGGGCCGCGACATCTGCGACCCGGACACCGTCCTCGAACTCGCCGTGGAGATCGGCCTCGACGCCGACGCCGTCAAGGGCGCCACCGACAACGCGGAGCTGCGCGAGCGGGCCACCGCCGCGCTGCTGAACGTGCAGCGCGACGGCGTCTTCGGCGTCCCCTACTTCATCAACGGCAGCGAGCCGTACTGGGGCCTGGACCGCGTCGCGGAGTTCGCCGCCTCCTTCCGGGACGCCGAGCCGGTGGAGAGCGCCGCGCCCGCCGAGGCCGAGCTGGCCGTCGTCGGCGCCGGACGCACGACGGACATGAGCCACGCGGGAGGCTGCGGATGACCGCCGTGACGCACGCGGAGACGGCAGCGCCGCCGCACACGGCGCGCGCCCTGCCGCTGACCGCCATCCAGCAGTCCATGTGGACCGCCTACCAGGTCTCGCCCGAGGCCTCCGCCTACAACATCGTCATGCCCCTGCGGCTGCGCGGCCGGGTCGACCCCGCCGCGATGGACGCCGCCGTCACCGCCGTCGGCGCCCGCCAGGAGCTGCTGCGCTCCGTCTTCACCGAGAGCGCCGCCGGCGTCCGGCGCACCGTCAGCGAAAAGCCGCTGGTCCGCCTGGAGTTGCGCGACCTCGACGGCGCCGACGAGGAGACCCTCCACCGGGCCGCCGAGGAGGCCGGCGCCCGCCCCTTCCGGCTGGAGTCCGGGGCCTTCCGCGTGGTGCTGCTGCGCCGCACCGACGAGGACTGGGCCCTGGTCACCTCCGCCCACCACATCGTCAGCGACTTCACCTCCCGCTGGCTGCTGGTGCGCGACGTCCTCGACGCCTACGAGGGCTTCGCGACCGGCGAGGAGCCCCGCTGGCGGCCCATCCCCGGCTCCTACGACGACCACACCACCGAGGAGCTGCGCTACACCGCCTCCGAGGCCGGCCTGCGCGCCGCCGAGGTGTGGAAGGAGTCCGTCGGGCAGGCCCCCGCCGCCGAACTCCCCCTGGACCGCCCACGCCCCGCACTGCGCTCCTACCAGGGCGCGACCGTCGTACGGGAGCTGGCGAAGGACACCACCGACGCCCTCGCCGGCGCGGCCAAGGAGGTCGGGGCCACCCCGTTCGCGTACCTCCTCGCCGTCTTCCAGGCCCTCACCCACCGCTGGACCGGACAGGACGCCTTCGTGCTCGGCGTGCCCGCCACCAGCCGCATGGGCCGGGCGCAGCGCGACGTCATCGGCTGCTTCCTCAACACCATGCCGGTCCGGGCCGACTTCACCGCCGGTTCCACCTTCCGCAGCGCGGCCGAGCAGGCCGGGCAGCGGGTCATGGGCGGCATGGTCAACGTCCGCTACCCGTGCGCGCTGGCCTTCCCCCGGGCCACGGTGTTCCGTACCGCCCTGTTCCTGGTCCAGATGGACCGCATGGAGCCGCCGGTGCCGAACGTCCCGCCGGGCGCCGCCGAGGGGCCGTCCGTCCCGTACGCCGGGCTGGACATCGCCCTGATCGACGTGCCGCAGCAGGAGGGCCAGCTCGACCTGCTGCTGCGCATCGAGCAGACCCCGCAGGGCGTCACGGCCGTGTTCTCGTACGACACGGACGTGCTCGACCGGGAGACGGTCGCGCGCTTCGCCGACGGCTACGAGCGGATGCTCGCGGCGGCCGTCGCCGCGCCCGACACCGCCGTCACCGACGTGGAACTGGCCGGCGCCGCAGAGCTGGAGGCGCTGCTCGCGCTGGGCTCCGGCGGCGGGTCCGACCTCGGCTCCTTCGACGGGGCCGACGACTTCGAGTCCTTCGAGAGTGCCTGGGAGTACCGGTGAGCCTGAAAGTGGCCGTGATCGGCGCCGGACTGGGCGGGCTGACCGCCGCGGCGGCCCTGTACGCCCGGGGCCTGGACGTCGAGGTGTACGAGCGGGGCGAGGCCCTGCGCGAACAGGGCGTCGGCATGCACCTGGGCCCCAACGCGACCCGGCTGCTGGAACGCCTCGGGCTCGGCCCGCGCCTGGCCGAACTGGCCGTTCGTCCCGACGCCCTGGAGGTGCGGGCCTTCCACAACGGCGCGAAGGTCGCCGAGCAGGAGATGGGCGAGGCCTGGGAGCGGCGGTACCGCGCCCCCTACCTCACCGTCCACCGCGGTGACCTGCACCGCATGCTGACCACCCTCGTGCCCGCCGAACGGGTCCACACCGGCCGGGAGTTGGTCGGCTTCACCGAGGACGCCGACGGGGTGCTGCTGGAGTTCGCCGACGGCGGCGCCGCCCGCGCGGACGTCCTGATCGGCGCGGACGGGGTGCACTCGGCGGTGCGCCGCGCGGTCGCCGGCGAGGACGCCCCGGTGTACTCCGGCAACAGCGCCCTGCGCGGACTCGTCGACGCGGCGGACGTGCCCGACCTGGACCCGAAGCGCATGTACATGTTCGCGGGCCCCGCCGCCCGGGTGCTGTGCTACCCGGTCGGCGGCGGGCGGCAGTTCACGTACGTCGCCGTCACCCCCTCGCCCGAGGGCGACGCCGAGTCCTGGACCTCGGCCTGCGAGCGGGCCGACCTGGACGCCGTCCTCACCGGATGGGCGCCCGAGGTGCGGGCCCTGGTGGACGCGGCGGGCGAGGTGCGCCGCTGGGCCCTGTACGACCGGGCCCCGCTGGAGCGGTGGAGCACGCCCCGGACGACCCTGCTCGGCGACGCCGCCCACCCGATGCTGCCCCACCACGGGCAGGGCGCGAACCAGGCCGTGGAGGACGCGGTCGCGCTCGCCGTGTGCCTGGCGCGGGCGAGCGAGGACGCCGAGGGCGTCGCGGGCGCCCTGGAACGCTACGAGGCGCTGCGCCGGCCGCACACCACCCGCGTGCAGCTCGGCTCCCGCGAGGGCGCCCGGCCCGCCCCGCAGCAGGGCGGCCGTCCCGCCGGCGGGGTCAACGCCGCCGCCGCGGACGTCTCCTGGATCCTCGACCACGACGTCGAGGCCGCTCTGGAGGAGACCGCTCCGGCGGAGGCGGCCCTGGAGGAAACCGTCCCCCTCGTCGCCTGAACCGCCCCGCCCCACGGGCCCCCGACGCCACCCGGCGTCGGGGGCCCGTCGCGTTGCGCCGGCTCGTATATGCGCTCGATAGGGCATCGATAGCGCCCTCTTCAAGGATGGGCGACACCTGACCACGCGAAGGGAACAGCGATGAGCGAACAGCAGAACGAGAACCGGGCCGAGACGGTCTACCGCGTCGTCCTCAACGACGAGGAGCAGTACTCGATCTGGTGGGCCGACCGTGAACTTCCCGCCGGCTGGCGGGCCGAGGGCACCGAGGGCACCCGCGACGCCTGCCTCGCCAAGATCACCGAGCTGTGGACCGACCTGCGCCCCGCGAGCCTGCGCCGCCGGATGGCCGCCGGCTCCGCCGCCTGACCATCCGGACGTTCGCGCCACCCCGGGCCCCAGGGCCCGGGAGGCGGCCGACGCCCCCCACGATCCCGATGAAGGAGAGAACGTGAACGACCGTACGCAGTCGGGATCCGCCCCCGGCCGTCTGCTGCTGCCCGCCCTGTTCAGGGCCCGGGCCGCCCGCACCCCGCAAGCCCCCGCCGTCCTCGCCGGAGGCGGAGCCTGCCTGACGTACGCCGCCCTGGAACGGCTCGCCGTCCGCTACGCCGGCGCGCTGCGCGCCGCCGGGGTGGCCCCGGGCGACTTCGTCGGCGTGTGCCTGCCGCGCGGCCCCGAGCTGATCGCCGCGCTGCTCGGCGTCTGGTTCGCGGGCGGGGCCTACGTCCCGCTCGACCCGACCTACCCCGAGGCCCGACTCGCCCTGGTCCTGGAGGACTCCGGCGCGCGGGTCGTGCTCACCGGCCAGGGCACGGCGGCCCGGCTGCCCGGCTCCGTCACGTCCCTGGACGTCACGGCGGACGAGGTCACCGCGCCGGCTGCCGTCGACGTCGAGGCCTGCGACGGCTTCCCGGTGGCCCCCGACCCGGCCGGGCCCGCGTACATCCTGCACACCTCCGGCTCCACCGGCCGGCCCAAGGGCGTCGTCGTGCCCCACGCCGGCATCGCCAACCGGGTCCGCTGGCTGGCCCACCGGCACAAGCTGGGTCCCGCCGACCGGTTCCTGCTCAAGACCACCGTCGGCTTCGACGCCGCCGGACTGGAACTGTTCTCGCCGCTGATCAGCGGGGGAGCGGTGGCCATCGCCCCGCAGGACGCCGAGCGCGACCCCGCCGCGCTGCTGCGCGCCGTCGCCGAGCACGGCGTCACCGTCCTGCAGGGCGTTCCCTCCGTCTACCGCCGGCTGGTCGAGCAGTCCGGCTGGGAGAACGCCGAAGCCCTGCGGCTGATCTTCAGCGCCGGCGAGCCGCTGCACGCCGAACTGTGCCGTGCGCTGGCCGAACGCGCCCCGCGCGCCGAGATCTGGAACACCTACGGGCCCACCGAGGCCTCCGTCGACATCACCGAGCACCGCTGGGACCCGGCGCAGGAGACCGGCGCCGTCCCCATCGGCCGGCCCATCGCCCACATGCGGGCCCTGGTCCTCGACCCGGCCGGCCGACCCGTGCCCGTCGGCGTCCCCGGCGAACTGCACGCCGGCGGCGTCGGCCTGGCCCTCGGCTACCGGGGCCGCCCGGACCAGACCGCCGAGCGGTTCGTGCCCGACCCCTACGGTCCGCCCGGCGAGCGGCTCTACCGCACCGGCGACCGCGTCCGTTGGCTGGCCGACGGCACCCTGGAGTACCTGGGCCGCCTCGACCACCAGGTGAAGGTCAACGGCGTCCGCATCGAGACCGGCGAGGTCGAGGCCGCGCTCGCCGCCCACCCGTGGGTGCGCGCGGCCGTCGCCGCCGCCGTCCCCGACGGCTCCGGCGGTTACCGGCTCGTCGCCTGGGTGCAGTCCCGCGGTGAACACCTGCGCCCGGAGGAACTGCGCACCTTCCTGCGCCGTTCGCTGCCCGATCCGCTGATCCCGTCCCTGTTCGTGCCCGTCGCCGAGTTCCCGCTCACCGCCAACGGCAAGATCGACCGCTCGGCCCTGCCCGACCCGGCCGCCGCGGCCGCCGCCGCCGAGAGCGCGCACGTGCCCGTACGCACCGCCGCCGAGCGGATCGTCGCCGAGCAGTGGGGCGCCCTCCTCGACATCCCCGCCGAGCGGATCGGCGTCGGCAACGACTTCTTCCAGCTCGGCGGGGCCTCCCTGCTGCTGAGCCAACTCGCGCAGGCCCTGTCCGCCGCCTCCGGCGTCCAGGTCCCGCTGCGCGCGCTGTTCACCGCCACCACCGTCGAGGCCCAGGCCGCGCTGCTCACCGAAGCCCCCGCGCCCATCGACGCGCGGACGGCCCATGCCGCCGACGACACCGTGCGGCCCGTGCCGCGCCCCGACGGGGGACTGCCCCTGTCGCCCGGCCAGCAGGGCCTGTGGCTGATGGACCGGATGCGGCCCGGCAGCGCCGAGTGGAACGCGCCGGTCTTCATCACCCTGCCCCCCGCCTACACCGACGAGACCCTCACCGCCGCCCTGACCGCGCTCGCCGAGCGCCACGAGATCCTGCGCACCCGCTACGTCCTGCGCGCCGCCGAGCCCGTGCAGATCGTCGACGCCGAGGCCCGCGTCGAGCTGCGCACCACCCGCGCGGGCACCGCCGCCGCCCGCAACGCCCTCATCGAGGACGAGTTCAGCCGCCCCTTCGACCTGGAGAACGGCCCCGTCTGGCGGGCCCTCCTCGTACGCGGCGCCGACAGCCTGCACCTGGTGCTGTCCATCCACCACATCGCCTGCGACGGCTGGTCCTCGGTGGTCCTGGAACGCGACCTGTTGGCCCTGGCCGAGGCCGTCCACCACGGTACGAGCGCCGAACTGCCCGCCTTGCCCGTCCAGTACGCCGACCACGCCGTCCACCAGCGCCGCCGGCTGTCCGGCGCCGCCGCGGCCGAGGAGAGCGCCCACTGGAAGCGGGCCCTGGAGGGGATCGTCGCCGTCGACCTGCCCGCCGACCGGCCCCGCCCGGCCGTCCGCGACGGCATCGGCGCGGCCCACGTCTTCACCGTCCCCGCGCCGCTCGCCGAACGGGCCGCCGCCCTCGGCCGGGGCCACGGCGCCACCCTCCAGCAGACCCTGCTGACCGCCTTCGCCACCCTCGTGGCGCGGCTGACCGGCCACTGGGACGTGCCGGTCGGCGTGCCCGTCGCCGGCCGGGAGCGGCCCGAGGTCGCCGACGTCGTCGGCTTCTTCCTCAACACGCTGGTCATACGCTGCGACGCGCCGGCCGACGCCACCTTCGCCGAGGCCCTGGTCCGCGTACGCGACACCGCGCGCACCGCCTTCGCCCACCAGGACCTGCCCTTCGACCGGCTCGTCGCCGAACTCGACGAGGCCCGCGACCCCGGCCGCACCCCGCTCTACCAGGTCATGTTCGACCTGCACGAGGAAGGCCGCACCGGCACCGCCGCCGCCGAGGGCGACATCGAGGCCTTCCGGGGCGCCTGGCGCAGCGCCCGTACCGACCTCACCTTCGTCCTCCAGCGCCAGGGCGACGGCTCCCTGCTCGGCCTCGTCGAGTACGCCACCTCCCTGTTCGACCGCGCCACCGTCGAACGGTTCGCCGACGGCTGGGTGCGCCTGCTGGAGTCCCTCGTGGACGACCCGCGCGTGCGCCTCGACCGGGCCCCGATGCTGCCCGACGCCCTGCGCCGGGAGATCCTCGCGCTCGGCCCCGGCGCCCCCGAACCGGGTGCGTCGCCCGCGCCCGACGACACCGTGCACACCGTCATCGCGGCCGTCGCCCGCACCTCCCCGGACGAGATCGCCGTCGTCTGCGGCGAGGAGCGCTGGACCTACGGCCGCCTGGAGCGCCGCGCCGAGGCCTTCGCCCGGCGGATGCGGGAGCTCGGCGCCGGCCCCGAGACCACCGTCGCCGTCCTGCTCGGCCGCACGCCCGACCTGATCGCCGCCTACCTCGGCATCTGGAAGGCCGGCGCCGCCTACGTTCCGCTCGACGCGTCGGCCCCCGACGAGCGCCTCGGCTACGTCCTGGACGACGCCCGGGTCGGGCTGCTCGTCTCCGACCTGGCCGGTGCCGCCCGGCTGCGCGCCCGGCACGACGGCCCCTGGCTGGCCGTCGACACCGACGAGCGACTGGCTGCGTTCGACCGGGCGGCCGGCGCCGCCACGGCCACGACCGCCACGGCCACGACCGCCACGGCCGGCGCCGACGAGGCCGCCGACGCGACGGGCGCCGCCGACGCCCTCTCCGCAGCCCCCGCAGCCCCCGCCCTCGCCGCCGGCGAGCCCGCGCTGACCGCCGACGGCCTCGCCGCCTGGTTCGCGCTCGGCGCCCGCCCCACCGAGGACGGGCAGGGGGACCGGGCCGACTCCGCCCGCCTCGCCTACCTCATGTACACCTCCGGCTCCACGGGCCGCCCCAAGGGCGTCGCCGTCGAACACCGCACCCTGCTCGCCATGCTGCGCGCCTCGCAGGCCCACCTGGACTTCGGCCAAGGCCCCGACGACGCCTGGCTGGCCCTCGCCCAACCCACCTTCGACATCTCCTGCACCGAGCTGCTGATGCCGCTCGTCGCCGGCGGCCGGGTGGTACTCGCCCAGGAGCGCGACCTCGCCGACCACGCCGCGCAGCTGCGGCTCATCGAGGAGCACGGCGTCAGCCACCTCCAGGTCGCCCCGCCGCACTGGCAGATGCTCATCGACGCGGGCCTCGGCCGGCGCCCGCTCGTCGGCCAGACCGGCGGCGAGCCCTGCCCGCCCGCCCTGGCCCGGGAGCTGTCCCGCCGACTGCTGCGCTTCGTCAACGAGTACGGGCTCACCGAGACCACCATCGCCGCCACCCGCTGGGACGCCGAGGACACCGCCGTCTCCGTTCCCGTCGGCCGCGCCTACCCGCACGTGAGCGCCCGCGTCCTCGACGCGTACCTGGAGCCCGTCCCGTACGGGGTCACAGGCGAGCTGTGCATCGGCGGCGAGGGACTGGCCCGCGGCTACCACGGCCGCCCCGACCTGACCGCCGCCTCCTTCGTCCCCGACCCGTACGGCGCCCCCGGCGCCCGGCTCTACCGCTCCGGCGACCGCGCCCGGATGCTGCCCGACGGCACGCTGGAGTTCGCCGGCCGCGCCGACGGCCAGACCAAGATCCGGGGCCGGCGCGTGGAGACGGGGGAGGTGCAGGGCGTCCTCGCCGAACACCCCGGCGTCGCGCAGTGCGCCGTCGTCGTCCACGGCAGCGGCCCCACCGCCGCGCTCGTCGGCTACTGGGTCCCGCGCGGCGACAACCCGCCCGGCGACGGAGCCCTCCTCGACCACTGCGCCCGCCGCCTGCCGGACTACATGGTCCCCGCGCTGCTGGTGCCGGTCCCCGAGATCCCGCTCACCCGCCACAACAAGGTCGACGTGTCGGCGCTGCCCGCCCCCGACCTCGCCGCCGCCCTCTCCGACGAGGCCTACACCGCGCCCGAGGGGCCGGTCGAGGAGATCGTCGCCGAGATCTGGGCGGAGGTCCTCGCCGGGGAGGACGGCACCACCCGCCGGATCGGCGCCCGCCAGGGCTTCTTCCGGATCGGCGGCAACTCCGTCCTCGCCGCCCGCGTCATCGCCCGCCTCCAGGAGGAGTTCGACGTCGAGCTGCCGCTGCGCGCCGTCTTCGAACACCCCACCGTCGCCGGCCTCGCCGCCGCCGTCGAGGAGGCCGTCCGCAGCGAGATCGAAACCCTCGACCACGCCGAACTCGCCATCGCCCACAGGGAGTACCAGCCGTGACCGCACCCACCGCACCCACGCAGGAAGAGCTGCGGGCGGAACTGCTGCGCAGGCGGCTCGCCGGCCGCGCCGGTCGCGGCGAGGGCCGCGCCCCGGCCCGTACGGGCATCCCGCGCGCCGACCGCGGGGCGCCGCTCGCGCTCTCCGCCGGCCAGCGCCAGCTGTGGTTCCTCCACCAGCTCGACCCGGACAGCCCCGAGTACCTGCTGCCGCTCGCCCACCGGCTGCGCGGCACCCTGGACGAGCGCGCCCTGCGCCGCTCCTTCGACGCCCTCGCCGCCCGCCACGAGATCCTGCGCACCCGTTACGTCATCGACGGCGCCGAGCCCCGCCAGGTCATCGACCCGGCCGGCCCCGTCGACTACGCGGTCAGCGAGATCACCGGGGTCGCCGAGGCCGACCGGGACGCCGCCGCCACCGCCTTCGCCCAGGCCCGCGCCGGCGAGGTCTTCGACCTGGCGACCCAGGCCCCGCTGCGCGTGCGGCTGCTGCGCCTGGCCGCCGACGACCACGTCCTGGTCGTCGTCATGCACCACATCGCCTGCGACGCCCTGACCCGGCCGCTGCTCCTCGCCGACCTCGCCGCCTGCTACCGGGCCGCCGGCGCCGTCACCGGCCCCCTGGACGGGGTCCTGCCCGAGCCGCCCGTGCAGTACGCCGACTACGCGGCCTGGCTGAACGCCCGCCAGAGCGGCCCCGCCGCCGAGGCGGCCCTCGACTGGTGGCGTGGCCGGCTCGCCGGCATCGAGCCGCTCGGTCTGCCCACCGACCGGCCGCGGCCCTCCGTACGCGGCTGGGCCGGCGCGGTGACCGAGTTCGACGTGCCCGCCGCCGACGCGCGGCGGCTGCGGGCGCTGGCCGAACAGGAGGGCGCCACCCTCTTCATGGTCCTGCTCAGCGCCTACCAGGCCCTGCTGGGCCGCTACACCGGCAAGCAGGACGTCGCCGTCGGCACCGCCGTCTCCGGCCGCACCCGCCCCGAACTCCGGCAGATGGCCGGCTACGCGTACAACAGCCTCGTCCTGCGCGGCCGTTGGCAGGGCGACCCGGGCTTCCGTGAGCTGCTCGCCGGCAACCGCTCGTGCGTCCTGGACGCCTTCGACCACCAGGACACCCCCTTCGACCGGATCGCCGACGAGCTGGAACCCCAGCGGGACCTGTCGACCACCCCGCTCTTCCAGGTGATGTTCGACCTGGCCTCCGGCCAGGGCTCCGACAGCCCCGACCTGCCCGGCCTCACCGTCACCCCGGTCGCCGCCCAGGGACGCATCGCCCGCTTCGACCTCACCATGCACCTCGCGGAGCGCCCCGACGGCTCCCTGCACGGCGCCCTGGAGTACGCCACCGACCTGTTCGAGGCCGCCACCGCCGAGCGGATCGCCGGCCACTACGCGGCCCTGCTCACGGCCGTCGCCGACGACCCCGACGCCCCGCTGTCCACGCTGGACTTCCTCGGCGCGGCCGAACGCGCCCTGCTGCTCGACGGCCCCGCCGAACCCGTCGGCGCCCCCGTCGACCAGGCCGCCCTGCGGCCCGTCTTCGAGACCATCGCCGAACAGATCGCCGCCACCCCGGACGCCGTCGCCGTCCGGCACGCCGACGGCGACCTCACGTACGCCGAACTCGACGCCCGCGCCGACCGGTTCGCGCGCCGCCTGCTCCAGCTGGGCGTGCGCCCCGACGAGACCGTCGGCGTCCTCCTCGACCGAGGCCCCGACCTCGTCGCGGCCCTCCTCGGGATCTGGCGCGCCGCCGCCGCCTACGTCCCCATCGACCCGGGCTACCCCGACGAGCGCATCGCCTTCATGCTCGGCGACACCGGCACCCGCCTCGTCGTCACCCAGTCCCGGCACGCCGACCGCTTCGACGACGCCGAACTCGTCGTCATCGACGACCCGGCCGAACGGACCGCGCTGGCCACCGCCGAGGCCGAACTGCCCACCGCCTTCGACCTCGACCAGCTCGCCTACGTCATCTACACCTCCGGCTCCACCGGCCGCCCCAAGGGCGTCCTCATCGGACACCGGGGCCTGGCCAACTACCTCACCTGGACGGTCGGCGCCTACGCCACCGCCGGCGCCGGCGGCGCCCCGCTGTTCTCCTCCGTCGCCTTCGACCTCGGCGTGCCCGACCTGTACGCCCCGCTGATGACCGGCCAGGCCGTGCACCTGCTGCCGCAGGACCTCGACACCGCCGACCTCGGCGCCCTGCTCGCCGAAGGGGGACCGTACGCCTTCATCAAGCTCACCCCCGGCCACCTCGACCTGCTCGCACAGCAGTTGACCGACGAGCAGGTCCGCGACCTCGCCGGCCTGGTCATCGCCGCCGGCGACTCCTTCACCCACCGCCTCGCCGAACGCTGGGCGGCCGCCGCCGGCCCCGACGGCACCCGACTCGCCGCCGAGTACGGCCCCACCGAGATCACCGTCGGCAACTCCGCCTACTTCCTCGCCCCGGACGGCGCCCCCGACGGCCCGACCGCGACCGGCTCCCTCACCACCGGCTCCCTCACCCCAGAGCTTGTCTCCATCGGCCGCGCCATCCCGCACACCACCATGTACGTCCTGGACGAGCGGCTGCGCCCGCTGCCCGTCGGCGTACCCGGCGAGGTGTGGATCGGCGGCATCGGCCTGGCCCGCGGCTACGCCGGCCGCCCCGACCTGACCGCCGAACGCTTCCTGCCCGACCCCTACGGCGCCCCCGGCGCCCGCATCTACCGCACCGGCGACCTCGCCCGGGTCCTGCCCGACGGCAATCTGGACTTCGTCGCCCGCGTCGACCACCAGGTCAAGCTGCGCGGCTACCGCATCGAACTCGGCGAGATCGAGTCCGCCCTCACCGACCGCCCCGCGATCGCCGAGGCCGTCGCCCTGGTCCGCGAGGACACCCCCGGCGACAAGCAGCTCGTCGCCTACGTCGTCCCCGCCCCCGGCGCCCCCGAGGCGGAACTCGCCCCGGCCGCCCTGCGCGACGCGCTCGGCGAGGCCCTGCCCGCCTACATGATCCCCTCCGCCTACCTGACCCTGGACGCGCTCCCGCTCACCGCCAACGGCAAGCTCGACCGGCGGGCCCTGCCCGCCCCCGGTCGCGCGGCCACCACCGTCGGCGAGCACGTCGAGGCCCGCGACGCCGCCGAGGCCTCCATCGCCGCCGTCTGGGCGAAGGTCCTCGGCCTGGAGACGGTCGGCGTCCACGACAACTACTTCGACCTCGGCGGGGACTCCATCCGCGCCGTCACCCTCGTCGGCGCGCTGCGCGAGGCCGGCTGGGAGACCACCGTCCGCGACGTCTTCGAGCACCGCACCGTCGCCCGGCTCCGCGCCGCCCTCGCCGACCAGGTCGGCGACGGCGCCGCCGAACGGACCGACGGACCCGTCGCGCCCTTCGCCTTGATCTCCGAGGAAGACCGGGCCGCCCTGCCGGCGGACGTCACCGACGCCTACCCCGTCTCCCGGATCCAGGCGGGCATGCTCGTCGAGATGCACGGCCGCAGCGGCGAGAACCGCTACCACAACATCACCTCCTTCCGGATCCGCGACGAACTCCCCTTCGACCCCGAGGCGTTCCAGCGGGCGGCCGACCTGATCGTCGAGCGGCACGAGGTCATGCGGACGTCGTTCGCCCTCACCGGCTACGGCGAGCCCCTCCAGCTGGTGCACGCCGTCGGTACCGTGTCGATGCCGTGCCTCTTCGAGGACCTGCGCGGGCTGCCGCGCGAGGACCGCGAGTCCGCGCTGTGGTCCTTCGCCGACCGCGACCGCGAGGACCTCTTCGACCTCGCCGTCGCCCCGCTCATGCGGATGGCCGTCCACCTCGTCGACGACGAGAGCTGGTGGCTGTCCATCACCGAGTGCCACCCCGTCATCGAGGGCTGGAGCTACCACTCCCAGCTCATGGAGATGCTCCGCGCCTACCGGGCGATCCGCACCGGCGGCGAACCCGACCCGGCCCCACCCGCGCCGGCCGTCCGCTACGCCGACTTCATCGCCGGCGAGCTGCGCTCCCTGCAGTCCCCCGAGGACCGCGACTACTGGCGCGAACTGGTCGACGGGCACGAGAAGTTCACGATCCCGACCGGCTGGGCGGGCGACCCCCGCGCCGCCGACGAGCGCTACCGGATGGACATCGAGCTCGGCGAGCTGGAGCCGGGCCTGCGCGCCCTGGCCTCGGCCGCGCAGGTCCCGTACAAGAGCGTCCTGCACGCGGCGCACAGCAAGGTCCTGTCGCTGCTCACCCGGGCCGGGAACTTCCGCGGCGGCATGGTCGCCGACGCCCGCCCCGAGGAGGCCGGCGCCGAGCGGGTCTCCGGCATGTACCTCAACTCGGTGCCCTTCCCCTACCGCAAGGGCGCCGCGACCTGGGGCGAGCTCGCCCAGGAGGTCTTCGCCCGCGAGGTCGAGCTGTGGCCGCACCGCCGCTACCCGATGCCCGCCATGCGTGCGGCCGGCGGCGAGAGCCACCTCATCGACGTCCTCTTCCACTACCTCGACTTCCACCAGGTCGACGTGGAACTCATCGACATCATGGCCAGCCGCGACGACAGCCCCAACGAGTTCCCGCTCGTCGTCGGCACCCCCGTACGCGGCCGGCTGTCGATCGCCTCCCGCACCCGGACCCTGGCCAAGGCCCACGCCGAACGGCTCGCCGCCCTCTACAAGGCCGTGCTCACCGACATGGCCCGCACCGGGGCCGACGGCGACGCCACCACCGGCTTCCCCACCCCGCAGGAGCACTACCGCCTCACCGCGCCCGCCCTGCCCCACCCCGAGACCCCGCGCGACACGCTCGCCGGTTTCGAGGCGCAGGCCGCCCGGACCCCCTGGGCCACCGCCCTGACCGGCGCGGGCACCGGCGCCGACGGCACCTCCTACGCCGCCCTGGACCGGCGGGCCAACCGCATCGCCCGCCGGCTGCGCGCCCTCGGCGCCGGCCCCGAGACCCGGGTCGCCGTCCTCCTGGACCGCGGACCGGAACTCGTCGCCGCCCTGCTCGGCGTGTGGAAGGCGGGCGCCGCCCAGGTGCCCGTCGACCCCTGCACCCCGGACGCCCGGGTGGCCGCCCTCGGCTTCGACCTCGCGCTCACGCGGGAGGCGTACGCCGACCGGTTCGCCGCGCGGCTCGCCGGGCGGATCCTGACCGTCGAGGAGGTGGGCGAGGAGACCGACGCGAGCCCGCTGGGCCTGACCCTGGACCCCGACCGGCTCGCGTACGTCCTGCACACCTCCGGCTCCACCGGCACCCCCAAGGGCGTCGAGATCAGTCACCGCTCCCTCGCCCACTACCTCGACTGGGCCGTACGGGCCTACGCCGAGGCCGGCTCCGGCGGCGCGCCGTGGTTCACCTCGGTCGGCTTCGACCTGGGCATGCCCGCCCTGTACGCGCCGCTGCTGACCGGACAGCCGGTGCGGCTGCTGCCGCAGAACTGGCAGCCCGAGGAGTTCGGTCCGCTGCTGATGGCCGGGGCACCGTACTCCTTCGTCGGCCTGACCCCCGGCCACCTCCAACTCCTCGAAGCGCAGCTCGACGACCGCGAGCTCGGCGGCCTCGCCGGGATCGCCGTCTGCGCCGGCGACGCCTACCCCACCGCCCAGGCCGAACGGGTCACCGCCCGCATCGCCGCCGGCGGCGGCCGGATGCTGCTCGGCGCCGAGTACGGGCCCACCGAGGCCACCGTCGCCGCCACCTTCGGGCACGTGCGGCCCAACTCCCGGCGCACCCTCGTCCCCCTCGGCTCGAACCTGCCCGGGGCCCTGCTGCGGATCCTCGACGACCGGCTGCGCCCGGTGCCCGACGGGATCACCGGCGAGCTGTGGCTCGGCGGCGAGGGGCTGGCCCGCGGCTACGCCGGGGCGCCCGCCCTGACCGCCGAATCGTTCCTGCCGGACCCGTACGGCCTGCCCGGCACCCGCCTCTACCGCACCGGCGACCTGGCGCGGATGCTGCCCGGCGGCGTCCTGGAGTTCACCGGCCGCGCCGACGAGCAGGTCAAGATCCGCGGCCACCGCGTCGAACCCGGCGAGGCCGAGGCCGCCCTGGTCGCCGACCCGGCCGTCCGCGAGGCGCTCGTGACGCCGGTGGACGCGGCCGACGGAGGCAAGCGGCTCGCCGCCTGGGTGGTGCCCGTCGACGGGTGCTCCGTCGAGGTTCCCGCCCTGCGCGAGCGGCTGCGGTCCGTCCTGCCCGCCGCCGCCATCCCCGCCGCCGTCACCGTCGTCGCCCGCCTGCCGCTCACCGCGAACGGCAAGCGCGACAAGGCCGCGCTCGCCTCCCGCGAGGCCACCGCGACCCCGCTCCCGTACACCGCGCCGCGCACCGACCTGGAGAAGGTGCTCGCCGAGGTCTGGTCCGAGGTCCTCGGCCTCGAACGGGTCGGCGTCCACGACGACTTCCGCGACCTCGGCGGCGACTCGCTGCTCGTGGCCCCGCTGCTCGTCACCGCCCGCCGACACGGGCTCACGCTCGACCTCGCCACCGCCCTGCGCCACCACACGGTCGCCCGCACCGCGGCGGCGCTCGAAGCACGCGAAGTACTCGAAGCACGCCAAACACTCGAAGGCCGCCAGACCACCGCGCCCGAAGCCGGCGCCGACCACCCCGAGAAGGGCTGATCCGATGGACCCGCACACCGCCGAACGGCCGGGCCGCCGCCCCGCCGCCCGCCACCTGATCTCCATCGACGACCTCACCGACCGGGACCTGCGACGGATCGTCGCCCGCGGCGCCGCGTTCTCGGCGGGCACCGTCACCCACTCCCGCGCGTTGGACGGGCTGGTCGCCGGCATCTACTTCGCCAAGACCTCCACCCGGACCCGTACCGCCTTCTCCTCCGGGGCGCTGCGCGTCGGCGCGAGGATCGTCGCCTACGGTCCCGGCGACCTCCAGCTGAACACCGGGGAGTCCGTCGAGGACACCGGACGGGTGCTCTCCGGAATGCTCGACGTCCTCGTCGCCCGCACCGCCGGACCCGAGGCCGAGCTGCGCGGCTGGGCCTCCCAGGACCGGATGGCCGTCGTCAACGCGATGAGCGCCGAGGAACACCCCACCCAGGCCCTCACCGACCTCACCACCCTCCTGCGCCACTTCGGCCACGTCGAGGGCCTGCGGGTCCTGTACGTCGGCGAGGGCAACAACACCGCCGCCGCCCTCGCCCTGGCCCTGACCCGCTACGCCGGAGTCCACTTCGAGCTGCGCACCCCGCCCGGCTACGGGCTGCTGCCCTCCATCCTGCGGCGCGCCCGTGCCCAGGCCGAGCGCACCGGCGCCGTCCTCGTCGAGCGGCACGACATGGACGTGCTGCCCGAGGGGTTCGACGTGATCTACACGACCCGCTGGCAGACCACGGGCACCGAGAAGCCGGACGCGAACTGGCGTGAGATCTTCGCCCCGTTCCAGGTCACCTCCGCGCTGTGGGAGACGAGTCCGCGCGCCGTCTTCATGCACGACCTGCCCGCCCACCGGGGCGAGGAGGTCACCGCGGAGGTGCTGGACGGGCCGACGAGCATCGCCTTCGCCCAGGCCACCAACAAGATGCACAGCGCCATGGCGGTGTTGGAGTACACCCACTCCGGCACGGGCGACGCGACCGACCCGTCGGCGTACGCCGACGCCACGCACCTCGCGTCGGCCGTACGGTGACCCCGCCGCCGAAGACGGTCACGGACCCGGCGGCCTTGCCCTGGCACCTCGCGGAGGACGAGGCGCGCGGCGCGGAGCCCGCCGGCCCGGCCGCCGCGCCGCCCGCCGACCCGGCCGCTGTGGCGGTCCCGGCGGTCCCGGCCGCCGCAGCCGTGACACGAGCCGACGCGACGGCCGACGCCGAAGCCGCCGACCAGCCCCTCCCGCTGCGCCGCAACCGCGACTTCGGGCTGCTGTGGGGCGGCGCCGGACTGTCGCTGCTCGCCGGACGGGCCACCGCCGTCGCCTACCCCCTCACCGTCCTGTGGTTCACCGGCTCACCCGGCGACGCCGGCCTGGTCGGCACCGCCCTCCTCCTGCCGCAGCTGCTCGTCCAACTGCCCGGCGGCGCCCTCGTGGACCGCTGGGACCGGCGCCGGATCATGCTCGGCGCCGGCCTCGGTCAGGCGCTCGTCGCCGGAGCCGTCGCCGCGCTGCTGCTCAGCGGCCACGTCTGGCTCTGGGCGCTGCTGCTCGCCGCCTTCGTCGAGGGCACCCTCGGCGTCCTGCACCAGCTGGCCGAGCGGGCGGCGGTGCCCGCGGTGGTCCCCGTGGAGCAACTGCCCGCCGCCCTCACCGGCAACGAGGCCCGCACGCGCGGCGCCGCCATCGCCGGGCAACCGCTCGGCAGCGGACTCGTCGCCCTGGGCGCGTCCTTCCCGTACGTGGCCGCCCTGGTCGGCCAACTCGCCTCGGTGGTCCTGCTGTTCGGGGTCAAGGGCAAGCTCCAGTCCGAACGCACCGGGCCCCGCCCGAACCTGCGCCAGGAGGTCAAGGAGGGGCTCGTCTGGATGTGGCGCCAGCACTTCCTGCGGGCCGTCATGGCCGCCGTCGCCGTCTCCAACGTGCTCTTCCAGGGCCTCAACCTCGCCGTCATGACCGGCATCCAGGAGAACCACGGCTCACAGTTCCAGATCGGCGTGGTCCTCTCGCTCAGCGGGGCCGGCGGGCTCGTCGGCGCCATCAGCGGAGGCTGGTGGGCCACCCGGTTCTCGCTGCGCACCCTGGTCCTCGGCGGCCTCGTCGTGTGGACCGCGCTCATGGTCCCCGTCGCGTTCCTGCGCGACCCGTACGCCCTCGGCGCGCTCTTCGCCGCCAGTGGCTACGTCGGCGGCGTGTTCAACGTCGCCGGCGGGGTCTTCATGGTCCGCGTCGCCCCCGACCGGATGCGGGGGAGGGCCAACTCCCTCGCCATGCTGGTCGGTTCGGGAGCCATGGCCGCCGGTCCGGTGGCCGCCGGCTTCGCCCTGGAGGCGTTCGGAGCCACCCGTACCGTCCTCGGCCTGAGCGCCGCCATGGGCCTGACCGCCCTCGTCGCGCTGCTCTCGCCCGCCCTGCGTCGCAACCCGCTCGACGAGAAGGCCGTAGAGGCCTCCTGAAGGCTCCGGCGCGCCTTCCGCCGGACCCTCCCGGCACCCCCTCCGGGCCCCGCCTCTGACCTGCGAAAAGACCGATATAGGCCAGGTATGGCGGGGCCTGGGAGAGTACAGACATCGCACGACCGACGATCCGTCCGCACACCGCAACAGATCCCGAAGGAGCACGACGATGCCGCTCAACTCCATGGACCGCAGGACCCTCCTGCGGACCGCCCTGGGCGCGGCGGGCGCCGCTGCCGCGGTCACCGTGATCGGCGCCGGCCCGGCCGCCGCGCACGGCCCCCGCCGCCCGCGGCTGCCCGAGGTCCCGGGCATGGTCGGCGACCGCTGGGCGAACGAGTTCTGGTACGACTACGACGAGATGTCCTACTACACCCCGTCGGACGAGATGAAGGCGGCGGTCGGGGCCATCACCGCGCCCTTCGGCGGCTTCACCAAGTCCTACGACGCCTGGGTCGCCACCCGCCAGGGCGGCCGCTACCCGCGCAGCTGGATGGAGCTCATCGAGCCCAACCGCGCGCACTTCCAGGTCCTCTCCCGGGCCCAGAAGGCCGTCTACGACAAGTGGTACCGCCACGACCCGAAGGGCCTGATCTTCTCCTTCCAGGAGTTCGGCCAGGGCACCCTGTTCGACCCGCGCCGCCCGGCCGGCAACAAGGTCCACATGATGAACTACACGCCGCCGAACCCGACCCACGCCTACCACCGCTGGCACCCGTTCCTGCAGTCCTTCCAGCTGCTGAACATCGACCGGTCCTTCTGGGCGCACATCAACCGCCTCGTCGGCGCCGCCTGGGAGATCCAGTCGATCGCCAAGCCGGTGACGGACCGGGACGACAACAAGCACCTGCCGCGCCACGTGGTCAACAAGGTCACCGCGAAGTGGCTGGTCCGCTCCAACGACCGCGTCAACCGGGCCTTCGACGTCTGGCCGTACCCGGCCGACCTCGCCAAGTAGTCCGGCCGGCCCCCCACGCAGCAACGCTCCACGCTCCACGCTCCACACGACTCAGGAGGATTGGCACACCATGCGAGACACGACCGGACCTTCCCCCCGAATCGGCGTCTGGATGGTCGGCGCGCGAGGCTCCGTCGCGACGGCCGCCGTCGCCGGCGCGGCCGCCATCGTCGCGGGTGCCGCCTCCCCCGTCGGGTGCGTCACCGAAACTCCCCCGTTCCGTGACGTGCCCCTGCCGGCCCTCGCCGACCTGGTGTTCGGCGGACACGACGTCGTCGACACCCCCCTGTCGGTGAGGGCCGGCCAACTCGCCGAGGCGGGCGTCCTGCCCCACTCGGTCCTCAAGGCCCTCGACACCCCGCTCGCCGCCGCCGAGCTGGAGATCCGCGACGGCTCCGCCCGTCCGGGCGAGACGCAGTCCGAGACCGCGGCCCGCCTCGCCGCCGACATGGCCGCCTTCCGCGACCGGCACGGCCTGGAACAGGTGGTCGTCGTCAACGTCTCCTCCACGGAGCCGCTGCCCGAGCCCGACCCCGCGTTCCTCCACCTCGCCGCCCTGGAGGCCGCACTCACCGAGGGCTCGATCACCCTGCCCGTCAGCTCCCTGTACGCGTACGCCGCCTTCACCGCCGGCTGCGCCTACGTCAACTTCACCCCCTCGGCGGGCGCCGCCCTGCCCGCCCTGGAGGAACTGGCCCGCCTGCGCGGCGTCCCGCACGCCGGCCGCGACGGCAAGACCGGCGAGACGCTCGTCAAGAGCGCGCTCGCGCCCATGTTCACCCAGCGCGCCCTGCGCCTGCGGTCCTGGTCCGGCACCAACCTGCTCGGCGGCGGCGACGGCGCGACCCTCGCCGACCCGGCGGCGGCCCGCTCCAAGACCGAGTCCAAGCAGCGCGGCCTGGAGGAGACCGTCGGCCATGCCGTCCAGGGCACGACGCACATCGACAACGTCCCCGAGATGGGGGAGTGGAAGACCGCCTGGGACCACATCTCCTTCGAGGGCTTCCTCGGCGTCCGGATGACCATGCAGTTCACCTGGCAGGGCTGCGACTCCGCGCTCGCCGCCCCGCTCGTGCTCGACCTGGTACGCCTCGCCGCGCTGGGCGCCCGTCGCGGCGAGAGCGGCGCGCTGGCCGCCCTCGGCTTCTTCTTCAAGGACCCGGCGGGCTCCACCGAGCACAACCTGACCCTCCAGCACGAGGCCCTCACGGCCTGGGCGCACGAACCCGCCCCGGTGGCCGGCCGCGCCAATCCCCTGACGGGGGCCCGACCGTGAGCACCCCCGTGGACACCGTGCGGGCCGCCACCGCGCCGACCCCTGAGGCCCCTGCGGCCCCCGCCACCGAACCCCTGGTCCTGCCGCCCTTCCCGGGTCGGGCCTTCCACGCCCGGCGCACCCTGCGCGCCTACGCCGAGCTGGTCCGCGCGCCCGCCGCGATCACCGTCCCCGGCGACGTCCTCGCCGGGGCGCTGGCCGCCGGGCGCGGCGCGGGGGCCCGTACCCTCGGCCTCGCCGGCTCCTCCGTCTGCCTCTACTGGGCGGGCATGGCCCTCAACGACTGGGCCGACCGCGAACTCGACGCGGTGGAGCGACCCGAACGCCCCTGCCCTCGGGCCGCATCCGCCCCGGGCCGCCCTCGCCACCGCCGCCGCGCTGACCGCGGCCGCCTGGGCATCGCCACCCTCGCCGGCGGCCCGCGCACCGCCCTGCGCCGCACCCTGCCGCTCGCCGCGGCCGTCTGGAGCTACGACCTCGGCGCCAAGAACACCCCGTTCGGCCCCGCCGTGATGGCCGCCGCCCGCGCCCTGGACGTCCTCCACGGCACCGGGCCCGGCCCGGCCCGCCCCGCCCTCGTACCGGCCGCCGCCGTGGCCGCGCACACCCTGGGCCTGACCCGGCTCAGCCGGCACGAGGTCGACGGCGCACCGCCCCGCGAGGCGGCCCTGACGCTGGCCGCCTCCGCCGTGGCGGCGGCCGGCACGGTGCGCCGTACGACCGGACCGGCCCAGGCGGCCGCGCTCGCGCTGTACGCCGGCAGCCACGTGCCCGCGCTCGTGGCGATGCTGCGCGGCCCCGCCGCCGCGCCCGAGGTGCGCAAGGCCGTCGGCGCCGGGATCCACGCCCTGCTGCCGCTCCAGGCCGCCCTGGCCGTGCGGGGCGGCGCCCCCCGCGTCGCCGTCCCGCTCGCCGCGGCCCTGCCGCTGGTACGCCGCCTCGCCCGGAAGGTGTCCTCCACATGAGCACCCCCGACGCGCCGGCGCCCCGCTTCTCCTACGGCACCAACGGCCTCGCCGACCACCGCCTGGGCGACGCGCTGCGCCTGCTCGCCGACCTCGGCTACGCGGGCGTCGCGCTGACCCTGGACCACCAGCACCTGGACCCGTACGGCCCCGGGCTCGCCGCCCGCGTCGACGGGGTCCGGCGCACCCTGGAGGCCACCGGCCTGGCCGTCGTCGTGGAGACGGGTGCCCGCTACCTCCTCGACCCGCGCCGCAAGCACCGGCCCACGCTGCTGTCGGCCGAGCCGGAGGGTCGCGCACTGCGCCTGGACCTGCTGCGCCGGGCCGTCGACATCGGAGCCGAACTCGGCGCCGAGGCCGTCCACTTCTGGAGCGGCACGGCCGATACGGGCACCACCCGCGAGGAGGCCTGGCAGCGGCTGGTCGACGGCTGCGCCGAAACCGTCGACCACGCCGAGGCCGCCGGCGTCGACCTGGCCTTCGAACCCGAACCGGGCATGCTCGTCGCCGACCTCGCCGGCTACCGCCGACTCCTGGCCGACCTGGGCCGGCCCGAACGCTTCCGGCTCACCCTGGACCTCGGGCACTGCCAGTGCCTGGAGCCGCACCCCGTCGCCCGGTGCGTGGAGCTGGCCGCCGACCGGCTGGCCCACGTCCAGATCGAGGACATGCGCCGGGGCACGCACGAGCACCTGCCCTTCGGGGAGGGGGAGATCGACTTCCCGCCGGTCCTCGGCGCCCTCGCCGACATCGGCTACCGGGGCCTGGTCTCCGTCGAACTGCCCCGGCACAGCCACGCCGGCGCGCGGACCGCCGCCGACAGCATCGCCTTCCTGCGCGCGGCCGAGGCGCACCACCGCTCCCGACGGGCCACGCCGCGACCGTCCCCGACACCACCGGGATTCCCCCCGCTGCCCACGCTCCCCGAGTCCCCGGAGCGCCACGCGTCGAAGAAGGAGGCCGTACCGGCATGACCGCGCCCACCCTCGCCCCGCCCACCCTCGCCCCGCCCACCCCCGCCCCGCCGGCGCCCGCCGGTGCGTCCGACCACGCCGTCCACGACGCGCTGACCCTGCGCACCCTGGAGGAGTCCCTGCGCTCCGTCCTCGACCAGGAGCACCGCGTCCGGCTCACCGAGGCCGTCGCCGCCGTGATCGCCGACGGGCCCGCCGCCCTGGACCGCCGCTTCCCCGCCGCCGGACGTGAGTACGGCCGCGGCCCCCTGCCCGGCTGGGCCGACTGGTCCGTCGAGGACGCCGTACGCACCGTCCTGCTGCTCGCCCTGAGCCGCCGGCCGGGCGGGTCCGGCGAGGCCCTCGCCCGCGAGGCGGCCGACCGCTACGCGCACGGCGACGCCGCCGAGCGTCGGGGCGTCCTGCGCGCCCTGCCGTTCCTGCCGATCGGCGACCGCGCCACGCACCTGACCGACGACGCCGTACGCACCAACGACAACCGGCTCATCGCCGCCGCCCTGGGCCCCTACGCGGGCGCCCACCTCGACCAGTACCGCTGGCGCCAGGCCGTCCTCAAATGCCTGTTCACCGGCATCCCGCTGGCGAAGGTGGCCGCGCTGCACGAGCGCAAGGACGCCGAACTGGCCCGCATGGCCCACGGGTTCGCGGCCGAACGGCGGGCCGCCGACCGCGCCGTCCCGGCCGACCTGTGGGCCGTAGCCGGCCTCGACCACTGACGTCACCACCACCCCCGACCGGAGCCCGACCATGCGCATCTTCGACCCGCACATCCACATGACGTCCCGCACCACGGACGACTACCGAGCGATGCACGCCGCCGGCGTCCGCGCGCTGGTCGAGCCCGCGTTCTGGCTGGGCCAGCCGCGCACCTCCCCCTCCAGCTTCACCGACTACTTCGACGCGCTCCTCGGCTGGGAGCCCTACCGCGCCGCCCAGTTCGGCATCCGCCACCACTGCACCATCGGCCTCAACCCGAAGGAGGCGAACGACCCGCGCTGCACGCCCGTCCTGGACCAGCTGCCCCGCTACCTCGCCAAGGACGGCGTCGTCGCGGTCGGCGAGATCGGCTACGACACGGTCACCGACGCCGAGGAGCACGCCTTCGCCGTCCAGCTCGACCTCGCCGTCGAGTTCGGCCTGCCCGCCCTCGTGCACACCCCGCACCGGGACAAGGCCGGCGGCACCAGCCGCTCCCTGGCCGTCGTCCGCGCCTCGGGCATCGACCCGGGCTTCGTCGTCCTCGACCACCTCAACGAGGTCACCGTCCGCGAGGTCCACGACTCCGGCTGCTGGATGGGCTTCTCCATCTACCCCGACACGAAGATGACCCCCGAGCGGATGGTCGCCATCCTCAAGGAACACGGCACCGAGCGGATCCTCGTCAACTCCGCCGCCGACTGGGGCCACAGCGACCCGCTGCTCACCCGCGCCACCGGCGAGGCCATGCTCGCCGCCGGCTTCGACGAGGACGACGTGGACCGCGTGCTGTGGCGCAACCCCGTCACCTTCTACGCGCAGTCCGGCCGGCTCGAACTGGACGGATACACAGATGTACAGGCCGCGGGGCTGTACGCCGGCAACTCGATCGCCCGCGGCGGAAACTGATCAGGAAAGAGGAACCGCCTGATGCGCTTCCGCCACCCCGACGGCACCGCCGTCCACCTCTCCTACTGCACCAACGTGCACCCCGCCGAGACCCTCGACGGGATCACCGCCCAACTCTCCACGTACGCCGAGCCGGTCCGCCGGGCCACCGGCGCCGAGGTCATCGGCCTCGGCCTGTGGCTGCCGGTGGACGCCGCGTCCGCCCTCGCCGCCGACCCGGACGCCGTCGCCCGACTGCGGCGCGAGCTGACCGTCCGCGGCCTGGAGACGGTCACCCTCAACGGGTTCCCGTACAAGGGCTTCCACGCCCCCGTCGTCAAGCGGGCCGTGTACTACCCGGACTGGTCGGAGCCCGCGCGCCTGGACTACACGCTGAACCTGGCCCGGGTCCTCGCGGGGCTGCTGCCCGACGACGCCGAACGCGGCTCCGTCTCGACCCTGCCGCTGGCCTGGCGCACCGCCTGGTCGCGGACCCAGGCCGCCGCCGCGATGCGTCAGCTCGACGCGCTGGCCGTGGGCCTGCGCCGCGTCGAGGCGGAGACGGGCCGCGTGATCCGGGTCGCCGTCGAACCCGAGCCGGGCTGCGTCGCCGAGAGCACCGCGCAGGCGATCGAGGCGCTGAAGAACGTCGACCACGACCGCATCGGCCTGTGCCTCGACACCTGCCACCTCGCGGTCGCCCACGAGCGGCCCGAGACCGCCGTCGCCCAGCTGCTCACCGCCGGACTCCAGATCGTCAAGCTCCAGGCGTCCAGCGCCCTGGAGGCCGCCGACCCGACCGACCCCGGCGTACGGGAGGCGCTGTCGGCCTTCGCCGAGCCGCGCTTCCTGCACCAGACGCGGGAGGCCGCGCCCGACGGCGGCGAACTGCTCGGCTCCGACGACCTGGGACCGGCCCTCGCCGGCGCCCTGCCCGGCGAGGCGCCCTGGCGGATCCACTACCACGTACCGCTGCACGAGGAGCCGGCTCCGCCGCTCGCCTCCACCTCGCCGGTGCTGCGCGACGCCCTGCGGACGCTGTTCGGCGGGTCCCACGCCGTCACCGACCACGTCGAGGTCGAGACGTACACCTGGTCGGTGCTGCCCGAGGACGAGCGACCGGTCGGCGAGGCCGGTCTGGCGCGCGGCATCGCCGCCGAACTCCGCTGGACGGCGCGGGAGCTGTCCGCGCTCGGCCTGACCCACACCACCGGTCGGACCCACACCACCGGTCCGCCCCACACCGCCCCCGCCGCGCGGAAGGAGCCCGGCTCGTGACCACCTCCGATCGACCCGCCGCCCGGCGGAAGACGGCCGTCCTGTGCACCGTCGGCCTCACCCCGCGCCTGCTGCCCCACATGCCGAACCTGCGGGCCATCGGCGAACAGGGCTTCGCCGCCCCGCTCGACACCGTCTTCCCCGCCGTCACCGCCACCGTGCAGGCCACGCTCACCACCGGCACCCTGCCGCGCGAGCACGGCGCGGTCGGCAACGGCTGGTACTTCCGCGACCACGGCGAAGTCATGATGTGGCGCCAGCACAACGCCCTGGTCGGCGGCGAGAAGGTCTGGCACGCCGCCCGGCGCCGGGACCCGGACCACACCACCGCCTACCTGTGCTGGTGGTGGGCGATGGGCGCCGACGTCGACACCGTCCTGACTCCCCGGCCCGTCTACCACTACGACGGCCGCAAGGCCCCGGACTGCTACACCGTCCCGGCCGGCCTGCGCGACGAACTCACCGCCGCGCAAGGTGAGTTCCCGCTGTTCAACTACTGGGGGCCGACGGCCTCGCTGACCTCCACCCGGTGGATCGCCGGCGCCGCCCGGCACGTCGCGGACACCCGCGACCCCGACCTGTCCTTCATCTACGTCCCCCACCTCGACTACGACCTCCAGCGGTTCGGCCCCGACAGCCCCGAGGCCGTCCGCGCCGCCCGCGAGGCGGACGCCGCCCTCGGACCCCTCCTGGACGACCTGCGCGCCCGCGGCACCACCGTCGTCGCCCTCAGCGAGTACGGCATCTCCCCGGTCAGCCGACCCGTGGACATCAACCGCGCGCTGCGCCGCGAGGGCCTGCTGTCGGTGTACAGCCAGCGCGGCATGGAGTACCTCGACCCGTACACCTCCCGGGCCTTCGCCGTCGCCGACCACCAGGCCGCCCACGTCTACGTGGCCGACCCGATCGACATCCCGCGCGTCCGGGACGTCCTGAAGTCCCTGGACGGGGTCGACGAGGTCTGGGACCGCAGCCGGCAGGCCGACTACGGCATCGACCACCCGAACGCGGGCGAACTGGTCGCCGTGGCGGAGCCGGACGCCTGGTTCACCTACTACTACTGGCTCGACGACGCACGCGCCCCCGACTTCGCGCGGGGCGTCGAGATCCACCGCAAGCCCGGCTACGACCCGGCCGAGCTGTTCTTCGACCCCGCCGACCCGGCGGCCAAGGCGAAGGCCGTCCTCGCGGTGATGAAGAAGAAGGCGGGGCTGCGCGCACCGCTCCAGGTGGTGCCGCTCGACCCGAGCTGCGTGCGCGGCAGCCACGGGCGCCTGCCCGAGGACGACCGGGACGGGCCGATGCTGCTCTGCTCGGACCCGACCCAGGAGCGGGCCCGCTACCACGCCACCGAGGTCAAGGACCTGCTCCTGCGCCTCGGCGGACTGACCTGACCGACACGAAACCTGACCGACACGAAGGGGAGAGGAGGATCCGATGACCAGCCAGACCCTGGCCGCCGCCCGCGGCCCCATCGATCACACGAACCACACCGGTGCGCTGCCCGTGCCCGAATCGGCCGCCCGGGAGGCCGCGCGACTGAAGGCCACGGGTGAGGCACACGTCTGGTGGTGGCCGTTCGAAGACCACGTGGACCAGGCCGACTTCGACCTGCTCGACGAGGTCGAGCAGGTCCGCGCCCGCCGCTACCGCCACGAACGGGACGCCGCCGCGTTCACCCGCACCCGGGCCGGCGCCCGCCGCGCCATCGGGGAGATGCTGGGCGTGGACGCCCGTACGGTCGCCCTCGGCCGGCGCGTCTGCCCCGGCTGCGGCGACCTGGAGCACGGCCCGCCGGCCGTGGCGAGCCCCGCCGTAGGGCTCGCGCTGAGCCTGACCCGTACCAGCGGTTGCGGGGTGCTCGCCCTGCACGCGGGTGACTGGATCGGCGTCGACGTCGAGGCGCTGCGCCCCGTCGAGTCCGGCTCGTTGGCCAGTGTGGTGCTCGCGCCGGCCGAGCACGCCTACATCCTGTCGCTGCCGGCGGGCCCCGAGCGGACCGCTGCGTTCCACCGCGTGTGGACCCGTAAGGAGGCGGTCCTCAAGGGCGTCGGGCTGGGCCTGCTCGGCATCGACCTCAACGCCCTTGACGTGCGGCCCGGCACCCCCGGACCGCTCGTGGTGGACCACGGCTACCGGGGCGAGGTCAGCAGCTGGCAGGTCGACGACCTCGACCTCGACGGGAACTGGTCGGCCTCCCTGGCCCGGCCGATCGACGGCTCCCCGCTCGGCCCGATCGTGCGCCACCGTCCCGCCTAGCCGTCCCGAGCAACCGGACCTCCGGTTCACGATCCGCCCGGCCCGGACCTCCTCCCCGTGGGGCCCGGGTCGGGCCGGCCCCCTTCCCGCACGGCGAACCGACCCCTCACGGAGTTCCCGATGGCCCAGCCCGCCACCTCCACCGCCGACCCGGCCACCGCCCCCTCCGCCACCGCCCCCTCCGCCATCGCCCCCTCCGCCACCGCCCCGGACCGGGCCGTCCCCGCCCCCGTCCGGCAGGGCCCGCCGCACACCCCCGCCCCCGGGGTGCGCGCCGTGAGCGCCGGGCTGCTCCTCGTCGCCCTGCTGCTGTCCGCGGGCGCCCTCGTCGGCGGCGCCGTCCAGGAGTTCCTGGACCGGATGGCCGGGGTCTTCGCGCTGGTCGCGCTGTCCCTCTCCGTGATGCTGGGCCTCGCCACCGTCTTCCGTGACGTGCTCGCCCCCGGCCTGCGGCAGTCGGCCCAGCTCCTGCACCGGGCGGCCGGCCTGGTCGGCGTCGGCTTCCTGCTCGTCCACATCGGCGTCAAGGTCGCGGGCGAGCGGATCGCCGCGACCGACGCCCTCCTCGGCACAGGCGACCTCCTGGTCGACCTCGGCACCCTCGCCGCGCAGCTGTTCGTCCTCGCGCTCGTCACCGGGCTGTGGCGCGGCGTCTTCGCCACCCGCCGCTGGATCCGCCCCTTCCGCATCCTCCACGGCCTCGCCTACGTCGCCTGGCTCGCCGCTCTCGTCCACGGACTCGGCGCCGGCCGCACCCCCGCCCTGTGGGTCACCGTCTCCTACGGCCTCTGCGTCGCGGCCACCGCCGCGGCCCTCGCCCACCGCTGGACCCGGGGGCGCCGTGGCCGCTGAGGGCTCCGAACCACCCCCGCGTAGACGGTATTCGGCCGGAGGCACCCCGCCCCCGGCCGAAACGCGTACCTCCGGGCCTTCCCGGTAGAGGCAATATAGATCCGCGATCCAGGATCGGTGGCGTTGCATCCGCCACCCGTTGCGGATGGGGCTGCTGACGTTCCCCCCTCAAAAGGCATTGGAAGGACTGGTCGCGCATGAGGACCGAGACGAACACCCTCCGCGGGCGCAGCGCCGCCGGATCTCCCGGATTCGCGCTGCGCCTGGACGGCGTCGTGAAGGAGTACGGAAAGACCGGCAGGGGCGTGCGCGCGCTCGACGGAGTCTCGGTGGGCATCGAGCGCGGCTCGTTCACGGCCGTCATGGGACCCTCCGGTTCCGGCAAGTCCACCTTCCTGCACTGCGCGGCCGGCCTCGACAAGCCGTCCAGCGGCAAGGCCTTCATCGGCGACACCGAGCTGGGGGCAATGAACGAGACGCAGCTGACCAAGCTGCGCCGCGAGCGCATCGGCTTCGTCTTCCAGGCCTTCAACCTCATCCCGGCGCTGTCGGTACGACAGAACGTCGAGCTGCCGCTGCGCCTGGCCGGCGAACGCCTCGACTCCGCCTGGCTGGAGGAGATCCTCACGCGCGTGGGCCTCGGCGGCCGTGCCACGCACCGGCCCGCCGAACTCTCCGGTGGCCAGCAGCAGCGCGTCGCGATCGCCCGCGCGCTGATCACCCGCCCCGACGTCATCTTCGGTGACGAGCCCACCGGCGCCCTCGACACCGTGACCGCCAAGGAGATCCTCTCCCTGCTGCGTTCCTGCGTCGACGAGACCGGCCAGACCGTGGTCATGGTCACCCACGACCCGGTCGCCGCCTCCTACGCCGACACCGTCCTCTTCCTCGCCGACGGTCGGATCGCCGACCGCATGCAGGCGCCCACCGCCGACCGCGTCGCCGACCGCATGACCCACCTGGGAGCGTGGGCCTGATGCTGCGCTACGCATTGCAGACCCTGCGCGCGCGCAAGGGCGGCTTCATCGGGGCGTTCCTCGCCCTCTTCTGCGCGGCCGCGCTCGTCACGGCCTGCGGCATCCTCCTGGAGACCGGTCTGCGGGGCACCATCGGCACCGAGCGGTACGCCGGCGCCCCCGTGATCGTCGGCGGTGACCAGAACGTCCACCAGGTCACCGTCAAGAAGAAGGGCGACAAGACCAAGACGAAGGAGAAGGAGAAGCCGCTCGGCGAGCGCGTCTGGCTCCCGGCCGACACCGTCACCGCGATCGGCTCCCTGCCGGGCGTGCGGGCGGCGCTGCCGGAGATCACCTTCCCGGCGTACGCGGTCACCCCCAAGGGCCAGATCGTCCCCGGCGTCGACGGCAAGCCGTCCTACGGGCACTCCTGGACCTCCGCGGCCCTGACCCCCTTCACCCTGGCCGACGGCGCCGCCCCGGTCGGCGCGAACGAGGTCGTCGTCGACCGCGAACTGGCCCGACGGGCCGGCATCAAGCCCGGCGACCAGTTGACCGTCCAGGCGACCGGCGCCCCCCGCACCTACCAGGTGACCGGCATCGCCGCCCCGTCCCGCGGCGACCTCAAGCAGCAGACCTCGCTGTTCTTCTCGGACGCCGAGGCCGAGCGGCTCTCGGGCCGCGCCGGACAGGTCGCCGTCGTCGGCGTCCTCGCCAAGGACGGCGTCTCCGCCGGCGAACTCGCGGCCCAGGTCTCCAAGGCCCTCGACGGGACCTCCGCCCAGGTGGTCACCGGCGGCGAGCGCGGCCCGGTCGAGTTCCTCGACGCGGCCAAGGCCCGCATCAAGCTGGTCTCCATGGGCGGCGCCATCGGCGGCACCTCCCTGCTCGTCGCGATCCTGGTGGTCGTCGGCACGTTCGCCCTCTCCATCCAGCAGCGCTACCGCGAACTGGCCCTGCTGCGCGCCATCGCGGCGACCCCCAAGCAGGTCCGCCAGCTCATCGGCCGCGAGGCGCTGATCGTCGGTTTCTTCGCCGGTGTGCTCGGCTCGATCACTGGTCTGCCGATCGCCTACTGGCTGCACGGCAAGTTCGTCGGCTTCAAGGCGATCCCCGACACCCTCGAAGTCACCTTCAGCGTCTTCCCGTTCTTCGCGGCCATCGGCGCGGCGCTCCTGGGCGCCTGGGCCGCCGCCCGGATCTCGGCCCGCCGCACCGCCCGCATCCGTCCCGCCGAAGCCCTGTCCGAGGCGGCCATGGAGCAGCGGAACTTCGCCTGGGGCCGCATCGGCACCGGTGTCGCGTTCCTCGCCGGCGGGGTCGTCCTCCTCGCGGTCCTCTCCGCGCTGCGCAGCGAGCCGGCGTCCACGCCGGTCACCTTCCTGTCGGTCGTCGTCCTGTCGGCCGCGATCTCGCTGCTGGGCCCGCTGATCGCCCGGATCGCGGTCGCCGTCCTCGGGATCCCGCTGCGGGCCTCCCGCGTCGGCGGCTACCTGGCCACGGCCAACGCCCGCGCCAACACCAAGCGGGTCGCCGCCGCCGTCACCCCGCTCGCCCTGCTGATCGGCATGGCCTGCACGGTGTTCTTCGTCCAGACCACCATGGGCGCGGCGGCCACCGCCCAGGCCAAGGCCGGCAACAAGGCCGACTGGGTCGTCGGCGCGGCCGGCCCCGGCGTGCCCGCGCAGGCCGCCGAAAACCTCCGCAAGGTCCCCGGCGTGTCGGCGGTGACCGAGGTCGTACGCACCTCCGTGCGCGTCGGCCTGGAGAAGTACCCGGCGCAGGGCGTCTCCACCGAGGGCCTGACCCTCACCTGGGACCCGGGCGTCACCGGCGGCAGCCTGGACGGCTTCGACGCGCAGAGCGTCGCGCTGAGCGACGTGGCCGCCGACAACCTGGGCAAGAAGCCGGGGGACAAGCTGAAGCTGACCCTCGGCGACGGCACCGAGACCGAGCTGAACGTCGCCGCCGTCTACGAACGCGGCCTCGGCTTCGGCGACCTGACGATGTCCCACGCGCTGGTCTCGAAGCACGTCGACAACCCGCTCGCCTCCTCCCTGCTCGTCAAGACGGCCGACGCCGGCAAGCCCGGCCGGGCCGAGTTGCAGAAGGCGATCGGCGCCCTCCCCGGCGTCGGCGTCCTCGACCGCGACCAGGTGGACGACCTCCAGGCGGAGGTCCAGCAGTCCAACGCCGAGGTGAACTACGTCGCGATGGGCCTGATCATCGCCTTCACGGCGATCGCGGTGGTCAACACGCTGGCCATGTCGGTCTCCGACCGCACCCGCGAGTTCGCGCTGCTCCAGCTCGTCGGCACCACCCGGCGCCAGGTCATGCGGATGCTGCGGATCGAGGCGGCCCTGGTGGTCATCATCTCCGCGGCCTTGGGCACGGGCGTCGCCTTCGCGGTCCTCACGGCCTTCAGCGTCGGGATGACCGGCTCCGCCTCCCCGTCCATCGACGGCTGGATGTACCTCGGTGTCCTCGGCTTCGCGGCGCTCCTGACGGCCCTGGCCACGCTGGTTCCGGGCCGCCTGGCCCTGGCCGGCCGCCCCGCGGACGTCATCGGCTCCCGCCAGTAACACCACAACGGCCGGAGGGCCGGCCCCCTCGGGGGCCGGCCCTCCGGCCGTTGTCGCCTGGTGCGCGGCCGGTCAGTTCAGCACCGCGCCACCGCCCTTGCGGTCCACCCGGCTGCGCCGGTGGTCCAGGTGCGCGTACACCCGGTGGAGCCAGCGGTCCTGGCCGTCGTATCGAGGGGTGAAGGAGGTCCGGCCGTGCACCGCGAGCCGGTTGTCGACCACCGCGAGGTCACCGACCCGCAGTGCCAGCGCCGACATCGTCCGCATGAGCGCCTCGCGCAACTCGCCCATGGCCACCTTGGCCTCGTCGTCCAGCGGATGCGTCGCCGCGAAGTCCACCAGGATGTTGGGATCCTCCGGGTCGCCGACGAGCACCGGGTGCGCGGGAGTCACCGAATTCAGGTCGCCGAACGACGGCGGCGGCTCGGTGAGGAAACGCGGCGCGGCCAATACCGAAACGGTGTGCTCGGAAAGCAGCGGAAGGGCCCGCCGAATGGAGGACGTGCAGAGCTTCGCATCACCCGTCGGGTCCTCGCGCACACACAGCAGACCGACATAGTCGGGCTTGTTGTCGTGGAACGCGTTCTCGACGTGGAGTTCCAGCAGAACGGAACCGGCATTGCTCTGCGAACTCTCACTGCCCGGAACCGGGACGACGTTCTGCACCAGGGCGCCGGTCTTCTCGCTGCGATAGGCGATGACCTCGCCGAGCTGGAGCATCGCCGCGGTGACGAGCGCGGACGCCACGGCCGGCGCCCGCTCCACCGAACCGGGAACGGTCGGGGTCTCGGGCAGCGGGTCGGTGGCCACCACCGGCATGTTGCGCAGCAGCAGCACCCCGTCCGGGCCGGCGTCGTGCCGGAACCGGCGGAGCGCCGTGAGCACCGAGCGGGGCAGCGTCGCCGACGCGTCGCGGACCACGTCCAGCCAGGCCGGATCGTCGATCAGGGCCGGCGTGGAGGCCAGGACCTCGCGGGCGACGGCGATCATCGCCTCGCGCTCTTCGTCGGTGAGGGTCAGGGCGTCCGGAGTCGAACCGGTCGCGGTAAGGGTAAGGGTGTGTTCCTGGGTCCGCGGCATGAAGAAATCCTCGGGTCGATGAGCGATGACCCGAGTCAGTTTCCGGACCTGTCCTATTCGATTCCTATGGTCTTCTCGCGCATTCTTCCGCGGTCGGCCCCGGACCTGCGTATAGGCGAGAGATAGTCGCCCGCCTCATGGTGATGGGGCGGCTTTGTCCACGGTCACGCGGTGAAAATCCTCGCGAATTCCGGCGGACCGCCGCACGACCCGCACCATCCGACGGGGGAGAAGAAGGGAGGACTTTCCATGGCATTACGCGAAGAGGGCCCCGCCCACGGCGCGGCGATGGCCGCGGCCGACGCGCTCGGCGCCCGGGGCGAGGCCCACGTCTGGTCGTGGCGCACACCGGAACGCACCGATCCGGACGATCTGCCGCTGCTGGACACCGAGGAGTTCCGGCGGGCGCTGTCCCTGCCGGCCGAACGGGACGCCGCCGCCTTCGTCCGCTCCCGCGCCGCCGCCCGCCGGGCCCTGGCCGGACTGTTCGGCCTCGACCCCCGGGAGATCGCCCTGGGTCGGCGCGACTGCCCCGGCTGCGGAGACGGCAGCCACGGCCCGCCGAAGCTCGTCGTCCCGCCCGCCCGGCTCGCGCTGAGCCTGAGCCGTACGGCCGGCTGCGGCGTCTTCGCCATCGGCGCGGGCGCCTCGATCGGAGTCGACGCCGAAGCCCTGCGTCCGGTGCGCACGGGCGCCACGAGCGACCCGGACCTCACCCCCGCCGAGCGGGACCACCTGCGGGAACTGGCCCCCGGGCCCGAACGGGACGCGGCGTTCCACCGCATCTGGACCCGCAAGGAAGCCGTGGTCAAGGCCACCGGCCTCGGGCTGTCCGGGGTCGAACTCGGCCTGCTGGAAACGCATCCGGCCCGCGGCGGTCCCGTACGGATCACCCACACCCACCGCGGCCGCACCACGGCCTGGACCGTCGAGGACCTCCGGCTCTTCGAGGACGTCGCGGTGGCCCTGGCCCGGCCGGCGGGACCCGCCGCGCACGGCCCCGTCCACCACCACGCACACCCCTGACCCGCCCGCGCTCCCCGCTTTGTCCGCACGTTCCGCTCCGTCCGCACGTTCCGCTCCGCCCCGTCCACCTTCCGGTACCGCATCGGCGAAAGGCCACAGCACCATGACCATCGA
Organism: Streptomyces sp. RerS4; assembly: GCF_023515955.1. Taxonomy (GTDB): domain Bacteria; phylum Actinomycetota; class Actinomycetes; order Streptomycetales; family Streptomycetaceae; genus Streptomyces. The sequence goes on from NZ_CP097322.1 coordinate 5,557,345, forward strand.
GTCCTTCTTCCCCGTGGAACAGCTGATCGCGGAGAACGCCTTCCAGGCCGCCTCCCCCACCGAAGCCCCCGAGCAGTTGTTGGGGCTGACCCCCGAGGACCTGACCGCGTACTTCGAGGCGATCGCCGAGGCCGTGGAGCGGGACGACCCGGGCCCGGCCGCGCGCGGCGGCTGGGAGGAGCGGGAGCGGCTGCGCTTCTCCACCTGGGTCCGTCAGGTCTACGAGCACCCGCTCTCGCCGGCCGTCTTCGCGCTCCCCGTCGGGCGCCTCGTCCGCGAGGTCCAACTCGCCCAGGCCGCGGAGTTGGCGTTCCGCATCGACGTGGGCCGGGCCCGGTCGAAGGCCGCGAAGCCCTCCGCCCAGGTGCGGGCCACCGCCGCCGTCGCGGCGGCCTGGGCGATCGCCGCCGACGCGCTGTCCCGCTCGCCGAGACCGCCGCGCGAGCGGATCGTCGGCGACGTGTGGACGATCGTGCGGGAGACCATCGAGCCGGCGCTGCGGCCGGCGGGCACCACGGCGTGGCAGCGTTCCCACAGCTCGTGGTGAAACCCGTTCCGTAGTCCGCCGCCGAGCCCGGCGTGGAGACCGCCGCCGAGCCCGGCGCGCGGCGCCTCGTCGCTCATCGCATCGCGGAGGGGAAGGCGTCACGGGTCGTCAGGGATCCCGCCAGAAGCCGTACCAGGTCGTTCCACCGGTACAGGGGCCTGCCCTGGGCGTCGAGCCCGGACAGTTCCAGCAGGGCGTGGTCCACCAGTTCGTCCAACGACGACTCCGCCTCCTCCTCCGCGGTGCCCAGCACCAGCGCCGCGTACTGGGCGCAGAAGGGCTCCGCGTCCCCGTCGGCCAGTCCCGTCAGCGCCGTCAGTTCCGCCGCGTGCAGCCGGCGCACCGCGTGCACCAGGGACTCCCGCACGCTCACGTCGCCGTACGCCAACTCGCCCAGCCGGGCGTCGGGATCGGCGAGGCGGGCCGCGAGGCGCGCCACCGGCCAGTGCGGCCGCGCGGCGAGCCGGGCCCCGGCGATGTGCAGGGCCAGCGGCAGGCCGGCGCAGTACGCCACCAGGTCGTCGGCCCCGTCCGGGTCCGCCTCCAGGCGGTCGTGGCCGACCAGGGAGGCCAGCAGCTCCAACGCCTCCTCGTCGTCGACCGGGGCCAACGCGGTGGTGTCCGCGCCCGCGACCCGGGCCAGCCGGGCCTGACCGGTGATCAGCACCGCCGAGGCGGGGCCGCCCGGCAGCAGCGGAGCCACCTGACGATCGCCCACCGCCCCGTCCAGCACCAGCAGCAGCCGGGCGCCCGAGGTCCGCGTCCGATACAGCCGGACCAGCTCCTCCAAGTCGCCCGAGACGGCGGCGGCCGGTGGCTCGCCGAGGGCGCGCAGCAACCGCACCAGCACCTCGGCCGGCTCCTTCGGGGCGCCGTCCGGGTGGCACAGCTCCACGAACAGCTGCCCGTCGGGGAAGTGCGCCGCGCACTCCTGCGCCGCGCGCACCGCCAGGGCCGTCTTGCCGACCCCGGCCATACCGGTGATCAGCAGCCGGCGCGGGCGGCCGTCCTCGCGGGTGAGCCGCCCGCACAGCGCGGCCAACTCCTCGCGGCGCCCGGTGAACTCCCCGTACGGGGCCGGCAGCATCGCCGGAGCCGGTCGGCCCGCGTCCGGCCGCTGCGGGGCCGCGCCCGCCGGTGCGCCGCCCGCTGCGTCAGCGGCGTCCGCGGCCTCTGCGCGGGGATGGCGGCGGTGGCGGCGGGGTGGTCGCGCCGGCCGTCGCCGCCGTCGGCTTCGGGGCGAAGGCGCCCGGGGCCGTCGCCTCGGCGCTCGCGTCGGTGTCCCAGCCGAGGCCGCCGCCCAGCACCGCCTGGTAGGTGGAGCCGAGCGCCTCGCCCGGGTCCACGCCGAGCTGGTCGGCGAGGACCGCGCGCCCCTCGTAGTAGGTGTGCAGCGCGTCGGCCTGCCGGCCGCAGCGGTACAGGGCCGTCATGAGCTGGGCGCGCAGGCGTTCGCGTACGGGGTGCTCGGAGACGAGCCCCGTGAGCTCGGCCGTGACCTGCTCGTGGCGGCCCACCGCGAGGTCGGCCTCGATCCGGCTCTCCAGCGCGATCATGCGCGCCTCCTCCAGCCGGGGCAGTTCGGCCTCGATCATCTGCTCGGTCGCGTTGGCGAGCGCGGTACCGCGCCACAGGTCCAACGCGTCGCGCAGCAGAGTCCCGGCCTCCTCGAAGCGTCGCTCGGCGAGGGCCTCGCGGCCCAGCCGGTCGAGCCGGTCGAACTCGATCAGGTCGATCCACGCCCCGGGCGCCCGCAGCACGTAGCCGGGCTGCCGTCGGACGATCTCGACCTCCGAGCCGAGGTGCTTGCGCAGCCGCGACATGTACGTGTAGATCTGCGCGCCGGCCGTGGCCGGCGGGTCCCACCCCCACAGCAGTGCGCTGAGCCGGGCATCGGAGACCACGCGTCCTTCGGACAGCAGCAGTGCGGCCAGCACCGTATGGACCTTGGAACCGGAGAGCGGGATCGTATCGCCGCCTCCCCGTTTGGCCTCGATCGGCCCGAGCAGCCGGAAGTCCATGCGGCACCCCCTTCTGGTGTGAGCATCCGTTCTGGATTCCAGAAGCTAATCGGGGGCCTTATTGGCGGGTTATCGCTCGGCAGGCGGTGCCGGGCGGGCCGCGATAGGGGCAGGTCGGCGCGGGTCGCGGCCGGCGCGCGGTGTCAGACGGGCAGTCCCCTGGGCTCCTTGACGCGCTTCATGATGATCTGCGAGTTCACCTCGGTGACCCCCGAGAGCGCCGTCAGCCGCTCGATCCACAGCCGTTCGTACGCGCGCAGGTCCGCGACGGCGATGCGCAGCAGGCACCCCGGGCTGCCGAAGAGCCGGTAGGCCTCGACGACGTCGGGGATGTCCTGGAGCGCCGCCTCGAAGGCCTCGACGGCCTCCCGGTCCCGGCGGACCTCCACCGAGACCAGCACCTCGAAGCCGCGGTCCACCGCCTCGGGGTCGATCACCGCGCGGTAGCCCTGGATCACCCCGTCCTGTTCGAGCTGGCGCACCCGGCGCATGCAGGGGGAGGGGGTCAGGCCCACCCGCTGGGCGAGTTCCTGGTTGCTGAGGCGTCCGTCGCGCTGGAGCTCGCGCAAGATTTCACGGTCAATGGCGTCCATGACGCAATTATCAGGCACGTTCATGGGGGAGGCGTGCTCCAAGGCGCAATCGCATTGCGCGTAGATCTCACTATCATTGCGACCCATAGGAAGTTTGTGCGAGGTCTCGAAATTGGGACCCCAGACCCCGTGAGGGAAGGGTGGCCATGGGACGCATCGTCGTCATCAGCACCGGTGGGACGATAGCCAGCCGGTGGATGGGCTCCGGCTTCGCCGCCGAGGCCGACGGCCGCGAGGTGATGGCCACCGCGCCGCTGCCCGAGGGCGTCAGCGTCGAGGTCGTCGACCTGTTCAGCGTGAACAGCCCGCGACTGACCACCGCCCACCAGCTGACCCTGCTGCGCACGGTCCACGAGGTCCTCGCCGACCCCACCGTCGACGGCATCGTCGTCACGCACGGCACCGACACCCTGGAGGAGTCGGCCTTCCTGGTCGACCTCCACCACCACGACCCGCGCAGCGTCGTGTTCACCGGCTCGCAGCTGCCGATGGGCTCCGCCGACGGCGACGGCCCCGGCAACCTCTACGACGCCCTGCTCACCGCCGCCACCACGCGCGGCCTGGGCGTCCTGATCGCCTTCGCCGGCCGGGTGCACGCGGCGCGGGGCACCGTGAAGACCCAGGCCGTGGCCCTGGACGCGTTCGCGGACCCCTCGAAGGAGCTGCTCGGCAAGGTCGGCTTCGGCAAGGTCACCGTCCTGCGCGAGCCGCAGCGACCGGCCCCCCTCGCCCTGCCCGCCATGCCGCAGCTCCCGCCGCGCGTCGACATGGTCATGCACCACAGCGACGGGGACGCGCTCCTGCTGAACGCCGCCGTCGAGGCGGGCGCCCGGGGCATCGTCCTGGTCGGCACCGGCGCCGGCAACGCCACCCCGGAGATCGTGGAGGCCGTCCGGGCCGCCATCGCCCGCGGGGTGCTCGTCGCGCTGACCACCCGGGTCGCGGCCGGCCCCGTCACCGAGATCTACACGCACGGCGGCGCCGTCGACCTCATCGCCGCCGGAGCCGTCGCCACCGGAACCCTGCGGGCGGCCCAGGCGCGCATCGCCGTCCTCTCCGCCCTGCTCGCCACCGACGAGCCCGCCGAGCAGGCCCGCCTCCTGCGCCGTGCCCTGGACGCGGCCGACTCGGTTCTCGTCGACGCGTAGGCAGACGCGTAGCGGTCCTCGACACGGCGACCCCCGCCCACCCGTGATCGGCACGGGTGGGCGGGCGTCCGCGTGGCGGGGCGTGCCGTTCAGTCCCGGCCGAACGCGGCCAGAATGCGGTCCGCCGCCGAAGTGGCCGTCAGGGTCCCGGCCCGCACCTCGGCCTCCAGGGCCGGCGCGAGGCCCCGTACGGCCGGATCCGCGTGCAGCCGGTCCAGCAGCGCGTCACGGACCATCGACCACGTCCACTCCACCTGCTGCGCCGCCCGCTTGGCCGCCAGCCGGCCGCCCGCCTCCAGCAGTCGGCGGTGCTGTTCGAGACGGTTCCAGACCTCGTCCAGCCCCGCCGACTCGCGCGCGCTGCACGTGAGGACCGGCGGGGTCCACGCCGCGTCGGACGGGTGCATCAACCGCAGCGCGCCGGACAACTCCCGGGCGGCGGCCTTCGCGTCGCGTTCGTGCGGGCCGTCGGCCTTGTTCACCGCCAGCACGTCGGCCAGCTCCAGCACGCCCTTCTTGATGCCCTGGAGCTGGTCGCCGGTACGGGCCAGGGACAGCAGCAGGAAGGAGTCGACCATCCCCGCCACCGTCGTCTCCGACTGGCCGACGCCGACCGTCTCGACGAGCACCACGTCGTAGCCGGCCGCCTCCATGACGATCATCGACTCGCGCGTCGCCTTCGCGACCCCGCCCAGCGTCCCCGCCGAGGGCGAGGGCCGCACGAACGCCGCCGGATCCACGGCGAGCCGCTCCATCCGCGTCTTGTCGCCGAGGATGGAGCCGCCCGTACGGGTGGACGAGGGATCGACGGCGAGCACCGCGACCCGATGACCCAGCCCCGTCAGCATCGTGCCGAACGCGTCGATGAAGGTGGACTTGCCCACCCCGGGCACCCCGCTGACGCCGATGCGTCGGGCCCGCCCCGCGTGGGGCAGCAGCGCCGTCAGCAACTCCTGGGCCAGGGCCCGGTGTGCGGGCAGGGTGGACTCGACGAGGGTGATGGCGCGGGCGATCACCGCGCGCTTCCCGTCGAGCACCCCCTTCGCGTACGCCTCGATGTCGATCTTCGGCACCGGCGCCGCCTACAGCTCGTGGCCCAGATCCGCGGCGAGCCGCGTCACCAGGTCGTGGGCCGCGTCCGGGATGACCGTGCCCGGCGGGAACACCGCCGTCGCGCCCATCTCCAGCAGCGTCGGCACGTCCGCCGGCGGGATCACCCCGCCGACCACGATCATGATGTCCTCGCGCCCCTCCTCCGCCAACCGCTCGCGCAGCGCCGGTACGAGGGTCAGGTGGCCGGCCGCCAGCGACGACACGCCCACCACGTGGACGTCCGCCTCGACGGCCTGACGGGCCACCTCCGCCGGGGTCTGGAACAGCGGGCCGACGTCCACGTCGAAGCCCAGGTCGGCGAAGGCCGTCGCGATGACCTTCTGCCCCCGGTCGTGGCCGTCCTGGCCCATCTTGGCGACCAGGATGCGCGGACGCCGTCCCTCCGCCTCCTCGAACCGGTCGACGAGCGCACGGGTGCGTTCCACGTTCGGAGCCTCGCCTGCCTCGGAGCGGTACACACCGGAGATCGTACGGATCTGGCTCGCGTGCCGCCCGTACACCTTTTCCAGTGCGTCGGAGATCTCACCCACCGTGGCCTTGGCGCGCGCCGCGTCCACCGCCAGGGCGAGGAGGTTGCCGTCGCCGCGCTCGGCCGCGTTCGTCAGCGCCCGCAGGGTGTCCTGGGTGAGCGCCTCGTCGCGCTCCTCGCGCAGCCGCCGGAGCTTGGCGATCTGCTGGGCGCGCACCGAGGAGTTGTCGACCTTCAGCACGTCGATCTGCTCGTCGCTCGCCACCCGGTACTTGTTCACGCCGATCACCGGCTGCCGGCCCGAGTCGATCCGCGCCTGCGTACGGGCGGCGGCCTCCTCCACCCGGAGCTTCGGGATGCCCGCGTCGATGGCCTGCGCCATGCCGCCGGCCGCCTCGACCTCCTCGATGTGCTGCCAGGCCCGCCGCGCCAGGTCGTACGTCAGCTTCTCGACGTACGCGCTGCCGCCCCACGGGTCGATCGACCGGCAGGTCCCCGACTCCTGCTGGAGCAGCAGCTGCGTGTTGCGGGCGATGCGCGCCGAGAAGTCCGTCGGCAGCGCGAGCGCCTCGTCGAGGGCGTTCGTGTGCAGCGACTGCGTGTGGCCCTGGGTCGCGGCCATCGCCTCGATGCAGGTGCGCGTCACGTTGTTGAAGACGTCCTGCGCGGTCAGCGACCAGCCGGAGGTCTGCGAATGGGTGCGCAGCGACAGCGACTTGGCGTTCTTCGGATCGAACTGCTTCACCAGCTTCGCCCACAGCAGGCGGGCCGCGCGCAGCTTCGCGACCTCCATGAAGAAGTTCATGCCGATCGCCCAGAAGAACGACAGGCGCGGCGCGAAGGCGTCCACGTCCAGCCCCACGGCCTGACCGGCCCGCAGGTACTCGACGCCGTCGGCGAGGGTGTACGCCAGCTCCAGGTCGGCCGTGGCCCCGGCCTCCTGGATGTGGTAGCCGGAGATCGAGATGGAGTTGTACCGCGGCATCTTCTGCGAGGTGAACGCGAAGATGTCCGAGATGATCCGCATCGACGGCTTCGGCGGATAGATGTAGGTGTTGCGGACCATGAACTCCTTGAGGATGTCGTTCTGGATGGTCCCGGCGAGCTTGTCGGGGGAGACGCCCTGCTCCTCCGCCGCCACGATGTAGAGGGCGAGGACCGGCAGCACCGCGCCGTTCATCGTCATCGACACCGTCATCTTGTCCAGCGGGATGCCGTCGAAGAGCTGGCGCATGTCGTAGATCGAGTCGATCGCCACGCCCGCCATGCCGACGTCGCCCGTCACGCGCGGGTGATCGCTGTCGTAGCCGCGGTGCGTGGGCAGGTCGAAGGCGATCGACAGGCCCTTCTGACCGGCCGCGAGGTTGCGCCGGTAGAACGCGTTGGACTCCTCGGCCGTGGAGAAACCGGCGTACTGACGGATCGTCCAGGGCTGGTTGACGTACATCGTCGGGTACGGGCCGCGCAGGTACGGGGCCACGCCCGGGTAGGTCGCCAGGAAGTCCAGGCCCTCCAGGTCCCGCCCGGTGTACAGCGGCTTGACGCCGATGCCCTCGGGGGTCTCCCACAGCAGGTCGCCGGTGGCGGAGCCCGTGGACTCCTTCACCGCCGCCCGCCAGCGGTCCTCGGTGGTCCCGGCGGATCCGCCGTCACCGAGGGCGAGTGCGGAGAAATCGGGGATGCTCACACTGCGCTCACTGTTCACGGGGCACTCCCATCCGGTCGAGTACGGAGGACAGCACGGCGACCGCGTCGCAGCCGGCGAAGACGTACTCGTCCACGGCGTCGGCCGAGGTGCCCGGCCTGCCCGCGAGGAACACCGTCGTGGCACCGGCCCCGCGCAGGGCGGCGGCCACCTCCGCCGCCCGCTCCTCGTAGAGGGCGTCACTGGAACACAGCACCGCCATGCCGTCCGCGCCGCTCGCCGCGTACGCCTCGGCGGCGCCGGCCGCGTCGACGGACACCGGGTCGTGGACCGGCTCGATGCCGCCCGCCTGGAAGAGGTTCGAGGCGAACGTGGCGCGGGCGGTGTGCGCGGCCGCCGGGCCGAGCGCCGCCAGGAAGATCCGGGGGCGGGCGCCGGTGGCGGCCAGGTGCGCGTCGCTGCGGGCGCGCAGCGCCTCGTAGGCCTCGTCGCGCCGGACGCGGGGCAGACCGCCGGCGGGCACCTCGGGCAGGGGCTCGCGTACGACGGGCTTCTCCGACAGCAGCGGGAACTCGCTGACGCCGGTGATCGGTTCGCGGCGGGTCGCCAGCTTCTTCGAGCGGGCCGCCCAGGTGGCGGCGAGCCGCTCCGCGACGAGCCCCGAGCGCAGGGCGGCCGCCTGGCCGCCCGCCTTCTCCACGGTCTGGAAGAACGCCCAAGCCGCGTGCGCCAGTTCGTCGGTGAGGCGCTCGACGTAGTACGAGCCGCCGGCCGGGTCGATGACCCGGGCCAGGTGCGATTCCTCCAGCAGGACGGTGGAGGTGTTGCGGGAGATGCGGCGCGCGAACGCGTCGGGCAGGCCCAGTTCGTGGTCGAACGGGAGCACCGTGACCGCGTCCGCCCCGCCCACGCCCGCCGCCATGCAGGCGACGGTGGTGCGCAGCATGTTCACCCACGGGTCGCGGCGCGTCATCATCACCGGCGAGGTCACCGCGTGCTGACGCTGCGCCCCGGCCGCCGGAGCCCCGCAGGCCTCGGCGACCCGGGCCCACAGCCGGCGGGCGGCGCGCAGCTTGGCGATGGTGAGGAACTGGTCGGCGGTGGCCGCGTAACGGAACTCCAGCTGTCCCAGAGCGGCTTCGACGTCCGCGCCGGCGTCGGTCAGCGCCCGCAGGTAGGCGACGCCGGTGGCCAGGGACAGCCCCAGCTCCTCGGCGGCCGAGCCGCCCGCCTCGTGGTAGGGCAGGGCGTCCACGGTCAGGGTGCGCACCGCCGGCCAGGCGGCGGCGCTCTCGCGGGCCAGTGCGGCCGCCGCGGGCAGGTCGAGGGCCTCACCGGTGCGGGCCTCGTGGCCCAGCGGGTCGATGCCCAGCGTGGCGCGGGCCTGTTCGGGGGCCACGCCGCGCTCCGCGTACAGGGCCAGCAACGCCCGCGTGGCGTCGGCGTAGGCGGCGCCCGGGTCGAGGACGACGGGCGCGAGGTCGAGGTAGACCCCCTCCAGCGCCCGCCCCAGCCCGTCGGCGGGCAGACCGCCCGGACCGACGGTCAGCCACAGCGAGGTGGTGCCGTTCTCCAGGTCGGCGAGGGCCGCCTCGTTCACCCGTACGGGATCACCGCCCGCGATGCGCTGGCGCACGTCCCAGCCGGAGGCCGAGGTGCCCTCCGGCGTACCGCCGCGCACGAACGGCGCGAATCCGGGGAAACCGGTGTCGGGGGCTTGCCCGTCGGGGCGCGCGGTGTAGAGGGGACGGGTGATGAGCCCGTCCTCAAGCGTCGTGGACAGGGCTGCTTCCGCCGCCTCGCCGGATACTTCCTTGCCCGACTTGCGCAGTACGCCTTCCACCAGGCGCTGCCACTGCTCATGTGTCGCGTCAGGAAACTCGGCGGCCAGGGAGAGCCCGTCGTCAGGCAGGACCGTCATGGCTCGAATGCTAGGGGGGCCGTTCGAGCGAGACCATAAGCGCCGGATGTGATCTCGCACTCCCAGGTCAGACGGCCGAAACGCCCACTGCCCGGCCCCACCGGACCCCATCGGACCTCACCCGACCCCTCACGCGGGGAGCGAGTTGGGGTGCGAGCGGCGGCGGGCCGCGCTGAGGAGGGCCTGGATCTGGGCGCCCGACTGCTCGACGTCGTCCAGGGGGGAGGGGAAGGGCAGCCGTACGTCGGTGTGGCCGCGCCGTTCCTCCAGGCGCAGGGTGATCCCGTAGCGGTCCAGGGCCAGCGGCAGCGCGCGGACGACGGCGGCCGTGGGGAGCGGGTGGACCAAGCGCAGCAGGAGGGTGACGAGTTCGGGGTGGTCGTCGAGGAGGTGTGTGAGCATGCCGGCCTCGTACGGGGCGAGCGGGTCGGGCCAGGCGTCGTCCAGCTCCTCCAGTCCGATGTACGAGGTCCCGTCCGCGGTCTCCAGGATCGCCTGGCCGTACTCGACGCAGGTGGTGGCCCCGGGCTCGGCGCTCTCGTCGGCGTACGGGGTGAGGAGCCGGCCCACCACCGTGACGCGGGCGCGCACCCGGTCGCGTACCGGGGTGGGCGCGATGTCGGTGAACTCCAGCCGGATGGCGGGGCGGACGTCGGGGAGGGCGGGGGCGGGGTGTCCGGCGGAGGGCGCGGCGGGGTGGAGGTGGAGCCGGCCGAGGACGTCGCTGCCGTCGAGGTGGCGGACCTCCTCGCGGACGCCGTCGGTGACGACGGTCATCGAGTGCGCGGCGGCGAGGACGGACCGCACCCGCTCGGCGTCGGTGGGCCGGGCGGGCCGGGTGGGCCCGGTGGCGGCGGGCGTGGCGGCGGAATCACCGGGCAGGCGCATGCGTCTCTCCATCGTCCGGAGTGGTTAGGTATGCCTAACCTAACCTAGCCCATCGGGTGGAGGGGCGGGACCCCGCGCCTCCGGATCCGGCCGGTTCCGTACGGCCGCTCGTGTCGTTGTTGGGCTGAACGGGTGAAACGCGAGAGGATGGGGGGATGCACATGAAGCGTGAGGCCGAGGCGGCCCGGTGAGCAGGTACGACGTCACCGACGAACAGTGGGAGGGACTCGCGCAGGTGGTGCCGCTGCGCAGTCGCAACGAATGGCCCTCCCGGGTGGACCACCGCACGATTCCCAAGGTCCCCGGGGCCGCGGCGGCGGAACAGCGGCGCTTCGTGGTGATCCGGGTCCAGATCTTCGCGGACGCGCGGGAGGTGGCGGAGTACCTGATCGCGCAGATCCCGGTGCTGCTGGACCTCACGGGCGCGGACAGCGAAGTGGCCAAGCGCATCCTGGACTTCAGCAGTGGCGTGGTCTTCGGACTGGGCAGCGGGATGCACCGGGTCGACCGGAACGTCTTCCTGCTCGCGCCCGTCGGGACCGAGGTCGAGGGAATCGCGGCCGCGGCCGTCCCCCGATCGTAGGAAGGTCGCGACGAGCAAACGGTTCGGCGGGCCCCCGGACGCCCCGGGGGCCCGTACCGTCCGGCCATGGACGCCACCCTGGACACGGCGCGAGCCGCCACCCCCACCCCACCGGCCGCATTACCCACCCCGACCACCCGCCCCGAGCCGGCCGCTCGCCCCGAGCCGGCCACCCGCCCGGAGCCGGCTGCTCGCTCCGTGCCGGCCGCTCGGTCCGTGCCGGTTGGCCGCTCGGTGCCGGCTGCTCGTCCTGAGGCGGCCGCTCGTCCCGGGTCGACCGCCCGTCCCGCCCCGGCCGGCCGCCCCGTGTCGGACGCTCGTCCTGAGCCGGCTGCTCGTCCTGAGGCGGCCGCTCGGGCCGAGGCGGTCGTTCGGGCCGAGGCGGCCGGGTTCGACCCGGCGGGGACGGCGGGTGGGTATCGGCGGCCCGCCGTGACCGAACTTCGGCTGTCCGCCTTCGGCCCGCACCGCGCGGCCAGCTTCGAGCTGGGCCCCGCGACCCTCTTCGCCGGCGCCAGCGGCAGCGGCAAGTCGCAGGCCCTGGCCGCCTACGAGGCCCTGGCCGCCCTCGGCTCCGGACGCACCCTCGACGAGGTCTTCCCCGACCCGACGGCCCGCGTACCCGAACGGGCGCGCGCCGACGCGGACGGACGCCGCGGCTTCCGCTTCGGCTGCACGGTGGACGGACCCGTCGGCCCCGTCCGCCTCGACCTGGCCGTCCAGGCCGAACCGGTGCTGCGGATCGCCGGCGAACGGCTCACCCAGGGCGACCGCGTCCTGCTGAACACCGCCCAACGCGACCCGCGCCGGCGCTCCGTCGAGGCCGCCTGGCTGACCGGCGGCGCCATCGGCATGACCCGCGCCCCCCTCCCCGACGACCGCCTGGGCACCGCCCTGCTCCCGCTGCGCGTCGCCGGCGCCACCGCCGGACAGCGGTGCGTCCTGGCCGCCGCCGAACAGGTCGTCGTCGCCCTGCGCTCGGTGTTCCCGTGCGACCCGAGGCCCGAGCGGATGCGGGCGCCGGTCCCCACCGGCGCGGGGCGACTGCGGCGCGACTGCGGCAACCTGGCCGACGTACTGCGCCGCACCCGCGACGAATGCGGCACCCGGCACGCCCTGTTGGCCGGCGCGGCGCGCACCGGCTGCGCCGGCCCGGTCGTCGAACTGGCCGTACGCGGCCCCGGCGGCCCCGGCGGCGGACTCGTCACCGCCCTGCTGGAACGCGGACCCGACCGGCCCGCCACCGACCTCGGCCGACTCGGCGCGGGCGAGCTGCGCTTCCTCGCGCTGGCGCTCGTCCTGCTCACCGGGCCCGGGGTGCTGGCCGTGGACCCGGCCGCCGAACTGCTCTCGGCCCGGCAGGCGCTCACCGTCCTCGCCGACGGGTTCGACCGCGACCTCGACCGGAGCCAGAGCGCCGAACTGCTCCGCCTGGCCCTGCTGTCCGGCGCACGCGGTCACATCCGGCTCGTCGCGTCCGTCGGGGAGCGGACCGCCGCAACCGCCCGGGGGGTCTCCGGCGTCTCGGTGGTAGACCTGTCCCCATGAGTGCCGATCCCGCCCCGACCCCCGACCCCACCCCCGATCCTTCTCCGGAAGGCGAACGGCTGTACCGACTCCAGCGGCGGCTCGCCGATTTCGCCGCCGCCCGCGACTGGGGCCCGTACCACACGCCGAAGAACCTGGCCGTCGCCCTGAGCGTGGAGGCGTCCGAACTGGTCGAAATCTTCCAGTGGCTGACACCGGAACAGTCGGCGGAGGTGATGGAGAAGCCCGAAAGCGCACACCGGGTGACCGACGAGGTGGCCGACGTACTGGCGTATCTGCTGCAGTTCTGTGAGGTTCTCGGGGTGGATGTGCTGGATGCGCTGGCCGCGAAGATCGACCGGAACGAGCTCCGCTTCCCCGTGACCGGTTCGTCGCCTACTGATCGTCACTCTTCGGAGTGACGGCGTCGTCCACAACCATGTTTGTGTCCACAGATTTCCGAATACCCCTGGCTTTACTGGCTCGTTGCCTTCACTCTGGGTAGTGGAGGACGGCGGGATGTCGTGCGGACGGGGGACGGCATATGGATGCGGTACGGCTCATCGCGGCCGGCCGGCACGCTCTGGCACAGAGCGGCGCCGCGTGGGACATCGTGGGAGAGGCCTGGCAGGCCCAGGCGTTGGCGCAGGGGATGGGGAGCTGGCTGGCGGTCACCGGGCCGCCGGAGCTCAGATCGGAGGCACGGGGACTGGGGGAAGCGGGAGGCAGAGGCTGCGGCGTCATAGACCGGGCCGCCCTGCGCGGTGAGGGCAGCGCGCCCGAGATGCCGCCGAGGGCGGCGCGGCTGACCGGCGTCGCCGATGTCCGACAGGCGCTGCTCGGGCTTCAGGCACTGCTCGGGGAGGTCGGGATAGCCCTCGTGGGGGTGGCCTGCGCGACGGACGACGAAAGCCTGTACTGGCAGTGCATAGAGTCGATCGACGCGGCCGACGAGTCCAGCGATCGGGTGCGCTCCCTGCTGCGCCGGATGGTGGTGCGGGAGCGGGGGTCGGCCTCGGGCGTGCTCTGAGGCCGATGGGTCCCGCCGCGCACGGCGGGACCGCACGTTCGGAAGCGACCGGTCGCAGTCCGAGGCGGAGGGGTCCGCTCAGAAGTCCCGGTCTCAGTGGTGGGGGTGGCGCTCGCCCTCGTGCACGCGGCTGCCCGGGGCCGCCTGTGCGGCGGTCGGAGCGCGGTCAGCGGTGTGCTGGAGGTCGGCGTCGAGCTGGGAGAGGTCGGCGTTCAGCGCCGCCATCAGTTCTTCCATCTGCTGCAGCAGGCCCTTCGGCGCGTCGCCCTGGGCGGGCACCGCGGACTCCTGGCGTGCTTGGTCGTGTGCTGCCTGTCCGGTGTGTCCGGTCTGTCGGGGGGTCTCCGGCACGACCTCGTGGGACATGGCGGCCTCCTCGGCCCTGGCCCTTCCGAGGCGGAAGGGGGCGGTGGACGCGTCGGTCGGCAGGCCGCCGGCGCGCGGGCCGGGCGGTCCGGCTCCGTCCGAGCCAACGATCCCCATCCGCCCTGGTCACTGGCAGGGCGAAGCGCGGGCCGCCCGGTTGACGCAGATTCACCCGGCAGGGGTGGGAGAAGGGCAGGATGGAGGCATGGAGCTTCGTATTTTCACCGAACCCCAGCAGGGTGCCAGCTACGACACCCTCCTGAGCGTCGCCAAGGCCACCGAGGACCTGGGCTTCGACGCCTTCTTCCGCTCGGACCACTATCTGCGGATGGGGTCCGTGGACGGCCTGCCCGGTCCCACCGACGCCTGGATCACCCTCGCGGGCCTGGCCCGCGAGACCAAGCGGATCCGGCTCGGCACGCTGATGACGGCCGGCACCTTCCGGCTGCCCGGCGTCCTCGCGATCCAGGTCGCGCAGGTGGACCAGATGTCCGGCGGCCGCGTCGAGCTGGGGCTCGGCGCCGGCTGGTTCGAGGAGGAGCACAAGGCGTACGGGATCCCCTTCCCGGCCGAGCGGATGGCCCGGCTGGAGGAACAGCTCGCCATCATCACCGGCCTGTGGGCCACCGCGCCCGGCGCCACCTTCGACTACCGGGGCACCCACTACCAGGTGGAGAACTCCCCGGCCCTGCCCAAGCCCGCCCAGGCCAAGGTGCCCGTCCTCATCGGCGGGCACGGCGCGCGGCGCACCCCGCGCCTGGCCGCGCGGTACGCGGACGAGTTCAACATGCCCTTCGCCTCGGTGGAGGACAGCCGCCGGCAGTTCGCGCGCGTCCGGGAGGCCGCCGCCGACGCCGGACGCAAGGCGGAGGAACTCGTCTACTCGAACGCCCTGGTGGTGTGCGTCGGCAAGAACGACGCCGAGGTCGCCCGTCGGGCCGCCGCCATCGGCCGCGAGGTCGACGAGCTCAAGGCCAACGGCCTGGCCGGCTCCCCGGCCGAGGTCGTGGACAAGCTCGGCACCTACGCCGCCATCGGCTCCTCCCGCGTCTACCTCCAACTCCTCGACCTCGACGACCTGGACCACCTGGAACTGATCTCCTCCCAGGTGCTCGCCCGGCTCGGCTGACCGGACGGAGACCACACCGTGCCCCGCGCGACCGGCCCGCTCGCCGAAGCCCTGGCCCGCCGACCGGTACTCCTGGACGGTGGGCTCGGCAACCAGCTGACCGCGCAGGGCTGCGACCTGTCCGGCGCCCTGTGGACGGGCCGGGTGCTCGCCGAACGACCGGACCAGGTGGAGGCCGCCCACACGGCCTACGTCGAGGCCGGCGCCGAGGTGCTGATCACCGCGAGCTACCAGGTCGGGCACGACCCCGCCCTCGCGGCGCGTTCCGTACGGGTGGCCGACCGCGCGGCGCGCGCCGCCGGGCACGCGGTGTGGGTGGCCGCCTCCGTCGGCCCGTACGGGGCGGTCCTCGCCGACGGCAGCGAATACCGGGGCCGGTACGGGCTGACCGGCCCGCGGCTGGAGGCCTTCCACCGGCCCCGCGTCGAGGCCCTGCTCGCGGCGGGGCCCGACGTCCTCGCGCTGGAGACCCTCCCCGACACCGACGAGGCCGATGCCCTGCTGCGCGTCCTGGCCGGGACGGGCGCACGGGCATGGCTGAGCTACACCGTCGCGGGCGAGCGCACCCGGGCCGGTCAGCCCCTCGCCGAGGCCTTCGCGCTCGCCGCCGCCGCGCCCGAGGTGATCGCGGTCGGCGTCAACTGCTGCGATCCGCGCGATGTCCTGCCCGCCCTGGAGGCGGCCGCCTCGGTCACCACCAAGCCCCTCCTCGCCTATCCCAACGACGGCTCCGTCTGGGACGCGAACACCACGACCTGGCACGCCCCGCCCGTCCCCGTCCCCTGGCCCGTCCCCGCCTGGTTGCACACCGGCGCCCGCCTCGTCGGCGGCTGCTGCCGCGTCGGCCCGCCCGACGTGGCGGCGCTGAGTCCGACCCTGCGCCCCGAGGCCGGCTCCGGGCCCGTCCCGCGCCCGGAAAAGCAGTAGGTCCGCGGCCCCCGAGCGGCAGATACTGAAGCGCATGTTCCTCACCATCACCGCGACCGGCACGCCGGAGAAACCTGCCACCGACCTGGGCTTTCTGCTGCACAAGCATCCCGGAAAGGCGCAGGCGTTCTCCACCTCCCACGGGACCGCGCACGTGTTCTATCCCGAGGCTTCCGTCGAGCGGTGCACAGCCGCGTTGCTGCTGGAGGTGGACCCCGTCGCGCTCGTGCGGCGAGGTCGGGACAAGGGCCGGGGCGCGGCCCCCGACGCCGCGCTCGCCCAGTACGTGAACGACCGCCCGTACGCGGCCTCCTCGCTGCTCGCCGTCGCGCTGAGCGGGGTGTTCCGGACCGCCCTCAAGGGGCAGTGCGCGGCCCGCCCCGAGCTGCCCGGTCGACCGCTCCCGCTGCGGATCGAGATCCCGGCGCTGCCGGCGCGCGGCGGCGCGGACCTCGTGCGCCGGCTGTTCGGCCCGCTCGGCTGGGACTCCGTGGACATCGAGCCCCTCGTCCTGGACGAGCGTTTCCCCGAGTGGGGGGACAGCCGCTACGTACGGCTCGTGCTGGAAGGGCAGCTGAAGCTGGACGACGCCCTGCGGCAGCTGTACGTCCTGCTGCCCGTCCTGGACGACGCCAAGCACTACTGGATAGCCCCCGACGAGGTCGACAAGCTGCTGCGCGCCGGCGACGGCTGGCTGGCCGCCCACCCCGAGCACGCGCTGATCACCGCCCGCTACCTGGCCCGGCACAAGCGGCTCACCCAGAACGCCATGGAACGCCTGGAGCTGGCCCGCCTCGCCGAGGTCGACGGGAGCGAGCCGGAGGAGGTCGACAACGCCGTCGACGAGGCGCGCGACACGGAGGAACGGCCCGTCCCGCTCGCCGTCCGACGCCGCGAGGCCATCCTGACGGCGCTGCGCGCCGCCGGCGCCGCACGCGTCCTCGACCTGGGATGCGGGCAGGGGCAGCTGGTGCAGGCACTGCTGAAGGACGTCACGTTCACCGAGATCGTCGGTGTCGACGTGTCGATGCGCGCCCTGAACATCGCCGCACGCCGACTGCGCCTGGAACGGATGGGGGAGCGGCAGAGTTCCCGCGTCCGGCTGTTCCAGGGCTCGTTGGCCTACACCGACAAGCGGCTCGTCGGCTACGACGCGGCCGTGCTCAGCGAGGTCATCGAGCACCTGGACCTGCCGCGCCTGCCGGCCCTGGAGTACACGGTGTTCGGCGCGGCCCGCCCCCGCACGGTCCTCGTGACCACCCCGAACGTCGAGTACAACGTCCGCTGGGAATCGCTGCCCGCCGGACACGCCCGCCACCGCGACCACCGCTTCGAATGGACCCGCGAGGAGTTCCGGACCTGGGCGGAGCGGGTCGCCGGCCGGTACGGGTACGCCGTCGCGTACGTGCCCGTCGGCGACGACGACCCCGAGGTCGGCCCGCCCACCCAGATGGCCGTCTTCACCGCGACGACCACCACCACCGACACCACCACCGAGACCCCGAAGGAAGGTGAGGCAGCATGACCGTCACCGAGACCGACCGCGCGAACCCCCGCCCGGCCCACCGCGTCCTGCCCGTCACCGACCTGTCCCTCGTCGTCCTGATCGGGGCCACCGGATCGGGCAAGTCCACCTTCGCCCGCAAGCACTTCAAGCCGACCGAGGTCCTCTCCTCCGACTACTGCCGGGGCCTGGTCGCCGACGACGAGAACGACCAGAGCGCCAGCCGCGACGCCTTCGACGTCCTCCACTACATCGCCGGCAAGCGGCTCGCCGCCGGCCGACTGACCGTGGTCGACGCCACCAACGTCCAGCCCGAGGCCCGCCGGCAGCTCGTACGCCTGGCCCGTGAGCACGACGTGCTGCCCATCGCCATCGTCCTCGACATGCCCGAATCGGTCTGCGCCGAACGCAACGCCGGCCGCCCCGACCGGGCCGGCCTGCCGCGCCGCGTCATCCAGCGCCACCGCGGCGAACTGCGCCGCTCGCTGCGCGGCCTGGAACGCGAGGGCTTCCGCAAGGTGCACGTCCTGCGCACCGTGGAAGAGGTCGAATCCGCCGAAGTCGTGTTGGAGAAGCGGTTCAACGACCTCACCCACCTCACCGGCCCCTTCGACATCATCGGCGACGTCCACGGCTGCTCTTCCGAGCTGGAGACCCTGCTCGCCAAGCTGGGCTACCGGGACGGCGCCCACCCCGACGGCCGCACCGCCGTCTTCGTCGGCGACCTGGTCGACCGCGGCCCCGACAGCCCCGGCGTGCTGCGCCGCGTCATGGGCATGGTGAAGTCCGGCAACGCCCTGTGCGTGCCCGGGAACCACGAGAACAAGCTCGGCCGTTACCTGAAGGGATCCAAGGTCCAGCGGACGCACGGCCTCGCCGAGACGATCGAGCAGCTCGACCGGGAGCCCGAGGAGTTCGTGAAGGAGGTGCGGGAGTTCATCGCCGGCCTGGTCAGCCACTACGTGCTCGACGGCGGCCGGCTGGTGGTCTGTCACGCCGGGCTGCCGGAGAAGTACCACGGCCGCACCTCCGGTCGGGTCCGCTCGCACGCCCTCTACGGGGAGACCACCGGCGAGACCGACGAGTTCGGCCTGCCCGTGCGCTACCCGTGGGCCGAGGACTACCGCGGCAAGGCGGTCGTGGTCTACGGCCACACCCCGGTCCCCGACACCACCTGGATCAACAACACCATCTGCCTCGACACCGGCGCCGTCTTCGGCGGCCGGATGACCGCCCTGCGCTGGCCCGAGCGCGAACTGGTCGACGTACCGGCCGAGAAGGTCTGGTACGAGCCGGTCAAGCCGCTCGCCGCCGAGGCGCCGGGAGGCCACGAGGGACGCCCGCTCGACCTCGCGGACGTCCACGGGCGCCGGATCGTGGAGACCCGCCACCTCGGCAACGTCGGCGTCCGCGAGGAGAACGCGGCCGCCGCCCTGGAGGTCATGAGCCGCTTCGCGGTCGACCCGCGCCTCGTGCCGTACCTCCCGCCGACCATGGCCCCGACGGCCACCTCCCGGGAGGACGGCTACCTGGAGCACCCGGCCGAGGCCTTCGCGCAGTACCGCGCCGACGGCGTCGAGCGGGTCGTCTGCGAGGAGAAGCACATGGGCTCCCGCGCCACCGTCCTGCTGTGCCGGGACGCCGACGTGGCCCGCGAGCGGTTCGGGACGGACGGCGCGGCCACGGGCTCCCTCTACACCCGCACCGGACGCCCGTTCTTCCAGGACCCCGAGGTCACCGAGGAGTTCCTCGCACGACTCCGGGCGGCGGCCGACGCCTCGGGCCTCTGGGAGGAGCTGGACACCGACTGGCTCCTGCTCGACGGCGAGCTGCTGCCCTGGTCCCTGAAGTCCACCGGCCTGCTGCGCAGCCAGTACGCCGCCGTGGGCGCCGCCGCCCGCGCCGTGTTCCCCGGCGCCCTGGCCGCCCTGGAGGCGGCAGCGGCCCGGGGCGTGGAGACCGGGGCGCTGTGGGAGCGCCAGCGCGCCCGCGCCGAGGACGCCGCCGCGTTCACCGAGGCGTACCGCCGCTACTGCTGGACCACCGACGGGTTGGACGGCGTACGGTTCGCGCCGTTCCAGCTGCTCGCCGTCGCCGGACGGTCCCTGGCCGACGTACCGCACGACCGGCAGCTGGCCTGGCTCGACCGGCTGGCCGACGCCGACGAGCGGTCCGCCGCCCCGCTGCTGCGCCGCACGGCGCGCGTGTACGTGGACACCGCCGACGAGGCGTCCGTCCGCGCGGGCACCGACTGGTGGCTGGAAATGACCGGCGCCGGCGGTGAGGGCATGGTCGTCAAGCCGCTCGGGGCGTACGCCCGGGACGGCAAGGGCCGGCTGGTGCAGCCGGGCGTGAAGGTGCGCGGGCGCGAGTACCTGCGGATCATCTACGGGCCGGAGTACACGCGTCCGGAGCACCTGGAGCGGCTGCGGCAGCGCTTCCTCGGGCACAAGCGCTCGCTCGCCCTGCGCGAGTACGCGCTCGGGCTCGAAGCGCTGGACCGGCTGGCGGGCGGCGAGCCGCTGTGGCGCGTCCACGAACCGGTCTTCGCGGTGCTGGCGCTGGAATCGGAGCCGGTGGACCCCCGGCTCTGAGACCGCACCCCGGGCTGGTGGCATGAATCATCCGTCGAATCAAGGGTTTGACGGATGATCGGCCGCCACGAACGGGTGAAATGCGCGGCCGTCGGGCCCGGCGAGGCCCTCAGGTAGGCCTTATGAGGGAACTTTCGCCGGGAACGCCGGGGAAACCACCGGCGGGATCGTTCATCCAGGGCAGCGGAATGTCCGCGACCCTGGAAGGACGGAACGTCACCTATGAAGATGACCGCGCGCGGAAGCCTTGCGGCGCTCATGACCTGTATGGCCGCGGTGGGTGCGGCCTCCCCGGCCGTAGCCGACGCGGTGCCGGTGGATGTCCCGCTGGACGCCGTGGAGACCACGCTGGGCGTGGCCGCCCCCCGCGTGGCCACCGCCGTCCCCATGCCGGTCGTCGGAGCCCCCGAGGCGCCCCGCCACCACACGGGCGACCTGCTCCCGACCCCACTGCTGCCGGTGGTGCCGATCGCCACCGAACTCGGCGCCACCCGCATCGCCTCGGCGGTGCCGAACCTCGCCGGCGCGCCCGAGACGGACGGCGAGGGGTCCGTGGAGTCCCCCGCGAGCACGCTGCTCGCGCGCAGCCCCGGGGCGATCGTCGGAGCGCCGCTGAGCATGCCGGACGGCGGCAACTTCGGGCTCCCGAACGTGGTCACCCCCAAGCTGGGCCTGACCGCTCCGGAGCTCATCGGCGCCCCCTCCGCGCTGCTCGGCCTGCGCTGAGGCGACCGCGCCGGAGCACGGGATCCGGCCGGTTCGACGGGGCGGGTTCGAAAGGCCGTCCGGTCTGGGAACGTGTACGGCATGGGATTCCATGTCGACTCCGAGACCGGGCGGCTTCGCCGCGTCATCCTCCACCGGCCCGACCTGGAGCTGAAGCGGCTCACACCGAGCAACAAGGACGCCCTGCTCTTCGACGACGTGTTGTGGGTGCGCCGGGCCCGTCAGGAGCACGACGGTTTCGCGGACGTGCTGCGCGACCGGGGGGTCGACGTCCACCTCTTCGGGGACCTGCTGCGCGAGGTCCTCGACGTCACCGAGGCCAGACACCTGGTCCTGGACCGGGTCTTCCACGAAAAGGAGTACGGCCCGCTCGCCACCGACCACCTCCGCGCGGCCTTCGACGGCCTTCCCTCGGCCGACCTCGCCGAGGCGCTCGTGGGCGGCATGACCAAGCGGGAGTTCCTGGAAGTTCACGCCGAACCGGTCTCCGTACGCTTTCACGCGCTCGACCTCGACGACTTCCTGCTGGGCCCGCTGCCCAACCACCTCTTCACCCGGGACACCTCCGCCTGGATCTACGACGGGGTGTCCATCAACGCCATGCGCTGGCCGGCGCGGCAGCGCGAGACGGTGCACTTCGAGGCGATCTACCGCCACCACCCCCTCTTCACCGGCTCCGGCCCCTTCCACTACTGGTCGCAAGGGCAGGCGGACTATCCCTCGACCATCGAGGGCGGGGACGTGCTGGTCATCGGCAACGGCGCCGTCCTGATCGGGATGAGCGAGCGCACCACCCCGCAGGCCGTGGAGATGCTGGCGCGCGGACTGTTCGCCGCCGGTTCGGCCACGGCGATCGTGGCCCTCGACATGCCCAAGCGGCGGGCCTTCATGCACCTGGACACCGTGATGACGATGGTGGACGCGGACACCTTCACCCAGTACGCGGGCCTGGGCATGCTGCGCTCCTACACGATCCGACCGGGCGACGGGCCGAGCGAGTTGAAGGTCACCGACCACGCGCCGGACCACATGCACCGGGCCATCGCGGAGGCGCTCGGCCTGGAGCGCCTGCGGGTGCTGACCGCCACTCAGGACGTGCACTCGGCGGAGCGCGAGCAGTGGGACGACGGCTGCAACGTGCTGGCCGTCGAGCCGGGGGTGGTGGTCGCGTACGAGCGGAACGTGACCACCAACACGCACCTGCGCAAGGAGGGCATCGAGGTGATCGAGATCCCGGGCAGCGAGCTGGGGCGGGGGCGCGGCGGGCCCCGGTGCATGAGCTGTCCGGTGGAGCGGGACGCCGTCTGAGCTGCCCTTACCCGCATCCCGGTCTGTATATCAATACGAGGTGTCGTATATACTTTCACTATCCCTTGTCAGTGCCACCCTGGAGTGACCCATGGCCAGCGACCTCTACGGCCGCAGTTTCCTCAAGGAGCTCGACTTCACCGCCGCCGAGTTCCGCGGCCTGATCGAGCTCGCCGCCGAACTCAAGGCCGCCAGGAAGGCCGGCACGGAGCGGCCCCGCCTCCAGGGCCGGAACATCGCGCTGATCTTCGAGAAGACCTCCACGCGCACCCGCTGCGCCTTCGAGGTCGCCGCCGCCGACCAGGGCGCCCGTACCGTCTACCTCGACCCCGCCGGCTCCCAGATGGGCCACAAGGAGTCGATCAAGGACACGGCGCGGGTGCTGGGCCGGATGTTCGACGGGATCGAGTACCGGGGCGACAGCCAGGAAGCGGTCGAGGAGCTCGCCGCGTACTCCGGCGTGCCCGTCTTCAACGGCCTCACCGACGACTGGCACCCCACCCAGATGCTCGCCGACGTGCTCACCATGACCGAGCACTGCGCCAAGCCGCTGGAGCGCGTGGCCTTCGCCTACCTGGGCGACGCCCGCTTCAACATGGGCAACTCCTACCTGGTGACCGGCGCCCTGCTGGGCATGGACGTACGGATCGTGGCGCCGAAGGCCTACTGGCCGGCCGACGAGGTCGTGGAGAAGGCCCGTGAGCTGGCCGCCGTCAGCGGGGCCCGCGTCACCCTGACCGAGGAGGTCGCGGAGGGCGTGGCGCAGGCCGACTTCGTGGCCACCGACGTGTGGGTGTCCATGGGCGAGCCGAAGGAGGTCTGGGACGAGCGGATCGCGGCCCTGGCCCCGTATGCCGTCACCATGGACGTGCTGCGCGCCACCGGGAACCCGGACGTGAAGTTCCTGCACTGCCTGCCCGCGTACCACGACCTGGGCACGAAGGTGGCCCGGGAGGTGCACGAGCGGCACGGGCTGGACTCGCTGGAGGTCACCGACGAGGTGTTCGAGTCCGCGCACTCGGTCGTCTTCGACGAGGCCGAGAACCGGCTGCACACGATCAAGGCCGTCCTCGTCGCGCTCCTCGCGAAGCCGTAGGCGAGCGGCGTCGCGCGCGGCGGCGTCGCGCGCGGCGGCCTCACGCGCGGCGGCCGGGACGCGGCGGCCTCACGCGCGGGCCCGCAGGGTGAACCAGACGGCCTTGCCGTGCTCGGTGCGGCGGTGACCGCAGGCGGAGCTCAGGGTCCGGACGAGCAGCAGGCCGCGCCCGTGCTCCTGCCAGGGGTCGGGGTGGGTCGCGTCGGCGCGGGCGGTCAGGTCGCCGGGCGGCCGGGGATCGCCGTCGTGGACCTCGACCTGGCAGCCGCCGCCGTCCGCCGGCAGCGCCACGACCAGCTCGATCGACGCCCCGCCCGCGGTGTGCTCGACGGCGTTGGCCACCAGCTCGGCGGTCAGCAGCTCCGCCGTGTCGCGGTCGGCCGACGGATCGGTCTCGGTGAGGGCGGTGCGCACCAGGGCGCGGGCCATGGGGACGGCCGCGCTCGTGTGCGGGAGGGCGATCCGCCAGGCGGAGGCGTCGGGCACGGCGGGGTCCGTCCGATCCGGGGGTCGTGGGGCGGGTGGGCGGGGTGTGTACCGGTGGTGCGCGGGAGGGGTGTGCGTAGGTGCCGTAGGTGGCCAAGAAAAGAACTCCCGCTTTCAACGATACGAACCGCCCTCAGGGCCCCGCAGGGCACCCCGGCCCAAGCGCGCGGGACCGCATCGTGTCGCGTTTCTGTGACGGTGGTCACCAGTCGGTGATACCGTCGAAGACGTGAGCCCCTTCACCGGTTCCACACCAGCGACCGAACGGTGGCGCCACCTGCGGGTGACCCGGCAGGACGGCGTCGCCACCGTCACCCTCGACCGTCCCGAGAAGCTGAACGCGCTCACCTTCGGCGCCTACGCCGACCTGCGCGATCTGCTCGCCGAACTGTCCCGTGAGCGTTCCGTGCACGCGCTCGTCCTGGCCGGAGAGGGGCGCGGCTTCTGCTCCGGCGGGGACGTGGACGAGATCATCGGCGCCACCCTCGCCATGGACACCGCCGAACTGCTCGACTTCAACCGGATGACCGGCCAGGTGGTGCGCGCCGTCCGCGAATGCCCCTTCCCCGTGATCGCCGCCGTCCACGGGGTGGCCGCCGGCGCCGGCGCCGTCCTCGCTCTCGCCGCCGACTTCCGCATCGCCGACCCCACCGCCCGGTTCGCCTTCCTCTTCACTCGGGTCGGCCTCTCGGGCGGCGACATGGGCGCCGCCTACCTGCTGCCCAGGGTCGTCGGCCTCGGCCACGCGACCCGGCTGCTGATGCTCGGAGAACCCGTACGCGCCGCCGAGGCCGAGCGCATCGGACTGCTGAGCGAGCTCGTCGAGGAGGGCAAGGCCGACGTCCGGGCCGCCGAGCTGGCCGCCCGGCTCGCCGCCGGACCCACCCTCGCCCACGCCCAGACCAAGGCCCTGCTGACGGCCGAGCTCGACATGCCGCTGGCCGCGTCCGTGGAGCTGGACGCCAACACCCAGGCCCTGCTGATGCACGGCCAGGACTACGCGGAGTTCCACGCCGCCTTCACCGGGAAGCGGCCGCCGGAGTGGAAGGGCAGGTAGCCACATGTCCGTTCGCGCGATGCGGGTGGCCGTCGTGGGCGGGGGACCGGGGGGACTGTACGCCGCCGCGCTGCTGGCCCGGCAGGGGCACACCGTCGAGGTGTGGGAACGCGGCGCCCCCGACGACACCTTCGGCTTCGGCGTCGTGCTCTCCGACGAGACCCTCGGCGGCATCGAGCGGGCCGACGCCGCCGTCCACACCGCCCTCGGCGCCGAGTTCGTCCGCTGGGACGACGTGGAGATCGTCCACCGGGGCCGGCTGCTGACCTCCGGCGGCCACGGTTTCGCCGCCCTCGGCCGCCGCAGGCTCCTGGAGATCCTGCACGAGCGCTGCGCCGGCCTCGGGGTCCGGCTCCGCTTCCACACCGAGGCCCCCGACGCGTGGGCGCTCGCGCGCACGTACGACCTGGTGGTCGCGGCCGACGGAGTGCACAGCCGCACCCGCGAGAGCGGCGCCGCCCACTTCCGGCCCAGCATCGTCCCCGGGCGCTGCCGCTACATCTGGCTGGCCGCCGACTTCGCCCTCGACGCGTTCCGCTTCGAGATCGCGGAGACCGACCACGGCGTGATGCAGCTGCACGGCTACCCGTACTCCGCCGACTCCTCGACCGTCATCGTCGAGATGCGCGAGGAGGTGTGGCGGGCGGCGGCCTTCGACCTGTGCGACGAGGAGGAGTCCGCGGCCCGCTGCGCCAAGATCTTCGGCGAGGCGCTGCGCGGACGTCCGCTGCGCGGGAACCGCTCGGCCTGGACCCGGTTCCGCACCGTCGTCAACGAGCGCTGGTCCCACGGCAACGTCGTCCTGGTCGGCGACGCCGCCCACACGGCCCACTTCTCCATCGGCTCCGGCACGAAACTCGCCGTGGAGGACGCCCTCGCCCTGGCGGACGCGATGGCCGCCTGCGAGGAGGTCCCCGAGGCGCTGGCGGCGTACGAGGAGGCGCGCCGGCCCGCCGTCGCCAGTACGCAGCGGGCGGCGGCGGCCAGCATGCGGTGGTTCGAGGAGATCGAGGTCTACGTCGACCAGCCGGCCCGACAGTTCGCCTTCAACCTGCTGACCCGCAGCCGGCGCGTGACCCACGAGAACCTGCGGCTGCGCGACGCCCGCTTCACCCGGGCGGTGGAACGCGACTTCGGCCGCGGGGACGCGGAGGGGGAGTTCGGGACGGGGACCGGGGAGCGCGTGCCGCCGATGTTCACGCCGTTCACCCTTCGCGGGCTGACACTGCGCAACCGGGTCGTGGTCTCGCCGATGGACATGTACTCGGCGCAGGACGGCCTGCCCGGCGACTTCCACCTCGTCCACCTGGGCGGACGCGCCCTCGGCGGCGCCGGGCTGGTCATGACGGAGATGGTCTGCGTCAGCCCCGAAGGCCGCATCACCCCCGGCTGCACCGGTCTGTGGACGGCGGAGCAGGCGAGCGCCTGGAAACGGATCGTCGACTTCGTCCACACCTCCGCGCCCGGCGCGGCCCTCGGCGTACAGCTCGGGCACTCCGGGCGTAAAGGTTCGACCCGCGTCATGTGGGAGGGCATGGACGAACCGCTGCCGGAAGGCAACTGGAGCGTGTCCGCAGCCTCCCCGCTGCCCTACAGGCCGGGCGTGTCCGCCGTGCCGCGCGCCCTGACGGCCGCGGACCTCGACGCCATCCGCTCCGACTTCGCGGCGGCCGCCGTCCGGGCCGCCGACTGCGGCTTCGACCTCCTCGAACTGCACTGCGCCCACGGCTACCTGCTGTCCGGCTTCCTGTCCCCGCTCACCAACCACCGCGACGACGCCTACGGCGGCCCGCTGGAGAACCGGCTGCGCTTCCCAATGGAGGTCTTCGACGCCGTCCGCGCGGTGTGGCCGCAGGAGCGTCCGATGACCGTCCGACTCTCCGCGACCGACTGGGCGCCCGGCGGCACCACGCCCGAGGACGCCGTGCGGATCGCCGCCGCCTTCGCCGAGCACGGCGCGGACGCCGTCGACGTCTCGACGGGGCAGGTCGTCCCGGACGAAGCGCCGGAGTACGGGCGCTCGTACCAGACCCCCTTCGCCGACCAGATCCGCAACACGCTCGGCGTTCCCGTGATCGCCGTCGGCGCGATCTCGTCCTGGGACGACGTCAACTCGCTGCTGCTGGCGGGCCGCGCGGACCTGTGCGCGCTCGGCCGGCCGCACCTGTACGACCCGCACTGGACGCTGCACGCCGCCGCCGACCAGGAGTACGCGGGCCCGGCCGCGCCGTGGCCCGCTCCGTACCGGGCCGGCAGCCGCAAGCCGCCGACGGGGCGGGGGTAGGCGGGCTCAGCCGTCCAGAGCGAGCTGGACGCGGTCCTCGATCGGGGTGAAGCCGAGGCGGCGGTAGACGCCGTTGCTGGTGGGGTTGGCCAGGTCGGTGAAGAGCAGCACCTCGGCCGCCCCGGCCGCGTACGCCGCCAGGCTCGCGGCGTGCGTGACCCCGGCGGCGTAGCCCCGACGGCGCTCCGAGGGCGGGGTGTAGACCTGCTGAACGCGGGAGGTCGACCCGATCGGGCGGGAGAAGGCGGCCAGGGCCCTCGGGGTCCCGGCGTGCTCCCAGAGCAGGGCGCCGCCGTACGAGATCCGGTCGCGCAGGCCGGCCTCGGAGCCGGCGCCGGGCGAGCCGATCTCGGCGTCGTAGGCCTCGTTCCACTCCAGCAGCAGGGGGAGGTCGGCCTCGGTGGCGGGGCGCGCCCGCCCGCGTGGGGCGGGGTCCGGCGCGGCCAGGGCGGTGAGCCGGAACAGCCGGTTCTCCTCGACCACCCGGGACGGGCCGCCCAGGGCGGCCGCCAGGCGCCGCGCGTCCGCGCGGCGGGCGTTGACCGCGTCGACCCCGGCGAGCAGCGGTTCGCCGGCGAGGGCGGCCGCCAGCGCCGGGACCGCCTCGTCGGGCACCACGCCGAGCAGCAGCGGGAAGGGCGGAGTGTGCAGCAATGCTCCGGCGACGGAGCCGTCCGGGGCGCTCCACCAGCCGAAGAGCGGGGCTGCGGGGCCGTAGGCGGCGGGGCCCCGCCGCTCCAGGGCGTCGGTGACGGTCAGGAGGGAGGTGTCGAGGACGGGCCGGGCGGCCAGGGCGGGGCGCGCGGCGGCGAGATAGGCCGCCAGATCAGTGCTGAAGGTCCAGGTCATGCCCCATGGTGTCGGGGCGCCGTGCCGGGTCGCATCGGGATTTCCCGGGGGTTTCTCCCCCGCGTGGGGGAGGGGGTCCCCCCGCGCGGGGGAGGGCGGGGCCCCGGGGCGCTGGGATCTTGGGGTGTGTGGACAGGGAGCGGTATCGAAGGGCCCTCGCGGGCCCCGGACGAGGAGGAACCATGAATGCTCACGGGGGCGCTCACGCGGGTCTGGCGGCCACGCACTCAGGGGTTCACGAAGCGGGCGCCGATGGCGTGCAGTCGGGTGTGGAGTTCGGTGAACACCGCGGCCGCGCGGTCGCCGGGCCAGTCCGAGGGCAGCAGGTCACGGGGCAGGCCCGGGTCGGCGTAGGGCAGCCGGCGCCAGGTGTCCAGGGCCTGGAGGTAGTCCCGGTAGGCGGCCGCGGGGGTGGGCTCGGGGCCCGACTGGAGGGCGCGCAGCACCGGTTCGTGCCGGTCGAGGAACTCCTCGTGCTGCTTGGCCAGCGCGGTCAGGTCCCACCAGCGGGCCACCGCCTCGGCGGTGGGGGCGAAGCCGAGGTGGGCGCCGCGGAAGAGTTCGACGTAGGCGGTGAGGTGCAGCCGCTCCAGGGTGTGTCCGGTCTCCTCGGCCACCTGGGCCGGGGCGATCCACACCCCCGGGGCCACCGCTCCGAAGCCCAGCCGGGCCAGGCGCGAGCGCAGCAGGTGCCGCTTGTGGCGCTCCTGCTCGGGGACGGAGAAGACGGCGACGAGCCACTCCTGCGACACGGGGGTGGTTCCGTAGATCCGCCGGTCGCCGTCGTCCAGCAGTTGCCGCGCCTCGTCGGAGAGCGCGTAGGCCGCCGAGCGGTCCGCCGCCTTGGCGGGCAGCAGGAAGCCGCGCCGCTTCAGCCGGGACACCGAGGAGCGGACGGAGGGCGCGTCGACGCCGGCCGCGCCCAGCAGGCGGACCAACGCGGACACCGGCACGGGCCCCTCGAAGGCCCGCCCGTAGGCGCCGTAGAACGTGACGATCAGGGATCGCGGAGTGTGCTGCTCGACCACGAGTTCACTTTAGATCGCGCAGGCGGAAGCGCTGCAGTTTCCCGGTGGGGGTCCGGGGCAGTGTGGGCACGAAGACGAAGGAGCGGGGGCACTTGTGCGGGGCGAGTTCGCCCAGCATGAAGGCCCGTAGCGCCTCCTCGCTCAGGGTCACTCCGTCGCGCGGGACGGCGTAGGCCACCACGACCTGGCCGCGCCGTTCGTCGGGGCGGCCGACCACGGCGGCCTCCCTCACGTCGGGATGGCGCAGCAGTGCTTCCTCGACCTCCGGGCCGGCGATGTTGTACCCGGACGAGATGATCATGTCGTCGGCGCGGGCGACGTAGCGGAAGTACCCGTCGGGGTCGCGCACGTAGGTGTCGCCGGTCAGGTTCCAGCCGTCCTGGACGTATTCGCCCTGTCGGGGGTCGGCCAGGTAGCGGCAGCCGACCGGGCCGCGCACGGCCAGCAGTCCCGGCTCGTTGTCGGGGACGGGCCGCCCGGAGGGGTCGACGACGCGGGCCTGCCAGCCGGGTACCACCCGTCCGGTGGTACCGGGGCGGATGTCCTCGTCGGCGGCGGAGATGAAGATGTGCAGCAGCTCGGTGGCGCCGATGCCGTTGATGATCCGCAGGCCGGTGCGCGCGTACCAGGCCTGCCAGGTGGCGGTGGGCAGGTTCTCGCCGGCCGAGACGCAGCGGCGCAGCGCGGACAGGTCGTAGGCGCCGGTGTCGTAGGGGCCGAGGGTGTCCAGCATCGACCGGTAGGCGGTGGGCGCCGTGAACAGGACCGTCACCCGGTGTTCGGCCAGGGCGGGCAGCAGTTGTCGGGGCGCGGCCTGCTCCAGCAGCAGGGCGCAGGCGCCGGCGCGCAGGGGGAAGACGATCAGTCCGCCCAGACCGAAGGTGAACCCGAGGGGCGGGCTGCCGGCGAACACGTCGTCGGGGCGGGGGCGCAGGAGATGGCGGGAGAAGGTGTCGGCGATGGCGAGGAGGTCGCGGTGGAAGTGCATGCAGCCCTTGGGGCGCCCGGTGGTCCCGGAGGTGAAGGCGATGAGTGCGACGTCGTCTGCGGAGGTGTCGACGGCGGGGTACGGCTCGGGGTGTGCCTCGGCGAGCCGGAGCAGGTCGTCCGGTTCCCGGCCCCCGTAGGCGGTGATGCGCAGGCCCGGCACCTGGGCCTTGGTCAGGTCGTCGAGGGCGTCGGTGTGACACAGGGCGTGCTGGACCCGGGCGATGGAGCACACCGTCGCCAGTTCCTGGGCCCGCTGTTGCGCCAGGACGGTGACGGCCACCGCTCCGGCCTTCATCACCGCCAGCCAGCAGGCGGCGAGCCAGGGGCCGGTGGGGCCGCGCAGGAGCACCCGGTTGCCGGGGACCACGCCGAGATCGGTGGTGAGGACGTGGGCGAGGCGGTCGACGCGCTCGCGCAGTTCCCCGTACGACCACACCTCCCCGGAGCCGGCGCGCAAGGCCGGGCGGTCGGGTCCGAAGCGCTCGATGGTGGCGTCGAGGAGCTCGGTGCCGCAGTTCAACCGGTCCGGATAGGCCAACTCGGGCAGTTCGAACAGCAGCCGCGGCCAGGCGTGCGCGGGTGGCAGGTGGTCGCGGGCAAAGGTGTCGGCGTGAGCGGAAGGCTTGAGCTCCAAGGCGGGTTCGCCCCCTTGCAACGTCCGGAATTGGGGTGGAGCCGGCCGTGCGGTCGCCTTCAAAGCGTATCGTGATGGTGACGGCAGTCAACAGGACGCGATAAGACTGGGGCATTCGGATGACCGGATTCGCGCTCGGGGTGGAAGAAGAGGAATGGTGCGGCCGTTTGCGCGCCCTGGCGGTCGAGCGGTTCAAACCGCTCGCCGAGAAGGGCGAGCCCGGCCGGGTGAACCGGCCGCTGCTGGCCGCCCTCGGGGAACTGGGGCTGCTGGAGCGGGTGTTCAGCTCGGGGGCGCTGGAGCTGTGCCTGCTGCGGGAATCCCTCGCCTACGGCTGTACGGAGGCGGAAACGGCCCTCGCCCTCCAGGGCCTGGGAGCGGACCCGGTGCTGCGCGCGGGCACCGGGGCCCAGCGGGAGCGGTGGTTGCCGGGAGTGCGCTCGGGGCGGCTGGTGGCGGCGTTCGCGCTGTCCGAGCCGGGCGCCGGCTCGGACGCGGCGGCGCTCGCGTTGGCGGCGCGGCCCGACGGGTCCGGCTGGCGGTTGTGGGGGGAGAAGTGCTGGATCTCCAACGCCCCCGAGGCCGACTTCTACACCGTCTTCGCCCGCACGGGTGAGGCCCCGGGAGCCAAGGGCATCACGGCCTTCCTGGTGCCGGCGGACCGCCCGGGGCTGTCGGGTCGGCCCCTGGACATGCTCTCGCCGCACCCGATCGGGTCCCTGTCCTTCGACGGGGTGCCGGTCGACCGCGAGGACGTGTTGGGCGAGCCCGGCCAGGGCTTCGCCGTGGCGATGCGGACGCTGAACCTGTTCCGGCCGAGCGTCGGCGCGTTCGCCGTCGGGATGGCGCGGGCGGCCCTGGACGCGACCTTGGCCCACACCCGCGACCGCACCGCCTTCGGCGGGGTCCTGTCCGACCTCCAGACGGTCGCGCACCGGGTGGCGGAGATGGCCACCCGCACCGAGGCGGCCCGGCTGCTGGTGTACGCGGCGGCGGGCGCGTACGACAGGGGCGCCCCCGATGTGCCGAGGCGGGCGGCCATGGCGAAACTCCTCGCCACCGAGACGGCCCAGTACGTGGTCGACCACGCCGTCCAACTGCACGGGGCGGTCGCGCTCCGGCGCGGCCACCTGCTGGAGCACCTGTACCGGGAGGTGCGCGCCCCGCGCATCTACGAGGGAGCGAGCGAGGTCCAGCGCGGCATCATCGCGAAGGAGCTGTACCGAGAGGCGGCCGCCCGATGAACCCCGACCGCCGCGACGTCGGCCGCCTGGAGCGGATCAACCCAGAGGAGCTGTCCCCCGCGACGGGCTTCTCGCACGCCGTCACCGCCACCGTCACGGGCGGCCGGCTGGTGTTCCTCGCCGGGCAGACCGCCCTGGACGCCTCCGGCAAGGTCGTGGGGGAGGACCTGCCGCAGCAGTTCGAGCGCGCCCTGACCAACCTGCTCACGGCCCTCGCGGCGGCCGGCGGCACCCCGGCGCAACTGGCCCGGGTGACGGTGTACGCGGTGGACGTGGAGGCGTACCGGACGCACGCCCCCGAACTGGGCCGCATCTGGCGTCGCCTGGCGGGCCGGGACTATCCGGCGATGGCGGTGGTCGGCGTCGTCCGCCTGTGGGACGTCGAAGCCCTCGTCGAACTGGACGGCATCGCGATGCTCCCGTAGGGGGTGTGCCGTGGATCGGGCCGGGGCGCGCGGGGCCCTGGTGCCGGGCCTCGCCGGGGGGCCCTCGTCGCGCCCCCGGCACGGCCTACGCTGCCCGGTATGACGAGCCGTGACTTCATCGTGGTGACCACGACCCACGCGTCGGAGGAGGAGGCCCGCGCCCTCGCGACCGCCGTCGTGCGCGAGCGGCTGGCCGCCTGCGCGCAGGTGTATCCGATCAGCTCCGTGTACCGGTGGGAGGGTGAGGTGCGGAGCGAGAGCGAGTGGCGGGTGGACTTCAAGACGCGCGCCGATCTCTTCGACCGGCTCGCGAAGTCCATCACCGACAAGCACGCATACGACACTCCCGAGATCGTCGGCGTTCCCCTGGTCACCGGCAGTGCGAAGTACCTCGACTGGGTGAACGACGAGACGGTCCAGGAGTGAGCGTCGGGGACCGACTGTCGGGCCACCACGGCGTGCGCCGGACACCACGACCTAGCTGTCCATCAGGGCTCCCATCCATTCCTCGATGCCCGCCACCGTGCGGGGGAGGGCGCCCGACATCAGGCGGGCGCCGTCGGCGGTGATGACGAGGTCGTCCTCGATGCGTACGCCGATGCCGCGCAGCTCGGCCGGGAGGGTCTCGTCGTCGGGCTGGAGGTACAGGCCCGGTTCGACGGTCAGGACCTGGCCCTCCTCCAGCACCCCGTCCAGGTACGTCTCGGCCCGCGCCTTCGCGCAGTCGTGGACGTCGAGCCCCAGCATGTGGCCGCTGCTGCACAGGGTGTAGCGCCGGTGGAGGTCGCCCTCGGCGTCCTTGAGGATCCCCCACTCCATGAGGCCCTCCGCGATGACCCGCATCCCGGCGCGGTGGAAGTCCCGGAAGCTCGCCCCCGGGCGCAGCGCGGCGATACCGGCCTCCTGGGCGGCCAGGACCAGTTCGTAGACCTGCCGTTGGACCGGCGAGAAACGGCCCGACAGCGGGAGGGTGCGGGTGATGTCGGCGGTGTAGAGGGTGTCGGTCTCCACCCCCGCGTCGAGCAGCAGCAGGTGGTCGCGGTCGAGGGGGCCGTCGTTGCGGATCCAGTGCAGGACGCAGGCGTGCGCGCCCGACGCGGCGATGGTGTCGTAGCCGGTGCCGTTGCCCTCGGCGCGGGCGCGCAGGCCGAAGACGCCCTCGATCCAGCGTTCGCCGCGCGGGTGGGTCAGGGCGCGCGGCAGGGCCCGTACGACGTCCTCGAACCCGGCGGCGGTGTGGTCGACGGCCAGTTGGAGCTGTTCGACCTCCCAGGCGTCCTTGACGAGCCGCAGTTCGGAGAGGGCGGCGGCCAGTTCGGCGTCCGAGTCGGCGTGGCGGGCGGGCGGCGTGCCGAGGGTGTCCAGGTGGGCGCAGCGGATGCCGGTCAGGTTCTCGGCCTCGGCCAGGTCGGGGCGGCGGCCCACCCAGAACTCGCCGTAGCGGCGGTCGCGGTAGAACTCCTCGTTGCCGTCGGCGCGCGGTGAGCGCGGGCGCAGGTACAGCACCGCCTCGTGGCCGTGCGGCCCCGACGGCTCCAGCACCAGGACGTGACCCACCTGGTCCTCGCCGGTCAGTCCGGTCAGCCAGGCGTACGCGCTGTGCGGCCGGAAGCGGTGGTCGCAGTCGTTCGAGCGCACCTTCAGCTCGCCGGCCGGGATGACCAGCCGCTCGCCGGGGAACCGCGCGGAGAGCCGGGCGCGGCGGGCGGGGGTGACGGAGTGGGCGGCGACGCGTGCGGAGGTGGAAAGCGGTGAGGCCGCCCAATTCCCCGCCATGAAGCGGGACAACTCGTCCGATACCGGCAGGTCGTGGCTGCCGATGTTGAGGCGGGAGTGGGTCTCTGTCACGAAGGCTCCCTCAAGAAGCGCTGAACTGGTGGGTGCACAGGTCTTGCCAGTGCAATTTCACATTACTATGTTACAGCTCACACCGCGGCACGTTAATCCCCGTCAAACGCCGCGTGAAGCAGGGCAGTTCAGGCACTTTTCCCCCACCTCCCCTCCCTCTCAGGAGCTTTCGGTGTCCCAGCACAGAGCTGTGCGTACGTCTCTCCTCTCCGCCGCCGTCGCGGTCACCCTCCTCGCCACCGCCGGCCAGGCCGTGACCCAGGCCGCCGACCGGGGCACCCCCGTCGCGGCGGGCGGCGCCTCCGCCTCCGCCACGTTCGCCTCCGGGGCCCCCGGCGCCACCGCGCCGAACCCCTTCGACGAGGTCGACCGCGTGGCCGACGCCAAGCAGCTCGTACCGGCGCCCGCCCCGGCCCCCGGCGGCACGGCCGTCACCGACGGTCGGATACCAGGCGCCGCCCCGGCCGCGTCCACGCCGAGCTCCACCGCCTCCGCCGAGCGCGCGGAGAAGAACCGCGAGGCGGCGACCGCCCAGTCCGCGCCCACCGCCAAGAGCGTGGCCGCCGGCGTCCCCTGCACCCTCGACGGGATCAAGAACCTCAGCCCCGAGCAGTTCGCCGACTTCCTCGGCGACCAGGCCGTCCTCGCCGACGGCTGTCTGCGCGGCCTCATATGGACCTGGGACGCCCGCCTGGCACCGGTCATGTCCGACGCCCACGTCCAGGCGGTCGCCCGCCGGATATCCACCCTGGCCGCCGCCCACGACGGCCGTAACTCCTCCCACCTGGAGGAGATGTTCACCTACCTGCACGCCGTCGCCTACCACGACTTCTCACGCGACGAGATCGACACCACCGACGCCCCGACCGTCGCCGCCGTCCGCAAGGCCATCGACGACTTCGGCAACGCCGCGCGCACCTTCGACGTCACCCCCTCCAACGCCCGCACCCTGCGCGAGGCCCTCTACGCCGCCGGCCCCGGCCTGCGCCAGCACCAGCTCGGACTGATCAAGAAGGTCCTGGCCACCATGGACCCCGCCCACCAGGAGACCAACCGCGACGCCGGCTGGGCGGGCGCCGTCCTCGCCGCGCTGTCCACCAACTACCTGGGCGTCTACCCGGGCAACGACGACACGGCCTTCCACGCGGCGGTCGCCGCCGACCCGGCGTACCGCCAGGCCTTCAAGGCCTTCGCGGGCTACACCCACCTCAAGGGCACCGGCAACGCCTGGGTGGTGCGCGACGCGCTCGGCGAGTACGGCCGCATGGGCCAGGTCGCGGGCCTGCGGGACGCCGTCGTCGCCGACCTCGGCGCGATGCTCGGGCCCGTCAAGACGAACTTCGGCAGCGAGCCGTGGGCGAAGCTCGTCTCCTGGCTGAACTTCTACGAGGCCTGCAAGCCGTACGGGGTCTGCAAGGAGGACATCGAGAAGCAGATCTTCCCGTACACCTACACCTACGACAACGGCGCCATCAAGGTCCGCACCGCCCTCGACCGGGCCACCGTCGACCAGCTCTACTACGCGAGCAAGCAGGTCAAGGCGCAGTTCCACCGCGTCGTGGGCACCGACCAGCCGCTCGCCGGGGACCCGAACAGCACCCTCAACATCGTGCTGTACGCCTCCCGCGCCGACTACGAGAACTACCACCCGATCCTGACCGGCTACGACACCAACAACGGCGGCATCTACATCGAGAACGGCGCCACCTTCTACACCTACCAGCGCCGCGTCCCGCAGGACTCCTCGCTCACCCTCGAAGAGCTCTTCCGCCACGAGTACACGCACTACCTCAACGGCCGCTTCGCCGTCCCCGGCTTCTTCGGCCAGGGCCCCTGGTACGAGGGCGACCGCACCACCGCCATGGACGAGGGCACCGCGGAGTTCTTCGACGGCGCCACCCGCGACAACGGCGTCGCCGTGCGCAAGTCGCTGGTCAAGAGCATCATCAACGACACCGCCGGCGGCGGCCCCCGCATGACGGTGCAGCAGATCCTCAACGCCACCTACGACGGCGACGGATTCCGCTTCTACAGCTACGCCGGCACCTTCTTCGAGTTCCTCTGGACCGAGAAGCCCTCCGCCCTGCGCGAGATGTACACCCACCTGCGCAACAACGACGTGGCCGGCTACGACGCCTGGCGCGTGCGGTTGGGCTCGGACACCTACCTCCAGCGCGACTACAACCGCTTCCTGGACGCGCAGATCGCCAAGGTCGACCAGCTGTTCGTGCCGAACACCACCTTCACCCCCAACGACCGGCTGCGCGACTCCGCGCTCGCCTCGGTCAAGTCCTCCTTCGCGACGGCCACGTACAACACGCCGGACTGCGTGGAGAACGGCGAGCCCGGCAAGCGCCGCTTCACCTGCACGGGCCGGATCACCGCGAACCTGAAGAACTGGCGCAGTGACGACCAGAACTTCAAGGACATGTCCGAGACGGTCGACTACTTCATCCTCGACCGGGCGGGCGCGGCCTCGAACAACCTGGCCGACATGAACTGTTCCTTCGGGCCGCTTGACATCTGGGCCAACAAGACCGCGGGCAGCTCCTCCTACAGCTGTGAGGGCCCGCTGCGCGGCTGACCCGGCCGCAGCGGACCCGGGCCGGTCCCGACCCGAACGGGGGGCGGGACCGGCCCGGGGTACGCACCGTGCGCCGGTCGGCGTAGACCCTGGGAACCTTCTAAAGAATGTGACATATTACTGCCGTGTCCCAGACTCCATCCTTCGACGTCGTGATCATCGGCGCCGGTGTCGTCGGAGCCGCCTGCGCGTACTACGCCCGCGCCGCCGGACTCTCCGTGGCCGTGGTCGACCGCGGCCCCGTCGCCGGCGGCACGACCGGCGCCGGGGAGGGCAACCTCCTCGTCTCCGACAAGGAGGCCGGACCGGAGCTCGACCTCGCGCTCCTGTCCACCCGCCTGTGGCGCGAACTGGCCGACGTGCTGCCCGCCGAGACGGAGTACGAGGCCAAGGGCGGCCTCGTCGTCGCCCCCGACGAGGCCACCCTGAAGGCCCTGCGCGCCTTCGCCGACGGCCAGCGCGCCGCCGGGGTCGAGGCCGTCGAGGTGGGGTCCGCCGCCCTGCGCGAGCTCGAACCCCACCTGGCCCCGGGCCCGGCCGGCGGATTCCTCTACCCGCAGGACGCCCAGGTCCAGCCCGCGCAGGCCGCCGCCCGGCTGCTCGCCGCGTCCGGCGCCGAGGTCCACCTCGGCGAGGAGGTCACGCAGGTGCTCCGCTCGGGCGGCGCGGTGCGCGGGGTGCGCACCCGCGCCCGCACCCTGCTCGCCCCGGCCGTGGTCAACGCGGCCGGCACCTGGGCCGGGGAGGTCGCCGCCCTCGCCGGCACCACCCTCCCGGTCCTGCCCCGCCGAGGCTTCGTCCTCGTCACCGAACCCCTGCCGCGGGTCGTCCGGCACAAGGTCTACGCCGCCGACTACGTCGCGAACGTGGCCAGCGACTCCGCCGCCCTGCAGTCCTCTGCGGTGGTCGAGGGCACCCCGGCCGGTCCCGTGCTGATCGGCGCGACCCGTGAGCGCGTCGGCTTCGCGCGCGGCCTCTCCACCGAGGCCCTGCGGCGGCTCGCGACCCAGGCGGCGGCGCTCTTCCCCGTCCTGGCCGACGTCCGCGTCCTGCGGACCTACCACGGCTTCCGCCCCTACCTCCCCGACCACCTCCCGGCGATCGGCCCCGACCCCCGCGTCCCCGGACTCTTCCACGCGTGCGGCCACGAGGGCGCGGGCATCGGCCTGGCCCCCGCCACCGGCGCGCTCCTCGCCGCCGCCCTCACGGGCGCGCGGCCCCCGCTGTCCCCGCGGTCGTTCCGCCCGGAGCGGTTCGAGGAGGCCGCACGGGAGGAGGCCGCGGCCGAGGGGTCGGGCGGAGCCGAATCCCGTAGCGTTCCGAGGAGGAACCCCTGATGCGCAGCCGCAGCCGCAGCCCCCGTTCCCTGGTCGGCGGCAGCCCCGGGCCCGCCCACACCGTCACGTTCGACGGGCGGGAACTGCCCGCCCTGCCCGGCCAGTCCGTCGCCGCCGTGCTGTGGGCCGCCGGGATCCTCGCCTGGCGCACCACCCGCGAGGGCGGCGCCCCGCGCGGGGCGTTCTGCGGCATCGGCTCCTGCCACGACTGCCTCGTCACCGTCAACGGCCGCCCCAACCAGCGCGCCTGCCTCGTCCCGGCCCGCCCCGGGGACGCCGTCACCACCCAGGAGGGCACCGGCCATGCCGACCTCGCCGTCTGAACCGGACCGCGCCGACGCCCCCGCCCACGACAGCGGGAGCGACCTCGCCGTCGTCGGCGCCGGTCCCGCCGGCCTCGCCGCCGCCGTCACCGCCGCCGACCTCGGCCTGCGGGTCGTCCTGCTCGACGCGGGGGAGCGCCCCGGCGGCCAGTACTACCGCCACCCCGCCCCCGGCCTCGGGGCCGCCCGTCCCCAGGCCCTGCACCACGACTGGCGGGCCTTCGCCACGCGTGAAGCCGCCCTGCGCGCCCACGTGTCGGCCGGCCGGGTCACGTACCTGCCGCTGCACCACGTCTGGACGGTGCTCCCGGACGGCGACGGCTGGACCCTGCATGCCGTCGCCGGCTCCGAGGAGGCCGCGGCGACCCTGCATGCCGTCGCCGGCTCCGAGGAGGCCGCGGCGACCCTGCGCGCCCGCCGGGTGCTGCTGGCCACCGGTGCCTACGAGCGCCAACTGCCCTTCCCCGGCTGGACCCTGCCCGGGGTCGTCGGCGCCGGCGGGGCGCAGGCCATGCTGAAGGGGGGCCTCGTCCTGCCCGGCCGGCGGATCGTCGTCGCCGGCAGCGGCCCGCTGCTGCTCGCCGTCGCCGGGTCGCTCGCCGCCGCCGGCGCGACCGTACCCGCCGTCGTCGAGGCCGCCTCCTACACGGCCTACGCCTCCCGCTGCGCGACCCTGCTGCGCAACCCAGGCAAACTCGCCGAAGGCGCCACGTACGGCGGCGCCCTGCTGCGCCGGGGCATCCGCCTGCTCACCCGGCACGCGGTGACCGAGGCCCACGGCGACGGGCGTGTCGAGGCCGTCACCCTCACCCGCCTCGACCGCGACTGGCGTCCCGTGCCCGGCACCGCCCGACGCGTCCCCTGCGACGCCCTCGCCGTCGGCCACGGGCTCGTGCCCCAACTCGAACTCGCCACCGGCCTCGGCTGCGCCACCCGCCCCGCCCCCGACGGCACCGTCGCCCTGGAACTGGACGCGGCGCAGCGCACCTCCGTGCCCGGGATCTGGTCCGCCGGCGAGACCGGTGGCATCGGCGGGGCCCAACTGGCCGTGGCTGAGGGAGAGATCGCCGCCCACGCCATCGCCGGCCGGCCCGTACCCGCCGCGCTCGATCACACCCGCGCCCGGCTCCGCGCCTTCGCGGAGGCCATGGCCGCCGCGCACCGCCCGGGATCCGGGTGGACCGGCTGGCTGCCCGACGACGCCGACGCGTGCCGCTGCGAGGAGGTGCCGGCCGGCCGGATCCGCGAGGCGGTGCGTGACCTCGGGGCGCGGGACGCCCGTACGGTCAAACTGCTCACCCGGGCCGGGATGGGCTGGTGTCAGGGCCGGATGTGCGGGCCGGCCGTGGCCGCGCTCGCCGGGGCCGAGGCGTCCGCCGACCGGCGCCCGCTGTCCTGCCCGGTCCCGCTGCGCCACCTCGCGGGGCTGCCCCCGGCCGACGCGGCGCCGGCCGATACGGCCCCGGCCGTCGAACTTCCCCCGTCCGGCCGCTGATCGGGTCCCCCGGACCCTTGTGGCCGCATCACACCCACTAGTAAAATGTCACACACCACACTAGGGAGCCCTTCATGACCCACGCGCCCACCCCCGCGCCCCGTCCCGACCAGGTCGACACCCGCACCCGCCCCTGGCACGGCATCATGGTCGCCACCGCCCTGCCCCTGCGCGAGGACCTGAGCGTCGACTACGACGCGTACGCCGAGCACGTCGCCTGGCTCATCGCCGAAGGCTGCGACGGCGTGGTCCCCAACGGCTCCCTCGGCGAGTACCAGACCCTCACCGACGAAGAGCGCGCCCGCGTCGTCCGCGTCGCCGTCGAGGCCGCCGGCGACGGGGCCCGCGTCATGCCCGGCGTCGCCGCGTACGGCAGCGCCGAGGCCCGCCGCTGGGCCGAACAGGCCGCCGAGGCCGGAGCCGGCTCCGTACTCCTGCTGCCCCCCAACGCCTTCCGAGCCGACGAGGCCGTCGTCCGCGCCCACTACGCCGACGTCGCCCGCGCCGGGCTGCCCGTCGTCGCGTACAACAACCCCATCGACACCAAGGTCGACCTGACCCCCGAGCTGCTCGCCCGGCTGCACGGCGACGGGAGCATCGTCGCCGTCAAGGAGTTCAGCGGCGACGTCCGTCGCGCCTACGAGATCGCCGAACTCGCCCCCGGCCTCGACCTGCTCATCGGCGCCGACGACGTACTCCTCGAACTGGCCCTCGCCGGCGCCGTCGGCTGGATCGCCGGCTACCCCAACGCCCTCCCGCGTTCCTGCGCCACGCTGTACCGGGCCGCCGTCGCCGGCGACCTCGACACGGCCCTGCCGCTGTACAAGTCGCTGCACTCGCTGCTGCGCTGGGACTCCAAGACCGAGTTCGTCCAGGCCATCAAGCTCTCCATGGACCTGGCCGGGCGCCACGGCGGAGCCACCCGCCCGCCGCGCTTCCCCCTCACCGGGGAAATCGAGGCCGCCGTGCGCGCCGCCACCGAGAAGGCCCTCGCCGAGGGTCTCAACTAGCAGCCGGCCGACCGGAGCAGGAGCAGGACAGGAGGGGACGTCCGATGCGTACACGCCACATCTACCACGCGGTCGACTCGCACACCGAGGGCATGCCGACCCGGGTGATCACCGGGGGAGTCGGGGTGATCCCCGGCGCGACCATGGCCGACAAACGGCTCCACTTCATGGAGCACATGGACCGGGTCCGCACCCTGCTCATGTACGAGCCGCGCGGCCACGCGGCGATGAGCGGCGCCATCCTGCAACCCCCCACCCGCCCCGACGCCGACTTCGGCGTCGTCTACATCGAGGTGTCGGGCCTGCTGCCCATGTGCGGGCACGGCACGATCGGGGTGGCGACCGTCCTCGTCGAGACGGGCATGGTCCCGGTCGTCGAACCGGTCACCACCGTCCGGCTCGACACCCCGGCGGGACTGGTCGGCGTCGACGTCCGGGTCGAGGACGGCGCCGCCACCGCCGTCACCCTGACCAACGTTCCCTCCTTCGGCGTCGGCCTCGATCTCAAGGCCGAGGTCCCCGGCTTCGGCACGGTGACCTACGACCTGGCCTACGGCGGCAACTTCTACGCCTTCGTCGAACTCGACGCCCTCGGGTTGCCCTTCGACCGGGCCCGCAAGGACGACCTGATCGCGGCCGGTCTCGCCGTCATGGACGCGATCAACGCCTCGCCCGAGCGGCCCGTCCACCCCGAGAACCCCTCCATCGCCGGCGTCAAACACGTCTACCTGGCCGCCCCCGGCTCCGACGCCCGCCACTCCCGGCACGTCATGGCCATCCACCCCGGCTGGATCGACCGCTCGCCCTGCGGTACGGGAACCAGCGCGCGCATGGCCCAGT
This sequence comes from Streptomyces sp. RerS4, assembly GCF_023515955.1. Taxonomy (GTDB): domain Bacteria; phylum Actinomycetota; class Actinomycetes; order Streptomycetales; family Streptomycetaceae; genus Streptomyces. The sequence goes on from NZ_CP097322.1 coordinate 5,598,914, forward strand.
TGCACGCCCGGGGGCTGCTGCCCCTGGACACCGACTTCGTCAACGAGTCCTTCATCGGCACCCGGTTCACCGGCCGACTGATCGGCGAGTCCACCGTCGGCGGCCGGCCCGCCGTCATCCCCACCATCACCGGCCGCGCCTGGATCACCGGCACCGCCCAGTACTTCCTCGACCCGTCCGACCCCTTCCCGGGAGGGTTCCTGCTGTGACGACCGGACCCACGGCGGCGAACGCGCCGACCGGACCGAACGCGCCGACCGGATCGCCCGGCGTGCGCGCCGTCGACTACCACACGGCGGGCGAGCCCTTCCGGATCGTCGACCTCACCGCCGACCCCGTCGCCCCCGCGCCCGGGGACACCGTCGCCGAGCGCTGCGCCACCGCCATCGGCGCCGGCGGCTCCGCGACCGCCCCGCGGCGGGGCCCGCTGGACGACGTACGGCGCCTGCTCGTGCAGGAGCCGCGCGGGCACGCCGGGATGTACGGCGGGTTCGTCGTACCGCCCGACGACGACGGCGCCCACTTCGGGGCGCTGTTCTGGCACAAGGACGGCTGGTCCACCGCGTGCGGCCACGGCACGATCGCGCTCGGCGCGTGGGCCGTGGACACCGGTCGGGTGGCGGCCCCCGCCGACGGGGACGTCGAGGTGCGGATCGACGTCCCCTCGGGGCGGGTCGCCGCCACCGTCCATCGGACGGCCGGCCGCACCACGGGGGTCACCTTCCGCAACGTCGCGGCCCGCGTGGGCGCCCGTAAGGTCCCCGTCGCCACCACCCTCGGCCCGGCGGAGGTCGACATCGCGCACGCCGGCGCCTGCTACGCCTCGGTCGCCGCACGGGACCTCGGCCTGGAGGTGAGCCGGGCCGCCCTGCCCGAACTGGTCCGCGTCGGACGCGAGATCAGGGCCGCGCTCGCCACCCACCCCGCCACCTGGCACCCCGGCGGACCGCTGCTCTCCGGCGTGTACGGGGTGATCCTCTACGAGGAGCTGCGCGACACCCCCTTCGGGCCGCACCAGCGCAACGTCACCGTCTTCGCCGACGGGCAGATCGACCGCTCGCCCTGCGGCTCCGGCACCTCGGCCCGGCTCGCGCTGCTCGCGGACGACGGGCGGCTCGGGCCGGGGGAGGACCTGCTGCACGAGTCGGTGGTGGGCACGGTGTTCACCGGCCGGATCCTGCCGGACGGGGTCACCGAGGTCACCGGCACCGCCTACCGCACCGGCGAGCACCTCTTCACCGTCGACCCGTACGACGCCCTCGCCGCGGGCTTCCCCCTGTGACGGGCGCGGAGGCGGGGCCCGCGCTGCCGCAGCTCGGCGCGGAGCGCCTGGCCGGTCTGCTCACCCCCGCCGGGGCCGCCGACGCCCTGGCCGGGGCCCTGCGCGCCGGCCTCGACCCGGAGGCCTGCCCGCGGCGCACCGCCGTCCCCACGCCCGGGGGCGAACTGCTGCTGATGCCGGCGGCGTCGGGCGCGTACGCGGGGGTGAAGATCGCCGGGGTGGTGCCCGACAACCCGGCGCGCGGCCTGCCCCGGATCACCGGCAGCTACCTGCTCCTCGACGGGCCCACCCTGCGCCCGCTGGCCCTCCTGGACGGCCCTGCCCTGACCGCCCTGCGCACTCCGGCGGTCTCCGCGCTGGCCCTGCGGTACCTGGCCCCGACCGGGCGGCCGCTGCGGCTGGTGCTGTTCGGGTCGGGACCGCAGGCGTACGGGCACCTCGAAGCGGTGCGGGAGGTACGGGAGTTGGCCGAGGCGGTGATCGTGGCCCGCGACCCGGAGCGCGCGCGGCGCCTGGTGGCGCACGCCCGCACCCTGGGCGTCGCCGCCCGCACCGGGACGCCGGAGGCGGTGGCCGAAGCGGACCTGGTGATCTGCTGCACCACCGCGCGCGAACCGCTCTTCGACGGGCGGCTGGTGCGGGACGGGGCGGTGGTCGTGGCCGTCGGCTCGCACGAGCCGGACGCGCGCGAGACGGACACGGCACTGGTGCGGCGGGCGGCCGTGTACGTGGAATCGCGCGCGGCGGCGCTGCGGGAGGCGGGGGACCTGCTGATCCCGGAGGCGGAAGGGGCCATCGGGCCCGGTCATATCAACGCCACCCTGGCTGACCTGGTCGCGGGGCGGATCCCGGCGGGAGGGCGGGCGGGTTGTCCACAGCTCTTCAAGAGCGTGGGCATGGCCTGGGAGGATCTTGCCGTGGCGGTCGCGCTGTTCGAGGCAGCGGGAGCACGTGGCACAACGTGACATTGTACGCTGTTCCTCTGCCCAACCGTGGCGGTGTCGGGGGTCTCGGAGGAAGAGCAATGGGTGACCTGAAGCAGCACAGTCTCATCAAGGCCCAGGAACGGCTCCGCGACCAGGTCGGCCACGCCCTTCGAGCGGCCCTCATCGCCGGCGAACTGCGGCCGGGCAGCGTCTACTCCGCCCCCGGCCTCGCGGCCGAACTCGGCGTCTCGGCCACGCCCGTACGCGAGGCCATGCTCGACCTGGCCCGCGAGGGCCTGGTCGAGCCCGTGCGCAACAAGGGCTTTCGCATCACCGAGGTCAGCGAGCGCGACCTCGACCAGTACACCGAACTGCGCACGATGATCGAGGTCCCGACCGTCGGCCGGATCACGAAGATCGCCACGGCCGAGCAGCTGGAGGCCCTTCGGCCCATCGCCGAGGAGATCGTCACCAGCGCCCGCGAGCACAACCTCATCGGGTACCTGGAGGCCGACCGCCGCTTCCACCTGGGCCTCCTCGCCCTCGCGGGCAACGACCGCCTCGTCGAGACGGTCGGCGACCTGCGCAAGCGCTCCCGCCTGTACGGCCTGACGGGCCTGGACGAGGCGGGCAAGCTGGTCTCCTCCGCCGAGGAGCACATCGAACTCCTCGACCTGATGCTCACGGGCGACGCCGAAGCCGCCGAGGCGTGCATGCAGCGCCACCTCGGCCACGTCCGCTCCCTGTGGGCCCAAGGTCGCGACGAACCGGTGGGTCGCACCCCGGGCGGCCTGGGTTCGGGCGTGTAGGGCCACCGAAGGGCAGGCGCGAAGCGGCCGGCGGGGTTCCCCGTCGGCCGCTTTCGCGTGCCGGGGGTGGCGGCGGGGAGTTCCCAACAGGCCCTGCACCGCGCCCATTTGGACACGGCTGGATAACGACGGCGTCGAGGGGTTGTCAGTACAATTTCACATTACTATGTTACCGGTCACATCATAAAGCGCGGCCCTTCACTGGAGTGACCATGACCAAGCGCACCCAACTCGCCCTCGCCACCGCCCTGGTGGCGTCTCTCGCACTCGGTGCGTCGGGCTGCTCCGACACGAAGAAGGGCTCCGCGGCAGGGGCAGGGGCCGGTGCCTCCAACCCCGCCGCCGCCAACGACGGGAAGATCCTCGGCGGCACCCCGGTCAAGGGCGGCACCCTCACCGTCCTGTCCAACCAGGACTTCGCCCACCTCGACCCCGCCCGCAACTGGGTCATGCCGGCCATGGACTTCGGCACCCGCCTGCTCTACCGCACCCTCGTCACCTTCAAGGCCGAGCCCGGCAAGGCCGGCAGCGAGCTCGTCCCCGACCTCGCCACCGACCTCGGCACCCCCTCCAACGGCGGCAAGACCTGGACCTTCACCCTCAAGGAGGGCGTCAAGTACGAGGACGGCTCGCCCGTCAAGGCCCAGGACATCAAGTACAACGTCGAGCGCTCCTTCGCCCCCGACCTCACCGGCGGCCCCGACTACGCCGCCCAGTACCTCGCCGGCACCGAGGGCTACAAGGGCCCCCTCCAGGGGCAGCACCTCGACTCGGTGAAGACCCCCGACGACCGCACGATCGTCTTCGAACTCAAGCGCCCCGTCGCCGAGTTCTCCGCCACCGCCACCCTCCCCACCTTCGCGCCGGTCCCCCAGGCCCAGGAGAAGGGCACCCAGTACGACTCCCGGCCGTTCTCCTCCGGCCCGTACAAGATCGAGTCGTACGACCGGGACAAGAAGCTCGTCCTCGTCCGCAACGACCACTGGGACCCGAAGACCGACGCCGTCCGCAAGGCCTACCCGGACCGGTTCGTCGTCGTCATGGGTCTCAAGGGCGGCCAGATCGACGACCGCGTCATCGCCGGCGAGGGCGCCGACGCCTCCACCGTCCAGTACATGGACATGCGCCCGGAGAGCGCCCCCAAGGTGCTGCCCAAGCCGGACGTCAAGGCACGCCTGCTCGCCGAGTCCCAGGGCTGCACCGAGATGCTCTCCCTGAACAACTCCCGGGCCCCCTTCAACGATCCCAAGGTCCGCGAGGCGATGCAGTACGCCGTCGACAAGGAGGCCGTCGTCACCGCGGGCGGCGGCCCCGCCCTGAACGAGGTCGCCACCGCCTACCTGCCCCCCGCCCTCTCCGGCGGCAAGCAGGCCGACACCCTGAAGATCCCCGCCGCCGGCGACCCGGCCAAGGCCAAGGAGCTCCTGAAGGCCGCCGGCAAGGAGAAGCTGAAGGTCTCCCTGGCCGTCTCCACCGGCGACAAGGGCAAGGCCGAGGCCCTCCAGCAGGGCCTGGCCCGCGCCGGCGTCGAGGTCGTCATCGACACCATCGACCCGGGCGCCTACTACGACGTCATCGGCGACCTCTCCACCACCCCCGACATGACCCTCTCCGGCTGGTGCCCCGACTACCCCTCCGGCTCCACCTGGATCCCCTTCGTCTTCGACGGACGCACCATCAAGGACAAGGGCAACCAGGGCAACAACAGCCAGTTCCGCGACGAGGCCACCATGAAGCGGATCGACGAGATCAACGCCATGGCCGACGCCAAGCAGGCCAACCAGGCCTGGATCGACCTCGACGCCGAGATCATGAAGAAGTCGCCGGCCGTCCCGATCCTCCTGGAGCGCAAGCCGCTGCTCGTCGGCCCCAACATCGCGGGAGCCTTCGGCCACCCCGTGTGGACCGGCACCATCGACTACGCGACCGTGGGCCTCAAGGACCCGTCGAAGAGCCAGGGCTGAGGAAGCCGGAGCCCACGACACCATGACCACCACCGCACCGGGGGCCATCGCCCCCGGCAGCAGCCCCTGGCAGCTGGCCCGACGGGAACTGGCCCGCCGGCCCGCCGTCCGCGTCAGCCTCTGCGTCGTCCTCCTGTTCGTCCTCATGGCCGTCGCCGCCCCCTGGCTGGGCGCGCTCGGCGGCTGGTCCCCGGACGAGTTCGACAAGACCGCCATCGACCCCTACCTCGGCGGCCAACCGCTCGGCTCCCTCGGCGGCATCAGCTCCGAGCACTGGCTCGGCGTCGAACCCGTCACCGGCCGCGACCTGTTCGCCCGCGTCGTCCACGGCGCCCAGGTCTCCCTCCTCATCGCCTTCGCCGCCACCGCCATCGTCGTCCTCACCGGCACCGCCGCCGGCATCGCGGCCGGCTACTTCGGCGGGCGCGTCGACGCCGTCCTGTCCCGGCTGATGGACCTCACCATGTCCTTCCCCTCGCTGATCTTCATGATCGCGATGCTGTCCGTCGCCAAGGACGTCAACCGGATCGTGCTCATGACCGCGATCATCGGCCTCTTCGGCTGGCCCGGCGTCGCCCGCGTCGTCCGCGGTCAGACCCTGTCCCTCAAACACCGCGAGTACGTCGACGCCGCCCGCGTCGGCGGCTCGACCTCCTGGCGGATCCTCACCCGCGACATCCTCCCCGGCGTCTCCGGGCCGGTCATCGCCTACACCACCCTGCTGATCCCCGGAATGATCAGCACCGAGGCCGCGCTCAGCTACCTCGGCGTCGGCGTCCGCCCGCCCACCCCGTCCTGGGGACAGATGATCGCCGAGTCCGTCGCCTTCTACGAGACCGACCCCATGTACTTCGTGATCCCGAGCGTCTTCCTCTTCCTCGCCGTGCTCGCCTTCACCCTCCTCGGCGACGCCCTGCGCGACATCCTCGACCCGAGGGGAGGCCGTACGTGATCCTCTACCTCCTGCGCCGACTGCTCGCCCTGGCCGGGGTGCTCCTCGCCATCGCCGCCGTCACCTTCCTCATCTTCTACGTCCTGCCCTCCGACCCCGCCGCCGCGGCCTGCGGCAAGACCTGCAGCGCCGAACGCCTCGCCGACGTACGCGTCCACCTGGGCCTGGACCAGCCCCTGTGGCGCCAGTTCACCGACTTCCTCACCGGCATCTTCACCGGCCGCACCCTCGGCACCGGCCAGTACGCCCTGCGCTGCGAGTTCCCGTGCCTGGGCTACTCGTACGAGAACTCCCTGCCCGTCTGGGACCTGCTGATGGACCGGCTCCCCGTCTCGGCCTCCCTCGCCCTCGGCGCGGCCGTCCTGTGGCTGGTCCTCGGCCTCGGCGCCGGCGTCACCGCCGCCCTGCGCAAGGACACCGCCACCGACAAGGCCCTGATGGTCGGCGCCGTCGCCGCCGCCTCCCTGCCCGTCTACTTCACGTCCGTCATGCTCATCTACGGTGTCATCCGCGTCGCCGGACTCCTGCCGTACCCCACCTACCAGGCCTTCACCGACGATCCGCTCGCCTGGGCCGGCAACCTGCTCCTGCCCTGGACGGCGCTGGCCCTGCTCTACGCCGCCATGTACGCCCGCCAGAGCCGCGGCTCGATGATCGAGGCGATGGCCGAGCCGTACATCCGCACCGCCCGCGCCAAGGGCATGCCCGAGCGCACCGTCGTCGTCAAACACGGCCTGCGCTCCGGCATGACGCCCATCCTCACCATCTTCGGCATGGACCTCGGCGGACTCCTCGCCGGAGCCGTCATCACCGAATCGATCTTCGGACTCCCCGGCATCGGGCGGCTCTTCTACGGGGCGCTCGTCAACTCCGACCAGCCGGTGGTCCTCGGCGTCACGCTGCTGGCCGCCTTCTTCATCGTCGTCGCCAACCTCGTCGTCGACCTCCTGTACGCCGTCATCGACCCGAGGGTGAGGTACTGATGACCGCCCCCCTGCTGGAGGTGCGCGACCTGCGCGTCACCTTCACCACCCCGCGCGGCACCGTCCGCGCCGTCGACTCCCTCGACTTCACCGTCGAGGCCGGCCGCACCCTGGGCATCGTCGGCGAATCCGGCTCCGGCAAGTCCGTCACCTCCCTCGCCGTCATGGGCCTGCACCGAGGCGGCGCCGAGGTCACCGGCTCCGTCACGCTCGCCGGACGGGAACTGAACGGCCTGTCGGAGAAGGAACTCTCCGCGGTGCGCGGCCGGAAGATCGCCATGATCTTCCAGGACCCGCTGTCCAGCCTGCACCCCTACTACACCGTCGGCGAGCAGATCGCCGAGCACTTCCGGGTCCACTTCAAGGCCGGCCGGGCCGCCGCGCGCAAGCGGGCCGTCGACATGCTCGGCGAGGTCGGCATCCCCGAACCCGCCCGCCGCGCCGGGGAGTACCCGCACCAGTTCTCCGGCGGCATGCGCCAGCGCGCGATGATCGCCATGGCCCTGGCCTGCGAGCCCGACCTGCTCATCGCCGACGAACCCACCACCGCCCTCGACGTCACCGTCCAGGCACAGATCCTGGAGCTGATCGCCCGCCTCCAGCAGGAACGCGGGCTCGGCGTGGTGATGATCACCCATGATCTGGGCGTGGTGGCCCGGGTCGCCCACGAGGTGCTCGTCATGTACGGCGGCCGGGCCGTCGAACAGGCCCCGGTCGACGCGCTGTTCGCCGACCCCGCCCACCCCTACACCCGGGGCCTGCTCGACTCCCTGCCGCGCCTCGACACCGCCGACGACGAGCCCCTGCCCTCCATCCCCGGCTCCCCGCCGTCCCTGCTGGCCCCCGCGCCCGGCTGCGCCTTCGCCCCGCGCTGCCCGCGCGCCGCCGAGCCGTGCGCGCAGCGCCGTCCGGCCTTCGAGGCGTACGGGGACGGACCGGAGCGGGGCGTGGCCTGCCACTACCCGGGAGCGGCCGGCGCCGCGACCCGCAGCGCCGAGGAGGCGGCCCGATGAGCGAGACCACCACCCGCCCGCTGCTCTCCGTACGGGACCTGACGATGACCTTTCCCGGGAAGCGGTCGCTGACCGGGCGCCGGGGGGCGCCCGTGCGGGCCGTCGACGGGGTCTCCTTCGACCTGGAGGCGGGCCGCACGCTCGGTCTCGTCGGGGAGTCGGGCTGCGGCAAGTCCACCACCGGGCGGATGCTCGTCCGGCTGCTGGAACCCACCTCCGGACAGGTCACCTTCGAGGGGAAGGACATCAGCCGGCTCTCGCAGAGCGCCCTGCGGCCCCTGCGCAAGAACATCCAGATGGTCTTCCAGGACCCGCACTCCTCCCTCAACCCCCGCCAAACGGTGGCCCGGATCATCTCCGACCCGCTGCTGGTCCAGGGCTGGAGCGCGTCCGACGCCCGCCGCCGGGCCGCCGATCTGATGGAGCTGACGGGGCTGATCCCCGAGCACATCGACCGCTATCCTCACGAGTTCTCCGGCGGCCAGGCCCAACGCATCGGCATCGCCCGGTCGCTGGCCACCAACCCCCGCCTGGTCATCGCGGACGAACCGGTCTCCGCCCTCGACGTCTCCGTCCAGGCGCAGATCGTCAACCTGATGGAGCGCCTGCGCGCCGAACTGGGCCTCGCCTACGTGTTCATCGCGCACGACCTCTCCGTCGTGAAGCGGGTCAGCGACCGGGTCGCCGTCATGTACCTCGGCCGGATCGTCGAGATCGGGGACAAGCGGGCCCTCTACGAGAACCCGCAGCACCCCTACACCCGAGCGCTGCTGTCCGCCGTACCGCTGCCCGACCCGGCGGCCGAACGGCGGCGCGAGCGGATCGTGCTGCTCGGCGACCCACCGAGCCCGGCCGCCCCGCCGCCGGGTTGTGGATTCCACCCGCGCTGCCCGAAGGCGCAGGAGATCTGCCGCACCGAGCGGCCGTCGCTCAAGCTTGCCGCCTCACGCGAGGTGGCGTGTCACTTCCCGGGTGACTGACGGGGATCCACGGGAAGAGGAAGGGCCCCGGAGCCGATGACGCCTCCGGGGCCCTTTCGCGTCATGACGTCACTGGACGGCGAGAACCTCGCGGAAGAAGGCCAGTTCCTGTTCCATGATCTTCTCCCGGGTGCCGCGCGGGGTCATGTGCGTGACGCCGGGCAGGGCCAGGAGCCGGTGCGGGCGGCCCGCGTCCGTCAGCGCGCGGGACAGGCGCAGGGTGTGCGAGGGGTGCACGTTGTCGTCGGCGAGGCCGGTGACCAGCAGCAACGGCCGGGTCAGCGCGGGCGCGTCGGGGATCAGCGAGTCCCGCTCGTACACCTCCGGGTGCTCCTGCGGCAGGCCGAGGTAGCGCTCGGTGTAGGCGGTGTCGTAGTGGCGGAAGTCGGTGGGCGCGGCTCCGGCGGCGGCCGCGTGGAAGACGTCGGGTCGACGCAGCACGGCCAGCGCCGACAGGTAGCCGCCGTAGGACCAGCCCCGTACGCCGACCCGGCCGAGGTCGAGGTCGCGGTGGCGGGCGCCGAGGGCCTTCAGGGCCGCGACCTGGTCCTCCAGGGTGACGTCGGAGAAGCCCCGGTACATGGCGTGGGTGAAGGCGGGGGAGACGTAGGGGGTGCCCCGGTTGTCGACGGTGACCACGGCGAAGCCCTGGTCGGCCCACCACTGGCGGGCCTGCCAGCGGCGCGGCTCGGCGGACACGTCCTGGAAGCCGGGGCCCCCGTAGCTGTCCATGAGGACGGGCAGCCGCCGGCCGGGGACGTGGTCGCGGGGCAGGACGAGGGCCGTGGGGACGCCGTGTTCGGTGACGCGTTCCAAGACCGGCGTCACCCGGTAGGGCAGCGGGGCCGACAGGTCGGCCGGGGCGAACTCCCGCCCGTCGGCGGTGCGCCCGGTGTGGCGGAACCCGTCGGCGTCGGCGGAGGTCAGCAGCAGGGCCCCGGCCGAGGAGGCGGCCACCGCGTGCACGCCGGGGCCGTCGGCGAGCGGGGTCAGCTCCCCGGTCACGGGGTCCAGGAGCAGCACCTGCTGCTCGGACGGGTCGCGCCGCCCGGCCTCGATCAGCAGCCGGCCCTCGTGGGTGCCGGCCACGCGGCGGACCTGGATGCCGTCGCCCGTGAGGGGTTCGCCGTCGACGGCGAGGCCGCGCGCCGCGCCGCCGGGGGTGTCGACGGCGGTGAGCATCCGGCCGTCGGCCAGCCGCGCCGGGGTACCGGGCACCATCGGGTCCACCCATCGCGGGTGCGTGGTGCGCGAGAGTTCCCGGGTGCGGCCGGTGGCCGGGTCGGCGGCGAGGAGCAGGACGTTGCGCTGGAGGCGGTCCTGGACGGTCAGCAGGATCTCCCCGGCCGGCGTGCCGTCGGCGCTCCATTCGACGTCGGAGACGTACGGGAACTCCCGCGCGTCCCAGTCGAGGCGCACCCGGCTCCCGCCCGGCCCCAGCACCCACAGCCGCACGTCGGCGTTGGGCCCGCCCGCCTCCGGGTACGCGAAGTCCTCGCCCGGCAGCTCCGGGTGCGCCGGGTCGGCGAACCAGCGCCGCTGGAGGGCGCTCTCGTCGACGCGGGCGGCGAGCAGGCTCTGCCCGTCGGGAGACCACCAGTGGCCCCGGGCGCGCCCGAGTTCCTCGGCGGCGGCGAACTCCGCGAGGCCCCACCGGGCCCCGTCGTCGGGGCTGACCCGTCCGCCCTGGACGGTGTGCAGGGCGTCGCCGCTGACGTAGGCGGTGCGCGAGCCGTCGGGGCTGGGGCGCGGGTCGAGAGCGGGGCCGGCGGTGGGGAGCTCCTCGGGGTGCGCGCCGCCGGGGGCGCCTGCCGCGTAGGGGCCCGCGTAGGTGACCGCGTAGAGGCGCCCGTTCAGCGCGAACACGGCGCGCAGGCCGTCGGCGGAGAGGGCGTAGGAGCCGATGCCGTCGGCGACGAGCCGGGTCCGCTCGCGCAACCGGCGCTCGGGGAGCGGGAGTTCATCCGCCAGGCCGTCGAGGGCGCGCGGGTCGGCGAGGAGCGTCTCGGCGCCGGTGGCGGTGTCGAGGACCCACAGGCCGTCGAGCGGGTCGGTGGGGCCGGTCGAGCGCAGGAACCACAGGAGGCGGCCGTCGTCGCCGAAGGAGAAGGCGCGGGGGGCTCCGTGGGTGAAGCGGGCGGTGTCGGCGGAGAGCCTGAGAAAAGGGTCCATGATCTCAGTGTGGCATGTAAAATATCACATGGCATAGCCCATTCGAGTGGTGACCCTTCCCCTCCGGGCATAGCGTCGACTAGTGGACCCGCATGCGAAGCCGACCAGCAACGGGACCGACGGCAAGGTCCGAGGAAGCGGAAACGGCCTGGCCCTGTTCGTGATCGCCCTCTGCCAGCTCATGGTCGTTCTCGACGTCACCATCGTGAACATCGCGCTACCACACATCCAGACCGCGCTCGACTTCTCGACCGAATCCCTCTCCTGGGTCGTCAGCGCCTACACCCTGACCTTCGGCGGGCTCCTCCTCCTCGGCGGCCGCACCGGCGACATCCTCGGCCGCAAACGGGTCTTCGTCTTCGGCGTCGCGCTGTTCGGCCTCGCCTCCCTCCTCGGCGGCCTCGCCCAGAACGCCGGCCAGCTGCTGGCCGCGCGCGCCCTTCAGGGAGTCGGCGGCGCCATCGCCTCCCCGACCGCGCTCGCCCTGATCACCACCACCTTCCGCGAAGGACCCGCCCGCAACCGCGCCTTCGGCGTCTTCGCCGCCGTTTCGGCGGGCGGCGGCGCGATCGGGCTGCTCGCCGGCGGCGTCCTCGTCGAATGGCTCGACTGGCGCTGGATCCTCTTCGTGAACGTCCCCATCGCCGTGCTCGTCGCCCTGCTGGCCTCGCGCGTCCTCCACGAATCCGCCCGCCGCCCCGGACACTTCGACCTGGCCGGCGCGCTGCTGTCCACCCTGGGCATGGTCGGTCTCGTCTACGGGTTCATCCGCGCGTCCCAGGAAGGCTGGCGCGACGGGCTGACCCTCGGGTCCTTCGCCGCCGCCGCGGTGCTGCTCACCCTGTTCGCCCTCAACGAGCGGCGCTCCCCCCAACCGATCACGCCGCTGCACATGTTCGCCGACCGCAACCGGGCCGGGACCTACGGCATCATGCTCTTCCTCGCCTGCTCGATCTTCGGCATGTTCTTCTTCCTCACCCTGTTCGTGCAGAACGTCCTCGGCTTCAGCCCCCTCCGCGCCGGCCTCGCCTTCCTGCCGGTCAGCGTGATGGTCGCGGTAGCGGCCGGATTCGCCTCGCAACTGCTGCCCCGGTTCGGACCCAAACCCTTCATGATCACGGGCGCGACCTGCTGCGCCGTCGGACTGGGCTGGCTGACGCGGATCGACGTCGACTCGACGTACCCGGAGAACGTGCTGGGCCCGGTGGTCGTGTTCGCCACCGGCATGGGCCTGCAGTTCGTCTCGCTGACCCTGATGGCCCTGTCCAACGTCGCCGACCGGGAGTCGGGCGCCGCCTCCGGGCTGCTCAACACGATGCAGCAGGTGGGCGGCTCGCTCGGCCTGTCGATCCTGGTGACGGTCTTCGGCACGGCGAGCCGGCACGAGGCCGCGGTGCGGGTGCCGGCCTTCCTGGAGACGGCGGGACCCGCGCAGCGGGCGCTCTTCCTGCGCACCGGACAGCTCCCGAAGCCATGGGCCGACCAGGTGCTCACCTCGGGCGTGAGCACGGCCTTCGTCGCGGCGTCGCTGTTCACGGTGGCCGGGGCGGCGATCGCGGTGTTCGTCATCCAGGTCCGCCCCTCCGACCTCGCCCGACTCCAGGGAAACCACACCCCGACGCCCGTCGCGGGCGAGAAGGGTCGGTAGGGTCGGACGATCATCGGACCACGGGGGGACACCATGTACGGATCGACCATGCGCGGCGCCGCGCTCGCGACACTGACCTTCACCCTGGCGGCGTTCACCGTCGCCTGCGGCGGCGACGACCCGAAACCGTCCGCCACCGCACCCTCGGCGTCGGCCTCGGCTCCCGCCTCGCCCGTCGCCTCCTCCGCCCCCTCCCCGACGGCGCCGGCCTCGCGCCCCGCGTCGGGGGCGCCGGCCCCGACCCCCTCCCTCGCGTCCCCGGCCGCCGGCCTGCCCTCGCCGCCGCCGGAGCTGGTGCGCGACGCCTTCGCGGGCCTCCAGGCCACGCTCGGGGACTCGTGCACCCCGGCCAACTGCGCCTACTTCCTCGGTCGGGTCCACGACGAACTCCACCGCCTGGACCGCGCCATGAAGGCCGACCCCAAGGGCCCCGGCCACTTCCCCGAGCCGATCGCCCTGATCGCGAAGCTCGACAGGGAACTCGGCGGCGACCGCGGCTTCGCGAACCTGAAGAAGCACCAGAGCGCCCTGATCGCCACCCGCGACCAGATCAACGACTGGATGCAGGACCACCCCGACGACTACCGCTAAACAGCTCCACTGTCGGCCTTCACTCGGCCTTCAGTCAGCCCTTCGCGGGGCGGATGCGGCAGCGCGACGGGCCCGCCGTCCGCAGGGTGATGCCGGCGTTCACGGGGATCTCGGTGTCCACGGCCTCGAACTCGTAGGCGCGCAGGATCATCGCGAGCGCGATCACCGACTCCAGCATCGAGAAGTGCTGCCCGATGCAGGCGCGCGGCCCGCCGCCGAAGGGGAACCAGGCGTAGCGCGGCCGCGCGGCCTCCGCCTCGGGGGTGAAGCGGGACGGGTCGAAGCGGTCCGGCTCGTCCCAGTAGGCGGGGTGGCGGTGCGTCACCCAGGGCGCGAGGATCACATCGGCGCCCGCCGGGATGGTGTGCCCGGCGACCTCGGTCGCGGCCACCGCCCGGCGTCCGATCACCGCGGCCGCCGGGTAGAGCCGCATGGCCTCCTTGAGCACCTGCGTCAGGTACGGGAGCCGGTCCAGGTCGGCGGCCTCGGGCGTACGGTCGCCCAGGACGCGGGATATCTCCTCGCGGGCCCGCGCCTGCTCCTCGGGGTGGCGTCCGAGCAGGTGCAGGGCGAACGCCAGCGAGGTCGCCGTCGTCTCGTGGCCGGCCAGCAGGAAGATCAGCACCTGGTCGCGCAGCTCGCCGGCGTCGAACGCGGCGTCGCCCGCGCTCTGCGCGGCGGTGAGCAGGGTCAGCAGGTCCTCGCCCGGCCCCTCCCCGTCCTCGGCGGACGCCCGGCGCCGGCCGGCGATGATCTCGTCGCAGACGGCGTACAGCTCGTCCATCGCGGCGGCCGCGCGCCGGTTGCCGGGCGTCGGCCAGCCGCGCGGGATGTTGGCGGGGGAGTAGCCGCGGCGCAGCACGTACTCCGTGATGACCGGGAAACACCGGTCGACCACGTCGACGGTGGCCTCCACGTCCGTGCCGAAGAGGATACGGGCCACGGCGCGCAGGGCCAGGTGCATCATCTCGGAGGAGACGTCGACGATCCCGTCCCGCGCCTGGGCCCACGAGGCGAGCACGGCGTCGGTCTCGCCCGCTATGGCCGCGGCGTAGCCGTCCACCCGCTTGCGGGTGAACAGGGGCTGCACCAACCGGCGTTGGCGCAGGTAGTCCTCGTCCTGGCTGGTCAGCAGGCCGTTGCCGAAGGAGTCCCGGAGCTCCTGGTAGAAGAGGTTGTCCTTGCGGAAGTTGGCCGACTGCGAGGCCAGCACCTGCTGGGCTCCCTCGGCGGAGAAGACGCAGTACAGCTCGGCGCGCAGTCCGGGCGGGCCGGCGGAGATCCGTACGACGTCCCCGTGGCGCTGTCGGGCGCGCAGGAAGGTGGCGAGCGAGTCGGCCTTCAGGTCCAGGAGCGATCCGAGCAGCGGGACCCCTTCCAGGTCGGGTATCACCGCCGGCGCGTCCCCGCCCGCACTCGCACCCGTCGCGTTCCCTGTTTCCACTGCCATGATCGCCGCCCCCTGGAAATCGTACCGAACCGTACCGACGGCCTGATTCTGCCGCCCCCGCCCCGTCCCGACGAGGCCTTTCCCCGGCCATTCGACCGAAAACCATCGCCGCTTCCCCACTATGTCCCAGGAGTCGGCCATGTGCGGACAATGACCGGTTTCCCATTGTTCGGTCGGCGCTCGCGGTGGTGGTTCGCCGGGCGGAAGGGCGCGCTCCCCGTGCATCCTGCATCGACGGCGAAATCGCCGCCCCAAACCCCTTGCAGGGGACTTGCGTGAAGTGACTCGTTTGCGGCCTTAGGCCCGTTTAGACCATGTAGGTACTGCTACAGTTTTCTTTCCGTACAGATCCCGGTCGTCGGATTCGACCGACGCCGGCGGGAATGCGGGATCCACTTCGCGGCGGGCGGCTCCGCGTGTCCTCAACCGCTCCACACCGCTCCACCAGGCCCCTCAGAGGAGGTGTCTTTGTCCGTTCAGCGCCCTCGTTCCATGCTCGCTCGCGGCCTGAGCATTCTGCGTTGCTTTCGGCCGGGTGAACCGGAACTCCAGCTTTCCGAAATAGCACGCAGAGCCGATATGCCGAAGGCCACCGCTCACCGGATCATCACGGAACTCATCGAGGAAGGCATGCTGGAGCGGGGCGAGAACGGATTGCGACTCGGCGTCGCGCTCTTCACCCTGGGCGCGCGCGTTCCCCGCCAACTCAAACTGCGCGATCTGGCCTTTCCCTATGCCGAACAACTCCACCACATCACCCGTGGCAGCGCTTTCATCTTCATTTCCGACGCGTTCGGCCGGGACGCGGCCCTGGTGGACGCGGTGCGCCGGGCCCACGGCGTCGGAATCCGACCCGGGATCGAGGACGAGGCGTGGGCCTCGGCCCGCGCCGCGACCCGGATCTTCCACGCCTTCGGCTCCGCCGCGCCCCCGCACGAGGCCGGCGCCGGCGCGGAGAGCGGAGGGGAAGCGGGACGGGTGCGACACCAGGGCTTCGTCGCCGTCCGCGGCGCGACCGGCGCGGTCGGCATCGCGGCGCCCCTGCTCACGGCGTCGAGCACGGCCGTGGGGGCCCTGGCCGTGACCGGCCCGCAGGGGCGGTTCCCGGTGGCCGGGGCGGTCTCGCACCTGAGGGCGGCCTGCGCCGCCGTCTCACGGGCGCTCCAGCGGACCCCGGAGCTGGCACCGGCCCGGTGAACCCCCGCTCCCGTCCTGCCCGCGCGGGCGTGCCCTCCCGCGCGGGCGACGGGGGCGACCGCCGCCGGGGGCGGCGTCACGTCAGGCCCGCCGCGCCGTGATCAGGGCGGGCGACAACCGGCCCGCCAGGTACTCCGCGCGGGCCGCCGTGAGGGTGTCGCGGATGAGGTCGGCCGGCGCGGCCCCGTAGATCCCCGCGACACTGCCCCGGAAGATCCGGACCACCTTCAACCGGTCCGACAGCAACGCCACCGCCCAGTCCGCCAGATCACGCCGGACCACGTCCACGAAGCCCGCGCGTTCCACCTGCCGCAGCCGCTCGGCCAGCGGGGTCGTGAAGAACACCCCGCGCGGATGGGTGACGCGGAACGCCTCCGACGGCCCGTCCGCGCCGGGCGTCAGGCTCACCTCCTCGGTCAGGGCGAGCAACCCGCCGGGGCGCAGGAGCCGTCCGGCCTCGCGTACGACCGCGCCCGGCGCGGGAAAGTGCGGCATGGATCCCGTGATCAACACGACGTCGAGCGAGGCGTCGGCGAGGGGAACGGCCTCGGCCGAGGCGCACAGGGCCGTCATCGCGGTGCGGCCCTGCGCCCGGTTGATGTTCCGGCCGACCGCGCAGTGTTCGGGGACGAGATCGACTCCGAAGGCGCGCCGCACCGGCGACCCGCCGGCGGCGATCCGGTCCACGGTGTACCGCAGGGCGCCCCCGAATCCGCTGCCCAGCTCGCACAGATCGGCGGTCGGCCCGCCGCGGTCGAGGACGGCCGCGGCGACCAGGTCACAGCCTTGCGGCCCGAAGTGCCCCATCTGGTCGAGGCCCAGCAGCCCGGCGGGCCCCTCCTCGCCGGTGAACTCGACGATGGAGCGCTCGGTGCGCTCCCAGTCGTGGAGCGCCGGGAAGAGGTCCCGGTGGTAGCGGTACTGGACCTCGCGCTGCTCGCTCGCCGGATCGGCGGCGGGTCCGCTGTGCGGCACGGTGACGCTCCTTCGGGTCGACGTTCGCCGGGCGCTACCGGGGCCCGGGTCCGGGGGGTCGGAACTCGTCGGGCACGGCCGCGCAGACGGCGTCGAGGATCGCGAGGGCCTCCTCGGCCTCCTCGTCCGAGGCGATCAGGGGCGGCAGCAGCCGCAGCACCTCCGGCCGGCCCAGGCAGGGCGAGACCACGAGCCCCCTGCGGCCCAGCTCCATCAACACCTCCCCGGCCGTCGCGGCGGTGGTGAACTCCACGCCCCACAGCAGGCCCCGGCCGCGCACCTCGGCGATCAGGTCCGGGTGCCGCCCGGCGATCCGGGCCAGGCCGCCGGAGAAGAGGTCGGCCAACCGCGCGCCGCGCGGCGCGAGTTCCTCGATCGCCGTCAGGGTGGCGAGACCGGTCGCCGCGCCCAGCGGATGCCCGGAGAACGTCGTGGTGTGCGTGAACGGGTCGGCGGTCAGCGGCGCGTACAGCTCCGGCGTGGCCAGGACGGCGGACACCGGCTGGACGCCGCCGCCGAGGGCCTTGCCCAACAGCACGGCGTCGGGTCGCATCCCGAGGTCGGCACTGACCAGCCGGGGTCCGCACCGGCGCAGCCCGGTCTGGATCTCGTCGGCGAGGACGAAGGCGCCGTGCGCGTGCGCGGCGTCGGCGAGGGCCCGCAGGAATCCGGGCTCCAGGGGCCGCACCCCGCCCTCGCCCTGGACCGGCTCCACGAGGACGGCGGCCACGTCACCGGGCCCGAAGGCCGCCGGGAGCGCCGACACGTCGGCCGGGATGTGGCTCACCCCGCCGAGCAGCGGCTCCAACGAGCGCCGGTAGCGGGCGTTCCAGGTCGCGGCCAGCGCGCCGAGGGACTTGCCGTGGTAGGCGCCCTCGATCGCGATCACCCGCGTGCGGCCGGTGGCCAGGCGGGCCAGCTTCAGCGCCGCCTCCACCGCGTCGCACCCGTTCAGCCCGAGCCACACCTTCGTCAGCCGCTCCGGCTCGGCCCAGGCCACGAGAGCGCGGGCGAGTTCGGCGGTCGTCCCGTTGGCCAGGACGCGGCTGGACACCGGCATCGCGTCCAGTTCACGGCGTACGGCTGCCAGTACGGCGGGGTGGCGCTGCCCGAGGAGGGTCACCGCGTAGCTTCCGAAATCGAGCGCGCCGCGGCCGTCGGACAGCCGCAGCCGGGCCCCTTCGCCGCTGCTCTCGATGGCACCGCAACCGTTCATGCCGTAGACCAGGGCCAATTGGGGCGACTGGTGCCTGCGCGTCGCGTCGAGCGCGCCCCGGGCGGTCCCGCGTCCGTCGGTCGCGTCCACCGCCACCGTCCTCTCCTGATCCGGCGTCGACCGGTCCGGCGTCGACCGGTCCGGCGTCGACCGGTCCGGCATCGACGTCCAGGCACGGTTCTAGCGCTCCGCCGCGCCCGCTGAGAAGTCGCGTTCCGGCTGCCGGAACGTTCGTTGCCAGGCATCCGCGGCTGCTGGAAGCCTGGGCGAGCCTGAGGGAGTTCCGCGCCGGAAGAATTTTCGGAAAGGTGCACCGACCGCAATGGAGACCACCACGGCACGCGCCGCCGCATTCCCGACCGGCGCCGTTCTGGAGGAACGCCTGGACGCGTTCCTCGCGGAGCGCGGGATCACCCGCGACGCGGTCCGCCGGGAAGTGGACCAGGGCGTCGGCAGTCCGGTGCTCGCCGTCGTCGCCGGATCGGTGCTCGCCGGTTTCGGCAACCACCGCAGCGACCTCGACCTGCTCGTCCTCGTGGAGAGCGAGAGGCTCACCCGCTTCCCCGTCCAGTCCCACGAGCACGGCACGCTGATGGACGTCAACTTCCGCCGGGCGAGCGCCGTCCGGGACACCACGGCCGCCCTGCGCACCGACCCCTGGCCCCGGTTCGACTCGGTCGACGAAGCCGGCTGGAACCACCGGCGCCGCGCCCTCAACACCGCGAACCGGCTGGCCCTCGGGCTGCCGCTCGTCGCCGCGCCGCCCTGGGACGCCTGGCACGAGGCCCTGCGCCGCCCGTGGCTCGCCGAGGTCGTGGAGCAGTGGTGGACGGTGGAGGCGCACCGGCTCGCCCAGGCCGCCCGCTGGCTGCTGCCCGCCAAGCCGATGGCCGCCGCCGCCCGCGCCCGGGAGGCGGTCGTCGCCGCGCTGAGCGCGCGGGCGGCGGCCGGCGGGGAGACGTACTTCGCCGCCAAGTGGGTGGGGGAGAAGCTCAAGGCACTGGACGACACCGAGGGCCTGACCGTCCTGCGCGACGCGTTGACGCCCCCGCTCGACCCCGGGGAGCGGGCGGCGCACTGCCTGGCCCACGTCGACCGGTTGGCCGGCGAGCCCGCGTCGCTGCACGCGGTGCTGCGCTGGTCCACCGGCGTCGGAACCACCGTGCTGGAGGACCGTACGGTCGTGGACCGCTGGCAGCTGCGCGCCCTGGAGGTGCTCCGCGCGGACCTGCCGGCCGCGGACAGCGACGCGGTCATCTGGTCGGGCCCCCTCGGCTCCGCCCTCCCGGACGACCTGGCCCCGCTGTTCGCCGGCGACATGGTGTGGCTGGGCGTCGCCCGACCCGATCCGGAGGTCCCCGCGTGACGTCCCCCGCCGATGCCCCCGCCGATGCCCCCGTGGTCGCCCCCGTGGTCGCCGCGACCGACCTGCGCCGGCTCCTCGCGTTCCGGGCCCACGGCGCGGCCCGCCTGCTGCTCGGCTGCCGGGCCCGCCTGGAGGACGTGGAGGGTGCCACCCTCGCCGGCCAGAGCGAGGTCGCCGTCCTCATGGCGTACGAGCTCGTCCAGCTGTCCCTGTCCGTACGCGGCCTGCGCACGCGGGGCGAGCTGAGCTACGGGCGCGACGAGGCCGCCCACGACCCGTTCGCGGGCGTGCCGGACGCGGAGATCGAGGCCGGGCTGGCCCTCGTCGCGGAGGGCCGGGAGGCCGCGAACGGCGAGGACGGGCGCGGCGATGAGTGGCTGGGGCGGCTGCGCGCGCACCTGCGGGAGACCGAGGCCCTCCTCGGGTACCGCGAGCCGCTGCCCGACGTACGGTCCGCCGCCGGTCTGATGAAGGGCTTCAAACTCGCCCGGACCTGGCAGCCCCACCTGGCGCGCGTCGGCCTCCCCGACCTCCTCCCGGACGCCTGGACCCGGCGTGTCGACTGACCCCGGCGCCGCCCGCGCCCGCCCGCCGCCGCCGCCGCCGCCCCGCCCGCCGCACCCCTGACCCTGCGCGGCGTCGGCAAGCGGTACGGCGCCACGACGGCCCTGGACGACGTGACGCTGGACATCGCCGAAGGCGAGGTCGTGGGCCTGATCGGGCACAACGGCGCGGGCAAGACGACGCTGATGTCCCTGGTCGCGGGACTGCTGCGGCCCGACGCGGGGGAGATCGAGGTACTCGGGACCTCCCCGGCCCGCGACCCGCGCCGGGCCCGCCTCCGCCTCGGCCTCGCCCCCCAGGAACTGGGCGTCTACCCGCCCCTGACCGTCCGGCAGAACCTGCGCTTCTTCGCGGAACTCGCCGGCCTGCGCCGCCGCGAGATCGCCCGGCGGATCGAGGAGGTCGCCGAACCGCTCGGCCTCGCCGACCTGCTCGAACGCCGCGTCGCCCGGCTCTCCGGCGGCGAGCAGCGACGCGTGCACACCGCCCTGGCCCTGCTGCACCGACCGAGGCTGCTCCTGCTCGACGAGCCGACCGCGG
Organism: Streptomyces sp. RerS4; assembly: GCF_023515955.1. GTDB lineage: Bacteria > Actinomycetota > Actinomycetes > Streptomycetales > Streptomycetaceae > Streptomyces. The sequence goes on from NZ_CP097322.1 coordinate 5,619,542, forward strand.
GCGTCGACGTCGAGACCCGGGCCCGGCTCATCGCGTACGTCCGCGAACTCGCCGCGGGCGGCACGGCGGTCTGCTACTCCACCCACTACCTCGGCGAGGTCGAAGACCTCGACGCGAGCGTGGCCGTGCTCGAACGCGGCCGGCTCGTCGCGCGCGGCACGATCGACGAACTCGTCCGCGCGCACGGCGAGGGCGCGGTGGAACTCTCCTTCTCCGGCCCCGCGCCCGCGCTGCGCGTGCCCTGGCCGGTGACCCGCGCCGACTCCGTCCTGCGCGTCCACGCCCGGGACCCGCACCTGGCCGCGCCCCAGGTGCTCGCGGCCCTCGGCGAATCGACGCCGCCGCTGGTCAACCTCCGGGTGGTCCGGCCCGGCCTGGAGAGCGTGTTCCTGCACCTGACGGGCGCCGCCGAGGCGGGTCGCCATGGGTGACGGAGCCCCGGGCCGGATCGCCGCCCTCGTCCGGCAGGACTGCCGGCTGCTCGTACGCGACCCCGCGCCGCTGGTCGTCCGTACGGTCATGCCCCTGCTGATCATGGCCTTCATGCTGCCGCTGTTCCGCACGGCGCTGCGGGCCGACGACGTACCCGACGCCACGGGAGCCGAACAGGCCGTGCCCGGCATGGCGGTGATGTTCCTCTTCTTCCTCGTCACCGTCGTGGGCTTCGCGATGTTCCGGGAGCACGGCTGGAACACCTGGGACCGGCTCCGGGCGGGCCCCGCCCGGCCGTTCGAGCTGATCGCGGGCCGGGTCGTGGTGCCGCTCGCCGTCGCGGTGGTGCAGCTGGCCGTGGTGTTCGTCGCGGGCGGGCTGCTGTTCGACCTGCGGGTACGCGGCCCCTGGCTCGCCCTCGTCGTGGTGGGCGTACCCCTCGCGCTGTGCGTGGTGCTGGTCGGCCTCGCGCTGGTGGCGCTCTGCCGGACGATCGCCCAGCTCAGCGTCTTCGCCAACCTCCTCGCGCTCCTCTTCGCCGGCCTCGGCGGCGCGCTGACCCCACTGTCCGCGCTGCCGCAGTGGGCGCGCCCGCTCGCCCCGGGCGTGCCCAGCTACTGGGCGATGCGCGGCTTCTCCACCGTCATCCTCGACGGCGGCGGCGTGCGCGCGGTGCTGCTCCCGGCCGGGGTCCTGTGCGCGTTCGCGGCCGGCCTGACCGTCGTGACCCTGCTCTTCCTCCGGGCCCACCACCGCAAGCTGTCGTGGTCCTGAAGCGGGCCGGCCGCGACAGCCCACCGCGCGACAGCCCATCCTGCGACATCCGAGAGGGGCGCCATGCCCGCCGTCGTGGTCTTCGACTGTTTCGACACCGTCGTCCTGTCCCGCCCGCTCCCGGGCCCCGAGTGGTTCACCTCCTGCCTCGCCGACGTCCTGGCCCTGGACGCGCGGTGCGCCGGGGAGGTCGTCCACACGGTCTTCGGCGCCGTCCTCGCCGCGATGGCGGACCGCTCCGCGCTCCAGCCATCGACCCTCGGCCTGTTGGAGGCGGCCCTGCGGGAGCGGGGCGAGCGGCGAGAGCGCGCCGACCTGGAGGAGGCCCTGTGGCACGCGCTGGGCGGCGCGGATCCCGAGCACTACGCGTTGTGCGCGCCGGCGGCGGACGCGATGCGCCGGCTCGCGGCCGCCGGGCACACCGTTCGCCTCCTGTCCAACTGCTACCTGCCCGGCACCCTCATGGAACGGCTCCTGCGCCGGCTGGAGGTGCCCGAGGTGTACGACCGGGCCCTGTTCACGGCCGACGGCGGGCCGAAGAAACCCGATCCCCGCGCCTTTCGGTTCATCGGCGAGGGCGCGTTCGAGCGGCGCGTCATGGTCGGGGATTCCGAGGAACTCGACATCGAACCGGCCCGCGCCCTCGGCTGGGACACCGTACGCGTGGAGCCGGGAAAACCCGACCTCACGGAACTCCTCGCGCTATGGGAGCGCCCCTGAGGATTCGTGTTCCGCACAAAGAAACACCTGCTGATAAGAGCCCCACGCTCGCCCTATGTTCATCCCGTACCGCACCGGAATTCCCCGCCCGCGCCCGTCCGGAAGGAGAGGCATGACGGAAAGCGCCGAGGCCCCCCACCTGGCCCTCCTGAACGCCGGCTGGAGCACGCTCTGGACGCCGGCGCCGGCCCGCGAGGGCGCCACCGGCCCCGACCGCATCCGCGCCCTGACCGCGAGCGGCTACGCGGCCCTGCCGATCCCCCGCGAGTTCGGCGGGGCGGGCGCGAGCCTGGTCGAAGTGGCCGCCGCGCAAAGGTCGTTGGGCATGGCCGACCCCTCCGCCGCGATCGCCCTCAACATGCACGCGTTCACCGTCGGGCTGATGGCCGACTACTGGCAGCGCCACCGTGACTCCAGTTGGATGCTGCTGGAGGGGATCGCCCAGACCGGCGCCCTCGTCGCGTCCGCGTTCGCCGAGCCGGGCGGCAGCCCGAATTTCATGAGCAGCCGCTCCGAGGCGGAGCAGACCGCCAAGGGGTACCGCGTCCGCGGGGTGAAGTTCCCCTGCTCCCTCGCGACCACGGCCACCCTCGTGTGCCTGACGGCCCGGGTCAGCGGGACGGACGACACGATCCTCGCCCTGTGCCCCCGCTCATCGCCCGGCCTCACCGTCGAGGGGGAGTGGGCCTCCCTCGGCATGACGGACTCGGACACGGCCCGCCTCGTCCTGCGGGACGTCGAACTGGACGACCGGCTCGTCTTCCACCGGGGCCCCGCCGACGTCATCGACGAGAACGTGATCTCCGGCACGACCTGGTTCGCCGTCCTGCTGAGCGCCACCTACCACGGCGTGCTGAGCGGGCTGCTGGACGTGGCGTACCGCCAGGTGATCCGGGCGGGCGCGTACGGGCCGAGGACCGCCCTCCTCGGCCGCGCCACCCGCGAACTGCTGACCCTCGGCGGAGCCTGCCGCCAACTCGCCGCGGACTTCACCTCCGGCGCGCTCGCGGGACGGGCGGCCCTGGCCGCGGCCGTCGGGCTGCGCGCCTCGCTCAGCGACACCCGCGACCGGGTCCTGGCCGCCGTCACCCCGGTCGTCGGCAGCCGGCTCTACGGACGCGGACAGCCGGCCGCCGCCCTCCTGGTCGACTCGCTCGCCGTCCACCACCATCCGCCGTCGCTCCTGACCTGCGACGAGGCGGTCGGCGCCTTCTGCACGGGACGAGAGATCAGCTTCGACCCGGCCGGCTGAGCCGCCCGCCCCCACCCTGCCCGAAGGAGACCCGGAGCCATGCCCCACGTCGAGGTCAACCTGCCCATCAAGGCCCCGGCGGCCGACGCCTGGCGAGCCGTCACCCGGCTGGAGGACTACGCCGAGTACATGGAGAACGTCGAGTCGGTGACCGTCCTCGGGGAGACGGAATCCGGCACCCGCACCAGCGAATGGTCGGTCCTGCTGAAGGGATCCGTCCTCGAATGGGTGGAGGAGGACGAGCTCGACGAGGTGAACCGCGTCATGTCGTTCACCCAGGTCTCCGGAGACCTCGACGAGTTCACCGGGTACTGGCGCGTCGACGACCGCGGCGACGGCGGCTCCGTCGTCGTCTTCTCCGTCGACTTCGAGATCGGCATACCCCTGCTCGCCGACATGCTGAACCCCGTCGCCGCCAAGGCCCTGCGCGAGAACTCCGAGCACATGCTCCGGGCCATCGAGCGGCGGATCACGGTGTCGTGAGCGAGCCCGTACGCATCCTCGTGACCGGCGCCACCGGAGCCGTGGGCGCCGCCCTGACGCGCGCGCTGGACGCGGCCGGCCACCGCCCGCACGGCGTCAGCCGGCGCGGCGGAACGGGACCCCGTCAGCACACCTGGAGCGCCGGCCTGGAGGAGCCGCCGCCCGCACTGCGCCGCACCTGGGACGTGGTGGTGCACTGCGCCGCCGACACCCGTTGGAACCTCCCCGAAGAGGAGGCCGAGCGGGCCAACGTCGCCCCCCTGCGGGCGGTCCTGGGCCTGGCGGCCCCCGGGACCCATTTCGTCCACCTTTCCTCCTCCTACGTCACGGGCCTGACCGGGGACATCCGCTCGCCCTCCCCGGCGGCGTACCGCAACTCCTACGAATGGTCCAAGGCCAGGGCCGAACGGCTGGTCCACGCCGAGCGCGACAGCGCCGACATCGTGCGCTTCCCCGTGGTGATGGGGGCGCGCGCCGACGGCTCCCTGGACCGTTACAGCGGCTTCTTCTGGCTCCCGTCCTCCCTGTGCAGCGGCGCCGTCCCGGCGATGGTGGCCGAGGAGAAGGCACTGCTGGACATCGTCAGCACCGACGACGTCGCCGACCACGTCGTCCGCCTCGTCGCCGGCGGCCCGCCGACGGGCAGGCGGCTGTCGATCCTGGGCCGGGGCGAGGACGCCCAGCCGGTGGCCGAGGTGTTCGAAACGGTCCGCGCCGCCCTCAACTCCTGGCGCGCCGAGCACGGCGTGCCCGCGCTGGACCGCCTCCCGTCCATGACCCCCGAACAGTGGAACCGCTTCTACCTGCCCTTCGCCGAAGAGCACCTGGACCGGGCGCAACTGCTCCGGGTGACCGCGTTCCGCGCCTACCAGGGCTACCTGTCGGTCACGGAGCCGTTCGCGGTCACCCACCGGGTGCCCGACACGGTCGAGGTGCTCCACCGCTCGATACGCCGCTGGGCCGAGACCCACCAGAGCTCCGCCCGCCGGGTCCCCCGGGCGTGGAGTTGAGCCGCCGGTTCGGAGTGTTGCCGTTCGCCCAGAAAGGAACAACCGCCATGAGGAACATACGTGTCGCACTCGCCGGCGCCGGGAACTGCGCATGGAGCTTCGCCCAGTTCGTCGCCCTGGCCCAGGCGGATCCCGACACCCGGCTGCCGGGGCTGATGTGCCACACGCTGGGCGGCTACCGCCTCGCCGACGTGACGATCGTCGCCGCCTTCGACGTGGACGCGGCGAAGGTGGGACGGCCCCTCGCACAGGCGTTCACCGCCCCGGCCATCTCCGCGACGGGCTTCACCGCGCTCGGCGCCGACCGGGACTCCCCGGTCCTGCCGGCGCCGCTCCTCGACGGCCTCGTCGGCCCGCTGGGCGCCGTGGTGGAACCGGCGCCCGCCGTACGGGACGCGACCCCCGAGCACGTGGCCAAGGCGCTGATCGAGCACGAGGTCGACGTCCTGGTCATCGCCCTGCCCACCGGCGCCTCCCAGGCCATCCGGATGTTCGCCCACGCCGCCCTCGCCGCCGGGACGGCCGTCGTCAACTGCACCCCCGAGGAACTCGCCCGGGACGCCGCCGTAAGCCGCCGCTTCGCCGACGCCGGGGTGGTCCTCCTCGGGGACGACCTGCGCAGCCACCTCGGCGCGACCTGCCTGCACACCGCGCTCATCGAACTGCTCCTCAGCCGCGGACTGGAACTGGCCAGCACCTACCAGCTCAACGTCGGCGGGAACACCGACTTCCTGAACCTCGCCGACGCCGGCCGCTCCGCCTCCAAGTTCACCTCGAAGGCCAACGCCCTGCGCGCCGCCGGCATGACCGACGTCGACGGCGTCGCCGGCCCCACCGGATTCATCGGACACCTCGCCGACACGAAGCTGTGCTTCGCCAACGTCACGGCGCGCTCCGTGCTCGGCTCCGAGGTGCGGATCGACATCAAACTCACCGTCGAGGACAGCCCCAACGCCGCCGGCGTCATCGCCAACGCCGTGCGTGCCGCCAAGACCGCCGGCGACCGCGGCCTGTCCGGCACGGTGGACGGCCCCTCACCCCTGCTCTTCAAGAGCCCCCCGAACGGCCTGCCCGAATCCGATGCCAGGACCGCGTTCCTGGACTTCGCCTCCTGAGGCTCCCCCCCGGTCATCGAAGAGAGAGACGGTCAACGGTCAATGCTGTCGACGCAAAGGGACTTCCGCTCGGTCGAGGACCTGCCCTACGAGCTGGTCGAACGCAAGGGAACGGGACACCCGGACACCATGTGCGACGCCATCGCGGAGCGCATGTCCCGCTACTACTCCCTCCACTGCCTCAAGGAGTTCGGCGGGGTCGCCCACCACTGGTTCGACAAGGTCACGCTCTACGGCGGCGGCGCCGACACCGGTTACGGGCGCGGCGAACTCACCTCCCCCTACCGGGTGATGGTCTTCGGCAAGGCGGCCTTCCGCGTCGGATCCGCCGAGATCCCCGTCCAGGAGCTCGTCTTCCGCGCGGCGGCCGACGTACTGGCCGAGGTCACCACCGGCTTCGACCCGGCCCGCCACCTGGTCGTCGAACTCGGCGTCGTCGACCACCAGGGCTCGGGCCGGGGCCGCTCCCGCTACCAGCCCGCCTCCCCGGCGGACCTCGTCCCGCTGCGCTCCGGCGGACTGGTCTCCAACGACACCAACCTGCTCCACGGCTACGCCCCGCTCTCCTGCCTGGAGAACGTGGTGCTCGGACTGGAGCACCTGATCAACGGGACCGCCTTCAAGCAGCGGCACCCGGACTCGGGCTGGGACGTCAAGGTGTTCGGCAGCCGGCGGGGCGACGCGTTCAGCCTGGTCGTCAACATGCCCTTCCTGGCGGCCCACATCGAGTCCATGGACCACTACCTGGCGCGCAAGGCGGTCGTCCTGGCCGAACTGGAGGAGTACGTCGCCGCGCGGGGCATCCGCGACTGCCGGCTCCTGATGAACGCCACCGACCGCAACGGCCGCCCCTACCTCACCGCGCTCGGCTCCGTCGCCGACACCGGCGACGTGGGCGTCGTCGGCCGGGGGAACCGCGTCAACGGACTCATCACCCCCATGCGCCCCATGAGCATCGAGGCACCCGCCGGCAAGAACCCGCTCGACCACACCGGGAAGATCTACAACGTCATGGCCATGAGGCTGGCCCGACAGGTCCACGAGGAATTCGGCGGACCGGCGCAGGTGCACATCTTCACCTCCAAGGAAGCCCCGCTGGAGCGCCCGGACGAGGTCGTCGTGACCACCCCCGACGCGGACGAATCCGCCCTGCGGACCCTCGTGGAGACCACCGTCGCGAGCTCGGCCGACCTGACGGTCGAGCTGATCGAGACGGGCATCACCCTGTGGTGAGCGGGAAGGGTACGCGCACCCTCGTCGCCCGGACGCGCGCCACCGGCCTGCGCACCGACACCGGACCGCCCCCGACCGCCCTGCCGGACACCGGCAGCCACTTCGTGGTCCTGCTCAAGCCGGAGGTCATGACCCCGGCCGCGGCCCCCGACATGGCCGCCGAGGCGATACGCGTGCTCGGCGCGCAAGAGGTGGCCGTACGGCGCGCCGCCGTCGTCCCGGCCGGGGAGTTCGCCGGACGCGGGTACCTGCTCCTGCACTACCCGCGCCTGCACCGGGTCGCCGCGGACGGACACCGGGCGCTCACCTCCGCCGCCCTCCGGGAACTGCGCGCGCTCGCGGAGGCCTCGGGGGCGGACGAGGTCCTGGGGGCGTACGAGGCGATGACCCGGGGCGCGCGCCTGACGCCGAGGGCCCTGGACGCGCGCTGTCGCGCCGCGGGCATCCACAAGCTGGGCTCGGGCTCCTACGCCTCCGTGACCGAGCTGAACGGTCGCCTCGTGACGGTGCTGAACGGCTTCCTGCCAGCCCTCGTCGAGGGGTACACCAGCGGCGTCGGCGCCCTGGTCGGCCTCCTCGAATGCCACAGCCGGCGCGAGATCGGCGCGTTGCGCGCCGAGGCCCTCGGCGCCCTCTGCCCGGCCGACGCCGCCCCGGGCTCCCTGCGCGCAGCCCTCGGCGCCCTGGCCCGCGAGCGGGGCATCGCCCTCTCCCAGGGGCGCAACGCCGTCCACCTGTCGGCGGGCCACCTGGAGGGCATGTTCCAGGCCTGGCGGTACTTCGCCGCGACCGACGGGCGCGGCGTCGAGAGCACCGGCTTCGGCGCGACGCTCGTCGGGCGGGGCGTTCCCCCGGCGGCCCTGGCCGAGCTGGCCGCCGACCACAACCTCGCCGAGGACTCAGGGGAGACGCTCTCCCCGCACGGCGCCACCGAGGGCCTGGGCCGCGCCGAAGCCCTGGGCCGCGTCGAGAACTGGATCGCGGGCGGAAAGGGACCGGTGACGACATGAGCACGCTCGACCGCGGACTCGCCGGACGGACCGCGCTGGTGACCGGCGGCGCCCAGGGCATCGGCGCGGCCGTGACCGCGCGGCTGTGCGCCGAGGGCTGCCGCGTCCTCGTCCTCGACAAGAGCGCCGAACACGGCCGGGAGGCGGTCAAACGGTGGCGCGAGGACGGCCACGCCGTGAGCCTGGCCGTCGGCGACGTGGTGGACGAGCAGGCGGTACGGGCGGCCTTCGCCGGACTGCCGGCCGGCTGGCCGCCGCCGACCCTGCTGGTGAACCTCGCCGCCGGCTTCGTCTTCAAGGGGCTGGACGCCACCCCCGAGGAGTGGCGCGCCGCACTGGACCCCACCATCGTCGGCCTGTCCCTGGTCACCCGGGAGTTCGTCGCCGCCCTGCCGCCGGACGCGACCGGGGCCGCGATCGTCAACATGGCCTCCATCTCGGCGCACATCGCGCAGAGCGGCTACCTCACCTACAACACCGGCAAGTCGGCCGTCCTCGGGTTCACCCGGTGCGCGGCGCAGGAACTGGCCCCCCGGGGCATCCGCGTCAACTCGGTGAGCCCCGGGACCGTGTGGAACGCCAACAACGAGCGCTACCACCGCGAGGCCCTCGGGCTCGACCGGGCCGCGGCGGAGGCCGCCCCCGAGCACGGCGGGAAGTTCCTCCTGGGACGGTTCGCGGACCCGGCCGAGATCGCGGCGCCGATCGCGTTCCTGCTGTCCGCCGAGGCGGGATTCATCACCGGGACCGACCTCCCGGTCGACGGCGGATACCTGGCGGTGTGACCACATGATCGATCTTCACACCCACCACCAGCGCTGCGGACACGCCACCGGATCGCTGCGCGACTACGTCACGGCCGCCCTGGACCGGGGGGTCAAGGTCCTCGGGCTCTCCGACCACACCCCGATGTTCGCGGAGGAGGAGGACCACGCGCTGCCGCGCGTGGCGATGCCCAAGTCGCGGTTCCCCTCCTACATCGCCGAGGCCCTCGCCCTCAAGGAGGAGTACGAGGGCAGCATCGAGATCCTCGTCTCCACCGAGGCCGACTTCTTCGCCGGTCGCATGGACCCGTACACGAAGGCGCTGAGCGGGTACCCCCTGGACTACGTCATCGGCTCGGTCCACATGTTCGAGGGGCGGGACATCTTCGACGTCACCCGGTGGGAGACCGTCGAGGAGGGCGAGCTGCCCGCCGTCAAGGCGCGCTACTTCCGGGCGATCGCCGCGTGCGCCCGCTCCCGACTGTTCCACGTCATGGGCCACGTCGACGCGCTGAAGGGCAACCACCCCCGGCTGGGCGCCGTGCCCGCGCCCGCCGCGGCCGACGAGATGCTGCGGGCGATCCGCGACTCCGGCGCCGTCATGGAGATCAACACCTCGGGCGGCACCAAGATGTGCGGGGGCTGGTACCCCGAGTTCGACCTCCTCGAACGGGCGCACCACTTCGGGGTCCCGATCACCTTCGGGTCCGACGCGCACGTGCCCGAACGGGTCTGCGACCAGTACCCGGAGGTGGTCAAGGTGCTCGGGGACATCGGGTTCCGGACCTGGACCACCTTCCGTCGCGGCGCCGCCGTGACCCGCCCGCTGCTCTGACCGCTCCGCCCGCCCTCCCCTGGAGTCTCCATGCTCGTCAGTGACCTCGTAGCCCGTGACCCGGACGGCGCGACCACCCGGTACCTGAGCGTCCGGGACCAGGCGTTGAAGATCGTCACCACCTCGCCCGAGGCCAATGGCCTGGTCTCGGAGACCTTCCACCCGCCGGGGATGCTCGGCGTCACCGAGACCCGCCCGCAGCCGGAGCCGGACCTCACCGTCGTCGACCTGGCCCAGGACCCCTCCGAGGTGGCCGAACTGCTCCGACAGGCGGCCGACACGGGCGAGCCCGGCGAGTACGAACTCACGCGCCACTTCCGCCAACCACGCTTCGACACCGACACCCACACGGTCTTCGTGCTCCGGGACGCCAACTCCGACGAGCCGGCCGCCCTGATCCGCACCGAGGGGCGCGCGACCCTCGTCCGCCCCCGCTCGGGCCTGGGGGACCGCTGGCTCACCCGGATCGTCCGCGACGTGTCCACCCGGATCGCCAAGGCGCAGGGCTCGCTGGTCCTGCACTCCTCCGCCTTCGTCCACGACGACGGCGCGTACCTGGTCATCGGCGACTCCGGGGCCGGGAAGTCCACGACGGCCATCGCCCTGGCCCGCCTGCTGCCCGCATCCGGCTGGATGGGCAACGACCGCATGCACCTCGACCGGCGCGCGCAGGGCTACGGGGTGACGGCCTGCCCGCTGCCGCTCGCCATCAACAAGGGCTCCCTCGACGTCATGGGCGTCACCGACTTCGCCTCCTGGTCCGTGCGGGCCGGCCTCCCGGCGGAGGGGTCGGACTGGGACCGCTTCCAGGGCGAGGACAAGCTGAAGCTGAGCTCGCGGGAGGTCGGCCGGTACCTCGGGGTCCGCGTCGTACCGCAGGCACCGCTCGCCGGAGTGATCCTGCCCCGGGTGGACCTCACGGCCGGCTACTCCTTCGACCCCGCGAGCCCCGCCCACGCCGCCGAGGTCATCACCCGCAACTGCTTCTCCCTGGACGACAACCTCTACGGCGAGGACTGGTTGGACGTCCCCGTCCGGCGGCGCGCGGCGCCCCCGTCCCTGGACGCCTTCCTGGAGCACCTCGCGAAACTCCCCGTCCTGCGCTGCTCCGTGGGCAGCGCCGCCGACGTGACGAGGCTCGCGGCGGACTTCACGGCCCACGTCCGCAAATAACCCCCCCAGTACCATCCGCCCGGTTCTATCCACTCGGTTCGTCGCCTGCCGCCGTGACCCGCTTGCGGTAGGCCCCCGGCGGCGACCCGAAGTGTCGTTTGAACGCTTTGGCGAAGGCGAACTCCGACGTGTACCCCGTGCGCTGCGCGATGGTGCTCAGCGGGGTCGGCGATCGGTGCAGCAACCGCGCCGCCGTGGCCATCCGCCAATTGGTCAGGTACGTCAACGGCGGCTCGCCGACCACCGAGGCGAAGCGGCGGGCGAACGCGGCGCGGGACAGCCCGGCGCGGGTGCCCAGGGACTCCACGGTCCAGGGATGGCCCGGATCGTCGTGGATCGCCTTCAGGGCCGGGGCGACCACCGGGTCGGTCAGCGCGGCCGCCCAACCCCGGGTCCGCTCCTTCGGCAGTTCGGCGTACCACGACCGGAGGATGTACAGCAGCAGCAGATCGATGAGCGCCGTGACGACCGCGTCCGAGCCCGGCCGCGGCGCGTGGAACTCGGCGCACAGCTGATCGACCGCCGAGCGCAGCACCGGGTGGCGGCCGGGGACCGCGGGGAGGTGGATGACCTCCGGCAGATCGCCGAACAGCGGATGCGGGCGATCGACGTCGATCGCGTACGCGCCGCACACCAGCACCGTGCGCGGCCCCGGTCCGTCCACGGTGAGCCGGCCGATGGGCGAGGAACGGTCCAGGCGGTCCGGTACGAAGTCCACCGGATCGCGGTCCGGCACGTCACACAGGGTGTGTCCGCTGCCGCGCCGCAGGAACACGATGTCGCCGGGTCCGAGCGCGATCGGTCGACCGTGCGGGGGCAGCAGGTGGCAGTGCCCTTCCACGACCACGTGGAATCCGGCTCCCGAGAGGGGCTGGAACCTCAGGGCCCACGGGGCGTGCGCATCGGTGCGGGTCACCATCGGGCGTCCCGTGCGCAGGACTTCGAGGGTGTCGCTCAGGATGTCCATGGCGCCACTCTAGTGCCGGTACGGCGAGACGATAGGACAGGGAATCGAGAGCTTGAGTTATTCATCGTCTCGATGGGGAGGCGTACGTTCTTGCCATGGCGGTGGTCGAATCCCGCACCGCCTCGACGAAGGAACGGATCCCATGTCACTGGCCGGCAAGAAGATCGTGATCATCGGTGGAACCTCCGGCATCGGCTTCGCGGTGGCCCGACAGGCCGCGGCCGCCGGCGCGGACGTCGTGGTCGCCTCCAGCAATCAGGACCGCGTGGACGCCGCGACGAAGCGGTTGGGCGAGCCGGCCGAGGGCCGCCGCCTGGACGTCGCCGACGGCAACGCCATCGCCGCGTTCTTCGAGCGGGTCGGGGAGTTCGACCACCTGGTCTACACCGCGGGCGAAGCCCTGCTGATCAAGCCGTTGGTCGACACCACCCCGCAGGAGGCCAGGGCCGTCTTCGAGCGCCGTTTCTGGGGCGCGTTCCTCTCCGCCCGGTACGCCGCACTGCGCCTGCGAGACGGCGGCTCGATCACTTTCAGCTCCGGCGTCCTCGCGATCCGCCCCCTGTCCGGAACCGCGCTCACGGCAGGTATCACCGGCGGCATCGAGGCCCTGTCCCGGGCACTGGCCGTCGAACTCGCCCCGCTGCGCGTCAACGTGATCCAGCCCGGTGTGATCCGTACCGAACTGTGGGACGGCAGTGTCCCGGACCCGGAGGCCTTCCTCCAGGGCGCCGGGTCCGAGCTGCTCACGCGGCGTGTCGGCACCGCCGAGGAAGCCGCGGCGGCCTATCTCTTCGTCCTGGCCAACGCCTACGTCACCGGCACCACCCTCGCGATAGACGGCGGCGCGGCCCTGGTGTGACACCGCCCCCACCCATACACGGGAGCACTAGCCGGCGGACCGCCCCGCCGCCCGCTCGGCGGCGGCCTCGGCCACCACCTCCAGGTTCCGCCGGAAGCGGGTCCAGAAGCGCAGCACCCAGCCGAGGTACCAGGTGCCCAGGTCCGCGTCACGCCGCCCGAGCAGGGTGACGTGGCCGTGCCTGGGCAGGAACCACAGGGCGCCGAGCCGGGCCAGGTCGACGGCGTTCGCGTACGGAAGGCCCAGCCGGGCGTGCAGCCGCTCCAGGAAGCGGCCCACCGCGCGCCCGTCCAGGACGAAGTCGCCCCGACCGAGGCGGCAGGAGAGCCACAGCGCCTTGCCCGCGTCGGCCGGCCGCCGGGAGAAGCCCGCCTCGTCCCAGTCGATCACGGTCAGCGCCCGGGACCCGTCGGACACGAGGTTGCGGCCGTGCAGATCGCCGTGGTGCACCAGCACCCCGTCCGGCCGCGTCAACCGCACGGCGCCGGCGCGCAGTTCCGCGAGGTGCTCGTCCACCGCGCACCCCAACGCCCCCCACTCGCCCGTCAGGAACGGCTCCGCGAGCGACCGCTCCGCCCGCGCGTCCGCCACCCACGGGGAGGCGTAGTCCCCGATCAGCTCCTCCTCGACCGCCACCCCCCGCCCGCGCGCCGCCAGGTCGGCGAGGACGTCGACCACCCGCGCGATGTGCTGCCGCGCGTCGTCCGAGGCCGCCCCCGGCGCGTACGGACGCACCACGACGAGCCGGGGCCGCGGCCCCGGGGCGAAGCCGAGGTCCAGCACCGGCGGGTACCACGGCAGCGCGCGCAGGGCGGCGTCGACCCGTTCGATCCGGCGGAACTCCCCGACGGAGGACCGCTCCGGGCAGTGCACCTTCACCGCGTACGGGCGGCCCCCGTACGCCACCCGGTAGGACGCGTTGAGGCCCCGGCCCTCCAGGGCCTCGGCGTCCCCCGCCCCCACGCGTGCCAGGGCGCCGCCGACGGTGAGCCCCGGGACCCCCGTCATGGCCGCTGGCCGCCCGCCGCCCCGCCCTCGAACCAGTCGGTCACCGCGGCGACGAGCACGTCCAGCGGCCGGGCACTGTCCAGTCGCAGCACCGGACAGGCGAGGCTCGCCAGCCAGCGCTCGTCCTTCGACTGCCGGGCCGGTACGTCGGTGTCCTCGTAGCCCCGCGCCCAGTCCATGAAGTCGTGATGGGCCGCCTCCAGTTCGCCGCCGGACGCGATGGTGTCCCCGTACCGGACGACCTCGCGGCGCATCAGACGCTCCATCCGGACGTCCGGGTCGATGGTCAGGAACACGACGCCGTCCGCCTGCGCGATGACGCTGTCGCCCCAGCCCCGCAGCGTCCCCGACAGTACCCAGGCGGACCGGGGCACGAACAGCGCGTTCATCAGCGCGAGCCGTTCCTCGACGGGGCGTTTGTGGGTGTAGGGCGGAGTGGTCGGCAGCCACAGGTAGTCGTCCACGTCCGCGTGCGCCGCCGCCCAGAGGGTCGCGAGCGCCCGACCGAGCGTCGTACTGCCCGCCCCGCTGGGCCCCGTGACGAGCAGTCGGTGCGTGTGCATCCGCCGCCTCCCCTCCCTCGGGTACCCCGGCGACCGGGGTGCACCAGCCTATCGGCGAGGGCCGCCCGGCCGGGTCGTGTGCTGTGGATCAGGCCCGGATCAGGCCGGATCGGGCCGGATCGGGCCGGATCAGGCTGGATCGGGCCGGGTCGGGCAGCGGCGACCGCTACCCTCGCCGCATGCCGAGCGCACTCGTCTCCGGTGTTTCCCGGGGCCTCGGGGCCCACCTCTGCCGCGCCCTCAAGGCCGCCGGTCACCGCGTGTTGGGCGTCGGCCTGGCCGCGGCGCCGCGCCACGACGACGTGGACGACTACCGCATGGTCGACCTGCGCGAGCCGCTCCCCGACGACCTGTTCGCCGGCGAGGACGTCGACGTCCTCGTCAACAACGCGGGCGTCTACCTGGACGACCCCCGGGGCGGATACGGCGACCTCTTCGCGCTCACCGTCGACGACCTCCGGGAGACCTTCGAGGTCAACGTGTTCGGCGCCGCGCGGCTGGTCCTGCGGTACGCGCCCCGGATGCTCGCGCGGGGCGCGGGCCGGATCGTCTGCGTCTCGTCGGGCATGGGACGGCTCCAGGACGCCGACGGGGCCTCCTTCGCCTACCGTTCGTCCAAGCTGGCGGCCAACTCCCTGACCCTGTCGGTCGCCCGCCACTTCGCCGCGGGCGCCGGGGACCTGGCGGCCTTCTCCTACTGCCCCGGGTGGATCCGTACCGACATGGGGACCCCGTACGCCCCCGACGAGCCGGGCCCCGCGGCCGACGACCTCGTACGCCTGCTGAGCCTGCCCGCCGCGCGGTCCAACGGCCGGTTCTTCCGGGGGCTCGACGAACTGGGCTGGGACACGCGCGGGCCGTTCGTCTCCGAGTGAATCCCACGGCCGTTCCGCTCTGCGGAATCGCCCTGGGCAGGCCCCGCCGTCCTTGTCATGATCGACCCAACAGACCCGGACACGGGGGCGATAGACGGCATGACATCCATCCAGACCGGCCACCGCTACACCGTCCGTTCACGCTTCACCACGACCGGCCTGACGTGCTCCCCACAGGTGGCGGAGTACGTCGACCGGCTCGCCCGGCCCTACCTGACCCTCACACCCGGCCCGTGCGACTCCGGGGCCTGGCAGGTCGTCGCGGACGCGGAACCCGCCGCGGGCGCGGTGCCGGAAGCGGTCACCGCGCAGGGCGAGGTGACCGTCCACTACGCGGTCGACCACCCCCGGACGACCCTCTGGCACCTCTCCCCCCGGGGCGAGGCGTGGACCGCCCAGTCGCTCCTGCGGGCCACCCGCGCCATCCACCGCTCGGCGGCGAGCCGGCAGGGCATGCTCTTCCTGCACGCCGGACTCGTGCGACTGGACGGCCTCGGCATCGCGCTCGTCGGCGGCAGCCGGGCCGGCAAGACCTCGTTCATCATGGCGAGCGTGCTGCGCGGCGCGGGCGTCATGGTCTGCAACGACGACGTGAGCCTCTCGGCGCCACCGGACGGGAACGGGGTGCTGGGCGCCGGCTGGCCCCGGTCGATCTCCGTCCGACTGGACACCCTGGACCTGCTGTTCGGGCGGGAGGGAGCGCGGACCCTGCTGTCCTCCCTGACCCACCCCGCGAACCGGACGCTCGCGAGCCTGCGGGAGTCGGGCGTCGAGGAGCACGGCACGGCCCTCATCTACCCCTGGGAGTACGCCGACCTGCTGGGCACCGACATCGGGCGCTCGGCCGGGGTCGACGCGATCGTCCACCTGAGCCTCGCCGACGCCCCGGCGGAGCGCGGCGTGGCCCCCGTACCGCCGTCCGAACGGGCCGCCCTGCTGGAGCGACACGTACTGGGCCTGCCCAACAAGCACCTCAACATCTTCGGCCACGAAGGCGACGCGACCGACCTGCGGCGCACGCGCGACGCCCTGACGGCGCTGCCGACGTTCCGCTTCCGCTACGTGTTCTCGGATGTGACGCGGGAGGTCGAACACCTCGCCGGCCACCTCCGGGAGCATCTCCGCGACCGTCTCGCCGGCCACGTCCGCGACCGCATCACAGACCGAGCCGCACCGGCCGCTCCGGTGTCCCGTCGGTGAGCAGGGCGGCGAGCGGGGTGCCCAGGTCGCGGGGGGAGAAGAGGTCCGGGCCGCGGTGGTCCTGGATCTCCGCGACCCGCCACCAGCGCGTGCCCCGCATGTTCTCGGCGGCGAGTTGTTCGTCGGTCAGGTCCCCGCGCGGAGCGAAGGACGGGGTGTGCACGAGGTAGTAGTCGTTCACGACGCCGTCGTACCCCGCGCTGATGTGGGGATCGACGATCTCCTGGTGCCACACGTGCGGCGGATCGTCGGCGAGGTCGAGCCCCACCTCCTCGCGCAACTCCCGGCGCAGGGCGTCGAGCGGGCCCTCCCCGGCGGCGAGGCCACCGCCGGGCGCCGCCCAGAGGACGAACGGCCCGCTCTCCCGCCGCAGGTCGAACCGGCACAGCAGGACGCGGTCCTGCTCGTCCAGCACGAGCGCGCGCACCGAGTGCCGAAGCTTCAGCGAAGTCACCACGACAGCGTAGACCCGTACGCGGATCCGTACCCGTACCCGTACCCGTACCCGTACCCGTACCCCGACTGAGAGGGGCAGGCAGCCGTGCTCTTCTTCCGTACGCACATCGCCGCGATCACCGGCATGGACGACTTCGACGAGGAGGCGGTCCTCGACAAGATCCACCTGGTCGAGGGCGACATCCTGATGCTGTCGGGCTCGCTCGTGGACGGCTCGGGCACCCCGTCCTCGGACTTCGACTTCTGCGTCATCGCCCGGTCGAAGGACGACCGCTTCCGCCGGGACACCTTCCCTCGTACAGAGCACATGCGGTACTACACGAGCGGCGACCGCGTGAAGGCCAGCTTCGACTACCTGCCCCACAGCCTCCTCGGGGTGGACGTCGAGTACTGGACCGCCGAGGAGGTCGCGGACATGCTCGCCGCGCACTCGCGGCTGTACGCGCACCTGCGCGGCCGCGCCCGCAAGTCCTCCGGATTCGCGGCCTCCGCCGTCGACTTCCGCGTCCTGTCACGGCTCACGTACGGCGTCCCGCTGACGAACGCCGTCGGGTTCGAGGAACTGACCCGCTCGGTACGCCCCGGCGAGATCGCGTACACGGCCTTCCGTACGGCCGTCGGCAGCTACCCCGACTTCCGCGACCTGGCCGGCATGTGGGCGCAGGGCGACCACGAATCGGCCCTCGTCGCGGCGCGCAAGCTGGGCGTCGACACCTTCCGCGGCCTCACGCACGCGCACGGCAACACCAACCGGAACCCGAAGTACCTGGCGCGCTTCCTGGCCCGGCTCCCGCTGCCCGAGGAGCTGACCCGCCGCTTCAACCGGTTGAACACCTACGGGCCGCCGGCAGGGGCCGAAGCGGGCGAGACGGTCCTGGAGTGGCTCGACCTCGTCGACCTGGCCTTCGCCGAGATCCGCGCGGCCCGTGACAAGGCCGAGGCGTTCGTCGGCCGCCGGGACTTCCTCGACCTGCTGAAGAACGAACTGCACCAGAGCATGCGGTGGAACGCAGAGATCTCGAACGAGTACTGCTTCCGCGCCCGCGAGGCCGAGGACGGCCTGCCGCCGCTGCGCGAACTGCTGACCGCCATGACCGCGCGCACCGCCGCCGCGCACCACCTGCCGCTCCAGGAGTGGGCGAAGGGACGCACGGCGCCCGTCGGCGAGAACAACAAGTCCGCCTGACGAACCCGAAGCAATCCGAAGGAACCCGAAGGAACCTGGGGGAGGGGGAGACGCCCGTGTGCCGGATCTACGGCTACTTCGGATTCGATCTCGACGCGCGCGCGATGCGCGCCGCGCGGGCCGCCCAACTGCCGGGCGGCCCGGACCGGCAGGAGTACGTCCGGGGCGAGGACTGGGGCCTGGGGTGCAATCGCCTCGCGATCCAGGACCCCGCGCACGGCAGCCAGCCGTTCGCCGCCGCGGACGGTTCGGCGTACGCGGTGTTCAACGGGGAGATCTACAACTTCCGTGCCATCAGGGAGGAACTCGCCGCGCACGGCGTGCACGTCGAGGGCGACTCGGACGGCTCGGTGCTGCTGCCCTACTACGCCCTGCACGGCGACCGCTTCGTGGACCGCCTCGAAGGCATGTACGCCATCGCCCTGGTGGACCTGCGCCAGGGGCGGCGGTTGAAGCTGTGGAGCGATCCGCTGGCCGTCAAGAGCCTGTACTACGAGGCCACCGCGCGCGGCGTCACGTTCTCCTCCGAGCCGGGCGGCCTCACCGCCCTGCGGACGCGGGGCCCGCGCCTGGACCCGTACGCCGTCGACCACTACATGAACTGGCAGTGCCTGCCCCCGGGTGCGTCCCTGCACGCCGGGGTCGCCTCGCTGCGTCCCGGCGAGCAGCTGGTCCACGACGGCCGGAGCGTCGTCGTCCGGCCGCCTCGGCCCGTTCCCGCGCCGGCGCCGGACGAGAGCCGCACCCCGGAGCGCCTCGGCACGCTGCTGAGCGACGAAGTGGCGCGGATGTCCCTCCAGTCGGCGCCCGTGGCCGTCCAGCTCTCCGGCGGACTGGACTCCGCCGTCCTCGCCACCCTGCTGGCCGGGCGGCGCCGCGACGTGACCGGCTTCCACGTCACCCACGAGGGCGGCCATCCCTCGAACGAGGAGGGTTACGCGCGCGAGGCCGCCGCCCACGCCGGCATCCCGCTCGATGTCGTCGAGATCCGCGAGGCGGAACTGCCCGAGCTGATACCGCCCATGGTGGCGGCGCTCGGCACCCCGAACGCCACGCCGCACGCGCTCAGCGCGTACGTCCTGTTCAAGGCGATCGCGGAGCGGTCCTTCCGCGTCTGCTTCGTCGGTGACGGGGCCGACGAGCAGTTCGGCGGCTACCGCCGCTACAGCACGGCGCTGGCCGCCGACGCGGACACCTGGCGGGAGCAGTACCTCGACCGACTGTCGCTGGTCCCGTACGCGCGCTACCGGCGGCTGTACACGCCCGAGTACCGCGCGTTCCTCGACGCGGGTACCAGCAGCCGGCGGCGCGCGCTGGAGCTGCTGGGCCTACCCGCCCCCTCGCGCCTGGAGCAGCTGCTGACCTTCGACCGGCTGCACAAGCTGCCCGGCCTCAACCTGCGCAAGCTCGACCACCTGTCCATGGCGCACGCGGTCGAGGGCCGCGTCCCCTACTGCCAGCCGGCCGTCACGGACTTCGCGCGGCGCACCCCGGACGCCCTGAAGGTCTCCGGAAGCCGCCGCAAACCGATCCTGTGGGACGCCGGCCGCGCCCTGATCCCGGAAGCGGTGCGGACCCGGACGAAACAGCCCTTCACCTTTCCGGTGGACGCGTTCCTGGCCCCGGGCACCAAGCTCTGGGAGTTCGTCACCGACGTCCTGGGCGCGTCCCGCCTGCGCAGTACGGGCTTCATCGCCGAAGCGGCGGTACGGGAGGTCCTCGCGGAGCACGCGCTGCGCCGCGACCAGGCCCGGCTGCTGTGGGGGCTGATGGTCCTGGAACTGTCCCTTCCCTGAGGTACCGTCCCGAGGTCGGGCCGGAACTCCGAGAGAGCCGAGAGAGAGGCGCGCCGGTGCGCAGCATCCACGTCGTCACCCATCCGGAAGCGAGTCACCACGTCGAGGGCCTGGTCGGCGGCTGGCACGACTCGGCGCTCACGCCCGAGGGCCTGCGGGAGGCGGCCGCCATCGCCCGCGCCCTGCGGAGCGAGATCCCCGAGGGCGCCGACGTGGAGCTGATCTCCTCGGACCTGAAGCGGACCCGCCGCACCGCCGAGGAGATCGGCGCCCTGTTCGGCGTGGAGCCCGTCCTGGACCGCCGGCTACGGGAGAAGTCGTACGGGGAAGCCGAGGGCCGGCCCCAGGAATGGCTGGACCGCCGCTTCGTGCCCCCGCCGGCCACCGGCGACCGGATGGGACACGACGAGGGCATCGAGGGCGCCGAGACGCGAGGCGCCTTCGCGGAACGCGTCTACGCGGCCATGGACGAGATCCTCCGGCGCCCCTACGAGTACCAGATCATCGTCGCCCACGGCTTCACGCTGACGTTCATCGTGGCGGCCTGGATCGGCATGCCGCTCGCCTCCCTCGGCCACGTCAACCTCCGCGCCCCCTCGGGCAGCATCACCCACCTGCGCGAGGACGACTTCTTCCACAACCGCCAACTGGCCCGCCTCGGCGACACCCGCCACCTGGACGTCTGAGCCGCCCTCCCTTCCGTCAGATGTCGCGGAAGATCTCGATCTGGGCGCCTACCGAGTTGAGGCGTTCGGCGAGTTCCTCGTAGCCGCGGTTGATGACGTAGACGTTGCGCAGGACCGAGGTGCCTTCGGCCGCCATCATCGCGAGGAGGACGACCACCGCCGGGCGCAGGGCGGGCGGGCACATCATCTCGGCCGCGCGCCAGCGGGTGGGGCCCTCGACCAGGACGCGGTGGGGGTCCAGGAGTTGGAGGCGGCCGCCGAGGCGGTTGAGGTCGGTCAGGTAGATGGCCCGGTTGTCGTACACCCAGTCGTGGATCAGCGTCTGGCCCTGGGCGACCGCCGCGATGGCGGCGAAGAAGGGGACGTTGTCGATGTTCAGCCCGGGGAAGGGCATGGGGTGGATCTTGTCGATCGGGGCTTCGAGCTTGGAGGGGCGGACCGTCAGGTCGACCAGGCGGGTACGGCCGTTGTCGGCGACGTACTCGGCGGAGCGGTCGTGGTCGAGGCCCATCTCCTCCAGGACCGCGAGCTCGATCTCCATGAACTCGATCGGCACCCGGCGGATCGTCAGCTCCGACTCGGTGACCACGGCGGCGGCCAGCAGGCTCATCGCCTCGACCGGGTCCTCGGAGGGGGAGTAGTCGACGTCGACGTCGATCACGGGCACGCCGTGGACGGTGAGGGTGGTGGTGCCGATGCCCTCGACCTCGACGCCCAGCGCCTCCAGGAAGAAGCACAGGTCCTGGACCATGTAGTTGGAGGACGCGTTGCGGATGACGGTGACGCCGTCGTGGCGGGCCGCGGCCAGCAGGGCGTTCTCCGTGACGGTGTCCCCGCGCTCGGTCAGCACGATCGGACGGCCGGGGGAGACCCCGGCCGCCACCTTCGCGTGGTAGATGCCCTCGGTCGCGGTGATGTCCAGGCCGAAGCGGCGCAGGGCGATCATGTGCGGCTCGATGGTGCGGGTGCCGAGGTCGCAGCCGCCCGCGTACGGCAGCCGGAACTGGTCCATGCGGTGCAGCAGGGGGCCCAGGAACATGATGATGCTGCGGGTGCGGCGGGCCGCGTCCGCGTCGATGGCGTCCATGTCGAGGCGGGCCGGCGGGACGATCTCCAGGTCCACGCCGTCGTTGATCCAGCGGGTGCGGACGCCGATGGAGTTCAGCACCTCCAGGAGGCGGTAGACCTCCTCGATGCGCGCCACCCGACGCAGGACCGTGCGGCCCTTGTTGAGCAGCGAGGCGCACAGCAGCGCCACGCACGCGTTCTTGCTCGTCTTGACGTCGATGGCGCCCGACAGGCGCCGGCCGCCGACGACGCGCAGGTGCATCGGTCCGGCGTATCCCAGGGAGACGATTTCGCTGTCGAGCGCTTCACCGATTCGGGCGATCATCTCAAGGCTGATGTTCTGGTTTCCGCGCTCGATGCGGTTCACGGCGCTCTGGCTCGTGCCGAGCGCATCCGCGAGTTGACTCTGGGTCCAGCCCCGGTGCTGACGGGCGTCACGGATGAGCTTGCCGATGCGTTCGAGGTAATCGTCTGCCATGGGTGCACCGTATCTCAGATATGAGATGACCCCTGCGTCGGGTGTGGCAGACGGGTGTTATCCGTCGTCAGATACGTTCGACCTCCCCTGTTCGGGCAATTGCGGGTGTCTGCCCGGTTTGGCCATATGGGTCCAGGTCCAGGTCCAGGTCCCGGTCCCCGGTCCCCCTCAGTGGCCGCAGGCGTGGTGGCGGCCGCCGCCGTGCACCGCCGTGTAGGAGGCCGGGCGCGGGCGGGACGTCGCACGGGCCGCCCGTTCCGCCGCGGCCCGGCCGGCCGCCGAGTCCGCGTCGTGCGCCACCCGGCCGCCGATCAGGGTCATCCGTACGCCGGTCCCGCTGATGTCGGCCACCGGACAGCGGGTCACATCCCGGTCCAGCACCAGCAGGTCCGCCGCCTTGCCCGGCTCCACCGTCCCCGTCAGCTCCTCCTGCCGGAGCTGCCACGCCGTACCCGCCGTGTGCATCCGCAGCGCCGAGCCGCGGCTCAGCCCCTCCAGCTCCCGGTACAGCTCGCCCCTGCCGTACGCGCCCTGCC
This sequence comes from Streptomyces sp. RerS4, assembly GCF_023515955.1. Lineage (GTDB taxonomy): Bacteria > Actinomycetota > Actinomycetes > Streptomycetales > Streptomycetaceae > Streptomyces. Next base: position 5,642,021 of record NZ_CP097322.1, read on the forward strand.
GGTCGACCGCGGTCCGCAGCTGGTTCCACACCTGGAGCGCGTCCACCGGCCAGTCCGAGCCGCCCGTCAGCCGCGCCCCCGCCCGCTCCAGGCTGCGCGCCGGGTACATCCACCGGTGGCGCTCCGGCCCGATGTACGGAAGCAGCGCCTCCACCGTCCAGGTGTCCTCCGCGGCCCACTGGAGCTGCATGCAGGCCGCGACGCCCAGCTGCGCGAAGCGCCGCAGGTCCGCCGGGTCCACAAGCTGCAGGTGTGCCACCGCGTTGCGCGCGTCCCGCTGTCCGGTGACCCGGCGGGCATAGGCGTATCCGTCCAAAGCCGTCCGTACCGCCCGGTCTCCCAGGCCGTGGGCGTGCAGCTGCCAGCCGGCCCGGTTGAACGCCACCGCCAGTCGGCCGTAGTCGGCCGCCGAGGTGTACAGCTCGCCCCGGTTGGCGGTCGGCTCGCCGTTCCCGTCCAGGTAGGGCGTCAGCAGCGCGGCGGTCTGGGCCGGGTACTCGATGACCCCGTCCAGGAACACCTTGACCATCCCGAACCGCAGGCCCCGTACGCCCTCGAACTCCTTGCGCAGCCCCCGCGCGTAGGCCAGCGCGGCCGCCGGGTCCTTGGTCTGCTCCGCGTCCAGCCGGATCGCCGGCACGATCCGCTGAGGCAGCTTCCCCGCCGCCGCCAGGGCCTGGTAGAGCTCCAGCTCGTGCCGTCCCACCAGGGCGTCCATCATCGTCGTGACGCCGGAGGCGGCCGCCAGCTCCAGCACCTCGGCGCAGGCCGCGAGCAGTTCGGCCCGGGAGGGCTCCGGGATGTGCCGCTTCACCAGGTCCTGGGCGTCGTCCTTCAGGACGCCCGTCGGCTGCCCGTCCGGGCCCTTCACGATCCGGCCGCCGACCGGGTCGGGCGTGGCGGCCGTGATCCCGGCGATGTCCAAGGCCCGCCGGTTCACCCAGAGGTTGTGCCCGTCGCCGCCGACCAGCGCGACGGGTCTGCGGGTGGCGAGGGCGTCCAGCAGGGAGTGGTGCGGCGTGGTCCCGGTCGGCAGCAGCCCGACCGGGTTCCAGTCCTCCACCACGAGCCACCCGTCCGGCTCCGCGCCCGCGCCCCCGGTGTCGGCGAGGAAGCCGGTCAGCAGCTCCCGCAGCTCGGGCAGGGTGGTCTCCGCGCCGTCCAGGGAGGGGCGCAGGGAGCGGTCGCCGGCGCCCAGGGGGTGGACGTGTCCGTCGTGGATGCCGCTCATCACGGTGTTCCCGCGCGCGTCGACGACCTCGGTGTCCCGCCCGACGTGCCGGCGCAGCGCCGCGTCGCTCCCGGTGGCCAGGATCGTCCCGTCCCGGCCGACGGCGACGGCCGCGACCGGCGCGCCGCCGCCGGTGGCCCCGGTGAACACCCGGGCGTTGCGGATCACCAGGGCGGCCGAGCCGCGCCCGCCGGAGGACGCGGACCCGGACGGGGACCCGGACGCGGAACCGGACGCGGCCGCCGGGCCCACGCCCAGCAGACCGGCCGCCCCCGCCGCGCAGGCGGCCGCCAGCAGCCCCCGGCGCGACAGCGCGGAAGGCCGGGAGGAAGCGGAGGAGGGGGCGGAAGGCAGGGGGGAAGAAGGGGTCATGGCCACTCCAAACGTCGGTGTGGCCAGGACACTGTGTGATTAACCCCTTAACCAGAACCCGCCGCCGCCGACGAAATCCGCACCCCCGTCCGTACGATGACCCCGTGCACGGGCCCGGACCGACCATCGCCGACATCGCGCGCGCCGCGGAGGTCTCCACCGCGACCGTCTCGCACGCGCTGGGCGGCACCGGCCGCGTCGGCGAGTCCACGCGCCGCCGGGTCCGCGAGGTGGCGGCCGCCCTCGGCTACAGCGCCCGCCGCGGCCCCCGCACCCGCACGCTCGGCCTCGCCGTCACCACGTACGGGGGCTCCGCCTGGAACTTCGTCGAGGTCGCCTACTTCTCGCGGCTGCTGACCGCCGCCGTCGCGGCCGCCCACGCCCGGGGCTACGCCCTCACCGTGCTGCCCGCCGACCGGGGCGCCGAGCCGCTCTGGCACACCCTCGCCGTCGACGGGATGCTGCTGCTCGACAGTCCCGCAGGCGACCCGGTGTTGCGGGCCCTGCGGGCGCGCGGCCTGCCGGTGGTCTTCGACGGCCGTCCCCCGGACCTCCGCCCCGGGGACGTGTGGGTGGACAACGACCACGAGGCCACCACCCGCGAGGTCCTCGACCACCTCGCCGCCTCCGGGGCCCGCCGGATCGCGCTGCATTCGGCGTACGGCCGTGAGCACTACACCGAGGCCGTCACCTCGGCCTACACCCGCTGGTGCGCCGCGCGCGGGGCGGCGGCGCTGGTGGTCCCCTTCGACCCCGAGGACACGGCGGGGCACGCGTTCGACGCCGCGTTCGCCGGGCCCGACCGGCGAGACCGGCCCGACGCCGTGTACTGCGTGTACGACCCGGGCGGCCGGCAGGTGCTGGCCGCCGCGGCCCGGCACCGGCTGCGGATCCCGCGGGAGCTGCGGCTCGTCTGCGCGAGCGAGGACCCCGCGTACGCGACGGGCGACCCGGCCGTCAGCACCGTGACGCTGCGGCCGGAAGTGATCGGGGAACGTGCCGTCGCCGCGCTGACCGCGCTGCTGGAGACGCACGGCGAACCGCCGAGCCGGCTGATCGTCCCGGCCGCGCTGACCGTGCGTACGTCCTCGCGGTAGGGCCGTCCCCGATGGTTCGCGGGGGCTCACCTGTGATGTCGCCCATGCCGCGCATGACCACGGCGCGGGGATGCACTAGAGTTATCTCGACATCGAGATATCTGCCGAAGGCGTACCGCAGCCGCCCCCGCTGGTAAGGGTGACCTAACTTAGCCTTACCTTAGCGGATTGGCCAGAGGGCGTGGCGGCAGGATTGCGGTTATACGCGCGAATCATGCATGAAGGAGACTGTCGTGTCGGCGAACAGCTTCGACGCCCGCAGCACGCTGCAGGTGGGCGACGAGTCGTACGAGATCTTCCGGCTGGACAAGGTCGAGGGCGCCGCGCGCCTTCCCTACAGCCTGAAGGTCCTGCTGGAGAACCTGCTCCGCACCGAGGACGGCGCGAACATCACCGCCGACCACATCCGGGCGCTCGGCAACTGGGACTCGCAGGCCCAGCCCAGCCAGGAGATCCAGTTCACGCCGGCCCGCGTGATCATGCAGGACTTCACCGGCGTCCCCTGCGTCGTCGACCTCGCCACGATGCGTGAGGCCGTGAAGGAGCTCGGCGGCGACCCGTCGAAGATCAACCCGCTGGCGCCGGCCGAGCTGGTCATCGACCACTCCGTCATCGCCGACAAGTTCGGCACCAACGACGCGTTCGCCCAGAACGTGGAGCTGGAGTACGGCCGCAACAAGGAGCGCTACCAGTTCCTGCGCTGGGGCCAGACCGCCTTCGACGAGTTCAAGGTCGTCCCCCCGGGCACCGGCATCGTCCACCAGGTCAACATCGAGCACCTGGCCCGCACGGTCATGGTCCGTAACGGTGTGGCCTACCCCGACACCCTCGTCGGCACCGACTCGCACACCACGATGGTCAACGGCCTCGGCGTGCTCGGTTGGGGCGTCGGCGGCATCGAGGCCGAGGCCGCGATGCTCGGCCAGCCGGTCTCCATGCTGATCCCGCGCGTCGTCGGCTTCAAGCTGACCGGCGAGCTGCCCACCGGCACCACCGCCACCGACCTGGTGCTGACCATCACCGAGATGCTGCGCAAGCACGGCGTCGTCGGCAAGTTCGTCGAGTTCTACGGTGAGGGCGTCGCCGCCACCTCCCTCGCGAACCGCGCCACCATCGGCAACATGTCGCCGGAGTTCGGCTCCACCGCCGCGATCTTCCCGATCGACGAGGAGACGCTGAAGTACCTGCGCCTGACGGGCCGTGACGCCCAGCAGGTCGCCCTGGTCGAGGCGTACGCCAAGCAGCAGGGCCTGTGGCTGGACCCGGCCGCCGAGCCGGACTTCTCCGAGAAGCTGGAGCTCGACCTCTCCACGGTCGTCCCCTCCATCGCCGGCCCGAAGCGTCCGCAGGACCGCATCGTCCTCGCCAACGCCGCCGAGCAGTTCGCGCAGGACGTGCGCAACTACGTCGACGACGTGGACGAGGCGGGCAAGGAGTCCTTCCCGGCCTCCGACGCCCCGGCGAACCACCCGAACGGCGCCCCGTCGAAGCCCACCCAGGTCACCCTGGCCGACGGCACCTCGTTCGAGATCGACCACGGCGCCGTCACCGTCGCCGCGATCACCTCCTGCACCAACACCTCGAACCCCTACGTCATGGTCGCCGCGGCGCTCGTGGCCAAGAAGGCGGTCGAGAAGGGCCTGACCCGCAAGCCCTGGGTCAAGACCACCCTGGCCCCGGGCTCGAAGGTCGTCACCGACTACTTCGACAAGGCCGGCCTGACCCCGTACCTCGACAAGATGGGCTTCAACCTCGTCGGGTACGGCTGCACCACCTGCATCGGCAACTCCGGTCCGCTGGACGAGGAGATCTCGAAGGCGATCAACGAGCACGACCTCGCGGTCACCTCGGTCCTCTCGGGCAACCGCAACTTCGAGGGTCGCATCAACCCCGACGTCAAGATGAACTACCTGGCCTCCCCGCCGCTGGTCGTCGCGTACGCCATCGCGGGCTCCATGAAGGTGGACATCACCACCGAGGCCATCGGCATCGACACCGAGGGCAACCCGGTCTTCCTCAAGGACATCTGGCCCTCCGAGGCCGAGGTCAACGACGTCGTGGCGAACGCCATCGGCGAGGACATGTTCAACAAGTCCTACCAGGACGTCTTCGCGGGCGACGCCCAGTGGCAGGCGCTGTCGATCCCGACCGGCAACACCTTCGAGTGGGACCCGCAGTCCACCTACGTCCGCAAGCCCCCCTACTTCGAGGGCATGACGATGGAGACCACCCCGGTCTCCGACATCGCCGGCGCCCGCGTGCTGGCGAAGCTGGGCGACTCGGTCACCACCGACCACATCTCCCCGGCCGGTGCGATCAAGGCCGACACCCCGGCCGGCAAGTACCTCACCGAGCACGGCGTCGAGCGCCGCGACTTCAACTCGTACGGTTCCCGCCGCGGCAACCACGAGGTCATGATCCGCGGTACGTTCGCCAACATCCGCCTGCGCAACCAGATCGCGCCGGGCACCGAGGGCGGCTTCACCCGCGACTTCACCGTCGAGGGCGCGCCGGTCTCCTTCATCTACGACGCCTCCCAGAACTACCAGGCCGCCGGCATCCCGCTGGTCATCCTGGCGGGCAAGGAGTACGGCTCCGGCTCCTCCCGCGACTGGGCCGCCAAGGGAACCGCGCTGCTCGGCGTCAAGGCCGTCATCGCCGAGTCCTACGAGCGCATCCACCGCTCGAACCTGATCGGCATGGGCGTCCTGCCCCTGCAGTTCCCCGAGGGCGCCACCGCGGCCTCCCTGGGCCTCACCGGCGAGGAGACCTTCTCCTTCACCGGTGTGGAGGAGCTGAACAACGGCACCACCCCGCGCACGGTCAAGGTCACCACCGACACGGGCGTGGAGTTCGACGCGGTCGTCCGCATCGACACGCCGGGTGAGGCCGACTACTACCGCAACGGCGGCATCATGCAGTACGTGCTCCGCAACCTCATCCGAGGCTAAGGGCGCGCCAGGCGGAGCGATCCGCCGGTTGTCGGCACCATAGGGCCGTACCCCCGTCAAGGGGGTGCGGCCCTTCCGCTTTTCGGGGCGGGGGAATCGGATGACGGACAGGTCTCAACTCGGAAAAGCCGGGAACGATCCTTGTGCACGATCTTGCTGAGCGAAGCGGAAGTGGACTATACCTGTGCCCCAATCCTGACGAAGGCGAGGAACATGAGCATGGGATCCACCGGTGAGGGCCTCGGCCGCCGTGATCTGATCAAGCGTTCCGCGGCGCTCGGACTGATCTCCGTGCCGACGATGAGCTTCCTGTCCGCCTGCGCCTCCGGCGGTGAGGACGGCTCCACGAAGGGCCCGGACAAGGGGCTCGTGTCCAAGGAGAACCCGTTCGGCGTCGCCAAGGGCGGCAAGCTCGACGTGGTCGTCTTCAAGGGCGGATTCGGCGACGACTACGCGAAGGCCTGGGAGGCCGCCTTCGACAAGAAGTGGGGCACCACCAGCTCCCACCTGGGCACCCAGGAGATCGCCGCCAAGCTCCAGCCCCGCTTCAACGGGGGCAACCCGCCGGACGTCGTCGACGACTCCGGCGCCCAGCAGATCAAGATCGACGTCCTCGCCAAGGGCGGCCAGCTCGCCGACCTCACCGCCGTGCTCGACGCCCCCTCGCTCGACGACCCGAGCAAGAAGGTCCGCGACATGCTGATCGCGGGCACCGTCGAACAGGGCACGCAAGGCGGCAAGTTCGTCGCCCTCTACTACGTCTACACGGTCTACGGCTTCTGGTACTCCGGCAAGCTCTTCAAGGAGAAGGGCTGGACCGAGCCGAAGACCTGGGACGAGTTCCTGGCCGTCTGCGCCAAGGCCAAGGAAGCCGGCATCGGCGGCCTGGCCCACCAGGGCAAGTACCCGTATTACATCAACGTCGTCATCATGGACCTGATCGCCAAGAAGGGCGGTCTGGAGGCCATGAAGGCCATCGACAACCTGGCGCCGAACGCCTTCGAGGGCAACCCCGCCGCATTGGCCGCCGTGGAGGCGGTCTACGAGGTGGTCGAGAAGGGCTACCTCATGCCCGGCACCAACGGCCTCACCCACACGGAGTCCCAGACCGCCTGGAACCAGTACAAGGCGGCGTTCATCCCCTCCGGCTCCTGGCTGGAGAACGAGCAGCTCAAGCAGACCCCGGACGACTTCGACATGAAGTTCCTGCCGGTGCCGACGCTCGCCGACAGCAAGCTGCCCTTCGAGGCCATCCGGGCCGGCGCGGGCGAGCCGTTCATCGTCCCGGAGAAGGCCGCCAACAAGGCCGGCGGCCAGGAGTTCCTGCGTTCCATGATCTCCCGCGAATGGTCGACCCTCTTCGCCCAGCAGGCCAACTCCCTCACCGTCGTCAAGGACGGCGTCGACCCGAACGTCAAGCTCCGTCCGGGCACGGCATCGGCCGTCGCCGCCGTCAAGACGGCCGGGTCGAACACCTTCAACTACCTGTACCCCGACTGGTACAGCGAGATGGACGCCGAGATCCAGAACGCGTCCAACGAGCTGATGGCCCAGCGGATCCAGCCAAAGGAGTGGATCAAGCGGGCGCAGGCCGCGGTAGACAAGGCTGCCAAGGACCCCAACGCCAAGAACAACCGCCGCAGCTGACCCCACGCCCACCGGCAGCGTCATCAGGGACGGACACCATGAGCCAAGTAGCCAGGGGCAAGGGACGGACCGGCTTCATCACCGGCTTCCTCATCCTGCCGCTCGCCCTGTATCTGACTTTCGTCATCTGGCCGTACATCCAGACGTTCGGCTATTCCTTCACCAACTGGTCGGGCCAGTCACCGACGTTCGACTTCGTCGGCCTGGAGAACTACTCGGCGCTGATGAAGGACGAGGTCTTCCGCGGCGCCCTCTGGCACAACCTGCTGCTCCTGGTGTTCGTCCCCACGATCACCATCCTGCTCGCCCTCTTCTTCGCCTTCATGGTGAACGCCGGAGGGCGCAGCGGGGCCGGCGGAGTGCGGGGCGTGCGCGGATCGGCCGTCTACAAGATCGTCTATTTCTTCCCGCAGGTGCTCTCCCTCGCCATCCTCGCCGTCCTCTTCGGCGCCGTGTACCGCAGCGACACGGGTGGCCTGCTGAACGGATTCCTCGCCAAGATCGGCCTCGTCGACCCGGCCCGCCCGGTCGAATGGCTCAACCAGCCGAACCTCGTCCTGTGGTGCCTGCTGCTCGTGGTGGTCTGGCACGGCGTTGGCTTCTACCTGGTCCTGTTCTCGGCCGCCATGCAGTCCGTCCCCAAGGACATCTACGAGGCCGCCCTGCTCGACGGCGCCGGCCGCGCCCAGACCTTCCTGCGGGTCACGCTGCCGCTGCTCTGGGACTCCGTACAGACCTCGGCGGTCTACCTGGGCATCGCCGCCATGGACATGTTCGTCCTGGTGTCGACCATGACCTCCGGCCAGTTCGGCGGCGGCCCCGACCACCACAGCGAGGTCATGGCCACCGTCCTGATGCGCAACTTCCTCTACTTCGGCAAGAGCGGCTACGCGTGCGCCATGGGCGTCGTGATGCTGGTCCTGACCATGATCCTCTCCGTCGTCACGCTGCGCGCCACCCGCCGCGAGCGCATCGAGTTCTGAGCGGGAGACCCCCATGACCACAGTGATCAAGGCCCCCGGCGAGTCCGCGGCCGAGAGGCCCGGCGGCGACGGCAGGCCGAAGGAAGCCGGGAGGACCGGCTCCGAGGGCGTGGTGCTCAACGTCTTCTCCCACGGCTTCCTCGCCGTCTGGGCGATACTGATCGTCCTGCCCCTGATCTGGCTGGCGCTCGGCTCGTTCAAGACCGACTCCCAGATCGGCGGCTCCGCCCTCAGCTGGCCCTCCAACTGGCACTTCGACGCCTTCGGCCGCGCCTGGGACAAGGGCATCGGCGGATACTTCGGCCACACGCTGATCGTGCTGGCCTTCTCCGTCCCGCTGACCATGCTGCTCGGCTCGATGGCGGCGTACGTCCTGGCCCGCTACCCCTTCCGGGGGAACCGGATCATCTACTACTTCTTCGTCAGCGGGGCGATGTTCCCCGTGTTCCTGGCGCTCGTGCCGCTGTTCTTCATGGTCAAACGCCTGGACATGCTCAATACCTACCAGGGTCTGATCCTGGTCTACGTCGCCTACTCGATGCCCTTCACCGTCTTCTTCATGCACTCCTTCTTCCGGACGCTGCCGACGGCGGTGCACGAGGCGGCGGTGATCGACGGGGCCTCCGACACCCGGATCTTCTTCCAGGTGATGCTGCCGATGGCCAAGCCGGGCCTGATCAGCGTGGGGATATTCAATGTCCTGGGCCAGTGGAACCAGTACATCCTGCCTTCCGTGCTGATGCAGCCCCAGAGCGGATCGGACCCCGAGCGCTACATGCTCACCCAGGGCCTGATCCAACTCCAGTACCAGATGGGCTACGAGACGGACCTGCCGGTGCTGTTCGCCGGCGTGACCATCGCGATGATCCCGATGCTGGTGGTCTACCTGTCCTTCCAGCGCCAGATCCAGGCCGGACTGACCTCCGCCACCCTCAAGTAGCGGACGGGCCGGGGACCACCTCCTCGGCCCGCCCTCGTTCCCACGGCCAGGTGCCGACGGGCCGCTGTCGGGCCGACGGGCATGGGTGACGCGGGTCGGCACAAGGTGCGGGGCATGCGTAAGGAATGAAAAGATGCACGGAGCGGCAGAAGGCGCCGGCGTGCCTACGCGCTGATCCGACCGAAAAGTCGCAGATGATCGGTGCCTCAGCGACCGTAGCCCGATCTCGGCGTGCCGCTGTTCCCCCTTTTGGTCGGATCTGTCCCCTTGGGGTCGCCTCAGCCTCTTGACGTCCGGGAGGCCAAAGGCTCGACTTAAGCTTCACAAGTTGGAGAGACGCCGGGGTCTCGGAGCTCGCAGCCAGGGCGCCCGGCCGGGGGGCGACGGCCGGCCGTCGCTTATGGGCAGGAGTGGATGAGTCGTGCAGACTCCCGGATCGCAGTCGTCACTGCATCGCGCGAACCTCGAACGGGTCGTGCGCGCCGTACGCCTCGCGGGTTCGCTCACGCAGGCGGAGATCGCCCGCACGACCGGACTGTCGGCGGCCACGGTCTCCAACATCGTCCGTGAGCTCAAGGACGGCGGGACGGTGGAGGTCACCGACACCTCGGCCGGTGGCCGGCGGGCCCGCAGCGTCTCCCTCAGCGGGGACGCGGGCATCGTCATCGGCGTGGACTTCGGCCACACCCACCTGCGGGTCGCCGTCGGCAACCTCGCCCACCAGGTGCTGGCCGAGGAGTCCGAGCCGCTGGACGTGGACGCCTCCTGGGTGGACGGCTTCGACCGGGCGGAAGCACTGGTCGGGCGGCTGATCGAGGGCATCGGCGTGGGCCGGGACAAGGTCATCGGGGTCGGGCTCGGCGTCCCCGGCCCCATCGACGTCGAGTCCGGCACGCTGGGCTCCACCGCCATCCTGCCGGGCTGGGCCGGGATCAATCCGCGCCAGGAGCTCTCGCAGCGGCTCGGGGTGCCCGTCTACGTGGACAACGACGCGAACCTCGGCGCCCTCGGCGAACTGGTCTGGGGCAGTGGGCGCGGGGTCAAGGACCTCGCGTACATCAAGGTCGCGAGCGGTGTCGGCGCCGGCCTGGTGATCAACGGTCAGATCTACCGCGGTCCGGGGGGCACCGCCGGCGAGATCGGGCACATCACCCTGGACGAATCCGGCCCCGTCTGCCGCTGCGGCAACCGCGGCTGCCTGGAGACCTTCGCCGCCGCCCGCTACGTGCTGCCCCTCCTCCAGGGCAGCCACGGCCCGGAGTTGACCATGGAGGGCGTGGTCGAACTGGCCCGGGAGGGCGACCCCGGCTGCCGTCGCGTGGTCACCGACGTGGGCCGGCACATCGGCAGCGGAGTGGCCAGCCTGTGCAACCTCCTGAACCCGAGCCGGGTGGTCCTCGGCGGATCGCTCGCCGAGGCGGGTGAACTCGTCCTGGCTCCCATCCGTGAATCCGTGGGGAGGTACGCGATCCCGAGCGCGGCGCGGCAGCTGTCGGTCCTGACGGGCTCGCTGGGCAGTCGGGCGGAGGTGCTCGGGGCGCTGGCGCTCGTCCTGAGCGAGATGGGCGATTCAACGCTTTTGGCGGAAAATGGGGTTGGGGTGCGAGCGCCCGCCGTCATGTCTTCAGTTAGATAACGGATGGCACCGTTGTCATCTCGTTAAGGATTCACTCCTTGACGACAAACTTGCGGCCGGGGTTGACTCACATCCACCTCGGCCGCAGCGTTGCGGCCTCGTCAGGGAGGTTCCCCCATGAACGCGCGTATGCGTAGAGCCGCCGTAGCCGTCGCCGCCGGTGCCATGGCCGTTTCGCTGGCAGCCTGTGGCAGTGCCAAGGAGGCCGGCGACAAGCCGAAGGACTCGGGCGCCGCCAAGGGCGACGCCATCAAGGTCGGCCTGCTCCTGCCGGAGAACCAGACGGCGCGCTACGAGAAGTTCGACAAGCCGCTGATCGAGAAGAAGGTCGCCGACCTCACCGGCGGTAAGGCCGAAGTGGTCTACGCCAACGCCAAGCAGGACGCGACCGCGCAGAACTCGCAGGTCGACACGATGATCACCAACAAGGTGGACGTCCTGATCCTGGACGCGGTCGACGCCAAGGCCATCGCCGGCGCCGTCAAGCGGGCCAAGGACGCGGGCATCCCGGTCGTCGCCTACGACCGCCTCGCCGAGGGCCCGATCGACGCCTACACCTCCTTCGACAACGAAGAGGTCGGCAAGGTCCAGGGCAAGGCCCTGCTGGAGGCGCTGGGCGACAAGGCCAAGGACGGCCAGATCGTCATGATGAACGGCTCCGTCACCGACCCGAACGCCGCGCTGTTCAAGAAGGGCGCGCACTCCGTCCTCGACGGCAAGGTGAACATCGGCAAGGAGTACGACACCGTCGAGTGGAAGCCGGAGAACGCCAACACCAACATGGCGGGCGCCCTCTCCGCGCTCGGCAAGGACAAGGTCATCGGCGTCTACTCCGCCAACGACGGCATGGCCGGCGGCATCATCACCGCCCTCAAGGCGGCCGGCCTGTCCCCCCTGCCCCCCGTCACGGGCCAGGACGCCGAACTCGCCGGTGTGCAGCGGATCGTCGCCGGTGAGCAGTTCATGAGCGTCTACAAGCCGTACGCCCCCGAGGCCACGGCCGCCGCCGAGATGGCCGTCGCCCTCGCCAAGGGCGAGAAGGTCGACGGCATCATCAACAACAAGGTCGACAGCCCCACCGCCAAGGGCGTCCCCTCCGTGCTGATCCCGGTCGTCTCGCTCACCAAGGCCAACATCAAGGACACCGTCGTCAAGGACGGCGTCTACAAGGTCGAGGAGATCTGCACCGAGAAGTACGCGGCCGCCTGCGCCGCCCTCGGCCTCAAGTAAGGCCACGCCGCCTCCCCCTCGGGGGACCGGCCCCCACGCCCTGCCCGGCTCCCCGCCTTCTCCACCCCGCCACCGGCGGGGCGCCGGGCAGAATCGTTCCCCCATTCGCCCCGCTCCTGCTCTTTTGCACGACATCCCCGCCGGTCAGGCGGCGAAGGAGATGGTTCATGTGTCCGCTGCGCCCGTGCTGGCGTTGCGAGGGGTCTCGAAGCGGTTCGGCGCCGTCCAGGCCCTGACCGACGTAGAACTCGAGATCCACTCCGGTGAGGTGGTCGCCCTGGTGGGCGACAACGGCGCCGGCAAGTCCACGCTGGTCAAGACGATCGCCGGCGTGCACCCCATCGATGACGGAGTCATCGAGTGGGAGGGCCGTCCGGTCTCCATCGACAAGCCCCACGACGCCCAGAACCTGGGCATCGCGACGGTCTACCAGGACCTCGCGCTGTGCGACAACATCGACGTCGTCGGCAACCTCTTCCTCGGCCGCGAGCTCAAGCGCTTCGGCGTCCTGGACGAGGTGGAGATGGAGCGCCGCGCCCGCGAGCTCCTGACCACCCTGTCCATCCGGATCCCCAGCGTCCGGATCCCCATCGCCTCGCTCTCCGGCGGTCAGCGCCAGACCGTGGCGATCGCCCGCTCCATGCTGGGCGAGCCCCAGCTCGTCATCCTCGACGAGCCCACCGCCGCCCTCGGCGTCGAGCAGACCGCACAGGTGCTCGACCTCGTGGAGCGGCTGCGCGAGCGCGGCCACGCCGTGATCCTCATCAGCCACAACATGGCCGATGTGAAGGCCGTCGCCGACAAGGTGGCGGTACTGCGGCTGGGCCGCAACAACGGTGTCTTCAACGTCGCCGACACCTCGCAGGAAGAGATCATCTCCGCCATCACCGGGGCCACGGACAACGCCGTGACCCGCCGGGCGGCCCGCACCGGGGAGGCCCGCAAGTGAGCACCCACAACCCCGCCACCGATCCGCTGGGCAAGGGCCCGTCGGGCGCGGCGACCGACCTCGACGGACACGTCGACCCGGTCAACCCGGCCGCCGCCGCCGACGCGATCCCCGCGGTGGACCCCCGTCTGCTCGTCCGCGAGCAGGGCCTCTCCGGTTACCTGAACGAGTTCCGCCGCAAGCTCAAGGCCGGCGACCTGGGCTCCGTCCCCGTCGTCCTCGGCCTGATCATCATCTGGAGCATCTTCCAGGGCCTGAACTCGAACTTCCTCTCCCCGGAGAACCTCACCAACATCGCGATCACGATGGTCGCCACCGGCATGATGGCCGTCGGCATCATCTTCGTGCTGCTGCTCGGCGAGATCGACCTGTCGGTCGGCTCCGTCAGCGGTGTCTCCGGCGCGATCGTCGCCGTCCTCGCCGTCACCCACGGCGTGAACGAATGGGTCGCGATCCTCGCCGCGCTGGCCGGCGGCGCCCTGATCGGCTCGATCCACGGCTTCTTCTTCGCCAAGATCGGCGCCCCCGCCTTCGCCGTCACCCTCTCGGGCCTGCTGTTCTGGTCCGGCGCCATGCTCCAGATCCTCGGCAGCAACGGCACCATCAACCTCGACTCCGAGGGCGTCGTCGGCCGGCTCACCACGTACTACTTCTCGGACGTGGCCGCCGGCTACGGACTCGCGGCCGTCGCCGTGGCGGCGTACTTCCTCGCCACCTTCTTCGACAACCGCCGGCGGGAGGCCGCGGGGGTCCCCTCGCGGCAGCTCACCGAGATCCTGCTGCGCACCGGCGTCCTGGCCGTCTTCACCTTCGGCCCCGCCGTCGTGTTCAACCAGTACAAGGGCCTGCCGCTGGCGGTCGTCCTCTTCGTGCTGGCACTCGTGGGCACGGACTTCCTGCTGCGCCGCACCACCTTCGGCCGCAACGTCTTCGCCCTCGGCGGCAGCGTCGAGGCCTCCCGCCGCGCGGGCATCAACGTGGCCGGGATCCGCATCGCCGTGTTCGCCATCGCGGGCACCTTCGCCGCCGTCGGCGGCCTCTTCTGGGCCTCCAAGATCGCGGCGGCCAACCAGAGCGCCGGCGCCGGCGACCTGCTGATGAACGTCATCGCCGCGGCCGTCATCGGCGGCACCAGCCTCTTCGGCGGCCGGGGCCGGACCTGGAACGCCCTCCTCGGCGTCATGGTCATCACCTCCATCCAGTACGGTCTGGCCCTGGAGGGCATCGCGACCCCGATCCAGTACATGATCACGGGCGCGGTCCTGCTCGCCACCGTCGTCATCGACTCGGTCACCCGCAAGACCCAGAAGACGGCCGGACGCGCCTGACGCCCGGCCCCGCCTGGTAAGGACCGTCACAGTGCCCGGTGCCACCGCGTGTGGCACCGGGCACCCGTGCGTGCACGTCCCCGCACCCTTGTGCGGGTATACGCCCGTATGGGAGGTGTCGTGGGGCGATCAGGCGTACAGGTATGACAAAGGTGTGACCCTGCCGGTACGGCCCGATGACGACCCGCGCCAGCGGAACATTAGACTCGACAGACCAGCAAGCAACTGCAAGGAGGCACGGGTGCTGCTGACCCGCATCAAGGGACCGCGCGATCTGGACCGGCTCAGCCAGGACGAGCTCAACCAGCTCGCCGCAGAGATCAGGTCCTTCCTCGTCGACGCCGTCTCCAAGACCGGCGGGCACCTCGGCCCCAACCTCGGCGTGGTCGAACTGACGATCGCCCTGCACCGGGTCTTCGAATCGCCCAAGGACAAGGTCCTCTTCGACACCGGCCACCAGGCCTATGTCCACAAGCTGCTCACGGGCCGCCAGGACTTCGGCAACCTGCGCTCCAAGGGTGGCCTCTCCGGGTACCCCTCGCGCGCCGAGTCCGACCACGACGTCATCGAGAACTCGCACGCCTCGACCGTCCTGGGCTGGGCCGACGGCCTCGCCAAGGCCAACGAGGTGCTCGGCCGCGAGGACCACCACGTCGCAGCCGTCATCGGCGACGGCGCCCTGACCGGCGGCATGGCCTGGGAGGCGCTGAACAACATCGCCGCCGCCAAGGACCGCCCGCTGGTCATCGTCGTCAACGACAACGAGCGCTCGTACGGCCCCACCATCGGCGGCCTCGCCAACCACCTGGCGACCCTGCGCACCACGGACGGCTACGAGCGCTTCCTGGCCCGCGGCAAGGAGCTCCTGGAGCGCACCCCGGTCGTCGGCAAGCCGCTCTTCGAGACCCTGCACGGCGCCAAGAAGGGCCTGAAGGACTTCATCGCCCCGCAGGGCATGTTCGAGGACCTCGGCCTGAAGTACATCGGCCCCATCGACGGCCACGACATCGAGGCCCTGGAATCCGCCCTGCAGCGCGCCAAGCGCTTCAGCGGCCCGGTCATCGTCCACTGCCTCACCCAGAAGGGCCGCGGCTACACCCCGGCCCTGGAGCACGAGGCGGACCGCTTCCACGCGGTCGGCGTCATCCACCCGGACACCGGCCTGCCGGTGAAGACCGCCGCCGCGAGCTGGACCTCCGTCTTCGCCGACGAGATGGTCAAGCTCGGCCACGAGCGCGAGGACATCGTCGGCATCACCGCCGCCATGCTCCACCCGGTCGGCCTCCACAAGTTCGCCGAGGCCTTCCCGGACCGGATCTACGACGTCGGCATCGCCGAGCAGCACGGCGCCACCTCCGCCGCCGGCCTGGCCACCGGCGGCGTCCACCCGGTCTTCGCCGTCTACGCCACCTTCCTCAACCGCGCCTTCGACCAGGTCCTCATGGACGTGGCCCTGCACAAGTGCGGCGTCACCTTCGTCCTGGACCGCGCCGGCGTCACCGGTGACGACGGCGCCTCCCACAACGGCATGTGGGACATGTCCATCCTCCAGGTCGTGCCCGGCCTGCGCCTGGCCGCCCCGCGCGACGCCGAGCAGCTGCGCGCGCAGCTGCGCGAGGCCGTCGAGGTCAAGGACGCGCCGACCGTCGTGCGCTACTCCAAGGGCGTCGTCGGCCCGGCCGTACCGGCCGTCGGCCGGATCGGCGGCATGGACGTCCTGCGCACCCCGGCGCCCGAAGTCACCCGGCCGGACGTACTCATCGTCTCGGTGGGCGCGCTCGCCCCGATGTGCCTGGAGATCGCCGATCTCCTCGACAAGCAGGGCATCTCCTCGACCGTCGTCGATCCCCGCTGGGTCAAGCCCGTGGACGAGGCCCTGGCCCCGCTCGCGGACCGGCACCGGGTCGTCGTCACCGTCGAGGACAACGGCCGCACCGGCGGCGTCGGTTCCGCCGTCTCGCAGGCCCTGCGCGACGCGGGCGTCGACGTGCCGCTGCGCGACTTCGGCATCCCGCAGCGCTTCCTCGACCACGCGCTGCGCAAGGAGATCATGGCCGAGATCGGTCTGACCGCCCCGGACATCGCCCGGCAGGTCACCGGCCTCGTCGCCAAGCTGGACGGCCGCTACGAGGACGAGCCGGCCGCCACCGTCGACTAGTCAAACCGGCAGTCCGACCGGCAGTCCGACTGGTCCGACACCCGGCGCCGCCGTTGACACGGCCGGATCGCGCGGTTGCACGTCACGGGCCGGGAGATCACCCTGGGAGGGGTGGGCCTCCCGGCCCGTTCGTGCGTCGTCACCAGTCGGAGGCGTCGGTGAGCAAGGATTTGAGCAGCCCCTTCCGTACCAAGACGGTGGAACAGTCCATCCGGGACACGGAGGAGCCGGAACACGCGCTCCGAAAATCGCTGTCCGCCTGGGACCTCACGGTCTTCGGCGTGGGCGTCATCATCGGCACTGGCATCTTCGTCCTCACGGGCATCGCCGCCCGGAACAACGCCGGTCCCGCCACCGCCCTCGCCTTCGTGGCAGCGGGCATCGTCTGCGCCCTCGCGGCGCTCTGCTACGCCGAGTTCGCGTCCACCGTGCCGGTGGCCGGTTCGGCGTACACCTTCTCGTACGCCTCCATCGGCGAGTTCCCCGCCTGGATCATCGGCTGGGACCTGGTGCTGGAGTTCGCGCTCGGCACCGCCGTCGTGGCGGTCGGCTGGTCCGGCTACGTGCGCCACCTCATGCACACCAACCTCGGCTGGGACCTGCCCGTCGGGCTGTCCGGACCCGATGCCGGAGGCACTTTCGACCTGCTCGCCTTCCTGCTGGTCCTGGTGCTGACCGCGATCCTGGTCGTGGGGACGAAGCTCTCGGCGCGGATCACCGCGGTCGTCGTCGCCATCAAGGTCACCGTGGTGCTGCTCGTGATCATCGCGGGCCTGTTCTTCATCAAGGCCGACAACTACAGCCCGTTCATCCCGCCGGCCGAGGCACAGCCCGCGGGCAACGGCATGCACGCGCCGCTGGTCCAACTGCTGTTCGGCTACGCGCCCACCAACTTCGGCGTCATGGGCATCTTCACCGCGGCCTCCCTCGTCTTCTTCGCCTTCATCGGCTTCGACGTCGTGGCCACGGCGGCCGAGGAGACCAAGAACCCGCAGCGGGACATGCCGCGCGGCATCCTCGGCTCGCTCCTCATCTGCACGGTGCTCTACGTCGCCGTGACGCTGGTCGTCACCGGCATGCAGAAGTACACGGAGATGTCGCCGAGCGCCCCGCTCGCCGAAGCCTTCAAATCCGTGGACCAGCCGTTCTTCGCCGGAGCCATCAGCCTGGGCGCGTCCGTGGGCCTGATCACCGTGTGCATGATCCTGCTGCTCGGGCAGACCCGGGTGTTCTTCGCGATGAGTCGCGACGGACTGCTGCCGCGCGTCTTCTCCGTCACCCACCCGAAGTACCGCACCCCGTACCGGGCGACCCTCCTGCTCGGCGGCATCATCGCCGTCGTCGCCGGTTTCACCAGCCTGGAGAAGCTCGCGGAACTGGTGAACATCGGCACGCTGTTCGCCTTCGTCGTGGTCGCCCTCGGCGTGATGGTCCTGCGCAAGAGCCGCCCCGACCTGCACCGGTCCTTCCGCACCCCGTGGGTGCCGGTGGTCCCGATCGCGTCGATCGCGGCCTCGCTCTGGCTGATGCTCAACCTGCCGGCCGACACCTGGATCCGGTTCGGCGTCTGGATGGCCATCGGCTTCGCCGTCTACTTCGTCTACGGCTACCGCAACAGCCGCCTGGCCAAGACCGGCCAGGACGCGAAGTTCTGACCTCAGCCCTTGGCGGGTCAGCCCTTTGCGGGGGAGTCCTTCGCCAAGGCCGGGATCTTCTGGTCGGTCCGCAGCGCCTCCCACAACAGGGAGGCCTGCGGCTGGGCGACGACCACGCGGTTGCGGTCGACCTTGTCGTAGGCCACCGGCAGCATGATGGTCTCCATGGTCCCCGGGTCCACGCCCTTGAGGCTCTGCGCGAAGTCGGAGAGGGCCGCCAGCGAGGCCAGGTCCTTGTCGGTCGTCAGCGACTTGGTGCCGGCGTCGGCGAGCTTGTACAGCCGGGCCGGGTTGCCGAAGGCGTCCTGCTTCTTGATCTCGGCCAGCATGGCGAGCATGAACTGCTGCTGGAGCCCTATGCGTCCGAGGTCGCTGCCGTCCCCGTAGCCGTAGCGGGTACGGACGAACTTCAGCGAGTCGGTGCCGTTCAGCCGGTGCGTGCCGGCGTCCAGCTTCAGGCCTCCCTTCGTGCCCGTCATCGGCCGGTCCAGGGTGACCGTGACCCCGCCGAGCGCGTCCACCAGACCCTTGAAGCCGGCGAAGTCCACCTCGACGAAATGGTCCACCCGGATCCCCGACATCTGCTCCACGGTCTTCACCACACAGGCCGGACCGGCCAGCGTGTACACGGAGTTGAACATCACCCGCTGCGCCTCGGGCACCGTCTTGCCAGCGCCGTTCCTGCACTCGGGCCGGGTGATCAGGGTGTCGCGCGGAATGCTCACCGCGGTCGCCCTGGCCCGGCCCTCGGGTATGTGCACCAGCATCGCCGTGTCGGAGCGGGCGCCGCTGACATCGCCGTGGTCGAGCTCGCCGTTGGCGCCGGCCCGCGAATCGGAGCCCAGCACCAGGACGTTCCGCGCGTTCGCGACCACCTTCGCGGGGCGGTTGTCCGTACCGATGGCCTGGTCGAGGTCGACGCTGTCGATGTTCCCGCTGAGGTGGCGGTACGCCCACCAACCGCCGCCCGCCGCGACGAGGACCACACCGGCCGCCGTCCAGGCCAGCCCCCGCCGGATCCGCCGGGCGCGCGAATGCGGCGGACGGGAGGGGCCGGCCGGGCCGGACGGGCGGGCCGTGCCCGGGTCGTCGCCCAACCGGTCGTCGCCCGCCCGGTCCTCGGACGGCGTCGTCGTGGCGGTGGTGTCTGAAGTCATGCCCGGGGACCGGCCTTCCGAACGGATGCGTGGATTCTCGCGGGCTACAACATAAGGGCAGGAACACGTCAGAGGGCCCCCGGGGTATCCTCATTCTGTTCCAAGGGTGACGGGAAAGGATTGTCTGCGGTCCATGGGCACGCGATCCAAGGGCAGGACACAGACCTCTCCGCCCCACGCCGCCGGGCCGGGACAAACCCCCGCGCACGACTGGAATTCCGTCGCTCTCGGACCCCTGACCGGCCGCTGGCTCCTCGCCGGCAAGGACGGCCGGCTCACCGCCTACGCCCGCGCCGAGGACGGTCTGCTCCGCTGGACCGAGCGGAGCCCCGGCGGCCCCGACTGGCACGGCCCCGACTTCTTCCCCGCCGAGGGGCTCACCGACCTCGCGGTGGGTCAGGGCGCCGACGGCTACGCCCACTTCGTGGGCCGGCGCCGCACCCGCTCCGAGGACGCCGAGCGCGTCACCTACCACCACGCGGTGCAGTACCAGAGCGGCCGGCCGCTCGGCCCCTGGGACTCCCTCGGAACCCTCTACCAACGGCCGGAGATGTCCCATCGCGGCGGTCCGCCCAGCGTCGCGGTGGACGGCCGGGGAGCCCCGTACGTCTTCGTCCGCAACGCCGGGCGCGGATTCCACGTACGCCGCCAGGACCCGAAGGGCAACTGGGCCGCCTGGGACGACCTGCACGGCAGCAAGACCTTCGAGCGGGCCTGCGCCGGCTCCACCGCCGAGGGCCGCGTCCTGCTCGCCGCGCCCGGCGAGAAGGGGGTCTGCCTGTGGGCCCAGCAGCATCCCGGGGGCCCGCCCGCGAAGGGCGCGGACATTCCGTACCTCGCCCAGGACGGCTCGCTGTGCATGGTGGAGACGGCCCCCGGCCGGGTCACCCACTTCTGGCACGCGGCCGACGGGAGCGGGGTGTTCGGCCACCGCGAGGGCGCCGGCGTCCTCGCGGTCGGCGGGGGTCCGGGCCACGGGGCCCTCGCCGCCGTGCGCGCCGTGGTGGACGGCTACGACTGCACGGTGCTGGCGTACCGCACGGTGGGCGGGCGTACGGCGCTCGCCGCCTACCCCACGGAACACGAGGCCGCCGGCCTCTGGTGGACCGAGATAGGCGAGGAGGGCCTCGACGCCCCGGCGCTCGCCGTCGACGCCCTGGGCCGCGTGGTCATCGCCTCGATCAGCGCCCGGGGCGAACTCCTGGTCACCCGTCAGAAGGACACGACGGCCCTCTCGCTGGGCCGCTGGCAGCGCTGCTGACGCGGCAGTGCTCCTGACGCCGGCAGTGCTCCTACGGGGCCACGCGCGCCCGGCCCCGGCGCTGCGGCGGGATGCTGGTCAGGCCGTGCCGGGCCACCGCGAGGGCGGAGATCCGGCGCAGGAAGTCCACCGAACGTTCCGCCGT
Source organism: Streptomyces sp. RerS4 (assembly GCF_023515955.1). Taxonomy (GTDB): domain Bacteria; phylum Actinomycetota; class Actinomycetes; order Streptomycetales; family Streptomycetaceae; genus Streptomyces. The sequence goes on from NZ_CP097322.1 coordinate 5,662,761, forward strand.
GTCCGGGGTGATCCACGCGTCGTCGAGCTCGCACAGCTCCACGCGCACCGGGGAGCCGGCGAGGACGATCGGCAGGGTGTAGGCGACGGTCGAGGCGAAGGTCAGCACGCACTGCCCGATCGGCTCGGTGAGCGCGGTCAGTTCCAGCGGCAGTTCCGGGTGCACGATCTCCATGCCGGTGGCACCGGCGATCAGCTCCAGTTTCCCCGGGCTCTCACGGCGGTGCGCCAGGTAGCGGCGGACGGCGCGGCTGCGGGCGATCCAACCGATGGCGTCGATGTACCGGTCCTGGTCGACGACTCCGGTCTCCACCAGGGAGCTGCCCGCCAGGTCGGCTCCGGGCCGGACTCGGACCGGGCCGAAGGTCTCCCGGCTCCACGCGTACTCGTTGGGCCGTACCTCGGTGCCGGGCGGGGCGGTCACGGGCATGCAGGTGAAGAAGGTGGCACGGGCCAGCTCGGGGCGGGCCAGCCACTTGTGGACGGCGCCGCCCTTGGCGGAAGGCTTCAGGTCGCCCTGGTGCCAGCGGGTGAGCTGCGCACCCTCGGTGAGCAGGCCGACGAGTTCCGTGGTGGCGGTGCCGTCGTCCACCACGACGACCTCGCGGGCCTTGGAGCGGGGCAGCAGCAGTTGGATGGTGCGGGAGAAGAGGTCCCCGATCACCAGGCGGTCGGCGGCGGCCACCGCCCGGCCGAGGCGGACCAGGTCGTGGGCGCGCCCCAGGTAGCCGGCGCGGACCTCGTAGCGCCGCCACACCATCTTGGCCCGGGAGGCGAAGGCGCACAGCCGACGGACCTGCGCGCGCGAGCGCGGGTCCGTCGGCTGGAGGACGGCGATGGTGAGGGACGCTGCCTCGCCCGGGTGGACGTGGGCCCACTCCAGGACGTTCAGTAGTTGAGCCGGGCTCTCCACCAGGGCGAGGGTGTCGGTCATGCCGAGGCCGTCACGCCTTCGGCGGCTTCGGCGGCGACGACGCCGGGGACGCGGCGGAGCTTCTTCATCGGGCCGAGCTCGGAGTCGTAGACGCGCTTGACGCCGTCGCCGAGGGCGGTCTCGATGGTGCGGATGTCGCGCACGAGGCGGGCGAGGCCGCCGGGTTCGACGGAGGCGGCCTGGTCGGAGCCCCACATCGCGCGGTCGAGGGTGATGTGCCGCTCGATGGCGCAGGCGCCCAGGGCGACGGCCGCGACGGTGGTCTGGAGGCCGGTCTCGTGGCCGGAGTAGCCGATCGGCACGTTCGGGTACGCGTCCTGGAGGGTGTTGATGACCCGCAGGTTCAGCTCCTCCGCCTTCGCCGGGTAGGTGGAGGTGGCGTGCAGCAGGACGGTGTTCTCGCTGCCCAGCACCTCGACGGCGTGTCGGATCTGCTGCGGCGTGGACATGCCGGTCGACAGGATGACCGTCTTGCCGGTGGCGCGCAGCGCGCGGAGCAGCTCGTCGTCGGTGAGGGACGCGGAGGCGACCTTGTGGGTGGGCACGCCGAACTTCTCCAGGAAGGTGACGGCCTCGGTGTCCCAGGGGGAGGCGAACCAGTCGATGCCGCGCTGGGCGCAGTGCTCGTCGATGGCGCGGTACTCGTCCTCGCCGAACTCGACGCGGTGGCGGTAGTCGATGTAGGTCATCCGGCCCCAGGGGGTGTCGCGTTCGATGTCCCACTGGTCGCGCGGCGTGCATATCTCGGGCGTGCGCTTCTGGAACTTCACCGCGTCACAGCCCGCGTCGGCGGCCGCGTCGATCAGCGCGAGGGCGTTCCCGAGGTCGCCGTTGTGGTTGATCCCGATCTCGCCGATCACGTAGGTGGGCCGGCCGGGGCCGACCTCCCTGTTTCCGATCCGGCGGATCCGGTTGCTGTGCACCACTGTTCAGAGTTCCTTTCCGAGGTACTGCGAGGGTCGCGGCGGCGACGGGGCCGCCGGGTTCTGCCGCGCCGCCGGCGCCGGCCCGCAGGGCGGGGCGTCCAGCAGGGGGGCGAGGGCGCGGGCCCGGACGAGGTCGCCCGGTTCGTCGATCTCGATGGCCCGCTCGGGGGCCGTCGGCACGAGCTGGACGCGTCCGAAGAAGCGGTGGCCGTGCGTACGGAAGCCGTCGGCGCGCATGGCGTAGACGGAGCCCGTCTCCAGGTACTCGGGCGTACGGTCCTGGCGGCGCGGGCGGGAGGCGCTGTCGTGGTTGACGCCGTGCGCGTGGTGCCCGGGGCCGGCGTCCGGCGTCGTGCTCCACAGGAAGCCGTGGAAGGGCGCGGCGGTGAAGGAGCTGTCGGCGCCGTCGCGGACGACGGCGAGGACGCACGCGTCGACCTCCTCGGCCGTCAGGAAGGGACTGGTGCACTGCACGAAGACCAGGACGTCCACGGGCCGCGCGGGCCCTTCCTCCAGCCGGTCGAGTGCGTGCAGCAGCGCGGATTCGCTGGACGCCTCGTCCGAGCCGAGCGCGGTCGGACGCTCGACCACCTCGGCGCCGGCGGCGCGGGCGGCCGCGGCGATGGCCTCGTCGTCGGTGGACACCACCACCCGGGTCACGTGGGCGGCGCCGAGGCAGGCGCGGACGGCGCGGGCGACGAGGGGGACCCCGCCGACCTCGGCGACGTTCTTCCCGGGGATGCCCTTGGAGCCGCCCCGGGCGGGTATGACGGCGGTGACGTTCACGAGGCTCTCTCTCGGGGGTCGACGGACACGCGGACGGTGACGGTGGGGGAGGCGCTCATACGCCGCCCCACTGCTGGATCTTCGGGGCCACGCGCTGGACGCCGAACCGGTACGCGACCCTCAGCACGCGGCGCGAGGTGCGCCGCATCGGGCCGGAGCCGCGCGTGGCCGCCGCCGCGCCCGCGCCGGGGGAGCCGTCGGGTTCGAGGCCGCGGCGGCGCAGCAGCGTACCGACGTATTCGGGGGCGCTTTCGGCCGTGTAGTAGGGCGCTATCGGCGGCAAAGGCGCACCGCGCAACGCGACGATCCGCGCGCGGAGTTCACCGAAGGGATCGGCGGATCGAATTCCCTGGTCGAACGTCCAGGATTCGTGCGCGAGGGGGGCGGCGCCCTCGTCTATGGCCGACCAGTCGGTGACGCATCCCGAGCCGACGAAATAGTGGTTGCCGTGGATTTCCCGTACGCCGAGATCGCTCAGTATCGCGGTCGGCATGCCCCGGTGCATCGATTCCAGGGCGGCCGTGGAACTGACCGTCACCAGCAGGTCGGTGCGGTCGAGGGTCTGGGACATGTTGCCGTACACGAAATGCAGGTTGGGCGGCAGCGGTTCGTCGAGTTGTTCCGCGAGGGCCTGATAGTGATAGGCCTCCACATGGGTGGTGGCCTCGCCCGGTTTGCTGCGGAGTTTGATGAGGACGTCACGTCCGGGCCGCAACCGTGCGTGGGCTATCGCGCGGCGCAGCATGTACAGGCGGCCGTTTCGGTCGGCGGGAACGGACGGTTGGACCGCGAAACACACGGTATAGGGGTGTTCGGCGTGCGTCCGGTTCATGTCGTAGGGCCGCTGGTCGAGAAAGGGCAGGGCGGTCTGCACGATGCAGGATCCGGGAATTCCGAGGGGCTCGTATATGTCGTGGAAACGACGTCGGTCGAACGGGCTGTTCGCGAGGACGATGTCGGCGCCCGCGCGCAGCAGCAGTCCGTCGGCCATCTTCTCGTAAACCACGCCGACGTAACCGGTCATCAGGATCGGCCGGCGCGGCGCGCCGGCGAAGCGGTGGGCCAGCGCGTGCAGGGCCGCGTGGGTGGCGCCGCCGACGGTGCCCAGGATGATCAGATCCGCCCTGTCGAGTTCCGGGTCCGCCGCGAACTCGGCGAGCGTGGCCTCGGTGAGGGAGGCGGGGGAGATGCCGACCTCGGCCAGCTGGCGGGCCGTCGGGGTGCTCCGACCGCGCAGCATGTGGGCGTGGACCTCGCTGCCCGGTGCCAGCCCCACCGCGAGCCCCGCACCCCATTTCCAGCGGGTGTCGGAGTCGGCGAGCACGTGGATGCGCACTGTTGATTCCTGGCTCGGCGGGTCGGTCCGTCCAGAACCATACATGCTGATCTCACCCTTACATGTCACGGAAGGGCTTCGATGCGCACGGGAGTTGTACGTCACACCCCGGTGAACGTTCGGGGCCGCGTACCGCTTCTGCCATGATGGCCGACGTGTTACCTGAACGTAGGTCGGTGGAGTGCGCGGACGCCTGGTCCGGACCGCCTCCCGGGGTTGTGGCGAAAAGGGGAAGAAGGTGAGAGCTTCCGATGGTGACCCTTTCGGTAATCGTCGCGATGTGTGATGTCCGTGACTACTGCCGGACGGCGCTCAAATCCTTGGCGTTGAATGCCCGGGAGGATTTCGAGTTCATCGTCGTGGACGACGGATCCGTTGACGGGACGTCAGAGATACTCCAGGAGATGGTGCCCCGGATTCCCGGAGCCGTACTGATCCGAAATCCCGGGAATCTCGGCATATCGGCCACCCGCAACATCGGCCTCGCCGCCGCCCGGGGGCGTTTCTTCACCTTCCTCGACGGCGACGACTGGTATGCGCCCGGATATCTCGCGCAACTCGTCGGCTGGATGGGCCAGTCGGGCGTCGATTTCCTGCGCACCGGCCACGTCCGGGTGTACGGCAGGAAGCGGAAGATCGTCATGGCGCCCCTCGCCCCCCGCGCGCTTCCCCTCGACCCCGCCGACTACATCGGCCCCGTCGACGCCTCGACCTTCATGGACTACCCGCAGTCCTGGGCCGGCATCTACGACCGGGAGCGCCTGCGCGAGGTCGGAGCCCTCTTCTTCGACGAGACCCTGCGGACCGCAGAAGACCGCCCCTGGTTCTACAAGCTGCACCTGCGCACCCGGTCCTTCGGAGTCGTCGACCTCCACGGCGTCTTCTACCGACGCGATGTGTCGACTTCGCTCACCAAGGTCGCCGACGAGCGACAGCTGGACTTCCTCCCGGCCTTCCGACTGATTTTCGAAGAGCTCGCCGCCCACCCCCGCGGATATGAACTGTCGTTCAAGGCCATGCGAACTCTGTGCGCCCTCATCGTCATTCACATGGACCGGGCCGAGTCCTACGAGGAACTCACCCGGACCCTCCTGATGGAACGCGGCGCACAGCTCCTGGAGGAGCTTCCCCAGGACATCCTGGAGGGAACACTGGCAGGAATGGACTCCGCACGCGTGAACAAGCTCAGAGCGCTGATCTCCCGACACCAGGGCGCCGCCGCCCGATGACCCGGATATTCGCCGCCTCCACCCTCTACGGCGCCATGACCGTCGCCGCCGCCCTCGACGCCGGCCAACTCGGCGACGACGACCGCGAACGCGTCCTGCTCGTGTGCAACAACGTCGACATCCCCGAAGTCGCCACACCCCTGCACCACATGCCCGGAGCCGCCGCCGTCCTCAAGCGCTTCCACCGCGTCGTCTACTGGAACGACCTGATCTACCCGTTCCACCCGGCCCTGTGGTCCCCCCGCGACGAGGACGCGCCCCTGTGGCGCACGGTCATGGCCGAGAAGATGGGCCTGCGCCCCGGCCCCCTGGAACTCGTCGTCGAGTCCATCCAGGTCAAACCCGCCCAGACCCTCTGCAAGATCTTCTCCGATGCCACCCTAGCCGTCTACGCCGACGGCGTCATGAGCTACGGCCCCACCCGCAACGACCTCCACCGCGGCATTCACGGCCGGATCACCCGCGTCCTCTACCTGGACCTGGTCCCGACCCTGCTGCCCATGCTCCTCACCGAGTACGGCATCCCCTCCGAGCCCGTGCACACCGGCGCCGTCCTCAAGCTGATCGCGGAGGTCACCGACGAGTGCCGGCCGATCCTGGAACGGGTGATCCCGCCGGCCCTGGCCGCGCGCGGCCCCGAGACCGCCGTCCTCCTCGGTCAGTACCTCTCCCCGCTCGGCATCCTCACCGAGGAGGAAGAGGAGGAGCTGCACCTGCGCATGTTCCACAACGCGCTGCGGCTCGGCTTCACCTCCGTCGTCTTCAAACCGCACCCCAGCGCCCCCTCCAGCCTCGCCGACACCCTCGGCGAGGCGGCCCGCGAGGCCGGCGTCGCCTTCCTCGTCCTGGACGTCCCCGTCCTCGCCGAGACGGTCTTCGCCCACCTCGCGCCCCGACAGGTCATCGGCTGCTTCTCGACCGGCCTGTTCACCGCCCGCGCCCTCTACGGCATCCCCGTCGCCCAGATCGGCGCGCTGGAGGTCATCCGCCGGATGCGCCCCTACGCCAACAGCAACCGCATCCCCGCCACCCTCACCCACGCCCTGCTGCCCGACCTGGAGGCCCCCACCGGCGCCACCGTCGACCGGGTGCTGGACGTCGAGTACATCCGCTCCGAGGTGACCCCCTACGTCCAGGCCGTCGGCTACTGCATGCAGCCCAAGCGGTACGCCTTCCTGCGCGAGGTCGCCGAGGCGTACGTGGAAGCCGCCGTCGACCAGTGGGAGGGCCGCCCCGAGCTGTCCATGCACTTCAACGAGCGCACCCGCACCCGCCTCGACCTGCCGGGCCCGCGCACCTGGAAGTGGCGGCGCGGCACGGGCTGGACCTTCCTCGCCACGCGCGAGCGCGGCCAGGACGACGTCCCGTTCACCGACATCACGCTCAGCGGGTTCGCCTCCCTCGTGGAGGCCAAGGACGACCGGGGCATCCTGGAGGTGGGCGCCCGCCTCCTCGCCGAGTACGAGAACCTCGACCTGCTCCTCGGCATGGCCCAGGCGCACAGCCGCCGCAAGGAGGTCGACCAGGCCAAGCGCCGGATCCAGCGCGCCATCCACATCTCCTCCGACAGCGGGCGGGCCCTGGTGTGGCTGCGGATCGCGGAGACCGCCGCGAGGCTGGGCAAGGCCGGCGACGACCTGCGCCGCGAGGCGGCCCGCAACGCCCTGCGCATCAACCCCGCGTCGCCCGCCGCCCAGCGCCTCGTCAAGCCGGGACGCGCCGGCCGCAAATGACCCGCCGATCCCGGATCGGGCATGCGAAAGGGCCCGTCCGCACCCCTGTGCGGACGGGCCCTTTCGGGTCCCGGGGGACTTCCGGCCCGTGGGGGACTAGGCGGGGACGCTCGCGGTGCCCGGCGCGAGGAACCGCTTGCCGTTCACCCGCTCGGAGACGCCCTCACGGTCCAGGTACGGCGTGATGCCGCCCAGGTGGAAGGGCCAGCCGGCGCCCGTGATGAGGCAGAGGTCGATGTCCTGGGCCTCGGCCACGACACCCTCCTCCAGCATCAGGCCGATCTCCTGCGCCACCGCGTCCAGGACGCGGTCGCGGACCTGCTCCTCGGTCAGGACGGAGTCGCCCTGCACCAGGAGGGCGGCGACCTCGGGGTCCAGCTCCGGCTTGCCGGAATCGTAGACGTAGAAGCCGCGCTTGCCGGCCTTGACCACGGCCGCCAGGTTCGGGGAGACCGTGAAGCGCTCCGGGAAGGAACGGTTCAGGGTCTCGGAGACGTGCAGACCGATCGCCGGGCCGACGAGCTCCAGGAGCACCAGCGGGGACATCGGCAGGCCGAGCGGCTCGATGGCCTTCTCCGCCGTGGCCACCGGGGTGCCCTCGTCGATGACGTTCTGGATCTCGCCCATGAAGCGGGTCAGGATGCGGTTCACGACGAACGCCGGGGCGTCCTTGGTGAGGACCGCGGTCTTCTTCAGCTTCTTGGCGACACCGAAGGCCGTGGCCAGCGAGGCGTCGTCGGTCTGCTCACCGCGGACGATCTCCAGCAGCGGGAGGATCGCGACCGGGTTGAAGAAGTGGAAGCCGACCACGCGCTCCGGGTGGCGGAGCTTCGAGGCCATCTCCGACACCGACAGCGAGGAGGTGTTGGTGGCGAGGATCGCGTGCGCCGGGGCGACCGCCTCGACCTCCGCGAACACCTTCTGCTTGACGGACATCTCCTCGAACACGGCCTCGATGATGAAGTCCGCGTCCGCGAAGCCCTCGGCCTTGTCCAGGACACCGGTCACCAGGGCGGTCAGGCGGTTGGCCTTGTCCTGGTTGATGCGGCCCTTGCCGAGCAGCTTCTGGATCTCGGCGTGGACGTAGCCCACACCCTTGTCCACGCGCTCCTGGTCGATGTCGGTGAGGACCACCGGCACCTCCAGGCGACGCAGGAAGAGCAGCGCCAGCTGCGAGGCCATCAGGCCCGCGCCGACGACGCCGACCTTGGTGACCGGACGGGCCAGCGACTTGTCCGGGGCGCCCGCCGGGCGCTTGCCGCGCTTCTGCACCAGGTTGAAGGCGTAGATGCCCGAGCGCAGCTCGCCGCCCATGATGAGGTCGGCCAGCGCCTTGTCCTCGGCGTCGAAGCCGGCCTGGAGGTCGCCGTCCTTGGCCGCCGCGATGATGTCCAGCGCGCGGTAGGCGGCCGGGGCCGCGCCGTGCACCTTGGAGTCCGCGATGAAACGGCCCTTGGCGACGGCCGCGTCCCACGCCTCGCCGCGGTCGACCTCGGCGCGTACGACCTCGGTCTCGCCCTTGAGGACCTTCGCGGTCCAGATGAGGGACTGCTCCAGGAAGTCGGCGCCCTCGAAGATCGCGTCGGCGATGCCGAGCTCGAAGACCTGCTTGCCCTTGAGCTGCCGGTTCTGGTTCAGCGAGTTCTCGATGATCACCGAGACCGCGCGCTCCGCGCCGATCAGGTTCGGCAGGATGGCGCAGCCGCCCCAGCCGGGGACCAGGCCGAGGAAGACCTCGGGCAGCGAGAAGGCCGGGATGGCCTTCGAGACGGTGCGGTAGGAGCAGTGCAGACCGACCTCGACACCGCCGCCCATCGCCGCGCCGTTGTAGTACGCGAAGGTCGGGACGGCCAGCGCCGAGAGGCGCTTGAAGACGTCGTGGCCGCCCTTGCCGATGGCCAGCGCCTCGTCGTGCTGCTTCAGCAGCTCGACGCCCTTGAGGTCGGCGCCGACCGCGAAGATGAACGGCTTGCCGGTGATGCCCGCGCCGACGATGGAGCCGGCCAGGGCCTCCTGCTCGACCTGGTCGATCGCCGCGTTCAGGTTGGCCAGGGACTGCGGGCCGAAGGTGGTCGGCTTCGTGTGGTCGAAGCCGTTGTCCAGCGTGACGAGCGCGAAGCGCCCGGCGCCGAACGGCAGGTCCAGGTGACGGACGTGCGTGGACGTGACGACCTCGTCCGGGAACAGCTCGGCCGCACCCTTCAGGAGCTCAGCGGTGGTGCTCACTTGGCGTCTCCCTCGGCGGTGAAGTGCGGGTTCTCCCAGATGACGGTCGCGCCCATGCCGAAGCCGACGCACATGGTGGTCAGGCCGTAGCGGACGTGCGGCTGCTCCTCGAACTGGCGGGCCAGCTGCGTCATCAGACGGACGCCGGAGGAGGCCAGCGGGTGACCGAAGGCGATCGCGCCGCCGTACTGGTTCACGCGGGCGTCGTCGTCGGCGATGCCGTAGTGCTCCAGGAACGCGAGGACCTGGACGGCGAACGCCTCGTTGATCTCGAACAGGCCGATGTCCTCGATGGACAGGCCGGCCTGGGCGAGGGCCTTCTCGGTGGCCGGGATCGGGCCGTAGCCCATGACCTCGGGCTCGACACCCGCGAAGGAGTACGAGACCAGGCGCATCTTGACCGGGAGGTTGTTCTCGCGGGCGAAGTCCTCGGACGCGATGATCGCGGCGGTGGCGCCGTCGTTGAGACCGGCGGCGTTGCCCGCGGTGACCCGACCGTGCGTACGGAACGGGGTCTTCAGGTTCGCCAGGTTCTCCAGCGTGGTGCCCGGACGCATCGGCTCGTCGGTGGTGACGAGGCCCCAGCCGGTCTCGCCGACCTCGGCGTTGGTGTTGCGCACCGAGATCGGGACCAGGTCCTGCTGGATCTTGCCGTCGGCGTACGCCTTGGCGGCCTTCTCCTGCGAGCGCACGGCGTACTCGTCGGCGCGGAGCTTGGTGATCGTCGGGTACCGGTCGTGCAGGTTCTCGGCGGTCATGCCCATGAACAGGGCGGACTCGTCGACCAGCTTCTCGGAGACGAAGCGCGGGTTCGGGTCGACGCCCTCGCCCATCGGGTGGCGGCCCATGTGCTCGACACCGCCGGCGAGGGCGACGTCGTAGGCACCGAAGGCCACACCGCCCGCGACGGCGGTCACGGCGGTCAGCGCGCCGGCGCACATGCGGTCGATGGAGTAGCCCGGGACGGACTGCGGGAGGCCCGCGAGGATGCCGGCCGTGCGGCCCAGCGTCAGGCCCTGGTCGCCGATCTGCGTGGTCGCGGCGATGGCGACCTCGTCGATCTTCTTGGGGTCCAGGTCCGGGTTGCGGCGCAGCAGCTCCCGGATCGCCTTCACGACGAGGTCGTCGGCGCGGGTCTCGTGGTAGATGCCCTTCGGGCCCGCCTTGCCGAACGGGGTGCGGACGCCGTCGACGAAGACGACGTCCCTGACGGTACGAGGCACGTTGGCTCTCCTCCAGGTGCGGGTGTGCACTGCTGCGCGGGGGCGTTCGGCCGGTGGCTGAGCGCCCGCTCACCCGGCCATGCTACTTGCCGGTAACTGGCATGCACACCCCCTCCGGGAGGAGCGGCGAACGTCACACTCCCGCGCGGGAGCGCCGCCCGTACCCGGGACCGCGCCTCACGCGCCGGCGGGGCCGGCTTCGGCCGGGGTGCGGGCCGGGGCGGGGGCCGGGGTCGGGGCCGCGGCGGGGCGGTGGACATCGCCCTGGCCGGCGCGGTGGAGGAGCGGATCACGTCCGTCACGAAGCGGCCGCGTCGGACGCCGAGCCGGCGCAGGGCCGGGCCGTGATCCAGCGCCACGACCGCGCCCGCTCCCGCGAGCATGGCCTGCCAGGCCAGCGTCGCGGCCCGGCGGGCCGGGGCCGGGAGCGGGGCCAGGGCCTCCCGCAGTCGCCGGCAGTGGAAGGGGACATGGCGTTCCTCGTCCGCCAGGATCCGCCCCGCCACCTCCGCGGTCAGCGGATCCGGGGTCCCGTCCCGCACCGCCCGGTAGTACCGCAGGGCCACCGCCTCCGCCACCATCAGCACCAGCAGCTCCATGCGAAGCCCCAGCAGTCGCCGCAGCCGGACGAACACGGCGTCGCTCCAGTGCCCGGCCAGGGTTTCGGCCCCGCCCGCCGCCAGGAGCAGCGCCAGCATCCGCGCGTGGTTCTGCTCCTCCGCCACGAAGAGCCGTACCGCCCGCGTGTACACCGGGTCCCCGGCCCGGTCCGCCTTGCCGATCAGGGCCGAGCCGTCCCCGTCCTCGCCGACCTGGAACCGCTGCAGGCTCCGTACGAGCGCCGGATCGAGGGCCGCCCCGAGGGTCCAGTCCGGATCCCCCACGGCCGCGCGCCGCTCCCGCTCGGCCTCGAAGTCGCCCACCCATCCCTCAAACCCTTTGTTGATCATGTTCAAAAAGCTAGCCGGGTTTGAGCGTGTTCAAAAGTGATCGGGTGACCCTGTTGCGGAATCGGGACGCAAAGAGCCCCCGACCAACGGCCGGGGGCTCTTTCGGGTGTGTCGCCGCGTCAGGCGGTCGCCGCCAGGGCGGTGACCAGGGCGGGGGTCACCTGCTCGATCTGCCAGGGGCGGGCGCCGTAACCGGCGAGGGCCGCGGCCACGGTGTCGGGCTCCAGTCGCTGCGGGGGTTCCCAGCAGAGCCGGCGCACGGTGTCCGGGGTGATCAGGTTCTCCTGCGGCAGGTTCAGCGCCTCCGCGAGCGCGGTGACGGCCGTGCGGGCCGCCGACAGCCGCGCCGCGGCGGCGGGGTCCTTGTCCGCCCAGGAGCGCGGCGGCGGCGGACCGGCCGGGGTGGCACCCGGCTGCGGCAGCTCGTTCTCGGGCAGCTCCTTGGCCCGGTCCACGGCCGCCATCCACTGGTCCAGCTGCCGGCGCCCCATCCGCTGCCCGTACCCGGGCAGCGCGGACAGCGCGTGCACGTTCGCCGGCAGGGCGAGGGCCGCCTCGACGATCGCGGCGTCCCCGAGGACCTTCCCGGGGGAGACGTCCCGGCGCTGGGCGATCCGGTCGCGGGACTCCCACAGCTCCCGCACGACCGCCATCTGCCGGCGGCGGCGGACCTTGTGCATGCCGGACGTACGCCGCCACGGGTCCTTGCGGGGCGGGGCGGGCGGCGCGGCGGCGATGGCGTCGAACTCCTGGTGGGCCCACTCCAGCTTGCCCTGGCGCTCCAGCTCCTTCTCCAGGGCGTCGCGCAGGTCCACGAGCAGCTCCACGTCCAGAGCGGCGTAGCGCAGCCACGGCTCGGGCAGCGGGCGGGTGGACCAGTCGACGGCGGAGTGGCCCTTCTCCAGGACGTAGCCGAGGACGCTCTCGACCATCGCGCCGAGTCCGACCCGGGGGAAACCGGCCAGCCGGCCGGCCAGCTCGGTGTCGAACAGCGAGGTCGGCGCCATGCCTATTTCGCGCAGGCACGGCAGGTCCTGTGTCGCGGCGTGCAGGATCCACTCGGCCCCGGACAGGGCCTCGCCGAGCGTCGACAGGTCGGGGCAGCCGATCGGGTCGATCAACGCGGACCCGGCGCCCTCGCGGCGCAGCTGCACCAGGTAGGCGCGCTGGCCGTAGCGGTATCCGGAGGCGCGTTCGGCGTCGACGGCCACGGGGCCGGTGCCCGCGGCGAAGGCCGCGACCACCCGGGCGAGGGCCTCGGGGTCGGCGACGACCGGAGGGATGCCCTCGCGGGGTTCTAGCAACGGAATGGGCCCATCGGACGAAACCTCTTCGTCCGGGGGGCCGCCCCCGGTGGTGGTGCGCAGGTCTGCTGCGGTCTCTTGGGCGTCGGTCACCGGTCAAGGGTATCCGTGGATGTGACGCGCCCGTCGCCGGAACGTTCCGTCGACGGGCGCGAGGGGGAGTGGGGTGATGCGGACCCGGGTATCTCGGGCGGGGTCAGTGGATGATCCCCGTCCGCAGGGCGACGGCGACCATCCCGGCCCGGTCGCCGGTGCCCAGCTTGCGGGCGATCCGGGCGAGGTGGGACTTGACGGTCAGGGCGGACAGGCCCATCGAGACGCCGATGGCCTTGTTGGACTGGCCCTCCGCGACGAGGCGCAGGACCTCGACCTCGCGTCCGGAGAGCTCGCGGTAGCCGCCCGGGTGGCTCGGGGCGCCCGGGGGGCGGCGGTGCATGCGCGCGGCGGCGGCGCCGATGGGGGCGGCGCCGGGCCGGGTGGGGAGCCCGATGTTGGTCCGCGTACCGGTGACGACGTAGCCCTTCACACCGCCGGCGAGGGCGTTGCGCACGGCGCCGATGTCGTCGGCGGCGGACAGGGCCAGGCCGTTCGGCCAGCCGGCGGCGCGGGTCTCGGAGAGCAGGGTGAGACCGGAACCGTCGGGCAGGTGGACGTCGGCCACGCAGATGTCACGAGGGCTGCCGACGCGGGGGCGGGCCTCCGCGATGGACGACGCCTCGATCACGTCACGGACTCCGAGGGCCCACAGATGGCGGGTCACGGTGGAACGGACGCGCGGGTCGGCCACGACGACCATGGCCGTCGGCTTGTTCGGGCGGTAGGCGACCAGGCTTGCGGGCTGCTCGAGAAGAACGGACACCTAGGCCTCCTGGGGGAGTGGCGGGACGGCCGGCTCGGGGAAGGAAGCCGGTGCGAACCGTGCGGATGGTCACTGACTCCTTCGGCACGTCACCCGCCCGGCTTTAGGGAATGATCACGATTTGGTGAGTAACAATTCGGGCAATTCGGACGCACGATCGATCACGCGACGGTCAGAAGCCCGCACGGGACGCCCGGTTTTGACAACCCGTCAACGCCGCCCCGACCCCTACGGGTGGTGCGGACCGCGCCGCTGTGGCAGCGACACCACGCCCGTACCCGCGTCCGTCGGTCCTACCGGGGGCAGCCCCGCGATCTGGCACAGCAGCTCGCACCACGCCGACAGGTGCGCCGAGGTGTCCGGCACCCCGCCCACCCCCTCACGGGGCGTCCACGAGGCCCTGATTTCGATCTGCGTGGCCGCACGCCGCTCCCCGAGCCCGCCGAAGTAGTGCGAGCTCGCCATGGTGACGGTTCCGCTCGCCTCCCCGTACGTCAACCCGCGCGCTTCCAGTGCCCCCGTCAACCAGGACCAGCAGACCTCCGGCAGGAGTGGATCGGCCGCCATCTCCGGCTCCAGCTCCGCCCGTACGAGCGTCACCAGCCGGAAGGTGCCGCGCCACGCCTCGTGCCCGGCGGGATCGTGCAGCAGGATCAGGCGCCCGTCGGCGAGATCGTCCTCGCCGTCCACGACGGCCGCCTCCAGCGCGTACGCGTACGGCGCCAGGCGCTGCGGCGGCTTCGTCGGGTCGATCTCGATCCCGGGCCGCAGTCTCGCCTTCCTCAAGCCGTCGACCGCCCGTCGGAACGGGAGCGGGACGGAGGTCTCCTTCGCGCTGTCCGTACCGTCGGCGCCATCTGAAAATCGTCCCTGAGCCGCAGCCATGCCGGGAAGACTAGGCGCAGCGGGCGCCCGTACGGCGCAGGGACACCCGGCCCGCGCCGGGCACTTCTTCATACGTGCGAAGATTTGAGTCGTGAGCGCCAACGATCGCCCCCAGGGCCTGCCGAGTCAGACGTACGATTCCGCCTTCCTGAAGGCGTGCCGGCGCGAGCCGGTGCCGCACACCCCGGTGTGGTTCATGAGGCAGGCCGGCCGCTCACTCCCCGAGTACCGCAAGGTGCGCGAGGGCACGGCCATGCTGGAGTCCTGCATGCGCCCCGATCTGGTCACCGAGATCACCCTGCAGCCGGTGCGCCGCCACGACGTCGACGCGGCGATCTTCTTCTCCGACATCGTGGTCCCGCTGAAGGCCATCGGCGTCGACCTCGACATCAAGCCGGGCATCGGCCCCGTCGTCGCCCGACCGATCCGTCGTCGCGAAGACCTCGCACAGCTGCGCGACCTCACCCCGGAGGACGTCTCCTACGTCACCGAGGCGATCGGCATGCTCACGGGTGAACTGGGCGGCACGCCGTTGATCGGGTTCGCCGGAGCGCCTTTCACCCTCGCGAGCTACCTCGTCGAGGGCGGTCCGTCGAAGAACCACGAGCACACCAAGGCCCTCATGTACGGGGACCCGCAGCTGTGGGCCGAGCTCCTCGACCGCCTCGCCGAGATCACCTCCGCCTTCCTGAAGGTCCAGATCGAGGCCGGCGCCTCCGCGATCCAGCTCTTCGACTCCTGGGTCGGCGCGCTGGCGCCCGCCGACTACCGCCGCTCGGTGATGCCGGCGTCGGCGAAGGTCCTGGAATCCGTCGCCTCGTACGGGGTCCCGCGCATCCACTTCGGCGTGGGCACCGGTGAGCTGCTCGGGCTGATGGGCGAGGCCGGGGCGGACGTCGTGGGCGTCGACTACCGGGTCTCGCTCGACGAGGCCGCCCGCCGGGTCGGCCCCGGCAAGGCGCTCCAGGGGAACCTGGACCCGGCGGTCCTGTTCTCCACCGAGGACGCGGTGCGGGCCAAGACGGACGAGGTCCTCGCGGCCGCGGCCGGCCTGGAGGGTCACGTCTTCAACCTCGGCCACGGCGTCCTCCCGACCACCGACCCCGACGCGCTGACCCGCCTGGTGGACTACGTCCACACCAAGACGGCCCGCTAGGCCCTGCCGCGCCGCTGCCGGGGGCTCTGCCCCCGGACCCCCGCGCCTCAAACGCCGGCGAGGCTGGATTTTCCAGCCCGTCCGGCGCTTGAGCCCCGGTGAACCGGGTTCAGACGCCCGCCGCCCGCACCGCTGAGACCGCCTTGCGGGCCGCCACCAGGACGGGGTCCCAGACCGGGGAGAACGGGGGCGCGTAGCCCAGGTCGAGGGAGACGACCTGTTCCACCGTCATCCCGGCCGTCAGGGCGACCGCCGCGATGTCCACCCGCTTCGCGGCACCGGCCCCGCCGACGATCTGCACGCCCAGCAGCCGCCCCGTACGCCGCTCCGCCAGCATCTTCACCGTCATCTCCGCCGCCCCCGGGTAGTACCCCGCCGTGTTCGTCGACCGGATCGTCGCCGTCACGAAGCGCAGGCCCGCCGCCAGCGCGTCCCGCTCCCGCAGCCCCGTCCGGGCGATCTCCAGGTCGCAGACCTTGCTGACGGCCGTGCCCACCACCCCGGGGAACGTCGCGTAGCCGCCGCCCACGCCCGAGCCGATCACCTGGCCGTGCTTGTTGGCGTGCGTGCCCAGCGGAATGTGCCGATTGCGGCCCGCCACCAGGTCCAGGACCTCCACGCAGTCACCGCCCGCCCAGATGTCCTCGTACCCCCGCACCCGCATGGACAGGTCCGTCAGCAGACCGCCCGACTCGCCGAGCGGCAGCCCCGCCTCCCGGGCCAGTGCCGTACGCGGCTCCACGCCGATGCCGAGCACCACCACGTCCGCCGGGTACTCCTCCCCGTCCTCGGTGGCCACCGCCCGCGCCCGGCCCTCCTCGTCGGTGAGGATCTTCGCCACCTCGGCGCGGGAGACCGTACGGATCCCCATGCGGTTCATCGCGCTGTGCACCAGGCCGCCCATGTCCGGGTCCAGCGTCGACATCGGCTGCTCGCCCCGGTTCAGGACGGTGACCTCGAAACCCCGCTCGACCAGGGCCTCCGCCATCTCCACGCCGATGTAGCCCGCGCCGACCACCACCGCGCGCCGGCCCTCCGTACGCTCCAGGGTGGCCATCAGCCGCGTGCCGTCGTCCAGGGACTGGACCCCGTGCACCCCGTGCGCCCCGATCCCGGGGAGCTTCGGGCGGACGGGGCGGGCGCCCATCGCGAGGACCAGCTTGTCGTAGCCCGTCCAGGTCTCGACGCCGCTGTCCAGGTCCAGGGCGCGCACCCGCCGCCCGGCCACGTCCAGCTCCACGACCTCGGTCCGCATCCGCAGGTCGATGTCGCGGGCCCGGTGCTCCTCGGGGGTCCGCGCGATCAGCCCGTCCCGCTCGGCGACGTGCCCGCCGATCCAGTACGGGATCCCGCACGCCGAGTACGAGGTGAAGTGGCCGCGCTCGAACGCGACGATGTCCAGCTCCGCCGGGCCCTTCAGCCGCCGTGCCTGCGACGCGGCGGACATCCCCGCCGCGTCGCCGCCGACCACCACCAGTCGTTCCTTCGCCATCGTCCGCCCCGTTCCGCGCCGTTGCCGTATCCGGTTCTACGGGAACACGCTACGGGTGCCCGCGCCCCTCAGCCCTCCCCGTCCTCCACCCCCGCTCCGGTCGGGGCCGGCGCCTGGTGGGGGACCCGTACGGGCTCCGGGCCCGGCTTCGGCTTCGCCGGGCGCAGCCGGCGGTACCCCTTGAAGCCCAGCACGACCAGCACGGCGGCCAGCGCGAACGGCAGCACCGCGGCGAGCGCCAACACCACGTACCGCACCAGTGTGGAGAACACCGACCAGCCGCCGGAGAGGGCGTCCCCGAAGGCCGGCGGCTCCTTCTCCTTCGCCTTCTTCTCCTCCGGCTTCGGCGCCGGTTCGGAGACCGACAGCGTGATCGTGCCCATGGAGGTCTGGTCCCTCAGCGCGTTCTGCTGGGCCAACAGCGACTCCAGGTCGGCCTGACGCCGGCTCAGTTCGCTCTCCAGCATCACCACGTCGGACAGGCCCGAGGCCTTCTCCATCATCTCCCGCACCCGGGCCACGCTGGCCTGCTGCGACTTGACCCGGCTGTCGACGTCGGCGACCTTCTCGGTCACGTCCTGCGCCTCGACCTTCCGGTTCAGCAACTTCCCGCCGCCCTCCAGGGCGCCGATCACCGCGTCGAAGCGGTCACCGGGCACGCGCAGGGTCAGCGTCGAGGTCATCCGGCCGTCCGCGCCGCGCTCGGTGGACTCGTTGCCGACGTAGCCGCCCGCGCCCTCGGCCGCCGTGCGCGCCGTCGCCAGGACCTCCTGCGGCCGCGTCGTCTCGATACCGAGCCTGCCCGTACGGATGACGTTCGGGCGGACGGCGGCCGGCTGCTGCCCCGGCTTCCCGTTCGCCGTCGAGGGGGCGGCGGCCGCGCCTCCCCCCGGCTGCGCGGCGCCCTCGGCCGCCGCCTCGCGCGGGGCCGCCGCGGCCTTGTCGCCGGCCTGCGGGGACGCGTCGGCGGCGCAGCCGGTGAGAGCGATGACCCCGGCCAGGGCCAGGGTCGCGAGACCCGCCGCCGAGCGACGTCTGTGGAACGCGTGCATCGTGAATACCCCCCGTGGGATCGGCTGATGTCGCCGTTTCGACGTCCAGGGTCGCGTCCGGGGTTTCGTACGCACGGCATCGAGGCGGTCCCGATGAGGTCACGGTCCGGCCTCACCGATCGGTCTGAGACGATGTGTCCATGAACGAAGCGGACATGCGTACGGAACGGCAGGGTCGCACCGGCCATGTCGTCGTCGTGGGCGGCGGCATCGCCGGCCTCGCCGCGGCGCACCGGCTGCTCGCCGACGGCCTGCGCGTGACCCTCCTGGAGGCGGGCCCCCGCCTCGGCGGCAAGCTCCACGCAGGCGAACTGGCCGGCGTACGCGTCGACCTGGGCGCCGAATCGATCCTCGCCCGCCGCCCCGAAGGCGTGGAACTCGCCAAGGCCGTCGGCCTCGGCGACGCCCTCCAGGCCCCCGCCACCACCACCGCCCACCTGTGGACCCGCGGCGCCCTGCGGCCCATGCCGCGCGGCCACGTCATGGGCGTCCCCGCCGAATCCGGACCCCTCGCCGCCTCCGGAGTGCTCTCCCCCGAGGGACTGGCCCGCATCGGCGCCGAGAGCGCCCTGCCGCCCGCCGAGATCGGCGAGGACGTCGCGGTGGGCGAGTACGTCGCCGCGCGCCTGGGCCACGAGGTCGTCGACCGGCTCGTGGAACCGCTGCTCGGCGGCGTCTACGCGGGCAACGCCTACCGCATCTCGATGCGGGCCGCCGTCCCCCAGCTCTTCGAGGCCGCCCGCACCCACACCCTGCTGGGCGAGGGCGTCCGCGCACTCCAGCGCCGGGCGGCCGGGCAACCGCAGGCGAGCGGCCCCGTCTTCGCCGGCATCGACGGCGGCATCGGGCGGCTCCCGCAGGCCGTCGCCGACGCCTGCCGGGCCGCCGGCGCGGACCTGCGGACGGGAGCCCCCGTCAGCGAGGTCCTGCGGACGCCGCACGGCTGGCGGGTCGTGACCGACACCGGGGCCGTCGAGGCCGACGGCGTGATCGTCGCCGTCCCCGCCGGACCGGCCGCCCGCCTCCTCGCCCCCCTCGCCCCGGCCGCCGCCGCCGGGCTGCGCGAGGTCGAGTACGCCTCCATGGCCCTGGTGACCATGGCCTTCCGCCGCTCCGAGCTGCCCGAGGCCATCACGACGGGGAGCGCCAGCGGCTTCCTCGTGCCGCCCGTCGACGGCCGCACCATCAAGGCCTCCACCTTCTCCAGCAACAAGTGGTCCTGGGCCGGCGCCGACCCCGACCTCTTCCTGCTGCGCACCTCCGTCGGCCGGCACGGCGACGAAGGGGACCTGGACCGCGACGACGCCGAACTCGTCGACGTCTCCCTCGCCGACCTCCGCGAGGCCGTGGGCCTCACCGCCCGGCCCGTCGCCTCCACCGTCACCCGCTGGAACGACGGCCTGCCCCAGTACCCCGTCGGCCACCTCACCCGCGTCGCCCGCATCCGCGCCGCCGTGGCCGACCTGCCGGGCCTCGCCGTGTGCGGAGCCCTCTACGAAGGCGTGGGCATCCCGGCCTGCGTCGCCGGGGCCGGGAAGGCGGTCGACGCGGTCCTCGCCTCGATGGCCACCCCTGGCGCAGACCACTGATCAGCACACGGGACAATGGACACATGACTGCACCAGAGAAGATTCCCAACGCGGGGAAGAAGGCGAAGGACCTCAACGAGGTCATCCGCTACACCCTGTGGTCCGTCTTCAAGCTGAAGGACGTCCTCCCGGAGGACCGCGCCGGGTTCGCCGACGAGGTCCAGGAGCTCTTCGACCAGCTGGCCGCCAAGGACATCACCGTCCGCGGCACCTATGACGTCTCCGGCCTGCGCGCCGACGCGGACATCATGATCTGGTGGCACGCGGAGACCGCCGACGAGCTGCAGACCGCCTACAACCTGTTCCGCCGCACCAAGCTGGGTCGCGCGCTGGAGCCGGTGTGGTCGAACATGGCCCTGCACCGCCCGGCCGAGTTCAACAAGTCGCACATCCCGGCCTTCCTCGCCGACGAGGTCGCCCGCGACTACGTCAGCGTCTACCCGTTCGTACGCTCGTACGACTGGTACCTGCTGCCCGACGAGGACCGTCGCCGCATGCTCGCCGACCACGGCAAGATGGCCCGCGGCTACCCCGACGTGCGCGCCAACACCGTCGCCTCGTTCTCGCTGGGCGACTACGAGTGGCTGCTCGCCTTCGAGTCCGACGAGCTCTACCGCATCGTCGACCTCATGCGTCACCTGCGTGCCTCCGAGGCCCGGATGCACGTCCGCGAAGAGGTGCCCTTCTACACCGGGCGCCGCAAGTCCGTCGCCGATCTGGTGGCAGGGCTCGCCTGATACCTCCCCTGGGGGGAAGGACCGGAGGACGACCGCGGACCAGCGGCCTCGGCCTCCGGTGATCGGGTGGCTGGGCCTGATCCGCAGGACAGGCCCCAACCCCCGAATCGACGCAGCCGGAGACCCCGCCCGGAAGTTCAGACGAACGGCGGCAGCAGCGCCCTGGGAGCGCTCGCCGCCCGCTCGTCCAGCGACACCGGCGCGGGCTCCGGATGCGGCGCGCACGCGACGCGCCACCCCGGGGTGGCCCCCGTCAGCAGGTACCGCTCCACGTGGCGGTCCACGCATCCGTTGCGTCCGCCCACCACGCCGTGGGTACCGGCCCCCCGCTCCGTGACCAGCGCGGCACCCGGCCCGAGCCGCCGTTGCAGCTCCAGCGCGCCCGGGTAGGGCGTCGCCCCGTCCCGTTCCGCCGCGACCACCAGGGTCCCCGCGAGCCCCCGCCGCCCCGCCCCGACGGGCGTCGGCCGCTGCCGTACGGGGACCGGCCAGGACGCGCACGGCAGGTTGAGGAAGGCGTTCGCCCAGGTCTCGAAGGGCGCCCGCCGGGCCAGTTCGGTGTTGTCCCGGTCCCAGGTCTCCCAGTCGGCGGGCCACGGGGCGTCGTTGCACAGCACCGCCGTGTAGACCGCCGTCGCGTTCGCGACCTCGGCCGCCCGCTCCGGATCGGGGGCCGCCTGCTCGGTGAGCGGGCGCGGGTCGCCGCGCAGGAACGCGGCCAGGGCGGCCGCCCGCTCGGGCCACACGTCGTCGTAGTAGGCCGCCTGGAGGTACGCGGCGTGCAGCTCGCCCGTCCCCACGACCCCGCCCGCCGGGGTGCGGGCCAGGGCCGCGCGGACCCGCTCGTAACTCTCCCCGACCGCCCGCGGGGTGGCGCCGAGCCCGTACGCGGCGTCGTGCCGGGCCGCCCAGGCGCGGAAGTCGGCCCAGCGGCGTTCGAAGGCCGGGGCCTGGTCGAGGTTGTTGCGGTACCAGACGCGGCGCGGGTCGGGATCCACCGCCGAGTCGAGGACCATGCGGCGGACCCGGTCCGGGAAGAGGGTGGCGTAGACGGCCCCGAGGTAGGTGCCGTAGGAGGCGCCCATGAACGTCAGCCGCCGCTCGCCGAGGGCCGCCCGCAGCACGTGCAGGTCACGGACGTTGTCCAGCGTCGTGTAGTGCGCGAGGGCCGGCCCCGCGTGGCGGGCGCAGCCGAGGGCGTAGGCGCGGGCGGCGGCCCGCCGCTCGGCCTTGTACGCGGGCGAGGGAACGGCCTGCACCTGCGTGGGCGCACGGCGCCGCTGCTTTGGCTCCTCGCAGGTCAGCGGGGCGGAGCGGCCCACGCCACGCGGGGCGTAGCCGACGAGGTCGTAGGCGGCGGCGATCCGCTTCCAGGCGGGCCGCCCGGCCATGAGCGGGAAGTACATCCCCGAGGCGCCCGGCCCGCCCGGGTTGTACACGAGCGCGCCCTGGCGGGCGGCGCCGTCCTGGCCGGTGGCCGGGACGCGGCTGACGGTGAGGGAGATCTCCGGGCCGTCGGGGCGGGCGTAGTCGAGGGGGACGCGCAGGGTCGCGCAGCGCACCGGATCGGGCAGCCCCTCGACGGCGGGACAGGGCCCGAACGCGAGCCCCTGCCCGTCCTCGGCGCGCGCGGCCGCCTGACGCGCGACCCGTTCGGCGCCCGCGTTCGCGACGGCGGCGAGGGCGGTGTCCGCCGCTCGGGCGGGGGCCGTGGGCGGTGCGCACAGGGCGAGGGAGAGGGCCGCCGCGACCGACCCGTAGCGCGTGAGCGTCGTCGTCCGCATGGCGACCCTTCGTTCTCATCGACTGGTCCGATGAGATGCCGGCGCCGCGCCCCTGTACAGGCCCACCGCCGGGTGTCGGGCACCGTCCCCCCGAATGCCCCAACCCCACCCGAGGCCGGCCTGGGTCACGCCACCGTCGTGACGGCCCCTCAGGAGCTGCTGGAGCTGCTGGAGCAGCTGGAACCGGAGCTGGAGCCGGCACAACTGGAACCGGACGAGGAAGAGCAGCCGGAACCGGACGAGGAGGAGCAGCTCGACCCGGAGGAGCCGCTGCCGCACCCCCCGCCCCCGCCCGAGCCGCCCCCGTCGCTCCCGGCGCACCACAGCACCGGGACCACCTCCCCGAACGCCTCGGACGAGCCGGACGACAGGCGCGACCCACGCGCCGAGCCGTGTCCGCGTGCCTGGGCGGCCGCCAGCCGGGTGCTCCGGGCGGCGGGTACCAACTGCTCGCGCAGGTACGGGTCGCTCAGCCCCGCCAACCCGAACAGCGCGGTCGCGACGGCGGGGTTCGGGTCCCCGGCGTACCGGGCCCGCATCGCGGCGAGGGCCTGCCGTCCCGCCGGGGTCAGCCGCTGCCGGGCCCCCTTCGCGCACGCGGCACCGACGACGATCCCGATGAGCAGGGCGGGGAAGACCTTGACGAGGAACGGCACCTGCGAGTCCGGCTCCACGGCCCAGGCCACGAAGGTGAGCGGGATCGAGAGCGGCACCCACACCCCGCACACCACCGCCTGCGCGATACCCCAGAGCCGCCACCGACGCCCGGTGCCGGGCGGCAGCAGCAGCCCGCGCGCCGCGAGCCCGTCGCCGACCTCCTGGACCGCCGGGTCCAGCATGGCGGCGTAGCGCACCTGGTACAGCCAGCCGGACGGAGCCCGCAGGAGGGCCGAGACGACGGCCCGCTCGGCGGGGTCGACCGCCTGCGCCCCGTACCGCAGCCGCACGATCCCCGGGCCGCCGACCGTCAACCGGCCGTCCCCGAGCAGCGACACGAGCGCGGCGTCGATCACCGCCCCGGGGCCGCCCGCCAGGAAGGCGGCCTCCGACAGGTCGTGCAGCGTCGGGGCGGCCGCCGTCACGGTGGACCGGGAGCGGTGCAGGCCGCGCAGCAGGAGCGCGGTGGAGGCGATGACGGCGACCCAGACGGCGACGGCGAGGAGGTCGAAGGCGTTCACGCGCCCCTCCCCACCAGGGCACGGGCCCAGCGCACGATCCGCCGGGGCGGCCTGGCCCCGGCGCGGTCCTGCCACCAGGCGGTGAGCCGGCGGCGGGCCGCGGGGTCGTCCGGCAGGTCCTGGATCAGGAGGTGCTCGGCGAAGTCCAGGGCGTCGCGGCGGTAGCCGGCCGTCATGGGACGGTGGCGGGCGTAGCCGAGGAAGGCCTCGCGGTAGGGGGTGGGACCGCCCAGGATCCGGGGGAGTTCGGGCGCGACCTTCGCGACCACGGAGGCCCGCTTCGCGGCGAGCGCCCGGGTCTGGACGCGGACGCGTCCCCGGTCGAAGCCCTCGGGTACGGGGGTCCCCGCGACCAGGGCCGACAGCAGGGCCGCCTGCCCGAGCGCCACCCGAGTCCGCACGGCGTCCCCGACCCCGCCGCCCGCGCCGGCCTCCCCGCCCCTACCGGCCGCGCCCGCGCCGGCGGCCGCCTCCGCGGCCACCTCAGGTCGGCTCGCCGGTCCGGGCGGTGCGTCGCGGATCGTCACCACCTCGCGGATGCGGGCCAGTTCGCCGGCCAGTTCCGCTTCCGGCGGGAAGTCGTCGTCCCGTTCCAGCAGCACCCCCGGCGGGTCCACCCGCTCGCGCAGCCGCGCCAGGACGTCGAGCACCACCGGCGGCACCGGGTGCGCGTGCGTGTCGTGCCAGACCCCGTCGCGCTCCACCCCACCGGCCACGTGCACGTACGCCAGCGCCTCCAGCGGGATGGCGTCCAGGACGGCCGCCGGGTCCTCGCCCCGGTTGACGCGGTTGGTGTGCAGGTTCGCCACGTCCACGAGGAGGCGTACGCCGGTCCGTTCCACCAGCTCCGTCAGGAACTGCCCCTCCGTCAGTTCCTCCCCGGGCCAGGAGATGAGCGCGGCGATGTTCTCCAACGCCAGCGGCACGGGCAGCGCGTCCTGCGCGATCCGGACGTTCTCGCACAGCACGTCCAGCGCGTCCCGCGTCCGGGCCACGGGCAGCAGGTGCCCGGCTTCCAGGACGGGCGTGGAGGTCCGTACGAACGCGATGTGCTCGGTGACCAGCGGCGCGCCCAGCGCCACGGCCCGCTCGCCGAGCGCGACCAGCCGGTCGGGGTCGGGGCGGTCGGCGCCGCCGAGCCCCAGCGACACCCCGTGCGGGACCACGCGCACCCCGCGCTCGCGCAGCCGCACCAGCGAGTCGGGCAGGTGGCCGGGGCAGACGTTCTCCGCCACCACCTCGACCCAGTCCAGGCCGTCGAGCCGCTCGACCGCGTCCGCGATCTCGGGCCTCCAGCCGATTCCCACCCCCAGGCGTTCCATGGGCTTCATGTCCCCCTCGCCCCCTCTCGAACCGTCCTGCCCGTGTCATCACCGCGCCCGGGTGGGGCCAACCGTCAAGGAGGGACGTTCAGAGCAACATTTGAGGTTCCCGGCCCCCTCACGAGCGGTGGAGCGGTGGCCTCAGAGCCGGGCCCGCAGGGCCGGGTGGTCCGAGACGACCGTGCAGGAGCCCGGCGCGATCTCCGTGAAGCCGGCGTCCCGCACCACCGGCAGCCCGCTCCCGCTGAGCCCGGCCCACCGCTCGCGCGGGGCGGTGCGTACGGCCAGCCGGAACCCGTCCGCCTGCCACGCCCGCCGCTCGGCGCCCGTCAGCTCCCACCACGCCAACTGCGCGGCGTGCCCGGCCTGGGCCATCGCCTTGCCCGCCGACATGTCGAGGTCCGGGTTCAACCACAGCACCGGAAGCCCGGCCTCCGGCTCGGCGACGGGCTCCGGGTCGTCCAGGTCGGTGCCCGACACCTGGAGCTTGGCCAGCTCCTTGGGCCAGCCGTCGAGCGGGACCGGCGGGAAGACCCGTACCTCCGCGTCCCGACCGTGCACGGTGATGCCCGCCAGGGTGCCCGCCTTGCGCCACTCCGCCCCGCGCGCCCGCCGCACCACCTTGCGGATCCGGGCGTCCTGCCAGTCGCGGACGGCGTCGGCCCACTCGCCCTCGTCGTGCGCCCGCTCGTCCGTCAGCAGCACCAGCACCGCGCGGGCGGCCGTCTCCAGCGCGTCCGTCCGGGCCGGCGGCCCGTCCTTCTCGATGCGCACGACCAGCGGCAGCACGAACTGCGGCGCCTCGTCGCGGCTGATCCGCCCCTGGCGGAACGGGCTGTCCGCCCCGACGGCGGGTACGTCTGTGGTCTGGTCGGTGTGCCTGCTGCTCATCCCGCCAAGGATGCCAGGCTCCACCCTGAGGAGGATGCCGAGGGGGTCCGGGCCGGGCCAGTATCAAGGGCATGAAGAGCGATCTTTTCTCGTCCGACAACCTGGCGCAGCCGGCCGCCGCACCCGGCATGACCCTGCAGAACGCCAAGTCCGTCAAGTACACCGTCGACGGTGAGATGTTCGCCCGCCAGGGCTCGATGGTCGCCTTCCGGGGCGACCTGAAGTTCGAGCGCAAGGGGCAGGGCATAGGCGGCATGCTCAAGCGGGCCGTCACGGGCGAGGGCCTCGCGCTGATGTCCGTACGCGGGCGCGGCGAGGCCTGGTTCGCCCACCAGGGCGGCCACTGCTTCCTCATCGACTTCGAGCCGGGCGACGCGCTGACCGTCAACGGCCGCAACGTCCTGTGCTTCGACCCGACGCTGTCCTACGAGATCAGGATGGTCAAGGGCGCCGGCATGACCGGCGGCGGCCTCTTCAACAGCCTCTTCACCGGCACGGGCAAGCTCGCCGTCGTGTGCGACGCGAGCCCGATCATCATCCCCGTCACCCCGCACGCACCCGTCTACGTCGACACCGACGCGGTCGTCGGCTGGAGCGCCTCCCTCGACACCGGACTGCACCGCTCCCAGTCGGTCGGTTCCATGATCCGGGGCGGCTCCGGCGAGGCCGTCCAGCTGAAGCTGAGCGGCGAGGGCTTCGTCATCGTCCGCCCCAGCGAGGTAACCGAAACGACGGCGGCCCACTGAGCCCGCTCACCCCGGCCCCGCTCACCCTGACCGGGGTCGGCCGCCGATACGGGCGGCGTAGGCCCTGGGTGCTGCGCGGTGTCTCGGCGGAGCTGTCGCCCGGCGCGCTCGTCCGCGTCGAGGGCGGCAACGGCGGTGGCAAGTCCACCCTGTTGCGTCTCCTCGCGGGGATCGACACCGCGACCGAGGGGCGCGTGGAGGGCCGCCCGCGCCGCACCGCCTACGTCCCCGAACGCTTCCCGGCGGCCCTGCCGCTCACGGCCGGCTCCTACGTGACCCACCTCGGCCGGGTGCACGGCCTGTCGGGCCCCGAGGCAGCCCGCCGCGCCTCGGCGGCCCTGGAACGCTTCGGGGCCGCCGCGCACGCCCGCACGCCGATGGCGGAACTGTCCAAGGGCACCAGCCAGAAGGTGGCCGTCGCCCAGGCCCTGGTCGCCGAGCCCGACCTGCTCGTCCTCGACGAGGCGTGGACCGGACTGGACGCCCCCGCCCGCGCCGAACTCGACCGGGCCGTCACCGAGCGCACCGCCGCCGGGGGCACGGTGGTGTTCGTCGACCACGACCCCGGACGCCTCGCCGGCCTGCCCGACGCCCGCTACCGCCTCGAAGGCGCGGCCCTGCTGCTCGTCGACGCCGCGCCGTCCCCCGGGTCCCTCGTACGGATCCACGTGGACGGCCCACCCGGCGCGACCCCGCCCGAGGGCCCGGCCGGCGTACCGGCCCCCGGGGGCGGGCTCCTGCTGACCGTCGACGCCGACCGCTCCGACTCCGTGCTGCGCGCCCTGCTCACCGCGAACCCGCCCTGGCACGTCCGCGCCGTCAAGGAACTGCCGTGATACCCCTGCTCCGCTACCAGAGCGCGCTGCTGCTGCGCTCGCACGCCTGGGTCGCCCCGCTCGTCGTCTACGCGGCCTTCGTGACGATCGGGATCCGGCCCGGCGACCGGACGCTGGACTCCCTCGGTCTCGCCGCCGCCGGCCTGGTCCCGCAGACCGCCTGGCTGGTCCGGATCTGCGTGAACGCCGAACCCCCGGCGGCACGGGCCTGCTCGGCGGCCGCCGCCGGAGCCTCCCGCACGCACGCCGCGGCCCTGCTCACCGCTCTGACCGGGGCCCTGCTCGCGGGCGCGGCCGGCGCCGGCTACGCCCTGGCCACCGGGGACCTCACCGGGCAGGACCCCGCACGGGCCGTCCTCGCGGGGCGGTGGCGGTCGCGGCCTGCGCCCTGACGGGGCCGCCGTGGGCACGGCGTGCAGCAGACCCCTGGTGCCGGGGCGAGGCCGGGCGGTGCTCGCCGGCGCCCTCGGCTCCCTGCTGGCCTGGGTCGTGGCCGTCTCCCGGCCCGCGCGGCGGTGACCGCGCTGGTCACGGCCGCCCGCACCGACGCGGTGCCCCTGCCGCTGCTCCCGCTCGGGGGCGCGGTGCTGCTCGCGGGCTGCGCCGGCGTGGCGGCCTGCCTGGCCGCCGCGCGCCGGGGCTGAGTAGGCTCGTGGGCATGGAAGCGGAGCAGGAGCGGGAACCGGTGCTTCAGGCGGACGAGGGTGCACCGTCGTACTGCGACGCCCCGGGCGGCGCGCCCGACGGGCGAGTGGACGGGCCGCCGTACGCCGACTGCGTGGAGTGCGGCAAGCCCACCGAATACGGGGTCGCGACCCCGGGCCGGGTGCTGTGCCCGGTGTGCGAGTGGCAGGACGCGCAGCGCACCGCCTGCTCGGGCTGAGCGGCGCAGCCGCTCACTTCCCGATGAGGTCGGACACCTTCACGAAGCGGTAGCCGCGCTTGCGCAGCTCCGGGACGATCTTCCGGACGGCCTCCTCGGTGACCGGCGCGGCGCTGCGCGTGCAGTGCATGACCACCACCGAGCCCGGTTTGACCCCGGCCAGGACCTGCTGCGCCACCGCGTCGGGATCCTTGGCGAAGGCGTCGCCGCTGACCACGTCCCACTGCACGGCGGTGACCTTGGCGGTGGCGATGGCCCGCAGCGCCTGGTCGTCGTAGCAGCCGCCGGGGAAGCGGAAGTAGGGGACCGTGTTGACGGCTCCGGCCTTGCGGAACGCCGCGAACGCCCGGTCGACGTCGGCGCGCGCGGCCTCGGCGTCGAGCGTGGGCAGGCCGTAGCAGGGGGACTTGAAGGCGTGGTGGCTGTACGAGTGGTTGGCGACCTCGAAGTTCGGGTCGGTGCCGATGGCCTGCGCCTGGTCCGGGTACTCCTCGGCCCAGCGGCCCGTCATGAAGACCGTCGACGGCACCTGGAGCCGGCGCAGGGTGGAGATCAGCTCGGGGTTGTCGAAGCGTTCGCCGGAGGCGGCGCGCGGGCCCTGGTCCGCGGTCATGTCGGCGTCGAAGGTCAGGGCGACGGTCTTGTCGGTCTGCTTGCGGGCCCGTTCGAAGACGGGGGTCAGGCCGTTCGGGCCGGGTGCCATGGTCGGCGCCTTGCCGGGTGCCCCGGGCTGCGGGGAGGCCTGCGCGGAGGGGGACGCCGGGGACGCGGAGCCCGCCGGGTTGCCCAGGCGGGCCTGGCCGCCGCCCTGCGACGTACCGGCGCCGCCCGAGCATCCCGCGAGGGCGGCACCGATCACGGCTGCGGCCATCACTTTGCGTACATAGTGGGTCACGTACGCAACTTATATGACTATGTGGCAAGCAGACGTTTGCGGCACTCGGCGATGTCGAAGTCGGCCGGCGGGTACTGCGGGTCCATGTCCTCCAGATGCTCCAGCAACAGGGTGCCCACGGCCCAGTTCCGGTACCACTTGCGGTCCGCCGGAACCACGTACCAGGGCGCCGCCCTCGTGGAGCACTTCTCCAGCGCCACCTCGTACGCCCGCTGGTACGCGGGCCACGCGGCACGCTCGTCGATGTCGCCCGCATCGAACTTCCAGTGCTTCTCCGGGTTGTCCAGCCGCGCCAGGAGCCGCTTTCGCTGCTCCTCGTAGCCGATGTGCAGGAACACCTTGACCAGGGTCACGCCGCCGTCGGCGAGCGCCTTCTCGAAGGCGTTGATCCGGTCGTAGCGGTGGACGAGCCGACTGTGCGGCACCACGGCCCGGACGCGGGCGACGAGCACGTCCTCGTAGTGCGATCGGTCGAAGATGCCGATCTCGCCCGGCTGGGGGAGTTCCTTCGTGATCCGCCAGAGGAACGGATGCTTGAGCTCCTCGGGGGTGGGCGCCTTGAAGGCCTTGATCCGGCAGCCGGCGGGGTTGAACAGGCCGACCACGTGCTTGACCGTGCCGCCCTTGCCGGAGGTGTCCATGCCCTGGAGGATCAGCAGCAGCCGCCTGCGGTCCCCGGCGGTGGCGGCCGCGTACAGCCGCTCCTGGAGGGAGGCCAGCCGGTCGGCCATCGCGGCGGTGGCGGCGACGCCGGCGGCCTTGTCGGAGGGGCCGGCGGGGAGTGCGTCGGCGCCGCGGGCGCCGAGGTCGACGTGCTCGCCGGGGCGTACGCGCAGCAGCTCGCGCAGGGGTCGTTCCGCGCCGTCCCTCTTCGCCATCGCCACCACCCGCTCCGTCCCGTTCCCTCAGATCCTCCACCGGATCGAACGGGTCCGCGACGCGTCACCCCACCGGGCTCCCGCACGCGACGTACGCGGCCCTGTGGGGTGGACGCGGTGTCACCCGGACGTCCGGGCGATCGGACGATCAGGCGATCACCCCATCGGGTGATCAGGCGAGCGAGGCGCTCAGGGTGATCGTCGTACCGGTCAGCGCCTGGCTCACCGGGCAGTTCTTCTTGGCGTCCTCGGCGGCGGAGACGAAACCGGCCTCGTCCAGACCCGGGACCTCACCCTCGACGGTCAGGTGGATGCCGGTGATGCCCTCACCCGGCTGGAAGGTGACATCGGCCTTGGTCACCAGGCGGGTGGGCGGGGTGCCCGCGCCCGCGAGGGCGTGGGAGAGCGCCATGGAGAAGCAGCTGGAGTGCGCGGCCGCGATCAGCTCCTCCGGGCTGGTCTTGCCGCCCGGCTGCTCGGCGCGGGAGGGCCAGGAGACGTCGAACGAGCCGATGCCCGAGGAGTCGAGGGTGACGACACCCTTGCCCTCCAGCAGGTTGCCTTCCCATTCGGTGTGCGCGTGACGCGTGGTGGCCATGGTGATCCCTTCGCAGAAGTGGAAACGGCCGGGCCCAAGGAGCACCGGCCGTCCCAAACCTACTGGGCCACCAGGGGTTTCGCGTCGCGTGCCAGCGCCGTGAGCCGGGATATCGCGCGGAAGTACTTCTTCCGATAGCCACCGTTGAGCATTTCTTCACTGAACAGCCGGTCGAACGGCACGCCGGACGCGAGGACCGGGACCTCCCGGTCGTAGAGCCGGTCGGCGAGCACCACCAGGCGCAGCGCGGTCGACTGGTCCGGTACCGGGACCACGTCGGTCAGGCAGACCGCCGCTATTCCGTCCGTGAGTGCCCCGTAGCGGCTCGGGTGGACCTTCGCCAGGTGCTCCAGCAGCCCGGGGAAGTCGTCGAGGCTCGCGCCGGGGGTGGCGTACGCGGCCTTCGCCACCTGCTCGTCGGAGAACGGCGCCGGCGCCTCGGGCAGGCCCCGGTGGCGGTAGTCCTGGCCGTCGATGCGCAGCGGCCGGAAGTGCGCCGACAGGCCCTGGATCTCGCGCAGGAAGTCGGCGGCGGCGAACCGGCCCTCGCCGAGCTTGCCGGGCAGGGTGTTGGAGGTGGCGGCGAGCGCCACGCCCTGCTCCACGAGGCGGCTGAGCAGCGAGGACACGAGGACGGTGTCGCCCGGGTCGTCGAGCTCGAACTCGTCGATGCACAGCAGCCGGTGCCCGCCGAGGGTCTGGACGGTCTGCTGGAAGCCGAGGGCGCCGACCAGGTTGGTCAGCTCCACGAAGGTGCCGAAGGCCTTGAGGGCGGGTTCGGCGGGGGTGGCGTGCCACAGGGAGGCCAGCAGGTGGGTCTTGCCGACGCCGTAGCCGCCGTCGAGGTACACGCCGCGCGGGCCGGGGGCGGGTGCGGCGGGCTTGCGGGCGAACCAGCGGCGCTTGCCGGAGCCGGTGGCGTGGGCGCCGCCGAGGCCGGCGGCGAAGCCGCTGAGGACGGTGACGGCCTCGGCCTGGCTGGGCTGGGCCGGGTCCGGGTCATAGGTGTCGAAGCGGACCGAGTCGAAACGCGGCGGCGGCACCATCTCGGCCACCAGCCGTTCGGCGGGTACGCGCGGCTCGCGGGCGCACAGGGCCGACGGACCCGCTTCGGCTATCGGGGGCCGCCCGGAGGCGGAACCGGTGGTGGAGAGAGATGTCGACACAGCCCTTAACTCTACGGGGCGTGTCAGACTGCACCGATGCGCCGCCTGTTCCCTGTGACCGATCAGACATCCGCCCCGTCCCGGGACCTGACCGACCGCGAGTGGTCGCTCGACGAGCTCGCCGACGCCTACGCCTATCCGCCGCTCGCCCCCGGCGCGCACTGGCTGCGGGCGAACATGGTGTCCACCCTCGACGGGGCCGCACAGCACGACGGGCGCTCCCAGCCCATCTCGGGCGAGACCGACATGCGGATCTTCGGCACCCTGCGCGCCCTGGCCGATGTGGTGGTCGTCGGCGCGGAAACGGTTCGTCAGGAGGGGTACCGCCCCGCCCGCGCCCGGGAGGTCTTCGCGGCCCGCCGCGAGGCCGCCGGTCAGGGCCCCGCCCCGGCCATCGCCGTGATCAGCGCCTCGCTGGACCTGGACTTCACCCTGCCCCTGTTCACCTCCCCGCTGGTGCCCACCCTGCTGCTGACCGGCGTCGACGCCCCCGCGGAGCGGGTGGCCGAGGCCCGCGCGGCCGGGGTCGAGGTGGTGCCGGCGGGCGACGGCAGCGCCGTGGACCCGGTGCGGGCCGTACGGGAGCTGGCCGCGCGGGGGCTGCGCCGGCAGCTGACCGAGGGCGGGCCCCGGCTGCTGGGGCAGTTCGTGGCGGCCGACGTGCTGGACGAGCTGTGCCTGACGATCTCCCCGACGCTCACCGCGGGCGACGCCCAGAGGATCGCCGGCGGGCCCTCCGTCACGGTTCCGCACCGGCTGGCGCCGGCCTGCGTACTGGAAGAGGCCGGGTTCCTCTTCACGAGCTACCGTCGGATCTGAAGAGAGGCGGAATTAGTCGTTCCGCTTAGCTTCCGGTGGGCACATACCTGGGCACACATATCTGCGCAGGCTCCGCGCCACAGCGGGGCAGGATGGTTTCCGCGGGGCCGGCCGACCGGCTCCGGCGCACGAAGGAGAGGGCGTCCGTGTTCACGAGCGTATTGATGATCGAGCAGCCGCTGACCACGGTGGACGTGGACTTCGTCACCACCCTGCACGGAGACGACCAGGTGGCGTTCGTCGTCCTCATGCAACCCCGGGGCGACCAGGACCGACTGCTCCGCGCCATCGACGACGTAGCGCTCGGTGAGCTCCCCGAAGCCCTTCGCGAGGCCGACGTGCCCGAGGGCGACGCCGCCCGGGGCCCGGCCGCGCAGGCCCTCGAACACTCCCTGGCCGCCCTGCGCAGGAAGGGCGCCACCGCCGTCGGTCACCTCGTCGAGGACCATCCCCTCGACAAGCTCAAGGCCGTTGTCGACGAAACCGGGGCCGACGAGGTGATCGTCCTGACCGCCCCCCACTTCGTGGAGGAGTTCTTCCACCGCGACTGGGCGTCCCGGGCACGGCACAAGGTGGGGGTTCCGGTGCTCAAGCTCTTCGCCCACAACGAATAGGCTGGGCGTCGGCACGACCCACCGCACGAGGCGGGCACGGCCGCACACGACGTACGCACACGATCCTGGAGCGACCTGAATGAAGCCCGGCCTGCCGACCGCGATGGAACGGCCCCACTTCATCGGCATCGGCGGCGCCGGCATGTCCGGCATCGCGAAGATCCTCGCCCAGCGCGGCGCGAAGGTGGCCGGCAGCGACTCCCGGGACTCCGAGACCGCCGGGGCGCTGCGCGCCCACGGCGCCACGGTCCACCTCGGGCACGCCGCCGACCACCTCGCCGCCGACTCCACCTGTGTGGTCGTCTCCAGCGCCATCCGCGCCGACAACCCCGAGCTGGCCCGCGCCGCCGAGCTGGGCATCCCCGTCGTGCACCGCTCCGACGCCCTCGCCGCCCTGATGGACGGCCTGCGCCCGATCGCCGTCGCCGGCACCCACGGCAAGACCACCACCACCTCGATGCTGGCGGTCTCCCTCTCCGCGCTCGGCCTCGACCCCTCGTACGCCATCGGCGGCGACCTCGACGCCCCCGGCTCCAACGCCCACCACGGCGAGGGCGACATCTTCGTCGCCGAGGCCGACGAGAGCGACCGCAGCTTCCACAAGTACACCCCGCAGGTCGCGATCATCCTCAACGCGGAGCTCGACCACCACGCGAACTACGCGTCGATGGACGAGATCTACGCGTCCTTCGAGACCTTCGTCGGCAAGATCGTCCCCGGCGGCACCCTCGTCGTCGCCCACGGGCAGGAGGGCGCCGCCGAGATCGCCCGCCGCGTCGCCGCGCGCGACGGCCTCACCGTCGTCACCTACGGCGAGGAAGCCGACGCCGACATCCGCATCACGAAGATCACCCCGCGCGGTCTGACCAGCGAGGTCACCGTCCTCCTCGACGGCCGGATGCTCACCTTCACCGTCTCCGTGCCCGGCCGCCACTACGCGCACAACGCCGTCGCCGCCCTCGCCGCCGGCGTCGCCCTCGGCATCCCGGCGCACAACCTGGCCTCCGCCCTCGGCAAGTACACCGGCGTCAAGCGCCGCCTCCAGCTCAAGGGCGAGGCCGCCGGCGTCCAGGTCATCGACTCCTACGCGCACCACCCGACGGAGATGACCGCCGACCTGGAGGCCATCCGCGGCGCCGCCGGCGACTCCCGCATCCTGGTCGTCTTCCAGCCCCACCTCTTCTCCCGCACCCAGGAACTCGGCAAGGAGATGGGCCAGTCCCTCGCCCTCGCCGACGCCTCCGTCGTCCTCGACATCTACCCGGCCCGCGAGGACCCGCTCCCCGGCGTCACCAGCGAGCTGATCATCACCGCCGCCCGCGCCGCCGGCGCCGACGTCACCGCCGAACACGACAAGGGCGAGGTCGCCGACGTGATCGCGGGAATGGCCAAGCCCGGTGACCTCGTTCTCACCATGGGCGCGGGCGACGTCACGGATCTGGGACCGCAGATCCTCGCCCGGCTGTCGAACTGAGGGAGCGCGAACGTCATGGCGTACGAGGTCCAGAAGACGGACGAGCAGTGGCAGGCCGAGCTGACCCCGTCCGAGTACCAGGTGCTGCGCCTCGCGGGCACCGAGCCGGCCTTCCGGGGTGAGTACACCGACACCAAGACGGAGGGCGTCTACTCCTGTCGCGGCTGCGGCGCCGAGCTGTTCCGTTCCACGGAGAAGTTCGAGTCGCACTGCGGCTGGCCGTCCTTCTACGACCCGAAGGACAGCGACGCCGTCGAGCTGATAGCGGACACCTCCCACGGCATGGTCCGCACCGAGGTCCGCTGCGCCACCTGCGGCTCCCACCTCGGCCACGTCTTCGAGGGCGAGGGCTACCCCACCCCCACCGACCAGCGGTACTGCATCAACTCGATCTCGCTGCGGTTGGTGCCGGACGAGAAGTGAGCGCTGCGAGGTAGTCGGCCAGGGTGTGGGACGGGGTCCAGCCCCGGTCGTGGGCTCGGGCGAGGTCCAGGACGACCGGGTGGGCGAGTTGGTCCACGGCGTAGCGGCTCAGGGGCGGCTCGGTGGTGGTGAGGCGGGACGCCGATTCCGCCATGCGGGCCGCCGTACGGGCCACCGGGAGCGGCAGGTGCCGGATCCGGGCCCGCACCCCGTGCGCGCGGAGCACCGAGGCGACGGCCGCGTCCCGGTGGTAGGGGGCGGCGTCCGCGATGTTGTACGCGCCCGGCGGCCAGCCGGCCGCCGCCAGGCAGGCGTCCGCGAGGTTCTCCACCGCCGTCAGGCTCAGACGCACGTCCGGGCCCGGCAGCAGCAGGGTCCCCGCCCGGACCCGGGAGAGCAGCCGGGGCAGCAACTGGGTGTCGCCCGGCCCGTAGACCGCCCGGGGGCGCAGCACCACGGCCCCCGCGGCCAGCGCCAACGCCTCGCCCGCCGCCTTCGTACGGCCGTACGCGTTGAGCTGCCCCGTCCGCGGATGATCCTCCGTGACCCGCTCCCGCCCGGGTCGCGGGTCGTACACGCTGGCGCTGCTCACCCACACCACCGGCCGCCCCGCCGCCGCCCGCAACAGCCGGGCGCCCCCGTCCACGTTGACCGCGCGCATGGCCGCCTCCGCCCGCGAGCCCGGCGCCGGATCGCCCACGGCCGCCGCGCAGTGCACCACCACGTCGACGCCCGTCAGATCCGGCTCGGCACACGCGGCGTCCCAGAACCGGTGCTCCCCGACCGGACCCGGCCGCCGCCCCAGGCCCACCACCGAGGCCCCCCGCGCGGCGGCGGTC
This sequence comes from Streptomyces sp. RerS4, assembly GCF_023515955.1. Classification (GTDB taxonomy): domain Bacteria; phylum Actinomycetota; class Actinomycetes; order Streptomycetales; family Streptomycetaceae; genus Streptomyces. The sequence goes on from NZ_CP097322.1 coordinate 5,698,523, forward strand.
CGGGCCACCGCACCGCCGCAGAAGCCGCTCGCCCCCGTCACCGCGATCCGCGGCGTCATCCGGCCGCCCCCCCGCACCGTCAGCCGCCGCCACCCCGGCAGCGCCGCCGCCGGTCCACCCGCGCCCGCCCCACCACCGGCCGGTGCGGCGCCAGCGCCTCCAGGACGTCGCCCAGCAGTACGGCCGCCAACCGCGCCCCGGGCACACGTGCGGCCCCGCCCCGAACACCAGCCGCGCCACACCCGACCCGACGGGATCGCGCCCGTCGGGGTCGCGCCGGTGTGCCAGGGCCGCGTGCCGGGCCACCAGCACCAGCCGGTCCCCGCCCCGCACCGGGCACCCCGACCGACCCCGCCCCGGCCGCCACCCGGGGCAGCACCGGCGAGGCCGCCGTTACCCGCAGCAGCTCCTCCACCAGCCGGGGCCGCACCGCGGCGTCGGCCGCCTGCCCCACAGCCCGGCGTCCGCGCACCAGGCGACCGCCCGGGGCACCGCCGCCACCGTGGTGTTCACCGCCGCCACCGCCACCATCGCGGACAGCGCATCCGCATCCGCATCCCCGCCGGAACCCAGCAGCCCGCGCAGCCGCGCCGCCGCCCGCTCCGCCTCGGCCCGCGCGCCCGGCCGGCGCGGACCCGGCAGGTGGCCCCGTACGGACGCGGCGGCGGCATCGGCCGCGGCGCCGGCCAGCTCCCGCGCGTCGACCTCCACGTCCAGCAGGGCGCACACCACCGCCCCCGCCAACCCCCGGGCCAGCGCGACCACGTCCACCTCCCCGCCCCGGGCCAGCGGCGCCAGTTCCCGTACCAGCAACGGCCGCCACACCGCGCGGAGTTCCTCCACCCCGGCCGTGCCGAGCCGCTCCGCGAGCGCCCGCCGGTCGGCGCGGTGCCCGCCGCCCTCCTGGTCGAACAGCACACCCCCGTCCCCGCGCAGCGCCTCCCGCGCGGCCCCGCCCGTGGTGCCGGCCGCCGCCCGGTCCAACGGCAGCCGGGTCAGCGCCTCCCGGTACGCGTCCGCGTCGTGCACCAGCACCGTCCGGCCGAGCCGCCGCACCGGACGGCCCCGGGTGGCGCCGAGCAGCGCGAACAGCAACGGATGGCTGCGCAGGTAGACCCTGCGGTCCCGGCGCCGCGCCGTGGCGTGGGGGGTGGGGGTGGGGCTGGTGGTGGTCATCGGACCTGGACCTCTCTGAAGACGGTGTTCGGTGTGCGGGTACGGGTGCCCGGCCGGCTCATGCCCGGCCTCCCGCCCGCCCGGCCGTCAGGCGCCGGGCGGCGAGGGCCGACACCGCCGCCCGGTCGGGTTTGCGCGAGCGCCCCGACAGCGGGATCCGGGCGAACAGCAGCGCGTCGGGCCGGGCCGCGCCCATCCGGCGCAGCGGCTCCGACAGCGCGGCGCGCAGGGCCGGTTCGGGGACACCGGGCCGCGGCTGGACCACCGCCACGAGCCGTTCGTCGCCGTCGCCCGCCGGAACCCCGACGAGCACCCCCAGCTCCACCCCCGGCACCTGCAACCCCGGCTCGTACAGGCCCGGGTAGATGTTCTCCGCCCGCCGCAGCACCATGTCCTTGCAGCGGCCCTCCAGCACGATCCGGCCCGCGCCGTCCAGCCGGGCCCGGTCGCCCGTACGCACCCACGGATCGGGTTCCTCCCCGAGGTAGCGGTCCCGGGCGGCGGGCCCGGCCAGCAGCAGCTGCCCGTCCGCGTCCGGGACGGCGCGCACCCCGGGCAGCGGAGCGCCGACCAGGTCCCCCGCGCCGTCGAAGGCGGCCTTCTCCCGGGACTCCACCGCCGCCGCCGGGAACAGCTCGGTCAGCGCGTACACCCCCCACGCCTGCTCCGCCCCCGCCGCCCGCACCCGCCCGAGCAGCGCGGCGCTCGCCGGCGCCGAACCGGTCCACACCCGACCCCCGAACCGGGCCCCCGCGCCCAGCGCGTCCCGCAGCTGCGGCGGCGTCAGATACGTGTCCCTCGGCCGCAGCCGCGCCAACTGCCGGGCCAGCACCCGGGGGGAACGAGCCGGCAGCGCGACGGGCGCCCCGCGCGTCAGCGCGGGCACGAGCACGAAGAACGTCCCGCCCAGCACGGGTTCCGCACCGCCGACGCCCGCACCGCCGACGCCCGCCCCGCCCCCGTCGTCGAACAGCGAGGCCACCGTCTCCATCCCGGCGGCCAACCCCGCCCGGGTGTGGACCACCGCCCGGGGCCGAGACGTCGTCCCGGAGGTGAACACGATCACCGCGTCCGCTTCCCCCGACCCCGCATACGCGGGCACCCGCGAAGCCCCCGCCCGCCAAGCCCCCGCCCCCAACCCCGGCGCGCACCCCGGCAGCCGGGGCCCGACCGTCGCCACGGGCCCCAGCCCCGCCAGCTCCGGCAGCTCCAGCCCACCCCGCCGGGCCAGCGGCCGCGCCCACCCCGCCACCGCCTGCGCGGCCGCGTCGGCCAACACCAGCGCGGGCGCGCCAACGCCAGCCGGGCCCGCAGCACCTCGGCCCCCGCCCCGGGTCCAGGACGGCCCCGCGCAGCCCCAGCCGCCACAGCGCCAGCAGCACCGCCAGCGCGCGCGGCCCCGGCCGCACCGCCACCCCGACGGTGTCACCGGCGCGCAGCCCGCGCGCGTGCAGGGCGGCGGCGTACGCGTCGGAGAGCTCGGCGAGTTCACCCCGCGTGGCCCGTACCCGGGTCGCCCCCGAGCGGGAGGCCGTCAGCACGGCCGGGCGCTCCGGGCGGGCGCGCAGCGCGTGATCGAGTCGATCCAGCATCAGCGGGGGTCCGTTCCGCGCGCACCGCTGCCCTGGTCCAGGTACCAGCGGGCCGTCCCGGTGATCCCGTAGGCCCGCAGGCGCCGCGTGGAGTTCTCCACGACCATGCCCCGGCAGCGGCTGATCCGGTCGGTGTGACGGCGTACGGCGTTCAGGAACAGCCGGTCCGTCGGCGAGGGGCGCCGCGGCATCCCGCCCACGGCGAGATACAGGTCCGCGGTGATCGCCATGTTGTTCCCCGCGTGCATCCGGTACGGGGCGCGGTAGCCGTGCCGCCGCGCGTGCAGCGGCCGCAGCCGCCCGAACAGCGCCGCCAACGCCACCAGCCCCGCGAACGCGGCCCGCCCCAGCGGCCCGTGCTCGTCGCGCCGGGCCGTGATCCGCCCGCACACCAGCCCCCCGCGCACCGTCAGCGCGGCCCGCGCCGCACCCGCCCAACCGGGCCCCGGCAGGCAGTCCGCGTCCGTACGGGCCAGCAGCACCGCGCCCCGTTCGATCGCGTACCGGAAACCGGTGTCCACCGCGGACCCGACCCCCTTCTCGGGCTCCTCGATCACCTCCACCGGGAACGGCGCCCGCGCCGCGAACTCGCGGGCGATCGCCGCCGTGCGGTCCGCCGAGGCGTTGTCGACGACCAACAGCGTGAAATCGCGGTCGCGTTGGGCCGCGAGCGCCGCCAACGTCCCCGCCAGCCGGGCCTCCTCGTCGTGCGCGGGCACCACCACCCACATCGGCGCGCTCCCGCTCACGACTTCTCCCAGACCATCGTCATGATGCTGATCCCGCCACCCAGTCCCACGAACAACACCCGGTCGCCGGCGGCCAGTTCGCCGAAGATCCGGTCCAACTGCACCCCGATGCTCGCGCTCGCCACATTGCCGAGCTCCGGCACCGTCACCACCAACTTCCCCGCCGGCACCCCCGTCAGTTCCGCGAACCGCTCCAGGTACGGCACCGTCACCTGGTGCACCAGCACCTTCGCGAAGCCGTCCCAGTCCATGCCCGTCCGGTGCAGCGTCCGGTCGATGACCGCCGTCCCCACCTTCTCGAACACCCCGCGCAGTTCGTGCCCGTCACCGCGGAAGTACGTGTACGCGTCCCCGCGCGGGTGCCGTGACCCGCCGCCCGGGATCCCCCCGACCTCCCAGTGCTCCGAACGCGTCTCGCTGTCCACGTCCAGGATCCCGCCGCGCCCCACCGCCTCCACGACGACGGCCGCGCCCGCGTCCCCGAACGTGTAGCCCGCGAACCCGGCGCGGAACTCCGCGAGGTCCGCCGGATCGGTGCGCACCGCCCGACTCGGAGTCTCCCCGGTGACCACCAGCGCCCGCCGCGCCCGCCCGGCCAGGACCATGCTCCGGGCGAGGTCGATGCCGTTGACGAAGCTGTTGCAGGCGTTGGTGACGTCGACGGCGTGCGCCCGCGAGCCCAACTCCGCCTGCACGATGTGCGCGGTGGCCGGCTCGACCATGTCCCGGGACGCGGACGCGAACACCAGCAGGTCCACGTCGAGCGGGTCGAGCCCCGCCGCGTCCAGGGCCCGCCGGGCCGCGCCGACGGCCAGCGTGGAGGCGTACACCCCCGGCGCCGCCACCCGACGCGAGACGATCCCCGTGGCCTGCCTCAGCAGCCTCGGCGGCAGGCTCAGACCACTGCGCCGGCCCACCTCCCGCTGGAGGTCCTCGGAGGAGCGGACGTCCTCGGGCAACAGGCTGCCGACGGCGGTTATCCCGACCCGCGGCTGTGGATCGCGCGACTGAATGAGCATGCCCTCACCATGACGACCACCGGGCCGCCGGGTCCTGAGTACGGATGCTCAGATCACGTACGAGAACGCTGAGTAGAGCATGGGCGCTACGCCCTACGGCGGCTGGGCCCGCTCGGCCCGTTCAGTCCTTCCGGGCCGCGGCGCGCCAGACCGTCACGTCGAGGGTCGCGTAGGTGCTCGGGTCGTTCTTGGGTGAGGAGCCCCGGTACACGATCAGGGCGATGGTTCCCTCGGAGGTCCGCAGGCACATGGCGTCCCCCTTGGAGAGCGCGGCGACGGGGATCTCGCCGGTGAACCGCGTCTCCTGCCGACAGACCTGGAGCGACCCCTCGGTGCCGCTGTCGAGGCGGGCGAGCTTCGAGCCCGACGCGCCGAAGTGGCAGATTCCGGAGGAGCACCGGTAGCTCAGGTCGCCGCTGTCCTCGCGGGGCGTCAGCGTGTCGTCGGCGAAGTTCAGCTGATAGTCGTCGGCGAGGTTGAGGCCCTTGTACTCGACGGGCTTCGGGTCGGGCCGCGGGGCGGTGGACGTGGCGTCGGGCGTGGAGCCCGCGCCGCCGCGGGTGGTGTCGTTCCCGACGGCGCCGAGGACGGCCGCGCAGCCCACGACGAGGAAGAACAGGACCGCGAAGATCCAGATCAGGGCGACCGCGGTCCGGTTGCTGCCCGGCGGCCGCGGGATCACGATCATCGGCGCCGGCCCCGCCGGGGCGGGCTGCGGGGCGGCGTAGGTCGGCTGGGTGACGTACGCGGGCGGGGCGGCGTGGGGCGGCGGACCCGCGTAGGGCGGCGGACCCGCGTGGGGCGACGGACCCGGGTACGTCGGCCCGTACGCCGGCGGAGGAGCGTAGGCCTGGTGGGGCGGCGGGGTGGCGGTCCGCGTGGGCGGGAGCGGGGTGGCGTTCGGGACCACGACGGTCGGAATCGGCGCCGGCGTCTGCGGGCGCTTCGCGATGCCCGCCGCGACCCCCTCCGGCAGCCAGTCCTCGGGCCGGCGCAGCTGCGTCTGGTCGGCGGCGGTCCGGCACAGGTCGAGGATCTCGGTCAGCGAGGCCCGCCCCGACGGGTTCTTCACGAGGCAGCGCGTGACGAGCGGCCGCAGCGCCTCGGGAAGCCGCGACAGGTCCGGCTCCTCGTGGACGATGCGGTACAGCACGCCGTGCGAGGGGCCGTCGCCGTAGGCGGGCGCGCCCAGGGCGGCGTACGCGGCCACCTGCCCGAGGGCGAACACGTCCGTGGCGCCGCTGATCTCGCCCCCTTCGGCCTGCTCCGGCGCCATGAACGCGGGCGTCCCGACGGCGACCCCGCTCGCGGTGAGCGAAGTGGCGTCGGCGGCCCGCGCGATGCCGAAGTCGATGACCCGGGGGCCGTCGGCGGCGAGCAGGACGTTGGACGGCTTGAGGTCCCGGTGCACGATGCCCGCGCCGTGGATGACCTGGAGGGCCTCGGCGATCCCGGCGACGAGCATCAGGATCGTCCGGGCCGGGAGCGGGCCGTGCTCGGCGACGGCCGCGGCGAGCGTCGGACCGGGCACGAAGGCCGTGGCCAGCCAGGGGATCGGGCCGTCGGTGTCACTGTCGATGACGGGGGCGGTGTAGAGGCCCTGGACCCGCTGCGCGGACTGCACCTCCTGGCGGAACCGGCGCCGGAACTCCGCGTCCTCGGCGAACTCCGGCCGGATCACCTTGATGGCGACCGGCCGGCCTCCCGGCGTGTGCGACAGGTAGACCTTGCCCATGCCGCCCGCGCCGAGCCGGGCGGCGATCCGGTAGCCCGAGACCATCGGCGGATCGTCCGCCGCCAACGGTTCGAAGGCTCCGGCCGTCTCGTGCCCGTTCATGCGCTCCCCTTCTCCGCCCTGACGTCGGACTCACATTAGGCGGTGTCCGGCGGACGGCGGTGGGCGGCGGGCAGACGGGCGAGGAGGGGCGGGCGCGGCCAGGCGCGGAGCTCCTCGGCGCCGCGTCCGCCGAGACGGTCCAACTTTGCTGCGGCCAACGCCAGTTCGGCGGGTGACAGGCTTCGCGTCACCGGGCGCAGGACCCCCTCCAGCAGGTCGGTACGGGCCTCCTGCCTCAACGGGCCGCGAGCCGGCGCGGGGAGCTCCGCAGCCGTTCCGCCACCCCGTCCTCCCGCGCGGCCGGCCGGTACTCGGCCAGGAGCGCGGCGTCCTCGCACCCCCGACCGATCCCCCGGCCCGCCCCCCAGGGCTCCGTTCGTCCGCCGTCGAGCGGGCCCGGGGTACGGCGCGGCGATCCCCGTCCGACGTCGGGCCGTACGGCGGACCCACGGGCACGTTCACCCTGACCTTCGCCTCCGGACCGACGCTCGGCGCCCACTTCCACAGCACTTCCGGCAACCGTACGGACGGCCCCCGGCCCTACACCGTCGAGGCGGGCAAGACCCTATCGGACACCTGGAGCACCAGCTCCTCCACCGGAAACCAGATCAACCTCACCGTCTGGGGCCCGAACGGCTTCCTGCGCACCCGGAAGGGCCCGACCAAGGAGGCGGGCCCCGAGGTCACGGCCCGCCACACCACCGCCACCGGCAATCTCGTCCTGTCCCTGACCAACTCCGGTACGGCGCCGGGCAACCTGACGGTGCGCAACACCTACGGCGGTGTGCCGCAGACCTTCAAGGTCAACGCGGGCACCACGGTCGCCCACACGGTCGACCTGCGCGCGACGGGCCGCTGGTAGGACGTCACGGTCACCTCGGACGTGGACGCCACCTTCCTGCGCCGCTTCGCCGGTCACGTGAAGACGGGCGCCCCGGGCGTCTCCGACCCGGCGATCAAAGTGTGATCGTAGGAGCGGCGGGCAGTAGGTACGGCGTCGGTTTTCTCCACCCCCGTCACCGAGGGAGAACGCATGGCCATCGCCCACCGCAGGATCGGCACCGGACCCGTCCGCGTCATCGTGCTGCACGACTGGTTCGCCACCTCCGCCAACTGGGGCTCCGTGCTGGACTACCTGGACCCCGAGGGGTTCTCGTACGCCTTCCTCGACTACCGGGGCTACGGCGAGCGCCGCGACGTCACCGGCCGCCACACCCTCTCCGAGATCGCCGACGACGTCCTCGAACTCGCCGACCAGCTCGGCTGGGACACCTTCTCCCTGCTCGGCCACTCCATGGGCGGCAAGGCGATCCAACAGGTCCTCGTCCGTGCGCCGGAGCGGATCGAGAAGCTGATCGGCCTGACCCCCGTCCCCGCCGCGCCCTACGAGATGGACGAGGCCACCCGCGCCCTCTTCTACGGCGCCGCCGAGGACCCCGAGAAGCGCCGGATCATCCTCGACCTGGTCACCGGCAACCGGGCCAGTCGCCACTGGATCGACCGGATGGTCGGACAGTCCCTGGCCGAGTCCCGTCCCGATGCCTTCGCCGGCTACCTCGCCGACTGGCAGCCGCTCGACCTGTCCGCCGCGGTGAAGGGCAGCACCGTCCCCGTGCTGGTCCTCGTAGGGGAGTACGACCTCGCCCTCACGGCCGAGGTGATGCGCGCCACATGGCAGGCCTGGTACCCGAACTGCCGCGTCCACACGATCCCGGGCTCCGGGCACTACCCGCCGCAGGAGACGCCGGTGGCCTTCGTCACCGAGGTCGAGGCCTTCCTGCGCCGGCGCTGACCCGCCCGCCCGGACACGCGGCCCGAAACGCGCCCGGACACGAAAAAGACCCTGCCGGGTACGAGGAGGACCTCGTACCCGGCAGGGTCGAAAGGGTGAGTGACGGGACTTGAACCCGCGGCCACCTGGACCACAACCAGGTGCTCTACCAGCTGAGCTACACCCACCACGACGGGCGGCGGACCGCCCGTTCGTCGTGCATGCACAGCATAGCCGATCGAAACGGTGGTCCCGCGACGGGATATTCGCGTCGCCCGTCCGTGACGCGCGTGCGGCCCGCGATCGGGCGACGGCGGATCAGCCGGCCGAGCGGCTCGCGGTCAGCGTGGCGGCCGGCCGCGCTGTGACACCGTCCGCCCGTCCCGCCGCCCGCGCCACCGCCGCCTCGGCCAGCGCCCGGATCGCCGGGTGCGGCCGCGATCCGTCGCCGGCAAGCTCCGGCTGGAAGAGCGTCGCCAGGAAGAAGGGGTGGCCGGGCAGCTCGGCGATCCGTACCTGTCCCTCCTCGTCGTGGCCCGACATCCGCAGCCCCTGCGCGGTGAGCGCCGGCAGATGGCGGGGCACCGGCCCGTAGTCGCAGTGGTAGCGCTCCATCGACCGCTCCGCACCGAGCGCCGACTCGGCGAGCGACCCGGGCTCCGTGCGCACCAGCCCCTCGTGCCCGACCAGCGAACAGGTCAGCGGCGCGATCAGCGGGTCCGCCGCTCCCGGATCCTCCTCGGCGTGGGCCGCGTCCGTGAGCCCGCACACCGTACGGGCGTACTCCAGCAGCGTGTGCTGGAAGCCGCCGCAGGTCCCGAGGAAGGGGATGCCCTCCTCGCGGGCCACCCGGATCGCGGCGAGCGCCCCGGCCGTGCTCGCGTACGGGCTGCCGGGCAGCACCCACACGGCGTCGAACCGGGCCAGGCTCCCGGAGGCGGCTTCGGCCTCGGCGTCGGTGGTGGGGATCCAGTAGGCGTCCAGGACCAGCCCGTCGCGCTCCGACAACGCTTCGAGCAGCAGCGGGATCCGGGTGTGGGACTTCACGTGCGGGGAGCGGTCGCCGACGAGGGCGATGCGGGCGACGGGACGGGTCCGGGGGGTGGCGGGCGCGGTGGCGGTGGTGGTCATGGCCTCATCCTGCGACCGGAGCACCGTTCAGCGCCAACGATTGTTCCTGCACCATCGATAAGCAGCACTGATGGGGTGCGCCATGCTGGACCCATGGACCCCCACCTCCTGCGCACCTTCGTCACCGTCACCCGCCTCGCCTCCTTCTCCGCCGCCGCCCGGGAACTCGGCTACACCCAGTCCGCCGTCTCCCAGCACATCGCCGCACTCGAAGGCGACCTGCGCACCGAACTCCTCACCCGCCGCCCCGTCGCCCCCACCCCCGCCGGCGCGCGGCTGCTCGAACACGCCGGACCCCTGCTGCTGCGCCTCGACGCCGCCCGCGCCGACGTCCTGCGGCTGGCCGCCGCACCGCCCGGCCGGCTCACCCTCGCCGCGTCCCCGCTCGCCGTCGGCCCGCGCCTGCCGGCCGCCCTGCCCGCCACCGGCGTCACCCTGCGGGTCCTGCCCCCGACCGAGGTGCCGGCCGCCGTCGCCACCGGGGACTGCGACCTCGGCCTGGTCGACGGGCTCGCCGCCCCCAGCGACCCGCTGCGCCTGCCCGACGTGGCCCCGCTCAGCGTCACCGGGGTCGCCGAGGAGGAGCTGGCCGTCCTGCTCCCGACCGACCACCCCTTCGCAGGCCGGAGCGCCGTCCGGCTCGACGACCTCCTCGACGCCCGCTGGATCGACGCCCCCGGCGTGGGCCTGCCCCGCACCGCCGGCCGCGCCGGCGTCCGCTACGACGGCACCGACCTGCTGGCGCTGTGCGCGCTCGCGGCCGCCGGCCACGGCCTCGCCCTGCTGCCGCGCCGGGTCGCCGAGGCGGCGGGCGCCGGGGTCGCCGTACCGCTCAGCTCCGCCCCGCGCCTGGTGCACCGTACGGAACTCCTCGCGCCCGGTACGCCGACCGGCGCGGCCGCGGTACTCGCCGCACGGCTCGCGGCAGGATCCCCGTATGACTCCTGAGACCGCGCACCCCGAACCCACCCCCTTCACCGCCGCCGACTACGCCGCCCGCATGGCCGCCGCCGCGGACAGCGCCGCCGACGCGGGACTCGCCGGACTGCTCATCGCCCCCGGCCCCGACCTCGTCCACCTCACCGGCTACCGGCCCACCGCCGAGACCGAACGCCTCACCCTGCTCGTCCTCGCCGCCGGGCAGGACCCCGTACTCGTCGTCCCCGCGCTGGAGGCCCCCGACGCCGCCCGCGCCGTCGGCGCCGCCGCCCTCACCCTGCGCGAGTGGGCCGACGGGACGAACCCGTACGGCCTCACCGCACCGCTCCTCGACGTCGCCGGCCGCTTCGGCGTCAGCGACAACACCTGGGCGCTGCACCTCCTGGGCCTGCAACGGGAGTTGCCCACCACCACCTACACCCCGCTCACCGACGCCCTGCCCATGCTGCGCGCCGTCAAGGACGAGCGGGAACTCGCCCGACTGGAGGCCGCCGGCGCCGCGGCCGACGCCGCCTACGCGCAGATCCTGCACGTCCCCTTCGCGGACCGCCGCGAGCGCGACGTCGCCGCCGACCTCGCCGGACTGCTGCGCGTCCACGGCCACTCCCAGGTCGACTTCACCGTCGTCGGCTCCGGCCCCAACGGCGCCGACCCGCACCACGAGGCCGGCGAACGCGTCATCCGCCGCGGCGACATGGTCGTCCTCGACTTCGGCGGCCTCAAGCACGGCTACGGCTCCGACATCTCCCGCACCGTGCACGTCGGCGAACCCACCGCCGAGGAACAGCGCGTCCACGACATCGTCCGCGAGGCCCAGCGGGCCGGGGTCGACGCGGTCCGCCCCGGCGCCCGCTGCCAGGACGTGGACCGCGCCGCCCGCGCGGTGATCACCGAGTTCGGCTACGGCGACCGCTTCATCCACCGCACCGGCCACGGCATCGGCGTCACCACCCACGAACCGCCCTACATGGTCGAGGGCGAGGAGCGGCCCCTCGTCCCCGGCATGTGCTTCTCCGTCGAGCCCGGCGTCTACCTGCCCGGCCGCTTCGGGGTGCGCATCGAGGACATCGTCACCGTCACCGAGGACGGCGTCCGCCGCCTGAACAACGCCCCGCGCGAGCTCGCCGTCGTGGAGTAGGACACGCGTACGGGCTAGTGGCCGAGGACCACCGCCGACTCGCCCGGCACGTGGATCCGCCCGTCCGCGTCCGGACGCTCGACCGACTCCCAGGCGGCCAGGACCCGTACCCCGTTGCGGCCCAGCGCGATGGTCACCGGCTCGGACGACAGGTTCACCGCCACGCGTACGTCGCCCCGCCGGAAGGTCAGCCAGCGGCGCTCCTCGTCGTGGGCGACCCGGACCGCCGCCAGGTCCGGGTCGCGCAGGTCCGGCTGGGTACGGCGCAGCGCCACCAGCGTCCGGTACCAGTCCAGCAGCCGGGCGTGCGGCTCCCGTTCGGGCTCCGACCAGTCCAGGCGGGAGCGGTCGCGGGTCGCCGGGTCCTGCGGGTCGGGGATCTCCTCGGGCTTCCACCCGTGCGCCGCGAACTCCCGCCGCCGGCCCGTACGGACCGCCTCGGCCAGTTCCGGGTCGGGATGGTCGGTGAAGTACTGCCACGGGGTGCGCGCCCCCCACTCCTCGCCCATGAACAGCATCGGCACGAACGGCCCGGTCAGCGCCACCGTCGCCGCGCAGGCCAGCAGGCCGGGGGAGAGGGAGGCGGAGAGCCGGTCGCCGACCGCCCGGTTGCCGACCTGGTCGTGGGTCTGCGTGTAGCCGACGAACCGGTGCGCGGGGGTGCGCCTGCGGTCCACCGGGCGGCCGTGGGAGCGGCCCCGGAAGGAGGACCAGGTGCCGTCGTGGTAGAAGGCCCGCGTCAGGGTCTTGGCCAGGGCGCCGAGCGGCGCCTGCGCGAAGTCGGCGTAGTACCCCTGCGATTCGCCGGTCAGCGCGCAGTGCAGGGCGTGGTGGAAGTCGTCGTTCCACTGCGCGTGCAGGCCCAGCCCGCCGGCCGTACGGGCCGTGGTGAGGCGGGGGTCGCACTGGTCGGACTCGGCGATCAGGAACAGCGGCCGGGCGCTCTCCGCCGCCAACGCGTCCACGGCCGCCGCCAGCTCCTCCAGGAACGTCAGCGCCCGCCCGTCGGCCAGCGCGTGCACCGCGTCCAGCCGCAGCCCGTCGATGCGGTAGTCCCGCAGCCAGGCCAGCGCGCTGCCGATCAGGTACGCGCGGACCTCGTCGGAGCCGGGCGCGTCCAGGTTCACCGCCGCGCCCCAGGGGGTGTGGTGGGTCTCGGTGAAGTACGGCCCGAACGCGGGCAGATGGTTGCCGGAGGGGCCGAGGTGGTTGTGGACGACGTCCAGCACCACGCCCAGCCCCGCCGCGTGCGCGGCTTCCACGAACCGGGCGAGACCGGCCGGGCCCCCGTACGGCTCGTGCACCGCCCAGGGCGCCACCCCGTCGTAGCCCCAACCGTGCCGGCCCGGGAAGGGGCACACCGGCATCAGCTCCACGTGCGTGACCCCGAGCGAGACGAGGTGCGCCAGGCGGTCGGCGGCGGCGTCGAAGGTGCCCTCGGGGGTGAAGGTGCCGACGTGCAGCTCGTACAGCACGGCGTCCTGGAGCGGGGTGAGCGGCCCCGGGCCGGTGGGCGTGAGGGCTTCGAAGTCGACCACCGCCGACAGGCCCTCGGGCCCGTCCGGCAGCCGTCGGCCGCGCGGATCGGGGCGCACGACGGGAACGTCGCCCAGTACGAACCCGTACCGGTCGCCGTCGCCCGCCGGCGCCTCCACGCGCCACCAGCCCTGGCGGTCCGGATCCGGATCGGGTGTCATCTCGTAGGCGGTGTCGTTCAGTCGCATGGCGACCCGACCTGTCAGCGGTGCCCAGACCTCGAACTGCACGGACTGTCCCCTCGTCTGCGGTGGTGGCCGGCATGCGTATCGTGCCCATCATTCCGCCGACGCCGGGGGAGTTCTGGACACTCCGCACCCGACGGGCCGACAATCACCCTGTGACGTCGAGTTTCGAGTTCCCCGCCTACCCCGCCCCGCGGCTCACCGACGCCGAGCGCGACCGGGCGCTGGGGCAGCTCAGAGAGGGCGCCGCCCTCGGCCGGCTCTCGCACGACACCTTCATGCGCCGCATGGAACTGGCCCTGGTCGCCCGTCGTGCCGAGGACCTCGCCGTGCTCCTCGCCGACCTCCAGACCCGCGAGGGCGTCGCGGGCGCCGAAGGGGCGTGGAGCCGTCGACTGTTCGGGTGGGTGGGCCGCGCCTCCGCCGTGTCCGCCGGGGTCCGCCGTGCCTGGCAGGCCGAACGCCTGCCGAAGCTGCTGCTCCCGCACCCGGCGGCGGGCCCCCTGCGGATCGGCCGCGACCCGGGCAACGGACTGCGGCTCAGCCACACGACGGTCTCGCGGGCCCACGCCGAGCTCGGGCTGCGCGACGGCATGTGGATCCTCACCGACCTCGGCTCCACCAACGGCACCACCGTCAACGGCCGCCGGGTGACGGGCGCGGCGGTGGTCCGTGACGGCGACCAGATCGGCTTCGGGAACATGACCTTCCGGCTCAGCGCGAACTGAGCCGGGGGCGGGTGGAGCCGGCCGGCGCCGGGTGACCCAGGATGACGTCCATGACGTCCATGACCCCCGTCGTCCGCCCCGCCCGCCCCGAGGACCTCCTCCGTCTGGTCACGCTCATCCACGAGCACATCGCCTACGAGCGGGCCGCGCCCCGCCCCGACGGCCTCGCCGACCGACTCGCGCCCCACCTTTTCGGGGACGCGCCCCGGCTGTGGGTGCTGCTGGCCGAGAACCCCGAGGGTGCGGTGGCCGGATACGCGGCCTGCTCCGAGGAGTTCTCCTTCTGGGACGCCGGGCCCTACCTGCACATGGACTGCCTCTACCTCGCCGAGGAGGCCCGGGGGCACGGCCTCGGCGCCGCCCTCATGGCCGGCGTCGCGGACCTCGCCCGGGAGCGGGGCCTGGCCCACGTCGAATGGCAGACGCCCGACTGGAACGAGGGCGCCATCGGCTTCTACGACCGGCTGGGGGCCACGTCCCGGCCCAAGCGGCGGTACGCGTGGCCGGTGTAGCGGGGCGAAAGGACCGGGCCCAGGCACGTGTTCAGTGTGGATCATCAGCGTGGATCGAGGGTGGGAGGCATGTCGAGACGTAACGTCTCGCCTTGCGGGAAGGGGTGGACGTCGCTCAGCCGCTCGTACGCCGCCAGGACCGTCCGCGACTGGTGCTCCACCTGAGTGGCGACGGGCACCCACCGGGCCTGGAAGCGGTCCGCGAACTCCTCGCACCACCCCGTCACCAACCGGTCCAACCCCGGCGCCGACGGATGCCCCTCCGCCCGCAGGACCCGCAGCAGCATCGCCGCCGCGCGCAGCGAGAGCCGGCGCCCGAAGGCGTCGATGCTGCCGATGGACGCCGCCGTGGCCTCGACCGGAGCGCAGGCGCCCGTCCACTGCGCCGCCACGGACGGGATCAGCCCGAGCGTCCAGTCCACGGCACGCAGCAACGCCGCACCCGGACCCGCGCACCGCGACCCGCCCCGGATCCCGTCCCGCAGACGGGCCACCCGCGCGGACTCCTCCGTGAGCCGCTCCGCGAGCATCCGCAGCGCGCCCCGGGGGTCGGGATGCGGGGTGGGGTCGTCCACCCGGGCGGAGGCCCACATCGGCACCTCCACGATCGCGGTGGTGCCCTGGTGGCGGTGGGCGCGGTACCAGGTACTGAGCCGCACGTCGTCCGGGTGGAAGGCCCCGGCCGGGAGTTCCCGCTCCGGCATGACGAAGATCCCGGGCCCGGGGGAGGGCCATCCGGCGGCGTCCGAAGCCCCGGTCTCCACCGGGATCCGCAGCTCGGCGGCCGAGGCCCCGAACGGCTCGGCGAGGCCGGGGATGTCCCGGGTCAGCTGTACCCAGGACCCGCCGAGATCGGTTCCGTGCAGCGACACCTGGAGTACGGGTCGCAGCTCGTCGATGAGCGCGCCCAACGCGACCGTCTCGGGCGGGAGCCGGTCCGGGGAAAGCAGCGAGGGCGCCCACTCGGGCTGTTCGGGTCCGGGCGGCCGAAAGAAGTTCCGGTGGTAGTCCGCCAGGGAGTACGGGCGCGGGGTGCGGTGCAGGGCGGCCCCGTCCGGGTCGGCGCACAACAGGAAGTGCCAGCCGGCGTCACCGCCGCCCGCCCGGATCACCCGCCGGGCCAGGTCCAACGCGGTGGCCCCGCCGACGGGCTCGTTGGCATGGGCCCCGGCGACGACGAGCACCTCGCGCGGCCCCCCGCCCCGCCGCCGGGCCACACTGAGCAGCCACAGCGGCCGCCCCGCCCGGGAGACCCCGGCCTGCCGGAGCCGCACGAGCCCGGGATGCTCATGCGCCAGCGCCCGCGCGGCCAGGGCGAGTTCACGGGGGCTGGGATAACGCATGTCACGGAGGAAGGTCACACCGGATGCCATGCCCGCTGAAGGCGAGGAGTACTGCTCGGGAGGTGGGATTGGGGGGCGGGGTGCGGGTGGGCCGCCCCGCCGTGACACCCCCCGCCCCCGCTTCCGGCTACGTCGGGGCCGGTCGGGAGTGCTCGGCGAGGCTGAGGAGCAGGTGGGCCGATTCGGGGTGGTAGAAGTCGGAGTGGGCGCCGACGGGGTTGATCCGCGTGCTGCGGTAGCGCCAGCTCGCGTCGACGTTGACGAAGGTGTGGTCCAGGGACGTGAGCGGGTACGGGGTGTCGGCGCGCAGCAGCCGCGTCGACCACACGTCGGGGGCTGCGGTCGGTTCGGTCGGGAGCGGCTCGCCGGGCGGTGAGGTCAGGCGCATTCCGGAGTGGCCGATGCCCGAGCGGCCTTCGCCCAGGAGGTGCCAGAAGCCCGTCGCCCGGTCGTGGCGGGAGTGGGTGAACACCATGGGTCCGCCGACGGGTGAGGTGTGACCGAGGGGGCCGGGGCGCAGCCGGCGGAAGGTGGAATCGAAGGCGGTTCGGGGAGCCGCCATCTGGAAGACGGTGAGGGAGTCCACGGTGAAGGGACGCGACGGGTGGGTGGCGGTGCTCCAGCCGAGGGTGGAGCCGTGCGCGGCGTCGGCCGCCCGGGTCACGGCCTCGCACAGGAAGCGTCCGCCGAAGGAGTGCCCGATCAGGTGCAGGTACCGGCCGTCCCTGGTCTGCAGGGTCTTCGCTTTCGGGTTGCCGCGCTCGGTGTGGAGGTAGCCCAGGAGGTGTCCCAGGACGTGCGGGGCGTAGCCGGTGCCGGCGGTGCTCATGGTGTGCGCCCGTTGCCGGATCCTCTCGTAGCCGCCCTGGGTGGGCAGTGACGAGGACGGCCAGCGGACGACGACCGTCCAGGGGGCCCATCGCTCTTCGCGCAGGCGTGGGTAGAGCGCGGCACGGGTGCCGCGTTGGGAGGACATGAGGGTCAGGAGGCGCTGTGCGCCGCGGACGGCGGAGGCGGGGCTGGTCTGCCAGCCGTGGACGTGGACGATGATGTCGGTCGCCCAGGGCGGCGGGGAGAGCCGGCCGGACAGGTGGTCGGCCAGTCGGTCGGCGCGGACGCGGCGGCCGGTGGCGTGGGAGAGCAGCCATCCGTCGGTGTCGAGGTCGACGGTGATCAGCGCGTCCGGTGGCGGGGGAGCGGACCGTGGGTGCCGGGCGGGGTGGAGGGTGAGGTGGCGGCGGGTCGGTCGGGGGCGGCCGGTGTCCAAAGGGCGTCGGGTGCTCATCGGGGGGTCGGTCCTTCCGGGCGTGCGGCGGCCAGACGGCTGTCGAGGCCGCAGACGAGGCTGTAGGTGAGGGCCAATGGGTTGCGGTATTCGGCCGCGAACCAGCGCACCGTCTCCAGCACGGCCTGCCCGGCGGGCAGGCCGTCCACGACGTAGCGGGTCAGGAAGCGCAGGGCGAACTCGGCGCCGAAGACTTGCGGCATCTTGATGTGAGGGGCGAGGACTCCAGTGGCGCCGTGCCTGATCAGGGCGGTCGCGATGCCGGTGTGGCCGGTGGTGGCCGGGGCGCCGGCGAAGCAGGCGTTGAGCAGGACCATGGGGTGGAAGAGGGACACGGTGCCGTCGCGGGCGTTGTGCTCCGTGTGCGGTTTGCGGAAGCGGTCCACGTGGCGGGCGTCGATGGGCAGGGGGTCGCTGAGACGGATCTCCTGCCAGGTCTGGTCGCCCTGCCGCGTGTAACGGCCATGGCAGTAGAAGTACATGAGGTCCTCGGCGAGGACCGGTTGCCGTAGGTCCGCGAGGAGGTCCGTACCGAAGAAGCGTTCGCTCAACTCGGTGCGGTCGTCGAGGAGTTTGTGCACATCGGCGGCCAGTGCCACGGCCACCAGTTCCTCGTCGACGTTGATGCTGGCGACGGGGCGGGGGTTCCGGGCGACGTACCAGTAGTTGGTGGGGTAGGTGCGTGACAGTGCCTCAAGTTGGTGGCGGTGGCCCAGGAAGGAGTCGAAGGGGTCGACACCGGTGTCGGCGATGACGTCGGTCGGGTCGAGGGTCGGGTCGAGGGTCGGGTCCAAGGCCAGCATCGGCCAGGGAAGGTCCACGTCCGACTCGAAACGGATACGCAGGTCCCGGCGGGCGAGCACCCCCAGCAATCGCTCGCGCAGCGCCCGGAGTTCGGGAGCGTGCCCGGTGAGCAGGGTGTCCAGTAGGTACCAGCCCTCCTCGGCCAGGTCGGACACGTGGGACAGCACCTCGGCGGCGGGGCGTCGGCTGAGGTCGGCGAGGCGTTGGAAGGGCAGCTCGTCCAGTGGACGGTTCGGCGGGGCCTCCGGCTGGTGGTCGACGAAGACCTGCCAGCGGGACATCAGTCGGGAGGCCAGTCCCTGCAGTTCCTCGGCACTGGTCTCCAGCACGGCATAGTGCGAGCCGTTGCTGGGCTGCGGAATGATCTCGGGGTCGCCCCACAGGGAGAGGGTGACCAGTCCCCGAGCCGGATGACGCAGGGTGACGACCAGTTCCCTGGGGCCGCAGGCGGGTTGCTCCGGCAGCCGCCGGTAGCGCTCCGAAGGGTCTTGGGGCGTGGTCAGGTCGAGCTCGACGTCCAAGGGTTCAGCTCCCCGTGGCCTCGTGCCGGGCCGGGCCGAGGAGGGCGGGCTCCTCGCTCAACAGTGTCGCGTGCAGTTCCTGGAGCACCACGCCGTGCAGCCGCTCGTAGACCGTGATGCGTACGACGTGGGCGCCGGATTCCAGGGCGGTGAACTCGAAGCCGGCCGGGCCCGCTTCGGGGTCCTGCACCCGGTAGGCCAGGAGGGCCGGCGTGAGGATGGCTCCGGCCGCGAGGGTGGAGGCCACCAGCATGAGTTCCGCCGGGGGCTCGGCCTCCCCGGGCTCGCGGTGCCACGGGTGGCCGGCGGGCACGTCGAGGGTGAACTCCAGTCGTACGGGCGACCCCACGCGGACCGGGGCCCAGCGCAGCACGAGCCGGGGCGTGCAGGCCGGGAGGCCGGGCGGGACCCCGTCGTCCGGGGCGCCCTCGCCGGGGGCCCGTTCCGTGCCCGGGGCCCCTGCGGCGGGGCGCCTGTCCGGCGGTGGCGGGCCGGCGGGTGGGCGAAAACGCGGGCGCACCAGGGCCAGGCCGTGCCAGCAGATCTGACCCAGGACCCGTACGGTCCCATAGGCGAGGCCGAACACGAGTGCGGCCAGTACGGCGGTCTCCGCGTCGGGCGGCGAGGGCCGGGTGACCAGGTGCCATCCGAAGAGGGTGATGATGGTGACCAGCACACCCGTGATGAAGGCGGCGACCGCCCGGCTGGTGGCGGTGGTGAACGTCTGCACCAACAGCTCGCGTACCTTCTGCCACGGGGTGCGCGGAGCCCGGTTGGGGACGGCCCAGTGGCCGGCGGCCGGTGGTTCGTGCTCGTGGGTGAGTCGGTCGAGGGAGACCGCGGCGGTGCCCGCCGAGCCACGTGCGCCGGGGTGCGGCGAGAGCAACAGGGCGAGCAGAAGCGTGAGTTCGGGTTGCTTGGCCACCGTGGGCGGACGGGCGTCGTGGACCTTCCGGATCCATCGGAACCGTCGCAGCGGCCCGTACAGGAGGCTGCGCCGGCCGGTGGTGATCTCGTGGAGGATCACGCCCATCGCCCAAAGGTCCGCCGAGCGGGTGGGGATCGGGGGGAGGGCGGCCGTGCGATCGGCCAACTCCGGTGCGGTGTAGCGCGAGTCGGGGCGCCAGGTGCGCACCCACGGTCCATCGTCCTGGTCGGTCGGGGGCTTCGACCCGTAGCCGGCGAGGGCCAGGGTGCGGTCGGCGCGGAAGAAGACGTTACGGGGGTCGATCCGGCCGTGGGTGAGGCCGGCGTCGTGCAATTCACCGAGGGCCACCGCCAGTTCGGCGCCCAGGTGGGAGACTTCCGAGGCGCCCATCCGGCCTTGGTCCCGCATCAGTTGGTGCAGCGAGAAGGGCTGGACGGGATCCATCACCACCCACAGTGAACCGTCCCGCTCGAACATGTCGTGGACGGCGAGCAGATGGCTCTCACCGGTCGCGGACGCGGCGTGGACCTGCTGTAACAGGGAGCCCGGGGCCACCGGCGGGAAGACGTCCGCGCGGTCGCCCGGAGCGGCGGACCCCTTGCCGGCGGCCGGGCCGGCCTTCCCGCCGGTCCGGGCCGCTGCCTTCCTCTCGTGCCCGCGCGCCCGCGGCCCGCTCCCCTTGTGGGCCGGTGCCGTCTGGGCGTGCAGTTGCTGGATGAACACCTCGCGTCGCGTCGTGCGGTCGTAGGCGATCCAGTAGGTGACCGATTCGTGCTCGTCCCAGGCATCGTGTAGGTGGTACCGCTGCCGTGGTACGTCGGGTGTCTCGGTCGGCATCTCCTCGCCCCCTCCACCCGGCGCGCGGAGCCCCCGGTCCGGGTGGAGGGAAGCGTAGCGTCCGCCACCGGGCGGCGTGGCGTTTCAGCCGCGGAGCCATACGCCCACCGGGTGGGCGGCCAGGAGGGTGGCCACCAGCGGGGTACCCCGGTGTGGGGTGCCGCCGGCGGCGGGGGTGACGGGGTGCCAGTCGCCCGGGGGCAGGGGCAGGCGGGTGTCGCGCCAACCGCCGGAGCCGGCCAGCCGGTGCGACAGTCGGGTGACGGCGACCAGCAGGTCGGGGGAGCGGGTGAAGGCCACGAGGTGCCGCGCCGCCGGCCCCTCCGCCCGGAGCGGGGTGTAGCCGCGGAACAGTGCGGGGCGGTCGCGGCGCAGCCGCAGCAGGGTCGCCGTCAGGGCGAGCTTCTCCTCGGAGACGTCCCTCGGGTCGGAGCCCGCGTCCAGGGCCGCCAGGGCCTCCCGGGGGAAGACGGCGGGGCGGCGGTTGTCCGGATCGACCAGGGCCCGGAACTCGGCCTCCGCGCCCTGGTAGACCTCCGGCACCCCGGGCATCGCCAGGTGGAGCAGGGTGGCCCCGAGCAGGTTGGCGCGGGCCGCACGTTCCAGCGCGGGCGGCAGCTCCGCCGGGGCCGGGGGCACCAGCTCCGGGACGCGGGCCTCGTACGCCTCGTCGGGGTCGGTCCACGAGGTGCGCAGCCCCGCCTCCCGGGCCGACTTCAGCAGGGCCGCCGCCAGCCGGGCGGCCCGCTCGGGGGCGTCGCCGAGCCCGATCGCGCTCTGCCGGGCCACCCAGCGGAGCTGCGGATCCAGCCCGTCCGCCGCCGGTCCCGCCCCGTCCATCGCCTCCGGGGCCTGCGAGAGGACCGCGATCCGGGCCCGTACGTCCGCGCTGCGCTTCGTGTCGTGCGTGGAGAGCACCGTCCCGGTGGCCGGCCAGTCCCGCTCCAGGTGCGCGCAGTACGCGTGGAACTCCTCGGGCTCGACGCCGGGGCCGCCCGGTTCCCCGCCGACCTCGTTGGCCGACAGCAGCGGGGCCCAGCGGTAGAAGGCCCGGTCCTCCAGGGACTTGGCGCGCAGCGCCGCCGAGGTCTGGGCGAAGCGTGCCGCGAAGGCCGGATCCCGCAGCAGCAGGTCCCGTACGCCTTCCACCGCGTCCGCGCCGGCCCGAACGGCCGCCCGCTCCAGGGCACGGGCCGAGGGCCCCGGGCCGCCGGGATAGGGGCGGTAGACGGGGTAGGCGATCAGCAACTCCCGTACGGCAGGGGCGAGATCGGAGCCGCTGCGGCGTTCCAGGGCGGCCAGTTCGGCGGCCAGGTCCCCGGTGAGCACCTCGCGCGCGGCCGTCGCGGCCGTCTCCTCCCAGTCGGGAGTATCGGCCAACCGTGCGTACCGAGCGGCCAGTTGGGCCACTCCCGCCGGGTCGGTGAGCAGTCCGTCGAGCCGGTGCAGGGCGTCGTAGCCGGTGGTGCCGGCCACCGGCCAATCGGGCGCGAGCCGTTCCTCGCGGGCGAGGATCTTCTCCACCACCACCCAGCAGTCGTCGCCCACCTCCGCCCGCAGGCGCCGCAGGTACGCCTCGGGATCCGCCAGTCCGTCCACGTGGTCGATCCGCAGACCCCGGACGACCCCGTCGTGGACCAGTTCCAGCACCTTCGCGTGCGTGGCGGCGAACACCTCGGGATGCTCGACGCGCACTCCGATCAGGTCCGAAATGGTGAAGAACCGGCGGTAGTTGAGGCCGGTACGCGCCTCCCGCCAGCAGGCCGGCCGGTACCACTGCGCGGCCAGCAGCGCGGGCAGCGGCAGCCGCTCGGTCCCCGCGCGCAGCGGGAACTCCCTGGGCGGCGCCCCCGGTCGGCCGTGGCGCAGTACCCCGGCCGCCGCGTCGACCGTCCACTCATCAGGCCTCCGTGGGGGTTCGCCGAGTACGGGCAGCAGCAGTTGCCCGCCCCCCGCCCGCCAGTCGATGTCGAACCAGCGGGCGTACGGGGAATCCGGCCCCTCCCGGAGCACCTCCCACAGCGGCCGGTTGAGTCGTAGCGGCGTCGGTACCGCCATGTGGTTGGGGACGATGTCGAGCACCAGGGCCAGCCCGTGCGCCCGCGCACAGGCGGCGAGCGCCCGCAGCCCCTCCTCGCCGCCCAGCTCGTCGCGGACCCGGGAGTGGTCGGTGACGTCGTAGCCGTGGGTGGAGCCGGGCACCGCCTCCAGGACGGGGGACAGGTGCAGGTGCGACACGCCGAGGGAGGCGAGGTACGGGACGGCCGCCTCGGCCGCCGCGAAGGGGAAACCGGGGTGCAGTTGGAGACGGTAGGTGGACGTGGGGGTGTCGGGTGTCGGAACATCATGGTCCGATGTCGTGCCGGCGTACTGCTGGGTCATGAGAACGTACGTACCCCGTACGCGCGATTCCGTGCCATGACCCAATGCGTTCGGGTGACTGCGCCGCGTTAACGTTCATCGAGTGCGTGGAACCGTCGACACCTATCGAAAAGTCATCGCCCTGACCGGGCCCCTACTGCCGCTCGTATCGTTCTTCGCCCGACTGCCCGTCGCGATGGCCCAGTTCGGGAGCGTCCTGCTGGTCGCCGAGACCAGCGGCTCCCTCGCCACCGCCGGCATCGTCGGTGGCACCCTCTCCGCCGGCCAGGTCGTCTTCGGACCCGTACTCGGCCGGCTGGCCGACCGCCACGGGCAGCGGCCCGTCCTCCTGGTCGCCGCCGCCGTCAACGCGGTGGCCACCGGCGCGCTGGTCGCGGGAGCCCTCGGCCACCTCGGCACGGGCGCCCTGGCCGCCATCGGCGCCGTCACCGGCGCGTCCGTCCCACTGGTCGGCCCCCTCGCCCGCAGCCGCTCGGTGGCGCTCGCCCACCGGGCCAAGGCCGACGAGGGGGTCGTGGGCGCGATCCACTCGCTCGAAGGCACTCTGGACGAGGTCTCGTTCGTCATAGGCCCCGCCCTGGTGGGCATGGCCGCGCTCCTCGCCCACCCGGCCTTCGCGCTCGGCGGCGCCGCCGCCCTGGTGGCCGTGTTCGGCACCGTCTTCGCCCTGCACCCGAGCGCGGCCGTCACGGCGGGTTCGCCCGCGCCCGTCCGTGCGGCGGGCCGTCGGGTCCGGCCGCCGGCCGTGGTGTACGCCGTCCGGGGCTCGCTGTTCCTCCAGGGCGCCATGTTCGGCGCCTGCCAGGCCGGAATCGCCGCGCTCACCGCCCGGCTGGGGGTGCCCGGCCAGGCCGGCATGGTCTACGCCGCCCTGGGCGTGGTCAGCGCCGGCGTCGGGCTGGCGATGGGCGCGCTGCCGGCCCGTTTCGGGCTGCGGCTGCGCTGGCGGGTCGCCACCGCCGCCGGGCTCGCCCTGTCGGTGCCGCTGCTCTTCACCGACACCCTGCTGTCGCTGTACGTCGTCGTCACCGTCCTGGGGGCCGCCTGCGCCCCGCACCTGATCACCGCGTTCGCGCTCACGGAGCGGTCGGTGGAGCCCGTCCGGCTCGCCGAGTCGATGGCCTTCGCCGCCAGCTCGTTGGTCGCCGGCCAGGCCGTCTCCCTCGCCGTCTCGGGACGGCTCGCCGAGCGGTACGGGCCCGCCGGCGCCTTCGCCGTGGTCGGCGTCGCCGCCGCGCTCTGCCTGTGCCTGGCCCTGATCACCCGCGTGCCCGCCGCTCGCTCGCACGCGGTGACCCCCGCCGGGGCCCGAACCGCGACGGACGCCCCGGACTCGGGCCGGGCTTCCCCGGAAGGGTCGACCGCCTACGCCGGGCGCTGAAGCACGACCAGACACCGTCCTGTCAGCGCCACCCGGTCCCCGGCCGCGAACTGCGGTCCGGTGCCGGGTGGCAGCACGTCCGCCCGCGCCGTGTCGACGACGACCCGCCAGTGCGCGCCGTGTCCGGGCGGCACGGTGAACTCCTGCGGGTCGGCGCCCGCGTTGAACATCAGCAGGAACGAGTCGTCGGTGATCCGCTCCCCGCGCGTGCCGGGCTCGGAGATGGCCTCGCCGTTGAGGAACACCGTCAACGCCCGCGCGTGTTGCGCCTGCCAGTCCCGGGCCCGCATCTCCTCGCCGTGCGGGGTGAACCAGGCGATGTCGGACAGCTCGTCGTGCGTGCCCTCCACCGGCCGGCCGTGGAAGAAGCGCCGCCGCCGGAACACCGGGTGGTCGCGGCGCAGCCACACCATACGGCGCGTGAACTCCAGCAGCCCCGGCGGGGGTTTGCCCGGCTCCGGCCAGGTGATCCACGACAGTTCGTTGTCCTGGCAGTAGGCGTTGTTGTTGCCGCCCTGGGTGCGGGCGAACTCGTCGCCGTGGCTGATCATCGGCACGCCTTGCGAGAGCATCAGCGTGGCGATGAAGTTCCGCATCTGACGCTCGCGCAGCTCCAGCACCTCGCGGTCCTCGGTCGGCCCCTCCACGCCGCAGTTCCAGGACCGGTTGTGGCTCTCGCCGTCCCGATTGCCCTCACGATTGGCCTCGTTGTGCTTCTCGTTGTACGAGACCAGGTCGTGCAGGGTGAAACCGTCGTGGCAGGTGGTGAAGTTGACGGAGGCCAGCGGGCGCCGCCCGTCGTCCTGGTACAGGTCGGAGGAGCCGGTCAGTCGACCCGCGAACTCCGCGAGGGTGCGCGGCTGCCCGCGCCACAAGTCCCGTACGGTGTCGCGGTACTTGCCGTTCCACTCGGTCCACAGCGGCGGGAAGTTCCCCACCTGATAGCCGCCCTCGCCCAGGTCCCAGGGCTCGGCGATCAGCTTCACCTGACTGACGACCGGATCCTGTTGCACCAGGTCGAAGAACGAGGAGAGCCGGTCGACCTCGTGGAACTGCCGGGCCAGCGTCGCCGCGAGGTCGAAGCGGAAACCGTCCACGTGCATCTCGGTCACCCAGTACCGCAGGGAGTCCATGATGAGCTGGAGGACGTGCGGGGAGCGCATCAGCAGCGAGTTGCCGGTGCCGGTGGTGTCCATGTAGTGCCGGGGGTCGTCCGCCAGCCGGTAGTAGGAGGCGTTGTCCAGTCCCCGGAAAGACAGGGTCGGACCCAGGTGGTTGCCCTCGGCGGTGTGGTTGTAGACCACGTCGAGGATGACCTCGATCCCCGCCTCGTGCAGCGCCCGTACCGCCGACTTGAACTCCAGCACCTGCTGGCCCCGATCGCCGGAGGCGTAGCCGTTGTGCGGGGCGAAGAAGCCGATGGTGTTGTAGCCCCAGTAGTTGCTGAGCCCGTCGTTGACCAGGCGGTGGTCGTTGACGTACTGGTGCACGGGCATCAGTTCCAGCGCCGTCACGCCCAGCTTCGTCAGGTGTCCGATCACCGCCGGATGCGCCAAGGCCCCGTAGGTTCCGCGCAGTTCTTCCGGCAGCTCGGGATGACGCATCGTCAATCCCTTGACATGCGCCTCGTAAAGGATGGTGTGGTGGTACTCGTGGCGCGGCGGCCGGTCGTTGGCCCAGTCGAAGTACGGGTTCACGACGACCGAACTCATCGTGTGCGGAGCCGAGTCCAGGTCGTTGCGCGAGTCCGGCCGGCCGAAGTGATAGCCGTAGACCTCCTCACCCCACCGCACACTGCCGCTGATGGCCCGCGCGTACGGGTCCAGGAGCAGCTTCGCCGCGTTGCAGCGCAGCCCGCGCTCGGGCTCGTAGGGCCCGTGGACGCGGAAGCCGTAGCGCTGACCGGGCATGACCCCGGGGAGGTAGGCGTGGCGGACGAAGGCGTCCGTCTCGCGCAGTTCGACGGCCGTCTCCGAGCCGTCGTCGTGCAACAGGCACAGCTCGATCCGTCGCGCGGCCTCCGAATACACCGCGAAGTTGGTGCCGGCGCCGTCGTAGGTGGCACCCAGGGGATACGCCTGTCCCGGCCAGACCTGCATCGACAACGACACTTCCCCTCACTATCGGGACTGATCCGGCGTGGATCACGTCACAGGCAGATCTTCCCCGAAAGAAGGCCGCCAAGCGGGGACTTGGGTTGCTGCAACCGGGTGACCCGGTGAGTGGACCGTCGGGTCAGCGGACTGTCGTGGCATCACATAATGAGTCAACGGACTATCCGCCCACCGGTCGTAGGGTCACCCGGGGGCGACTTCGGGCTGCGTCGGGCCGCGCGCGCGGAGTACCCTTCCGTGATCACTGGAGACGGGCGTCCAGACGCAGAAGGCGGTGCACGGGTGAGCTCGGGAGGTCTGGAGCTGCCCCCTGGTGACAGCGGTCACGAGGGCGGCCCGGCGGACGCCCCTGGGGGTGTGTCAGGGGCGGTGGCGGCCGGGACGGTGTCGCTGACCGCGCCGACGGCCGGTGACGCGCGCGCCGGCGCCGAGCTGGACTGGGGCGCGGACGCGTGGAGCGAGGTCCGTACGCGGGCCCAGCGCGCGGGCCGTGCGTACATCTGGCTGAATCTCATCGAACAGCGGCTGCGGTCCGTCGTCGGCGCCGTGCTGCGCCCGATCTACGAGCCCGTGCACGGCGGCGACGACTGGGTCGTCGCGGCCGCCGGGCCCGCCGGGCAGGAGTGGGTGCAGCGGGCGGTGGCCGTCCGCGAGGTCAGCCGCCGCAAGGGCTACCTCCTCGACCCGGCCGACGACAACGTGCTCAGCTTTCTGACGCTGCCGCAGCTGCGTGAGCTGATGGTCCAACACTGGCCCTGCTTCGAGCCGTACTTCGACGACCGGCGCGAGATCGAGTTGGCCCTCGACGAGCTGGAGGTCACCCGCAACGTCGTCTCCCGCAACCGCGCCCTGTCGCGCGCCGTACTGGAACAGGCGGAGCGCGCCTCGGCGCGGCTGCTGGAGGTGCTCGGCGCCGGATCGGGCAGCCCCTCGGCGAACCGGCTGCCCATCGACGCCGTCGAGGACCTGGTCGGCGACCGGTACGCCGACGTCATCTCCGTCCACCCCGACCGGGTGCGCCTCCAGCGGCAGCTGCCAGCGGAGGACCTGTTCGGGGGCGCGCGCCGGCTGGACGCCATCGGGATAGGCCTCAACCTGCTGGTGCAGAACTTCTCCGGCCGCCGCCTCGTCCGGCTCACCGAGGCCGGCTGCCGGGTGCGGCTGCTGTTCCTGAACCCGGCCAGCAGCGCCGTCAAACGGCGCGAGCGGGAGCTCGGCCTGCGCAAGGGCGAGCTGAGCCGGTCGGTGGAGATGAACATCCTGCACGTGCGCCGGGTGCGGGCCGGGCTCAAGGACCCCTCGCGCTTCGACATCCACGTCTTCGACGAGACGCCCCGCTTCACCGCCTACCTGGTGGAGGGGGAGTCCTCGGGGATCGCGGTGGTCCAGTCGTACCTGCGGCGGGCCCGGGGCATGGAATCGCCGGTGCTGGTCCTGCGCGGGGGCGGGCGCGGGGTACCGAAGGACGCCGACCACGGACTGTTCACGACCTACCGGGAGGAGTTCGAGTCGGTGTGGGAGGACTCCCGGCCGGTGTCGTGAACCCGGGCGGGCCGTCCCTCCCGGGGCTCCCGCGGCCCCGGCGACCGGGGTGTCAGTGGCGCGTGGCAGGCTGAAACGCGTTGACCGAGACACGGGGGAGGACGCTTCATGGAGGCGTGGCACGGGGGAGCACTGATCGGATTCGACCTGGAGACCACCGGTACGGAGCCGGGCGAGTCCCGGATCGTGACGGCCGCGGTGATCGAGGTGCGCGGCGGTGAGGTACGGGACCGGCGCGGCTGGCTCGCGGACCCGGGCATACCCATCCCGGAGCAGGCGTCGGCCATCCACGGCATCAGCACCGAGCGGGCCGCCGCCGAAGGCCGCCCGGCGCGGGAGGTCGCCGACGAGGTGGCGCGGGCGCTGGTCGGGCACTGGCGCTCGGGCGCGGTGGTGGTCGCGTACAACGCGGCGTTCGACCTGAGCCTGCTGACGGCGGAGTTGGTCCGGTACGGGCTGCCCTCGCTGGCCGACCGGCTGGGCGGGTCCGCGACGGGGCCGGTGATCGACCCGCTGACCATCGACCGGGCCGTGGACCGCTACCGGCGGGGCAAGCGGACCCTGGAGGCGGTGTGCGGGGTGTACGGGGTCACCCTGGAGGCCGCGCACGACGCGGGCGCCGACGCGCTGGCGGCCGTACAGGTCGCGCGGGCCATAGCCGTCCGACACCCGGAGGTGGCCGGCATGACCCCGGCGGACCTCCACGACCGGCAGAGCACCTGGCACGCCCGCTGGGCCCGCGACTTCCAGTCCTACCTGCGCAGACAGGGCAGCCCGGACGCGGTCATCGACCCGGCGTGGCCGCTGCGGGGCCTCGTACCGGCGCAGAGGACGCCCGGCGAGACGTCCTGAGGGGCGTCAGGCGTCCCACCGCTCCCGGTACTCGATGTGGAGTTCGCGGGCTCCGCGCGGCTCCCGCGCGCAGGGGTAGAGCCTCCGGCAGTAGTGCCGGTCGGGGAACGCGAGCGCCTGACGGGGGCTCTCGCGGGCGACCTCGGCGAAGAGCCCGGCCGTTGTCCCGGAAGGCCCGATCGGTGCCGCTCATGAAGAGCGTGTCGGCGTGGACGTGTTGCCGGAACAGGTACCGCTCCTGCCAGGCGGGACCGGGCGGCCGGCCGGATCACTCGCCCGCCACCGGGCCGGGCAGCTCGACCGTCCGGGGCCGGCCGGGCCCGAGCCGGGCGCGCAGTTCCTTCCAGCGGGACGGCGCGAAGGGGAGCGACCGGTGCAGCAGCACCAGATCGAGCGGGCGCTCCCCGGCCGCGTGCGGGGAGCCGCGCAGCGGCAGGTGGATCAGCGAGCGCGGCGAGGTCGCGGCCAGGCTCCACAGCCCGGCGAGGAACCGGGCCGCGTCCTGGTCGAGGTACGCGTTCAGCCACCGGTCGGCGTCGAGCAGCAGCGCCCCGGCCGGGGGCCGGGCCGGGCTTGGTGCAGGGAGAGGCGTAGTTTCATCGAGGCACCTTGGTACCCCGCTCAGAAGGGGTGCCAGCGCATTTCGGTGTCCCCGTCCCGCAGGGAGGCCACGCGGCGGCGGAATTCGGCCAGGGCCTGCGGATTCGCCGGCGCGTGCTGGGCGACCCAGGCGCAGCTCGCCGTCTCGCGGGCGCCGCGCAGGACGGCGCAGCCGTCCCAGTCGCGTACGTCCCACCCGTAGGCGGCGACGAAGGAGTCGTAGGCGGGCTCGGGCAGGCCGTACCGGTCGCGGGACAGGGCCATCACGACGAGGTCGTGCTCGCGCAGGTCGCCCGAAACGGTCTCCAGGTCGACCAGGACCGGTCCGTCCGGGCCGACGTGGACGTTGCGGGGCAGGGCGTCGCCGTGGATGGCGCCCGGCTCCAGGTGCGGGGTGAGCGCGGCCACCTCGCCGGCGTAGGCGTCGCGGCGGGCCCGCAGGTAGGCGGCGTCCTCGGGGTCCACGGCGTCACCGGCCAGCCGCAGCCAGCGCTCGACCCCGCCCAACAGGTCCCGCGCGGGCAGCGCGAACGGGGGCGCGGGCAGGGCGTGGAGCGGCTTCAGCAGCGCCGCGAGGTCCTCCGGGCCGGCCGGGCGTACGGCAGCCGGCAGCCGGTGCCACAGGGTCACGGGGTGCCCGTCGACCAGTCGGGGCGACGTCTCGGCCGCCCGGACCGCCGGGACGCCCGCCGCCGTGAGCCAGCCGGCCACCGCCAACTCCCGCCCCGCCCGCTCCAGCAGCCCCGCCTCCCGACCCACCTTCACCACCAGGTCGCCGACCGCGAAGACGGCGTTCTCGCCGAAGGCGAGCAGCTCGGCCGCCGTACCGGGCCCGGTCAGGCCCGCCCGCGTCAGTACGTCCCTGGCCCACGCCTCGTCCATGCCGCTCGTCTCATCCTTCGTCGGATCCCGATCCCGGTCCCGATCCCGATCATCAGTGCGCACAGTCTCGCATCCCGAAAACGTTGCACGAGACGTCTCGTCTCGTTATGGTGGTGTGCATGACCACAACTGCCCGGCCCGCCAGGCCCGCCCACATCGCCATGTTCTCCATCGCCGCCCACGGCCACGTCAACCCGAGCATCGAAGTGATCCGGGAACTCGTCGCGCGGGGCCACCGCGTCAGCTACGCGATCCCCGCCTCCTTCGCCAACAAGGTCGCCGAGACCGGCGCCACCCCGGTGATCTACACCTCGACGCTCCCCACCGACGACGATCCGGAGGCCTGGGGCACCGAACTGATCGACAACCTGGAGCCCTTCCTGAACGACGCCGTCCAGGCGCTGCCGCAGCTCGCCGCCGCCTTCGAGGGCGACGAGCCCGACCTCGTCCTCCACGACATCACCTCTTACCCGGCCCGCGTCCTCGCCCACCGCTGGGGCGTCCCCGCCGTCTCGCTCTCCCCGAACCTCGTCGCCTGGGAGGGGTACGAGCAGGAAGTGGGCGAGCCGATGGTCGCCCAGGTGATGGCGTCCGAGCGCGGGCGGGCGTACTACGCCCGGTTCGCGGCCTGGCTCACCGAGAACGGCCTCGACGACGACGTCAACCGCTTCCAGGGCCGTCCGCGCCGCAGCATCGTGCTCATCCCGCGCGCCCTCCAGCCCCAGGCCGACCGCGTCGACCCGTCCGTGCACACCTTCGTCGGCGCCTGCCAGAGCGACCGCACCGCCACCGACGGCAGCTGGGAGCGACCGGCCTCGGCCGACGGCAGGAAGGTGCTGCTGGTCTCGCTCGGCTCCACCTTCACCAAGCAGCCCGCCTTCTACCGCGCCTGCGTCGAGGCCTTCGGCGGCCTGCCCGACTGGCACGTCGTCCTCCAGATCGGCAAGTTCACCGACGAGGCCGAACTGGGCGAGATCCCCGACAACGTCGAGGTCCACCGCTGGGTTCCGCAGCTCGACATCCTGCGCCAGGCCGACGCCTTCATCACCCACGCCGGCGCCGGCGGCAGCCAGGAAGGCCTCGCCACCGCCACCCCGATGGTGGCCGTCCCGCAGGCCGTCGACCAGTTCGGCAACGCCGAGATGCTCGTCTCCCTCGGCGTGGCCCGCCACGTTCCGACGGAACAGGCCGACGCCGCCACCCTCAAGGCGGCCGTTCTGGAACTCCTCGCCGATCCCGAGGTCCGCGTACGCGCCGAGGCCGTGCGCGCCACGATGGCCGCCGAAGGAGGCACCCGCCAGGCCGCCGACCTCATCGAGGTCGAACTGTCACAGGCACCCCCTAAGGTGCGCGCATGACCACCAAGAAGCCCGCCCCCACCACCTACGCGGCGCTGCTGCGGGGCATCAACGTCGGCGGGAAGAAGAAGGTTCCGATGGCCGAGCTGCGTACGGTCCTGGAGGGCCTCGGCCACACGGACGTACGCACCTACCTCCAGAGCGGCAACGTCGTCTTCGCGAGCCCCCGCACCGACCCGGACGACCTCGCCCGCGAGTTGGAGAGCGCCATCGAGGCCCACTTCGGCTTCCCCGTGGCCTGCCTGGTCGTCGACGGGCCGCACCTGCGCGCCGTCGCCGACGCCTGCCCCTTCCCGGCCGCCGAACTGGAGGGCAGACAACTCCACGTCACCTTCTTCTCGCGGCAGCCCGCCCCCGAGCGCTTCGCCACCCTCGACCAGGCGGCCTTCCTCCCCGAGGAGTTCCGCCTCGGCGACTGCGCCCTCTACCTCTACGCCCCCGACGGCCTGGGTCGCTCCAGGCTGGCCGATGCCCTGGCCCGCCCCGCCGTCGTCAAGGGCCTCGACGTCACCACCCGCAACTGGAACACCGTCGTGAAGCTGGTCGAACTGACGGGAAGCTGAGCCTGGCCTGGCCTGGCCTGGCCTGGCCAAGCCAGGCCCGGCTCTCGGCCCGGCAGCCCGGCCTCGGCCCCGCGCCGGCGGTGTGCCAGGCTCTGTCCATGCGTTACCTCATCATCGGCGCCGGGGCGATCGGCGCGACCATCGGCGGGCGGCTCGCGGAGACGGGGCGGGAGGTCGTCCTCGTCGCGCGCGGCGCGCACGCCGAGGCGCTGCGCGCCGACGGGCTGCGCCTCACCACCGCCGACGGCACCCGCGTCCACCGGCTCCCCGTCGTCACCGGCCCGGCGGAACTCGGCGAACTGCGCCCCGACGACGTACTCGTGCTCACCGTCAAGACCCAGGACGCCATCGCCGCCCTCGACACCTGGGGCGACGCGGAGGTCGCCGGCGGTGGTACGGCGGCGCAGCGGCTGCCGCTGCTGTGCGCGCAGAACGGGGTGGAGAGCGAACGCCTGGCCCTACGGCGCTTCGCGCGCGCGTACGGGGTGTGCGTCTGGCTCCCGGCGACCTTCCTGGAGCCCGGTGTCGTCGAGGCGCTTTGTGCGCCGCTGACCGGCATCCTGCACCTGGGGAAGGCCGCCGGGGGCGCCGATCGACGGATCCGGGAGATCGCGGCCGACCTGGAGAAGGCGGGCTTCGCGGCGCCCGTGGTCGAGGACGTGATGCGGTGGAAGTACGCCAAGCTGCTCGGCAACCTCGGCAACGCGATCCAGGCCACCACCGGCCCCGAACCGGACCCGGCGAAGGCTGCCCTGCTCGTGCGGGCGATCCGCGAGGGCAAGGCCGCGTACGCCGCCGCCGGCATCGACCACACCCCGGAGGCGGAGCAGTCGGCGGCCCGCGAGGGCAAGGTGAACCAGCCGGAGGGCGTCCGCGGCGGCTCGTCCTGGCAGAGCCTGGCCCGGGGCACGGGCTCGGTGGAGGCGGACTACCTCAACGGCGAGATCTCGCTCCTGGGCCGGCTCCACGGTGTCCCGACCCCGGTGAACGACACCCTCCGCCACGCGGCGAACATCTTCGCCCGCGAGGGCCTGCCCCCGGGCGCGATGTCCATCGAGGACCTGACGGCCCTGGCCGACGAGGCGGCGGCCCGCGCGGGCTCCTGACCGGGGGCCGGCTGCCCGCCGCCGGCTGCTACGCCGTCAGGGCCGGGACGAGCGCCGGCGCCGCGGCGGCCGCGTCGTAGCGGCGCAGGAGCAGGCGGGCCAGTTCGGGGGCGTCGCCGAGGACGTCGGCCACCACATCGGCGCCGGCCGCCTCGGCACCGGCGACGATGCGGTCCGGGAGCCGGCCGGGGGCGATGACGTACGGGGCCACCGCCACCCGTCGGGCGCCCTCGGCGCGCAGGGCCCGTACGGCGTCCTCCGTACGGGGCAGGGCAGCGGAGGCGAACGCAGGCCGCACGGCGCACCAACCGGTGTGCCGCCACTCCCGCGCGATTTCAGCGATCACTGCGATCGCCTCCGGGTCGGAGGATCCGGCGGACGCGAGCACCACCGCGGTGGTGGCCCGGTCCGCCGGGGTGAGGCCGGCCTCGGCGAGGCGGCGCTCCAGGGCGGAGAGGAGCAGGGGGGAGGGCCCGAGGACCTCCGCCACCCGCACGCGGACGCCGGGCAGGCGCGCGGTGGATTCCGCGAGCACCGCGGGGATGTCCGCCTTCGCGTGGAAGGCCCGCGTCAGCAGCAGCGGCAGGGCCACGACCTCCCGTACGCCGGACAGGTACAGCGAGGCCAGGGCCTGCGCGACCGTCGGGGCGTTGAAGTCCAGGAAGGCGGTCTCCACCCGCAGTCCGGGCCGCAGCGCCCGTACCCGCCCGACGAGGGCGGACACGGTCGCCGCGTGCCGCGGGTCGCGGCTGCCGTGGGCTATGACCAGAAGTGCGCGGGACACGGCGGCCGACTCAGCTCTTGACCAGCAGGCCGCGGCTGCGCAGCACCCACCGCTCGACCGGGCTGAAGATCAGCAGGTCGATGGCGATGCCGACGACGAGGATCAGGAGGATCGCGAGGAAGACGCCGGGCAGGTCGATGTTGTTGCGGCCGTTTTCCAGTAGCTGGCCGAGGCCGAGGCCGAGGTCGGGGGAGCTGGCGATGATCTCGGCGGCCATCAGGGAGCGCCAGGAGAAGGCCCAGCCCTGCTTGAGGCCGGCGAGGTAGCCGGGCAGTGCGGCCGGCATGACGACGTGTCGGGCGCCGCGCAGGCCGGTGGCGCCCAGGGTGCGGCCGGCCCGCAGGAACAGCGGGGGGATCTGGTCGATGCCGGAGACGAGGCCGTTGGCGATGGAGGGGACGGCGCCGAGCAGGATCACCGTGTACATCATGGCGTCGTTGAGGCCGAACCAGAGGACGGCCGGGGGTACCCAGGCGACCGAGGGCAGGGACTGCAGGCCCTGGAGGATCGGGCCGATGGCGGCGCGGACGAACTTCACCCGGGCGACGAGCAGGCCGAGCGGGGTGCCGATGGCCAGGGCCAGCAGGAAGCCGAGCAGGCCGCGCGAGACGCTGGTCCAGATGACCTCGAGCAGTGTGCCCTTGAGCCACATGTCGGACAGGCTGTCCCACACGGCGGACGGGGCGGGCAGCTTGGTCTCGTCGGTGACCTTCGCCGTGACGAGGATCTGCCAGACCACCAGGACGAGGGCGACGGCCAGCAGCGGCGGGAGGACCTTCTTGGTGAGGACCTCGCGGACGGGGGTGCGGTGGGTCTGGACCGCGTCGAGGGCGTCGAGGCCGGCCTCGAGGCCGGCGAGGTCGTCCGTCTTCGCCTTCGTGTCAGTGCTGGCCATGGCGGCGGATCTCCCACGCAGGTGTTCAGTGATCTCAAGGGACAGCTCGGCGACGTCCGCGTCTTCGATGCGGCGCGGCTGGGCGATGTCCACGGTCCATTCCTTGGCGACCCGGCCGGGACGGGAGGAGAGCAGGACGACGCGCTGGGCGAGGCGCACGGCCTCGCGGACGTTGTGCGTGACGAAGAGGACCGACAGTCCCGTCTCCGTCCAGATGCGGGTGAGTTCGCCGTGCAGCACGTCGCGGGTGATGGCGTCGAGGGCCGCGAAGGGTTCGTCCATCAGCAGCAGCCGGCTGTCCTGGGCGAGCGACCGCGCCAGGGCCACGCGCTGGCGCATGCCGCCGGACAGTTCGTGGACGCGCTTGCCGTGGGCGCCGCCGAGGCGGACCAGCTCCAGCAGGCGTTCGGCCTCCGGCTTGCGGTCGGCCTTGGGAACCCCGCGCAGGCGCAGGGCGAGTTCGATGTTCTTGCCCGCGGTCAGCCACGGGAAGAGGGCGTGTTCCTGGAACATGAGCGCGGGCCGGCCGCCGGGGGTCTCGATCGTTCCGACGGACGGCTTGTCGAGTCCCGCGACCAGGTTGAGCAGGGTGGACTTGCCGCACCCGGAGGCCCCCAGGAGGGTGACGAACTCGCCGGGAGCGACATCGAGGCTGATGTCGTCGAGGACGAGCTGCGTTCCGGCCGGGCCGGAGAAGGACTTCGAGACGTGCTCGATGCGGGCGGCGGCGGCGTGCGGGTGCTCCGCTACGGTGCCCTCGGCAGCCTTGGCAAGCGTGGTGGCCATGGTCGTCACCTCCTGGGGTTGCTGGATTGCGGGGTTACTTGGCGCCGAGAGCGGCGTCGGTGACCTCGGGCTTGCCGGCGGCCTTCAGGACCTTGTTCAGGAGCGTCAGGTCGTAGATGCCGGTCAGGTCGGGCTGCTCGATGAGCCCCGCCTTGACCGCGTGGTCGGCCTGGGCCTTGAGGGTGGCGGCCAGCGGGTCGTCGGTGACCAGGATGGACTGCCAGGCCGGGTCGATGACCTTGGCGTCCAGGGGCTTGCCGCCTTCGGCGGCGAGTTTGGCGTTCGCGGAGGCCTTGGCCTTGTCGGGGTTGGCGTTGATCCACTCGTTGGTCTTGACCGTGCCCGCGAGGACGGCCTCGACGACGTCGGGGTGTTCCTTGAGGAACTTCTGCGACACGATGATGTTCGTGATCACGAACTTCTTGTCGGGCCACAGGGTGGTCTCGTCGAGGAGGACGCTGCCGCCGTCGGAGACGAGCTTGGAGGCCGTCGGCTCCGGCACCCACGCGCCGTCGATCGAGCCCTGCTTGAAGGCGTCAGGGGTGACCTTGTTGTCGGTGCGGACGACGGAGACGTCGCCCTTGCCGGATTCGGGGTCGACCTTCCAGCCCTTCTCGGCGATCCAGTTGAGGAACGCGACGTCCTGCGTGTTCCCCTTCTGCGGGGTGGCGATCTTCTTGCCCTTGACGTCGTCCAGGGTCTTGATCTTCTCCGGGTTCACCACCAGCTTGACGCCGCCCGAGGCGGAGCCGGAGATGATCCGCAGGTTGGAACCCTTGGACTTCACATAGCCGTTGATCGCCGGCGACGGGCCGATGAAACCGATGTCGAGGGAACCGCCGTTGAGGGCCTCGATCTCGGACGGGCCGGCGTTGAAGGCCTGCGGCTTGACCTTGGTGGCGCCCAACTCCTTGGCGATCAGGCCCTCCTGGAGGCCGACCAGCGCGGTCGCGTGCGTCAGGTTCGGGAAGTACCCGATACGAACCTCGGAAGCCGACAGCTTCTTGCCGTCGGCGGCCGGGGCGGCGTTGCCCGCCTTGCCCCCGGTCTCGTCCTTCACCGCCTGGGAGCCGTAGCCGCACGAGGCGAGGACGCCGATCAGCAGCGGCAGGGCGGCAGCGGCGGCGAGGCCGCGGCGCGAAGTGTTACGGGTCTTACCGGTGGCAGGCACGGGAGGGGTTCCTCTCGTCACGTCATGTCGTCATGACGCACGTCTTCGTCTGGTGAGCAAGGGAGGGTGCGGCGTGTGGAGGGGGCGCGTGGGGTGCGCGTACGTCATCGCGCACATCGCGCCACGCCTCCCTGGCCGCTGCCGAGGGCGCCGCTGCCTACGCGGCCGCCCTCCTTCGCGAAGGTGGAGTACATGTCGGCGGGCATGATCTAGAAGTCCCACCCCTCCTCGTCCGCCTGGACGGTGGTCTCGGCACGCGAGGCGAAGGACTCGCCCGCCATGCCGGCCGCCAGGGTGGTGCCGTCGGCCGGGTCGATCAGCAGGAACGATCCGGTGCGGCGCGAGTCGGCGTACGCGTCGAGCGCGAGCGGCTCGGCGGTGCGGACGACGACCCGGCCGATGTCGTTGG
Source organism: Streptomyces sp. RerS4 (assembly GCF_023515955.1). Lineage (GTDB taxonomy): Bacteria > Actinomycetota > Actinomycetes > Streptomycetales > Streptomycetaceae > Streptomyces. The sequence goes on from NZ_CP097322.1 coordinate 5,735,379, forward strand.
CGACCAGCTGTCCGGGGGAGGGGTGCTGGGAGAGGTCGTCGAGGGTCAGCCGCGAGGGGATCTCCTTGACGATCGCCTTGACCGTGCGCGTCGTGTGCTTGATCAGCACCCGCGCGCCCACGGCCAGCGGCTGGTCCGCGACGTGGCAGACGGTGGCGACGACGTCCTGGGTGGTGGCGGGCGCGCTCGCGCTCGGCGCGATCAGGTCGCCGCGCGAGATGTCGATGTCGTCCTTCAGCCGCAGCGTCACCGACTGCGGCGCCCAGGCGATGTCGACGCTCTCACCGAGCGCGTCGATGCCCTCGATGACGCTCGTACGGCCCGACGGCAGGACGGTGACGGCCTCGCCGACGCGCAGGACGCCGGAGGCGATCTGGCCCGCGTAGCCGCGGTAGTCGGGGTGCTCGGCCGACTGGGGGCGGATGACGTACTGGACGGGGAAGCGGGCCGGGCAGGCCGTCAGGTCGTGGCTGACCGGGACGGTCTCCAGGTGCTCCAGGACGGTCGGGCCGCCGTACCAGTCCATGTTCGCGGAGGGCTCGACCACGTTGTCCCCGGCCAGAGCCGAGATCGGGATCGCGGTGATCTCGGGGACGCCCAGGTCGGAGGCGTACGCCGTGAACTCCTCGGCGATCGATGCGAAGACCGCCTCCGCGTAGCCGACGAGGTCCATCTTGTTGACGGCCAGGACCACGTGCGGGACGCGCAGCAGGGCGGCGACGGCGGCGTGCCGGCGGGTCTGCTCGATGACGCCGTTGCGGGCGTCGACGAGGACCACGGCCAGGTCGGCCGTGGAGGCGCCGGTGACCATGTTGCGGGTGTACTGCACGTGCCCGGGGGTGTCGGCCAGGATGAACCGGCGCCGGGCGGTGGCGAAGTAGCGGTAGGCCACGTCGATGGTGATGCCCTGCTCGCGCTCGGCCCGCAGGCCGTCCGTCAGGAGGGCGAGATCCGGGGCGTCCTGGCCGCGCTGCGCGGAGACGGCCTCGACGGCCTCCATCTGGTCGGTCAGGACCGACTTGGAGTCGTGCAGCAGCCGGCCCACCAGGGTGGACTTGCCGTCGTCGACGGAACCGGCGGTCGCGAAGCGCAGCAGGGTGGTCGCCGACAGATCGGCGAACTGCTCGGTGGGGGTGGTGGTCATGTCTAGAAGTACCCTTCGCGCTTGCGGTCTTCCATCGCGGCCTCGGACATCTTGTCGTCGGCGCGGGTCGCGCCCCGCTCGGTGAGGCGGGAGACGGCGATCTCGGCGATCACGGCGTCCAGCGTGGTGGCGTCGGAGTCGACGGCGCCGGTGCAGGACATGTCACCGACGGTGCGGTAGCGGATCAGGCGGGTCTCGGGGGCCTCGTCCTCCTTGGGGCCGCCCCACTCGCCGGCCGTCAGCCACATGCCGTTCCTCCGGAACACCTCGCGCTCGTGGGCGAAGTAGATCTCCGGCAGTTCGATGCCCTCGCGGGCGATGTACTGCCACACGTCCAGCTCGGTCCAGTTGGACAGCGGGAAGACGCGCACGTGCTCGCCCGGGGCGTGGCGGCCGTTGTAGAGCTGCCACAGCTCGGGGCGCTGGCGGCGCGGGTCCCACTGGGAGAACTCGTCGCGCAGGGAGAAGACGCGCTCCTTGGCGCGGGCCTTCTCCTCGTCGCGGCGGCCGCCGCCGAAGACGGCGTCGAACTTCAGGCTCTGGATGGCCTCGGTGAGCGGGACCGTCTGGAGCGGGTTGCGGGTGCCGTCCGGGCGCTCGCGCAGCTTGCCGGCGTCGATGTACTCCTGGACGGAGGCCACGTGCAGGCGCAGGCCGTGCCGGGCGACCGTGCGGTCGCGGTACTCCAGGACCTCGGGGAAGTTGTGCCCGGTGTCCACGTGCAGCAGCGCGAAGGGGACCGGCGCCGGGGCGAAGGCCTTCAGCGCCAGGTGCAGCATGACGATGGAGTCCTTGCCGCCGGAGAAGAGGATCACCGGCTTCTCGAACTCGCCCGCCACCTCGCGGAAGATGTGCACGGCCTCGGATTCGAGGGCGTCGAGGTGCGACAGCGCGTAGGGCGCGTCGGCGTCGGCGTCGGACTCGATGTGCGGGTGCGCGGCGGTGGTCATGCCAGACCCCTCTCGGTGAGCAGTGCGTGCAGGGCGGCGGCCGACTCCTGGACCGTCTGCGTGTGCGACTCGATGCGCAGGTCCGGGGCCTCGGGGGCCTCGTACGGGTCGTCGACCCCGGTCAGACCGGAGATCTCGCCCGCGGCCTGCTTGGCGTACAGGCCCTTGACGTCCCGCTCGGAGCAGACCTCGACCGGGGTGGCCACGTGGACCTCCAGGTACGAGGTGCCCTCGGCGGCGTGCCGCTTGCGCACGGCCTCGCGGCTGTCGGCGAACGGCGCGATGACGGGGACGAGGGCCTTGACGCCGTTGCTCGCGAGGAGTTCGGCGACGAAACCGATGCGCTGGACGTTGGTGTGACGGTCCTCGCGGCTGAAGCCGAGGCCCGCGGAGAGGAACTCGCGGATCTCGTCCCCGTCGAGGACCTCCACCCGGTGCCCCTCGCCGCGCAGCCGCTCGGCCAGCGCGTACGCGATGGTGGTCTTGCCCGCGCTCGGCAGCCCGGTCAGCCACACCGTGGCGCCCTGGTCGCTCACGCTCATCCGCTCAGTCTCCGTAAGTCGATTCGTCAGCCGTGTCGTCTGCTGTGCCGTCAGCTGCGCCGTCTGCTCTGTCATCAGCCGTGCAGTCCGCACTCGGTCTTGCCGCGTCCGGCCCACCGGCCGGCCCTCGCGTCCTCGCCCTCCGCCACGCGGCGGGTGCAGGGGGCACAGCCGACGGAGGCGTAGCCGTCCATCAGCAGCGGGTTGGTCAGCACGCCGTGCTCGGCGACGTAGGCGTCCACGTCGTCCTGGCTCCAGCGGGCGATCGGCGAGATCTTGACCTTCCGCCGCTTCTCGTCCCACCCGACGACCGGGGTGTTCGCCCGGGTGGGGGACTCGTCACGGCGCAGCCCCGTGGCCCACGCGTCGTACGCGGTCAGGCCCTCTTCCAGGGGCTTGACCTTGCGCAGGGCGCAGCACAGGTCGGGGTCGCGGTCGTGCAGCTTCGGACCGTACTGGGCGTCCTGCTCGGCCACCGTCTGGCGGGGGGTCAGGGTGATGACGTTGACGTCCATCACCGCGTCCACCGCGTCCCGGGTGCCGATGGTCTCCTCGAAGTGGTAGCCCGTGTCCAGGAACACCACGTCGACGCCGGGGAAGGCGCGGGAGGCGAGGTGGGCGACCACCGCGTCCTCCATGGAGGAGGTCACGCAGAACTTCTTGCCGAAGGTCTGCGCCGCCCAGGTGAGGATCTCCAGCGCGGAGGCGTCCTCCAGGTCCCGGCCCGCCTGCTCGGCCAGGTCCTGGAGCGACGCGGTCTTGAGAGACGCAGCGGTGAGACGGGCGTCCTGATCGGTGGTCATATCTCTTCCCCTCCAGCGGTGTCGGACCGGACACCTCGGGCCAGCAGCCCGAGGTACTTGAGCTGGAAGGCTCGGTTGCAGGCCCTGCATTCCCAGGCGCCGTGGCCGGTTTCGTTCGGAAACAGGTCCTCGTCGCCGCAGTACGGGCAGTGGAACGGTGCGGCGCGCTCGCTCACGACAGGCTCTCGTCGCCGGCGCGCGCGACCCAGGTCGCGAAGCGTTCGCCCTCTTCACGCTGCTCCTGGAAGCGCGTGACGACCCGCTCGACGTAGTCGGGCAGCCCGGCCGAGGTGACCTTGAGGCCGCGGACCTTGCGGCCGAAACCCGCCTCCAGGCCGAGGGCGCCGCCCAGGTGGACCTGGTAGCCCTCCACCTGGTTGCCGTTCTCGTCCAGGACCAGCTGGCCCTTGAGACCGATGTCCGCCACTTGGATACGGGCGCACGCGTTCGGGCAGCCGTTGATGTTGATGGTGATCGGCTCGGCGAAGTCCGGCAGGCGGCGCTCCAGCTCGTCGATCAGCGAGGCGCCGCGCGCCTTCGTCTCGACGATGGCCAGCTTGCAGAACTCGATGCCGGTGCAGGCCATCGTGCCGCGACGGAACGGGGACGGCTTGACCCGCAGGTCCAGCGCCTCCAGGGCCTCCACGACGGAGTCGACCTTGTCGGCCTCGATGTCGAGGACGATCATCTTCTGCTCGGCGGTGGTGCGCAGCCGGCCGGAGCCGTGCCGCTCGGCGACGTCCGCGATCTTGACGAGGGTGGCGCCGTCGACGCGGCCGACGCGGGGCGCGAAGCCGACGTAGAACCGGCCGTCCTGCTGCCGGTGGACGCCGACGTGGTCGCGCCACTGGCCGCTGGGCTGCTCGGGCGCGGGGCCGTCGGTCAGCGCGCGCTTGAGGTACTCCTCCTCCAGGACCCGGCGGAACTTCTCCGGACCCCAGTCCGCGACGAGGAACTTCAGGCGGGCGCGGGTGCGCAGGCGCCGGTAGCCGTAGTCGCGGAAGATCGAGATGACGCCCTCGTAGACGTCCGGGACCTCGTCGAGCGAGACCCAGGTGCCCAGGCGCACGCCCAGCTTGGGGTTGGTGGAGAGGCCGCCGCCGACCCACACGTCGAAACCGGGGCCGTGCTCGGGGTGGTTCACGCCGACGAAGGCGATGTCGTTGATCTCGTGCGCCACGTCGAGCAGCGGCGAGCCGGAGATCGCGGACTTGAACTTGCGGGGCAGGTTGGAGAAGTCCGGGTTGCCCACGATGCGGCGGTAGATCTCGTCGATGGCGGGGGTGCCGTCGATGATCTCGTCCTCGGCGATGCCGGCGACGGGCGAGCCGAGGATCACGCGGGGCGTGTCACCGCAGGCCTCGGTGGTGGAGAGGCCGACGGCCTCCAGGCGGCGCCAGATCTCGGGGACGTCCTCGATCCGGATCCAGTGGTACTGCACGTTCTGGCGGTCGGTGAGGTCGGCGGTGCCGCGCGCGAACTCCTCGGAGATCTCGCCGATGACGCGCAGCTGCTCGGTGGTCAGCCGGCCGCCGTCGATGCGCACGCGCAGCATGAAGTACTTGTCGTCCAGCTCCTCCGGCTCCAGGATCGCGGTCTTGCCGCCGTCGATCCCGGGCTTGCGCTGGGTGTAGAGGCCCCACCAGCGCATGCGGCCGCGCAGGTCGTTGGGGTCGATCGAGTCGAAGCCCGTCTTGGAGTAGATCGTCTCAATGCGCGTCCGCACGTTGAGACCGTCGTCGTCCCTCTTGAACTGTTCGTTGCCGTTGAGGGGGGTGTGGTGTCCGACGGCCCACTGGCCCTCGCCGCGGTGACGGCCGGTCTTGCGGCGCGCTGCGGCTGCGGGTGCGGCTGCGGGCGTTTCGGGAGTGGCGGCCATGGCGGATACGTCCTTCTTCAGCGGCTCTAAGCAGGGGGCAGGGGGCGGCGGCGTGCCCCCGGTAACACTGGCGCCTCTGAGCAGGGTGCGGCCGAATGTCACCCTTTGGCCGGGTTTGCCGGCGTATCAGGGCGCGTTCGACCTTGAGGGGGCTTGCGGGGGGTCGACGTGTCCGCTGCGGCGGGGACGACGGCGACGTGCGGCGGTGGCTGGTTCCGTCAGCGCGCCGGACAGATGGCGCTGGCCATGCGGCCGAGGTCGACGTGGCGTCGACTCACCAAGGCAATTCCAGCTCCATTCATGGCGGAAGCGTGGCACGGGCCGATTGGAGGAGTCCACTACTGTCCATTATCCGGACGAAGTCGTCCCGGATGATGGGATCACGTGACCGGGGTCACGCACCGGTCGCCACGGAATCCCCTGCTCCATTTCCGGCCGGTGCGCGCGGCGTGTCGCGTTACGCGCCCGGCCAGGCGCCCGGGGTGGGGGTGGGCTGCTTCTCCTCGGTCTCCGTCCGGAACACCTTGAAGCCGCGCCTCTGGTAGTTGTCCATCGCCGTGGGGCCGTCCTCGCTGCACGTGTGGACCCACACCCGGCGCGTCGGTTCGCGCTCCGGCCAGCGGGACGCCAGGTCCCACGCGCGGGCCGTGCCGAAGGTCAGCAGGTGCCCGCCGATGCGGCGGCCCCGGAAGTCCGGCAGCAACCCGAAGTACATGATCTCCACCACCCCGTCCGGCTGCGGGTCCAGCTCGATGTACCCCGCCGGCGTTCCCCGGTCGTACGCGACCCAGGTCTCCACGCCCGGCCGCTCCAGGTACTCCAGCCACTGCGCGCGCGTCAGCGACAGCCGGTCCGTCCAGTGGATGTCCCCGCCCACCGAGGCGTACAGGAACCGGCTGAACTCCGGCGAGGGGACCTCCGCCCGCTCGATGCGGATCTCGGGACCCGGGACGGCCGCCGCGACCAGGTCCTCGGGGGAGGTCATCTCAAGGGACCACGTGGTGAGAGTGATGGTGCTCATGTCGTTCAGGGAATCACGCCCTGCCCCGAACGGCCCAGGCGGGCCCGGACCACCGCCGGGGCCGTGGAGTGCGGCAGCAGCCGCGCCGGGTCCCGGGGGCGGATCACCTCCACCTCCACGTCCTCCGCGAAGCGGTACGGCCGGTGGGTCAGCACCCCGGCGAGGTGGCGGCGTACGCGCGACAGCTCCGCCCGCACCGTCACCGTCCGCGTCGGGTCACCGAACAGCTCCGCCGCGAGTTCCGCCGCCGAGCGCCCGCGCGGGGACTCCGCCAGCAGGTACAGCAGCTCCGCGTGGCGCGGGCTCAGCTCCTGCGACCAGCTGCCGGCGGCCCCGTAGACCGTCGCCGACCAGGATCGCGGCCGGCTGAAGTCCAGCACCACCCGGCTGACCGCCGGCGCGGACGCGGAGGACTCCGCCAGCCGCAGCAGCCACCCGCCGGGCAGCGGCTCGGCCACGCAGTCGCCCAGCTGCGGGACCCACAGCCGGCCCGGAGCGAGCCCCTTCGGCAACGGGATGCGGTCGGAGGGCGCCAGCCCCGTCACCGCGGCCGTCCAGCCGTGCGGATCCACCGCCACCGCCCGCCCCGGCAGCCGGGCCAGCAGCGGCGCCGCGACCGCCCGCAGCCGCTCCAGGGACTCCAGGTGCCGCAGCCGCAGCTCCCGCTCGGCGAGCCGGGCCACGGAGGTCACCCAGGCCAGGGTCGCCGGGTGCATCGTGGCCAGGGGCCCGCTGACGTCGACCACGCCGAGGAGCTGCCCGTCCCGCGGATCGCGTACGGGCGCCCCCGCGCAGGTCCAGTCGTGGTGGCTGGAGACGAAGTGCTCCGCCGAGAACACCTGCACCGGCCGCCGGGCCACCAGGGCCGTCCCCACGCCGTTGGTGCCCACCACGGCCTCGTCCCAGTCGGCGCCCACCGCGAAGCCCAGCCGGTCCGCCTTGCGCAGGATCGAGGAGTGGCCCTCCCGCCACAGCAGCCGCCCGTCGGCGTCGGCGACGACCATGATGTGCAGGGCCTCGTCCAGCGCGGGCAGCAGCCCCTCGCGCAGCACCGGGAGGATCTCCCGCAGCGGCGACACCTGCCGCCGCTCCTCGGTCTCGGCGGCGGACAGCAGCCGGGAGCGCGCGTCACGGTCGGGGTGGACCCCACCGGCCAGCATCCGCCGCCACGACTCGGCGATCTCCGGGCGCGGAGCCGCCGGCAGGCGGTCCCCGGCCAGCGCGGCCGCCCGTACCCCCTTGAGCAGACGCGCCGCCTCCCGCGCGTCCATGGCCGAGATGCGCGCCACATCGACCGCGCTGCCTGCGGTGTTGCCCACCGGAACCTCCCCGTGCTGAACGAGCCGACGGCCTGAAGGGTTGCAACGGTATGCAACCCTCGCCAAGCCCCGGTCACCCGACCGAAACTATCGGCACGCCGCCGAGCGGCGTGACAGCTCCTTCCTCGGGGCTTCTCGGATCAGGGGTGGTGCCGAGTCGGCGCGGCGCCACCCCCGATCTGTCTCACCGGGCCCGGATCCCGGCGCTGAGTGGTTTGGGGACCACGGCGGGGAAGAGGATCGCGGCGGTTTGGGGACCGCCACGATCCACCGCACCCGATCAGCCCGAGATCCGTGCCCGGGACACCACCGCGCCCAGGTCCAGACCGTGCGGCAGCGTGCCGAAGGCAGCGCCCCAGTCCCCGCCGAGGCGGGAGGCGCAGAACGCGTCCGCCACTTCCGGCGGAGCCCACCTGACCAGCAGCGATCCCTGCAACACCAGCGCCATGCGCTCCACCACGCGCCGTGCCCGCGCCTCGATCCCGTCGAGGTCGGCCAGCTCGGTCAGCAGGTTCTTGATCGCCGCGTCCAGCCGGTGGTCGGCGCCGCGCGCCAGACCGACCTCCTGGAGGAACGCGTTCAGCGCCTGCGGCTCGCGCTGCAGAGCCCGCAGCACGTCCAGGGCCTGGACGTTGCCCGAGCCCTCCCAGATCGAGTTGAGCGGGGACTCGCGCAACAGGCGGGGCAGCCCCGACTCCTCGACGTAGCCGTTGCCGCCCAGGCACTCCAGGGCCTCCGCCACCATCGGCGTACACCGCTTGGTCACCCAGTACTTCGCGGCGGGCACCGCGAGGCGCAGGAAGGCCCGCTCCTGCTCGGTACCGGCGTCGTACGCGGCCGCGAGGCGCAGGGTGAGGACGGTCGCCGCCTCGGACTCCAGGGCCAGGTCGGCGAGTACGTTGCGCATCAACGGCTGGTCGACGAGCGGCGCCCCGAAAGCGGAGCGGTGCTCCGCGTGGTGGACGGCCTGCGTCAACGCCTGCCGCATCAGCGAGGCCGAACCGATCACGCAGTCCAGCCGGGTCGCCGCGACCATCTCGATGATGGTCCGCACCCCCCGCCCCTCCTCGCCCACCCGCCGCGCCCAGGTCCCGTCGAACTCGACCTCGCTCGACGCGTTCGACCGGTTGCCCAGCTTGTCCTTCAGCCGCTGGATCGCGAACACGTTGCGCGTCCCGTCCGGCAGCACCCTCGGCACCAGGAAGCACGTCAGCCGGTCCTGCCCGGCGGCGGACGCCTGCGCCAGGACCAGGAACCCGTCCGACATCGGCGCCGAGCAGAACCACTTGTGCCCGGTCAGCAGGTACTCCCCGGGCGCGTCCAACGCGACCGCCCGCGTCGTGTTCGCCCGTACGTCGCTGCCCCCCTGCTTCTCGGTCATCCCCATCCCGAACAGGACCCCGGTCTTCTGATCGGCGGGCCGCAGCTCCTCCTCGTAGACGTGCGAGGTCAGGCGCGGCTCCCACTCGGCGGCCAGCCCGGGATCGGCCCGCAGCGCCGGGACGGCGGCATGGGTCATCGAGACCGGGCAGCCGTGCCCCGCCTCGGCCTGCGACCACAGGAAGAAACCGGCCGCGCGGCGCAGGTGCCCCGCCGGGCGCCCCCAGGCGTCCGTCAGGCCGGACGTCACGGCGTGCCCGAGCAGCCGGTGCCAGGCCGGGTGGAACTCGACCTCGTCGATCCGGTTGCCGTAGCGGTCGTGCGTACGCAGCTTCGGCGGGTTCTCGTTCGCCAGCCGGCCCCATTCCTGGGCCTGCGCCGAGCCGGCGGCCCGGCCGAGCGTGGTGAGCTCCCCCGTTACCTCTTCGCGGAGTTCGGGGGCCGCGTCGGCCAGGTGCCGTTCGACCCCCTCGGTGAGGACCCGGTCGCCGAGGTAGACCTCGTAGCCCACCAGGGGCGGGACCTGATTGGTGACTGTGTGGGTGGTGGCTGCCATGCCGATACCGTAAGGACGTGCAGCCAGCAAAAGAAACACCCGAGCGGATCCCAGGACGGCTCCATCGGGCCCGCGCCCTCTATCGCAACGTCTCGAAGCGGAAGATGGCCTGGCTGCTCCTCAAAGACACCGTCAATTCCTGCATCGAGTACCGCATCCTCGGGCTCGCGGCCGAGGCGGCCTTCTTCACGCTGCTCTCCCTGCCCCCGCTCTTCCTCGGCCTGCTCGGCCTCCTCGGCTACGTCGACGGCTGGACCGACACCAAGTCGGTCGCCAGCATCGAGGAGAACATCCTGCGCGCGGTGGGCACCGTCCTGTCCGACCGGGGCGTCAACGACATCGCGAAACCCATGCTCGACGACGTCACCAGCCGGGGCCGGCCCGACCTGATCTCCCTCGGCTTCGCCTTCGCCCTGTGGTCGGGATCCCGCGCCGTCAACGTCTTCATCGACACCATCACCGTCATGTACGGCCTCGACGGCCGCCGCGGCATCGTCAAGACCCGGCTGCTCGCCTTCCTGCTCTACGTGATCGCCCTGGTCATCGGCGCGGTCGTGCTGCCGCTGATGGTGGCCGGACCGGACGTGGTCGTACGGCTGGTCCCCTGGAGCACCGAGGTGATCGCGGTGCTGTACTGGCCGACCGTCACGCTGCTCTCCATCGCCTTCCTGACCACCCTGTACCACGTCTCCGTGCCGGTTCGTTCGCCGTGGATCGAGGACGTCCCCGGCGCGCTGGTCGCGCTCGCGATGTGGGTGCTGGGCTCGTTCCTGCTGCGGATCTACCTCACCAACACGGTGGAGGGGCCGACGATCTACGGGTCCCTGGCCGCGCCGGTGGCGATCCTGCTGTGGATCGGCATCTCGGCCTTCGCCGTGCTGGTCGGCGCCGCCGTCAACGCCGCCATCGACCGGGTGTGGCCGTCGGTGGCGACGGCGGCGGCGCGCGAGGCGAACGAACGCGTCCGCGAGGCGGAGGCCGCCCGGCTGATCGCACGGGCCGCCGCCTGGCGGGCCCTGGCCGAGGGGGAGTCGGAGGACGACGAGGACGCGGGGATGCCGTCGGAGTTCCCGGAACGCTGGTCGAATTTCCTGCCGCCGGACGACTACACGTCCCGGCTGCGCAAGCACTGAGAAAAAGAGCTGCGCGAGCACGGAAAAAGAATTGGCGTCGTCGTGAGGGGCCTTGTTACGGTGGGGCCGTTCCCGCCGACCGGCAAGGGACATCGGCTCGTTGCATGACCCGGAGGTGAGTCCATTGATGACTGTCGTCGCGCCGAGTGCTGCCCGCACTCAGAAGACCATCAATGTCACCCCCGTGGTCTCCGGCTGACCTCACACCTCTTCGCGCCGCAGCGCGCGCTGCCGGGGCCACCCTGTGAAGGGTTCCCCTTGACTCTCTCTTCTTTCGCCTCCCCCTCCTCCGCCCTCGCCCGCTACGGCTGGGACGACGCGTGGGCGGCGGAGTTCGAGCCGTACGCCGCGCAGGGACTCCTCCCGGGCCGGGTCGTACGGGTCGACCGCGGCCAGTGCGACGTCATGACCGAGGACGGCGTCGTCCGCGCCGACACCGCCTTCGTCACCCCGCACGACCCGCTCCGCGTGATCTGCACCGGCGACTGGGCCGCCGTCGAGGCGACCGGCAACCCGCGCTACGTGAAGGCGTACCTGCCGCGCCGGACCGCCTTCGTACGATCCACCTCCTCGCAGCGCTCCGAGGGGCAGATCCTCGCCGCCAACGTCGACCACGCCGTCATCGCCGTCTCCCTCGCCGTCGAGCTCGACCTCGGCCGCATCGAGCGCTTCCTCGCGCTCGCCTGGGAGTCGGGGGCGCAGCCGCTCGTCGTGCTGACCAAGGCGGACCTGGTCCCGGACCCGAGCACGCTGGGCCACCTCGTCCAGGACGTGGAGACCACGGCGCCGGGCGTCCAGGTGCTGACCGTCTCCTCCCACACCGGGGAGGGTACGGACGTCCTCGCGGCGATCGTCGCCGACGGGACGAGCGTGCTCCTCGGCGTCTCCGGCGCCGGCAAGTCCACCCTGGCGAACGCGCTGCTCGGGGCGGACGTCATGGAGGTCCAGGAGATCCGTGACGTCGACGGCAAGGGCCGTCACACCACGACCACCCGCAACCTCCTCGCCCTCCCGGGCGGCGGCGTCCTCATCGACACCCCGGGCCTGCGGGGCGTCGGACTGTTCGACGCCGAGGCGGGCGTCGGGCAGGTCTTCTCGGAGATCGAGGAGTACGCCGCCCGGTGCCGCTTCCACGACTGCGCCCACGAGGCGGAGCCGGGCTGCGCGGTGCTGGACGCGGTGGACTCCGGCGCGCTGCCCGAGCGGCGGCTGGAGAGCTACCGCAAGCTGCTGCGGGAGAACCAGCGGATCGTCGCCAAGACGGACGCCCGGCTGCGCTCGGAGATCCGGCGGGACTGGCGCATGAAGTCGGCCGAAGGCCGTGCCAACTACGCCGCCAAGCGGGGCGGCCGGGCCTGACCGCGTCACCTGCGCGTCACGGGGGCGGGGCGGGGTGGGGCCGGTGCCTTCCCCGCCCCGCCACCCCCGCTGTCAGGGGGTGATGCCCCAGGCGTGGACGTGGGTGGGGTGGATGCGGATGACCTCCGGGCTGAAGTGCGGGCCCAGGTCGTGCGGGCCGACCTCCAGCGTGGCGTGGCCGCGGATCTCGATGCCCCGTACCCGCCACGGGTGGGTGCTGACCAGGTCGTCCACGACCAGCGACAGGTTCGGGTTGCTCCGGAGGTTGCGCCACTTCTTCGTGGTGCCCATCGCCGCGCCGCCCACCAGGATCGTTCCGTCGTCCTGCGGGAAGAAGCCCACCGGGTTCGCCTGAGGCTGACCGGAGGGGTCGACCGTGGCCAGCCGCCCCAGGCGCTGGGAGCGCAGGTACGCCAGTTCCGCTTCGCTGAAGCCCTCGAAGGCCCGAAGTCGCGTCATGTGGCCAGGCTCGCACCCCGGCCGCCGGCCCGCACCGGGCCGGGGCCGTACGACGTCAGCCCCGGCCGCACCGGCAGCCGGTAGCCCGGCAGCACCCCCCGTAGCCGAGGCGGGTCGATCAGCCCGGCGTGACCGGCCCGGGGTCTATCGGGCCACCCAGCCCCGTCGGTACGCCTGCCAGCCGAGCTGGAGGCGGGTCGTGACCCCGGCCAGCTCCATCAGTCCCTTCACCCGCCGCTGGACCGTGCGCAGTCCCAGCTCCAGGTGCTTGGCCACGCTCGCGTCCGTCATCCCCGCCAGCAGCAGCGTGAGGATCTCCAGGTCGACGGCGTCCGGGCCGCCGGCCCCCTCCTCGGCGCAGCCCGTCGACCCCAGGATCAGTGGCAGCGCCTCCCGCCAGGACGCCTCGAACAGGCCCCGCAGCGCCTCCAGCAGCCCCGACGCGTGCACGACCAGCGCCGCCGGTTCGGCGCCGCGCGGGGTGAGCGGGAGCATGGCCAGCGACCGGTCGGCGATGACCAGCTTCGTCGGCACCCGGTCCGTCACCCGGATCAGCTCCCCGCGCGCCAACGCCGCCCCGGCCTCCCGGATGCCGCCCGGCTGGGTGAGCACCTCCCGTTCGAGCACGACCCGGTACGCGACCCCCCGTACGGCGGCCCGTTCCTCGGCCTGGTCGTCGGAGCCCGTCACCGCCCGGGGCCCGCCGGTGACCAGCGCGCACACCTCCTCGGTCGCGCCGAGCCGGAGCTGGCGGAAGCGGTGCGCCACCGCGCTCGCGCCCGTCACCACCTCCACCAGGTCGTGCACGGCCGGCTCGGCGGCCTCCGCCCGGTACTTCTCGGCCAGCAGCACCGCCGCCAGCTCGGCCTGCTCCAGCTCGTGCCGCTGCCGCGTCAGCAGGGCGCCCAACGCGACGCCCGGCGGCGCGGCCACCCAGCGGCCCGGCCGGGCCGAGGACCGCGCGGCCAGCCCGTGCCGCTCCAGGTGCCGCAGCGCCCGCTCGGTCTGCGGGACCGGCAGCGTCAGCCGGTGCGCCAGGTCCGGCACCTCCGCCGCGCCCAGTGCCACCAGCGCGCGGTACGCCGACTCCTGGCCCTCGTCCAGGCCTATCGCCCCCAGCAACCCGTCCACCCCCATCTCGACGCCGATCCTGGCGGGAAGCGGCCACGGCGCGAACCCGCCGCGCACATCATCGCCGCACCACCCGTCCCTCTGCCAAGGTGTCGCACCGCCGACGAACAGACGGTCGCACCGGCGTACGAAGTGCGTTGGTCTGTGCGGGTGATGCGGAGAGGGCCCACCGGGCGGCGGCCCCGTGTGCCCTTTTCGCGTGTTCGGGGTTTTTCGCCGCCCGGGGAGGCCGACAATGAGGGCATGAGTCAGCAGGGCGCGCAGGACTGGTGGCAGAAGCTCTACGAGGACCCGGACGCGGCCCCCGAGCCCGATCCGCAGGACACGCTGGACCACCGGTTCCGCTCGGCGTCGGGCCTGGTGACGGACCCCCCGCCGGCCGACGCGGGGCAGCTGAGAGGGGCCGGTGGGGCTGAGGGGCCGGGGCGGCCGGAGGCGCGCGGAACGGGGGGTGCGCTGCCGCCGCTTCCGCCCCCGCTGTCACCGCCGCCCCCTGCGCAGCCGCCCCCACCGCCTCCGCTCGCGCCCTCGCAGGGTCCGCCGCCCCCGGCGGTTACCGGTCCGACGTCGCCGTCCTTGCCGCTGCCCGCGCAGCGCGGTGGGGGTTCCGGCGCGTCGCCGCCCGGATGGCGGGATCCGCGCCTGTCGGGGGCGACCGGGTACGCGCGGGGCGACGTGACGGTGCCGCCTGCGCCGGAAGAGGACCCGGCCGGGCCCGCCGCCGAGCTGCCCGCCTGGCGGTGGGGCGCACCGTCGGAGCCGACCCCGACGCCCGAGCCCGCCGACAGGCCCGAGCCCGCCGTCGAGCCGGAGCCCGCCGCCCCGCCCGCCGCCCCGGCCGCCGCCGCGCCGCCCCGCCCCGCCTCCGCCCCCGCCTCCGCCCTTCGAGGCCGCCGATCGGCCCGAGCCGGCCTTCCTCGGCGACCGGGCCCCCACCTACGCCGCCGAGCCGGGCGCACTGCCCGCCGCCGACCCCGCCGCGCTCGACTTCCTGACCCCCGACACCGTCCTGGAGGGGGCCCGCTACGGCACGTTCACCCTGCGCGCCGCCTCCCTGCGCGGGGACTCCGCCCGCTACCGGGGTGAAGCCCGCCGGGACTTCCTGCTCACCGCCCGCTTCGGCAGCGGGGACGACGGCCTGGTCCTGGTGGTCCTGGCCGGCGGGGACCGGGCCGCGCCCGGCGCCCGGGAGGCCGCCGCCGAACTGGGCCGCTCCGTCGCCGCGGCCGTCGGCCGCAGCCGCGAGCGCCTCACCGACGACGTCCGGGCGGCCGGCGCGAGGCCCTGCTGTCGGGGCTCCAGCGCCTCACCGACCGGGGCTACGGGCGACTGCGGGCCCACGCCGCCGAACTCGGGCTCGCCGAGGAGGCGTACACGGCCGGGCTGCGCGGCGTACTGCTGCCGCTGGACCCCCGCTGCCCCAACCGGGTGTGCTTCGGCGCGGGCGCCGGCGGCGTGTTCCGGCTGCGCGAGGGCCGCTGGCAGGACCTCGAACCGCCCGGCCCGGCCACGCACACCGAGGGCGGCGCCGGCTTCCGCTTCCGCGCGGCCGTCGCCCGTCCCGGCGACACGCTCCTGCTGTGCTCCGGCGGCCTCGCGGACCCGATGCGCGAGGAGGGACTGCTCCCGGCCGAGCTGGCCGCCCGCTGGTCGCACGGGGACCCGCCGGGCCTCGCGGCCTTCCTCGCGGACACCCAGCTCCGCCTCAAGGGGTACGCCGACGACCGGACGGCGGCCGCGGTCTGGGAGGCGTAACCGCGCGGAACGTGCATGGATGGAAGGCGCACCGGGCAGCCGACGGCACACCAGACCCGGCAAGCCGGAACCGGAAAGGGCGCCCCTTCCATGGCCAAGCAGAACGTGGCGGAACAGTTCGTCGACATCCTCGTGCGCGCGGGCGTACGCCGCATGTACGGGGTCGTCGGCGACAGCCTCAACCCGATCGTCGACGCGATCCGCCGGACGGGTGACATCGAGTGGATCCAGGTCCGGCACGAGGAGACGGCCGCCTTCGCGGCGGGCGCCGAGGCCCAGATCACGGGTCGGCTCGCCGCCTGCGCGGGCTCCTGCGGCCCCGGCAACCTGCACCTGATCAACGGGCTCTACGACGCCCACCGCTCCATGGCCCCGGTCCTCGCGCTGGCCTCCCACATCCCGTCCAGCGAGATCGGGCTCGGCTACTTCCAGGAGACCCACCCCGACCAGCTGTTCCGCGAGTGCAGCCACTACAACGAGCTGATCTCCAACCCGAAGCAGATGCCCCGGCTGCTCCAGACCGCCGTCCAGCACGCCATCGGCCGCAGCGGGGTCAGTGTCGTCGCCCTGCCCGGCGACATCGCCTCCCAGCCCGCCCCCGACAAGGCGGTGGAACACGCCCTGGTCACGGCCCGGCCCACCGTGCGGCCCGGTGAGGGCGAGATCGAGAAGCTGGTCCGGCTGGTCGACGAGGCCGACCGGGTCACCCTGTTCTGCGGCAGCGGCACGGCGGGCGCGCACGCCGAGGTGATGGAGTTCGCGGGCCGCATCAAGGCCCCGGTCGGCCACGCGCTGCGCGGCAAGGAATGGATCCAGTACGACAACCCGTACGACGTGGGCATGAGCGGACTGCTCGGCTACGGCGCCGCCTACGAGGCCACCCACGAGTGCGACCTGCTGATCCTCCTCGGCACCGACTTCCCCTACAACGCCTTCCTCCCCGACGACGTGAAGATCGTCCAGGTGGACATCCGCCCCGAACACCTCGGCCGCCGATCGCAGTTGGACCTCGCCGTCTGGGGCGACGTACGGGAGACCCTGCGCGCCCTGAACACGCGCGTGAAGGTCAAGTCCGACCGCCGCTTCCTCGACCGGATGCTCCGCAAGCACGCGGACGCCCTGGAAGGGGTGGTGAAGGCCTACACCCGCAAGGTCGAGAAGCACACGCCGATCCACCCCGAGTACGTGGCCTCGGTACTCGACGATCTGGCCGACGAGGACGCGGTGTTCACCGTGGACACCGGCATGTGCAATGTGTGGGCGGCGCGTTACCTTTCCCCGAACGGCAAGCGTCGCATCATCGGCTCCTTCAGCCACGGCTCGATGGCCAACGCACTTCCGCAAGCGATCGGCGCACAGTTCACGGACCGCGACCGTCAAGTGGTGTCGATGTCGGGTGACGGCGGTTTCTCGATGCTGATGGGAGATTTCCTCACTCTCGTGCAGTACGACCTGCCCGTCAAAGTGGTCCTCTTCAACAACTCCTCCCTCGGGATGGTGGAGTTGGAGATGTTGGTTTCCGGCCTTCCCTCGTACGGGACGACGAACCGCAACCCGGACTTCGCCGCCATCGCCCGCGCGGCCGGCGCCTACGGGGTCCGCGTGGAGAAGCCCAAGCAGCTCAGCGGGGCCCTCAAGGACGCGTTCCGGCACAGGGGACCGGCTCTGGTGGAGGTGGTCACCGACCCCAACGCACTGTCCATTCCGCCGAAGATCAGCGCCGAGATGGTGACCGGATTCGCCCTGTCGGCCAGCAAGATCGTGCTCGACGGCGGGGTGGGACGGATGCTCCAGATGGCTCGATCCAACCTGCGCAACGTGCCGCGACCGTGAGCCCGCAGGAGTGCGCGATGCCCCGGGGGGCATGCATTCCGTAGGCCTGTTCGAGGAACGAGCGACGTGGGAGGGGCACCGCCGTGCGCGTGGGGGCGAATACGGGGAAGGCGTGGAAGCGAGGCCTGCCGGTGCCACGCGAACGCTCCGTCGAGGGCGGCGGGGCCACAGGGGGCACGGCGCTCGGCTCGGCGGAGGTCAGACGCCGCATCCGGCGGGCCGACCTGAAGGCGGTGGGCGAGGTCCGCCGGGCGTTACGGGAACTGCTGCGCCACCGGTGTCGACCCGATACCGCCGACGTGGCCGAACTGCTCGTCACCGAGCTGGTCACCAACGCCCTCGTCCACACCGACCAGGGCGCGGAGGTTTCCGCGAGCGTCAGGGCCGACCGACTGCGCGTCGAGGTCCGCGACTTCAACCCCCAGCGGATCCACCCGTACGTACCGTCCGCCGACGACGGTACGCACGGTCGGGGTCTGCTGCTGGTGGAGGCACTGGCCGACGCCTGGGGGGTGGATCCGCTCGCCCTGGGGCGGGGCAAGGTCGTCTGGTTCGAACTCGACGCCGCGGGAGCGCACATGTGACGACGGAGGCGCCCCATCGGGCACCCCCGTCGTCCGCGTCGGTCGCCTGTGTCGGCTATCCGAACTGCTGCTCCAGATCCTTCAGTTTGCGCTCCAGGGAGTCGAGTCGGGGGATGGTCTGCGTGTCGTCCTCGGCGGTGAGGTCCACCGTCCGGGGGCCGGACGGGTCGGCGGCTTCAATCGCGTTCACGGCCTGAAGTGATGGCCTTCGGCGTAGCGGCAGCTGTCCCGCTTCCGATATGGCCGGCTCCGCGCCGACCGGCGCGGAGCCCGAACCAGGTGCCAGCCCCGGCACGTCGACCTGACGGGCGCGGGCCCGTCCGAACGCCCTGTTCTGCCGGCCCAGCGCCTTGATGTGGGCGCGATCCAGGCGGTGTTGCTCCCGCCTGCGGTGGCGATCCTGCTCCCGCTCCTTCTTGTCCTCGCGCACCTCGTCCACGGCCTCGTCCAGGGTGCGTACCCCTTCCAGCAGCATGAGGGACCAGGCGCCGAAGGTCTCCCGGGGGGCCCGCAGCCAGCGGACCATCCGGATCTGCGGCAACGGCCTCGGGATCAGGCCCTGTTCGCGCAGCGCCGCCCGGCGGGTCTGCTTGAGGGCCCGGTCGAAGAGGACGGCCGCCGAGAGCGACATCCCGGCGAAGAACTGCGGGGCGCCGTCGTGGCCGAGGCCCCGGGGCGCGTGCACCCAGTTGAACCACGCGGCCGCGCCCGCGAACAGCCAGACCAGCAGGCGCGATCCGAGGGCCGCGTCGCCGTGGCTGGCTTCCCGTACGGCGAGCACCGAGCAGAACATGGCGGCGCCGTCGAGACCGAAGGGGACGAGGTACTCCCAGCCCCCGGAGAGGTTCAGGTTCTGCCGGCCGAAGCCGACCAGCCCGTGGAACGAGAGCGCGGCGGCCACCGCCGCGCAGCAGAAGAGCAGGACGTAGGAGGCGGTTCCGTAGACGGCTTCCTTGCGCCGTCGGCGTTCCTCGCTGCGTTCCCAGCTGTCGTCGGCCGCGGCCTTCTCGCCTTCCCGCTTGCCCCGGGCCAGCACCGCCACTGCCGCAAGTACGCCCAGGATCAACAGGCTGCCGGGCAGCAGCCAGTCCAGCGATATGTCGGTCAGTCTCATGCGGTTGTCCCTTGCCTCGCGTATGCGGCTTTCCGGGCGCCATAGTGGCGCAGCAGGTCCGTGGTGTACGCGGGTTTCGGGTCAAGTGGACGCCTTCGGGGGGTGCGTCCCGTCGGATAGGGTGTTGTGGCTCGAACTACCGCTCGGGTGAATCGAGTTGCGTTCGATTCAGGTTCACCCCTGTGGGTGGCTTCAGTCGGCGGCGGCCGGCGCCGTGAGGCGGGCGATCCGTTCCGCGTCGCAGGTGCGTGGGCACGTCGTGCAGGTGTCCCGGGGGCGGATCGTGTAGAAGAGGCAGCAGCCGGCCCGGTCCCGGGTCGTGAGCGCGGCGCCGTCCGGGGCGCGCAGGGTGCGGAAGTCCGCGCCGCCCGTGTACGGGGCGGTCGTGCCGGGCAGCAGCGATTCCAGCTCGCGCATCGCCCGCGTCTCCTCGCCGAGCAGCCCGCCGAGGTACCAGAGCCCTTCGACGACCTCGTCGGTGGCCATCGACCACAGGGCGCGGCGCCCGCGTCGCATGCGCGGGCCGAATCCTTTCAGCAGCGGTTCGAGGTGCCGGGACACCGCTGCCCGCACCTCCTCCCGCAGGGCCTCCTCGTCGGGCACCACCCGGGCGCCGGGCAGGCCGGCCGCCGGGTCGTCGGGCAGGCAGGCGAACTCCTCGACGCGTACGGACATCAATCCCCGGGTCCGGTGGAACGCCACCCGGTCCACCGGCAGGTCGGGCACCCGGCGCCCCAGGAACCACGGGACGGTGATCAGCAGGCAGGCCGGCCAGGCGTAGCGGTGCAGGCCGAAGCCGGCCACCACGTCGGGGCGACCCCGGCGCCCGTGGTCCCGGAGCACCTGGGCCTCGTCCCAGGCGAGGAAGGCCTCCAGGGCCTCCCCGCCCGCCGCGAGTTCGTCCGCGCCGACCCATCCCACACCGCGAGGGAGGGGTTCGCGCGCGTCGCGCTCCACGATCCGCAGACCGGGGTAGGCGGCCGTCAGGCGCCCGTACGCGTCCGCCACCGGAGAGCCGGCCGGGGCGGGTGCGGGGGCGCAGGGGCGCGGGGCGTCGACAGCCGAGCCGGTCATGACGGACCACCGTATCCACGATCATCAGAAGGTTAGGCTTACCTTACCCGATCCGGAAGTGGTGCGTACCCCCGCGTTCCGGCCGTCGTCGCCTATTCTCGAACCGGCTCGACACCTGGAGGAGGACCGAGTGCGCGAAGCGGCCCAGCCCCGGGTGTCCGAAACGCCCCTGATACCCGCGATGCCCGCGCAGAAAGTGCTGCGCCATTCGGTGCGCGGCCAGATCCTCGACGCCCTGCGCGCCGCCCTCGTCGACGGCGATCTGGTCCCCGGCGAGATCTACTCCGGCCCGGCCCTCGGGGAACGCTTCGGGGTCTCCGCGACCCCCGTGCGCGAGGCGATGCAGCAACTCGCGCTCGAAGGCGCCGTGGAATGCCTGCCCAACCGGGGCTTTCGCGTCCTTGCCCGCACGCCCCGGTCCTTGGCCGAACTGGCCGAGGTGCGGGCCCTGTTGGAGGTGCCGGTGATGCTCCGCCTGGCCCGCACCGTCCCCGCCGCGACCTGGGAGTCCCTGCGCCCGGCCGCCCGTGCCACGGCCGAGGCGGCCGCCGCCGGCGACCTGCCCGGCTACGGGGACGCGGACCGGGCCTTCCACCGCGCGGTGCTCTCCCTCGCCGACAACGCCGAGCTCGTGCGGATCGCCGAGGAGCTCCACCGCCGCGCCCAGTGGCCCCTGCCCGGCGCCCCTCGGACGCGCCGCGCCGACCTCGTGGCCGACGCGGCGGAGCACACGGCCCTCCTGGAGGCCCTGATCGCCGGGGACCTCCCGGTGGTGGAGTCCCTCGTCCGCGAACACTTCGCGGGCTCCCCGGCCTGAGCCGGCCCGCGCGGCCCGCGGATGCCGCGCCCGCGCCGGGCCCGCGCCGGGCTCGCGCCGCGCCGGGCTCGCGCCGCGCCGGGCTCGCGCCGCGCCGGGCTCGCGCCGCGCCGGGCTCGCGCCGCGCCGGGCTCGCGCCGCGCCGGGCTCGCGCCGCGCCGCGTCCGCCGACGCCGGTCGCCCGGCCGGTCGTCCGACCACGCCGCCCCGGCCCCGCTCGCGCGCCCCTCAGGCCGGCGTCGGGCTCAGTTGGTCCGCCAGCCAGGTCGGGATGCCGCCCAGGAGGTGGAACAGCCGGCGGGCCTCCGCCCGCAGCCGGGCCGCCTCCGGCTCCGGCTCGGCCTCCGCCAGCGCCGCCAGCGCGGGCGCCGTACCCACCAGGAAGCCCAGCTCCTCGCGGATGCGCAGGGACTCCACGAAACCCTTGCGGGCCTCGGCGACCTCCCCGTCGCGCAGGGCCAGCGCGGCCAGGTGGCGCCAGGTGAACGACAGCAGCAGGGTGTCCCCGTGGGTCTGGGCCCCGGCATGGGCCCGGTGGTAGGCGGGCCGGGCCGCCTCCGGGGCGTCCGCCAGGTGCTCGGCGACCAGCCCCCGGCGGAAGTCCAGCAGCGGGCGCGTGCGCGACCCCGGTGACAGCAGCGCCGCCGCCCGGCCGAGCGCGGAGCGGGCCTCGTCGGCCCGGTCGCGTACGCCGAGCACGGTGGCCGCGTACGCCAACTGGCCCCGCTCGCAGGCCGCCGCGCCCCGCTCGTCGTCGTCCCGGGCCACGGCCTCGGCCACCCGGAGCGCGTCCTCCGCCTCGCTCCAGCCCTGGCCGGTGAACAGGCACCGCTCCACCAGCAGCGCCGTGCGCTGCGTGGCGGCCCCGGCGTCGTGCGCGTGCGGCGTCAGCAGGGCCGCCGCGTCCGTCCAACAGCCGCGCGAACGCAGCCGCCATATCGCCCGCTGGAGAGGGTCGTCGCCCCCCGTCGATCCCGCACCGGACATGGCGGTATCCGCCACATTGCCCTCCCCGAAGCAACCAAGCAGCACGTCGTTGAGCCCTTGGGGCGAAATGAGAGCACGGATCGGTCGCATCGGCCAAGGGGTCGGGTGAACTCTTTCACAAAGTCCGGACGGCTCGTCAGCCGGCCTGGGCCGACCCCTTGGACGGGATTCGGTCAGCTCATGCGCAGGGCGAGGAAGAAGTCGAGCTTGTCCTCCAGGCGGGAAAGGTCCCGCCCCGTCAGCTGCTCGATTCGCCCGACCCGGTAACGCAGTGTGTTGACGTGCAGGTGCAGGCGGGTCGCGCAGCGGGTCCAGGAACCGTCGCAGTCCAGGAACGCCTCCAGGGTCGGGATGAGCTCCGCGCGGTGGCGCCGGTCGTAGTCGCGCAGCGGGTCGAGCAGCCGGGCGGTGAAGGCGCGGCGCACGTCGTCCGGCACGAACGGCAGCAGCAGCACGTGCGAGGCCAGCTCGTGGTGGCCGGCGGCGCAGACCCGGCCCGGACGGGCGGCGGCCACCCGGCGGGCGTGCCGGGCCTCCTCCAGCGCCCCGCGCAGCCCCTCGGCGGAGTGCACGGCCGCGCTGACGCCGAGCGTGAGGCGCCCGTCGCCGTCCAGACCGGCCGCCAGGGGCTCCCGTACGGCCGCCAGCAGCGCGTCGGCGTGCAGCGCGGAGTCCGGGCCCTTGTCCTCGCCGGCCTCCCCCGCCAGGGCGGGCAGCGGGACGAGGGCGATCGCCTCGTCACCCGCGTGGGCGACGGCGATCCGGTCGGAGGGCTCCGGGCCGGCCATCGACGGGTCGACGAGGATCTCCTCCAGCAGCGACTGGGCCACCGGGCCGCCGGGGATGTCCCCGCCCTCCCAGTCCACCCGCGCCACGACGACCTGCCAGTGCGGGGCGCCGCCCAGGCCCGGCAGCAGCACCGGGGCCGCCACCCGCAGGCGGGCCGCGATCTCGGCGGGCGCGGCGCCCGTCTGGACCAGCTCCAGCACCTCCTGCGCGAGCCGGCGGCGCACCGTGCGGGCGGCGTCGCGGCGGTCGCGCTCGACGGCGATCAGCTGGGTGACGCCCTGGAGCAGGTCCAGGCGCTCGGCGGGCCAGTCGCCCGCGTCGGCCTCGACGGCCAGCAGCCAGTCCGAGAGCACCGTCTCGCGCACGTCGCGCGCGGCGGGGCCCGGACCCCGGCCGTGTCCCCTGATCGGGAACAGGGAGTAGGTACTACCCTGGATGGACATCCGGTGCGGGCCCCTGCGGCCGGTCCGGACCGCCGCGAGGTGTTCGCTCGCCAGCGCCGCGCAGACGCCCGGGGCCAGCGGCTCGCCCGCGCCGGCGATCTGCCGGCCGGTGGGCGAGAGCACCCAGGCCCGTAGATCGAGGTCCGTGGTGAGCAGATCCAGCACCACGTCGGGTCCGCCGCCCGCGGGGCCCGACGTCATCAGCCGGCGGTGGCGGTCCACGACGGCCGCGAGGTCGCCCGCGCGCTCCCCCGAGACCTGCCGCACCACGTACTCCGTGATGGTGGCGAATGCAACGTTCTCGTTCACGGCGAACAGCGGCAGCCGGTTGCGCAGACAGGCCGAAACCAGATCGTCGGGGATGTCGCCGAGCTCCGCCTCGCCGGCCGCGAGGCCGGCGACTCCCGCGCTCGCGAGGATTCGTACGAACGGCTCGGAGTCGGCTGAATTTCTTCGCCAGGCCAGGCCGGTGAGGACGAGTTCTCCTCCGGAGAGGTATCGGCTGGGATCCCTCAGGTCGGTCGTCATGACCCCGCGGACCGTCCGGTCGAGTTCTTCCTCGCCGCCCAGCAGCCGCAGCCCCAGCGCCTCGGTTTCCAGCAGTGCGCGCAGCCGCATGATGTCGCCGCCGATCTGTCTCGTTTGTTGCCGTTGGAAATCGGGCAGGTCGTCGCATCCTGCCTTTCATACGAATCTACAAGACGAGGGAGGCCGTCAGCCAACTCCTTCATGGTTTCGGTGACTGCACCCGGGGGACGCCCGGCTTGTGTACTGGCTCCACACCGCGTTAACAGCACGTGAACGACCAGTCGAGGGCCCTTCGGCCTCCTGGCTTGAAGTGAACGACCCGATTAAGAAGAAGAGAGCCGACATGGACTTCCTTCGCCCCGCCAGCTGGGAGGAGGCACTCGCCGCAAAGGCCGAGTACCCCACAGCTGTGCCGATTGCGGGTGGCACCGACATCATGGTCGAGATCAACTTCGACCACCGCCGTCCGGAGTACCTCCTTGACCTCAACCGCATCGGACTGCTGCGGGAGTGGGAGGTAGGCGAGGAGGTCACCAAGCTCGGCGCCTCCGTCCCGTACACCCAGATCATGGAGAACCTGCGCGGTACGCTGCCGGGTCTCGCGCTCGCCTCGCACACGGTCGCGTCCCCGCAGATCCGCAACCGCGGCGGTGTCGGCGGCAACCTCGGTTGCGCCTCGCCCGCCGGTGACTCCCACCCCGCCCTGCTCGCCGCCGACTGTCAGGTCGAGGTCGAGTCGGTACGCGGTTCGCGCATGATCCCGATCGACGAGTTCTACACCGGCGTCAAGCGCAACGCGCTCGCCGCCGACGAGCTCATCAAGACGATCCACATCAAGAACGCAACCGGCCCGCAGCAGTACTCCAAGGTCGGCACCCGCAACGCGATGGTCATCGCCGTCTGCGGCTTCGGTCTCGCGCTGCACACCGACACCCGCACGGTGCGTACCGGCATCGCCTCGGCCGCTCCGACGCCCATTCGGGCGAAGGCCGCCGAGGAGTTCCTGAACGCCGCGCTCGAAGAGGGCGGTTTCTGGGAGTCCGGCAAGGTCATCACCCCGTCGATCGCCAAGCAGTTCGGTGAGCTCGCCTCCGGCGCGTGCAACCCGATCGACGACGTCCGCGGCACGGCGAAGTACCGCCGGCACGCGGTTGGCATCCTGGCTCGCCGCCAGCTGGTCTGGACGTGGGAGCAGTACCGCGGCAGCAACGGCCGCTCGCTTGAAGGGGCTGCGTAACCATGCGCGTCAATTTCACTGTCAACGGTCGTCAGCAGGAAGCCGACGACGTGTGGGAGGGCGAGTCCCTCCTCTACGTGCTGCGTGAGCGTCTGGGCCTGCCGGGCTCGAAGAACGCCTGCGAGCAGGGCGAGTGCGGTTCCTGCACCGTCCGCCTCGACGGCGTGCCGGTCTGCTCCTGTCTGGTCGCGGCCGGTCAGGTCGAGGGTCGCGACGTCGTGACCGTCGAGGGCCTGGCGGACTTCGCCAAGCAGCGCGAGGCCCACGGCCACGGCGGTGCCTGCGGCACCGGCGGCGGCTGCGGCACCCAGGGCGTGTCCACGGACGAGGCCAAGCAGTGGTCCGCCAAGGGCACCGACTCCCAGACCGGCGAGGGCGTGGAGCTCTCGAACATCCAGCAGGCGTTCATCGACGCCGGCGCCGTGCAGTGCGGTTTCTGCACCCCGGGTCTGCTGGTCCAGGCCGACGCGCTCCTGGAGACCAACTCCGACCCGTCCGACCAGGACATCCGTGAGGCCCTGTCCGGCAACCTCTGCCGCTGCACGGGCTACGAGAAGATCCTCGACGCGGTCCGCCTCGCGGCCGCCCGTCAGGGAGAGGCTGTCTGATCATGGCCAACACTCGCACCGTGCCCTCCGGTACGCCGACGAACGTCACCCAGAAGCACAACAAGGGCGGTATCGGCGAGTCCACGCTCCGCCCGGACGGCACCCTCAAGGTCACCGGTGAGTTCGCGTACTCCTCGGACATGTGGCACGAGGACATGCTCTGGGGCCAGACCCTGCGCAGCACCGTCGCCCACGCCGAGATCGCCTCCATCGACATCTCCGAGGCGCTGGCCATGCCCGGCGTGTACTCCGTGCTCACCTACGCGGACCTGCCGGCCGAGATGAAGAACTACGGCCTGGAGATCCAGGACACCCCCGTCCTCGCCAACGGCCGCGTACGCCACCACGGCGAGCCGGTGGCCCTGGTCGCCGCCGACCACCCGGAGACCGCCCGCCGCGCGGCCGCCAAAATCAAGATCGACTACAAGGAGCTGCCGCTCGTCACGGACGAGGCCTCCGCCCTCGCCGCCGACGCGCCGCTGATCCACGAGGGTCGCGACGACCACCACTCCGGTCACGTCCCGCACCCGAACATCGTGCACCGCCAGCCGATCATCCGCGGCAACGTGGAAGAGGCCCGCAAGCGCGCCGACGTCATCGTCGAGGGCGAGTACACCTTCGGCATGCAGGACCAGGCCTTCCTCGGCCCGGAGTCCGGTCTCGCCGTACCCTCCGAGGACGGCGGCGTCGACCTCTACGTCGCCACCCAGTGGCTGCACTCGGACCTCAAGCAGATCGCCCCCGTCCTCGGCCTGCCCGAGGAGAAGGTGCGCATGACGCTCTCCGGCGTCGGCGGTGCCTTCGGCGGTCGCGAGGACATCTCGATGCAGATCCACGCCTGCCTGCTGGCCCTCGCGACCAACAAGCCGGTCAAGATGGTCTACAACCGCTTCGAGTCCTTCTTCGGCCACGTGCACCGTCACCCGGCCAAGCTGTACTACGAGCACGGCGCCACCAAGGACGGCAAGATCACGCACATGAAGTGCAGGATCGTGCTGGACGGCGGCGCCTACGCCTCCGCCTCCCCGGCCGTCGTCGGCAACGCGTCCTCCCTCTCGGTGGGCCCGTACGTCATCGACGACGTCGACATCGAGGCGATCGCGCTCTACACGAACAACCCGCCCTGCGGCGCGATGCGCGGCTTCGGCGCCGTCCAGGCCTGCTTCGCGTACGAGGCCCAGATGGACAAGCTCGCGGCGAAGCTGGGCATGGACCCGGTCGAGTTCCGCCAGCTCAACGCCATGGAGATGGGCACGATCATGCCCACCGGCCAGGTCGTGGACTCCCCGGCCCCGGTCGCCGAGCTGCTGCGCCGGGTCAAGGCCCGCCCGCTGCCGCCGGAGCGCCAGTGGGAGAGCGCCGGCGAGGGTGCGGACGTCCGCGCGCTGCCGGGCGGCCTGTCCAACACCACCCACGGCGAGGGCGTCGTGCGCGGCGTCGGCTACGCGGTCGGCATCAAGAACGTCGGCTTCTCCGAGGGCTTCGACGACTACTCCACCGCCCGCGTGCGCCTGGAGGTCATCAACGGCGAGCCCGTCGCGATGGTCCACACGGCCATGGCGGAGGTCGGCCAGGGCGGTGTCACCGTCCACGCGCAGATCGCCCGTACGGAGCTGGGCGTCACGCAGGTGACGATCCACCCCGCCGACACGCAGGTCGGCTCCGCCGGTTCCACGTCCGCCTCGCGGCAGACGTACATGACCGGTGGCGCCGTGAAGAACACCTGTGAGGCCGTCCGCGAGGCCGTCCTGGAGATCGGCCGCCGCAAGAACGGCTCCTACCACCCGGCGTGGGCCACCGCCGAGCTGCTCCTCGAAGGCGGCAAGGTCGTCACCGACGGCGGCGAGGTCCTCGCGGACATCGCCGACATCCTGGAGGGCGAGGACGCGATCGACCTGGAGCTGGAGTTCCGGCACCGGCCGACCGTCGCGTTCGACCTGGTCACCGGCCAGGGCGACGGCCACGTCCAGTACACCTTCGCCGCGCACCGCGCGGTCGTCGAGGTGGACACCGAGCTCGGCCTCGTCAAGGTCGTCGAGCTGGCGACCGCCCAGGACGTCGGCAAGGCCCTGAACATGCTCTCCGTGGTCGGCCAGATCCAGGGGGGTACCACCCAGGGCCTCGGCGTGGCGGTCATGGAGGAGATCATCGTGGACCCGAAGACCGCGAAGGTGCGCAACCCCTCCTTCACGGACTACCTGATCCCGACGATCCTCGACACCCCGACCATCCCGGTCGACGTCCTGGAACTCGCCGACCCGAACGCGCCGTACGGCCTGCGCGGTCTCGGCGAGGCCCCGACCCTCTCGTCCACCCCGGCCGTCCTCGCGGCGATCCGGCAGGCGACGGGTCTGGAGCTCAACAAGACGCCGATCCGTCCGGAAGCCCTGACCGGGACCCTCTAGGACGCGGTGTCCGGGGGCCGAGAGGCCCCCGGACACCGGGCCGGCACAACCCCCCCCAGATTTCCGGGCGGTGTGACACGGGAACGTCACACTTCCAGTCGCACCGCCCGGAGCACGAAGTACCGCACCGCTCGCGGTCCTCGTCCCTCGCAGAACCCCTGCGCAACCCCCCATGTAGTACCAGCGGTCACCCCCGCACTACCCGCAGTACACGCAGCACATTTCGCGTCGCCTCGGGCCGTCACCCCGGGTCGTGCAGCCAACGCAGTTTCCCAAATCCCGCGTCTCCAATCTTTTTGCGGGTGCCCCTTTGAACCTTGGGAGTTAGGCACCATGACCCAGTCGTCTGTAGAGCCCAAGACCACCGCGGAGGAGGCCGGCGACGGTTCTCTGAACCCCGCCGGGCGATCTTGGCTCGATAGGTACTTTCACATAACGCACAGAGGCTCCAACGTCGGCAACGAGGTCCGTGGCGGTATCACGACCTTCATGGCCATGGCGTACATCCTCCTGCTCAACCCCCTGCTCCTCTCGGGCAAGGACGTCGCCGGCACCGTGATGGACGGCTCGGCGATCATCACCGCCACGGCGTTCGCCGCCGCCGTGACGACGCTCCTCATGGGCTTCGTCGGCAAGGTGCCGCTGGCCCTGGCCGCCGGCCTGTCCGTGTCCGGTGTGCTCGCCTCGCAGGTGGCCCCGCAGATGACCTGGCCGCAGGCCATGGGCATGTGCGTGGTCTACGGCGTCGTGATCTGTCTCCTGGTCGTCACCGGCCTCCGCGAGATGATCATGAACGCGATCCCCCTCGCGCTCAAGCACGCCATCACCATGGGCATCGGCCTCTTCGTCGCCCTCATCGGCTTCGTGAAGGCCGGCTTCGTCGGCAACGGCGGGGAGTTCATGCCCCCCGTCCAGCTCGGCGCCACCGGTGAGCTCTCCGGCTGGCCCGTCCTGCTCTTCGCCGTCACCCTGATCGCCATCTTCATGCTCCAGGCCCGCAAGGTGCCCGGCGCCATTCTGATCGGCATCGTCGGTGGCACCGTCCTCGCCGCCATCCTGAACGCCATCGTGGACATCGACCCGAAGGCCTGGAAGAACGGCGCGCCGGAGCTCGACGGCTCCGCGATCTCCATGCCGGACTTCTCGCTCTTCGGCGACGTCTCCTTCGGCGGCTGGGGCGACGTCGGCTACATGACCGTCGGCATGATCGTCTTCACGCTGGTGCTCGCCGGCTTCTTCGACGCGATGGCCACCATCATCGGCGTCGGCACCGAGGCCAAGCTCGCCGACGACAAGGGCCGCATGCCGGGCCTGTCCAAGGCCCTGTTCATCGACGGCGCCGGTGGCGCCATCGGTGGCGTCGCGGGCGGCTCCGGCCAGACCGTCTTCGTCGAGTCCGCGACCGGCGTCGGCGAGGGCGCCCGCACGGGCCTCGCCTCCGTGGTCACCGGCCTGTTCTTCGCCGCGTGCCTCTTCTTCACCCCGATCACGCAGATCGTCCCGGGTGAGGTCGCCTCCGCTGCCCTGGTGGTCATCGGCGCGATGATGATGCAGAACGCCCGCCACGTGGACTGGGCCGACAGCTCCACCGCGATCCCGGTCTTCCTGACCGTCGTGATCATGCCGTTCACCTACTCGATCACCGCCGGTGTCGCCGCGGGAGTCATCTCCTACGTCGCCATCAAGATCGCTCAGGGCAAGGCCCGTGAGATCGGCGGCTTCATGTGGGCGCTGACCGGGATCTTCCTGGTCTTCTTCGCCCTCCACCCGATCGAGGGCTGGCTCGGGGTCGGCTGACCCGGAGCGCGTTGATCACCGTACGACCCGCACCCCCCACGTATCCGATACTGGAATCCGAACCCCTCCGAGGAGGCCGCACATGCTGGACATCGCCGACGAGCTGTACCGGTGGGTCGAGCAGGGACGTGACTTCGCCGTCGCCACCGTCGTGGCGGTGGGCGGGAGCGCGCCCCGGCAACCCGGAGCCGCACTCGCCGTGGACGGCGAGGGCACGGCCATCGGCTCGGTGTCCGGCGGATGCGTGGAGGGCGCGGTGTACGACCTGTGCCGACAGGCGCTGGAGGACGGCGAGACCGTCCAGGAGCGGTTCGGCTACAGCGACGACGACGCCTTCGCCGTGGGCCTGACCTGCGGCGGAGTCATCGACATCCTCGTCACCCCGGTGCCGGTCGGCTCCCCGCAGCGCGAGGTGCTCGCCCTGGGCCTGGCCGCCGCCTCCCGGGGCGAGGCGGCCGCCGTGGCCCGCGTCGCCGAGGGCCCGGCGGAGCTGATGGGCCGCGCCGTGGTCGTGGCGGGCGACGGCTCGTACGAGGGCGGCTTCGGGGGACACCCCGAGCTGGACCGCACCATCGCCGAGGAGGCCCGCGCCATGCTGGACGCCGGGCGGACCGGCGTCCTGGAGATCGGCGCCGACGGCCGGCTGTGCGGAGAGCCGCT
Organism: Streptomyces sp. RerS4; assembly: GCF_023515955.1. GTDB lineage: Bacteria > Actinomycetota > Actinomycetes > Streptomycetales > Streptomycetaceae > Streptomyces. The sequence goes on from NZ_CP097322.1 coordinate 5,765,686, forward strand.
GAAGGTGCTGGTCGAGTCCAGCGTCCCGCCCCCGCGGATGATCGTCTTCGGTGCCATCGACTTCGCCTCCGCCCTGGTGCGGATCGGCAAGTTCCTCGGCTACCACGTCACCCTGTGTGACGCCCGGCCCGTCTTCGCCACGAAGAACCGTTTCCCCGAGGCGGACGAGATCGTGGTCGACTGGCCGCACCGCTACCTGGAGACCACCCAGGTGGACGGCCGGACCGTGCTGTGCGTGCTCACCCACGACGCCAAGTTCGACGTGCCGCTCCTGGAACTGGCCCTGCGGCTGCCCGTCGCCTACGTCGGCGCCATGGGCTCCCGCCGCACCCACGAGGACCGCAACGAGCGGCTGCGCGAGGTCGGCGTGAGCGAACTCGAACTGGCCCGGCTGCGCTCCCCGATCGGCCTGGACCTCGGCGCCCGCTCCCCGGAGGAGACCGCGCTGTCCATCGCCGCGGAGATCGTCGCGAACCGCCGCGGCGGCACCGGCGCCGCCCTGACCGGCGCCCACATCCCGATCCATCGCGACGCGTCCCACACGGCGGTCGGCCGCATAGGCTCGGTCGCCTGAGGCGGGATTCGCTGTCCGGAGTCGCTCTTCGTGAAAGGCCACACGCCCATGGGGCTTGTGGCCTTTCTTCATTCCGTCTATTTTACCGGCCGGTAACCGCACGTCGTCCCGCTCCGCCCCCCGCCCTCCCCGGAGTTGACCGCAATGGTTCGGATCCCGCGCGTCCTGTCCGCCTTGGCCGCCGTCGCCCTTCTGGCCGTCACCGCTCCGGCGGCGGTGGGTCAGGCCGCTCCCGCCGAAGGGCTGCGGGAGGTGCTCTTCGTGGGGAACAACTGGGAGGGGACCGCCGACGTCCTCGCCTCCAGCGGGGACCTCGCCCGGGTCGGGCGCATCGACGTGGTGCCCGACAAGGCCGAGCGGCTGCGCGAGATCTACCTGAACCCCGTCAAGCTCGGCTTCTTCCTGGGCATCCGGGCCTCCGCCGGCGAGGGCCACGACCAGTTCGTGGACGACATGTACACCACCCCGGACGGCTCCGCCGTCGTGGTCTCCCGGCCCAGCTTCGCCGACGTCGTCTCGATCGACATCCGTACGGGCCGCATCAACTGGCGCTTCCCGGTGGCCGGTTACCGCGCCGATCACATGGCGGTGTCGCCCGACGGGACCCGGGTCGCCGTCTCGGCGTCCACCGCCAACACCGTGCACGTCCTCGACATCGCCACCGGCCGGCAGACCGGTTCCTTCAGCACCGGTGACAAGCCGCACGAGAACGTCTTCAGCCGCGACGGCCGCTACCTGTGGAACAGCGCCATCGGCGAGGTGACCTCCGCCCTCGACGCCTCCTGGCTGGACTGGACGAAGGGCGACCGGAAGATCACCGTGGTCGACACCCAGACCTTCCGCACCGTCCGAGTGATCGACATGCGCGCCCGGCTCGACGCCTTCGGCCGCTCCGACCTCTCCGACGCGGTCCGGCCGGTGTCCTTCAGCCCCGACGAGTCGAAGCTCTACTTCCAGGTGTCCTTCTTCAACGGCTTCCTGGAGTACGACGTGGCCACCGACCGGATCACCCGCCTCAAGATCCTCCCCGAGAACCCCGCCACCAGCACCGACCGCACCACCTGGGTCAACGACTCCCGCCACCACGGCATGTCCATGAGCCCGGACGGCTCCAAGCTCTGCGTCGCGGGCACCATGGACGACTACGCCACCGTCGTGGACCGGGCCACCCTCGCCGAGGGCCCGCTCGTCCCCGCCTCCAAGCCCTACTGGGCCACCGTCGACGGGTCCGGCACGGCCTGCGTGATCTCCGAGAGCGGCGCCGACCGGGTCACCGCCATCGACTTCGCCACCGGCGAGAAGCGGGTCTCCGTCCCCGTCGGCGACCATCCCCAGCGGGTGCGGATCGGCCACGTCCCGGCGGGTTGGACGGGGCCGGTCGCGCGGTAGGCCTCCGGCGTGTGGGCGCTTCACCCGGGCAGGGAGAGCCGTGCCGCCGCCATGCCGAAGCCGGAGCCCCACACGCCCGTCGACAGGCCGTCGCCGGGGCGGCGCAGGTCCTCCTCGCGGTAACGGCGGCACTTCCGGTGCCAGTTGAGGATCCCCGCCATCCAGTCCTGGAGTTCGCCGACGTACGCGTCCAGTCCGGCGCGGGCGTCGGCGTCCAGCTGCCAGTCGTCGTAGAGCAACGGCAGTTGGTTCGCGACGATGTGCTGGAACTCCTCGGTGCGCTGCGTCATCAGCGCGTGGCAGATGCGCAGCGCCTGCGGGTAGTCGATGTCGAAGAAGTTGCGGGTGACGACGACGTGGTTGTGCACCTCGCCCTCGAACTCCACCTCCTTCTGGTACGAGAAGACGTCGTTCACCATGCAGGCGCTGTCGGCCGCCGCGTTCTCCAGCGAACGGATGGTCCCCGAGGCGTAGATCTCGTCGGGGATGCCCCGACCGGCGTGGCCGAACCGGCACAGGTACATCGTCATGTACGAGCCGAAGGTGCGGCGGCGCATCTCCGCGTAGTCCACCGGGTCCGGGATGCGGTGGGCGGCCTGGTTCTCCACCTCCCACACCCAGCTCTCCAGCATGCCGAGGACCGTGGCCCGGAACTCGGCCCGCGCGGCCGGGCCCATGTCCGAGGTGGTGCGTACCCACAACTCGGCGAGGGAACGTTCCATCGCCGTGACCGGCGGCGGCTGTTCGGCGTGGTCGACCGGCACCATCGCCACGAGCCGGGCCGTGGTGGCCTTGGCGGCGGCGACGTCCCCGGTGCGGCCGAACACCACCGGGTAGTAGTCGTCCGCGTACGTCCCCCACGTGAGCCAGCACGCGTTGAGCAGCAGCGCCTCGGCGGTGGCGTCCGGGTCGATGCCGGCGGAGCAGAGCGCGAAGTCGTAGCCGCGCGCCTTCTCCTCGTTCCAGATCGCCGAGCCGGGATCGCCGGGCTGGGGGTGCAGCAGGCCCATGCGGCGCGCCCAGTCGAGGGAGCCCTCGCGGGCGTGGTCGAGGTGGGGGCTGAGGGTGAGGGGGAAGGGCATGGGGATGTCCGGGATCACGGACGGTCCGGTGCGCTCGAAGGGGACGTGGGTGAAGGAGCGGTTGCGCAGTTCCAGCGAGCGCCGGTTGAACACGGACCGCAGGTCGAGGGCGGTGGTGCCCAGGCCCGTCGGGAGGAAGGGCAGGGTGAGCGGGGCGGTGGAGCGGGCCTCCTCGTTCATGTAGCGGCTGGAGACCATGTGCCATTCGTGGCCGCCGGACTGCCAGTCCTGGAGCCCCTTGGTGTAGGCGAGGACGGCGGCGATCTCGGTCGGGTCCGCGGCGTGGTCGGCGAAGAGCCGGGGGAGTTCGACGAGGGCGGTCTGCTCGAACTGCTGGAGGCGGGAGGTCAGCAGGTCGTTGGTGGCCTCGGCGGCCTCCTGGGTGGTGCACCCGAGGAAGGTCTCCAACACCAGGATGGCGTTGGAGAGTTCGCCCTCGTCGGCGACCTCGCGCCGGTAGGAGAAGATGTCGTTGCGCAGGTGCACGGCGTCGGAGAAGGCGTCGCGCAGGACGCCGAGCGGACGGGTGTGCGCGAGCCGGGCGGGGACCTCGGCGGAGACGTACTCGATCAGTCCCGCCGACCAGGGGGCGCCGCCCACCTTGCGGCGCATCTCGATGTATTCGAGGGGGTTCGCCACCCGCCCGAGGCCGATGTTGGCCAGTTCCCACATCGACTCGTCGAGGAGGTTCTTCGTCGACAGGGAGAATCGTTCCCGCCAGGCCGGTGACATCGCGGGGACGGTGCGCGCCCACAGGTCGGCGAGGCCCGCCTCCACGGGGTTCGTGGGCTCGGGGAACCCGTCCGCGAGGTCCATCGGCATGAAGGCGCCGAGTCGGTCGAGGTAGGCCTTGGCGCCGTGGCGGTCCTGCGAGCGCTTGTAGGTCTCCAGGAAGTGGTCGTCGAAGAAGAACACCCACACGTACCAGTCGGTGACCAGGGACAACGCCTCGCTGTCGCAGTCGGGGTGGGTGTAGGAGCACAGCAGCGCGTAGTCGTGGGAGTCGAGGTCGCGCTCCTCCCACACGCCGGAACCCTCCAGCATGCCGAAGTCGCGGGCCCACCGCTTCGTGTGGGCCCGCGCGCTGTCCAGGTGGGGGTTCAGTCGTGCCGGATGGGGCACGTAGAAATCCGGCAGTCGAAACGGCTGCGTCACGGCGGGATCGGCCTTTCGTCAAGGTGCGGGGCCGGTTGTCCGCCGGCCCCCGCACGAGATCAGCAGGGCCCTACCCCGGGCGCCGGTCGGACAAGAGGAGGTTCACCGCTTCGGGTGACGGACGGGTCTCGTGTCCGCGGCCCCCGCGAGGGTGTTGCGTCGTTATCCGGCCGGTGATCAAATTCCCGCCATGGACATGCTTTCCCCGGGCGTCGCCCGTGGGCTACGCGTACTGCCGGCGCTCGCGCTCACGGCGGGATGCCTCACCGGATGCTCGATGCTGTCGCTGTTCCCCACGTGCGAGGGGACGGAGGTCGAGCTGAGTCGGCTGGAGCGGGACCCGGTCCTGGAGGAGCGCCCCGAGGGGACCGTCGAGCTGAAGGGGTTCGAGGGGGTAACGGCCGAGTGCGTCGAGGACAGCGGGGACGCCTGGCTGAGCGCGAGCCGCCTCTACGTGGCGCCCGTGGACCCGAGGACGCTGATGAGGCGCTACCGCGAAGCCGCCGAGCAGCGCGGCTGGACCGTACAGCCGAACCCGACGGTCCTGCCCGAGGAGGTGGCCGGATTGTGCTTCTCGTCGGCCGGCCAGGGCCGGTCGCGTGACGTCACCGTCCAGGTCGTGTGGGCGCGGGAGGCGAAGGAGGAGTACGGATACGAGCCGCCCCCGGGCCCGTCCGCCCACACCCTCTACAGGCTGGACGTCAGCACGGGAGTGGCGGACGACGAAGCCGCGGAGACGAGGTGTTGAGCGGGGGCTCGGAGGCTCGGTTGGTTGAGCTTCTTCAGCTGGGCGGCCACGACCGCGATGGGCTTCTCCGTCGTTCCGGACGCGCCGTGGACGGCGAACGCCTGGCCGGTTGGTGCGTGCGGCCAGGCGTTCGACGGTCGGGGTAGGGGTCTCGGTCAGCCGATGGCGCGGAAGGTGTTCCAGCCGTCTTCCTCGACGCGCCAACCGTTGGCGATGGTGTTGCGGCCTCCGTAGTAGAGGTGGAGGGTGCCGTCGTTGCGGGTCAGGTACATGTCGGGGATGCCGTCGTTGTTGACGTCGGGTGTGCCGCGCAGGAGCGGCCAGGTGGTGCTGTCCCAGCCGGCGGTGGCGTAGGTGAGGTCCTTGCCGTCGGCGGAGTTGACGGCGAGGGCGAGGGAGTTGATGTCGACGCCGCCGTTGGCTCCGGGCTTGCCGCGCCGCAGGGCCAGCCCCCGGTCGGGGCTGGAGTCGTCACGGAAGAGGAGGTCGGGGACCCCGTCGCCGGTGATGTCGCGGACGTTGACGATGTCGCGTGAGGTCCAGCTGGTGGCGGAGAGTCTGCGGGCTTCGGTGATGGTGGCGCCGCTGTAGCCGGTCAGGACCCAGAAGGCGTCGCCGGCGGTGGCGAAGATCTCCTCGGCGTTGTCGCCGTTGACGTCCTGGACGACGACGATCTGGGTGAAGGTCGCCGGGTCGGGTGCGCCGGCGGGTAGGAGGATCTCGGTGCGGCGGCTGATGTCGAAGCGGCCGTTGCCGTCGCCCTGGTAGACGTACAGCTTGCCGTCGGGCATGCGGGCGACGAGGTCGGTGATGCCGTCGCCGGGGTACCAGTCGGAGGAGTGCGAGATGAGCGCGCTTCGGCCGTTCGCGTCCTTGAAGTAGCCGGCCGGGGCGGGTTTGCCGTTGTCGGTGGCGGCGGGCATCCACGCGTCGACGTCGCCGGTGGCGTCGGCGGGGTAGACGCGCAGGTCGCCGGCTGCGTCGATGGCGAGGACGTCGGCCTTGCCGTCGCCGGTGACGTCTCCCGGGCCGTCGAGGCCGGGGCGGGGGCGGACGTAGAAGGTGTAGACGAAGGGGTTGGAGAGGTTGCCGGCCTTGTTGACGATGCGGACGTAGAAGAGGTTCGGACCGGCGTTGTCGGGGTTCACGTCGACGGTGACGGTGTCCTGGCCCGCGGCGGGGACGGCCTTCCGGTCGTAGACGGGGTGGTTGAGGGACCACTGGAACTCGCGGATGTCGGCCGGGTCGGTGCCGCCCGCGATGACGGTGATCTTGCCGGGGCCCAGGGTGTTCTTGCTCCACTCGGCGCCGTCGGGGCCGGGGGCGGGGAAGTCCTCGGAGCGGATGGTCGGCGCGGTGGGCTGCGTGTGGTCGACGGTGAACGTGCAGGGCTTGTCGGTGCCGGCGGGGCCGGGCGCGGAGGTGGAGCCGTCCCAGTCGTTGGTCGCGGCGGTCCAGGAGTAGTTGGTGTTCGCGGTGAACGACTCCCAGGGGAGGGTGGTGCGGGCGACGCCGTAGCTGTCCGGCCAGATCCACTGGTCGAAGATCACCGTGTTGTCGGAGGTGCGCCAGACCTTGAACTGGACCTGCTTGAGGTTGCCGTCGCCGTCACGGCCCTGGACCTCGAACATGACGTCGGACTTGCCGACCTTGTTGAACGGGGCGTCGGTCACGCACAGCCCGCCGGGGACGGTGTCCATGCCGGCCAGGGTGGGCTCGTCGGGGGCCTTGTTGTACTCGACCTCGATGTAGGGGGCGCTCTCGCCGTTCGCCTGGAACTTCTTCCAGTAGCTCGCGTCGCTCTCGTTGGGGGAACGCAGGCCCAGGGTCAGGTTCTGCCAGGCGCCGCGGGCGCCTTCCTCGACGGTGGACTTGATGTCGATGCCGACCCAGGCGTCGGGGCAGGCGCTCTTGGCACCGTGCCCGGTGGTGGCGCCGGCGATCCGCTTGCCCCAGAAGGTGCCGTTGTTGGTGTTGTTCCAGGTGCTGGAGCTGGTGATGAGCGGCGTGTGGTAGACGTCGAAGGCCCTGGCCTCACAGCCCCAGGAGTAGGTCTGCAGGGCGCGCAGGTTCGCGGAGCGGATCTGGGTGCCGTGGATCTGGCTGCCGAAGTCGAAGATGAACGCGGCGCGGGAGGTGCCGTAGGTCGTCGTCTCGTAGCCGACGCGGGCCTCGGGGGTGCCGGAGCCGCTGTTGTAGTTCTGCCCGTTCCAGAAGCTGGAGCCGCCCTCGGTCTTGTAGAGGGTGGTCCAGTTCTGCTTGTGGCCCTTGAAGGAGGGGTCGATGAAGACGGGGTAGACGGTGTCGGCGTCGTTCAGGAGCTGGGTGTTCGGCTTGACGGTCAGGATGTTCTCGGGGGACAGGTCCGCCCCCGCCGCCTTCGCGTGGTTGCCTTCCGCGCCGTTGAGACCGGGCAGGGCGAGGGTGGGGTGGTCCTTGGCCTCCGGCGCCGGCGCGGGCACGCTCTCGCCCTCGGTCACCGCCACCTTGCCGGCCGAGTCCCACATGTAGGGGGTCGGGGACCCGGCGACCTCCACGCCCTGGGCGTCGCGGGCGCTGACGGAGCGGGATTCGCCGTCCAGGTGGAAGGTCAGGTCCGGGGAGGACAGCCGGTAGTTCAGCTGCCCGAGCAGTGGATCGGCCGCGGCCTGCTTGTCCTTGACGACCAGCACGTGCGTGTAGCCGCTGTCCTGAGCGGTCATCACGAGGTCGATGCCGGGGCGGACGTTCTCGTACAGGGCTCGCGCCCCGGATATCACCGGCTCGGGCAACGGGCCCGGCCAGCCCACGACCAGGTCGTGGTTGTCGAGGTTCAGCCGTACGAGCTCACTCCACTCCGGAGCCGGCCCGTCCGCCTTGGCCACGGCCGGTCGCACCAACGCGACGCGCGACACGCCCCGCGAAGCCCGCTCACCGCCGCCGCCGGCGGCAGTGGCAGGCTGCTGAGCCTTGCCACCGGCGCTGAACACCACCCGCCCGTTCACGGCCTTCGGCGCGAAACCGCCCTCCACCCGCTCCAGCGTGGTGTCGATCGCCTTCCACCGCCCCCCGACCTTGGCCTTGGTCACCGCGCTCGACACCCGCAACTTGAACACGCCATTGGGCTGGGCCCAGGTGGTCGTGTGCGGGGTCGTCTCGGCCGTGACCTCGACTTCCCGACCGCTCTCCTTCGCCTGCCGGCGCGCCTCGCCGGCGGTTACCGGCGCCTGCGCGTCGGACTCGGTGGCGGGCTTGGCGCCGGCCGACGAGGCGTCGCGGTCGCCGTGGGTGAGAGCGACGGGCACGGCGACGGCCACGGCGAGGAGCGCGGCGACACCGCCCAGGGTCCGGCGGCGCCGATACCAACGGGTCGGAACCCTGCCGTCGTCAGTTGGCCGATTTTCAAAGGCTGATTTCGAATGCTCATCCGAGGATTCATTTTCGGACACGGTGCTTTTTCTCCCCCCTCGGGTGCGCTTTTTCGCCACCCCTGGGTGTTCGCAGGCAAAAGGAGCCCGGCGACCGGGCAGCACGAAGAACCGGCTCCCCGACCGGTGTTCGCGCATGAAATGTGCGAGCAGATCATGACGCATCGAGTGGCCCGCGTCACCTGCACCGACACCCGAAAAGTGACCAATATGTCGTGCTTGTCCTAGCGTATGCAGGCGGTAAGTGATTTATTCCACACCGCATGACGGACTCTGGATTTTCCACCACCCGAGACCCCAGAATCAGCGAACTATTTGTCAGTTCCCTGCCATACGTGTGTCATTGCGTGGGCAGAGCGTGGGGGGTCCACATGTCGCCGTTCTCGGCGCATCATTTCCGCCTGCCCGGAAACAGAAGGTCGCGCGCGAAACGCGCGCGCCTCGCCGGGCGTACCGGCATCACCGTCTCGGTGGCGCTGATCACAACACTCCTGCCGATCCAGGCCTGGGCTGCACCACCAGGCTCCCGGGACGGCGTCCAGCTGCCCGGCCTCCAGCAGGACATGAAGGCCAAGCTCGACCAGGTCGAGGCGGCCAAACTCGAAGGCTGGGCGGGCGCCCCCGTGCAGTCGCCGCCGGAGTACGAGCCGACGATGGTGGCTCCGCCGGCCGGCGGAAGCGCGAGCGTCGCCCTCTCTGGCGACCAGCTGGTCCAGGCCGGCACGCTTCCGGTGAGCATCGGCAAGGCCTCGCCCACCGAGGCGAACCCGGCGCCCCCGGCGCCGTCCGGTACCTGGTCGGTCGCGGTGGAGACCCGTACCGCCACCGAGGCCGCCAACGTCGACGGCGCACTCATCAAGGTCACCCCGCCCGTCGACGCGGCGACCCCCGTGGACGTCCAGCTCGACTACAAGAAGTTCAAGGACCTCTACGGCACCGAGTGGGCGACCCGCCTGGAGCTCAAGCAGCTCCCGGAATGCTTCCTGACCACCCCGGACCTCCCCGAGTGCTCGGTCTCCAAGGACGTCCCCAGCACCAACGACCCCGCCACCGGCACGGTCCGCGCCACCGTCGACCCGGCCACCTCACCCGGCCAGGGCCTGCGCACCATGGCCGTCGGCGGCGGTGGCCCGATGGTCCTGGCCGCCTCGGACGGCGCATCGGGCGCGGGCGGCACGTACAAGGCCACCTCTCTGTCGTCTTCCGGCCAATGGACGGCAGGCACCAGCGGTGGGGGGTTCGCATGGTCGTATCCGTTGACCGTGCCGGCTCCGCCGGCGGGCCCGTCCCCGAAGATCGCTTTCTCGTACTCCTCCCAGGCTGTCGATGGCAAGACATCCGTCGCCAACGGTCAAGCATCGTGGATCGGTGACGGCTGGGACTACACCCCTGGATTCGTCGAACGTCGCTACCGGCCGTGTGATGACGACCTCAAGGGCAACCCGTCGAAGCCCAACAATGACAACACCACCGACAAGAAGAAGAGTGACCTTTGCTGGGCCGGCGACAGCGTGTTCATGTCGCTGGGCGGCGCATCGACCGAGCTGGTTCGGGATTCCGCCAGTGGTCAGTGGATAGCTGCCGTCGATGACGGCTCCAAGGTCGAACGCAAGACCGACAGTGCTGTGGCCAATGGCGCGAAGGACGGTGAGTACTGGGTCGTCACCACTCGTGATGGGACCCGGTACTTCTTCGGCAGGCATGACCTCGACGGCTCCGGGGCCCGGGGCGTGACCAACTCGGTCTTCACTGCTCCAGTGTTCGGCAACCACCCCGGCGAACCCTGTTACCAGGCCTCCTTCGCAGACTCCTCCTGTGTCCAGGGATGGCGGTGGAACCTCGACTACGTCGAAGACGTCCACGGCAACGCGATGATCATCGACTGGGCCACGGAAACCAACCACTACGCCAAGAACGAGAAGTTCAAGGAAAAGGTCCCCTACATCCGCGGCGGCTACCCCACGCAGATCACCTACGGCCTGCGTGCAGGCGCACTGGGCGGCGCTCCAACAGGCAAGGTGGAGTTCACTGTCTCCGAACGCTGCATCAAGGAAGGCACCACCCAGTGCTCCGATGCGGAGTTCGACGCGAACAACTACGGTGACAGACAGCCGTGGTGGGACACCCCCTCCACGCTCTACTGCAAGCCGAGCGCCAAGGACTGCTACACCGCCTCGCCGACCTTCTGGACCCGCAAGCGCCTGACCTCGGTCATCACCAAGGCCCAGCGCACCGAGGGCGCCACGGAGCTGTCCCTCGTGGACCGCTGGGACCTGGCCCAATCCTTCCCTCGCCAGCGCACCGACACCCACCCGCCGCTGTGGCTGGAGTCCATCACCCGCACCGGATACGGCGTTCCGAAGGACAGTAAGCAGGAGAGCACCTCGCTTCCGGCCGTGTCCTTCCTGCCCAACGTGCGGGACATGCCCAACCGTGTCGCGAAGAGCGCCACCGACGCTACCCCGGACTTCGACCGCCTCCGTGTGGAAACCGTCCGCACCGAGACGGGCGGCGAAATCTCCGTCAGCTACTCCTCACCGTGTCCGGTCGGCGCCGCGCATCCGAAGCCGGAAGAGAACACCACCCGCTGCTATCCGGTTCACTGGTCCCCGGACCGTGCTCTTGAGACGCCCCCGCTTGAGTGGTTCAACAAGTACGTCGTCGACAAGGTCACCGAGAAGGACCGTGTCGCCCGGCAGCCGGACGTCACCACCACCTACACCTACGAGGGCGACACCGCCTGGGCCAAGGACACCGACGAGTTCACCAAACCCGAGCTGCGCACTTACAGCCAGTGGCGCGGCTACGCAAGCGTGCTGACGAAGCAAGGTGTTACGGCAAACGCGGGCAAGCCCAACTCGACCGAAGAGTCACAGAAGCGTGTCCGCTACTTCCGTGGTATGTCCGGCGATGCAGGCCGCGCCAAGATCACGCTGAAGGACTCCACCGGAACCGAGGACCTAGGCGAGGATCTCCCCCAGTTCCAGGGAATGACAGCCGAGTCCATCACCTACACAAAGGCCGGCGGCAGCATCACTTCCCGCGCGCTGACCTGGCCCTGGAGCCAGAAGACCGCGGCCCGCCCACGAGATGGCACTACCCCGCTGGAGGCCCACCGCCAAGGGGCGTCCCGGACTGACGAGATCCAGATCGTCAGTGGCGGAAAGTCCCGACTGATCCGGACGCTCCACACCCGTGAGCCCGGCTACGGACTCATCACCGCTACACAGGTCGATGTCCTGGAACACAACGGAAGCAGTTGGTCCACCAGCGAGCAGACCTGCACGACGACCAGCTACGTCCACAATGCCGACAAGTACCTGATCGGCCTGCCCCAGCGCGCCCGCATAACCGCCGGGGACTGCGCAAACAGCCCAACAGCGACAGTCCTCAACGACACCCGAACCTCATACGACGCCCTCAACGCCTTCGGCGCGGCGCCCGTCAAGGGCCTTGTCCACCAAGCCGACACCCTCGACAGCGCAGGTACGGGCTGGGTGACCTCGGCGCGCATCGAGTACGACGCGCTGGGACGATCGGTCAAGGTCTACGACACAGCCGGCAACCCCACGTCCTCTTCGTTCAGCCCCTCCACGGGAACCCCCTATTCCGTCACGGTGACCAATGCTCTTGGCCACACCGCCACGAGCAAGACAGATCCGGGCCGCGGCAGCACGCTGGAGGCAACGGATACAAACGGCCGCAAGGTCACGACCGCGTACGACAACCTCGGACGTTCAACCGCCGTCTGGACACCCTCACAGGATCCCAGCAGGGACAAGGCCGCCTACACCTTCAGCTACCAGATCACAGAGCACGAAGCACCTGCCGTCACCAGCAGCACCCTGCAGGACGACGGCACCTACACCCAGAGCGTCGCGATATACGACGGTCTGCTGCGCCCCCGCCAGAACCAGCGCGAGGCGCTGGGAGGTGGGCGGCTGATCACTGACACCCTCTATAGCGCCAATGGCACGGTCAGTCGAACGAACAACGGTTACCACGCCGAAGGTGCGCCGACGAAGAAGATCTTCGTCCCGGAGAGTGTCTTCGCAGTTCCCAACTCCACCGAAACGGCTTATGACGGCCTCGGCCGACCCGTCCGCTCCACCACCCTGCATGCGGACGTACCTCAGTACTCGTCCACCAAGCAGTACGGTGGGGACTTCACCTTGACCCGGTCGGCAATGTCCGTCGACGGCACGACCCCCCTCAAGGGCAGCAGCGCGTCCAAGACCTGGACCGACCCGCTGGGGCGCACCTCGGCCGTTGAGCACGCCACCTCCACGGACCTGACGACGTGGAACCGCACCTCGTACAGCTACGACGTCCGCCGCAAACTCAGCAAGGTCACAGACGCTGCCGGCAACAGCTGGACGTACGGCTACGATGCACGCGGCCGCAAGACATCCTCGGAGGACCCGGACACGGGGCGCTCGGAGTTCGGCTTCAACAACCTTGACCAGCAGGTCTGGACGAAGGACTCCAGCGGCCGTACGCAGTACACGACCTACGACGCCCTCGGCCGCACGACCGAGGTACGGGACAACGCGGCCGACGGTCCGCTTGTCGCCTCCTTCACCTTCGACACGCTGACGGGCGCCAAGGGGAAGCCCGTCTCCTCCACCCGCTACGAAGGCGCAACGGCGTACAAGAGCGAGGTCACCGGCTACGACGCCGAGTACCGACCCACCGGATCGAAGATCACGATCCCGGACGTCCCCGCGACCAAGGGCCTCGCGGGCACCTACGTGTACTCCACGACCTACACCCCCACGGGCAAGGTCCAGTCGACCACCCTCCCGGCCACCCCGGGCGGTCTGGCCGCGGAGAAGCTCGTCACGCGCTACGACAGCGACGGCATGCCGCAGAGCATGTCCGGTCTGGCTTGGTACACCGCCGACGTCAAGTACAGCCCCTACGGCGAAATCCTGCGCACAGCTTCGGGCAACGCCCCCAACCGGGTCTGGACCACTGTCCGCTACAACCCGAACACCGGTCAGGTCACCAACCAGATCAGCGATCGCGAGACGGCACCCAACCGCATCAGCGATGTCTCCTACACCTACGACCCGGCTGGGACCATCGCGTCCATCACCGATGACCAGCCGGGAGGTCGAACCGATCGTCAATGCTTCGCCTACAACCCGATGGGCCAACTGACCAAGGCGTGGACCGGCAAGACCGCGGCCTGCACCGGGCCGAGCCTGGCCGATGTCACGCCCGGTCCGGACGGTGACGGTTTCTGGCAGGAATACCAGTTCGACAACATCGGCAACCGCACCAAGCTCATCAACCGCGACCTGACCAACAGCGCGCTGGACGACGAGACCACCTACACCTATGGCGTCACGCTCGCCGCCAACGGTGCGCAGCCGCCCCTCAGGACCCAGCCCCACGCCCTGGCCAAGGTGGAGAAGACCACCCGCAAGCCGGGCTCCACGGTCAACTCCCTGTCCACCTACGAGTACGACGCCGCCGGCAACACCAAGAGCCGGCGCATCGACGGCGACACCCAGACCCTGAACTGGGACCGCCGAGGCAAGCTCACCTCGGCCACCAGCCCCGGCATCGGAGCCGTCTCCCTCATCGGAGCCTCTGGCAAGTGCGTCGACGTCGAGAACGCGGGCACCGCCGACGGCACCCCCGTCCAGATCTACCCCTGCAACGAAACACGCGCCCAGCAGTGGCGCCTGACCGGCGACACCGTCCGTGCCCTGGACAAGTGCCTCACCACCAGCGGCACCAAGCTGGTCCTGGCGACCTGTGACGGCAGTGACAAGCAGAAGTTCGTCTACCGCGCCGGTGACAAGTCCCTGAACAACCCGGCCACCAACCAGTGCGTCGACGTCCCCAACAACGCCGCCGATGGCTCTGACCTCCAGCTCTGGTCCTGCAACGCTACGGGACCGCAGCAGTTCGCCTTCGACAACACCACCACCTACCTCTACGACACCGGCGGCAACCGCCTCATCGAGGAAACCGGCAGCAGCCGCACCCTCTACCTGGGCGACACCGAGATCACCGTCAACAAGGCCGGGCAAGCCCTCGACGCCGTCCGCTACTACAGCGGTGCCGGCGCCACCACGGTCCGCCGCACCAGCGGCAAGACGGACAAGCACGAACTCAGCGTCCAGCTCGCCGACCACCACGGAACCGCCACCACCACTATCGACCAGAACAACGGTCAGACGGTTTCCCGCCGCAAGTCCGACCCGTACGGCAACCCCCGCGGCACTCAGCCCGGCAACTGGCCCGGCAACCACACCTTCCTGGGTAACGGCGTAGACGACACGAACACCGGCCTCACCCACATCGGCGCCCGAGAGTACGACTCCACCATCGGCCGCTTCATCTCCGTCGATCCGATCATCGACATCACCCAACCGTTCCAGATGAACGGATACACATACGCCAGCGGCAACCCAATCAACAAGAGCGACCCAACGGGCCTCATCGAATCCGACTGCTACGCAGGCCACTGCGGTGGGCACTACAACCCCCGCGACGATGTACTGCCCGTTAACCACCCTTCGCGTCCAACGCCTATTTGGGGCGACTACAACAGCCCCAAGGTCAGGCCCAAGCCGAAACCATGGACGCCTGCGCCCTCAGAACCGCTGATGCACGCTCCGCCGGGAAAGACCGTTGTCCTCCCGAAGCAGAACGCTAAAGAGTTCTTCGAGATTTACCGCGCCGATTACCGGAAGCAGGCAGACTCTTGGGGCGGCGAGCTGACCCCTGAGCAAGACTGGCGACTCAAAACCTCTGCATTGCTGAGCGCATGCGAGCAGATGAAGAAGAAGGGGTGCAACCCGGAGGACTATCTAGGAGACCACCTAGAGAATGTTGCGGGGGAAGTCGGGCTGTATGAGGGGGGTGGCATGCCACCCGGTGGAAGCCTCCTGTCGGGCGTGGGTGGAAAATCAGGAAAGACCGCTAAGGGTTCCGGCTGCAACAGCTTCATCGCTGGTACTGAGGTACTTCTCGCAGACGGAACCAGCAAGCCGATAGAAGAGGTAGTCGCCGGCGACGAGATCACTGCCACTGATCCTGAGACTGGGGAAACCTCGACAAAAACTGTAACTGCGACAATCTTTACAGAGGACGACAAGCGGTACGTCGATGTCAGCATCCAGACCAACGATGGCATACGGACCATCACCACAACCGACCATCACCCCTTCTGGTCTGAATCAGATCAGGCCTGGAAGGACGCGGGCCAGCTCACGCCTGGCGTGACACTCCGCACGGATGAGGGCGTTCCTGTCGCTGTTGTCCGGACCCACTCCTACCAAGCCTCCACTGACACCTTCAATCTCACCGTCGCCGACTTCCACACGTACTATGTGCTGGCAGGCGAGACTCCGGTCCTCGTTCACAACAGCAACTGTGATGTCCCATCCGGCTCTCTCCAAGGGGAGAAGCTCGCGCAAAAGTTGCGGCTGGAGTCGGCGAACTCGCCCTTCACTGGGAGTGGCCAGCTAACGCCTGATGCGATCTCCGGTTCCAGATTGGCGATGCCTGGTACGAAAATGGGGAACAAGGAACTTCAAGCTCGATTCGCAGAACGCGGAGGTGCTTCGCAATGGGGCAAGTACAGCACCGAGACGCATCAAAGCCCGTACGGTGATTATCAAGTGCACTACTACATGAACCGAGTATCCGGCGAGGTCATGTACGACTACGACTACAAGGTCGTCATGAACCGTAGAGGGAGCGCCCCGTGAAAGTGAGGTTCACCGGCGTCGAAGGCCACGAGCAGAGTGTTCGTCAGGGGGCGGATGCCCTGCGTCAGGGGCAGGTGTACGTGGTCCTTGAGGCGTACTGCCAGACGGACGGACCGAACTACTTCAGGATCGAGTTCCGTAGAGGCGAACTTCCGCCCCTCTTTGACTCGCGACTCTTCGAAGTGGTCGATTCAGAGGTGCATTCATCGTGGACGGTATCCACTGAGTGGGACGGATCGCTCACAATGGCGCCTGCTGCCTGGCAAGTTCCGGGGTTCTGGGAGGAATTCATGGACCATTTCCCTGGTGCGATCGAAATCTATGAGCTCGGCAGAGATGCCCTGATGGCGGGGTCTGAATAGCTAGAGCTGCCATTCTCGATTTCAGATCGGCGGAGAACGTGATCCGGTGCGGTGCCGTGAGGCTGCGAGCGCACCGCCTCGCGGTGGCGATACTTCAATAGGTGGCGCCTATTTCTGCCGGCAAATCTGGAGCCCCGACGGGTGACGCCCGTCGGGGCTCCAGTGCTGTCTGACGGCAGTAGTTGACGGCAACGTCAGCGGACGGCGGCTCCGACGAGGGGTGGTTCGTCGCCGTCGTCGGGCTTGCCGCTGATCTCGTCGGGGTTGCGGAGCGCGCGGCCGAGGAGGTCGATGGCGTCGCGTTGGAGGCGGAGTCGGACGTGGGCGTAGACGGTGGCGGTGACGCCGATGTGGGCGTGGCCCAACAGCTCCTTGATCACGACGAGTTCGACGCCCTGTTCCAGGAGCAGGGTGGCGGTCGAGTGGCGGAGGTCGTGGAAGCGGATGCGGCGGAGGCCGGCCTTGCGGAGGAGCGTGGTGAAGGTGCGGGTGAGGTTGGTCGGGTCGATCGGCCTGCCCTGCGGCGTGGTGAACACGTGTGCGCCGTGCTGCCACGTGGTGCCCGCGGCTTCACGCTCCTGCTGCTCTCGGTGGAGCTTCAGCGATTGGAGGCAGCGGGCGGGGAGGGCGATGCGGCGTTCGGAAGCCCGGGTCTTGGTGGGCAGCGTGGTGAGCCCGGCTGTGCTCGTGCGCTGCAAGGTTCGGCGGATTGCGGCGGTGCCCGCGTCGAGGTCGAGGTCTTCCCAGCGGAGTCCGAGGAGTTCGCCCTTGCGGAGTCCGGTGTGGAGGGCGAGTTCGCACAGCGCGTGGAGCCGGTGACCTTGCGCGGCGGTGAGGAACTGGCGGGCTTCGTCGGCGGTGAGGGGTTCGAAGCGTCGGGGCCGTGGGGTACCGGTGCGGACGTTGCGGGCGACGTTGCGCGGGATCTCCTCTTCACGCACGGCGTGCTCCAGAGCAGACTTGAGCACGGAGTGAATGTAGGTCAGCGTCAGCGGAGAGAGTCGCTTGGAGCAGCACGATCCGACGGCGCAGCAACGGGGCTCATCACGGCTCGCATCGACGCCGCGCGCGCAGCACTGGCAGGTGGTACGGAGCTGGTTGAGCCAGGTGCGAACGTCCTTGGCAGAGAGCTTGGCGAGCTTCTTCTTGCCCAGGCCGGGGACGAGGTACCGGTTGACGCAGGCGGTGTATCGGGTGTGCGTGTTCTCGCGGAGGTGGTGGACGGCAACGGCATCGAGCCAGTACGTCAGGTACGCGCCGACGCTGCCCTGCGCGGAGGGTTGGGGAGGCCACGATTGCTGGTGGCGATCTTCTCGGTGAGCTTGGCCAGGGCTTCCTTGCGCGTCGTGCCGTAGACGCGAACACGGCGGCGGGTGTTGCCGGGGGCGAGGACGTATCCGGCAGCCTCCCAGCGACCGTCCTTGCGCTGGTAGACGGTCCCGTCGCCGTTGGCGCGCACACGGCGGGAGGGGCTGGTGTCTCGGGGCGTGGCCATCAGGCAGCTTCCTGTTCGAGGCGGGTGCGGATGAAGTCGGTGAGGGCGTGGGTGGGGATTCGGCGGGCGCGGCCGAGGGTGATCGAGGCGAGCTGGCGGGTGCGGAGCAGGTCGTAGACGGCGGAGCGGCCGAGCTGGAGGCAGGCCATGACCTGGGGCACGGTCAGCAGATCCTCCGGTGCCCCCTCGGAGGCCGTGGTCATCAGCAGCCCCCTTCTGCCGCGAACTGCCGTTCCAGTTCTCTGCGGTGCCAGACGGCGGCGGCGAGCAGGGCACCGCCGGGGCTGTAGCCCGAGCCCTGGTAGGCCCAGTGGCCGATGACGAGCGTGGTCGTCGGGTCGAGTTCGGGGAGGCCGGCGCGGGTGCGGGCCTGTTCGGTGCGCCAGGCGCGTCGGTCGGCGCGCAGCGCGCCGAAGGTGGTGGAGTAGCGGCGGGACTTGGTGGAGAAGTGGCCCCGGAAGCCGAGCATGTGCGCCCACTTCCAGAGCTTCAGGTGGGCGAACTCCGGCAGCCTGCCCAGCTCCCAGCAGGTGCGGATCATCTGCCGCACGTGGCGCGCGACGGCGAGGCGGGGCAGTGGCCGGGCCTGCCCGGTGCCGTCGCAGGTGGTGCACGGGAGCGGGGTTCCGTGGGGCAGGAGGGTGGCGCCGCGTCCCTGGCAGGGGCGGCAGAACAGGGCGCGGTCGAGGGTGCCGGAGGCGTCGGCGGACTTGGTGGCGTACTTCGCCACGTAGGCGGCCACGGCCTGGTCGGTGAATTCGGCGTCAGTGCCGAAGGCGGCGATCTCGCGTACGTCGAGCTGTTCGCCCCAGGAGAGTTCGCGTTCCCCGACCGCGTCCGAGGCGACTGTGACGTGGACCCGGGCGGCGGCGCGTACGGCGTCGGTGAGTACGGCGACGGTGGCGTACGGCGGCGGGGGCTGGCTGGTGCCGTCGGGGCCGTCGAGGCGGATGACGGCGTGGAAGTGGACCAGGCCGCGCTGCTGGTACTCGGCGACCTTGGCGAAGGAGACTCGCAGGGCCGCGTGGGCGGCTTTCTGGGTCATGCCGAGTCGGGCGGCGAGCTCGCGGCGCAGGTAGGTGGTGAAGCGGGCCCACAAGGCTCCGGCGTGGGCGTTGAAGAGGACCGCGCCCGCGTAGTCGTACGTCGTCGGGTTCAGCGGCGTCCCCAGCAGGGGGTCCGTGGGTTCGTGGAGCTTGCGGCAGCGGCAGGGACGGATGTCGCCGCCGGGCGTGGTGGGGCGGTTGTGGACGGGGCCGAAGGACGGCGGGGTGAGGGTGACGAAGACCCGTGGGTGGGTGCGGACGGTGTCGGGCACGCTCTTGCCGCCGGAGAGGCCGGCACGGATGAGGTGGTAGGTGTCGGCGGCATAGAGGCGGGAGCAGGCCGGGCAGCGCGAAGCACGGCGGTTGCCACACGCGGTGAGCAGGCTGCCCGTGGGCTCCTCGGACGTGGTGTAGGAGCGCAGCACCTCACCGGTCGTGGTGTCGACGGTGGCGCTGCGGCCGGTCAGGCGTACGGGTTCGGTGCAGCCGCCGAGGTGTTCGATCTGCTGCTGTGCGCGGTCAAAGTCGGGGTGGCTGACGAGGTGGAGCAGGTCCCGCACGGCGGGGCTTGCCACGTGGCGCAGGTCCAGGGTGACCATTCGGGGCGTGTCCCTTCTGTTCGGGTGGGTGGCCCCGAGCAGCAACCAGCCAGGCACGAAGGCGTGTTGGTGCTGCTCGGTGCATGACGAACCAGGCCCATCGGGTGGGCGTGGATTTCAGGGGAGAGGCGATCCGGCGGGTGGCCGGGGTGGCTCAGAGCTGAGCGAGGGCGGCGGTGGCCACCGGCAGGGCGACGCCCATGCGGGTTGCGAGCTGGGCGGCGGTGACTGGTGTTCCGTGCTCGGCGTGGTGGGTGTCCGCGATGCGCCGGGCCGCACTCAGCAAAGCGGCGGGCAGAGCCGGGCGGGAGCCGGTGGCAGGCGCCTTGGCGAGGGCCGGGGCGGAGGCGGAGCCGGGCACCTCGATCACGGTAGGCACTTCGGCCGGAGGCGGCGTAGGTGTCGCGGTGGGGATCGACTCAGGGGCCGGGGCCGCCGTTTCGGGAGCGGGCGCCGAGGTGGGCACCGGCTCAGCGATGGGCGCGGGGGCTGTGGTGGCTGTGATGGCCTCCGGATGTGCAGTGGTGTGAAAGTGGGCGAGGAAGGCGGGGCCGACGTGGCCCCAGCCGAGCAGCAGGAGCGGGGCGACGGTGTCCAGGCAGGCCCGCCCATAGCGTCCGGTCAGCAGGGGCTCGGCGGTGTTCAGGGCGAGGGTGAGTAGCCCGCACAGGTGCAGCAGCCGGGTGCCGGCCTTCAGCTCCGCCTTGGGGACGCCGCTCAGGGCCAGGAACCGCAGGGCGACCAGGAGGCCGACGACGGACAGGTCCACCATGGGGGCGATCAGCGGGGCGACCGGGCGGGGGACGCCGAGCCGCAGGGCCAGCGCCCAGACGTTGCCGAAGGAGAAGACGAAGGCCAGGACCGCGATCACAGCCATCACCACGGTCACGGTGCGCCTGGTGAACCGTTCCTCCGCCATGCGCGGGACCTCCTCTCCGGGCGTGGGGATCGGGGGCGTTCAGGGCTTGGCCAGGGAGATGGCCGGGCCGTCCGGTCCTTCGTCGTCGCCGGGGTTCGTGCGGCCGGTGGTGTCGAGGAGGGCGTCCAGGCACAGGGCGGGGTCGGCGGTCAGGTGGGAGGTGGCTTCCGCGATACGGGCGGCGTCGGCGTCGGAGACGTACGGGGTGCGGATGCGGGTGAAGCCGGGGCGGCCCTGCATCGCCATCACCGCGACGCCGACGTAGGCGGGGTCCTGCAAGGTGACCGGGCTGGCGTCCGGCCAGTTGCGGATGTCGTCCCCCAGCGCGGCCACTGCGGCTTCCACCGTCTTCTGCGCGAAGGACAGCCCGACCGGGCACACATCGCGGATGAACGTCGGCAGGGCGTCGCCGGTGGTCTTCTGACTGATCAGGATCACCAGCATGCCGACGCTTCGGCCCTTCTTGACCAGGTCCTCCACCAGGCGGGCGTTCTCCGCCGTCAGCGCGGCCAGCCGCTTGGTCTCGGCGTCGCTGCCCTTGTATTCGCGGAAGTACGTGTGTGCCTCATCGATGATCAGAACCGTGAGAGGCCACAACGGCGAGGGGCCGACGTGCCACATGTTCTTCACGCCCAGCACCTCACGGATCACCGAGGACCGCCGCTTGCGCAGCTCCACCAGACGCTTGAACAGCGCGTTCGCTTCGTCCAAGTCGTCACCGCAGAACGCGAACATCCGCTTGACGAGATCGGCGTAGTCGCCCTCGGAGGCCCGCGACACCTTCCCGTCCACGCCCACGAACTGCACCGCCGGGGAGGGCGCGAAGTCGCAGACGAACTTGTTGATCGTCGAGGTCTTGCCCGCACCGGGAGTGCCGGCCACCGTCACACCGGGCACGTTGGCCAAGGACACGAACACCTGCGCGGCGTACTCGTCCACCCCCAGCTCCCAGCGCGCCACGTCCGCGAGCGGACGGCCGGTGGGCCGGTGCTCGGTCGGCGTGGTCAACGGGTCGGAGCGCACGCCCCGGATCACCACCCGGCCGGGGCCGTCCGGCAGGACGGATACCCGCGTACACCGCCAGGCGTCCGCCAGAAACCTGTCCGCCTTCTGGTACTCCTCCAGCCCGACCTGCGGCAGGGTCTTGGCCCGCACGATCACGCCGAACTGATCCGGCTTCACCTTGATCCTCGGGGTCAGCACCCGGGGTGCGGGGGCGGGACCGTCCTTCTGCGCGGTGATCTGCGCGAGCAGGCCCGGCGTCTTGTCGGTGACCGTCAGGCCCGCCATCCGTGCCAGCCGCACCCAGCCCCAGCGGACCCGGACAGCCTGCCGCATGCTGACCCGCGTACCGCCGTCGGCGCGGACGTAGCGCACAACCGCCAGCAGCAGGCCCACGCCCGCCAGCCCGGCCGCGACCAGCAGCACGCTCGGCGCGCGATCCATCACGTTTTCCATGTCACTTCCCCTCTACGGGCATCAGGCGGAACACGTCGCCCAGGTCCAGGGCCGCCGCGTCGGCCGGGTTCAGGCCGAGCAGGTCGAGGACCGCCGTCGAGACGGAGAACGTCGCCTTGCCTTCGGCTCCAAGCAGGGGCCGGAGGGGGTATACCTGCCGCTCCGGCGCGGGACCTTCGAAGCGGATCACTGGGCCACCTCCACGGCGATCAGCTCCAGGCGCACGGCGCGGTAGGCGACGCCGTCGGAGAGCTGCCCGTTGAAGATCCGCGCCCACGGGGTCGCGAACAGGTCCACCGGCCGGACCATTGCTCCCGGCTTGAGCCCGGCTGCCAGGCCCGACTGCGGAACCGTGATCTTGAGGACCTCGGCCCGGCCGTCCTCCATGAGCATCACGGTCACGGTGTAGAGCGACTCACCGGTCTCCCGGTCGGTGGCGACCTCTCCGGTCTGCTGGTCCTTGATCTTCAGCACAGGCTCGGTGCCCGCGATGCAGATCGCCGACGGCAGCAGGGCAACACGGATTCGGGTCATGGCCATGCCATCACATCCTCGTTCGATGGAGTCGCTTGATCGACTCGCCATGAGCATAAGGAGATGATCGTAGAACTTGCAAGCACGATGAAGTTGTGACTTCGATGAGGTGGGTGGGCAGTCAGGCGGGAAGCGCAGGGATCTGCCTGTAGCGGGTCACCGGGTAGGCGATACCGTGGGGTCATGACCCTGCCCTTGGACGAGGACTCCCGACCGCCGTATCTCCAGGCGGCTGGTGCCCTGCGGGACGCGATCCTGACCGGTGAGTTCACATCAGGTGAGCGCCTGCCCTCGGCGAACGTGCTCGGCGAGCGGTTCGGCGTCTCCAGCTCCACCGTCCAGAACGCCCTACGGGTCCTCAAGCAGGAAGGGCTGGTCTACTCCCAACTCGGCCGGGGCAGTTTCGTGAGCTCGACGGTCAGCGGGAGCGATGCTCCGGGTGCCCCAGTAGCGGACGGAGACGGCGAGGAGCCAGGCCCGGACTGGCCGGCCGATCTCATCCGTAATGACGACGGCCGCCCGCCCTACGTCCAGGTGGCCGACTTCCTCCGCCGCGACATCGCAGAAGGCACCTACCCTCCGGGCTCCCAGCTCCCGCCCGCTCGTGAGATCCAAGAGCGATTCCAAGTAGCCAACTCCACCGCACAGAACGCCTACCGAAGCCTCAAGCAGGAAGGGCTCGTGTACTCGGTCAAGGGCCGCGGTGTCTTCGTGCGCCAAGCTCCAGAGCCGGGTAAGCGCCACGGGCCGATCACGAACTACCTGCTACGGGAGGAGATCGCCCGCGAGGCCCGTGCAGCCGCAGCCGACTTCGCAGACCTCACCGATGACGAGCTGCTGGCACGAGAAGCGGAGCTCGACCAGCGATGGGTCACGATCCGTGAGGAACACCAGCGGATCTTCAACGAGCGCCGGAAGATCAAACGCGAGACGAGCCGACGCGGGCTGTTCCTGCCGCCACTCCACGACGACGCCGACTCGGACACGTCGCCACGCGAGAAGCTGGAAGCCGCACTGGCCGAATCGACGAAGCGCCGGCAGCAGCGCCCCTGACGGCCAGCTCGGCAGCTGGGCCAGATAGGGCGACAGGGGAAGCTGTTCAGAGTTTCTTTACTTGATCAAGGCGGCCCGCTGGCGCGGGCCGCGCGCGCTCCGGCCCCTCGGGGCCGCCGCCCGCTCCTGTCTCCGCCCCGCTTGCCGGCTGCCCCGCTGGTCCGGGCGCGCAACAGCCGCCAGCGTGGATTGTTCTGGGGCTCTGCCCCAGGCCCCGGCCCTCTCTCCGAGGGGGAGGAGGCCGGATGCGGGTGCGGCTCCGTCGTGGTGATGGGTGGCCGGGGTCGCGGGAGGGGTCCCTCGTCGCCCGGTCACCGGAGGCGTACCAGGAACCCCCGGGGGCCGCCAAGGCCAAGCGCAAGCGTCACGGAGTGAGCCTTGGCGGCCCCCGGAGAACCCTGGTACGGCGAAGCTGCCCGATCGACGAGGGACCCCTCCCGCTCAGGCCCCGGCCCTGCATGGCGTCGGCCGCTTGCTCGGGCCCAAGCCCGGTGGCGGGTCAACGCCCCCGGCGGGTATCTGCTGGATAGCCCTCGGTTGACTCGTCGGACCGGCGTACCGTGGCGCTGGAGGTGGTCAGCAGATGACTACGGAACTGGCGGACAACGTCCGTAAGTACCGGCGTCGGGCCGGGATGAGCCAGGAAGAACTGGCCCACGCCGCAGGCGTCTCGCCGGGGACGGTGCGTAAGGTCGAGCAGGGTGGCACGGTCCGCATGGAAACCCTTCACGCCCTGGCCCGCGCGCTGAGCGTGACAACGGCAACGCTTCTGGCGCCGGACGCTCCGGAGCCCGTGGGCCGTTCGGA
Source organism: Streptomyces sp. RerS4 (assembly GCF_023515955.1). GTDB lineage: Bacteria > Actinomycetota > Actinomycetes > Streptomycetales > Streptomycetaceae > Streptomyces. Next base: position 5,790,044 of record NZ_CP097322.1, read on the forward strand.
GGACCCGAACCGCGTCAACCTGATCCAACTCCGCGCGGCCCTCACTCCACCAGTGGGACTCACCGACTCGGACGGAGAGAGCGCCGAGGAGGAGCCGAACCTGCGCCGCTTCCGCCGTACCGTCCATGACGGTGCGGTGCTCTACCACTCCGACAGCTACAAGAGCGTCGCATCCCAACTGCCCGCGCTCCTGCGGGATGCGAACAGCGCGGTCGCGCACTTCGACAGCGGCGAGGAGCACAGCCAGGCACTTTTGGCCCGTGCCGAGTCGTTGCAGCTGGCTGGGCGGTACCTGACGCAGGTACGGCAGTACGACCTCGCCTACACCGCCCTGGCCGGCGCGATCACCGACGCACGCCAGGCCCGGGACACGCTCACCGGGGCATCTGGCGTCATCGGGATGTGCTGGCTGCTCCTACGCCAGGGCCGGCTGGACGAAGCCGAACAGCTTGCCTCCCAGACCGCCGACCTGATCGAACCGAGACTGTCCCGCGCGACGCCGGACGAATGCGCGGCATGGGGATGGCTGGCACTGCGCGCCGCGGCTGCCGCAGGCCGCAACAACCGGCCCCAGGAAGCCCGCGACTACTACCGCGTCGCGAACACGGCGGCATCCGCCGTGGGACGGGAGTACACCGGCTCGTTCTTCCGGCACTGGACGACCTTCGGGCCGCTCACCGTCGGCATGAAGGGCGTGGAAGACGACATGGTCGTGGGAGACGCCCGTGCCGTCGTCCGCAAATCCGGCGAGGACGCCATGTCGCCCAAGGCGTGGAAGAACGCCGGGCGGCCGAGCGGCGAAAACTGGAACCGCCACCGCCTGGACGTGGCCCGCGCCCACACCCGGACCAACGACTTGTCCGCGGCGATGGACGAGCTGACCGCAGTCCGCCGTGCATCCCCTGAGTGGCTGAGGCATCAGCGGATGGCCGCCGAGACCATGCAGGAGATCCTGAAGAAGCGCAAGCGCACCCTCACCGCCGAGATGCGCGACATGGCCTCCTACCTGGCCGTAGTCGGATAGGTGCCACGCAACGCGATACTTCCAACACCCTCCGTCGCCAACTGGCATGCCTCATGGATGGAGTGACGGGCAGTCGGCCCCTACGGTCGCCGTATTCCATTCGGCGACCCAGGTGGGGGTGCACGGTGAGCACATCCAGGACCGACGCGGACCGCATGCGCCGCAGAGATCTCCACGACGCGGCAGCAGGCGTGATCGGTCCTCGCTTACTGCCATGGACCACTCAGGACGGTAACCCCTGCTACCTCAGCACCGATGGCAGGGGCTACCTCTCCTCGCTCGCCGACAGCATCGAAGAGGTACAACTCGTCATGGGCGAGGAACTCCTGGAGTACGCCCGCAAGGTCGTGGCCCCCGGAGCCAAGGAGCAGTCGGCCGTCGAATACCGGTGGCTCGCCTGCCGGCTGACCGAAGCCCTGGCCGACGCACTCCGGGTCGCCGAATCACGCGGCGACCGCATCCCGGCCCCGCCCGAGAACCCCGACTCCTGACGGCAGTAGCGACGGCAACAGCCACGGATTCAGGCACACAATCACGGACTCCGGCGGACCCCAAAACCCCTCCCCACCTGCATAAAAGCAGCTAGAGGAGGGGCTGCCAGCACACGTACTATGTGCTCGCAGGCGCCACGCCGGTCCTGGTTCATAACTGCAATCTCTCTGCGCGAGCGAGCGAAATTCATGCCGCTGAGCCGGATGAATTTATTCGCAAGAACGTGAGCACTGTGGCTGTAGTTCGGGCGGATACCCCTCACGGTCCGATCAACGTCGTTGCGGGATCTGGCGATGGCCTGACGCCCGCGCAGATGTCCGCTATCGGCAAGGGTGAGATGGCCGCCGACAATATTCCAGGCACCCACGCAGAGCAGAACGCCCTACTCTTCATCAATGAAATGGGCTGGACTCCCACGGCGGGAGGCACCTCTCGCAATGTATGTCTGGGTGTGTGTGCGCCGCTCATCCGAGGCACCGGCGGTAAGATGATGGGTCAGGTGTATCCCGGAAACGGTAAGACGACAACTCGCCAGAGGAGTTTTGAGTGGTAGTCGATGAGGCAGTTGCGGCCACCATCCGAGGGCAGTCGTACCCTCAGGTTGCAACCTTCGTGGCGAGCTGTGCGGAGCGGATGGTGCAGGTCTTTACGGGGTTGTGCGGCGACGACCCCGCGCGGAGTAGTGACGTCGATTTCGTCGTCCACGCCGTAGGGGACCTTTGGAAACCTGGAATTCCGGGTGGTTCATTCCAGAGCTACGTGGACACCCTGGAAGGCTTTCAGGAGTTGGAACCATCCGACGAGGAGATCGTTGGGGTAGCGGGAATCTACGCCTTCTACTCGGTTCTTGCGTTGCGTTATGCAAGCCTCTATCGGTCCAGCGCCGATTCCGAGGATGCGCTCAAATGTGCACACGCCTGCCTGACTGCGATGGGTCAATTGGATCAGAACATCCCAGGAGCGGAATTCTTCGCACAGGAGGCTGGATCTCAGCGACGTGCAATTTCGGAACCTCCTCTAGAGGATTTGAACTTGGGTCACCTTTCGCAACTCAGGGAGTCTGACCGTACTGTTGGTCGGGAGCGCCTAGTGGCGATTCAGAGCCGATTGGCAGGCTGAGCTAGGGAAGAATTCAGGAGCCCCGTCGAGACACATCTCGACGGGGCTCCTGAGGCGTTTGACGGCAGTAGATGACGGCAACGTCAGCGGACCGAGGCGGCGCAGGGCGGCTTGCTCGCGCTGTTGCTGAGTGCGGCGCTGAGGGTGTCGATGGCGTCGCGCTGGAGGCGGATGCGTACGTGGGCGTAGACGGTGGCGGTGACGCCGATGTGGGCGTGGCCGAGGAGTTCCTTGATGACGACAAGTTCGACGCCCTGTTCCAGAAGGAGGGTGGCGGTCGAGTGGCGGAGGTCGTGGAAGCGGATGCGGCGGAGGCCGGCCTTGCGGAGGAGCGTGGCGAAGGCGCGGGTGAGGTTGGTCGGGTCGAGCGGTCGGCCCTGCGCTGTGGTGAACACGTGCCCGTCGTGCTTCCACGTGGTGCCTGCGGCCGCATGCTCGCGCTGCTGCTGTTCGTGGTGCAGCTTCAGCGAGTGGACACAGCGGGCGGGAAGGGCGATGCGGCGCTCGGAGGCGCGCGTGGGGAGCGTGGTGAGCCCGCCTGCGGCGGTTCGCTGAAGGGTGCGGCGGATGGCGGCGGTGCCCGCGTCGAGGTCGAGGTCTTCCCAGTGCAGGCCGAGAAGTTCGCCCTTGCGGAGTCCGGTGTGGAGGGCGAGTTCGAACAGGGCGTGCAGCCGGTGACCGCGCACGACGGTAAGGAACTGACGGGCTTCGTCGGCGGTGAGGGGTTCGAAGCGGCGGGGCCGTGGGGTGCCGGTGCGGACGTGGCGGGCGACGTTGCGCGGGATCTCTTGAATCCGTCCCCGTCCGACCAGGTGGTGGGCGCCGGCAGCTACGGGGCGTGGCGGGAACGGCCGGGGTGGCCGTTCCCGCTTGGGGGGAGGGTTACTCCGACTCGGACTCCAGGGTGCCTTCTGTTTCCAGGTAGATCTGGCGGAGGGAGTCGAGGATTTGGGGGTTCGGCTTTGCCCACATGCCGCGGGACTCGGCTTCCAGGAGGCGTTCCGCGATGCCGTGGAGGGCCCAGGGGTTGGCCTCCTCCAGGAAGGCGCGGTTCGTCTCGTCCAGGACGTACGTTTCCGTGAGCTTGTCGTACATCCAGTCCGCCACCACGCCCGTCGTGGCGTCGTAGCCGAAGAGGTAGTCGACCGTCGCCGCCAGCTCGAACGCGCCCTTGTAGCCGTGGCGGCGCATCGCCTCGATCCACTTGGGGTTTACCACGCGGGCGCGGAAGACGCGGGAGGTCTCCTCGACCAGGGTGCGGGTCTTGACCGTCTCCGGGCGGGTGGAGTCGCCGATGTACGCCTCCGGGGCCGTGCCGCGCAGGGCGCGGACGGTGGCCACCATGCCGCCGTGGTACTGGAAGTAGTCGTCCGAGTCGGCGATGTCGTGCTCGCGGGTGTCGGTGTTCTTGGCGGCTACCGTGATGCGCTTGTAGGCCGTCTCCATCTCGGCGCGGGCCGGGCGGCCCTCCAGGCCGCGGCCGTACGCGTAGCCGCCCCAGACCGTGTAGACCTCCGCCAGGTCGGCGTCGGTGCGCCAGTCGCGGGAGTCGATCAGCTGGAGGATGCCGGCCCCGTACGTGCCCGGACGCGAGCCGAAGATACGGGTGGTGGCGCGGCGTTCGTCGCCGTGGAGGGCGAGGTCCGCCTGAGCGTGGGCTCGGACGTAGTTCAGGTCGGCCGGCTCGTCCAGCCCCGCCACCAGGCGGACCGCGTCGTCCAGCAGGCCGATGACGTGCGGGAACGCGTCGCGGAAGAAGCCCGAGATGCGCAGCGTGACGTCGATGCGGGGGCGGGCGAGTTCGTCGAGGGGGATCGGCTCCACGCCCGTCACCCGGCGGGAGGCCTCGTCCCACACCGGGCGGACGCCGAGGAGGGCGAGGGCCTCCGCCACGTCGTCGCCGGCCGTGCGCATGGCGCTGGTGCCCCACAGGGAGAGGCCGACCGACGCCGGCCACTCGCCGTTGTCCGTGCGGTAGCGGGTGAGGAGGGAGTCGGCCAGGGCCTGGCCCGTCTCCCAGGCGAGGCGGGAGGGGACGGCCTTCGGGTCGACCGAGTAGAAGTTGCGGCCCGTGGGGAGGACGTTGACCAAGCCTCGCAGGGGCGAGCCCGAGGGGCCCGCCGGGACGAAGCCGCCGTCCAGGGCGGACAGGACGTGCGCGATCTCGTCCGTGGTGCCGGCCAGGCGCGGGACGACCTCGTGCGCGGCGAAGGTCAGGACCGCAGCCACGTCCGGGCCGTGGTCCGCCGCCACGGAGGCCACCGCGGCCGGGTCCCACCGCGCGTCCTCCATCGCCTGGACCAGCCCGCGGGCCGTCTCCTCCACGGCGTCCGCCGAGGTGCGGGTGGCGGCCGACTCGTCGAGGCCGAGGGCCTCGCGCAGGCCGGGCAGGGCCGTCGTACCGCCCCAGATCTGACGGGCCCGCAGGATCGCCAGGACCAGGTTGACGCGGGCCTCGCCGGTCGGGGCGCCGCCCAGGACGTGCAGTCCGTCGCGGATCTGGGCGTCCTTGACCTCGCACAGCCAGCCGTCGACGTGGAGGAGGAAGTCGTCGAAGCCGTCGTCGTCGGGGCGTTCGGCCAGGCCGAGGTCGTGGTCGAGTTTCGCGGCCTGGATCAGGGTCCAGATCTGGGCGCGGATGGCCGGGAGTTTGGCCGGGTCCATCGCGGAGATCTGGGCGTACTCGTCCAGGTGCTGTTCGAGGCGGGCGATGTCCCCGTACGACTCGGCGCGCGCCATCGGCGGCACGAGGTGGTCGACCAGGGTGGCGTGCACGCGGCGCTTGGCCTGGGTGCCCTCGCCCGGGTCGTTGACGAGGAACGGGTACACGAGGGGGAGGTCGCCGAGGGCGGCGTCGGGCGCGCAGGCGGCGGAGAGGCCGGCGTTCTTGCCCGGCAGCCACTCCAGGTTGCCGTGCTTGCCGAGGTGGATCATCGCGTCGGCGCCGAAGCCGCCGTCCTCGGCCGCCGCCTGGATCCAGCGGTACGCGGCCAGGTAGTGGTGCGACGGCGGCAGGTCCGGGTCGTGGTAGATCGCGATCGGGTTCTCGCCGAAGCCGCGCGGCGGCTGGATGAGGATCAGGAGGTTTCCGCGGCGCAGGGCGGCCAGGACGATGTCGCCCTCGGGGTTGGCCGATGTGTCGACGAACATGTTGCCGGGGGCCTCGCCCCAGTGCTGCTCGACGCTCTCGCGGAGCTCGGCGGGCAGCTCTGCGAACCACCGCTTGTAGTCGGCGGCCGGGATGCGGACGGGGTTGCGGGCGAGCTGTTCCTCGGTCAGCCAGTCCTGGTCGTGGCCGCCGGCCTCGATCAGGGCGCGGATCAGCTCGTCGCCGTCACCGGAGACCAGGCCGGGGATCTCCTCGACGGGACCGAAGTCGTAGCCGCCGGCGATCATCGTGCGCAGCAGCTCCACGGCGCTGGCGGGGGTGTCGAGGCCGACCGCGTTGCCGATGCGGGAGTGCTTCGTCGGGTACGCGGACAGGACGAGGGCGATCCGCTTGTCGCGGCGCTCGATGTGGCGCAGGCGGGCGTGGCGTACGGCGATGCCCGCGACGCGGGCGGCGCGCTCGGGGTCGGCGACGTAGGCGGGCAGGCCGTCCTCGTCGATCTCCTTGAAGGAGAACGGGACGGTGATCAGGCGGCCGTCGAACTCCGGGACGGCGACCTGCGTCGCGGCGTCGAGGGGGGACAGGCCCTCGTCGTTCTCCTCCCAGGTGCCGCGCGAACCCGTCAGGCACAGCGCCTGGAGGATCGGCACGTCGAGGCCGGCGAGGGCGCCCGCGTCCCAGGACTCGTCGTCCCCGCCCGCCGAGGCGGTCGCGGGGCGGGTGCCGCCGGCGGCGAGGACGGTGGTGATGACGGCGTCGGCGGACTCCAGCGCGCGGAGCAGTTCCGGCTCCGGGGTGCGCAGGGAGGAGACGTAGAGGGGGCGGGGCCGGCCGCCCTTGGCCTCGATGGCGTCGCACAGGGCGTGCACGAAGGCGGTGTTGCCGCTCATCTGGTGGGCGCGGTAGTAGAGCACCGCGACCTCGGGGCCGGCGCCGCCGGCGGTGGTGGCGGTGGGTGACGTGGTGCGCTCCAGGGGGCCCCACGTGGGGGAGGCGGCGGGGGGCTCGAAGCCGTGGCCGGTCAGGAGGACGGTGTCGGAGAGGAAGCGGGCCAACTGGGCGAGGTTGGCCGGGCCGCCGTGCGCGAGGTAGCCGTGCGCCTCGGCGGCGATGCCGATCGGGACGGTGGAGGCCTCCATCAGCTGGGCGTCCGGGGCCTGTTCGCCGGTCAGGACCACGACGGGGCGGGGCTGGTCGGCGGCCAGCAGCAGGTCGAGGCCCTCCTGCCAGGCGCGCAGGCCGCCGAGGAGGCGTACGACGACCAGGTCGGCGCCGTCGAGGAGGCCGGGGAGGTCGTCGAGGGGAAGGCGGGAGGGGTTCGCGAACCGGTACGGGACGGGGGCGTCCGCCGTGTTCGCCGCGCGGGCGCTGAGCAGATCGGTGTCGGACGTCGACAGCAGCAGGATCATGCGGCGGCAGGCCTTCCTCGGGGTTTCCGCGCCCCGGGCAGTGAGGACGGCGGGAGTTCCTGACTTGCCCGGCGGCGTGGGTCTGCCGGGTTCACAGTGGCGGGACCGCGCCGGAATCGCACCGGGCTTCCTCCCATGTCGCCGTCCTCGGCGATGACGGGCCGAGTGGCCCGTCGGAAGGTCATCTTAGGCGGCCGAGTCCCTGGCCGGGAGTGGGGGTGGGGGAGGGGTTGGGGGTGGGGTGCGGTGCCGCTGCGCGGAGCTGCTCCCCGCCCCGCCCTTTCACCGTTTCCCGGGACTCCGCCCCGGACCCGTGGGGCTTCGCCCCAGGCCCGGTGTTGCGGGGCTTGGTCCCGGGCCCCGCGCTGCGGGGCTTCGCCCCGGGGCTCGCGTTGTGGGGCTCCGCCCCGGGCCCGGTGTTGCGGGGCTTGCCCCGGCGCTGTGTTGCCGGGCTTCGTCCCGGGCAGGGGTGGTGACGGACACAGGTCGGGCTTGGGGAATCGTGGGTATGCTCGCGGCCATGCCACAGCCCCCCTCCGCCGCGTCGCGGGACGAACCCGTCATACGGGACCGCGGTGACGCCTGCCCCGGCGCGCTGCGCCTGCACGCGGCCGACGACGGCTACCTGGCGCGCGTCCGGATCCCCGGCGGGCTGCTCACCGCCCGTCAGGCCTCGGTGCTCGGGCTCGCCGCCGACCGGTTCGGGGACGGGCACCTGGAACTCACCTCGCGCGGCAACGTCCAGCTGCGCGGCCTCGCCGACGACTGCGGCGCAGGGCTCGCCCGGCTGCTGGACGGCGCCGGGCTGCTGCCCGCCCCGAGCCACGAACGGGTGCGCAACATCGTGGCCACCCCGATGGGCGGGCCCCGCGTCGTGCACTGGGTCCGGGAACTGGACCGGCTGCTGTGCGCGAGCACCCGGGCGACGGCCCTGTCCGGTCGGTTCCTGTTCGCCCTCGACGCCGGGCGCGGGGACGTCGCCGCCCTCGACCCCGATGTGACCGTGCTCGGCCGCGCGAACGGCCGGGCGCTGCTGCGGCTCGGCGCGGGCGCCGACGCCGTCGAACTCGCCGCCTGCGACGCCCCCCGGGCGGCGCTGCTGGCCGCCGAATACTTCCTCGACGCCGCCGACGCGGCCGGGACCCGGGCCTGGCGGGTCGCCGAGCTGCCCGACGAACACGCCGTGGACGCCGGGGAGTTCGCCCGGCGACTGGCCGCCGCCGGCATCGAAGCCGGACGCGTGCCCGAGGTGGCGTGGCCGTACGCGGAGCCGCCCCGGCCCTGGGGGCGAGGCGGCGAGGCGGACCAGACCCCGCTGTGCGTCCTGCCCCCGCTCGGCCGGCTGAGCACCGCCCAGTGGCGGGTCCTGGTCCAGGTCGCCGACCGCGGCAGCGGGGAGCTGTGCGTCACCCCGTGGCGCAGCGTCGTCCTGCCGCGCGCGAGCACCCGCAGGCCCGTCGCCGGCTACGCCCGGCTGGAGTCGGCCGGCCTGGTCGTCGCCCCCGACAGCCCCTGGCAGTCCGTCACCGCCTGTACGGGCAGGCCCGGTTGCGCCAAGTCCCTGGCCGACGTACGCGCCGACGCGCGCCGCGTCGTCACGCGATCGGCGGGCGAGCTGCCGGTGCACTGGTCCGGCTGCGCGCGCCGGTGCGGGCATCCGCGCGGCACCGCCTGGGTGGACCTCGTCGCCACCCCGGACGGGTACGAACTCGACGGGCGGGCCATCCCCCACGACCGTCTGGCGGCCGCCCTCACGGCCGCACGCACCACCACAACACCCGCATCGCAGTGAAGAAATGAGCGAGTACACCGTGTTCGAGTACGAGAAGGACGGCGCCGCGATCTACCGCCAGTCCTTTGCCACGATCCGCGCCGAGGCGGACCTCTCCGGGCTGCCCGCCTCCGTCGCGCAGGTCGCGGTGCGCATGATTCACGCCTGCGGTATGACCGACCTCCCCCAGGACCTCGGCTACACCCCCGAGGTGGTCCTGCGCGCCCGCGCCGCCCTGCACGCCGGCGCCCCGATCCTGTGCGACGTCCAGATGGTGGCCAGCGGGGTCACCCGTAAGCGACTGCCCGCCGACAACGACGTCATCTGCACCCTGTCCGACCCGGCGGTGCCCGAACTCGCCGCGAGGATGGGCACCACGCGCAGCGCCGCCGCCCTTGAAGTCTGGCGTGACAAGGGTCTGTTGGAGGGTTCGGTGATCGCGGTGGGCAACGCGCCGACCGCGCTGTTCCGGCTGCTGGAGATGATCGAGGAAGGCGCCCCGCGCCCGGCCGCCGTCATCGGCGTGCCCGTCGGCTTCATCGGCGCCGCCGAGTCCAAGGACGCCCTCGCCGCCCACCCCTCGGGCCTGGACCACCTGATCGTGCGGGGCCGGCGCGGAGGCAGCGCCATCGCGGCCGCCGCCGTCAACGCGATCGCGAGCGAGGAAGAATGAGCGACCGTCAGAAGGCCGTGGGTCAGCGCGAATTGGGCCAGGGCAAGTTGTACGGGGTGGGGCTCGGTCCCGGCGATCCGTCGCTGATGACGCTGCGGGCCGTCGAGGTCATCGCCGAAGCCGATGTGATCGCCTACCACAGCGCACGCCACGGCCGTTCCATCGCCCGCTCGATCGCCGCGAAGCACCTGCGCGCCGACCACGTCGAGGAGCCGCTGGTCTACCCGGTCACCACCGAGACCACCGACCACCCCGGCGGTTACCAGGGCGCGATGGACGAGTTCTACGAGGCCTGCGCGGCCCGCCTCGCCGCGCACCTCGACGCCGGGCGCACCGTCGCCGTCCTCGCCGAGGGCGACCCGCTCTTCTACGGCTCGTACATGCACATGCACAAGCGGCTCGCCGACCGCTACGAGGCCGAGGTCATCCCCGGCGTCACCTCCGTGAGCGCCGCCGCCGCCCGGCTCGGCACCCCGCTCGTCGAGGGCGAGGAGGTGCTGACGATCCTGCCCGGCACCCTGCCCGAGGAGGAGCTGACCGCCCGTCTCGCCGCCACCGACTCGGCGGTCGTCATGAAGCTCGGCCGGACCTTCCCCGCCGTCCGACGGGCCATGGAGGGCAGCGGTCGCCTCGCCGAGGCCCGCTACGTGGAACGCGCCACGATGGCCGGCGAGCGGACCGGGCTCCTCGCGGACACCGACCCGGACAGCGTCCCGTACTTCGCCGTCGCCGTCGTCCCCAGCCGGATCGGCAACCCGGGCAGCGTCCCGCCCGGCCCCGGCGGGGTCGTGGTCGTCGGCACCGGGCCCGCCGGACCGCTGTGGCTGACCCCCGAGACGAAGCGGGCGCTGGCCGACGCGGAGGTGCTCGTCGGGTACACCACGTACCTGGACCGGGTCCCGGTCAAACCCGGCCAGATGCGCCACGGCTCCGACAACAAGGTCGAGTCCGAGCGCGCCGAGTTCGCCCTCGACCTCGCCCGGCGCGGCAAGCGGGTGGCCGTGGTCTCCGGCGGCGACCCGGGCGTCTTCGCCATGGCCACCGCCGTCCTGGAGGTCGCGGGGCAGCCGGAGTACAAGGACGTGCCGGTACGGGTCCTGCCGGGGGTGACCGCCGCCAACGCGGCCGCCGCCGCGGCCGGCGCCCCCCTCGGCCACGACTACGCCACGATCTCGCTCTCCGACCGGCTCAAGCCGTGGGAGGTCATCGCCGAGCGGCTGCGCGCGGCCGCCGCCGCCGACCTGGTCCTCGCCCTGTACAACCCGGGCTCCCGCAGCCGGACCTGGCAGGTCGCGCAGGCCAAGGAACTGCTGCTGGAGCTGCGTTCGCCGCAGACGCCGGTGGTCGTGGCCCGGGACGTGGGCGGCCCGGAGCAGTCCGTACGGATCATGGCGCTGGCCGAGCTGGAGCCCGCCGAGGTGGACATGCGCACGCTGCTGCTGATCGGCTCCTCGCAGACCCAGGTCACCGAGCGCCCCGACGGCACCCGCCTGACGTGGACCCCGCGCCGCTACCCGTGACGGACCCGCCGGCCCGGGGCGGGGGGATCGCTGCGGCGCACCCCGCCCCGGGCCGGACGCGGATCAGCCGGAGCAGCCGGCCAGGACGTCGGCGCAGCCCTCGACCGTTCTCGGGTCGACGGTCAGCAGCTGCCAGGACAGGACGCCGGCCGGCGGCGAGTCGTCCTGCGCCGCCGGCTCGATGCGGGCGGTCAGGGCCGCGCCCGCCGGGAAGTTGAGCCGTACGGCCTCGCCGGCGGTGCACGGGACGTCGAACGACCGGTCCCCGGAGCCGCCTTCGCGCGACAGCACCAGGGTGACGCGGGGGCTCTCCTCGCTGTCGCAGGCGATGTCGAAGCGGTACGGGCGCTCCCCGCCGGTCTCCAGGGTCTTGTCGAGGCCGGCCGCGACGAAGCCGGTGCCACGCATCGTCACGCGCCCCTCACCGCCGGTGTCCTTCCCGAGGGTCTCGTCGGCCCGCTGGAGCGCGTCGTCGGGCTCCCAACCCCGGGGCTCCGCTTTCTCTCCGCAGCCGGTGAGGAGCGCCGCGGCGGCGATGACCAGGACGAGGGAGTGACGTATCCGCATTGGTTCAGCCTAGAGGGTGCGGAGGGCGGGTGGGAGCCGGCAGGGACCGGTATTCGCCCCGGTCGGAGCCCTGACGGCGACGATCCGTGCCGGGTCGGGCCGGTGTTGCCCGCGAAGGCCCCGGCGGATTCCGCCCGGACACCCCTACGCGCAGCGGGTGGCGCCCAGCCAGTGCAGCGCGGCTTCCACCGAGGGGGCCTCGGGGACGTCTTCGGGGATCGGCGGGCGGCGGACGATCAGGACCGGGACGCCCGCCTCGCGGGCGGCCGTGAGTTTCGGGGCGGTCGCGGCGCCGCCGCTGTCCTTGGTGACCAGTACGTCGATCCGGTGGCGGGCCAGCAGCTCCCGCTCGTCCTCCAGGCCGAACGGTCCGCGCGCCAGCAGCACTTCGAGGCGCGGCGGCACGGGCCCGGCGGGAGGGTCCACCGAACGCACCAGGAACCAGGTGTCGGTGAGCCCGGCGAAGGTGTGCAGGCCCATCCGGCCGGTCGTCAGGAACACCCGGCTCCCGAGTCCGGGCAGCAGGGCGGCGGCGTGCGCGAGGGAGTCCGCGAAGGTCCAGGCGTCATCGGGGCCGGCCGTCCAGCCGGGCCGGCGCAGCGCCAGCAGCGGTACGCCCGTCAGGGCACGGGCCCGCGAGGCGTGGAAGCTCATGCGCTCCGCGAAGGGGTGCGTGGCGTCGACGACTCGGGTGACGTCGTGGCCGACGATCCACCCCGCCAGCCCCTCGGCGCCGCCGAAGCCGCCGATCCGGACCTCGCCCGGCGGCAGCACCGGCGCGGCCACGCGGCCCGCCAGGGAGGTGGTCACCCGGTAGGCGGGGTTCCCGGCCAGGGTCCGGGCGAGGAGGCGGGCTTCGGTGGTGCCGCCCAGGATCAGGACGTGCTCGCGGGGCTCACGCGGATCGCGCGGCTCGTGGGCCTCACGCGGCTCGCGGGACTCGCGGGACTCACGCGGCTCAGCAGACATGCCGGTCGCGTTCGGGGGAGTACAGGTGGCTGTCGCGGAACTGCTCTGCGCCCAGCGTCCGGCCGACCACGATGACCGCCGTACGGACCAGGCCCGCCTCCTTCACCCGGGGCGCGATGTCGGCCAGGGTGCCGCGCAGGATCAGCTCGTCGGGGCGGCTGGCCATCGCCACGACCGCCACCGGGCACTCGGCCCCGTAATGCGGAAGCAGTTCGTCCACGACCCGGTCCACGTAGCGCGTCGCCAGATGCAGGACCAGCAGCGCGCCGCTGCGGCCGAGGGTGGCGAGGTCCTCGCCGGGCGGCATCGGCGTGGCCTGCTGGGCGATGCGCGTCAGGATCACGGTCTGGCCCACGGTGGGGACGGTGAGCTCCCGCTTCAGCGCGGCCGCAGCCGCCGCGAACGCGGGCACGCCCGGGACGACCTCGTACGGGATCCCGGCCGCGTCCAGGCGCCGCATCTGCTCGGCGACGGCGCTGAAGATCGACGGGTCACCGGAGTGCAGCCGCGCCACGTCCTGCCCCGCCTCGTGGGCCCGTACGCACTCGGCGACGATCTCGTCCAGGTTCAGTCGCGACGTGTCCACCAGCCGGGCGTCCGCCGGGCATTCGGCGAGCAGTTCGCGCGGGACCAGGCTGCCCGCGTACAGGCAGACGGGCGCGGCGGCCAGGGTGCGGGCACCGCGCACGGTGATCAGGTCGGCGGCGCCGGGGCCCGCTCCGATGAAGTACACGGTCATGACTGATCCTTCGCGCTGTCGCAGGTCGGGGCGGGGGGCGGGGTGGAGGTGAGGGGCTTGGTGACCGACCACTGGGTGACCGGCATCGCCTGGCGCCAGCCGGTGAACCCGCCGACCGGCACGGCGTGCGCGACGGCCAGCTTCACCAGGTCCCCGCCGTGGCGGCGGTAGCGCTCGGCGAGGACCGCCTCCGACTCCAGGGTGACGGTGTTGACCACCAGCCGGCCGCCGGGGGCCAGGGCCTCCCAGGCCGCGTCGAGCAGGCCGGGCGCCGTGAGCCCGCCGCCGATGAACACGGCGTCGGGAGCGGGCAGTCCGATCAGCGCCGCCGGCGCCGCGCCGACGACCACGCGCAGGCCCGGCACGCCCAGCGCCGCCGCGTTGGCGGTGATGCGGGCCGCCCGCTCGGGCACCCGCTCGATCGCGACGGCCCGGCAGGAGGGGTGCGTACGCATCCACTCGATGCCGATCGAGCCGGAGCCGCCGCCGATGTCCCACAGCGACTCGCCGGGGGCCGGGGCCAGCGCGCACAGGGTCGCGGCGCGCACGTGCCGCTTGGTGAGCTGCCCGTCGTGCTCGTACGCGGCATCCGGCAGGCCGGGCGTCGCGCCGAGCCGGGGCGCCGGGTGGGCGGGGTCGCGGCGGCAGTCGACGGCGACCACGTTGAGGGGGTGGCCCGGAGGATGGGCCCAGTCCAGCGCGTGGCCCTCGTACGCGTCCTCGTGCTCGGAGCCGAGCTGTTCCAGCACCCGCATCCGGCTCGGGCCGAAGCCCCGCTCTCGCAGCAGAGCGGCGATCTCGTTCGGGGACGCCGCTCCGCCGCTGAGCACCAGCACCCGCCGGCCTTCGTACAGCGCGGCCGCCAGCCGCGCCACCGGCCGGCCGACGACGGTGACGACCTCGGTGTCCTCCACCGGCCAGCCCAGCCGGGCGCAGGCGTACGACACGGAGGAGGGGTGCGGGTGGATCCGCAGCGCCTCGGGGCCCAGCTCCTCGCACAGGGCGCGGCCGATCCCGTAGAACATCGGGTCGCCGCTGGCCAGGACCGCGATGCGGCGCCCCGCGTGTTCGGCCGTCAGCTTCGGTACGGCCGGACGCAGCGGGCTGGGCCAGGCGATCCGCAGCCCGGGGCACTCGGGGGCCGGCAGCAGGTCGAGCTGGCGCGGCCCGCCGATCAGGACCTCGGCGGCCGAGAGCGCGGACCGGGCGCCGGCGGTGAGCCCGGCCCAGCCGTCGGCGCCGAGGCCGACGACCGTCACGGGTATCGGGGGTGCTGCGGAGCTCACTGCGCGGTACCTCGGGGAACGGTCGAAGGGGCGTGCGGCGGATGGACCCGCAGCTTACTGGGGCGCAGGCCCGGCTCCAGTGCCAGGGTGACGAGGACGGACGCGGCTGCCAGCGCGGTGATCGCGAGTGCCGGGGAGGTGTACTGGGCGAGCGCGCCGGCGAGCGCCGCGCAGAGCCCCTGGAGGGTCAGCATCCCGGCGGAGTGGAGTCCGAGCGCCTGGCCCTGGGTGCCCTCGGGCAGGAGCGGTACGAGGCGTTCCTGCATCAGGAGCCCGGCCGCGTAGCCGGTGGAGGCGAGGGTCACGGCGGCGGTGGCGAGCAGGGGGCCCGGTTCGAGGAGGAACACCAGGTAGGGCACGGCCAGCAGCAGCCGCAGCGGCGCCGCGAGCCGTACCCGCAGCCGGGCCGACAGGAAGCGACCGGCGACGGTGTCCCCGACGAGCATCCCGGCGGCGGCGCAGCCGAAGAGGAGGCCGGCGTGCGGGGGGTCGTAGGGGACGAACAGGGACTCACAGCCGACGATCAGCCCGTTGGGCACCCACAGCGCGAGGTACAGGGTCCGGCGGGCCGGGTGGGACAGCAGCAGCCGGTTGACCCGCCAGGTCTCGGCCGGGGTGGGCCGGCCAGCGGCTCGGGGCGCGCGCGGGCGCAGCCCGAGGACGGTGGTGAGGGCGGCGGCCCCACCGAGGGCGGCGGCCACGAGCAGCGCCCCGCGCGGGGAGAGCGCGGCGAGGAGCAGCCCGCCGAGGGCGAAGCCGGCGACCTGCGTGAGCCCCGCGCAGACGGCGAGCAGCGAGCGGGCCGGCAGGTAGTCGGCGGGCGGCAGGATCTCGGTGAGCAGCCCGTACCGCACGCCGCCGGCCAGGGAATCGGCGAGCCCCTGGCCGAGCAGGACGGCGAACACCGCCCACAGCGGCAGCCCCGGCACGGCGAGCAGGGCGGTCCCGGCCGCGGCGCCGGCGGCGAGGACGGCGAGGGCCGCGCGCGGCGGCAGCCGGTCGGCGGCCGACAGCAGCAGGGTCGCGCCGAGGACCTGGGCGAGGGAGGGGCCGAACATGGCGAGGGCGGACAGCAGCGGGCTGCGGGTGCGGTCGTAGACGAGGACGCCGAGGGCGAGCGAGCCGACGGTGGAGGCGCCGATGCGCAGGGCGACGGCCGTGAAGAACGGGGTGAACTCGGGTACGCGGGCGAGCGAGCGGTAGGTGCGGGGCATGCGGGGAGTCTCGGGGCGGGTGCGGGGGTGGCCTAATGTTTCGCCTGGAGACGAAACCCGGATGGGGGCGGGCGAGGTCATGGGCTGGTGGCGGATCGACACCGACGCCCTCGCGGGCAGCCGCTTCGTCGTGTCCGCGCCCGCCGAGACCACGGCCGCGCTGATGGCCCTGCACCGGCGCACCGCGACCCACCCCGGTGACCGGACCTGGCTCGCCGCGCAACTCCCGGCCTACAAGGACTACTTGGCCTCCGAACCGGTGACGGCGGCTCTGGTGGGGGCCGCCCTCGGGCGGCTGTGGATCGCCGGTTTCCTCACGCCGCCGCCCGACGGGCGCC
Source organism: Streptomyces sp. RerS4 (assembly GCF_023515955.1). Taxonomy (GTDB): domain Bacteria; phylum Actinomycetota; class Actinomycetes; order Streptomycetales; family Streptomycetaceae; genus Streptomyces. Next base: position 5,806,274 of record NZ_CP097322.1, read on the forward strand.
CCGTGGCCGAGGAGCTCGCCGCGATCCGGGCGATCCCGGACGCGGTGGTCCGTACGGACCTGCGCGCCGCCACCGGGCGACTGCCGGAGATCCTCGACCGGGCGCGGGAGTTGGGGCCGAGGACGGCCGAGCTGCTGGAGTGGGTGTGGGAGCGGACGGTACGCCCCGACTGGGAGCGGCGGCGCCGCGTCGCCGAGGCGGACATCCTCGTACGGACCGCGCAGCTGAGCCGGGGCGGCTGGGCGGCGGCCCTGTCCGGGATGCGACCGGGCATGGCGTGGCTCGGGGAGGGGCGGCTGCGGATCAACCTCCAGGACCGGCCGCCGCGCGAACTGTCGGGGGACGCGGGGCTGGTGTTCGTCCCGGTGACGCCCGACCACGGCTGGGTCGCCTGGACGGGGCGCCGGCGGCACGCGCTGGTCTACCCCTGCGAGGGGCAGCTCGCGCAGGCGGGCGGCGCGGGTCCGGCAGAGGACGTCCCGCAGGCCCTGGCCCGGCTGCTGGGACCCGTACGGGCACGGGTGCTCGTCCTGCTGGAGAGCCCGAAGTCCACGACGCAGCTGGTCGCGCTGACCGGCCTCGGACTGGGCACGGTGGCCGGCCAGCTCAAGGTCCTCCTCGCGGCAGGCCTGATCCTCCGCCGCCGCACCGGCCGCACGGTCCTGTACACCCGCCTCCCGGCGGGCGACGTCCTGGTCACGGCCGCGTCCGGGAGCTGACGGCGGGGGCGCCACGCCGGCCCGCGTCGACCCGTCGGGCTCGCCGCGCACGGGGCGCGCCCCCCGGTCGCTTCCGGACGCCCCGGTGCGCATCCGTCCGCCCCCGGGCGCGGCTGACCCGGGCGGGGCGGGCGGCGGCACACTCGGCGGTATGGACGACACTCCGGACAACCACCCAGACACCGCGTCGTCGGAAAGTGAGACGATCACCCCTCACCCGTGCCCGGGGCGGGCGCGGCGGTCCTGAGGGCGGAGAGTGCCGATGTACGCGATATCCCTGGGTGACGACGGCGCCGAGCTGCGCCCCCTCGAACCGTGGCGGGCCGAGGAGTTCCTCGCCCACGTCGACCGGGGGCGGGAGTTCATCGGACGGTTCAACGGCCTGCCCGACATCGTCACCGACCTGGCGTCGAGCCGGGCGTTCCTCCAGGCGTACGCCGACAAGACGGCCGCCGACACCGGTCGCATGCAGGGCATCTGGGCCGACGACAAGCTCGTCGGCGCCGTCATCCTGCGGCACTTGGACGTCGCCCAGGGCACGGCGGAGGCCGGCTGCTGGCTGGAGCCGGCGGGAGTCGGCCGGGGGCTGGTGACCCGGGCGGCGCGCGTCCTCATCGACTGGGCCATCGAGGAACGGGCCGTACACCGCGTCGACTGGTGGGTGGTGGACGCCAACGAGCCCAGCATCGCCGTGGCCCGCCGCCTCGGCATGACCCGTGACGGGGTCCTGCGCCAGAGCTACCTCTACCGCGGGGAGCGGCACGACCAGGAGGTCTGGTCCGTCCTCGCCCCCGAATGGCGCGCGGCCCGCGCCGCCGGGGAGGCCTGACGCCGATGTGCCGGGCGGTCCGGGGACTCAGTCCCGGGTCGCCCGCTCGTACAACGCCTCGGTTCCCGCGCCGAAGTAGCTGCTGTACGAGGTCAGTTCGTCCCCGCCGCCGTCGCGGCCGCCGATCACCCCGATCAGCGCCCCCGCCGCGCTCAGGACGGGGCCGCCGCTGGTCCCGTTCGGCACGTCCGCGCAGTCCAGCCGCAGCTGCGTGGGCCCGTCGGGTTCGGCGGTGTTGGCGCAGCCGAGGGGCTCCTCGGTGTCGTTCGGGTAGCCCACCAGCCGTGCGGGCGTGGGTAGTTCGGGGCGAAGGCCGAGCGGGTGCGCGCCGGTGACCTCCTCCAGCCGCCGCCCCGGCTGTCCGACGCCGCGTACCCGGATGAACGCCACGTCGTGGTCGGGGTCGGAGGCCTCCACCCAGCGGGGGTCCACCTCGACGCGGGTGGGCACCCAGACGCCGTAGGGGGCCGCGCCGTCCCGGTAGCCGGGGACGAAGGCGAGGTTGGTGCGGAAGCCGCCCTGGTACACGCAGTGCGCGGCGGTGGCGATCAGGTCGCCGCCGGGGGAGTGGACCACGCTGCCGGAGCAGTGGTGGTCGCCGTCCCAGTCCAGGCCGGGGGAGAACAGTGCCCCCGTCGCCGCCTCGGCCGGGGCCGGCCGGGCCTCCAGCGGCTCGGAGGGCCGCCAGTCGGTGCCCGCCGCCGGGGACGGGGTCGCGAGGGGTTCGGCGGCCCGGGTGATCCGCTCCACGCCGGCCGCCGCCTCGTCGGCGAGCGCGGCGTCCTGTACGTAGCTGCCGCGCTTCGCGTCCCCGGTGGCGACGCGCCCGAAGAGGTCCGTCCGCCCCACCACGAGGGTCGCCGCCAGGCCGCACGCGCCGCCCAGTGCCCACAGCACCGCGCCCTTGTGCCTCATCGCGCCGAACACGGTACGCACCCGCTCCCGCCGCTCATCCGTTGCCCACCTCTGCCCTGGTCATGGCCTCCGCTTCCCCCCAAAGGTGACACATGTTCCGCGATGCCCCCGTGTTCCTGCTCACACGCGCCCGCGCCCGACCCGGGCCGTCATCCGCCGGCCTTCCGTACGCCACCCAACCCCCTTAACCTCACGGCGACTTGACCACCCAGGGGAAACGGGAGCGAAGCCATGAGAACAGCGAAGCGGGCGAGGGGCGTGCTGGTGTCCGCCCTGGCCGCCCTCGGCCTGGTCCTGACGACCGCCACGGCGCCGGCCTCCGCCGCGGACCTCCCGTACGCCGGCTCCACCGGCGTCGGCGTACACAACGCCTACGAGAAGACGAAGTTCCCGTACCTCGCCGACGCCCTCGACTCCGGCGCGGCCATGCTCGAACTCGACGTGTGGACCAACTTCTTCGGCAGCTCCTGGCGCGTCTCCCACGACAATCCCTTCGGCAACGACAACAACTGCGAGAACGCCACCACCCCCGCCCAACTGCGCACCAAGGCCCGCAACCAGAACCTCGCGGGCTGCCTCGCCGACATCCGCAGCTGGCATGACGCCCACCCGGGCCACCGCCCCGTCATCCTCAAGCTGGAACTGAAGGACGGCTTCGCCGCCAACCTCGGCCGCGGCCCCGCCGCGCTCGACTCCCTCCTGAACTCCACCCTGGGTGACTCCCTCTACCGGCCCGGCCGGCTCGCCGCCGGCCACCCCGACCTCGACACCGCCGCCCGCGCCGGAGCCTGGCCCGCCCGCTCCGCGATGGCCGGGAAGTTCCTCGTCGAGCTGATCCCCGGCACCCTGGAGGAGGGCAACAGCTCGGACAAGCTCTGGACCGACCGCGAGTACGCCGAGCACCTGCGCGCCCTGGCCGCCGCCGGCCGCCTCGACCAGGCCGCCGCCTTCCCCGCCGTCCACCGGGCCGAACCGGGCGACCCGCGCACCCGCTACGCCGACGCCTCGCTGCGCCCCTGGTTCGTGGTCTTCGACGGCGACGCCGGCTCCTACGCCTCGGGCTCCATCGACACGGCCTGGTACGACCGCAACCACTACCTCCTGATCGCCACCGACGCCCACGGCGTCGCCCCGGCCATCGACTCCGTCCGCCCCACCGAAACCCAGGCCCGCGACCGCGTCGCGCTCCTGGCCGCCCGCCACGCCACGATCGCCTCCTCGGACTGGTACCCCCTCCCCGCCGTCCTCGCCACGGTCCTCCCCCGAGGCTGACCCGCCGCACGTCTCGATTCGATGCAGCGAGCACCGAACACCGCGTTCCCTGCGCCATGTTCGCCGGGCGGCGCTATCGTGCCGGGCGGGGGAGAGCGGACGAGGGGGCGGTGTGGTCATGCGGTTTCTGTTCGTGCACGGCACGGGGGTGCGCCGGGAACGGCACGACAAGCTGTTCGCGGTGGTCCGGGAACAGCTCACCGGGCGGTTCCCCGACGCCTCCGTCGAATCCTGCTTCTGGGGCGAGCGGTTCGGCGCCACCCTGAGCGCCGGCGGCGGTTCCGTCCCCGGCCTGAAGGCGGCCGACACCGACACCGACACCGCCGAGTGGGGGCTGCTGCTCGTCGACCCGCTGTGCGAGCTACGGGTGTTGGCGGAGGCCGGCTGGAATACGGATCGAGCCGCCGAAGACGTGTACGCCGCCCAAGATCCGTACGGCGCCCAAGACCCGTACCGCGCCCAAGGCCCCTACGCGGACGACCCCTTCGCCATGCCCGGCGTCCGCCCCGCCGGCGTCCGCGTCCTGGAGCTGCTGGAGCGACTCGCCGAAGCCCCCTCCGCGGAACCCGGCGATACGCCCCCCGACGCCCCCGGTGACGAACTCCGCGCCCTGCTCGGCGGCACCGGCCTCGCCACCGCCTTCCCCGCCGCCCTGGAGGCCACCGCCCGCTCCACCGAGGCGGCCCGCGCCGCCGACCGCGCCACCGACGATCCGCAGGCCCGCGAACTCGCCGCCGCCCTCGCCCGCGCCGTGACCGCCGGCGCCCTCGCCGCCACCGTCGAGGACGCCGTGTGCACCGCCGCCGAACGCGACCGGCTCGTCGAACTGCTCACCACCCGCCTCGGCGGCGACGCCCGCGTCCCCGGCGCCCGCGCGGCCGCCTTCCTCGGCCGGCTCGCCCTGCGCGTCACCGCCCAACCCCTGCTCAACGCCCGGCGCGGCCCCCTCACCGTCGGCGCCACCCCCGCGCTCGGCGACATCCTGCGCTACCAGGCCCGCGGCTCCGACCTCCGGGCCTTCCTGCGCGCCCGGATCACCGCCGAAGCGGGCCCGACCGTCCTCATCGGCCACAGCCTCGGCGGAATCGCCCTGGTCGACCTCCTCGCGCTGGCCGCCGCCCGCGGCGAGCCCGTACCCGGGGCCGCGCTGCTCGTCACCGTCGGCTCGCAGGCCCCGTACCTCTACGAACTCGGCGCCCTCACGGGCCTCGCCCCGGGCAGCGTCCTCCCTTACGGCTTCCCGCGCTGGCTCAACGTCTACGACCGCCAGGACCTGCTCTCCTACCTCGCCGAGCCCGTCTTCCCCGGCGACCCGCGCGTCACCGACCACGAACTCGCCGGCCGCCAGCCCTTCCCGGCCTCCCACAGCGCGTACTGGAAACAGCCGGCCCTCTACGAGCGCATCGAACGGGCGGTGAACGAGGCGGGCATCGGGTGACGGCCTCCGCCCCGCCGCCACCGGCCCCCGAACCCCCGCCGCCGGTGCCCCCGTTGGACTCCATGCGGCCACCCGCTCCGGGGCCGCCGTCCCCGTCCGCACCCCCGGGCCCGCTGCCGCCGACCCTCGCGCCCGGACGCACCTTCGCGCTGGTCGTCGGGGTGGAGCGCTACGCGATCAGCCCCCGCTGGAACCTGCGCGGGCCGGCCCGTGACGCCCTGCGCTTCGCCCGCTGGCTGACCGGCCCCGGCGAGGTGCCGCCCGCCAACGTCGCCCTGCTGCTGTCCCCGCTGGACGACCCCGACCGGCTCGACTGGCAGGCCACGCCCGGCCTGGCCGCGCTCAGGTCGACGTACCGCCCGGCGACCGAGGCGAACGTCAAGGCCGCCCTCCTCCACGAACTTCCCGAGCGCGACGGCGACCTGCTGTGGATCTTCTGGGCCGGCCACGGCTACCTCGGGGGGCGCGGGCAGGAACTCATGCTGCCCTGCGCCGACGCCCACGCGGGTCAGATCCTCCACCTCAACCTCGACTCGGCACTGCGCTGGTGGCGCACCAACCGCGTCACACAGCGCCGGTTCCCGCTCCAGGCGGCCCTGGTGGACGCCTGCCGCGTCGACGCGCCCCGTGACGCCCGGTGGAACTTCGGCAGCGTCGACTACGGCGGCGGCGCGAGCGTCCCCGGCCGACGACAGTTCTGCCTCTACGCCTCCCGCGCGGGCGAGGCCGCGCAGAACGACTCCGAGCGCGGCGCGGGCCGCTTCACCGAGGCACTGCTCCGGGAACTGGGCGAGCGGACGGTGTCGGAGGGCGTGAGCGGCCTGCCCGCCATCGCCCGCACCATCCACGGCGCCTTCGAAGACCAGCGGCGGCGCGGCGTGGGCTGGCAGCTGCCGCAGTTCGTCGTCAACCGCGACTGGGACGCCAGTCCCCTCCTCGACGACGACCTCCCCGGCCCGCCCCCGCCGCGCGCCGCCCGACTCGACCAGACGGGCTGGGACGGCCTCGCGGAGCTGTTCGAGGGCCGCGAACTGCCGCGCTGTGCCTACGAGGCCTACGCGTGGGCCTTCAAGGCCGCCGGCTGCACCACGCCCGTCCACACCGCACTGCCCGGCGACAACCTCCTCGACCTGGCCTGGGACCTCGACCAACGACAGGGCGGCCGGGACGCAATGCCCCTCGCCGTGCCCTTCGTGCACTTCCTCGCCGACCGGGCCCGCCGGGGACCCGGCCCCGGATCCGGCCCCGGCCAGGGCCTGGACGACGCCGCCTGGGCGGCGGAGCTCGCCCGCTGGGTCCGCGCCACCCGCGAACGCCTGGCCCTGCCCGTCCTGCGCCCCGCCCCCGCGCCCGCCCGCCGCACCACCCTGCACGTGCGCCTGGAGACCCCGCCGGGCGGGGAGGACGGGCTCCTGGCCCGCATGTGGGTGCGCGGCGAACGGACCAGCCACGTATGGGAGTCGGAGGACAGACCCGTCACGATGGACGCCGTCCGCGCCGAACTCGTACGCCGATTGCGGCTGTTGGACGGACCGACCGGCGGCGGCCCGCACCCCGAGGGGGACGCGTACGCGGGCCCGGAGCGGATCGAGTTCCACGTCCCCTACGAGCTCCTGGAAGCGGAATTCGACCAGTGGCCCGTACCGCGCGGACCCGCCGGCCGGACGCGGCCCCTCGGCGCGCTCTACGAGGTGATCGTGCGCTCCCCGCAGGAACGCGAGGGCAGCCGTGGCACATGGCACGCCAAGTGGCGGCTGTTGTGCGCCCAGAGCGGCCGAGACCCCGCGTCCGTCCACCTCGTGGAGGACGCCGACGTCACCGACGCCCTCGGGCTGCGCCTGGGCGAGCGGCCCACGCCCGCCTGCGTCCTCGGCCACGTGTCGGCGGCGCGTACGGCCGGACTGCTGGAGGCCGTCCTGGAAGCCGGCGTACCGGTCGCGCTCTGGCGGCGCGGCGGCGGAACGCCGGCCCGGGGGCTGCCCGCGCTGCTCGCCCCCGAGGTCGATCCCGACGCGCCCGAGGCCGAGCCCGACGTGCCCGACGCGCCCGACGTGTTCGCCCTGCCCGCCCGCGTACGCGACGCACGTCGGGAAGCCGCCGGACAACAGGCCGAAGGGGCAGACCCGTTGGTGCTGCTGTGGGACGATCCCGACGACACCCTCGACCTCCGCTCCCTGGCCTGAAACGCCCCGGAGTCCGCACCGGCTCCCGACCCCGACCCGACTTCGACAGCGACCGCACCCGACGATGGAGGAAGAGGCAGTGGCGAAGGACTGGTGGCTCTACCGGGGCGCGGGCCCCGGCAAGGAGCGGCGCACCCGACTGGAGGACGGATCACCCCCGCCCTGGCGGGACTTCAGCGGTATCCCCGACGGCGCCTACGCGCCCCCGGGCTGCACGGGCGAGGCCTGGGAGCGCACCCGACGGCGCGGCCACGGCTACGTACCGGACGAGCCCGAGAAGGACGTCGTGAACACCGCGCTCCACCTGCGCCGGCCGCTGCTGATCACCGGCAAGCCCGGCGTCGGCAAGTCCACCCTCGCCTACAGCATCGCCGCCGACCTGGAGCTGGGCCCCGTACTGCACTGGCCGATCACCAGCCGCACCGTCCTGCGCGACGGCCTCTACCTCTACGACGCCATCGGCCGCCTCCAGGAAGCCGGCCTCGAACAGACCCGCACCGCCACCACCCGCACCGCCACCACACGCCTCGCCCCGGCCACGCCCGTCCCACCGTCCTCCATCGCCCGCTACCTGCGCCTGGGCCCCCTCGGCACCGCCCTGCTGCCGCAGCGCAGGCCCCGCGTCCTGCTCATCGACGAGATCGACAAGAGCGACATCGACCTGCCCGGCGACCTCCTCACCGTCTTCGAGGACGGCGGTTTCACCATCCCCGAACTGGCCCGACTGGCCAAGGAGGAACCCACCGTCGTCATCGGCACGGACGACGACCCCGACGCCGGCGTCGCCGTCACCCAGGGCCGCGTCCAATGCCGCTACTTCCCCATCGTGGTCCTCACCAGCAACGGGGAACGCGACTTCCCCCCCGCGTTCCTGCGCCGCTGCGTACGCCTCCACCTCGAATCACCCGGCCCGGAGAAGCTCGCCCGCATCGTGCGCGGCCGACTCGGCGTCGACATCACCGGCGAGGACGGCGCCGAGTACCAGGACCTCGTACGGAGCTTCCTCGAACGCGCCGAGGACGGCGACCTCGCCACCGACCAGCTCCTCAACGCCATCCAACTGCGCCTCGCCGGCGCCTGGTCGGCGCCCGGCGACCGCGAGCGGTTCCTCGCCACCGTGATGCAGCACCTGACCGGGCCCTCCGCGTGATCGAGGAACTCCTACGGGCCCTGGCGGCCGGTGGCACCGACCTCGGCGGTGCCACCGGCGACGGGAGCGCGGCGCCCCGTACCGGCCTCGGGCCCGAGGAGATCGCCGACATCCTGTGGCTCGCCGCCCGCGTGGACCCGCTGCGTTCCTCCGCCGAGCCCGCGTACGCCGACCCGCCCACCCCGGTCGCCGCCCCCGCGCCGGGTACCGCACGGGGCCCCGCCCCACCCGACCCTCCCGCGCTGCCGGGCCCGCGCGTGCCCGGCGCGGTCCAGCTCTTCCCGGCGTCCCCCCGCGTCGTCACCGGCCCGGCCACGGGTACCGCCGGCGACCCGGACGCCGACCCCGGCACCCGGCGCGGCGTCCCGCTGAGGCTGCCCCGTACCGCCTCGCTGGACGACCCGCTCGCCCTGATGCGCTCCCTGCGGCCCGTCGGACGACGATCCATCGGCGGCCCCGGCGAGGAACTCGACGAGCAACTCACCGTGGAACGCAGCATCGAGGCCATGGTCCCCACCCCCGTCCTGCGCCCCGCCGAAAGCCGCTGGCTGGACCTGGCCCTGGTCGTGGACACCCACCCCTCGATGCTGCTGTGGAGCGACCTGGTGGCCGAACTGCGCGCCGTCCTCACCCGCAGCGGCGTCTTCCGCGACGTCCGCACCTGGCAGCTCACCGGCACCGGACCCGGCGACACCCCCATGCTGGCCCGGCGACGCGGCGCGGCGCCGCGCAACCCGCTGGAGCTGGCGGACCCGGCCGGCCGGCGGCTGATCCTCGTCGTGTCCGACACCGTCGCGGGCGGCTGGCGCGAGACCCCGCTGCGCGGCCTGCTCCGGCACTGGAGCACCCACAACGCCGTCGCCGTGCTGAACGTGCTGCCCGAACGGCTGTGGACGCGGGGCGCCGTACGCCCCGTCCCGTTCGCCGTCCGCTGCGACCGACCCGCCGCCGCCACCCGCGCCTGGCAGCGGGTCCCCGCCGCCCGACGGGCACGCGGCGGCGGAGCGGTGGTCCCGGTGGTCGGCATCGCCTCCGGGAGCCTCGCCCGACTCGTGCGCGTGGTGTCCGGCGACGGGAGGTGGCGCCGCCTGGCCTGCCTGCGGTTGGACGCCGCACCCGAGCCCGGCACTGCCGCGCCGGACCGCCGCACCACCGCCCTGGAGGCGGTGGAACGCTTCCGCGCCGGCGCCTCCCCGACCGCCCAGCGACTCGCCGCGCACCTGGCCGCCGTACCGCTGACCCTGCCCGTGATGACCCTCGTACGACGCTCCCTGCTGCGCGACTCCGAGCACGGACACCTCGCGGAGGTGGCCCTCGGCGGGCTCTTCGCGCCCTGGGACGGCGAACAGCCCGCCGAGGAGGTGCGGTTCGACTTCCTGCCGGGCGTACGGGACGTGCTGCTCGGCTCCCAACTGCGCGGCGACGTGGCCGCCGTACGGGAACTCGTGCTGCGCGGGGTGTGGGAGTACATGGACCGCCACCGGGGCACCGGCCCGGACTTCTCCGCGACCCGCGTGACCACCGGAGGCGAGGGCCGCCGGGAGGTCCCGCCCGAAGCCCTGCCGTTCGCGGAACGGCCCCCCGGGACGCTCGACGTGGATTCTGCCGGCGCGGGCCTGGCGGAGCGGGTGGTGCGGGTCCGCTTCGAGCCGCACACGGAGCCCCGCGAAGTCGGCACGCTGCTGACGCCCCGGCTGGTGCTGACCGTCGCCGACGCCGGCACGCACCCGGAGCAGCAGGCCTGGATCCGCTCCGGTGACGGCCGGGAGGTGGGGTGCCGCCCGGTGTGGTGGGACGGGGGGAGCCCGCGGGTACTGCTGTTGGAGTGCGAGGAGGACGTCGTGGCCCCCGCGGACCTGCCCGCGCTCGGCTGGACCTCCGCACACGGGATGCGGGTCCGCGTCGACGGGGTCACGGAAGGCCGGGGGGAGCCGGCCGCTCTGACCGGTGACGCGGTCCTGGAGGCGGGGGCGCGCAACGGGGAACTCGTGGCGTTGTCGGCCGAGGCGGAGGACTGGACCCACTTCCGGGGCGGCCCGGTCTCGGTCAACGGCCTGCTGGCGGGGGTGGTGCACAGCGTCTGGCCCGACCGGATGGTGTTCCTCTCCGCTACGACGTTGCTGGAGGACGACTCCTTCACCGCCGCGCCGGCGCCGCTCGACTCGGTCGAGACCCCGGTGGTCCTGACGGTGCGGGCGGGGCCGGGGCCGGACCCGATCGGGAGGCCGGCGCGTCGGGAGGTGCACCTGGTGCTGATGCGGTGCATGGAGGAGGCCGGCACCCGAGGCAGCGTGGAGCGCGGCGCCGACGACCGTACCGTGCACCTCGTCCTCGACCCACCGGGCGCCCTGGCCCAGGTCGGACGGATGCTTGGCGCGCTGCCCCGGGCCACGGCCACCCCGACCGGCGGGGCGCCGCTCGCGGTGGCGGTGGGCCTCGGAGCCGAAGGCCCGGCCGAGCAGATGGAGGCGCACGACGAGGTCACGCGCACGATGGAAGGCTTCCGGCTCTCCAGGAGCGAACGCCTCGTCCTGATCGTGTCCCCGTCCCTGCGCGAGACGCTCCTCCACCTGCTCGGCCCGACCGCGATGCGCGCCCTCGTCCCGCTGGAAGGCGTGGCCGACGGGTGGCTGTTCGACGATGACGCCGAGGAACTGGCGGGGCTGCTGGAGGAAGCCGACGGGGTGTCACGGGAGGAGGTCGGCTGGATCCGGTGCGGCCTCGTCACCCCGGACGCGGGCCCGTGCGGGGCCATCCGCCTGCCGGGCCGGGCCGGCTGCCTGGCGCACCTCCCGCCCGAGGAACAGGACGCCTACCTCGCCACCCTGACCCCCGGCTCGTCGGTGGACCTCCGGGGGACCGCCTTCGACGGTGGCCTCCTCCGCCGGCTCCTGGACGCCGTGCGCGACCCGCGCAACGGCAGCCCGCGCGTGGGCACGGCGCTCTTCACCCGGGCCCGGTTCGTCGACGACTGGGAGGAGGACGGACTCACCGTCCTGGGGAACGCCGACTTCTCGCGCGCCGTCTTCAGCGGCATGACGTGGTTGGCCCGGAGCTACTTCGGCGGTGACGTCTCCTTCCGCGGCGCCGTTTTCGAGCAGGGCGCGTACTTCGGTTCGGCCCGGTTCTCGGGCGCGGCGACCTTCACCCGGGTCTTCGCCGGCGAGGTCGTGTCCTTCCCCCTGGTCCACTGGGCGCGAGGTGTCAGCTTTCGGTCGGCGGTGCTGGAGGGCGGTGCGAACTTCGAGGGGATGGTCGCAGCGGAGCACACGGACTTCGCGCGCGTGCTCTTCAAGGGCCCCGTGTGGCTGCGCGACGGCGTGTTCGAGGGGCCGGTGTCCTTCGCGAACGCGGTGTGGGACGACTCCTTGTCGGGCGACGGTGTCAGGTTCGAGCGGCGGGCGTCCTTCACGAGGACGGCGGTCCGCGGCGACATGACGTTCCGCAACGCCCGTTTCCAGAGCGCGACGGACTTCTCCAACTCCTCGTTCCACTCCGGAGTCCTGTTCCACCATAGTGACGTCGACGGACCGTTGGTGTTCGACCGGTGTCACTTCGCCGGCCCGACCTTCTTCCTCCAGGGGACTTGGTCCACTGGATCCTCCTTCGCTCACGCCGCCTTCGCGGACCGGCTGAGCCTGCGCGATGTGCAGGTCGAGGGCGGCGCGAGCGACTTCTCCCGCGCTTCGTTCCAGGGACCGGTCCATCTGGCCGGCTCGCGATTCGGCACAGACACCCGCTTCGACCGATGCGCTTTCGCCGACTCCCTCGTCATCGAGCACTCCCGCTTCGAGGCCGGCCTCAGCTTCGACCGCGCGACCTTCGCAGGCCCCGTGACCCTCACCGACGTCGTCACCTTCGAACAGCCGCTCGCCTTGCCGCCGGGCGTGGAGTCGCGGATCCTGCGGCCCTCCGCGCCCAACCCCCTTGAGCCCGACGAGGATCCCCCCGCATTCTGATCATCACCCCGACCACCGGTACCCCAGGAGCCCCTCGTGCCGCACCGCCGCCATCTCCCCTTCGAGCGCCTGCACAACTTCCGTGATCTCGGCGGATACCGCTCCGCCGACGGCCGGACCGTCGCCTGGGGGACCCTCTACCGCGCCGACTCCCTCGGCAAGCTCCAGGGCGCGGACTGGGACCGCTTCCTCGACCTGGGCGTGCGGACCGTCATCGACCTGCGCTACCCCTGGGAGATCGAGGCCAAGGGCCGGATACCGGAGGCGGAACGTTTCACCTATGCCAACCTCAGCATCGAGCACCGCCCCTACGACCAGGCCGCCATCGACCCGGACATCGACCCCTGGCGCTACCTCGCCGACCGGTTCGCGGAGGTCGCCGAGGACGGGGTCGTGGAGATCCGTCGGGCCGTCGAACTCATCGCCGACGGGCCCGGACCTGCCGTGTTCCACTGCACCTCCGGCAAGGACCGCACCGGCCTGATCGCCGCCTTCGTCCTGACCCTGCTGGAGGTGCCCGAGGAGGAGATCCTCGCCGACTTCGCCCTCACCGAACTGGCCACCGCCCGCCTCACCGCCGACTGGCACGCCGCGAACCCCGGTCGCACCATGCGCTGGCCCTCGTACGGCCGCGCCCCGGCCACCGTCATGGAGCTCGTCCTCGCCGACCTGACGAGCCGTTACGGGTCCCCGACCGCCTACCTCACCGAGACCGTCGGCATCACCCCGGACACCGTCGCCCGCCTGCGCGCCCGCCTCCTGACCTGAAAAACCCGATGCCCCGCGCCCGGCCCCGCCCCTAGACTCGCCGACACGCCCCGCCGCGACGGCCGGGCGTGATCCGACGTGATCCGCTGCCGAGCTGCCCAGCGAAGAAGCGACGAGAAGAGAAGGGGAACCAGGCCATGCGCACGCACACCGACCGCGCCGCCGCCTCCGTTCCCCCCTGCCGGTACGACGTGATCCTGGTGTCCCGTCGCGTGCGGTGCCGGCTGCGCGGCCGTCACCGTACGCCGTGACACACGCCTGAGCTGCCTCCCCCTCCCGAGTCCCACCCGGCCTCGTGACGGGCGGGGGCGCCCCCGTGCCGTGTCCCGGACCATCGCGCCGCCCCTTCCCGTCTTTCGAAAGGCCCCGGGCCATGCGCACCACCACGTCCCACGACACCCTCCTCGCCGTCCGCAACCTCGGCATCCTCGCCCACGTCGACGCCGGCAAGACCACCGTCACCGAGCGGATCCTGTTCGCGACGGGCGCCGTCCACAAGCGCGGCGAGGTCCACGCCGGCACCACCGTCACCGACTTCGACGCGCAGGAACGCGACCGCGGCATCACGATCTTCGCCGCCGCCGTCAGCTGCACCTGGGACGGACACCGCATCAACCTCATCGACACCCCCGGCCACGTCGACTTCGCCGACGAGGTCGAACGCTCCCTGCGGGTGCTCGACGGGGCGATCGCCGTGTTCGACGCCGTCGCCGGCGTCGAGCCGCAGAGCGAGTCCGTCTGGCGGCAGGCCGACCGGTACGGCGTACCGCGCATCGCGTTCGTCAACAAGCTCGACCGGGCCGGCGCCGACCTGGACACCGCCGTCGCGTCGATCCGTCGACGCCTCGGCGCGGTGCCCCTGGTCGTCCAGCTGCCGATCGGACGCGAGGACGGTTTCACCGGCGTCGTCGACCTCCTGCGCATGCGCGCCCTGCTGTGGCCCGACGGCGGCGGAGCCGCCACGGACGCGCCCGTGCCGGAGGAACTCCGGGAGGAAGCGGCCCGGCGCCGTCGCCTGCTGGAGGAGACCGTCGCCGAACTCCACCCGGACGCCCTGGAGGAGTTCTGCGCGGCCTCGGCGCTGACCGAAGCCACCCTGCGCCGGGCCCTGCGCGAGCTGACCCTCGCCGGGGACGGGCTGGTCGTGCTGTGCGGGTCGGCGTACCGCAACCGCGGGATCGAACCGCTGCTGGACGCCGTACGGGACTACCTGCCCTCGCCCGCCGACATGCCGCCCGTACGCGGCACGACGGCGGACGGCGCCGGCGAGCGGGAACGCGAGCCGGACCCGGCGGCGCCGTTCACCGCGCTCGCCTTCAAGGTGACGGCCACCCCGACCGGGCGGCTCACCTTCCTGCGCGTGTACGCGGGCACCCTGCGCAAGGGCGATGCCGTCCTGGACGCGACCGGCGGGCGGACGGAGCGGATCGGCCGGATCCTGCGCGTACAGGCCGACCGGCACGAGGAGAGGCAGGAGGCGAGCGCCGGTGACATCGTCGCCGTCATCGGGCTGAAGACGGCCCGCGCCGGTACGACCCTGTGCGCGCCCGGCGCGCCGCTGGTCCTCGAACCACCGTCGGTGGCCGAGCCGGTGGTGTCCGTCGCCGTCGAGGCCGGACGCGGCACCGACACCGGCCGGCTCGCGACCGCGCTGGCCCGCCTCACCGAGGAGGACCCCTCCCTGGTGGTGCGTTCCGACGCGGAGACGGGCCAGACGGTGCTGTCGGGGATGGGCGAACTGCACCTGGAGGTGGCGGTGGAGAAGATCCGGCGCGGCCACGGGGTGGAGGTCGTCGTGGGTCGACCGCAGGTCTCCTACCGGGAGACCGTCGTGGCCGGGGTCACCGGATTCGTGTACCGGCACGTCAAACAGGACGGTGGCGCGGGCCAGTTCGCGCACGTCGTCCTGGACGTCGAGCCGCTGGGCGAGCCCGGCTTCGTGTTCCGCTCGACGGTCACCGGCGGCCGCGTCCCGCAGGAGTACGCGCGGGCCGTGGAGGCCGGCTGCCGTGACGCCCTCGCCGAGGGGCCGCTCGGCGGGCATCCGGTGACGGGGCTGCGCGTGGTCCTCACGGACGGGGCGACCCACTCCAAGGACTCCTCGGAGATGGCGTTCCGGGCGGCCGGACGGTTCGCGCTGCGCGACGCCCTGCGCGCGAGCACCCTGGAGCTCCTGGAGCCGGTCGCCGAGGTCACGGTGACCGTCCCCGAGGACGGCGTCGGGGGCGTGCTGGGCGACCTCGCGGCCCGCCGCGCCAGGATCTCGGGCTCCACCACCGAGGGCGGCACGGCGCTGCTCACGGCGGTGGTGCCGTTGGCCGAGCTGTTCGGCTACGCGTCCCGCCTGCGCGGTCGCACCCAGGGCCGTGGCACGTTCACGGCCCGCCCCTGCGGCCTCGCCCCGGTCCCGGCGACCACGGCGGCCACCCTCCTGGGCGGCTGACCGGCCGGGCCCCGCGGTCCCGCCCACCCGGGCGGGACCGCGGGGCCGTCGGGCCGACGATCCGGGGGAGATGCCCGAAACGGCGTTCGTCAGCGGCGGGCCCTGCGGCCGCACGTTGGAGTGGATCTCCGACGGGAGGCGGCCTTTTGGGCCTCGGCGGCCGGGGTGACCACGACAGTTGACGCATGATCACGGAACCGCACGACGACGCCCCCACCCCCTGCGACCCGCCCGCGGCCGAGCCCGCACCCGAAGGGCCGCGCAGGCCCTCGCGGCGTACCGTCATCGCCGGAGCCGCCGCGGTCGCGGGCGCCGGCGCGCTGACGGTGGCCGCCACCACCGCGCAGACCTCGCAGGCGACCACCGCCGCCGCCCTGACCGGCTGGGACGCCTGCCTGTCCGTCGCCCGCGCCATCCTCGTACGCGACGAGCAGGACCGGCCCCTCGTACCGCGCTACGCGGACATCCTGCTGAAGAACGGGCTGCCCAAGGCCCCCGGCGCCGGCGCCCGCCCCGGCAAGAACGTCCTGATCGTCGGAGCCGGCCCCGCCGGACTCTCCGCCGCCCACCTGCTGCGCGAGGCCGGACACCGGGTCACCGTCATCGAGGCGAACGCCAACCGCGTCGGCGGCCGCATCAAGACCTTCCGCACGGGCGGCCACGAGAACGCCGCCGCGCCCTTCGCCGACCCCAAGCAGTACGCCGAGGCCGGCGCCATGCGCATCCCCGACAGCCACCCGCTGGTCACCGGCCTGATCGACGGGCTCGGCCTCAAGCGCAGGCGCTTCCACCTCGTCGACGTCGACGGCGCCGGCCACCCCGCGTACCGCACCTGGATCTTCGTCAACGGCATCCGCGTCCGCCGGGCCGACTACGCGCGCAGCCCGCAGACCCTCAACCGGTCCTTCGGCGTGCCGGCGGCCTACGAATCCGTGCCCGCCGCGCAGATCGTCCGCAACGCCTTCGCCCCCGTGCGCGAGCACATCGAGGGCAAGAAGGACCGGGCACTCGTCGAGGGCTGGGCCCGCGTCATCCAGCGCTACGGCCACATGTCGATGTACCGGTACCTGACCGAGGAAGCCAAGCTCGACGAGCGCACCGTCGACCTGATCGGCACCGTCGAGAACCTCACCTCCCGGCTCCACCTCGCCTTCGTGCACAGCTTCATCGGCGCCTCGCTGATCAGCCCCGACACCACCTTCTTCGAACTGCCCGGCGGCACCGCCACCCTCGCGGACGCGCTCTACGCCCGCGTGAAGGACGTCGTACGCCTCGACCGCCGCGCCACGCGCATCACCCACGGCGAGGGCACCGTCACCGTCGACACCGTCTCCGAGGGGCGCGACGGCAGCCCCGTACGCCGCGAGACCTTCACCGCCGACACCGCGATCATCACCGTCCCCTTCTCCGGCCTGCGGCACATCCCGGTCACCCCGGCCCTCTCCTACGGCAAGCGGCGCGCGATCACCGAACTGCACTACGACGCCGCGACCAAGGTGCTGCTGGAGTTCAGCCGCCGCTGGTGGGAGTTCGACGAGGAGGACTGGAAGCGGGAGTTGGAAGCGGTACGCCCCGGCCTGTACCGCGACTACCAGCTCGGCCGGACCCCGGCCGACGGGAGCCTGCTCGGCGTGCACACCTCCGTGCCCCGGGGCCGCGTCTCCGGCGGACAGCGCGCCCACTACGCCGCCTGCCGGCCCGTCACCCGCGACCAGCCGCAGGCCGCCCACGTCGTCGGCGGCGGATCGGCGACCGACAACCCCAACCGCTTCATGTTCCAGCCCTCCCACCCCGTCGAGGGCAGCCCCGGCGGCGTGATCCTCGCCTCCTACAGCTGGTCCGACGACGCCCTCAAGTGGGACTCCCTGGACGACGAGGAGCGCTACCCGCGGGCCCTGGCCGGGGTCCAGGAGGTGTTCGGGCAGCGGATCGAGGTGTTCTACACCGGTGTCGGCCGCACCCAGTCGTGGATGCGCGACCCCTACGCCTACGGCGAGGCGTCCGTCCTGCTTCCGGGCCAGCACACCGAACTGCTGGATCACGTCCGCAGGCCCGAGGGCCGCCTGCACTTCGCGGGATGCCACACATCCGTCAAGCCCGCGTGGATCGAAGGCGCCCTGGAATCCGCCGTGCGGACGGCGCTGGAGGTCCACCTCGCGCCGTGAGCGGCAGCGCCCCGCTCGTCAGCCTTCGGCGAGCACGATCACCCAGTCCCCGTCCCCGAACCGGACCGGCTGCCGCTTGTCGGGGTTGACCCGCACCCCGTGCGCGGGCCCCACCCCGGCCTCGGCGCGCAGCCGGTAGCCGACCGCGCACTCCCGGCGCCGGCGCGCCGATTCCACGACGGTCGCGAACGTGACCTCGACGCCGGTCCGGACGTAGTCCGCGACCGGCTTGAGGTGTAGCTCGTTGCCCTCGGCGTCGAACAACTCGGCGAAGACGGCCGCGAGATGGCGGCTCTCCGAGATCTGCGTCATCAGCAGACTGATCAGCCGGCCGCTCACGATGAAGTCGGCGCCCTCGCGGGCGGGCGCGAGGAGCCGGTTTCCGTCGTCGGACATCTCGGTGGTGAGGGCGAAGGGGCGGTCCGCGGCCTGCCCGATGGCCCGCAGGTGCAGGAGCGTGACCAGCGTCCGGTCGTCGGCGAGCGCCTCCGGGTCGACCGTCGGGCCGAGGACGGTCGAGGCGCCGGGGAGGGTCGAGGCGCCGGGGACGACCGGGAGCGCCGCCGGATCCGTCTCGCCCAGCACGATCACCCCGTCGTACCCCGGTACGTCCAGCTTGGCCAGGACCCGCGCGTCGGTGATGTCGGCGTGCAGGAACGACACTTCGAGGCCGCGCCGAGGCGACACCGCGAGGGCGGCCGGGCCGCCGGCGTCGCCCGCGTCCCCGGCGAGGGCCACCACGTCGAGGGTGGTCCCGGGACTCACGTACTGGTCGAGCTGGTCGACGACCAGCGGCGCGCGACGGTTCCAGCCGAGCAGCAGCAGCCGCTCGGCCGGCGGGATCCGGGGCGCGGCCGTGACGATCGCGTCCTGCGCCACGAGGTCGGACACGTCCAGCCGCACGGCCGTGTCGTCGTCCCGGGAGATGACGATGATCCGGTCGGCGGAGCCGATCTCCGTGGCCGGATCCGGGTTGAGGACGGCGCGGCCGTCCGCGCGCAGCAGACCGACCACCGAGGACGTGGCGAACGCGAGCGGCGCCGAGCCGAAGGGGCGCCCCGCCAGGTCCCCGGCGGGCGCGGTGTAGAACTCGTCGCCCTCGAAGTCCAGCAGCTCCTGGTAGACGAGGGAGAGGCCGGGCCGACGGGCCGTCTGGACGAGGAGCCGGGCGGTGATCTCGTCCACGCACAGCACGTGTCCCGCCGGACCGGCGGCGAGGCGGGCCGTCGTGTGGTGGCGGGGATCGCGGACGGCGGCCACCACCACCGCGTCACCCCCCTCCCCGGGAACGGCGGCGTCGAGGGCGAGCAGCGTCTTCACCACGTGCGCGTCGCCGGCGTCCCCGCCCGGTGGCAGTACGAGCACCGCCTTCGCCGTCCGCGGACTCACCCGGCGCAGCTCCGCCGGCTCGGTGGTGCTGCCGTTGCGGCAGATGATCCGGGTCCGGCCGCGTTCGGTGAGGCGGGTGGAGATCTCCTCCTCCATCTCCACCTTGTCCTTCGGAGCGAGCACGGCGACGGCCGACCGGCGCTGGTTGGCGTTGGCGGCGACCAGTTCGCCGAGCACCGGGAAGACCTGGTCCGACCAGCCCAGCACGACGGTGTGCCCGGCCTCCACCACGGTCGAGTGACCCAGCCGCAGCGACATGACGCGCCGGTTGATGCCGGTGGTGATCAGACTGACCAGCGTCGAGACGAACAGCAGCGCGATCAGGGCGAGCACCACCGAGGCCAGGACGTGGACGGGGGAACCGGTCGTCCCGCCGATCTTCAGCGTCTGCCCGACGCTCGCCCACACGGCCAGGAGCCGCTCGGAGAGGGTGGCCGGGGCCGGCCGGGCCGACCAGACGAAGACCGCGCTCACCGGCACGACGACGATCAGACACGCCAGCGCGAACCAGCCGATGAGCACCCGCGTGCCCCCGGCCACCAGATGGTCGAACCGGTACCGGAGCCGCAACCGCAGGACCCTGGTGTACTGCTGCGCCACGCGAGCTCCCGGGACGTGAACGAGACGGCGCCGGCCGGGCGGCTCCCGACCGGGCTCGACTCACCCTAGGCACTCGCGGGGCGCGGGCCGCGCCGCAGCCCGTCCGGCTCACCCGGAGGTATGAAACGCGCAGGTCGCGGGCGACGCGCACGCACGACGCATACTGGTGGGGTGACCGAAATTTCCTTGCCCCCCTGCCCCGCGTGTTCGAGCGTGTACACCTACGAGATGGGCGCCCTGCTGGTGTGCCCCGAATGCGCGCACGAGTGGCCGGCCGATGCGGCCGGGACCGGCGACGGCTCTGCCGCCGGGTCCGTTGAGGCACCGCAGGAGAAGGTCGTCAAGGACGCCGTGGGCAACGTCCTGGCCGACGGGGACACCGTGACGGTGGTCAAGGGCCTCAAGGTCAAGGGCAGTCCGTCCGGCATCAAGGCCGGCACGAAGGTCCGCAACATCCGCCTCGTGGACGGCGTCGACGGCCACGACATCGACTGCCGCATCGACGGCTTCGGCTCGATGCAGCTCAAGTCCAGCGTGGTCAGGAAGGTCTGACGGCTCTCCGGACTCTCTCGCTTCCCCGACCTCTCGGCCCCGCCACACGACCTGTGGCGGGGCCGCCGTCGTTGCTGCGGATTCCGTAGCATCGGACGGAATTTGCCATTGAATCGCAAGTTACCTGCCGGTTCTGGTTTCAAAAACATTGGCCGGAAGCTTGCGCGGAACAGTGCCGTCCGCAAGGATCAGTGCCCACGAGGCCCTCGCGGCCCGTTCCGCCTCGGCATCAGGCCGGCCGTGCACCGGCAATCCCGTGCACCCGGCCGCCCGCCGCTCCACCCGCAGCCCCCGCCGCCCGATCCGCGCGGCCGGGCGCGCGCGGCTCCCGAGGCGCCCCTCCCCGCGACGACGCGCCCCCATGCCCCCGGCCGCCCCCACGGCCGCACGTCGTCCCCTCTCATTCACCTACCCCCAAGGCAAGGCAGAGATGGCACCCCTGGCCCCGCGCCGCAAAACCCGCACCGCCGCCCATCCCGTCGACGAGGTGCTCCCGCTCTCCAAGCTGTCGCTCTACGGCTTCCAACACGTCCTGGCCTTCTACGCCGGCGCCGTCCTCGTCCCGGTCCTCCTCGGCAACAGCCTCGGCCTGTCGCGCCAGGAACTCGTCTACCTGATCAACGCGGACCTGGTCACCGCGGGCATCGCCACCATCATCCAGGCCTGGGGGTTCTGGCGGATCGGCGCCCGACTGCCCCTCGTACAAGGGGCCACCTTCACCGCCGTGTCGCCGATGATCGCCATCGGGCAGGGCGCCGGCGGTGGCACCGCCGGACTGCTGGTGGTCTACGGCGCCGTCATCACCGCCGGCTTCGCGACCTTCCTCCTCGCCCCCTTCGCGGGACGCCTGGCCGCCTACTTCCCGCCCGTCGTCACCGGCACCCTGCTGACCGTCATCGGCGTCACGCTCATCCCCGTCGCCCTCCAGGACGTCGGCGGCGGCCCCGGCCTCATCGGCACTCCCGCCTACGGCGCCCCGTCCCACCTCGCCTACGCGGGCGGCACCCTGCTGTTCATCATGGCCGTGACCCGCTTCGGCGGCCCCTTCCTGAGCAGCATCGCCGTCCTCCTCGGCCTCGTGGGCGGTACCGCCGTCGCCTGGCTGCTCGGCGACGCCGACCTCGGCGGCGTCGACCAGGCGGACTGGCTCGGCGTCAGCACTCCCTTCCACTACGGCATGCCGCACTTCGCGCTGTTCCCGATGCTGGCCATGGTCGTGGTCATGATGATCACCATGGTGGAGACCACCGGCGACGTGTACGCCATGGGCGAGATCACCGGCCGGCACGTCGACGGCGAGACCGTCAGCCGCGCGCTGCGCGCCGACGGCGTGGCCACCGTCCTCGGCGGCGTCTTCAATTCCTTCCCCTACGTGGCCTTCGCGGAGAACATCGGCCTGGTCCGGATCTCCCGCGTCACCAGCCGGTTCGTCGTGGTCGCGGCGGGCCTGTTCATGATCGTGCTGGGGCTGATACCGAAGGCCGGCGCGCTGGTGGCCGCCGTCCCGCACCCGGTGCTGGGCGGCGCCGCCGTCGCCATGTTCGGCATGGTCGCCACCGTCGGCATCCAGATCCTCGCCAAGGTCGACCTGCGGGAGGAGCGCAACGCGCTGATCCTGGCGGTCAGTCTGGGCGCCGCCATGCTGCCGACCGTCGTCGGGCCCTTCTTCGAGCGCATGCCCACCGAGGTACGGGCGGTTCTGGGCAGCGGGATCACCCTCGGCAGCCTCTCGGCCGTCCTGCTGAACCTGTTCTTCCACGCGTTCGGTGGCCGCCGGAGCCGCGAGGACATCGACTGGGACGCGCTCACCGACGCCGAAGCCGACGCCCACCCCCACGGCCACGCCGACGCCCACTTCGCACCGGGCCGCTGACCGGCCGTGTCCTCCCCGTACTCCTCCGCCTCCTACCCGCCCTTCTCCCCGGCCGAGGCGAAAGCCGCCCGGCTGCGCATCGGCCTGAGCCACGGCCACGTCTGCGCCCACCTGGCCCAACTGGGCCTGCACCGCCCGCCCGAAACGATCCTGGCCTGGGAGTCGGGGGCGGCGCGGCCCACGGAGGCCGAACTCTTCGCCCTCGCCGACGCGCTGTGGTGCCCGACGCCGATCCTGATGGCCGTGCGGCCGCGGACCCTCCGCGAGCACCGCCTGGCCCGCCAGTTCACGGCCGAACGGCTCGCGCGGCGCATCGGCATGCCCGTGGAGGCGTACGCGCGGGCCGAGACCGACCACCACTGGACCGGCACCGACCACCAGACCCTGCTGCTGGCCGACGCCCTGGGCCTGGCCCCGGCCGAGGTGCCGGCCGTGGCGGGGCTCGCCGGTGAACTCGTGGGCCTGCTACGCCAGGCCGTCGAAGGCCGCTGGAAGCAGTACGCCGCCCCCCTGGCCCAGCTCGCCCGGCTGGACGAGGGCCGCGTGGCCGGCGCCCTGCGCACCCTGCACCAGGAATACGCCGCGTTCAACGAGCGCTACCTCGGCCACCTCGTCGCCCGCACCGGCGACGAACGGCTCCGCGAGATCGCCACCGACCGCGCCGCCTGGCTCCGCACCCTGCCGGACCGCTTCCGGCACCTCACGGAAGGGGATTGACCGCACCGGACATTGCCTGGTCGGATTCGGCCTGCGCGAGGAGGCGGCGGAGCCAGCGGGTGCGGGACTCGCGGGCGTCCCGGCTGAGGGCGGCGTGCGGGGCCATGCTGTCGAAGCCGTGGAACGCGCCCGGCCATACGTGCAACTCGGCCTGGCCTCCCGCCTGCCAGATCGCGTTCGCGTAGGCCACGTCCTCGTCCCGGAAGGACTCGGCCGACCCGACCTCGATGAAGGCCGGGGGGAGTCCGGAGAGGTCCGTGGCACGGGACGGGGACGCGTAGGGCGGCAGGTCGGCGGCGCCGTAGCGCTCGCCCAACAGGGCCTGCCACGCGGTCGCGTTGGCGGCGCGGTCCCACATGCCGATGCCCGTCATCTGCCGGCTGGAGAAGGTGCCGCCGCGGTCGTCGAGCATCGGGCACAGCAGCAGTTGCCCCAGCGCCCGGGGACCGCCGCGGTCACGGCTCAGCAGGGCCAGGGCCGCGGCGAGCCCGCCGCCGGCGCTCTTCCCGCCGATGACGATACGGTCCGGATCGATGCCCAGTTCGGCCGCGTGTTCGGCCGCCCAGACGAGTCCGGCGTAACAGTCCTCCAGCGGCCCGGGGTAGCGCGTACGCGGCGCCAACCGGTACTCGACGGAGAGGACGGCCAGCCCCAGCGGGAGCGCCATCGAGCGCAGGACCCCGGGCAGGACGGACCACGCGTTGCCCATGATCATGGCGCCGCCGTGCATGTAGTACAGCAGCGGCAGCGGCCCGACGAGCCCGGCCGGCCGCGCGCTCACGAGCGTGACGTCCGGCCCGTCCGGCGGCCCCGGCGCCCGCAGCTCCTCCACCTCGAACAGGCCGTCGGCCCGCAGCTCCTCGACCGTCGGCCGGGGCCGCGAGGCGGCGTCCCGCTCCCGCCGGGCGGCGAGGTTCTCCGGCCTGAGCGGCTCCCACGCCTCCTCGCCCATGGCCTCCAACACCTGCCGCAGTTCGGGATCGAAGGGCGGCGCCGCGCTCGACGCCGACACCTCCCCGCCACAGCGACACTTCCCACAGCGACACCCCGCCGGCCCGCCCGCGTACCCGGGCACCTCTCCCCTGAGACCCATACGCCCCACCCAACCACACGTCCGTCCAGCCGGCCGCTGTCGTGAGCGATGCGGGGTTTCAGGAACTGAACTCGGGCGGCGGGGACGGCGGCATTCGGCCAGTCGTGACGTGAAGTCTTGACGGTGGCAGGGCGGTTCAGTTGACTCACGCGGTGTCTTGTCCCGGTGGTATAGACCTCGGAGGCACTTGATGGGTACAGCACGTGTGACACCGGCGCGACGCCGGCTCAGAACCGCTCTGTTGGCGGTGACCGGCGTCCTCGCCGGGCTCCTGCCGCTCGCACAGGCCACGGCCACGGCCGCCGCCGGGGATCCGCCTCCTCCGGCGGCGGTCGACCGTTTCGAGGGCGAGGTCCCGTTCGCCGGACCGCCCGCCGAAGGGATCTTCCCCTGGGGCAGCGACGCCGACGACCGGCCCCGGCTGGAACTCCGGGAGCGCGCCGACGCCCCCGAAGGCGCGAAGGTGCTGCACGGCACGTACGACATCAGCGGCTGGGGCGGCTTCAGCCACGACTTCGCCTTCGACAGGCCCGCCCACGACTGGAGCGCCCGGGGCGGCATCCGGTTCTGGTGGTACGGGCAGAACACCGCGCCGCAACCGCCCGGTTCGGGCCCCCGGGTGCACTTCGAGCTCAAGGACGGCGGGGCCAACGGCGAGGCGTCCGAGCTGTGGACGACCTCGTTCACCGACGACTGGCAGGGCTGGCACCTCGTCGAGATCCCGTTCTCCCGGTTCGAGTACCGCACCGACTACCAGCCGGTCGGCGGCATCGACCACGTGCTCGGACTCACCGAGATGTGGGGCTACGCCTTCACCCTCCCGGTGGGCCGCCCCGGCGAGTTCATGATCGACGGGGTGGAGGCGTACGGGGCGGCCGACCCGGTCGCCCAGACCAAGGTCGTCACCGAGGCGACCGTTCACCCTGTGAAGGAAGGCGGTTCGGCCGCCGTGCGGGTCGCCGTCGCCACCACCGGCTCCGGACCGCTCACCGAACCGGTGACCGTCGCGTACACGACCGAGGGCGGTACGGCCACCCCCGGCGCCGACTACCGACCGGTGACCGGCACGCTCACCTTCCCGGCCGGCGCCCCCTCCGGCACCGCCCGCACCGTCACCGTCACCACCGCCGAGGACCGCGACGGCGAGACCGCCGAGACCGTGCCGGTGAAGCTGACCGTGACCGGCGCCCGGCCGCCCGCCGAGGACCCGCTCGTCGTCATCGACGCGCACGGGCTGCCGTACCTCGACCCGAAACTCCCGGTGCGCACAAGGGTCGCGGACCTGCTCGCCCGCATGACCCCCGAGGAGAAGGCCGGGCAGATGACCCAGGCCGAGCGCAACGCGCTGAAGGCCCCCGGTGACATCGCGGCGTACGGGCTGGGCTCACTGCTGTCCGGCGGCGGCTCCGTCCCGAACCCCAACACCCCCGAGGGGTGGGCCGACATGGTGGACGGCTACCAGCTGCGCACCCGGACGGCCCGCCTCCAGATCCCGTTGATCTACGGGGTGGACGCCGTCCACGGCCACAACAACGTCGTCGGTTCCACGATCATGCCGCACAACATCGGCCTGGGCGCCTCGCGCGACCCGAAGCTGGCCGAGCGGACCGGCGCGGTGACCGCCGCCGAGGTCCGGGCGACCGGCGTCCCGTGGGACTTCGCGCCGTGCCTGTGCGTGACGCGCGACGAGCGCTGGGGCCGCTCGTACGAGGCCTTCGGCGAGGACCCGGCGCTGGTCGGCGCGATGGAGACGGTGATCCGCGGCATGCAGGGCGCGCCGGACGGCCGGGACCTGGACCGCGGGGACAAGGTGCTCGCCACCGCCAAGCACTACGTGGGCGACGGCGGCACGGAGTTCGGCTCGTCCACCACCGGCTCGTACACCATCGACCAGGGCATCACCCGCGTCACCCGGCAGGAGCTGGAGGCGGTGCACCTGGCGCCGTTCCGGGAGGCGGTGAAGCGCGGGGTGGGGACGGTCATGCCGTCGTACTCCTCGGTGGACTTCCTCGGCGACGACGCCGGCCCGGTGAAGATGCACGCCCACGCCGAGCTGATCAACGGGGTGCTGAAGGACCGGATGGGCTTCAAGGGCTTCGTCATCAGCGACTGGCAGGCCATCGACCAGATCCCCGGCGACTACGCGAGCGACGTGCGGACATCGGTGAACGCCGGCCTCGACATGATCATGGTGCCGACCGCGTACCAGGACTTCCACCGCACGCTCGTGGGCGAGGCGGCCGCCGGCCGGATCCCGACGGCGCGGATCGACGACGCCGTGTCGCGGATCCTGGAGCAGAAGTTCACGCTCGGCCTCTTCGAGAAGCCCTACGCCGACCGGTCCGGCATCGGTACGGTCGGCTCGGCCGAGCACCGGGCGGTGGCCCGCGAGGCGGCGGCCAAGTCGCAGGTCCTGCTGAAGAACGAGGGCGGGCTGCTGCCGCTGAAGCCCGCACAGAAGGTGTACGTCGCCGGGTCGAACGCGGACGACCTGGGCAACCAGGCCGGCGGCTGGACCGTGAGTTGGCAGGGCTCCTCCGGGAAGATCACGCAGGGGACCACCATCCTGGAGGGCATGCGGAAGGCGGCCGGCTCGCCCGACGCGGTGACGTTCTCCAAGGACGCCACCGCGCCGATGGCCGGGCACGACGTGGGCGTGGTGATCGTCGGCGAGACCCCGTACGCGGAGGGCGTCGGGGACGTCGGCAACGGTCACGACCTGGAACTGTCGGACGCCGACAAGGCCGCCGTGGACCGGGTGTGCGCGGCGATGCGCTGCGCCGTGCTCGTGGTGTCCGGGCGGCCGCAGTTGATCGGCGACCGGCTGGAGCGGATGACGGCCCTGGTCGCGTCCTGGCTGCCGGGCACCGAGGGCGACGGGGTCGCCGATGTGCTGTACGGCAAGCGGGCGTTCACCGGCCGGCTGCCGGTGACCTGGCCGAAGTCGCAGGCGCAGCTGCCGATCAACGTGGGTGACGCGGCCTACGATCCGCAGTTCCCGTACGGCTGGGGCCTGACCACACCGGTCGCGCCCGCGCGGGGCGGCGAGCCGGCGTTGCGGGCCCTCGCCGTGGCCGCGGCGGCGGTGGAGCGTACGACCGGGGCCGATTCCGAGGCCGGGCGGGCGGTGGCGGACCGGGCGCGGGCGATCGTCGCGGACCGGATCGGTGGGCGGTTCACGGAAGCCTCGGCCAAGCCGTTCGCCGAGGCGGACCACCTGCTGCTGACCGGTGACCTGACGGGGGCGGTGGCCAGGCTGACGGCCGCCTTCCGGGCCGCGGCTCCGTAACGCGCCGGGTGGGGCCCCCGAGGTGCGGGGGCCCCAGTGCGGGTGGGCTCAAGAGCTCGGATCAACCGGTGAAGGTCCACTTCTGGTTGGCATTGCCGCTGCACGACCAGGTCTGGACCGGCGTCGAGTCGGCCGGGTTCTGCTCGCGGACGTCCACGCACTTGTCCGCCGGGATGTTCACCAGGTCCCGCGTGGTGCCGTTGTAGTCGAAGCGTTGGGCGCCGGTGCCGTTGCAGTCCCACAGCTGGACCTTGGCGCCGGGCGCGGTGGAGGCCTCGTTGACGTCCAGGCACTTGCCGAGCGCCCGGACGGTGCCGTCGCCCGGCAGGGTCCACCGCTGGGCGGCGGTGCCGTTGCAGGTGTAGAGCTGGACCTGCGTGCCGTTCGTACTCTGCGCGCCCGCCACGTCCAGGCACTTGCCGGCGAGCCCGACGAAGGTTCCGGTGCGGCCGCCTCCGCTGTCGGCTGTGCTGACGCGCACGTAGTCGACGACGAGCCGGCTGGGGAACTGCGTGGAACCGTCGGGGTCCCCGGGCCAGTCGCCGCCCACCGCCAGGTTGAGGATCAGGAAGAACGGCTTGTCGAACGCCCACTGCTGGCCGCCGAGGTCGGCGGGCGTCCGTCGCTGGTACACCTGCCCGTCCACGGACCAGGTGATGGAGCCCGGCGCCCAGTCCACCGCGAAGGTGTGGAAGTCGTCGGCGAACGCCCGGCCGCCGGACAGGGTGTACGCGGCACCGATCCCGCCGGCGCCCGAGTACCCCGGCCCGTGGAGGGTGCCGTGGACCGTGGACGGCTCGAAGCCGACGTTCTCCATGACGTCGATCTCGCCGCTGTTCGGCCAGCCGACCTGGCCGATGTCCTCGCCGAGCATCCAGAACGCGGGCCACATGCCCTGCCCGCGCGGCACCTTCATCCGGGCCTCGACGTGCCCGTACTTCTGGGTGAACCGGCCGGCGGTGTTGAG
This sequence comes from Streptomyces sp. RerS4, assembly GCF_023515955.1. Lineage (GTDB taxonomy): Bacteria > Actinomycetota > Actinomycetes > Streptomycetales > Streptomycetaceae > Streptomyces. Next base: position 5,834,595 of record NZ_CP097322.1, read on the forward strand.
TCGGGCGGAGGTGTACTCGCAGCGGCCGTACCAGCATTGGTGGGTGCCGGGGTTCTCGCGGCGGGCGGTGATCACCAGGTTGCCGAGCCCGTCGAGCGCGGCGTTGGCGGCGCCGGGCGTGTACCACTGGCGTTCGTGGTTGTTGACGTTGTCCCCGGTCTCGATCTGCCACTTGCCGGGGTCGACGGCGGTCCCGCCGGGGCCGTCGAAGTTGTCCTCGAAGGTGACGGCGTTGACGACCGCCGCCCGGTCGACGGCAGGGGCGGCAGGCGCGGCCGGGGCGGCGACCGTTCCCCAGCCGAGCACGACTGCCAGCGAGCCACTGACAAGCGCTGCCGGCCGTAAAACGCGTCTACGTAAGGGTGTGGACATGAGGGGGGCCTCGATTCGGCTGCTGGTCCAGATGCTGGTCCAGACCTATCTGGTGAGGGGAGTGAACTCCCACACCGCACCGGGGTCAAGACCGACTGGGCTACCTTTGGCGCGCCCCGCCGTTCACCGAACCCTCAGTAGGGAGGCGCCCACACATGAATACGCCGCCACCGTCACCCCTCCGGATCGGGGCCCTCGTTCCCCTCACCCGCCCCGGCTGGGTCGAGGCGGGCCGACACCTGCTCGCGGGAATGGAGTTGGCCGTCCGCGAGGTCAACGACGCGGGCGGGGTCGCCGGACGACCACTTGAACTGGTCGTCCGGGACACCGCGGCCGATCCGCGGAAGGCCGCGGCCGCCGTGGACGAATTGGCCGGCCTGGGCGTGGCCGCGTTGGCGGGGGAGTACCACAGCGTCGTCGCCCGCGCCGCTGCCGCCAGGGCCGACGCGCTCGGCGTCCCGTTCCTCTGCTCGTCGGCGGTGCTCGACGCGCTCACCGAACAGCCCACGCCCTGGGTCGCGCGCCTCGCGCCGGCGCAGTCCCGCGGCTGGCGGATCTACGCGGACTTCCTCCTCGGCGCGGGCCACCGTCGCATCGCCGTGGCAACCCAGCCCAGCGTCTACTGGGCATCCGGCACCCGCATCCTGCGGGACCACCTCGCCCCGCGGGGCGCCGCCGTGATCGAACTCGACACGTCCGCGCTCGCCCCCACGGCGGTGTGCGACGCCCTCGCCGCCAACGGCGCGACAGCCCTGCTCCTCCTGGTCGGCCACCCGGATCCGGCCGTGTCCCTCGTCGAATCCGTCCGCGGGGACCGGCGCCTGGCCGAGATCATGATCGGCGCTCCGGCGGGCCAACCGGAGTTCGCGGAATGGTCGAAGCTGCTGGGCGAAGACGGCGCGGCGATCCCGTTCCTGCGCTACCTGCCCGAACGCCTCGGCCCCCACGGCGAACGCGTCGAGACGGCCCTCCGGCAGCAGCTGGCCGAAGCCCCCTCCTTCGTGGCCTTCGAGGGCCACGACACGATCACCGTCCTGGTCGAGGTGCTCCGCTCCCCGCGCGACGGCACGGCCCCCTGGCCGCACATCAAGGTGGAGGGCACCCGAGGCCCGATCCACTTCTCCCGCCCACCGGGCACCCCCGTCTGGCAATGGACCTGGCCCCCGATCCACGTGACAGACCGCTCCCCAGCCCACCCCGACCGCTTCCGCACCCTCCACACCGGCTGAGCCCACCGGCAGTACCCCGGCGCCACAGCCGGTCACGCGGTTGCCGGCCGGTGACGTCGTCGGCGGAGCTACGTGGACCAATGGTTCGATGTGCCGGCTACAGCCAGTCGCGCTTCTTGAAGATGACGTAGAGGCTGACGCAGACGACCGCCATCAGGAGGATCGCGAAGGGGTAGCCGGCTGCCCACTTCAGTTCCGGCATGTGGTCGAAGTTCATGCCGTAGATCGTGCCGACCAGGGTGGGGGCGAAGAGGATGGCGGCCCAGGAGGAGATCTTCTTGATCTCCTCGTTCTGTTCGAAGCCGGCTTCGGCCAGGGCGCGCATTTCGGCGTTTTGTTGTTGGGAGACCAGGGTGGCGTTGACGGTGAGGATTTCCGTCAGGGCCTGGCGGAAGCCGTCCACGCGCTCGCTGGTGTGGGTGACGTGGTCGGCCACGTCGCGGAGGTAGCGCTGGAGTTCCTCGTCCGTGCCGTACTTGGCGAAGCCCGCCATGAGGCCGTGGAGCATGCCGACCAGGGGGCGGGTGGCGCGTTGGAACTCGACCATCTCGCGGGAGAGCTCGTAGATGCGGCGGGAGACCTCCGGGTCGCCGCGGAAGACTTCCGTTTCGATCTCGTCCATGTCGTTCTGCACACCCGCGACGACGGGGGCGTAGCCGTCCACCACCGCGTCGAGGATGGCGTACAGGGCGGCTTCCGGGCCGAGGGAGAGGAGCTCCGGGGTGGCTTCCATGCGGCGGCGGACGCCGGAGAGGTCGGGGGCGGCGCCGTGGCGGACCGTGATCAGGAAGTCCGGGCCGACGAAGACGTGCAGCTCGCCGAACTCGACCTCCTCCGGGGCGTCGAGGTAGCGGGCCGCGCGCAGCACGACGAAGAGGGTGTCGCCGTAGCGCTCCAGCTTCGGGCGTTGGTGGGCCTCCAGGGCGTCTTCGATGGAGAGCGGGTGGAGGTTGAACTCTGCGGCAAGTGAGTGGAGTTCGGGCTCCGTGGGTCGGTGCAGGCCGATCCAGGCCATGCCGTCGGGCTCCTCGCGCAGCCGGCGGAACGTGTCGGCCAGTGTGGCGGGGGAGGCCACGCGGCGGCCGTGGCGGTAGACGGCGGAGTCGACGACGCTGCGATGGTTCGGCGGCAGCTCCTGCGGCGGACGTTTCGCGGGCGGGGGAGTACGGCGGTCCGGGTGGTCCGGGCCGTCTGGGTGGGCTCGGCGGTCTCGGCGGTCCGGCATCGCGAGGTCGGCTTTCCGGTCGGGGATCGCGGACAGGGGCTGACCGCGACGCGGGATAGTTTCTCGGCATGGCCTCCACGACGCATCCCGTACTCGACACCCGCGCTCTGAACCGTGCCACGCTCGCCCGCCAGCTGCTGCTGAGCCGCGCCGAGATGTCCGCGCGCGACGCGGTGGCCCACCTCCTCGGACTCCAGGCGCAGAACGTCAAGCCGCCCTACTTCCAGCTCCACGCCCGGCTGGCCGGATTCCGGCCGGCCGAGCTCGCCGGGCTCATGGAGTCGCGCGAGGTCGTCCGGATGGTCACCCTGCGCTCCACCATCCACACCCACACCGCCCACGACGCCCTCACCCTGCGCCCCCTCGTCCAGCCGGCCCGCGACCGGGAGGTCAACGCCTTCCGCAAGGGCCTCGTCGGCGTCGACCTCGAACGGCTCGCCGCCCGCGCCCGAGCCTTCGTGGAGGAGGAACCGCGCACCATGGGCGAGATCCGCGAGGAACTGCTGCGCACCTGGCCGGACGCCGACCCCCAGTCCCTCTCCGTCGCCGCCCGCTGCCGGCTGCCCCTCGTCCAGGTCACCCCGCGCGGGGTGTGGGGGCGCAGTGGGGCGGTACGTCTCACCACCGTCGAACGGTGGCTCGGGGAGTCGGGCGGGGAGGCGCAGCGCATCGACGACGTCGTCTTGCGCTACCTCGGCGCCTTCGGGCCCGCCTCCGTCAAGGACATGCAGGTCTGGGCCGGGCTCACCCGTCTGCGCGAGGTCTTCCAGCGGCTGCGCCCGCGCCTGCGCGTCTTCCGCGACGAGAACGGCGTCGAGCTGTTCGACCTCCCCGACGCGCCCCGCCCCGACGCGGACACCCCGGCGCCGCCGCGTTTCCTGCCCGAGTTCGACAACCTGCTCCTCTCCCACGCCGACCGCTCCCGCGTCGTCACCCCCGAGGCCAAGGGCCGCACCTGGACCGGGAACCAGTCCCATCCGACCCTGCTGGTGGACGGGTTCCTCGCCGGGCTGTGGCGGATGGGGGCAGGAGAGGTGCTCACCGTGGAGTTGTTCGGTACGCACTCCGCGGCGGTTCGGGAGGAGATCGCGGCGGAGGGGCGGGCGCTCCTCGCCGAGATGGGCGACGGGCCGGGCGACGGGCCGGGCGACGTTCGGTTCGGGTCGATCCACCGCTGAGCCGGCCCGGAGCCGGCCGGTATCGGCCGGTAACGAGCCCGGTGGGAGGAGCTGTTTGTGCCAGACTCCCCACCAGCTGACGTGCTTGTCTGGACACTGGACACTGGAGCGTGCACATGCGGATTCCGATGACCGTCGCGGACTTCCTCGACCGGGCGGAGCTGGGGTTCTCCGCCGGCCCGGGTGTGGTCGACGAACCCGATCAGCCCGGCCGGCCGGTGCCCATGTCGACGTACGGACGACTGGGCGAGCGGGTCCGGGCGTGGCAGGCCGGGTTCGACGCGTTGGGCATCGGCGAGGGCGAACGCGTGGCGGTGGTGAGCCACAACTCGGCCCGGCTGCTGGAGCTGTTGTTCGCCGTACCGATGAGCGGCCGGATCTGCGTACCGATCAACTTCCGTCTCAAGCCGGATGAGATCGCCTACGTCGTCGAACAGAGCGGCGCGTCGGTCCTGCTGGTCGACCCCGAGCTGGAGGCGGCCACCTCCGCCGTCCCCGCCCGCCACCGGTTCGTACTCGGCGAGCAGACCGACACCGAGCTGATGCGCTTCGGCGTCGAGCCGCGCCCGTGGTCGAATCCCGACGAGGACGCGACCGCGACGATCAACTACACCTCGGGCACCACCGCCCGCCCCAAGGGCGTCCAGCTGACGCACCGCAACATCTGGGTCAACGGGCTGACGTTCGGGCTGCACACCCGCGTCTGGGAACGCGACGTGTACATGCACACCCTCCCGATGTTCCACTGCAACGGCTGGGGCATGCCCTACGTGATGGCCGGACTCGGCGTCAAGCAGGTGGTGTTGCGCAAGGTCGACGGCGCGGAGATCCTGCGCCGGGTCGACGAACACGGCGTCACCCTCATGTGCGGCGCCCCCGCCGTCTGGAACGCGGTACTCGACGCGGCGGCCGGCTGGGAGGGCGAGATCCCGGGCCGTGACCGCGTACGGATCGTCTGCGCGGGCGCTCCGCCGCCGAGCCGGATGATCGAACGGGTGGGCGAGGAGCTGGGCTGGGAGTTCACCCAGATCTACGGCCTGACGGAGACCTCGCCCCTGCTCACCTTCAACCGGATCCGGCCCGAGGACGCCGCGCTGCCCGCCGCCGAGCGGGCGCGCAAGCTGTCGCGCGCGGGGCTGCCGGCGCTCGGCGTGAAGCTGAAGGTGTCGGGGTCCGGTGAGGTACTGGCGCGGTCGAACGTCGTCCTGGACGGGTACTGGGAGAAGCCGCGGGAGACGGCGGACGCGCTGAAGGACGGCTGGTTCCACACGGGCGACGGCGGAGAGATCGACGCCGCCGACGGACACCTGACGATCTCCGACCGCAAGAAGGACGTGATCATCACCGGCGGCGAGAACGTGTCCTCCATCGAGGTGGAGGACGCGATCTTCAGCCATCCGGCGGTCGCGGAGGTCGCCGTCATCGGCGTCCCGCACGAGAAGTGGGGCGAGACGATCAAGGCCCTCGTGGTCGTCGCCGACGGGGCCGCCGCGGACGAGGCCGAGATCATCGCGCACTGCAAGGAACGGATGGCCGGCTACAAGGCGCCGACGAGCGTCGAGTTCCGCGAGGCCATCCCGCGCACGGCCACCGGCAAGATCCAGAAGTTCAAGCTGCGCGAGCCGTACTGGGACGGGCTCGACCGCCAGGTCAACTGAGACGCGGCGCCCCCGCGCGGCCGGCTTCCGTCGGAAGGACGTCCGAGGAAGCCGGCACCGGGCCACGCACGGGCGGGGCGGGGACTACGCGGGCAGCTGCGCCTCGATCGCCGCGATGACCTCGGGCGCCTCGGGCTCGGTGCGCGGGCGGAAGCGCGCCACGACCTCGCCGGCGGGGGAGATCAGGAACTTCTCGAAGTTCCACTGGATGTCCCCGGCCTCGCCCTCCGCGTCCGGGGTCTTCACCAGCTCCGCGTACAGCGGGTGCCGGTTCTCGCCGTTCACCTCGGACTTCTCCAGCATCGGGAAGGTCACGCCGAAGCCGGCCGCGCAGAAGGTCTGGATGTCCTCCGCCGTGCCCGGCTCCTGGCCGCCGAACTGGTTGCAGGGCACGCCGATGACGGTGAAGCCCTTCGCCTCGTACGCGAACTGCAGCCGGGCCAGCCCGGAGTACTGGGGGGTCAGACCGCACTGCGAGGCGGTGTTCACCAGCAGGATGGCCTTGCCCTTGTGGGCGGCGAGGCTCGTGGGCTCGTCGTCCAGGGTGGTCAGCGGGATGTCGTACAGGCTCATCGGGCTCTCCTCGGCAGGAACGCGACAGAAAGGGGAAGGGGCCTTGCCACCGGCCTCGGAGCGACGGCCGGCAACCTCCGAAGCTTAGGGGGTGTCCGCGGATCATGGCCGGGCCCGGGGCGGGCTATCCGACCCTGATCCACCGCACACCCCCTAGGCCCCCGCACTGACAAGGATGTCCGCCGGGTCGTTGACCGGCTGCGGCATGCCCGTGAGGTCCATGACGAACAGCGGTATCCCCAGCTCGTCGGCGCGGCCGCGGGCCTCCTCCGTGTACCCCGCCAGGGAGAAGTAGACGCTGGTCGCGGAGGCCGTGAGGCCGTTCAGCCAGACGCACTCCACCGCGCGCAGCCCGGCGGGCGCCGTCGTCGGGTCGACCTGGGCCACCACGCCCGGGGCCCGGAGGTCCACCGCCGCCGAGGGGATCGGCAGGCCGTCGGGTTGCCGGACGTCCTGGAAGCCGAGCCAGCGCAGGTACAGCGCGGCCGTCACCACCGCGTCCCGGGCCGTACGGATGGTCACGGGACGGAACGCCGGCCTCGGGATCGGGGTCCGGGCGCCGCCCGACGAGCCGGGGGCGGGCGCGGGGGCGGATCCGAGGGCGTGCGGGGCGCGTGCGCCGGAGCGCGGATCGGGTTCCCCCGGAGCGGGCGCCGGGCCCCGCCCGGGAGCGTCCCCCTTCGGCCGTACGCCGTCCCCTACGTCGCCCCGTACGCCGCCCCGCGCGTCCCCCGCCTTGCCCGCGCCCGCAGCCGACCCGCCCGGTCCCGCCGGCCCGCCCGGCTCGGCCGGCTGCGGCGGGAGCACGGGGATCCGTACGACCGTCCCGCAGGAACCGCAGCCCACCTCCGGGTGCGGCCACTCGCTCTCCCGCCCGCAGGCCCCGCACCGCACCGCCACCCAGCTCTCCGACCAGGTCCGATGCGTCAGGGGCAGCGGGGGCGCGGCGAGGTCCAGCGGTGGTGCGACCGGGCTCCCGCAGGCGCAGGGGAAGACCGGGGCGGTGTAGCCGTTCTCGCGCAGGCACGCCGGGCAGCGCACCGGTACCGCATCCGCCATGAGACCTGGACCCCCTCCGTCGCTGTGAGTGGGTCCATGCTCCACCACCGGCCACCGCAGGGGCGAGCGCGGGCGCGGTTTCACGCCGATGCGCCCCCGCGCGGCCGGCTTTTTGTGCAACTCACCGAACGGGATGCGGCTTTTGGTGGGTTCCGGGGTGGGTGGGCGCCTTGACGCGCGGGAAGTCGCCGCTTAGCTTGTTCCGTATAGCAGAACAAAAATTCCGGATGACGGAAAAGTCTGACCGCCAGACCCGCAGGAGAACCTGATGCCTCGTATGACAGCCGCCGCAGCTGCAGTTGAGATCCTCAAGCTTGAGGGTGTCGAACAAGCGTTCGGCGTGCCCGGCGCTGCGATCAACCCGTTCTACCGCGAGCTCAAGAACGTGGGCGGCATCAACCACACGCTCGCCCGCCACGTCGAGGGCGCCTCGCACATGGCCGAGGGCTACACCCGTGCCAAGGCGGGCAACATCGGCGTCTGCATCGGCACCTCGGGTCCGGCCGGCACCGACATGATCACCGGCCTGTACTCCGCGATCGCGGACTCGATCCCGATCCTGTGCATCACCGGCCAGGCCCCGGTCTCGAAGCTCCACAAGGAGGACTTCCAGGCCGTCGACATCGCCTCGATCGCCAAGCCCGTCACCAAGGCCGCCACCACGGTCCTGGAGGCCGCGCAGGTCCCCGGCGTCTTCCAGCAGGCCTTCCACCTGATGCGCTCCGGCCGCCCCGGCCCGGTCCTGATCGACCTCCCGATCGACGTCCAGCTGACCGAGATCGAGTTCGACCCCGAGACCTACCAGCCGCTGCCGGTCTACAAGCCGCAGGCCACGCGTGCCCAGGCCGTGAAGGCCCTGAGCTTCCTGCTGGAGTCCGAGCGCCCGCTGATCGTCGCCGGTGGCGGCATCATCAACGCCGACGCCACCGACCTGCTGGTCGAGTTCGCCGAGCTGACCAACATCCCGGTCATCTCCACCCTCATGGGCTGGGGCACCATCCCGGACGACCACGAGCTGGCCGCCGGCATGGTCGGCGTCCAGACCGCGCACCGCTACGGTAACGCGACCTTCCTGGAGTCGGACGTCGTCCTCGGCATCGGCAACCGCTGGGCCAACCGCCACACCGGCTACAACCTGGACGCCTACCTCGGCGACCGCAAGTTCGTCCACGTCGACATCGAGCCCACCCAGCTGGGCCGGATCTTCGCGCCGGACTTCGGCATCGCCTCCGACGCCAAGGTCGCGCTGGAGCTCTTCATCGAGGTCGCCAAGGAGCTCAAGGCCGAGGGCAAGCTGCCGGACTTCTCCGCCTGGGCCGCCTCCGCGCAGGAGCGCAAGGCCACCCTGCTGCGCCGTACGCACTTCGACAACATCCCCCTGAAGCCGCAGCGCGTCTACGAGGAGATGAACAAGGCCTTCGGCCCGGAGACGCGCTACGTCACCACCATCGGCCTCTCCCAGATCGCCGCCGCGCAGTTCCTGCACGTCTACAAGCCGCGCCACTGGATCAACTGCGGCCAGGCCGGCCCGCTCGGTTGGACCATCCCGGCCGCCATCGGCGCCGCCACCGCGGACCCGGAGACCCCGATCGTCGCGCTTTCGGGCGACTACGACTTCCAGTTCATGATCGAGGAGCTGGCGGTCGCCGCCCAGCACAAGGTCCCCTACGTCCACGTCCTCGTGAACAACGCCTACCTCGGCCTGATCCGCCAGGCGCAGGGCAACCTCGGCATCAACTTCGAGGTCAACCTGGAGTTCGAGAACATCAACACCCCGGAGCTCGGTGCCTACGGCGTCGACCACGTCAAGGTCGCCGAGGGCCTGGGCGTCAAGGCGATCCGCGTCACCGACCCGAACGAGCTGGGCGCCGCCTTCGAGCAGGCCAAGAAGCTGGCGCAGGAGTTCCAGGTCCCGGTCGTCGTCGAGGCCATCCTGGAGCGGATCACCAACATCGCGATGAGCAAGACGGTCGACATGAGCAACGTCACCGAGTTCGAGGACCTCGCCACGGAGCCGGGCCACGCCCCGACCGCCATCAAGGCCTTCTGACCCGCCCCGTCTGAACCCGACGGCCCCCGTTCCCTCCCCAGAGGAGGGAACGGGGGCCGTCCGGCGTTTGGCGGGCGGCGCGGGGCGTGGCGGGGGAGCGTGGCAGGCCTGCGGGCCGACCGCTCGCCGTGGTGGCCGCCGCCACCAGGGGCCGGGCCCCGTCTCCCGCTCGTCTCCGCGCCCCGTCGGGGCGCCCCAGGGGGCGCGTACGGCCGCCTTCGGCCCACGCGTGGGTGTGTGTGTCGGCGGGGACCGCCCAGGACGGGCCTGGCCTGGGCGGGGTGAGTGCCGCCGCCCCGTCGCGGTTACACGTGACGCTCACGGCTGGAGGTGCCGGCCATGTCCAGGCGCGCTCAGGTGGTAGAGCGGGGCTGCGTCCAACCGCCGTGTACCGCACGCCAGGAGCCCCGTAGCGGGGCTCGAACGAACCGGGCCTGGGGTCTTCCGGGGTCCGGGTACGACAAAGCGCCGAGTCACGGGACCGTCCGTGACTCGGCGCTCTGGTTTGGTACCGCCCGACGGAGCGAGGCTGGCGCGACAGGACGTTCGCACCGCCGGGCGGAGTTGGTTGGCGTCGGGTTGGGCCCGACGGCCGGAGGCCGGCGCAGCCGGCTCGATGCCCGCGTAGCGGTGCGAGAACGGCGTCCAGGAGAGGACGTTCGCACCGCCGGGCGGAGTTGGTTGGCGTCGGGTTGGGCCCGACGGCCGGAGGCCGGCGCAGCCGGCTCGATGCCCGCGTAGCGGTGCGAGAACGGCGTCCAGGAGAGGACGTTCGCACCGCCGGGCGGAGTTGGTTGGCGTCGGGTTGGGCCCGACGGCCGGAGGCCGGCGCAGCCGGCTCGATGCCCGCGTAGCGGTGCGAGAACGGCGTCCAGGAGAGGACGTTCGCACCGCCGGGCGGAGTTGGTTGGCCTCGGGTTGGGCCCGACGGCCGGAGTTTGTGGGAGGTTCGCCCTGTGTAGAGGGGGCTCTGTGCGTGGCCCCTCTACACAAGGACAGGAAATGGCTGGGACCGTGGCGGGCGGCGACGAGAGCTTCGGCTTCGTCTCCCTCAGGTCAAGAGACGGGCCTCGGAACCCATTACCACCGCACTGGCTCGCACGCTCGCCACGGTCCTCGTCCTCCCTTACCGCGTACCACCCCTCATCCGGGTACGTGGCTCGGGTTCGCACCCGAGGCCTGACCTCCCGTCAGGCCCCCGGTGCAGCTGGGCGGCTCAGGCGTCGCGCAGGGCGCGGACGGCCTCCTCGACGCGACGGCCGTAGTCGGCGTCGGCGGCGTGGAAGTGAGCCAGGTTCTTCTCGATGACGTCCTCCAGGGTGACCTGAGACAGGCCGCCGGCGATGTTCGCCACCAGACGCTGCTTCTCGGCCTCCGACATCAGGCGGTAGAGCTCACCGGCCTGGAAGAAGTCGTCGTCCTTGGTGTGGGCCGGGGCCGCGTGGGTGCCCGTGTAGCCGGAGACGGCCTTCGGGGCGCCGAGCGCGAGACCGGTCTCGGCCGGACCCTGGTACGAGTTGGGCTCGTAGTTCTTGTCGTGGCGCGAGCCGTTGCGCAGCGCCATGACGCCGTCGCGGCCGTAGTTGTCGGCCTTCGTCGCCTTGGGGGCGTTGACCGGCAGCTGGGTGTGGTTCACACCGAGGCGGTAGCGCTGGGCGTCGGCGTACGCGAACAGGCGGCCCTGGAGCATCTTGTCCGGCGAGGCGGTGATGCCCGGAACGAAGTTGTTCGGGGAGAAGGCGGACTGCTCGACCTCGGCGAAGACGTTGTCCGGGTTGCGGTCGAGGACCAGGCGGCCCACGCGCTGCAGCGGGTAGTCGGCGTGCGGCCACACCTTGGTGAGGTCGAACGGGTTGAAGCGGTAGTCCGCGGCCTCGGCGGCGGGCATGATCTGGACGTAGAGGGTCCAGCTCGGGTTCACACCGCGCTCGATGGCCTGGAGCAGGTCGGTCTGGTGCGAGTTCGCGTCCTTGCCGACGAGTTCGGCGGCCTGCTCGGCCGACAGGCAGCGGATGCCCTGGTTCGTCTTGAAGTGGTACTTGACGAAGAAGGCCTCGCCCGACTCGTTGGTCCACTGGTAGGTGTGGGAGCCGTAGCCGTTCATGTGGCGGTAGGACGCCGGGATGCCGCGGTCACCCATCAGCCAGGTGATCTGGTGCGTCGCCTCGGGGGCGTGCGCCCAGAAGTCCCAGACGTTGTCCGGCTCCTGCTTGCCCGTGAAGGGGTCGCGCTTCTGGGAGTGGATGAAGTCGGGGAACTTGATCGGGTCCTTGATGAAGAACACCGGGGTGTTGTTGCCGACGAGGTCGTAGTTGCCCTCTTCGGTGTAGAACTTCAGCGCGAAGCCGCGCGGGTCGCGGACGGCGTCCGCGCCACCGAGGGAGTCCGCCACGGTGGAGAACCGCAGGAAGGTCTCGGTCTTCTTGCCGACCGTGTTGAGGAACGCCGCGCTGGTGTACGCGGTGACGTCGTCGGTCACCTCGAAGTAGCCGTACGCGGCGGAGCCGCGGGCGTGCACCACACGCTCCGGGATGCGCTCGCGGTTGAACCGGGCGAGCTTCTCCAGAAGCTGCTGGTCCTGGACCAGGAGCGGGCCACCGACGCCGGCGGTGGCGGAGTTCTGATTGTCGGCGACCGGGGCGCCGGACTCGGTCGTCAGCGTGCGCTTCGACATGGTGACCTTCCGTACGGGTAACTGCTGACGGAAGGCGTCTTCCGTCATGCGAAACAGCCTAATTTCGGCGTGAACGCAGCGTCAACAGTTTGTTGAACAAAGATGGGAGAGAGGTGATCCGGACGGTGCCGGCGCTTGGGCGCGACAGGACAGGTGTCAGCACCGGCACCATCCGGAAACTCAGGCCCCCGTGAGGGGGAGGGGCGGCCCTACGGGAGGGCCGCCGCGGGGAGGCTCGCTCAGAGCTGGGCGCCGGAGAGGCGCTCGACCGCGCGGAGCAGGGCGGAGTGGTCCAGGCCGCCGTCACCCTGGGCGCGCAGCGAGGCGACCAGCTGGGCGACGACCGCGCCGACCGGCAGGGCCGCACCGACGTTGCGGGCGGCGTCGGTGACGATGCCCATGTCCTTGTGGTGCAGGTCGATCCGGAAACCGGGCTTGAAGTCGCGGTTCAGGAAGTTGTCCTTCTTGCGGGTCAGCACCGTGGAGCCGGCCAGACCGCCGTTGAGGACGTCCAGGGCGGCGTTCAGGTCCACACCGGACTTCTCCAGGAAGACGACGGCCTCGGCGCACGCCTGGATGTTCACGGCGACGATGAGCTGGTTGGCGGCCTTCACCGTCTGGCCGGAGCCGTGCGGGCCGCAGAGCACGATGGTCTTGCCGAGGGCTTCGAGGATCGGCAGGGCCGCGTCGAAGTCGGCCTGCTCGCCACCCACCATGATCGACAGGACGGCCTCGATGGCGCCGGCCTCGCCGCCGGACACCGGGGCGTCGATGACGCGGATGCCCTTCTCGGCGGCGTTCTTCGCCAGGTCGATGGAGGTCTGCGGGGTGATCGACGACATGTCGATGATCAGCGCGCCGGACTTGGCGTTCTCCAGGATGCCCTCGGGGCCGTAGGAGATGGCCTCGACGTGCGGGGAGGCGGGCACCATCGTGATGATGACGTCGGCGTCCTTGACGGCCTCGGCGATCGAGCCGGCGGCGGTGCCACCGGCGTTCGCCAGGCGGTCCAGCTTGTCCTGCTCCAGCGTGAAGCCGGTGACCGAGTAGCCGGCCTTCAGCAGGTTCTCGGCCATGGGGGAGCCCATGATGCCGAGGCCGATCCAGGCGATGTTGGGGAGCGTGCTCATGATGAGGGTCCTTCTCTTAATGCTTCGTACGAAAAGTGCGAGGGGTGCCTGGCTGATCGCCCGGACTTTGTCGGCCTAGCGGGCCGCGCGGGCCTCGACCGGGAGGAAGTCGAAGGACGCGGCGGCGTCCTGCGCCTTGTATTCGAGGCCTACGTAGCCCTCGTATCCGGCCTTCTTGAGCTGGTCGAGCAGCGCTTCGAGGGGCAGCTCGCCGGTGCCGGGGGCACCGCGTCCGGGCTTGTCCGCGATCTGGACGTGGCCGGTCTTGGCGGCGTACTTTTCGATGACCTCGGAGAGGTCCTCATCGTTCATCGCCAGGTGGTACAGGTCGAGCAGGAACTTGGCGTTCCCGAGGCCGGTGGCCTCGTTGACCTTGTCCACCACCTCGATGGCGGCCGGGGCGCTCACCAGCGGGTAGAGCGGCGACTCGGGCTTGTTGAGGGTCTCGATCAGGAGGATCGCACCCACCCGGTCGGCGGCCTGCGCGGCCACGACCAGGTTCTTCAGGGCGAGCTCGTCCTGGACGGCCGGGTCCACGCCTTCGACGCGGTTGCCGTAGAGGGCGTTCAGCGCCTTGCAGCCGACCGAGGCGGCGAAGTCGGCCGCCACGTTGATGTTGGCGTTGAAGCGGTCCGACTCCTCACCGGGGACCGATACCGCGCCGCGGTCCGGGCCCGGCAGTTGGCCGGCGTAGAAGTTCAGGCCCACCAGCTGGGTGCCGGCGTCCTCAAGAGCCTTCTTGAGGGCGTCGAGTTCCTCCTGGGCGGGGGTGGGGGTCTCGATCCAGGGCCACCACAGCTCGACCGCGGTGAAGCCCGCCGCGGCGGCGGCCGCGGGGCGCTCCAGGAGCGGGAGTTCCGTGAAGAGGATCGACAGGTTCACATCGAAGCGCTGGTCCGTGTATCCCATGAGGGGTGTGCGCTCCTTCCGTATTGCGGAAGTTATTTTCTGCTTGATGGAAGGTTGCAAGCCGAGTGTCGCACTTGTCAAGTGCGGACCCTCGAAAAATCGTGACCGCGCAGTAGGTTGACCGCGTGCGATTGAGAGTGGAGTTCACGACCGAGCCCTTCGACCTCGAAGAGGCCCCCGCCCATGCCCTGGCCGCCCGCGAGGTCATGCAGAGGGCGCGGCTGGACGCGGTGGACGTCGGCCCGTTCGGCAACACCGCCGAGGGCGGATCCGACGAGGTGCTGTCCGCGGTGGCCGCGCTGCTGCGCGACGCGCTGGATGCCGGGGCGACGCGCGTCTCGCTCCAGGTCAACGTGATCCGGGAGGAGACCCCGTGACCGAACCCCGCGACCACCCCTTCGTCGCCGCGGTCAAGCCGCTGGTGGACGCGATGGGCGGCGAGCTGATGGACCCCGCCCTGGCGCAGCCCGACGACGTCGTGCTGACATGGGAGGGTCGGGACCTGCTGGCGGTGCGCCTGCCCCAGCTCTCCGAATCCCTGGACCACATCCTGGCGGCGCTGGAGCGCCGGCACGGCATGCCACTGGCGCGGCTCGACCGGAAGTCCAAGCAGGACGTGGTGCGGATACTGGAGGCGCGGGGCGCCTTCTCCGTGCGGCACGGCGTGGAAACGGTCGCGGGGGCCCTGGGGGTCAGCCGCTTCACGGTCTACAACTACTTGAACAGGGAGTCCGGCGCCCAAGGCAAGCCGAACAAAAACAGCCAGGAGTGAAGGGCGCTTCACTTGGTGTGACGAAGCCGCCGCCCAATTCATCCGGGCGGCGGCTTTTGTGTACGGGAAGTTTCAACAAAGTGTTGACGCCGTGTTGTCGAGGGCGTTAGCTATGCGCAGCCCGTCAAGCAACAACAGGCCACGGAGGCCTACCGTGACTTCGAGTCCGACCCCGGGTCTCACCCGGTTCAACGCCTTGGACGCCGACGCGGCCACCGCCGAGCTCCACGAGGTGTGTGCCAGCTCGGCATGGGGCAGCAAGATGCTCGCGCAGCGCCCCTTCGCCACCGCCGATGCCCTGTACGCCGCGAACGAGTCCGCCATGGCGGAGCTCACCGCGGAGGACCTGGGCGAGGCGATGGGCGGCCACGCGCCGATCGGCCGGCCGAAGCCGGGAGACCCGACCTCCGCCCGCGAGCAGCGTGGCATGGCCGGCGCCTCGGAGGAGCTCAAGAACGAGCTCCTCGAACTGAACCTGGCGTACCAGGAGAAGTTCGGCCACGTCT
Organism: Streptomyces sp. RerS4; assembly: GCF_023515955.1. Lineage (GTDB taxonomy): Bacteria > Actinomycetota > Actinomycetes > Streptomycetales > Streptomycetaceae > Streptomyces. The sequence goes on from NZ_CP097322.1 coordinate 5,849,930, forward strand.
TCCTCATCTGTGCCACCGGTGCGACCGGTGAGTTCATGCGGGACGCGGTCAAGGTCCGGATCGACAACTCGCCGGAGCGGGAGCGAGAGATCGCCCGCGGTGAGCTCGTCAAGATCAACAAGATCCGTCTGACCCGTCTCGTCGAACTCGCAGAAGAAGGAGAGTGAGCATGAGCACCGCGACCACCGCTTCCGTGTCCACCCACATCCTGGACACCAGCATCGGCAAGCCCGCCGAGGGCGTCGCCATCTCCCTGTCGGCCCGCGCGGGTCTCGACGGCGAATGGGCGGCCCTGGGCGGCAGCGCCACCGACGCCGACGGGCGTTGCAAGGACCTGCCGGCGCTGCCGGAGGGCACCACCCACGTGCGTCTCGACTTCGAGACCGAGACGTACTTCGAAAAGAAGCAAGCCGAGGCGCAGCAGGACGCCCCCCGCGTAAGGGACAGCGGTGCGTTCTTCCCCGAGGTAACCATCACCTTCGCGGTGAACCCGGGCGAGCACTACCACGTACCGCTGCTGCTCAACCCGTTCGGCTACTCCGTTTACCGAGGGAGCTAGTCATGGCCACGATTCTGGGCCAGAACCAGTACGGCAAGGCAGAGAACCGCGTCGTCAAGATCACGCGGGACGGCGACACCCACCACATCAAGGACCTGAACGTCTCGGTCGCCCTGTCCGGCGACATGGACGACGTCCACTACTCCGGCTCGAACGCGAACGTCCTGCCCACGGACACCACCAAGAACACGGTGTACGCGTTCGCCAAGGAGTACGGCATCGAGTCCGCCGAGCAGTTCGGCATCCACCTGGCCCGCTGGTTCGTGAACAGCCAGGAGCCGATCCAGCGCGCGCGCATCCGGATCGAGGAGTACGCCTGGGACCGGATCGCCACCTCGGACGCCAACTCGAAGTTCATCGGCTCCGACGAGGTCAACCACTCCTTCGTCCGCAAGGGCATGGAGACCCGCGTCACCCAGATCACGTACGACGGCCAGAACTGGGAGGTCATCTCCGGCCTCAAGGACCTGATCGTCATGAACTCCACGAACTCCGAGTTCTGGGGTTACGTGAAGGACAAGTACACGACCCTCCAGGAGGCGTACGACCGCATCCTGGCCACCCAGGTGTCGGGTCGCTGGCGGTTCAACTGGACCGATGACGAGCAGCGGATGCCCAACTGGGAGAAGTCCTACGCCGAGACCAAGAAGCACATGCTCCAGGCCTTCGCGGAGACCTACTCCCTCTCGCTGCAGCAGACCCTGTACCAGATGGGTTCGCGCATCATCAACCACCGTTCGGAGATCGACGAGGTCCGCTTCTCGCTCCCGAACAAGCACCACTTCCTCGTCGACCTGGAGCCCTTCGGCCTCAAGAACGACAACGAGGTCTACTTCGCCGCGGACCGCCCGTACGGTCTGATCGAGGCGACGGTCCTCCGCGACGGCGCCGACGCGCGTATCCCCGTGGACATGACCAACCTCTGAGTGCGACACGCCCGTTCCGGAGCTCCGCAGTGGCCCCGGGACGGGCGCGACACCCCCACCACTTCCTGAATCGGCACCCGGACGCAACACATGGGGCGGCAGTACTGTCAGCTGTCAAGGCCCCCGGCTCCGGCACTCAAATCCCCTGGGTTTTGCCGTGCCCGCACCGCCACTGAAAGCACGAGGAAGTCCCATGGCAGCATCGGCAGCGCATGACGGCGTGGTAGAGCGCATCGTCATCGAGAACTGTGCGATCGCGACCGTCGACGCCAACGACACCGAGTACGCCTCGGGCCACGTGGTCGTCGCCGGCAACAAGATCGAGTTCGTCGGCGCGGGCAAGGCCCCCGCGAACCTCGAAAACGTAGTCCGCCGGATCGACGGCACCGGGCACCTCGTGACTCCCGGTCTGGTCAACACGCACCACCACTTCTACCAGTGGATCACGCGTGGCCTGGCCACCGACCACAACCTCTTCAACTGGCTCGTCTCGCTGTACCCGACGTGGGCGCGCATCGACGAGCAGATGACGTACACGGCCGCGCAGGGCTCTCTGGCCGCGATGGCCAAGGGCGGTGTCACCACCGCCATGGACCACCACTACGTGTACCCCAAGGGCTCCGGCGACCTGTCCGGCTCGATCATCCGCGCCGCCTCCGAGATGGGTGTCCGCTTCACCCTCGCCCGCGGCTCGATGGACCGCAGCGTCAAGGACGGCGGCCTGCCGCCGGACCACGCCGTCGAGACCCTCGAAGGTGCCCTCGCCGACACCGAGGCGACCGTCAAGCGCCACCACGACGCCTCCTTCGACGCGATGACCCAGGTCGCCATCGCCCCCTGCTCCCCCTTCTCGGTCTCCACCGAGCTGCTGAAGCAGGGCGCCGAGCTGGCCCGTCGCCTGGGTGTGCGCCTGCACACGCACGGCTCGGAGACCGTCGAGGAAGAGCAGTTCTGCAAGGAACTGTTCGGCATGGGCCCGACCGACTACTTCGAGTCGACCGGCTGGCTCGGCGAGGACGTGTGGATGGCGCACAGCGTCCACATGAACGACTCCGACATCGCCGCGTTCGCCCGCACCAAGACCGGTGTCGCGCACTGCCCGTCCTCCAACGCCCGCCTGGCCGCCGGCATCGCCCGCGTCCCGGACATGCTGGCCGCCGGCGTCCCGGTCGGCCTCGGCGTGGACGGCACCGCCTCCAACGAGTCCGGTGAACTGCACACCGAGCTGCGCAACGCGCTGCTGATCAACCGTCTGAACACGGTCCACCGCGAGCGCGCCCTGAACGCGCGTCAGGCCCTGCGCCTGGGCACGTACGGTGGCGCCCAGGTCCTCGGCCGCGCCGACAACATCGGCTCGCTGGAGGTCGGCAAGTGCGCCGACCTGGTGCTGTGGAACCTGAACACCTTCCTGCACTCCTCGATCGCCGACCCGGTCACCGCCCTGGTCTTCGGCGCGGCCGCCCCGGTCACCGCGTCGTTCGTCAACGGCAAGCAGATCGTCGAGAACAACCGCCTCCTCTTCGCCGACGAGGACGCCATCGCCGTGTCCACCCGTGAAGAGGCCCAGCGCCTCGCGCGCATCACCGCGCAGGGCTGATCCCACGGAGTCCGGTCGGGGGGGACGGCCCCCGGCCGGCCGCCGCGGACCCGAGCGGGGTCCGCGGCAGCCGTTCCCGGGAAGTGCCCGAGGAGAGATCCGAGGGCGCTCCCGGGGGCGGTGACTCGTGACACTTGCGCCGCAGCTCTGCTCTCGCGCCACTGCCACGGCACAGCCATGTCCCCTCACAGCGCGGAACGGTTTGGGCGAATCGTTTCCCCGCGCCGCGAGCCCCGGCGGGGCACGCGGCACCACCACACGCACAACTGCATACAGGCTCGACCCGCACAGCGTTCGCATCACCTCCAAGACACCCACGTCCCTGCCGACGTGTTACCCGACCGGAGGAAGCCGTGGCCATCCCGCCCAGGTTTCGCAAAGACGCAGTCGCAGTACCGGAGGAGAAGCACCCGGTCGACGAGACCCTGCCTCCGCTGAAGATGTTCACGAGCGGCCTGCAACACGTGGCCGCCATGTACGCGGGTGTAGTGGCCCCGCCCATGATCGTCGGCCCGGCCGTCGGCCTCTCCGCCACCGAGACCGCCTTCCTGATGGGCGCCTCCCTCTTCACCGCCGGCCTCGCCACCCTCCTCCAGACCCTCGGGTTCTGGAAGATCGGCGCCAAACTCCCCTTCGTCAACGGCGTTTCCTTCGCCGGCGTGACCCCGATGATCGCCATCGGCAAGGGCGAGGGGGACAACGCCATCCCCATCATCTTCGGCGCGATCATCGTCGCCGGCGTCCTCGGCTTCCTCGCCGCCCCCTATTTCGGCAAGCTCGTCCGCTTCTTCCCACCCGTCGTCACCGGCACCGTCATCACCCTGATCGGCGTCTCGCTGCTCCCGGTGGCGTTCAACTGGTCGCAGGGCGGCAACAGCACCGCCCCCGACTACGGCTCGATGCAAAACATCGGCATGGCCGCCCTCACCCTGGTGATCGTCCTGCTGATGCGCAAGTTCCTGCGCGGCTTCCTCCAGCAGATCTCCATCCTGCTCGGCCTCGTCGCGGGCACGCTGATCGCGATACCGCTCGGCATGACGAACTTCGACGCCGTCAGCGGCGCCGACGTCATCGGCTTCCCCACCCCCTTCCACTTCGGCGCCCCCCAGTTCCAGGTCGCCGCCATCATCTCCATGTGCATCGTCATGCTCGTCTGCATGACCGAGTCCACCGCCGACATCCTGGCCCTCGGCCGGATCGTCGGCCGCCCGGCCGACGCCAAGACCATCGAGGGCGGCCTGCGCGCCGACACCCTCGGCAGCGCCCTCAGCCCGCTGTTCAACGGGTTCATGTGCAGCGCCTTCGCACAGAACATCGGGCTCGTCGCGATGACCAAGGTGCGCAGCCGGTTCGTGGTCGCCGCCGGCGGCGCCATCCTGATCCTGCTCGGCCTGTGCCCGATCGCGGCCTCCGTCATCGGCGTCGTCCCGCTGCCCGTCCTCGGCGGCGCCGGCATCGTCCTCTTCGGCTCCGTCGCGGCCAGCGGCATCCAGACCCTGGCGGGCGCGGCCCTGGAGAAGGGCGAGAACGCCCTGATCGTGGCCGCCTCGGTCGGCATCGGCCTGATCCCGATCGCCGCCCCCGACTTCTACCACGCCTTCCCGAAGGACCTCCTGGTCGTCCTCGACTCCGGCATCAGCACCGGGTGCGTGGTGGCCATCCTCCTCAACCTGGCCTTCAACCACCTCGGGTCCAAGAAGAAGACGGCGGCCGAAACGGAAGCGGAGGCGAACGCGGAGCCGGCCTTCGCGCACTGACGGATCGCCGGCGAACCTGCGGCGGCGCGTACGTCACCCACTGCGGGTGTGACGTACGCGCCGCCGCGCCGTGCTGTCCGGGGCCGGCCGGTGCGCGACGGCCGTGGCGAGCGGGGCGCGGGGCAGCGCGAGGGGCGCAGGGGAGCGGAGTTACGGCGCCGACGCGGAGTGCCGCGTACGCCGGGCGGGAAAGACATCCCCTGCGCGCGCGGGACCCGTCGGACCGGGTCCCGCGCCGCGCCCTCCCCTCCCTCGGACCCCGACGGACCGCCACCGCCCGTACGCCCCCGGCCGCGCCGGCCGCCCCCGGCCGCCGCCGGGTCGCGCTGAGGGCTGTTCGCGGTCCACCGGGGCGCGGGGGAGAAGGGGCCGTCCCCTCCACCTCTCGGACCAGACAGGCGGTACAGCGATGGCAGACGTCCCACAGCTCTGGATGCGCGGCGAGACCCGCCCCACCGAACGGCGCGCCCCGCTCACCCCCGACGACGCCGCGCGCCTCGTCGCCGGCGGCGTACGGATCACCGTGGAGGAGTCGGACCACCGGGTCTTCCCCCTGGAGGAGTACGCCGCCGCGGGCTGCCGCATCGCCCCGACCGGATCCTGGGCGCAGGCCGCGCCCGGATCGGCGTACGTCCTCGGACTGAAGGAACTCCCGGCCGCGCCCGACCGTTTGCACCATCGGCACGTCTACTTCGGGCACGCCTACAAAGGGCAGAGCCAGGGCCCCGAGCTGCTCCGCCGCTTCGCCTCGGGCGGCGGGACACTGCTGGACCTGGAGTACCTCGCCGACGCCGAAGGCCGCCGGCTGGCCGCCTTCGGCTACTGGGCGGGGTACGCGGGCGCCGCCCTGGCCGCGCTGCACGCGCGCGGCCTGCTGACCGCCCCGCTCGTCCCGCTGCCCCGAGCGGAGCTCGACGCCCGACTGCGCGCCGGCGCGGGCGACGGCCTACGGGCCCTGGTGATCGGCGCCGGCGGCCGCAGCGGCCGGGGCGCCGTCGACGCCCTCACCACCGCCGGGATCCGCGTCACCCGCTGGGGCCGGGCCCAAACCCGCGCCCTGGACCGGACGGCGCTCCTGGACCACGACATCCTGGTCCACGCGGTGCTCACCACCCACCCCAGGCCCCCCTTCCTCACCCCGGCCGACCTGGACACCGGCACCCGACGGCTCTCGGTGATCGCCGACATCACCTGCGACACCGGCTCCGACCTGCACCTGCTCCCCGTCTACGACCGGCTCACCGACTGGATCGCCCCAGCCCTGCGCCTGCGCGACACACCGCGCCCGCTCGACGTGATCGCCATCGACAACCTGCCGTCCCTGATCCCGGCCGAGGCGGCCCGCGCCTTCTCGGCCGACCTCCTGCCCAAACTCCTCGCCCTGCACGCCCCGGACCCGGACCCGGACTGGCTGCGCTGCCGGGCCGCGTTCACCGCGGCCCTGTCCACACTCCCCGAGCAGCTCCTCGGCTAGGAACCAGGCGACCTGGGGGCGGCCTCGGGACCGATCTCGAACTCGGGCGGTTCGAGGCCCTTCAGGCAGTCGGTGTTCGGTGCGTCCGGGGTGTCGAAGAAGGAGGCGGCGATGTCCTGGGCGCACTTCGAGGTGGCGAACACCACGTGCGGCTCGTAGGGCACCGTGACGACCGTGGCCTTGGTCAGCGTACGGGCGACGTACGGCCCGTTGTCCGCCCCGGTCTGGGCGTCGAACGCACCCGACAGGGCGAGGGTGGGGATGTCGCCGCTCGTGACGTCCCGGATCGAGCGCGGTGCCGCGGGGACGTTCCAGACGTCGCAGTCCGGACGGAGGAAGGTGAGCAGCGGGGCCTCGGCCTGCACCGAGCGGGGGAAGGTCGGGAACGCTTCCTGTCCGCCCTTGAGCGCCTGTTCCTGGGTCTCGTACGGTGTCCACTCGCTGCAGAAGACGCCGTAGACCAGGCCGTGCGAAGTCACGCCGATGCCCTTGGGGTTGGTCTTCCAGGTCGCCCACTGCTGGGCGATCCGCTGCGGGTCGCCGTTCGCCAGCTCATCGAGGGAGCGGGGTACCGCCTCCGCCGTGTGCGTGGCGGAGACCAGCCAGTTCACCAGCAGTCCGCCGTCCAGCACGACCTTCACCGGCTTGTCGCTGTCGGGCAGCGTGACGGTGGTGGTGACGGGCTTGGCTTCGAGGTCGCGGACGAGCTTCTCGAAGGTGGCCGGCAGGTTCGGATAGCGCTTGTCGCACGCGGGCTGCTCCGCGCAGGCCTTGAACAGGCCGTCGAAGCCCTGTTTGGCGCTGCTCCAGGTCGAGGCCGACCCGCCCTTGGACGGCGGCAGGATGCCGTCGAGGCCCACCGAGCGGAGCCCGTCGGGGTGCAGGCGCATGGAGACCAGCGCCAGGTTGGTGCCGTAGGAGATGCCGTACAGGTTCCACTGCTCGATGCCCAGCGCCTTGCGCAGATCGTCGTAGTCGGCGGCGCTCTCGGTGTCGTTGTAGGCACTGAGGTCGATCCCGCTGCCCACCAGCTTGTCGCGGCAGGCCTTCGTGGCCTCGACGTGCAGGCGTTCGGTGGACGGCGCGTCGAAGACGAGGCCGACCGCGCGTGCGTTGAACTCGTCGATGTTGGGGCACAGGGCATCGGGATCGGCCGAGTACGTACCGCGCTGGGACATGAGGATCACGTCACGATCGCGGTTCAGGCCGCCGTCGATCGCCATCTTCGCCTCGCCGACCGCGTCGTCGCCGGGTCCGCCGGCGAGCCACACGATGGGGTCGGGTTTGGGTGTGGCGGACTTGGCGGACACGATCGCGACACCGAGTCTGATCGTCTTGCCGCTCGGTTTGGCGCGGTTCTCGGGCACGGTGAGGGTTCCGCAGCGGGCCCCCTCAAGCTCCTTGATCGGTTCCGCCGTCTTGGGGCAGGGGCCCGGCTCGTAGCGGGCGTCGCCCGCCGTCCGGGCGGTCGTGCCGATGGGCGCTCCGGTGGTGGTGTCGGGGCTTGGCTGCGCGTGAGCGGGCGCTGTGAGCAGGCCGGTGACCAGGAGGCCCGTCGCCATGCCGGCCGACGGGGTCAGGAGGCGGCGTACGGCGCGCCGAGGTCGACGGGGCGTGTGGTGGTGTGTCATGTGCCCTCCCGGTCATTTCGGGATGATCGTGAACGGTGCGGGTTCAAGATCGTCCACGCACGAGGTGTCGGGTGTGGCCGGATGTGCGAAGAACGACGCCAGCACGCGCTGCACGCAGGGCGACTGTGGGACCACCCAGTGGCCGATTCCGGGAACTACGACGGAGGTCGAGCGGGACAGGTTGCGGGCCACGCCCTTCGCCCAACTCGCCCCGGTCTTCGCGTCGAACGTGCCGGAGACGACGAGTGCCGGCACCGAGCTGACCGTGGGCACCCGCTGGATTTCCGCGCGGTCCGGAACGTCCCAGACCCCGCACACGGGGTACTGGAAGGGCAGCTGCGGCACCTGGGCCAGGACCGTGTCCGGCCACCCGGGGAAGGCCTTCCGCCCGGCCTTCAGCACGTCGGATTCCGTGTACCCCGGAGCCCACTCGGCGCACGCGATCGAGTTCGTCAGGCCGTGCGCGAACTCGCCGACCTTCTGGACCGAGCCGCCCGCACGGGCCCGCGCGAAGCGCTCCGGGTTTCCGCGGCCGAGTTCGTCGAGCGCCGCCGGGATGTCCTTGGGCCGGGGGGTGAACGCGACGATCAGGTTCAGCAGCGCGCCCCCGTCGAGGACGGTCTTGACCGGCTTGCCTCCGCTCGGCGGCGGGACGTTCAGAGTCAGGGGGTGTGCCTCCAGCTCGCGCACCTGCTCCGTCAGCAGGCGGGGGAGGTCCGGGTAGCGGTCCTTGCAGGCGGGCTGCGCCGCGCACGCCTCGAAGATGTTGCGGATTCCCTCGGCGGTGCTGCCCCATGTCCACGGCAGGGTCACGAACTGGGACGGTGCGATCGAGTCGATCGCCACCGCGCGGATCCCCTCGGGGTGCAGGCGCAGGTACGTCAGGGCCAGGTTGCTGCCGTAGGAGTACCCGTAGACGTTCCACTCGGGGATGTTCAGCGCCTTGCGCAGGTCGGCGAAGTCCGCCGCGTTCTCGGTGCTGTTGTAGGCGCTCAGGTCGACGCCGTCGGCCGTCAGGCGGTTCCGGCAGTCCTTCACCGCCTTCAGCATGAGCTGTTTCGCCTCCTGGGCGTCGTAGCCCAGGCCCACGGCCCGCGCGTTGAACCGGTCGACCTCCGGGCAGGCGAGGTTCGGCCGGTCGTAGAGGTTGCCGCGCTGGGCCATGACGATCAGCTCGCGGTCCTTGTTCAGGCCGGAGTCGATCAGGAAGGGGATGTCGTCGAACGTGTCGGCACCGGGGCCGCCCGCCATGAACACCACCGGCTCCGCGGCCGGCTTCGCCGCGGTGGCCGCGATGCGCGCCACGGCCAGCCTGATGGTGCGGCCGCCGGGCCGGGAGCGGTTCTCGGGGACCTCCAGGAACCCGCAGCGTGCCGTGGCCAGCGCTTTGATGGGCTCCGGCGGCTTCGGACAGGCGCCGGGGACGAACCGGGGGGCCGGCGGGGTGGGCGCGGTGGGTGCGGCGGCCCGGTCGGATGCCGATGAGGCGCTGCTCGGGGTGGGGCCGAACGCTGTCAGGCAGGCCAGCGCGGCCGCGGCAGCCACCGCGTGAATCCTGTGCTGTGGCATGTGGTCTCGTCCCTCTGCCGACATCGGCGGCCCTCTTGCGAGGCCGGGCCGCAACGGTTGGGGCGGAGCGCGCGCTTTCGACGCTACCGGGTGACGCGTTCGGGTGCACGCGGAGCGGTCACACCCGGTAGCCCCCGGGCCGTCCGACACGATGGGACGCGCGCCGCAGCAGCAGCACACGACCCGAACCCCACCTCGTCGGAGTCACCATGGCCCCACCCTCGGCCCCACCGCCGGCCCGACCGTCGGACCCCCCGTCGGACCCCCCGCGCCCACGCCGCTCCGGGGGGTCGATCGTGGCGGTCCTGCTGCCCGTCGCGGTCCTGATCCTCGTAGCGGTATCCGTGGGCTCGTGGCTGCAGTTCGCCGAGCAGCAGGCGGGCGAGACGGTCCACACCGTCGGATCGTCGGCCGCCGACCGGGTGGACGTCGAGGCCGTCGTCCAACGCGTCGACGCCGCGGCCAGAGAGCTGGAGCTGCGCGTCTGGGTCACCCCACGCGGGACCCTCGCCGAGGCGGAGGGGGCCGCCCCGGTGGCCGATCTCAGCCTCCAGACCTCCGGGGCCACCCTCGGCGACCTGGAGTTCACGGCGCACGAGCGGCTGGAGACCAGGGACGTGCAGGTCGCGCTCGCGGGTGGGTCGATCAGCGACTACCCGTTCGACACCTACGAGACCGACATCGGGTTCCGGGCGATGCTGGGTGGCAAGCAGGTGCCGGTGCGCCTGCTGTTCTCCAACAACGACACCCTCTTCTCGATCTCCGCGCGCCCCACGCCCTCCCCGCAGGAGGCCGTCGTGACGCTGAGGCTGTCCCGATCGGGCAGCCTGCTCGTCTTCGCGGTCTTCATGATGGTGGTGATGTGGGCGCTGGCGGCGTCCGTGCTCCTCGGAGCCTGGTACCTGACGACCCGCGGCAAGGGCCTGGTCTGGCCCGCCCTCGCCTGGATGGCCGCCACCCTGTTCGCCCTCGCGGCGTTCCGCAACACGGCCCCCGGCACGCCCCCGATCGGCTGCGTGCTGGACTGGTTCGCCTTCCTGTGGGCCGAGACCGTCATCGCCCTCTGCCTGATCACCGTGGTCGTCACCGGCGTCCGCACCGCCCTCCGGGAGGACGACGAGAACCGGGCGCCGAGCGCGGGATAGTCCCCTAGGGTGTCCCCGGCTCCCACAGCATCAGGTTGCTCAGCAGCTCCGCCTGTTCGATCGCGTCGTCGAGGGCGTGGTGGGTGTGGGGGCGGGAGGAGAGGAGGGCGCGGGGCATGCGGCCCTTTACGGCGGCGCGCAGCGGGACGCGGGCCTTCGTCGCGTAGAGGGTCTTCATGTCCAGACAGCCGGAGTGGCCGAAGGGGCTGTCGTCGCCGAACTCGATCAGGTACCAGTACAGGAACGTCCAGTCGAAGGAGGCCGGGTAGCCGCACATCACCGGCTGGGCTCCGGCGGAGACCTCCCGTACCCAGCTACGGAACTCCGCCATGGCGGTGGCCGGGTCGGCGCCCTCGCGCAGCAGCCAGTCGCGGTCCAGGCCGCTCACGGCGAGCGCGGCTTCCACGTGGCGCTCGCTGATGGGGCGCAACTCCCGGTAGAAGGTCTGGTGTTGCGGATCGGCGGCCGTATACAGCGCGCCGTCCTGCCGCCCGGCGACGCAGGCCCCGAGGCTGATCATGGAGTAGGGGCCGGGGATGGGGCCGTCGGCCTCGATGTCGACGGAGATGTAGAGGCTGGGTCGATCGGGGCGGCCGGCGCGGGGCGGACGTGCGGGGCGTGCTGTCATGGAAGCGATCCTGACAGCACGCCCCGCCGGGTTCATCCGGTTTACCGCCGTGACGGACGGGGGTTCCGGGCTATGACGCGGGCTATGACGCCGGAGTCAGGTACATCCCCGTGTGGTCGCCCCCGGCGGTGTTCTTGCAGCCGACGGTGGAGTTGGCCGGCTGGGCGACGGCCAGGGACAGGCACCGTCCGACGGCGAGCTGCCCGTAGTGGTTCGGGTGCATGGACTCCTGGATCAGGCCCTGCGACTCGTTGTTGTCGATCCAGCGCGCCCACTCGCTGGTGCGCGCCGACGCCGGCACCGAGGAGCTGACCTGCTTGCTGGCCTTCGCGCAGACCTCACGCCCCTGGAGCATGTCCCTCAGGTCCAGGAACTGCACGCCCTTGGCCGTGGCCACGCCCTTGATGCGGTTCGCGATCTGCGGCACCAACGAGTCCCGCGCCCAGTCCGAGTCCCGGTTCCAGAACGGGCAGCCGCCGGTGTTGAGTCGGCTCCAGTCGCTCTGGGTGTAGCGGTTCTCCGCGGCCCGGGGGATCGGCGAGGGGTAGGACTGCAGGACGATCCGGTACGAGGAGTCCGTGTAGCCGGCCGCGCGCATGACGGCGCGGATCTCGTCCACGGACTTGCCGACGTCGGCCATCACCGCGTCGATCTTCTGGTCGACCCCGTACTGCTGGTTGTCGTAGCAGTACGAGCCCCAGAGCACGAAGTCGTACGCGCAGTCCTTGATGATGTCGGCGAAGCCGAGGTCGTTGCCGCCGATGGACAGCGCGATGACCTTGACGTCGCGGCTCGCGGCGACGGCCGCGAGCTGGTCGGCCTGCGGGGCCTCGCCCTTGAAGGACACGCCCCCGTTGGAGGCCCGGAAGACGTTCTGCGAGGTCGCGCCGGAGCAGGCCAGGTTCACGGCCGTCTCGGCGATGGCGCCCGCGCTGATCACCTCGGCCGAGTCCGAACGGTGGCAGCCGCCGGCGGTGGTCCCGTAGACCTTGGCGGGGTCGTACGAACTGCCGCTGATCCAGGCCCGGTCGGTGCCGTTGCGGTTGCCGGTGTTGGTGAGGCTGTTGCCCTTCCAGCGGCCGGCCTCGCCGGAGATGTAGCTGTCGCCCATGGACACCACGGCGGTGGGTCCGTTGCCGGGGCCGGCCACGGCGGGGGCGGCCCCGCCGCCCAGCAACGCGCCGACGGCGAGCGGTACGACCATCCCGACGCCCGCCAGCCGTCGCACACGCCTGGGGGCAACCCGGTCCTTGCCGGCCTTGCGGAATCCGATCACTGCGGAACTCCTGCGGTCGGCCACGCCGAAGTCGCCAACAACTTCGCTGCGTGGCTTGGTAAGTGGGGGTACCGCCGGCGCCGGTGGCACCGAAAAGGTGACACGCGCCCACTTGTTACCGCTAGGTACAGCCAAGTTACGATGAAGTAACGGCCGACCGTTCGTTCGGTCGCCGTGTCGCTACGACCGGCCCGCGCCGGCAACTCCGGGGGACTTCGTCGCGTTGTCCGGCAAACGCCTGCGCAAAGCCGCCCGCGAACCGGGCCCGGACACGGCTCCGCCCCCGTCACCGGCAAGGGGACGGGGGCGGAGCCGCTCTTCGACTGCTGTGCGTTTCAGTCGAGGTGGGGAGGTCGGGGGTGTCAGCCCACGAGTTGGTCGTACGCGGGGAGGGTGAGGAAGTCCGCGTAGTCGGCGTCCAGGGAGACCTGGAGGAGGAGGTCGTGGGCCTGCTGCCACTTTCCGGCCGCGAAGGCCTCGTCGCCGACCTCGGCGCGGATCGCGGCGAGTTCCTCGGCGGCGATCTTGCGGGTCAGTTCGGCGGTGGCGAGCTCGCCGTTCTCGAAGACGACTCCGGCGTTGATCCACTGCCAGATCTGGGAGCGCGAGATCTCCGCTGTGGCGGCGTCCTCCATCAGGCCGAAGATGCCGACCGCGCCGAGGCCGCGCAGCCACGCCTCGATGTAGCGGATGCCGACCTGGACGGCGTTGCGCAGGCCCTCGTAGGTGGGACGGGCGTCCAGCGAGTCGATCGCGATCAGGTCGCCGGGGGCCACCGCGACGTCCTCGCGCAGGCGGTCCTTCTGGTTGGGCTTCTCGCCGAGGACGGCGTCGAAGGAGGCCATCGCGATCGGGACCAGGTCGGGGTGGGCGACCCAGGAGCCGTCGAAGCCGTCGTTCGCCTCGCGGTCCTTGTCGGCCTTGACCTTCTCGAACGCCACCTTGTTGACCTCCGCGTCCTTGCGGGACGGGATGAAGGCCGCCATGCCGCCGATGGCGTGGGCGCCGCGCTTGTGGCAGGTGCGGACCAGCAGTTCGGTGTAGGCGCGCATGAACGGGGCCGTCATGGTCACCGCGTTGCGGTCCGGCAGGACGAACTTCTCGCCGCCGTCACGGAAGTTCTTGACGATGGAGAAGAGGTAGTCCCAGCGGCCCGCGTTCAGGCCGGCCGCGTGGTCGCGCAGCTCGTAGAGGATCTCTTCCATCTCGTAGGCCGCGGTGATCGTCTCGATGAGGACGGTCGCGCGGACGGTGCCCTGCGGGATGCCGACGTAGTCCTGGGCGAAGACGAAGATCTCGTTCCAGAGGCGGGCCTCCAGGTGCGATTCCGTCTTCGGCAGGTAGAAGTACGGGCCCTTGCCGAGGTCGATCAGGCGCTGGGCGTTGTGGAAGAAGTACAGGCCGAAGTCGACGAGCGCGCCGGAGGCCGGGGCGCCCTCGAACCGCAGGTGACGCTCCTCCAGGTGCCAGCCGCGCGGCCGCATCACGACGGTGGCGAGCTGGTCGGCGGGCTTCAGGGCGTACGCCTTGCCGGTGCGCGCGTCCGTGAAGTCGATGCGGCGCTCGTAGGCGTCGATGAGGTTGAGCTGGCCGAGGACGACGTTCTCCCAGGTGGGAGCCGAGGCGTCCTCGAAGTCGGCGAGCCAGACCTTGGCGCCCGAGTTCAGGGCGTTGATGGTCATCTTGCGGTCCGTCGGACCGGTGATCTCCACGCGGCGGTCGTTCAGCGCCGCCGGGGCCGGGGCCACCTTCCAGTCGCCCTCGCGGACCTGTGCGGTGTCCGGGAGGAAGTCGAGGGTGGAGGTCCGGGCGATCTCGGAGCGGCGCTCGGCCCGTCGGGCGAGGAGCTCGGCGCGGCGGGGGGCGAACCGCCGGTGGAGCTCGGCCACGAAGGTGAGGGCCGCTTCCGTGAGGACTTCGTCCTGCCGGGGCAGGGGCTCGGCGTCGACGATGGCCAGCGGGGACGGCGCTGGTGCGGACATATCTGTCACTCCTTCAGCGGCGGTGCCTGGCGGCCGCGGGGAATGCTCGCGCGAGACGGCACGCAGTGCCGTCGGGTGTGGAGAGTTCCGGATAACGGTCGCGGGCGCCGTCTGTGGGTTCAGGGCGCTTCTGACCAGTGGATAGTAATTTCCTCATGGTGGAAGTTCAATGGTTTGTTGATGTCGAGATTCTCTGAGTCGACAGATTCCGGTAGCCGGTGGCCCTCAGTGCCATCGTGGTCACACGGCGCTCAAGGCGCGAGCGAGCGCCGCTCAGTCCAGACGTGCCAGGTCGGGCGGGGTGTCGATGTCGTAGGCCGCCGCGATGTCCCCGCACTCCACCAGCATGACGTCCCCGGCGTGTTCCCTGAGGTGGACACGCGCACCCTGATCGCCCGTGGCCGTCGCCGCGATGTCCGCCCATCGGTGCGACCCGAACAGCACCGGATGGCCGCGTTCCCCGTCGTAGGACGCAGCCACCAGGCTCGACGGCGACCGGTACGCCTCCCGTACGCGGGCCACGGCCGCCGGCCCGATGCCGGGCTGGTCCACCAGGGAGACCAAGGCCGCGTCGGCGCCCGTACCGGCCAGGGAGGTCAGCCCCACCCGCAGGGAGGAGCCCATGCCCTCCGCCCAGTCCGGGTTGTCCACGACCACGCAGCCGCTCAGGTCGGCGCGTTCGCGGACCTCGGCCGCCGAGGCGCCCAGCACCACGTGGATCGGGGCGCAGCCCGCCTCGCGCAGCACGCGCACGGCGTTCTCCACGAGGGGGCGGCCGCGGTGGGACAGCAGGGCCTTGGGCCGCCCGCCGAGCCGCCGGCCGCCCCCGGCGGCGAGCAGCAGCCCCGCGATCACGGCGGGGGCTCGGCGGTCGGAGGACGGGTCTGTCGAACGGTCTACATCGGTTGGCATGTCAGCGATTCTCGCCCCTGCGCCCCACCTTCCGAGCGTCCCGAGCGCCCCGGGCGTCCCGGGCGCCCCGGCCGGCCCAGGCGCCGCGACAGCAGGCGCCCTACGACGGCCAGGGCCGCGCCCACGCGCAGCGGCTCGCAGATCCGGTGCTCGGCGGCGGCCACCAGGGCCCGTTCGTCACGGTCGGTGAGGAAGTGCTGCGGCATCGTGGCTACTCCTTGCCAATCGGGGGCCAATACCGCGAGTCTGGACCCCGATTGGCCTGACAGGCAGAGCCAATCGGGGGAGGTTGGCATGGCGAACGGGCGAGTGGTCCACACGGCGGACAGGACGATCGGCAGCCGCCAGCTCGCCGCCATGCTCCCGGCGGAGGTCCTGGCCCGCCCCGGCTACCGCTCCCTCGCCGACGCCGTCCGTACCCTCATCCTCGACGGCCGCGTCGCCCTGCACGTACGCCTGCCCGCCGAACGCGAACTCGCCGAGGCCGTCGGCGCCAGCCGGGCCACCGTCACCGGCGCCTACGACCTGCTGCGCGAGAGCGGCTACGTCCGAAGCCGGCGCGGCTCCGGCACCTGGACCGAACTCCCCGAAGGCCACGCCCCCGTCGGCGCCCACGCCATCGTCGGAGCCGGCGGCCGGCACGCCGACGGCGATCCCGGCATCGACCTGGCCATCGCCGCCATGGGGGCCCCCGAGGGCAGCCTCACCGACGCCCTGGCCCGGGCCGCGCCCCGCCTGGCCGGCTACACCCGCAACCCCGGCTACCACCCCTTCGGCCTGCCCGACCTGCGCCAGGCCGTCGCCGACCGCTTCACCCGGCGCGGGCTGCCCACCCGCCCCGAGCAGATCCTCGTCACCGCCGGGGCACAGCAGGCCTTCGCGCTCGTCGTCGGTCTCCTGTGCCGCCCCGGCGACCGCGTCGTCACCGAGAGCCCCACCTACGCCAACGCCCTCGACGCCCTGCGCCACGCCCGCCTGCGCACCGGCTCCATCGCCGTCTCCGACGCCGGCTGGGACATGGACATCGCCGAGTCCACCCTGCGCCAGACGGTGCCCCGATTGGCCTACGTGATCCCCGACTTCCACAACCCGACCGGCCTGCTGATGCCCGAGGAGCAGCGGCTGCGCCTGCTCGCGGCGACCCGGGCCACCGGGACGTGGCTGGTGGTGGACGAGACCATCGCCGACATCGCCCTGGACGCTCCCGCCCCGGCCCCGCTCGCCTCGCTCGCCCCGCGCGCCGGCGCCGACCACGTGATCACCATCGGCTCGCTCAGCAAGACCCACTGGGGCGGCCTGCGCGTCGGCTGGGTCCGGGCCACCGCCAAGCTGATCACCGAACTGACCGCCGTACGCGTCAGCGTCGACATGACCGGCTCGGTGCTCGACCAGTTGGTCTCCCTCCCGCTGCTGGAAGGCCTGGACGCGTCGCTGCCGGCGCGGCTGGAGCGGCTGCGCGGTCAGCGCGCGGCCCTGGTGGCCTCCCTCCAGCGGTACACGCCCGAGTGGTCCTGGCAGGTGCCGCCCGGCGGGCTCTCGCTCTGGGTGGACCTCGGGGAGCCCGTCAGCTCGGCGCTGGCGGAACGGGCCGCCGCGGCCGGCGTGCACATCGGTCGCGGGGCCCGCTTCGGCGTGGACCCCGGCACTTTCGAGCACCGGCTGCGCATCCCGTACACCCTGCCGGCGGCCCGTCTGGACGAGGGCGTACGCCTCCTCGCGCAGGCCTTCCACGACGGCGTGCCCCTCACCCCGGGCGTGGACCGGCCGTACTGGGTGGCGTAGCCGGGCGGGGGCGGACGAGGCGGGGGCGGGGCTGAGCCCCTACGGCGTGCGGATCAGGCGGCGCGTCGCGGCCGCCGCGACCGCCGAGGTGCGGGAATCGACGCCGAGCTTCGCGTAGATGTGCACCAAGTGGGACTTGACGGTGGCCTGGCTGAGGAACAGCCGCTTCGAGATCTGCTGGTTCGACAGCCCGTCCGCGACCAGCTGGAGCACCTCCAGCTCCCGCTTCGTCAGGGCCTCCGCCGGCGTCCGCATCCGGTCCATCAGCCGCAGGGCCACCGCCGGCGCCAGGGCCGACTGCCCGGCGGCGGCCGTGCGGACCGCCGCCGCCAGTTCCTCCGGCGGGGCGTCCTTCAGCAGGTAGCCGGAGGCGCCCGCCTCCACCGCCGCGAGGATGTCGGCGTCCGTGTCGTACGTGGTCAGTACGAGGACGCGGGGCGCGTCGGGCCGCGCGGTGATCGCCGCCGTGGCCGCCGAGCCGTGCATGCCGGACCCGAACTGGAGGTCCATCAGGACCACGTCCACCGGCTCGGAGGCGGCCAGCTCCACCGCCCGCTCGGCGGTGGCCGCCTCGGCGACCACCGCGAAGTCCGGCTCGGTGTCGAGGACCGCGCGCAGCCCGGCCCGCACCACCGGGTGGTCGTCGGCGAGCAGGAGACGGATGGTCACGGTGCCTCCACGGGCAGCGGCAGGGTCACGGCCACGGCGGTGCCCTGGCCCGGGTCGGACTCGACGGTGAACAGCCCGCCCAGGCTCTCGGCCCGCGCGCGCATCGCGGGCAGACCGAAACCGCCCTCGCCGGCGGGGGCGCGGGAGGGGTCGAAGCGGGGATCGACGCGGGGGTCGAAGCCCTCGCCGTCGTCGACGACGTCCAGGGTGACGGAACTGTCCATGAAGGTCAGCGTGATCTCGGCGCGGCCCGCCCGCGCGTGTCGCACCACATTGGCCAGCGCCGACTGCGCGATCCGCAGCAGGGCCACCTCGTAGGGGGTGGGCAGCTCGCGGAGGGTCCCGCTGACGGTGAAGCGCACGCGCGGTCCCGGCGCGGCGGCGCACAGCCGCTCCAGGGCGGCGGGCAGCGATCCGTGCGCCAGGTCCGGGGGTGACAGGGCCCGTACGAAGCGCCGTGCCTCGGCGAGGTTGTCCTGCGCGGCCTCGCGGGCGCGGCCGATGTGCGTGAGCGCCGCCGTGGCCCGCGCGTCGACCTCGGGGGCGGCCGTACGGTCCTCCGAGCCCGTACGGTCCTCCGAGCCCGTACGGTCCTCCGAGCCCGTACGGTCCTCGGACAGGGCGCGTTCCGCCGCGCGCAGCAGGAGCTGGATCGAGGACAGGCCCTGGGCAAGGGTGTCGTGGATCTCCCGGGCCAAGCGCTCGCGTTCGGCCAGGATCCCCGCGCCCCGCTCGGCGGCTGCCAGCTCGGCACGGGTGGCGATCAGCTCCTCGATCAGCTCCCGGCGCCGCTCGCTCTCGCGGTACAGCGCCTGGTAGCCGAGCACCGTCGCGACGGCCACCGCCCCGCCCAGCACCGGCCCGAGGAAGGCCCCCGGGTTCGGGGAGCCGCTGTGCGCGACGAACCCGCCGATGGCCGCGCACGCCGTGAGCGCGACGGCGGCCAGCGCCCAGCGCAGCCGCAGCAGGTGCAGCTCCAGGAAGTACAGCGGGAACGCGATCCACAGCCCGTCGGGCGAGACCACCAGCAGCGCCACCCAAGCTGCGCCCACGGCGGCCAACCACACCCCGGCGGCGCGTGCGGAGCGGTGCACGGCGGGGGCCCGTACGCCCGCCGCGTAGACGGCGGCCAGCACGGCGCAGGCGGCGACCACCGCGCCGGCGCGCGGCGCGGAGCCGGCGACGGCGCGGGAGGCGGCCAGCGCGAGCAGCCCGAGCAGCAGCGCGTGCAGGCACAGCCGCAGGACGCGGGAGACGGGGGTCAGGGGGCGCGGGAGCGGGGCGGCGTCAGACATGTCTCGACCAGCCTAGAGCGGCGGTGCGGAGCTCCGGTCAACCAAAAGTTCGATGTCCGCGTGACACCTTCGATAGGAGGATCCCTACTGTGGCGCGATGCCCTGTGCCCACGCGGAAGACCAAGGTGGGGGTCATGTTCGTCGCATGGAGAGATCTACGGTTCGCCAAGGGCCGCTTCGCCCTCATGGGCTCGGTCGTCCTGTTGATCACACTGTTGGTCGGCCTGCTGTCCGGGCTCACCTCCGGACTGGCCCGGGAGAACATCTCGGCCATCACCGGACTGCCCGCCTCGCGGCTGGCCTTCGCCGCGCCCGCCGGGGACCAGAAGGTCTCCTTCACCAACTCCCAGCTGCCCGAGAGTGCCTGGCGGTCCTGGCGCGACCGGCCGGGGGTGACGTCCGCCCAGCCGCTCGGCATCCGCACCACCAACGCCGTCTCGGGTGAGCGCACCGCCGCCGTCTCCGTCTTCGGCGTCGAGGCGACCGGCCCGCTGCCGCCCGCCGGCGCGGGGCTCGCGCAGGGCTCCGTCGTCCTGGCCGAGAAGGCGGCCAGGGAACTCGGCGGTCTGCGCCCCGGCGGCAAGGTGAAGATCGGGCAGCTGGAGCTGACCGTGGCCGCGGTGTCCGGCACCGCCGCCTACAGCCACACCCCGGTCGTCTGGATGGACCTGAACGACTGGCAGCGCATCGGCAACCCGGGGACCTCCCTGGAGACCCTCGCCACCGTGATCGCCCTGGACACCTCCGGGTCCGTGGACCTCGCCGCCGCCGACCGGGCCGCCGGCACGACGTCGCGGACCGTCGACGAGGCACTCGGCGCCATAGGCTCCTACCAGGCCGAGAACGGCTCGCTCCAGCTGATGCGCGGCTTCCTCTTCGCGATCTCCGCGCTGGTCATAGGGGCCTTCTTCACCGTCTGGACGATCCAGCGCAGCGGCGACGTCGCCGTCCTGAAGGCGCTGGGCGCCTCCACCCCGTACCTGCTGCGCGACGCGCTCGGCCAGGCCGTGGTGATGCTGGCCATCGGCACCGGGCTCGGCACGGCCCTCGCGGTCGCCATCGGCGCGCTGATCAGCGGCGGCGACGTGCCCTTCGTCCTCGACGCCGCCACCGTGCTCGTCCCCGCCGCGATCATGATCGCGCTCGGCGCGCTGGGCGCGGCCCTGTCCATCCGGCGGATCACCGCCGTCGACCCGCTGACCGCCCTCGGGAGCGCCCGATGACCCTCCTCGTCCACGACGTCACACTCACCTACCCCGACGGGGACGGCCGCCTCACGGCGCTGGACGCGGTGAGCCTGGAGGTCCCGGCCGGCACCCTGACCGCCGTCATCGGCCCCTCGGGCTCCGGCAAGTCCAGCCTGCTGGCGGTGGCCGCGACCCTGGTCACCCCGGACTCCGGCCGGGTGGTCGTCGCCGGGCAGGACGTCACGGCGCTGGGCGCGGCCGAGAAGTCGGCCCTGCGCCGCGAGAGCATCGGCATCGTCTTCCAGCAGCCGAACCTGCTGGCCTCGCTGACCGCCGCCGAGCAGCTCCAGGTGATGGCGCACATCTCGGGTCGGCCGTCCAAGCGGCTGCGCGGGCGGGCGCTGGAGCTGCTGGACGCGGTGGGGCTGGCCGACAAGGCCGACCGGCGGCCGCACCAGCTCTCGGGCGGGCAGCGCCAGCGGATCAACATCGCCCGCGCGCTGATGAACGAGCCGGCGGTGCTGCTGGTCGACGAGCCCACCAGCGCCCTCGACCACGAGCGGGGCGCGGCCGTCCTCGACCTGTTGGTGACCCTCACCCGGGAGCGCTCCACCGCCACGGTGCTGGTCACGCACGACCACGCGCACCTGGAACGCATGGACCGTACGGCGACCATGGCCGACGGCCGGCTCACCGTCTCAGTCCCCGCGTAGCCGGCGCGCGTCGGCGTCGGTGGCGGTGTGGCCGTCGGTGGCGGTGTGGCCGTCCGCCGGGGCGGGGCGCGCCGAAGAGGACAGGTAGGCGAGGTGGCCGGGCCCGCCCGGGAAGTCCGGCAGGGGGAGCGGCCGCCAGCCCCGGGCCCACGCGGGCGGCGGCGCCCCGTTCGCCACCAGCACCGCCGTGGGCCGGGTGCGGGCCAGGGCGGCGAGCCCGTCGGCGCTGATGCTGCCGTCGTGGCCCCCGTAAACCTGGCGTGAGGCGCACCCGGCGAGGAAGGCCACCCGGACGGCCTCCTCGCCGCTGACCACGCAGGGCGGCCGTACCCCCTGGCGGTGCAGCTCGGCGGCCACGGTCGCGAAGGCCGCCCGGTTGGCCCTGCCCCGCGCCCCGAGTTGGGCGGTGACGGCGAGGTGCAGCGCGAGGTGCGCTGCCAGCGCCACGCACAGCAGTGCCAGGGCGACCGGCCGGGTCCGGGCCCAGGCGAGCAGCCGGGCCAGGACCAGGGCGACGGGGAGGGACAGCAGGGCGTACGCGGGCAGCAGGAAGCGGGGAGCCGCGTACCCGACCAGCAGCAGGTACGGCGCCGCCAGGGACAGCGCCGTCGCCGTGGGCAGCAGGAACGGGCGCAGCCGCCCGGACCGGTACGCGATGACGAGCCCGGCCGCGGTGAGCAGGGGCAGTAGAAACCACCACAGGGCGGTGACGGGCTGGGACCAGGGCACGTCGCACGGGCGGCAGAGCGTACGGCCGCTCAGGGCGCGGGCGTGGTCGCCGAACGCCGGGTGCCAGCCGAGGCCGCCCTGGATCTCCCCGGCGCGGTGCAGTCGGGTGAGGAGGCCGCCGTAGCGGAGCTCGGCCTCGGCGACCCACTCGGCCGCGCCGAGCAGGGCCCCGGAGGCGAGCGCGGCGAGCAGCGCGGTCCGCCGCCCGGCGCGGGCGGCGGGCACGGCGCACGCCAGGGGCAGGACGAGCCAGACCGCGTCGGAGGGGCGCATGAGCGCGGCGAGGGCGATCCCGGCGGCGAGCCCGGCGAGCGCGGGGCGGTCGCCGGGGTCGCGGGCGGCCCGCAGGAAGCAGCCGACGGCGAGGAGCGCCCCGAAGGCCACCCAGAGGTTGGGCATGGCCTGCGGACCGTAGAACAGGGTCGGCCACAGGCCGGCGAAGAGGGCCCCCGCCAGGGCGAGCACGGGCGCGGGGAGCACGCGCCGCCATGCCCAGAGGGAGAGCAGCAGCGCAGTCGCCGAGAGCAGGGCCAGGTAGATCCGCAGGGCCAGGACGGACGGGGTGAGTGCGGTGACGGGGGCGACGAGGAACGTGATGCCGCGGGCGCGCGGGGCGCTGAGGAAGGCGGCGGGCGCGTCGCGGGAGACCTGGCTGACGTACACGGTCTCGTCCCAGCCGAGCCCGACGCCGGGCACGGCCAGGAGCAGCTGGGCGAGGCAGTACGCGGCGGCGACGGGGGCCAACCAGAGGAGAGCGCGCCGTCGGCCCCTGCCTGCGGCGGACCCGTGCCGGGCCTCGGGCGGACGCGGCGCTGTGACGGGGCTCGTGGCCATGGGGCGGACCTCGCGGCGGTGCGGCGGGACGGTTCCCGACCACGCTGCCCCGCCCACGCGCACCCCGCCATCGCGGACGCCCGACCGGCCCACTGCTACAGGCCGACTGCCGCCGGCCCACCGGCGCCGGCCCACCGCCTCCCCGCCAGGCCGGCGGCCTTCGGCCCGCCGCCGGACGGGTAACGCTAGGCCGGCGTCTGGTTGGACAGGGCCACCGACAGCTCGGCGGCCACGCCCTGAAGGATCGGCACGAAGGACTCGGCGACGGCCTCGGTCACCCGGCCCGCCGGGCCTGAGATGGAGATCGCGGCGGCGGTCGGCGAGTTCGGCACCGACACGGCGAGGCAGCGGACTCCTATTTCCTGCTCGTTGTCGTCGACCGCGTAGCCCACCTTGCGGACCTGCTCCAGCGCGTCGAGGAAGCCCTCGGGCGTGGTGATGGTCTTCTCGGTCGCGGCCGGCATGCCGGTGCGCGCCAGGAGCGCCCGTACCTCGTCGGCGGGGGTGTGGGCGAGCAGCGCCTTGCCCACACCGGTGGAGTGCGGCAGCACGCGGCGGCCGACCTCGGTGAACATGCGCATGGAGTGCTTGGACGGCACCTGGGCGACGTAGACGATCTCGTCGCCGTCGAGCAGCGCCATGTTCGCCGTCTCGCCGGTCTCCTCGACCAGGCGGGCGAGGTAGGGGCGGGCCCAGGTGCCCAGCAGGCGCGACGCCGACTCGCCGAGGCGG
Source organism: Streptomyces sp. RerS4 (assembly GCF_023515955.1). Lineage (GTDB taxonomy): Bacteria > Actinomycetota > Actinomycetes > Streptomycetales > Streptomycetaceae > Streptomyces. The sequence goes on from NZ_CP097322.1 coordinate 5,873,327, forward strand.
ATCAGCCGGGGGCCGAGGGAGTACCGTCGGTTGGGCTGCTGCCGGACGTAGCCGCACGCGACGAGCGTGCGCATCAGCCGGTGGATGGTGGGCAGCGGGAGGCCACTGGCGGCGGAGAGCTCGCTGAGGCCGACTTCGCCCCCGGCGTCGGCCATGCGTTCGAGCAGATCGAAGGCGCGCTCCAGGGACTGGACGCCACCGCCCGCGGCGGTGGGCTTGGCGGAAGCGTCGGTGGTGCTGGCGCTGGACGTCGGCACGGCGCGGTCCTTTCGGTGCTGGCAGGCAAGGGAGCAGCCTACCCGTCGGTCGGCGACGGCCCTAGATGCGGGGCCTCGCCTTCCTCGCCGGTCAGGGGTGGTTTGTCCCGGTGGTGGACATCCTCCGGAAGGTAGCCCCCCGGTGGCGGGTGGCGGTAGCTACATTCTGGATAGTGAAATCTTAATTCCATCCTGTGGAAACATCCAATTGCGGTACGAGCCGGTCAGTGGTCCGTCCGGACGCTCTTGACTGGCCCCGGATCGGGGTGAAGACTCCGTCAACAGAACGTTGAATTTCGCTCTGTGGAAGTAGATGGGGAGGTTCCCGGTGGCCGATGTGGCTGTGGAACTGGTACTGCGCTCGACGCGCGTCATCACCCCCGAGGGGACGCGGGCCGCCTCGGTCGCCGTCGCCGGCGGGAAGATCACGGCCGTACTCGCGCACGACGCCGACGTACCGGCCGGAGCCCGACTGGAGGACTTCGGCGACGACGTCCTGCTCCCCGGCCTCGTGGACACCCACGTCCACGTCAACGACCCGGGCCGCACGGAGTGGGAGGGCTTCTGGACGGCCACCCGCGCCGCCGCCGCCGGCGGCATCACCACCCTCCTCGACATGCCGCTCAACTCCCTGCCGCCGACCACCACGGTCGACAACCTCCGCGTCAAGCAGGAGGTCGCCCGCAGCAAGGCGCACGTGGACGTCGGCTTCTGGGGCGGCGCGCTCCCGAACAACGTGAAGGACCTGCGCCCGCTGCACGACGCCGGTGTCTACGGCTTCAAGTGCTTCCTGTCGCCCTCGGGCGTCGAGGAGTTCCCCGAGCTCGACCAGGAGCAGCTGGCCGCCTCGCTCGCCGAGATCACCGGCTTCGGCGGCCTGATGATCGTCCACGCCGAGGACCCGCACCACCTCGACGCCGCCCCCGTCGTCCCCGGCCCCAAGTACGCCGACTTCCTCGCCTCCCGCCCGCGCGACGCCGAGAACACCGCGATCGGCAACCTGATCGCCCAGGCGAAGCGACTGAACGCGCGCGTCCACGTCCTGCACCTGTCCTCCTCCGACGCGCTGCCGCTGATCGCCGCCGCCAAGGCCGAGGGCGTACGGATCACCGTCGAGTCCTGCCCGCACTACCTCACCCTGACCGCCGAGGAAGTGCCCGACGGCGCCAGCGAGTTCAAGTGCTGCCCGCCCATCCGCGAGGCCGCCAACCAGGACCTGCTGTGGGACGCGCTGGTCGACGGCACCATCGACTGCATCGTCTCGGACCACTCGCCGTCCACCGCGGACCTGAAGACGAGCGACTTCTCCACCGCCTGGGGCGGCATCTCCTCCCTCCAGCTGGGCCTGCCCGCCATCTGGACCGAGGCGCGCAAGCGCGGCCGTTCCCTGGAGGACGTCGTCCGCTGGATGTCCGCCGCCCCCGCCGCCCTCGCCGGGCTGGACCGCAAGGGCGCCATCGAGGTCGGCCGCGACGCCGACTTCGCCGTCCTGGCCCCCGAAGAGACCTTCACCGTGGACCCGGCCGAACTGCACCACCGCAACCAGGTCACGGCGTACGCGGGCAAGACCCTGCACGGCGTCGTGAAGTCCACCTGGCTGCGGGGCCGGCAGATCGCCGACCACGGCACCCCGACCGAGCCCACGGGCCTCCTCCTTGAAAGGCAGAACTGACAGTGGCACAGCGTTCGACTGGACTGGCATCCTTCACCGGTAACGCGAACCCGTACGGAGGCGGCGACCCGTACGCGGACTACCGCACCGCGGAGTTCCCCTTCACCCAGTACGCGAACCTGGCCGCGCGCGAGCTGGGCGCCGGTGTCATCGCCGCCAACGACGAGTTCTTCGCCGAGCGCGAGAACCTCCTCATCGCCGAGGCCCCGCACTTCGACCCCGAGCACTTCGGCCACAAGGGCAAGGTCATGGACGGCTGGGAGACCCGCCGCCGCCGCGGCGTGTCCGCCGAGCAGCCCTGGCCCACCGCCGAGGACCACGACTACGCCCTGATCCGCCTCGGCGCCCCCGGCGTCATCCGCGGCATCGTCGTCGACACCGCCCACTTCCGCGGCAACATGCCGCAGGCCGTGTCCGTCCAGGCCGCCTCGGTACCGGGCTCCCCGACCGCCGAGGAGCTGCTGTCCGAGGACGTCAAGTGGACGACCCTCGTCGAGCGCACCCCGGTCGGCGGCCACGCGGCCAACGGCTTCGCGGTCGACGTCGAGCAGCGCTTCACCCACGTACGGCTGAACCAGCACCCCGACGGCGGCGTCGCCCGCCTGCGCGTCCACGGCGAGGTGCGCCCCGACCCGAAGTGGCTCGCCGCGCTCGGCACCTTCGACGTGGTCGCCCTGGAGAACGGCGGCTCCGTCGAGGACGCCTCCAACCGCTTCTACTCGCCGCCGACCAACACCATCAACCCGGGCCGCTCCCGCAAGATGGACGACGGCTGGGAGACCGCCCGCCGCCGCGACAACGGCAACGACTGGATCCGCTACCAGCTCGTCGCCGAGTCCGAGATCCGCGCCGTCGAGATCGACACCGCCTACCTCAAGGGCAACTCCGCCGGCTGGGCCTCGCTGTCCATCAAGACCGGCGAGGAGGGCGAGTGGACGGAGTTCCTGCCGCGCACCCGCCTGCAGCCCGACACCAACCACCGGTTCGTCCTCGACGCCCCGGCCGTCGGCACCCACGTGCGCATCGACATCTTCCCGGACGGCGGCTTCTCCCGCCTGCGCCTGTTCGGTTCCCTGACGGAGGCCGGCGCGGCCGCGCACGCCGCCCGTCACCAGGAGCTGGGCGGCTGAGCCCCTTCCTCCCGCCGCCCGCCCCGGGGCCGACACCCCCGGGGCGTGAGCACGACCCCACGGGGCGCACCGCACGAGCGGCGCGCCCCGTGGGCGTATCCGGGCCCGACCCCGATCCGCCGGACACCCTAGGGGGCGTCCGGCGGATCATGGCCGGGCCCGCGGCGTCTGGCACGGCGCCTCGCCGCGTTGCCGAAACGTCCCGATAGCTCCGCTATCGAGACGCTCCGGCGCCTTGCGGTGCACCGCACCAGACGTCGCGGCCTATCCGACCCTGATCCGCCGGACACCCCCTAAGCCGCGTGGCCACCGTCCACCGCGAACTCCGCGCCCGTGACGTAGCCGGCGTCCGCCCCGGCGAGGAAGGACACCAGTGCGGCAACCTCCCGCGGGGTGCCGTAGCGCCCGAGGGCCGTCAGCGCCCGCTGCCCGTCCGCGTACGGGCCGTCGGCCGGGTTCATGTCGGTGTCCACCGGGCCCGGGTGGACCAGGTTCGCGGTGATGCCGCGCTCACCCAGCTCGCGGGCCAACGCCCGGTTCAGGCCGGTCAGCGCCGCCTTGCTCATCGCGTACAGGGTGCCGCCGGGTCCGGGCACCCGCTGGACGATGCAGCTGCCGACGGTGACGATGCGCCCGCCCCGGCCCATGTGCCGGGCCGCCGCCTGCGTGGTGAGGAAGACCCCCCGGACGTTGACGTCCAGTACCCGGTCCACGTCCTCGGGGCTCAGCGTGTCCAGCGGGCCCAGGACGCCGACGCCCGCGTTGTTGACCAGCACGTCGAGCCCGCCCAGTACCCGGACGGTCTCCTCGACGCCCGCGACGGCCCGCGCGGGGTCGCCCGCGTCGGCGCGTACCGCCAGGCCCCTGCGGCCGAGGGCCTCGATCTTCCCGACGACCTCGGCCGCCTCCCGCTCGCCGTTCACGTAGGTCACGGCGACGTCGACGCCGTCCTCGGCGAGCCGCAGGGCGGTGGCCGCTCCGATGCCACGGCTGCCCCCGGTCACCAGAGCCACTGGGCGGTTGTTCATGGTTCCTCCTCGAATCGACCGACAAGTCGTTGCGGGTTCAAGGAAACTCGGATGCGCCGGCCGTCGCCGGCAGGAATCGGACGGGGCGTTCACGCGCGCCGCACCGATGAGTCCGGTGCGGGCCGGGAGTCTGAATCGGTGTACGGGCAAACGGAACGACAACGATCCGACGACTCAAGGAGCGCAGCGCCATGGGCAAGCTGACCCTCACCACCTTCGTGACCCTCGACGGCGTGATGCAGGCACCCGGCGGGCCGCAGGAGGACACCAGAGGCGGATTCGAGTACGGCGGCTGGCTGACCCCCTTCGCCGACGAGGGCATGGGCGCGTTCATGAACGAGGTCTTCGAACGCGCCGGCGCCTTCCTGCTGGGCCGCCGGACGTACGAGATCTTCGCCGGGTACTGGCCCCTCCACGACGACCCCGCCGACCCGATCGCCGGCGGCCTCAACCGGCTGCCCAAGTACGTCGCCTCGACCACCCTGAAGGACCCTGCGTGGGCGCACACCACCGTCGTCGACGGGGAAAACCTCCAGGCGGAGGTGGTCCGGGCCAAGGACGCGATCGACGGCGAGCTCCAGGTGCACGGCAGCGCGCGGCTCGCGCAGTGGCTGCTCGCGCGGGACCTGGTCGAGGAACTGAACCTGCTGACCTTCCCCGTCTTCCTCGGCGCGGGCCGCCGGCTGTTCCCCGTCGGAGGCCTGCCCACGGCCTACGAGCTGACGGACTCCCGCACCACCGATCGCGGCGCGGCCATCCACACGTACCGGCCGACGGGCCGTGCCACGTTCGGCACGATCGGCGAATAGACGCGCGGGGCGAGGGGCGGCGCCGGAAATCCGTCGACGGGGAAGATCGACTCGGCTACGGTGAGCCCGCACCCGTGCGAGCCGAGGACGTCTCCACCCCTTCCCGTCGTCGGAGCCGCCCCGGTGTCCACCCTCGCCGCCCCCGCCCCCGCGCTCGCCCCCCGCCGGGCCTGGCTCGCGGACCTGCCGCTGTTGCTCGTCGCCGTCGTCTGGGGGGCCAGCTTCCTCGCGGCCAAGGGCATCACCACCGCGCACACCGTGATCGCGGTGCTCGTGCTGCGCTTCGCGCTGGTGCTGCCCGTCCTCGTGACGGCGGGGTGGCGCCGGCTGCGCGCGTTGAGCGCCGCCCAGGCGCGCGGCGCCGGCGTGCTGGGACTCGTACTCGGCGGGATCTTCCTGCTGGAGACCTACGGGGTGGTGCACACCTCCGCCACCAACGCCGGGCTGATCATCAGCCTGACCATGATCTTCACCCCGCTCGCCGAGTCCGCCGTACGGCGGACCGCGCCCCGGCCCGCCTTCCTCGGCGCCGCCGCCCTCTCCGTCGCCGGCGTCGTCCTGCTCACCCAGGGCGGGGGCTTCAGCGCGCCCGGCCTCGGCGACCTGCTGATCCTCGGCGCCGCCCTGGCCCGGACCCTGCACGTCCTGCTGATGGCACGGATCAAGGCGGTCCAGGACGCCGACTCCCTCTCCCTGACCACCGTCCAGCTCGGCGGCGCGACGCTCGTCTTCGCCGTCCTCGCCGCGCTCCCCGGCACCGGGTTCTCGCCCTGGCGGGCGGCCGCCGCCTTCGGCCCCGCCGAATGGGCCGGGCTGGCGTTCCTCTCCGTCTTCTGCACCCTCTTCGCCTTCTTCGTGCAGATGTGGGCCGTACGCCGCACCTCGCCCTCCCGCGTCAGCCTGCTGCTGGGCACCGAACCGCTGTGGGCGGCCGCCGCCGGCATCGCCATCGGCGGCGAGCGCCTCGGCGCCCTCGGCCTCACCGGGGCCGCGCTCGTCCTGGTCGGCACGACCTGGGGCCGCCGCGCCACGGGCTGAGCGACCCGCCGCACGACCGGCGCCCCGACCGGTGGCCGCGACCGGTCCGATTGGCCGATATTCGGCTGCTGCCCGCGTGAGCGCCGTGCCTACGGTGACCCCCATGGTCCGCACCGCCCCCTCAGAGGTCCGGCAGCTCCGCCGGCCGTACGGGGCGCCGCTCCCGGCGCGACAGCTCGCACGCCTCCGCGACGCGGAACGCGGCCAGCGCCTCCCGCCCGTCGCACGGGTTGGGGCCCTCGCCGCGCACCAGCCGGACGAAGGCCGCCAGCTCGGCCTCGTAGGCCGGACCGAACCGCTCCAGGAAGCCGGACCACGGCTTGCTCGCCGGGGGCGGACCGTGCGGCTCGGTGGAGGCGATCGGCGTACGGTCGTCCAGGCCGGAGGTGATCTGGTCCAGCTCCCCGGCCAGCTCCATCCGTACGTCGTACCCCGCCCCGTTGCAGCGGGTCGCGGTACTGCTGACGAGCGTCCCGTCGTCCAGGGTCAGCAAGGCCGCCGCCGTGTGCACGTCACCGCTGTCGCGGAACGCCGGATACCCGCCGTCGGTGCCGGTCGCGTAGACCTCGCTCACCTCCCGCCCGGTCACCCAGCGCACCATGTCGAAGTCGTGCACGAGGCAGTCGCGGTACAGGCCCCCCGAGGTCGCCAGGTACGCGGCGGGCGGCGGCGCCGGATCGGCGGTCGTGGTCCGTACGGTGTGCAGCCGGCCCAGCGCGCCCGAGCGGACCAGCTCCCGGGCGGTGGTGTACCCGGCGTCGAAGCGGCGCATGAAGCCCAGCTGGAGCGTGCCTCCGACGGAGGCCACCTCACGCAGCACGGCCAGGGTGCGGGCCAGGTCCGGGGCCACGGGCTTCTCGCAGAACACCGGCAACCCGCCGCGCACCGCCCGTACGACCAGGTCCGCGTGGCCCTCGGTGGCGGTGGCGATCACCACGGCGTCCACCCCCCAGGTGAACACCTGGTCGACGGTGGGCGCGGCGGTGGCCCCGAGCCGGTCCGCGAGCCGCGCCGCCCGCGCGGGGTCGGCGTCGGCCAACAGCAGCGAACCGGCGTCCGGGAGGCGGGCCAGTGCCGCGGCGTGGAACGAGCCGATCCGGCCGGTTCCGATGAGCCCGATGCGCATGCACTCAACGTGACCCCGTCCGGGGGACCTGTCAATCCGCGCCCACATGCCCCGATGACCCCTCATGGTCCACTGTGGCGGATACTGGGCGGCTGGAACCGTAATGACCGATTGATGACGCAGTGATGACGCACGAGGGAAGGGCACGGAGACGTGGCTAGGGTTCGGACAGGGGTACGCGTCGTGGGCGCGGTGCTCGCGGCGGTACTGGGAGCCTCCCTCGCGGGTTGCAGCAGCACGGGCGGCAAGCGCGCCGAGGAGCGGGCGAAGGCGGCCCAGGCGGGCCGACCCGCCGTCTCCACGCCGCGCTGGACCTTCGCGATGGTCACCCACGCGGGCGACGGCGACACCTTCTGGGACATCGTGCAGAAGGGCGCCAAGGAGGCCGCGGCGAAGGACAACATCAACTTCGTCTACTCCCACGACGACCAGGCGCAGCAGCAGGCACAGTTCGTGCAGAACGCGATCGACCAGAAGGTCGACGGGCTCATCGTCAGCCTCGCCAAGCCCGACGCCCTCAAGGACGTCATCGGCAAGGCCGTCAAGGCGGGCATCCCCGTGGTGACCGTCAACTCCGGATCCGCCCAGTCGGCCGCGTACGGCGCCCTGACCCACATCGGGCAGGACGAGGAGATCGCGGGCGAGGCCGTCGGCACCGAGCTGACCAAGCGCGGCCGCAAGAAGGCCGTGTGCGTCCTGCACGAGCAGGGCAACGTCGGCCACGAGCAGCGCTGCGCCGGGGCGAAGAAGACGTTCGGCGGCACCCTGGAGAACCTCTACGTCGAGGGCACCAACATGCCCTCCGTCCAGGCGGCCATCCAGGCCAAGCTCCAGGCCGACCCGTCCGTCGACGCGATCGTCACCCTCGGCGCCCCCTTCGCCCCCACCGCGGTCAAGGCGAAGGGCGCGGCGGGCAGCACGGCCGAGGTGGACACCTTCGACCTCAACGAGTCCGTCGCCCGGGACCTGAAGTCCGGCGCGCTGGGCTTCGCCGTGGACCAGCAGCCCTACCTCCAGGGGTACGAGGCCGTGGACCTGCTGTGGCTCCACCGCTACAACGCCGACGTCCTCGGGGGCGGCCGGCCGGTGCTGACCGGCCCGCAGATCGTCACCGCCACCGAGGCGGGCACGCTGGAGGAGTACATCAAGCGGGGCACCCGATGAGCGCTGCCCCCGCCCCCACCGCACCTTCCCCCGCCGCCGACGAACGCCTCGCCCCGGCCTCCCTCGTACGCCGGCTGCTGGGCCGCCCCGAGCTGGGCGCCGTCGTCGGCGCGATCGCCGTCTTCGTCTTCTTCTCCTTCGCCGCCGACAGCTTCCTGCGGGCCTCCAGCCTGAGCACGATCCTGTACTCCGCCTCCACCATCGGGATCATGGCGGTCCCCGTCGCGATGCTGATGATCGGCGGCGAGTTCGACCTGTCCGCCGGTGTCATGGTCACCACGTCGGCGCTGCTCAGCTCGATGTTCAGCTACCAGATGACCGCCAACGTGTGGGTCGGTGTCGGGGTGTCCCTGCTGGTCACCCTGGCCATCGGCTTCTTCAACGGGTTCATGCTGACCCGCACCAAGCTGCCGAGCTTCATCATCACGCTCGGCACCTTCCTGATGCTGACCGGCCTGAACCTCGGCTTCACCAAGCTGATCAGCGGATCCGTCTCCACCAAGACCATCGCCGACATGGAGGGCTTCTCCTCCGCCCGCGCGCTCTTCGCCTCGCAGTGGAACGTCGGCTCGGTCACCCTGAAGGTCACCATCCTGTGGTGGCTGGCGCTCGTGGTCGTCGCCACCTGGATCCTGCTGCGCACGCGCGCCGGCAACTGGATCTTCGCCGTGGGCGGCGGCGCGGACGCGGCCCGCGCGACGGGCGTGCCCGTGATCAAGACCCGGATCGGGCTCTACATGGGCGTCGCGCTGTGCGCCTGGATCTCCGGGCAGCACATCCTCTTCTCCTTCGACGTCGTCCAGTCCGGCGAGGGCGTCGGCAACGAGTTCCTCTACATCATCGCGGCCGTCATCGGCGGCTGTCTGATGACCGGCGGCTACGGCTCCGCCATCGGTTCGGCCGTCGGCGCCTTCATCTTCGGCATGACCAGCAACGGCATCGTGTACGCCCAGTGGAACCCCGACTGGTTCAAGTTCTTCCTCGGCGGCATGTTGCTGCTGGCCACCCTCCTCAACGCGTGGGTGCGCAAGCGGGCGGAGGCGAAGTGAACACGACACTCGTGAAGCTGACCGACGTCAGCAAGCACTACGGCAACATCCGCGCCCTCCAGGGGGTCTCCCTGGAGGTGTCCGCGGGCGAGATCACCTGCGTGCTCGGCGACAACGGCGCCGGGAAGTCCACCCTCATCAAGATCATCGCGGGCCTGCACCGGCACGACGCCGGCACCTTCGAGATCGAGGGGGAGGAGACCGTCCTCGCCAACCCCCGCGCCGCCCTCGACCGCGGCATCGCCACCGTCTACCAGGACCTCGCGGTCGTGCCCCTCATGCCGGTCTGGCGCAACTTCTTCCTCGGCTCCGAGCCCACCAAGGGCCGCGGCCCCTTCCGCCGCCTCGACGTGGAGTTCATGCGCGAGACCACCCGCGCCGAGCTGCTGCGCATGGGCATCGACCTGCGCGACGTCGACCAGCCGATCGGCACCCTGTCCGGCGGGGAGCGGCAGTGCGTGGCCATCGCCCGCGCCGTGTACTTCGGCGCGAAGGTCCTCGTCCTGGACGAGCCCACCGCCGCCCTCGGCGTCAAGCAGTCCGGCGTGGTCCTCAAGTACGTCGCCGCCGCCCGCGACGCCGGTCTGGGGGTCGTCCTGATCACCCACAACCCGCACCACGCGCACCTGGTCGGGGACCGTTTCGTCCTCCTCAAGCGCGGCACCATGGCCGGCAGCCACACCCGGGACTCGATCACCCTGGACGAGCTGACCCGGCAGATGGCGGGCGGCTCGGAGCTGGACGAGCTGAGCCACGAGCTGGAGCGGGTGGCAGAATCAGGACCGCACACCTCCGCCGGCGCCGCCACGGCCCCCGCCGCCGAGACCTCCGACCACGCCTCCGACAGGGACGACACGACTCGATGAGCACGTACCGGGACTTCACGCTCGCCCACCGGGGGGCGGCGCGAGGCACCGTCCTGCGGACCGTCGGGACCCGTGAGCGCCGTTCGCTGCTGACCGCCCCGCGCGTCCCGACCGTCGGCATCGACATCGGCGGCACCAAGGTGATGGCCGGCGTCGTCGACGCCGACGGGGTCATCCTGGAGAAGATCCGCACCGAGACCCCCGACAAGTCCAAGAGCCCCAAGGTCGTCGAGGACACCATCGTCGAGCTGGTCCTGGACCTCTCCGACCGGCACGACGTCCACGCCGTGGGCATCGGCGCCGCCGGCTGGGTCGACGCGGACCGCTCCCGCGTCCTGTTCGCCCCGCACCTCGCCTGGCGCGACGAGCCCCTGCGCGACGCCCTCCAGTCCCGCCTCGCGGTCCCGGTCATGGTCGACAACGATGCCAACACCGCCGCCTGGGCCGAATGGCGCTTCGGCGCCGGCCGTGGCGAGGACCACCTCGTCATGATCACCCTGGGCACCGGCATCGGCGGGGCCATCCTGGAGGGTGGCCAGGTCAAGCGCGGCAAGTTCGGGGTGGCCGGCGAGTTCGGCCACATGCAGGTCGTCCCCGGCGGGCACCGCTGCCCCTGCGGCAACCGCGGCTGTTGGGAGCAGTACAGCTCCGGCAACGCCCTGGTCCGCGAGGCCCGCGAGCTGGCCGCCGCCGACTCCCCGGTCGCGTACAACATCATCGCCCGCGTCGGCGGCAACGTCCACGAGATCACCGGCCCGCTCATCACCGAGCTGGCCCGCGAGGGCGACGCCATGTGCGTCGAGCTCCTCCAGGACATCGGCCAGTGGCTCGGCATCGGCATCGCCAACCTCGCCGCCGCCCTGGACCCGTCCTGCTTCGTCATCGGCGGAGGCGTCAGCGCCGCCGACGACCTGTTGATCGGCCCCGCCCGCGACGCCTTCCGCCGCCACCTCACCGGCCGCGGTTACCGCCCCGAGGCCCGTATCGCCAAGGCCCAGCTCGGCCCCGAGGCCGGCATGGTCGGCGCCGCCGACCTCGCCCGCCTCGTCGCCCGCCGCTTCCGCCGCGCCACCCGCCGCCGCGTCGAGCGCTACGAACGGTACGAGCGCTACGCGCAGCAGCTGGGCCGGCGCGACCCCGCCCGCCCCCAGGACCAGGAACAGCAGTGACCCCGACCTCCCCGCCCCACCAGGCCGCCGCCCCCGAGGTGGACGGTCTCCCGCCCACCGCCGAGGACCGCCGGCACGTCGTACGCCGCCGCTGGATCACGGCGATCATCATCCTGCTGCTCGTCGGCGTACCGGCCGGCTACCTGGCCGTCTCGGCGCAGCAGAGCCGCGCGAGCGGCCGCGACAAGGCCGCCAAGGTGGGCGCCGTCAAGGTGCGCGGCGGCTGGCCCTCCAAGGTGCAGCGCAGCGTCTACGAGGTCCCGATACCGATGATGGCCTCGCTGGTCGGGTACCTGGAGACCAACAACTGGCACACCAGCCGGCTGTACGTGCAGTTCGGCGCGACCCCCCGGGAACTCGACACCTTCCTCGCCGACATCGGCGCCAGCCGCGAGGAGCTGACCCCCGGCGTGTCGATCTCCGAGCACGACGCCAGGGTCGCGGGCTGGAGCTGGAGCCCCAAGCACCAGTGGGTCGGCGTCACCCTGGAGCAGAAGGAGCCCCGCCCCACGCGGGACGTCACCGTCGACCTCACCAACCCGGCGAACCCCCGCGTCTACGTCGTGTCCACCGCCATCCCCTAGGGGGGTCCGGCGGATCAAGGTCGGATAGGCCGGACACCCCTCCCCGCCGTGCCACGCCCTACGCTGGGCCCATGAAGCTCACCAAACGGCTGCACTCCTGCGTCCAGTTGGAGAAGGACGGGCGCACCCTCGTCATCGACCCGGGCGCCTTCAGCGAACCGGACGCGGGCCTCGGCGCCGACGCCCTGCTCGTCACGCACGAGCACCCGGACCACTTCGACGAGGGCCGACTGCGCGCCGCCCTCGACGCGAACCCGGCGGCCGGCCTGTGGACCCTGCGCAGCGTCGCCGAGAAGCTCGCCCCCGCCTACCCGGGCCGGGTGCACACCGTGGGGCACGGCGACGCCTTCACCGCCGCCGGCTTCGAGGTCCACGTGCACGGCGAACTGCACGCCGTGATCCACCCGGACATCCCCCGCGTCACGAACGTCGGCTACCTCGTCGAGGGTTCCCTCTTCCACCCCGGAGACGCCCTGACCGTACCGGGCGTACCGGTGGAGACGCTGATGCTGCCCGTGCACGCCCCGTGGAACAAGATCGCCGAGGTGATCGACTACGTCCGCGAGGTCAAGCCGTCGCGGGCGATCGACATCCACGACGCCTACCTCGCCGACATCGCCCGACCCATCTACGACAAGGCCCTCGACGGCCTCGGCGGCGCCCCGCACAGCCGCCTCGGGGCGGGCGAGAGCGCCGCGATCTGACTGTCGGTGCCGGGCGGTAGGTTGGTGTACATGCGTATCGCCACGTACAACGTCAACTCGATCACCGCCCGGCTGCCGCGCCTGCTCGCCTGGCTGGAGAGCTCCGGTACGGACGTCCTGTGCGTCCAGGAGACGAAGTGCTCGGCCGAGCAGTTCCCGACCGAGCAGCTGCGCGAGCTGGGCTACGAGTCGGCCGTCCACGCCACCGGCCGGTGGAACGGCGTCGCCCTGCTGTCGCGCGTCGGGCTGGAGGACGTGGGTCTCGGCCTGCCCGGCGGCCCGGACTACGAGGGCGTGCAGGAGCCCCGCGCGATCTCCGCCACCTGCGGCGGGGTGCGCGTCTGGTCGGTGTACGTACCCAACGGCCGCGAGGTGGCCCACGACCACTACGGCTACAAGCTCCAGTGGTTCCGCGCCCTGACCACCGCCATCGCCGAGGACGCGGCGGGCCCGCGCCCCTTCGCGGTGCTCGGCGACTTCAACGTGGCCCCGACCGACGAGGACGTCTACGACCCGGCGGTCTTCGCGGGGCTCACCCACGTCACCCCCGACGAGCGGGCGGCCCTGGAGGCCCTGCGCGAGGCCGGACTGTCCGACGTCGTGCCGAGGGCCCTCAAGTACGACCGGCCCTACACCTTCTGGGACTACCGCATGCTCGCCTTCCCGAAGAACAGGGGCATGCGCATCGACCTGGTCTACGGCAACGCCCCCTTCGCCAAGGCGGTCAAGGACGCCTACGTCGACCGCGAGGAGCGCAAGGGCAAGGGCGCCTCCGACCACGCCCCCGTCGTCGTGGACCTCGACCTCGACCTCTGACGGCAGGCGACCCCTGACGGCAGGCGCGCCCTGTGGCCGGCGGGGGATCCTGATGCCAGGCTGGTCGATATGAACATCCCCTTCCTGGCCCACTGGCTGAACCGGCACGAAACGGAACAGGGTGCGGGGCTCGGCGGCGCCCTCGCGGACGATCCCGAGGGGGTCGCCGAGCTGTTCTCGGAGTGCGAGATGCTGCGGTCCCAGGCGAGGGCGGCGGGGCTGGAACTCGACCAAACCCCCGCCTCGTTGGAGGCGCTCGACCAGCTGATGCCCCGCTGGCGGCGTGATCCCGAGGCCGTGCCCTGGCTGGGCAACGACGCCGGTTTCTACCTCGGGACCGTGATCGTGCGCAGCATCCCCGGGGCGGTGTGGCGGATCTGGCCGAACGGTCAGCCGGTGATCAGGCTGCTGTCGGGGCGGGAGCTCAACGTGGTGGAGTCCGGGGTGTCCTGGGCGATGACCGGCTCCCCCGAGCTCAGCCAGGCGTACGCCGAGGCCTCCGAGGGCTGAGCGCCGGTCGCCCGGCCGGGGTCCGGCCGGGGTCCGGCCGACCGAAAAGAAGGTCCATGTGCTTTATGTACCTTTTGGCGTGTCGGAGCGAAGTCCCCTTCGGCCACTGGATAGTTTGCGCTGACCTCGACACACCGACCAGTGGGCAGGGCAGCATATGGCCGTCGATCCTTTGATCGAGCTGCGGGACGTCAACAAGCACTACGGGGCGCTGCACGTCCTCCAGGACATCAACCTCACCGTCGGCCGCGGAGAGGTGGTGGTCGTCATCGGCCCCTCCGGCTCCGGGAAGTCGACCCTGTGCCGGACCATCAACCGGCTGGAGACCATCGAATCCGGGACGATCGTCCTCGACGGCCGCCCCCTGCCCGCCGAGGGCAAGGAACTGGCCCAGCTGCGCGCCGAGGTCGGCATGGTCTTCCAGTCCTTCAACCTCTTCGCGCACAAGACCGTCCTGGCGAACGTCTCCCTCGCCCAGATCAAGGTCAGGAAGCGCAAGAAGGAGGACGCGGACAAGCGCTCCCGGGAACTCCTGGAGCGCGTCGGCCTCGCGAGTCAGGCCGAGAAGTACCCCGCCCAGCTCTCCGGCGGTCAGCAGCAGCGCGTCGCCATCGCCCGCGCACTCGCCATGAACCCCAAGGCGCTGCTCTTCGACGAGCCCACCTCCGCCCTCGACCCCGAGATGATCAACGAGGTGCTGGAGGTCATGCAGCAGCTCGCCGCCGACGGCATGACCATGGTCGTCGTCACCCACGAGATGGGCTTCGCCCGCTCCGCCGCCAACCGCGTCGTCTTCATGGCGGACGGTCGGATCGTCGAGGACCGGACCCCGGAGGACTTCTTCACCGCTCCCGAGAGCGAGCGGGCCCGGGACTTCCTCTCCAAGATCCTCAAGCACTGAGGGGGGCCCGATGAAGCACATTCGCGCCCTGTCGGCCGCCCTGCTCCCGCTGCTGCTGGCCGTCTCCCTGGTGGCCTGCGGCAAGCCCGGCAGCCCGCCCGTCAAGGGGCCGCAGCCCGAGGACCTGCCCGTCTACAAGGTGTCCGCCGACTTCCGGCTGCCGCAGTCGCGTACCTGGGAGAAGGCCAAGAGGCGCGGCCGGCTCGTCGTCGGCGTCAAGGAGGACCAGCCGTACCTGGGGGAGAAGGACCCCGCGTCCGGCCGCTACTCCGGCTTCGACATCGAGATCGCCAAGATGCTCGCCGCCTCGCTCGGCTTCGACCCGAAGACGATCGAGTTCAAGACGATCGCCTCCGCGAACCGCGAGACCGCCCTCCAGAACGGCCAGATCGACTACTACGTGGGCACCTACACGATCAACGACAACCGCAAGAAGCAGGTCGGCTTCGCAGGGCCCTACTTCATGGCCGGTCAATCCCTGCTGGTGCGCCGCGACGAGAAGGACATCGACGGCCCCGACGACCTCGCGGGCAAGAAGGTCTGCTCCGCCGCCGGCTCCACCCCCTACCAGCGGCTCCAGCGCGAATACCCCAAGGCCGTCCTGGTCGCCTACGACACCTACTCCGTGTGCGTGGACAACCTGCTGACCTACCAGGTCGACGCCGTCTCCACCGACGACTCCATCCTCCTCGGCTACGCCGCCAAGGTCCCCGAGGAACTCAAGGTCGTCGGCACCCCCTTCTCCAAGGAGCCCTACGGCATCGGCGTCCCGCGCGCCGACAACGCCCTGCGCCTCGCCCTCGACGACGCCCTGGAGGCACACGAGAAGAACGGCGACTGGAAGAAGGCCTACGAGGCCACCCTCGGCCTGTCCGGCGTGCCGGCCCCCACCCCACCACCCATCGACCGCTACCCGGCGAGCTGAGGGGAGACACACCGCCATGGACGTACTCACCGAGAACTTCTCCCTCTACGGGAAGGGCTTCCTCGGCACCGTCGAACTCACCGTCTACGCCTCCCTGCTGGCCCTCTTCCTCGGCTTCCTGATGGCCGCCTTCCGCGTCGCACCCGTCGGCTCCTTCCGCGTCTTCGGCACGGTCTGGGTGGCCGTGCTGCGCAACACCCCGCTCACCCTGCTCTTCTTCGCCGTCCTGCTGGGCCTGCCGCGCTTCGGCCTCGTACTGCCGTTCAAGGTCTTCGCCGTCCTCGCGCTGGGCTGCTACACCTCGGCGTTCATCTGCGAGGCGCTGCGTTCGGGCATCAACACCGTGCCCAAGGGGCAGGGCGAGGCGGCCCGTAGCCTCGGCATGTCCTTCACACAGACCCTGGGCGACGTGGTGCTGCCGCAGGCCTTCCGCTCCGTCATCCCGCCCGTCGGCTCGACCCTGATCGCCCTGGCGAAGAACTCGGCGATCGCCGGCGCCTTCAGCGTCACCGAGCTGCTCGGCACGTACAAGACCCTCAACGAACTCGGCTACAGCATCATCTGGACCTTCATCTGGATCGCCGTGGGTTACCTCATCATCACCCTGACCATCAGCGCCCTGTTCAACGTGCTGGAGAAGCGCTACGGAGTCGCCCGATGACCACGCACGCGCTCCACGGGGACCTGGAGTCCACCGCCCTCTACGACATCCCCGGCCCGCAGGCCCAGCGCCGCCACTTCCTCTACGGGATCCTCTCCACCGCCCTGATCCTCGGCCTCCTGGCGTGGATCCTCTACCTGCTCTTCGACACCCGGCAGTTCACCGCCGCCAAATGGTCCCCCTTCACCTACGAGGGCATTCAGGAGCTGCTCCTTCAGGGGCTCGGCAACACCCTCAAGGCCTTCGCGTACGCCTCGCTGCTCTCACTGGCGCTGGGCGCGGTGCTCGCGACGGGCCGGCTGTCGGTCCACCGGCCGGTGCGGTGGCTCGCGACCCTGTTCGTGGAGTTCTTCCGCGCCATGCCCGTACTGGTGATGATCTTCTTCATCTTCGTGGCGCTGAAGGTCCAGCCGCTGCCCGCCCTGGTCGCGGGGCTGACCCTGTACAACGGCTCGGTGCTGGCCGAGGTCTTCCGTACGGGGATCAACTCCGTCGACAAGGGGCAGCGCGAGGCGGCGTACGCGCTCGGCATGCGCAAGACGCAGGTGATGACCTTCGTCCTCGCGCCGCAGGGCGTGCGCGCGATGCTGCCCACCATCATCAGTCAGCTGGTGGTCGCGCTGAAGGACACCTCGCTCGGCTTCCTGGTCACCTATGAGGAGTTCCTCCACGCGGGCAAGCTGATCGCCTCGAACCTCGACTACGACCTGCCCTTCATCCCCGTGGTGATGATCATTTCGCCGATCTACATCGGCATGTGCATGTTGCTGTCCTGGTTCGCCACCTGGGTGGCCCGCCGTGAGCGCCGCAGCCTCAAGACGCGGGCGGTCGAGGTCGCGGACGCCGAGCCGCAAACGGTGCTGCCCGGTCGGTGAGGGCGCCGGAGCGCCGACCCCGACCGGCGGCGGCCGTGGATCACTGCTCGCGCAGGGGTACCGAGACGTACGAGGGATCGGTGCGCGGCGAGGAGAAGGTCAGCTGTGCGCCGGCGGGGTTGTGCTCGATGTACAGCGGGTCGACGGTGTCGACGACGAGGGCGAGCCGGTGGCCCTCGGGCACGTCGTAGGCGGTGGAGAAGAGGTCGAGGTCCACGCCGAAGGGCTGTCCGGGGGTCTTGCCGTGGAAGGTGTGGGGGGCGTGGGTGATCAACTTGCCGATGCCGAGGGGGCCGACGTCGTAGAGGTGGGCGACGAACGTACCGTCGCCCCGGGTGGGCGTGACGGTGGTGTGCAGGCGGACGGTGCCGCGCACGCGGCGCTCCTCGGCGTAGCGGTCGGACTGCCAGACGGCGGCGAACGTGCGGGGCAGGAGCGGGATCGAGGCGACCGGGGGCGCCTTGACGAACTGGTCGAGGACGCTGGAGAGGAAGACGATCCCGCCGTCCGCGCCGGAGTTGACCCCGGTCAGGAGGTGCTCCTTGTCGCCGAGCGGGATCCGCTCGGCGCCGCCGGCCCCGACCTCCTGCCAGGAGGCGTAGCCCTCGTAGCCGTCCGTGCTGCGGGACTTGATCTGGACGGGGGCCTCGCCGTCGATGCCGTTGCGCTCGCCCTTGAGGTAACGGTCGAACCAGCGGTGGGCGTTGGTCCACGTGTCGTTGGGCAGGCCGAACAGGCCGGTCGCCTCGGCGGTGGCGTGGTCGCCGGGACGGAACTCCAGCCGCTTGGGGCCGGTCAGTTTCTCGAAGAACGTCGCGTACTGGTTGGGCGGGAAGATCGTGTCGCCCCAGGCGTTGCCCAGCATGATCGCGGCGCCGTTGGCGTTGATCCGGTCCACCCGCTCGACGGCGGAGCGCTTCCTGCCCCACTCGATCATCGCCTCCTCTTTGTCCAGCCGGGAGCCGAGGAAGTCGCCGAGGATCTGCTTCAGTTCGGGGCCGGGGCGGCCCGTCAGGTAGCCGGCGGCGCCGAGCAGTCCGGCGGCCTGGCGGTGTTGGGTGCGGCCGGAGTAGATGGACTCGATCAGGTCGGCCCAACCGCTCAGCGCCACCACGGCCTTGACGCGCGGGTCGTGCGCGGAGGCCTGCAGGCTGATGCCCGCGCCGTACGAGACACCGCCGAGGCCCACGCGGTCGGCGTCGGCGGGGGTGTGGGCCAGCGCCCAGTCGATGACGGCGGAGACGTCGGCGATGTCGGCCGGGCCGGCCGTCTCGATCTCCCCGCCGGAGAGCCAAAAGCCCCGGGAGGTGTAACTGACCACCACGTAACCGGAGTCGGCGAGCTTCTTCGCCTGGGCGATGTATTCGATCTGCGGCATGCCCCAGCTCGTGGGGAGCACGATCAGCGGGTACCGGCCGCCGGGGACCGCTCCGGCCGGGGTGAAGACGTTGCCCTTGAGGGTGATGCCGCCGGAGCCGGGGATGTCGTGGAAACGCAAGCCGGGGGTCGCGGCGGAGCCGGCGGTGGGGGCCGCCTGGGCCTGGTGGGGGGCCAGGCCCAGGGCGGTGGCCGCGAGCACGGCTGCCACGGCTGCTGCGGTGGGGGTGCGGAGTGCCATCGTTCGCTCCTCGCGTGCGCCGGTGTCAAAGTGAACCGACGGTAACGGGAGGGGCTTACCTGGGGTAACCCATGAGTAAGTTACGTACCGGTAACAATCAAGAGGGGGGCGGCTCCGCCGTCCTCAGCCGTTCTGCGTGCCTCCGGCCAGGGCGCTCTTCGCCTTCCACTGGTCCCAGGACAGGTTCCACTCGCCGTAGCCGTTGCCGATGTCGGCGTTGCCCTTCGAGCCGCTGCCGACCACCTCGAAGGCGTCGCCGACCTGCACGGACTCGTAGAAGGACTTCGCGTTGGCGTCACTCATGCCCACGCAACCGGAACTGCTGTTGGTGTTGCCGAAGTGGGCCGCGTTCCACGGCGCCGCGTGGGCGTACATGCCCGACCAGGTCAGCCGCATCGAGTAGTCGACCATCTTGTCGTAGGAGTCGCCGAGGCCCACCGTCTGGGAGTCCATCCGGATGGTGCCCTCCTTCGACATCAGCACCATCTTCCCGGACCAGGAGGCCTTCTTGCCGCCGGGAGTGCCGGCCGAGATCGGGATCGTCTTGACCACCTGGCCGTCCTCGGCGACCGTCATCTTCTTCGTGTCGAGACTGACCTCCATCCGGCGGTCCTTGCCGATCTTGAACTCGGTGTTGTAGTCCCGCGCGAAGAGGCCGCCGCCCGGACCGGAGTCCACACCGCTCAGGTTCATGTCGACCTTCACGTCGGTGCCGGACTTCCAGTACTCCTTCGGCCGCCAGTCCACCCGGTCCTTGCCGGAGTAGTCCTTGAACCAGCCCCAGGAACCCTCGGTGTTGTTCGACGTGGTGACCTTCAGCTGCTTCTCGACCTCGGCCTTGTTCTTCACCGGGTTGTCGAAGACGAGCGACACGGGCATCGCCACGCCGACCGTGCTGCCCTTGGAGATGTTGATCGAGACCTTGTTCACCTTGTCGGCGGCCGAGGTCTTGAACTGGGTGTTCGCGCTCTGACTGTCGGTGTTCTGGGCCTCCACCTTGTATTCCGTGCCGGGCGAGGCGTTGCGCTCGGAGGTCCAGCTCTTTCCGTCGGCGGATATCAGGCCGGGCAGTTCCCCGCCCTTGCCGTCGGTGACCTTCACCTGGGCGAGCTTTCCGTCGGCGATCGTCACCTTCACGGGCTCGCCGGCCTTGACCGACTCGCCCGTGAGGTTCACCGAAATCGCCATGGCCGCCTTCTGCTTCGCGTCCGCCTTGCCGGCGCCGGACGCGGCGGCGCCACCGGAACCGCCCCCGCAGGCGGTCAGCGCGGCGGCCAACAGGGCGGTGCCCACCACCACGGTGTGGCGGCCCCGTCCCGGAAGGACCTGACGGCGCGGCGGTGCGGTACGGCGTGTGCGGCTCAACGAAAACCCCTCCGAAGTAAAGATCGTCCGTAAGCAAGGAGCGGACGTACGCGCATTCGGTTGCGCATTCCCCGAAAAATGTCGCCATCTCGTTGTGACGTGGCCCGCACTCGGCCGCCGAGAGGCGAAATCAAGCCTGGATAAAGGACTTTCGGCCCCCGCGAAGGGGCCAATGACCCTGGCCCCGGAACCGAATGCCCGGAACCGAATGCTCAATTCCGCTACGGGGTGCGGGCTCCGCAGTACCCGGTAGTGTCCACCACCGGCCCCGCCGCAGAGGGGCGCGCACACGCACGAGGACAACGGGAGCACAGATGGACGCCGCCACCACCACGGTCGACGCGCGGCCCCCCGGGCCACGCCCGACCGACACCGACCCGCCGCAGGGCGGATCGGTGCTGCGCAGCGGCGCCCTGATGGCGGCCGGCTCCATCGTCTCCCGCCTCACCGGCTTCGTCCGCTCCGCCGTCGTCCTCGCGGCGCTGGGCACCGGCTTCCTCGGCGACAGCTACGCCGTCGCCAACACGGTCCCCAACATCCTCTACATGCTGCTCGTCGGCGGCGCCCTCAACGCCGTCTTCGTCCCCGAGCTCGTCCGCGCCGCCAAGGAACACCGCGACGGCGGGGCCGCGTACACCGACCGGCTGCTCACCGCCTGCGTCGTGGCCCTCCTCGCACTCACCGCCCTCGCGGTCCTCGCCGCACCGCTGATCATCCAGACGTACACGCCCTCGTACACCGGCGCCAAGCAGAGCACCACCGTCGCCCTCGCCCGCTACTGCCTGCCGCAGATCCTCTTCTACGGCCTGTTCACCGTCCTCGGACAGGTCCTCGGCGCCCGGGGCCGCTTCGGCGCCATGATGTGGACCCCCGTCCTGAACAACCTCGTCGTCATCGGGGTCTTCGCGCTCTTCCTCCACCTCGCCCACGACGCCGGCGACGGCCTCACCGCCGACCAGACCCGGCTGCTCGGCCTCGGCACCACCGCCGGCATCCTCGTCCAGGCCCTCGCCCTGATCCCCTCCCTGCGCGCCGCCCGCTTCCGCTGGCGACCCCGCTTCGACTGGCGCGGCAGCGGCCTCGCCCGACCCCTGCGCAACGCGGGCTGGCTCGTGCTGCTCGTCCTCACCAACCAGATCGCCTACTGGGTCGTCACCCGCCTGTCCACCACCGTCGGCGACGCCGCCGGAGCCAACGGCTACGCTGCCTACAGCAGCGCCTACCAGCTGTGGATCGTCCCCCAGGGCATCATCACCGTCTCCCTGGTCACCGCCCTGATGCCCCGCATGAGCGGAGCCGCCGCCGACGGGAACCTCACCGCCGTCCGCGAGGACGTCTCCTACGCCCTGCGCTCCAGTGCCGCCGTCGTCGTCCCCGCCGCGACCGTCTTCGCCGCCCTCGCCCCCTGGGTCATGGACTGCGTCGCCGGCTACGGACGCAACGGCCCCGCCGAGGTCGCCGGCATGGCGGGCATGCTGCTCGCCTTCGCCCCCGGCCTGATCGCCTTCTCCGCCCAGTACGTGCTCGCGCGCGGCTTCTACGCCCTCTCCGACACCCGGACCCCTTTCCTGCTGAACCTCGTCATCGTCGCGGCCAACGCCGGCCTCTCCTACGCCGCCTACCTGCTGCTCCCGGCGCGCTGGGCCGTCACCGGCATGGCCGGCGCCTCCGCCGTCGCCTTCACCGCCGGCGCCGCCGTCACCGCGTACGCCCTCTCCCGCCGACTCGGCCCGCGCGCGCGGACCCGTACGACGCCCCGCGCCGGCGCCCTCGCGACCCACCTGCGGCTGCTCGCCGCCTGTCTGCCCGCCGGCGCCGCCGGATACGCGGCGGCGCGGGCGACCGACGGGCTCGGGGCGTTCGCGGCGGCCGGGACGGGAACCGCCGTCATCGCCGCCGTCGTCCTCCTCCTCGCCGGGCCGCTGCGCCTGACGGAGATCACCGCCCTGCGCGCCTCCCTGCTCCGGAAGACCGGCCCGACCGGGAGGAGCCGCAAGATCGGCCGTCAGCGGGACGACACCACATGAACCACCTGGGGATACCGACCGGATGTCACGCGTACTGTTGATCGAGGACGACCCCTCCATCCGGGAAGGGGTGGGCCTCGGCCTGCGCCGACGCGGCCACGAGGTGTGCGCCGCCGAAACCGGCGAGGCCGGACTCGCCCTCATGGCCGGCTTCCACCCCGAGCTCGTCCTGCTCGACCTCATGCTGCCCGGAATCAACGGCGTCCAGGTCTGCCGCCGCATACGCGAGACCAGTGAGGTGCCGATCATCATGCTCACCGCGCGCGGCGACGACGTGGACATCGTCGTCGGCCTGGAGGCCGGCGCCGACGACTACATCGTCAAACCCGCCCGCACCGAGGTCATAGAGGCCCGCGTCCGGGCCGTCCTGCGCCGCCTCGGCGACACCGTCGGCCGCCCCGAGGCCGAGCAGCACGGCGAGCTGGCCATCGACCGCGCCGGCCTGACCGTCGCCAAGAACGGCGAACGCGTCCCCCTGGCGCCCAGCGAACTCAAACTCCTCCTGCACCTCTGCGCCACACCCGCGCAGGTCTTCTCCCGCCAACAACTGCTGGAGTACGTGTGGGAGCACAGCTACCACGCCGACGCCCGCCTCGTGGACGCCTGCGTACGCCGCCTCCGCAACAAGATCGAGAACCCCGACGGCAGCCCCCGCTACATCCAGACCGTACGCGGCTTCGGCTACCGATTCGGGCCGCTGTAAGGGAGCCGGCCGTGCGAAACCTGGCGCCGCTCGGGCTGCGCACCCGCCTGATCGCGGCGTTCCTGCTGGTCGCCGCGATCAGCGCGGTCGGCACGGCCGCCCTCACCTACCAACAGGCGCGCACCGCCATCCTCAAGCAGAGCCAGGACACCGCCGTCAGCACCCTGCGCGACCAACTGGAGAACCAGTCCCTGGTCCTGCCGCTCGACCAACAGCAGGTGCAGCGCGTCGTCAACGAGATCGGCAAACGGGGCAAACCACACCCCTGGTCGGTGTTCGCCGAATACGGCACCCTGCGCGCCTCCACCGCCGGTGCCCCGGACCTTCCCCCGGCGGTCACCACGTCCCTGCGCACGCGGATCACCGCCCACCCCCACGGCGCCTTCCAACGCGTCGAGGACGCCCGGGGCGAACCCCAACTGGCCATCGGCATGCCCGCCGTCTTCGGCCGCGACGGCCAACGCGAGGCGACCGGCCTCGTCCTGTACGCCGTCATGCCGCTGCTCACCGAACAGCAGACCGTCGACGCCATGGTCCAGGCCGCCCGACAGGGCGCCGTCCCCGGTCTCGCCATCGCCGTCATCCCCGCCCTGCTCGCCGCCCGCAGCGTCCAGCGACCCGTACGGGACATGCGCCGCGCCGCCGAACGGCTCGGCCGGGGCCGCCTCGACACCCGGATCGAGGTCCGGGGCGCCGACGAACTCGCCGGCCTGGCCCGTACCTTCAACGAGACCGCCGGAGCCCTGGAGGAGTCCGTCGCCGAACTGCGCGAGGCCGAGACCCGGGCCCGCCGCTTCGCCTCCGACGTCTCCCACGAGCTGCGCACCCCGCTCGCCGGGATGCTCGCCGTCACCGAGGTCCTCGACGAGGACGCCGACCAGCTCGACCCCGACACCGCCAAGGCGCTGCGGCTGATCAGTGCCGAGACCGGGAAGCTGGCCGTCCTCGTGGAAGACCTGATGGAGATCTCCCGCTTCGACGCCCGCGCCGCCGAACTCCACCCCGACGACGTGGACCTCGCCGAAGCGGTCGGCAAGACGCTGGAGCGCCGCCACTGGGACGACGACCGGGTCACCACCGACCTGCCGCCCGGCCTGCGCGCCCGACTCGACCCGCGCCGCTTCGACGTGGTCCTCGCCAACCTCGTCGGCAACGCCCTTCGCCACGGCGGCGCCCCGGTACGGATCCACGTACGCACAGCGTCCGGCCCCGCGGGGGAACGGCTGCTGCTGGAGGTCGCCGACAGCGGCGCCGGCATCGCCGAGGAGGTACTGCCGCACGTCTTCGACCGGTTCTTCAAGGCCGACGCCGCCCGCACCCGCTCCGCCGGCAGCGGCCTCGGGCTCGCCATCACCCTGGAGAACGTCCGCCTGCACGGGGGCACCCTGAGCGCCGCCAACGCGCCCGGCGGGGGAGCGGTGTTCACCGTCGACATGCCCTTGGAGGTGACGGCGTGAGCCGTGTCGCGGCGACGCGTGTCCCGGCCCGTGGTCGTGCCCTTCGCGCCCCCGTCCGTGTGCTGGGCCCGGCCGCGGCCCTGATCGCGGCCCTGATCGCGGCGCCGGCGCTGCTCACGCTGCTCACCGCCTGCGGGATCAAGCCCACCGGCGTCGTCGAGAGCGGGGCCGCGGCCCGGGTGGCGGTGGCCGCGCCCCGGGGCGCGCCGATGGCCTACTTCGTCGACCCCGACGGCCGGCTCGTCCCCACGCCCGTCCTGCCCGCCTCACCCGCGCCCGCCCCCTCCGCCTCCGCGCCCGCCCCCTCTGCCTCCGCCTCTGTCTCCGCCCCGCCCACCCCGGCCACCCGGGGGGTCCTCCACCTGCTGCTCGGTCCCGGCCCGGCCCAGAGCCACGCCGGCCTCGGCACCCGACTGCCCGAGCTCGAAGCCGGGGACCTCGGCGGGGTCGACGTGAGCCGCGTCGGCTCGGACCGGATCCAGGTCCGGCTCCCCTTCGACGTGGCACCACTGGACCCGCTCGCCCGGAGCCAGCTGCTGTGCACCGCCCTCTCCTCCCTCGACGCCCGCTACGAAGCGGTACTGCGCGGCACCGACACGGACCTGGACGCCGCCCGCTGCGACGTCCGGTTCTGATCCCCGGACCGGCGTGCGGGCCTTGCGCGGGCGCCGGGCCGGCGCCACCGTGTGGACCATGGAACGCGCCGCCGAAGCCCCCGCGACCACCGACGTGCCTGACGCCGTGCCCGACGTCTTCGACCCGCGCCTCTACGCCCGGGGCATCCCGCACGACCGCTACCGGCTGCTGCGCGAGCGCCACCCCGTGGCCTGGCAGCCCGAGCCGGAGATCGACGGCTGGCCCGCGGGCCCCGGCTTCCGGGCCGTCACCCGCCACGCCGACGTCGTCCGCGTCCTGCGCGACCACGCCACGTACTCCTCCTGGCTCGGCGCCACCCAGATCCGCGACCCCGACCCGGCCGACCTGCCCTTCCTGCGGCGCACCATGCTCAACCAGGATCCCCCCGAGCACGGGCGGCTGCGCCGGCTGGTCTCCCGCGCCTTCACCCCCGCCCGGGTCGACGCCTTCGCCGGCCGGGTCCGCGAGCGGGCCCGTGCGCTCCTCGCCGCCGCCCGCGAGGGCGCCGAGGACGGGGCCGCCGACGTGGTCGGCGCCGTCACCGACGAGTACGCCCTGCTGAACCTCACCGACCTGCTCGGCATCCCGCCCGCCGACCGGGGCCTGCTGCTGGAGTGGACCGTCCGGGTCATCGGCTACCAGGACCCAGACGACGCCCCCGCGCCCCTCCTCGACCCCGACGGCAAGCCGCTCAACCCGCGCTCCCCGGCGCTGCTGGGCGAGATGTTCGCGTACGCCCGCGACCTGGCCGCCCACAAGCGGGCGCACCCCGGCGACGACGTGATGACCGCGCTCGCCGAGGCCGCACTGGAGCCGGCGGAGCTGGAGATGTTCTTCTTCCTGCTGACCGTCGCCGGCAACGACACCGTACGCGGTGCCGCCCCCGGCGGCCTGCTCGCCCTGGCCCGCCACCCGGACGCGTACCGGCGGCTCGCGGCGGGCGAGGTGGCGGTGGAAGGGGCCGTGGAGGAACTCCTGCGCGTCCACCCGCCGGTGCTCAGCTTCCGCCGCACCGCCGCCCACGACACCGAACTCGCGGGCGTCCCGATCCGCGCCGGGGACAAGGTGGTGGTCTTCCACGCCTCCGCCAACCACGACGAACGCGTCTTCCACGAACCCTACCGGCTCGACCTCACCCGCACGCCCAACCCGCACGTGTCCTTCGGCGACGGCCCGCACGTCTGCCTCGGCGCCCACTTCGCCCGACTCCAACTGCGGGTGCTGCACGAGGAGTGGCGTCGCACCATGCCCGCGCCGGAACTGGCGGGGGAACCCCGGCGGTTGGTGTCGAACTTCATCAACGGGATCACGCGGCTTCCGCTACGGGTGTCCGGGCCGCCCGCGTGACATCGGCCACCAGTTCGGTCACGTCGGGGCCGTACGCCTGCGAGTTGACCACCTTCAGGATCAGGCAGAAGGAGTCACCCCCGTACTTGCGGGCCAACCGCTCGTGGTGGCGGGCCAGATAGCGGGCGGCGGCCTGGTTGCTGACGGCCGTCTGGCCCGACAGAAGGAAGACCGGCCGGCCGCCCTCCGCGGACGCCAGCCGGGCCAACAGCACGTGGTCCTCCTCGCCCTTGAGCCACCGGTAGGTCTCCCCGCCCACCTGGATCGCCCCCCGGTCCGCGTGCGCCTCGGCGTCGACGTTGACCCGTACCCCGGGGAGCATCGTGGCCAGGTGGGCGACCGTCCGTGCGTTGGACGTCGGACCGCCGACGCAGAACTCGGCGCGCTCGCCGAAGCCCTGCCGGGCCTCGTCGTGGGTGACGATCTGGACGTTCGCCCCGCAGTCCTTGATCAGCGCGGAGATCTCCAGCAGCGCGAACGCGTCGTTGCGGTGCACCGAGGATTCCCTGCCGCCCATCTGCCGATTGGCGACGAACAGGCAGTCGGAGCCGCTCGGCAGCCCGAAGAACGCCTGCTTGCGGCGGAGCGCGCGCCGCCAGAGGTAGGTCCGGGTGAACCAGCCGAACCCGCCACTGACGGCGGTGGCTATCACCCCGAGCACGATGTTGCGCACGTCGTCGTTCATGCGGCGGATGGTAGTCGCCGCCGTGCGCCCCTGACGTGGGCGGTGCGGTGAAGTTAGAGTGCGGGACCTGGCACTGACCGGCCGTCGACTGGGAGGTTCGGGATGCGTCGTCCCGCCGCACGTCCATTAGCGCTCGTCGCCCTCGCGGGGGCGCTCGTCTCCACCGGGGCCGCGGCCCCGCCCACCGTCGCCACCCCGCCCAAGGTCCCGGTCGCCGCCGGGTACGGCGGGGCCGTCGCGAGCGTCGACGCCGACGCCTCGGCCGCCGGGATCGCCGTCCTGCGCTCGGGCGGCAACGCCGTGGACGCCGCCGTCGCCACCGCCGCCGCGCTCGGGGTCACCGAGCCGTACTCGGCGGGGATCGGCGGGGGCGGCTACCTCGTCTACTACGACGCCAGGACCCGCCGCGTCCACACCGTCGACGGCCGCGAGACGGCCCCGGCGAGCGCCACCGCCACGCTGTTCCAGGAGAACGGCGTCCCCATCCCCTTCGCCGAGGGCCAGACCAGCGGCCGCGCCGTCGGCGTCCCCGGCACCCCCGCCACCTGGCGCACCGCCCTCGACGCCTGGGGCACCCGCCCGCTGGGTCAACTCCTGCGGCCCGCCGAGAAACTGGCCCGCGACGGCTTCACCGTCGACGCCACCTTCCGGGCGCAGACCGAGGCCAACCAGGACCGCTTCAAGGACTTCCCCGACACGCGCGAGCTCTTCCTGCCGGGCGGCCGACTGCCGGTCGTCGGCTCGACGTTCAAGAACCCGGACCTCGCCGACACCTACGCCGAACTCGCCCGCAAGGGCGCCGGCGCCCTCTACCGGGGCCCGATCGCCGAGGACATCGTCAACACCGTCCGCAAACCCCCCGTGGACCCGGCCGCCACGCGCGTCGTCCGCTCCGGTGACCTGACCACCGCCGACCTGCGGGCCTACGCGACCAAGCGGCAGGAACCGACCCGCATCCGCTACCGGGGCCTGGACGTCTACGGCATGGCGCCCTCCTCCTCCGGCGGCACCACCGTCGGCGAGGCGCTGAACATCCTGGAGCGCACGGACGTCTCGAAGCTCTCCGAGACGCAGTACCTGCACCGCTTCATCGAGGCCTCCCGGATCTCCTTCGCCGACCGGGGCCGCTGGGTCGGCGACCCGGCCGCCGAGTCCGTCCCGACCCGCGAGCTGCTCTCGCAGCGGTACGCCGACACGCGCGGCTGCCTCATCCGGCCGGACCGCGCCCTGACCAGCCCGCTCGCCCCCGGCGACCCCCGGCACCCGGTGGCCTGCGGCGACACCGGCCAGGCCGCGCCCACGACCTACGAGGGGGAGAACACCACCCACCTGACGGTCGCCGACCGCTGGGGCAACGTCGTCTCCTACACCCTGACCATCGAGTCCACGGGCGGCAGCGCCATCACCGTCCCCGGGCGCGGCTTCCTGCTCAACAACGAGCTGACCGACTTCTCCTTCGCCCCGGCCGCCCCCGGCGTCCCGGACCCGAACCTGCCCGGCCCCGGCAAGCGCCCGCGCTCCTCCATGTCCCCGACCATCGTCCTCGACGACGGCCGGCCCGTCCTGGCCGTCGGCTCCCCGGGCGGCGCCACCATCATCACCACCGTCCTGCAGACCCTGCTGGGCCACCTGGACCGGGGCCTGCCCCTGGTCGACGCCATCGCGGCGCCGCGCGCCAGCCAGCGCAACCAGACCACCACCGAGCTGGAGCCGGGCCTGTGGAACAGCCCGCTGCGCGCCGAACTGGAGGCGCTGGGGCAGGGCTTCCGGCAGAACCCGGAGATCGGCGCGGCGACCGGCGTGCAACGCCTGCCGGACGGCCGCTGGCTGGCCGCCGCCGAGACGACCCGCCGGGGCGGAGGCTCGGCGATGGTGGTGCACCCGCACGGCAGGCCGTAGCGGCTGTCGGTAGCCGCCTAGAGGGCCGTGAGGATCCTGGGGCCGTCGGCGGTGATCGCCACCGTGTGCTCGGCGTGCGCGGCGCGGGAGCCGTCGGTGGTGCGCAGGGTCCAGCCGTCGGGGTCGCAGGTGTAGTCGTCCGTACCGCCGGCGGTCAGCATGGGTTCGATCGCGAGGACCATGCCGGGGCGCAGCCGCATGCCGCGCCCCGGCGGGCCCTCGTTGGGCACGCCGGGCTCCTCGTGCATGCGGCGGCCGATGCCGTGGCCGCCGAAGCCCTCCGGGATGCCGTAGCCGGCGGCGCGCCCGACCGTGCCGATGGCGTGGGCGATGTCGCCGATCCGGTTGCCGGGCACGGCGGCGGCGATGCCGGCCGCGAGGGCCGCCTCGGTGGTCTCGATCAGGCGCAGGTCGGCGGGGCGGGCCCGGCCGACGGTGAAGCTGACGGCGGCGTCCCCGACCCAGCCGCCGAGCTTCGCCCCGCAGTCGATGCTGACCAGGTCGCCGTCGCGGAGCCGGTACCGGCCGGGGACGCCGTGCACGATCGCGTCGTTGACCGAGGCGCACACGACGGCGGGGAAGGGTACGGGGGCGAACCGCGGCCGGTAGCCGAGGAAGGGCGAGCTCGCCCCGGCCTCCCGCAGCACCGCGCGGGCCACCTCGTCCAGCTCCACCAGGGAGAGGCCGGGGCACGCGTGGTCGCGTACGGCGGCCAGGGCGTGGGCGACCACGCGGCCGGCGGCGCGCATCGCGTCGATCGATTCGTCTGTCTTGAGTTCCACCATGCCAATAACTATACCGGTATAACTTTACCGGGATACTTATTGGTCGGCGGGGTAGGATGACGGCATGGTCCGTACCCCCTTGACCCCGGAAGAGCGCGAACGCGGCGAGCGGCTGGGCGCCCTGCTGCGCGAGGCGCGCGCCGACCGCAGCATGGTCGAGATCGCCGCCGGCGCCGGGCTGTCCGCCGAGACCCTCCGCAAGATCGAGACCGGCCGGGCGCCCACCCCCGCCTTCTTCACCGTCGCCGCCCTCGCCGAGGTCCTCGGCCTCTCCCTGGACGACGTCATGCGCCGCTGCGCGATGGTGCCCGCCTGAGCGGGTCCCCGTACGGGGTTCCGTAGGGGTCTCAGCCCCCGCAGCCGATGGGGCCCGAGGGCTCCCGGGGCGGGGCGGCGTAGGCGGGGCAGCCACAGGGCGGGCCGGCGGGCGCGGGGCCGCGGCAGGGGCCCTCGTGGTGCCGGTCCTTCGCGTGCCCGCAGGTGTGGCAGTCGTATTGCATGCCGGCGATGTCCACGGCGAGGAGGACCCCGAACAGCACGAGCGGCCCGCCGGCGAACGCCAGGAGGAACCAGTCGCCTCCGGTCACGGGTCACCCCTTCACGGTCCCACTCGCCGTCCTGGCCATTCGAACGTCTCGAACGTCGGCCCACGGTACCGGCCCGCAGCGGAGTCCGGCAGGCCCGATTCCGGGAGAGTCCGGCGGCCGATCGGCCCAACCGGCGGTGCGGGCGCGCCTCGTTGGGGCAGAGGTGAACGCGTGTCGGACTCCCACGCGGTGAAGCGGATCGGTCTCGGAATGCTCGGCGCCCTCCTCGCGGGCGGTCTCCTCGTCGCGGCATGCGCCGTCCCCGACGATCGCCCCCGGTCGGGCGCGGGCGGCTGCGCCGCCGTCTCGTCGGCCGAGAGCGGGGCGGGCTGCCGCCGCCTCGGCGCCGGCATGTGAGGTGACGATGTGTCCGGTGACGGCGCGTTGCCGTCAAGCCTTGGGGCTCCCGTAGCCAGAGCGCGGCCCGCCCCGCCGTCGAGGTCGACGACGTCGCCCTGGCCCTCGGCGCCGCCGGGCGCGAGCGGGAGGCCCACGCCCTGCTCACCGCCTTCGTCCGGCTGCGCACCGCCGAGGAGGCCGCCGCGCCGGCCCGCCACGAACCCGTACTGGTTCGCGCCCCGGCCGCTGCGCGCGACCCGCGAGCTGTCGGTGAACCGGCACCGCGATCTGGCGCACGCCCTACGGACGGCCGGGGTCGCCGGGGCCTGAAGTGCCCGTCTGCTGACCGCAAACGACCACGAGGCGTCGTAACGTGATCGACTACTCCAACCGCGCAACGTGGTCTTGCCCCACGCAGTGACGAGGCCTACCTTCGACTCCCTACGGACACCGTCTACGTGCGTAGAAGTCGGCGTTCCCGTCGCGAGGAGCAGCTCATGGCCCAAGTCGTCCGCGCCGCACTCGTCCAGGCCACCTGGACCGGAGACACCGAGTCGATGATCGCCAAGCACGAGGAGCACGCCCGTCGGGCGGCGGCCCAGGGTGCGAAGATCATCGGCTTCCAGGAGGTGTTCAACGCCCCCTACTTCTGCCAGGTCCAGGAGCCCGAGCACTACCGCTGGGCCGAACCCGTCCCCGACGGCCCCACCGTCCGCCGGATGCAGGACCTCGCCCGCGAGACCGGCATGGTCATCGTCGTCCCGGTCTTCGAGTTCGAGAGCGAAGGGTTCTACTACAACACCGCCGCCGTGATCGACGCGGACGGCAGCTACCTCGGCAAGTACCGCAAGCACCACATCCCGCAGGTCAAGGGCTTCTGGGAGAAGTTCTACTTCCGCCCCGGCAACCTCGGCTGGCCCGTCTTCGACACCGCCGTCGGCCGTGTCGGCGTGTACATCTGCTACGACCGCCACTTCCCCGAGGGCTGGCGCCAACTCGGCCTCGCCGGAGCACAGTTGGTGTACAACCCGTCCGCCACCCACCGGGGCCTGTCCGCGCACCTGTGGCAGCTGGAGCAGCCCGCCTCCGCCGTCGCCAACGAGTACTTCATCGCCGCCATCAACCGCGTCGGCCGGGAGGAGTACGGCGACAACGACTTCTACGGCACGAGCTACTTCGTCGACCCGCGCGGCCGGTTCGTCGGCGACCTCGCGAGCGACAAGGAGGAGGAACTCCTCGTCCGGGACCTCGACTTCGACCTGATCAAGGAGGTCCGCGACCAGTGGGCCTTCTACCGCGACCGCCGCCCCGACGCCTACGGAGGGCTCGTACAGCCGTGACCAACCCCATTCCCCTGCACAGTCGCCACCGCTGCGTGTTGCCCGACTGGCTCGCGCTGTATTACGACCGGCCCATCGAGTTGACGCACGGGGAGGGGCGGCACGTCTGGGACGCCGAAGGGAAGCGGTACCTCGACTTCTTCGGCGGCATCCTCACCACGATGACCGCCCACGCGCTGCCCGAGGTCACCAAGGCCGTCTCCGAGCAGGCCGGGCGGATCATCCACTCCTCCACCCTCTACCTCAACCGGCCGATGATCGAACTGGCCGAGCGGATCGCCGCGTTGTCCGGGATCCCCGACGCGCGGGTCTTCTTCACCACCTCCGGCACCGAGGCCAACGACACCGCCCTGCTGCTCGCGACGACGTACCGGCGTTCCAACCAGGTGCTCGCGATGCGCAACAGCTACCACGGCCGGTCCTTCTCCACGGTCTCCATCACCGGGAACCGGGGCTGGTCCCCGACCAGCCTCTCGCCGCTCCAGACGTACTACGTCCACGGCGCCGTCCGCACCCGCGGCCCCTTCGCACGGCTGGACGACGCGGAGTTCACCGCCGCCGCCGTCGCCGACCTCGAAGACGTACTCGGCCAGGCGCGCGGAGGAGTGGCCGCGCTCATCGCCGAGCCGATCCAGGGCGTCGGCGGCTTCACCTCACCGCCCGACGGGCTCTACGGAGCCTTCCGCGAGGTCCTCGACCGGCACGGCATCCTGTGGATCAGCGACGAGGTGCAGACCGGCTGGGGCCGTACCGGAGAACACTTCTGGGGCTGGCAGGCCCACGCGCAGAACGGCCCGCCGGACATCCTCACCTTCGCCAAGGGCATCGGCAACGGCATGTCCGTCGGCGGCGTCGTCGCCCGCGCCGAGGTCATGAACTGCGTCGACTCCAACTCCATCTCCACCTTCGGCGGTTCCCCCGTCACCATGGCCGCCGGCGTCGCGAACCTCGCCTACCTCCAGGAACACGACCTCCAGGGCAACGCCCGCCGCGTCGGCGGTCTCCTCCTGGAGCGGCTGCGCGCCATCGCCGCGCAGGTGCCCGCCGTACGGGAGGTCCGCGGCCGGGGCCTGATGGCCGGCCTCGAACTGACCCGCCCCGGCACCGACGAGGCCGACCCGGAAGCGGCCGCCGCCGTCCTGGAGGCCGCCCGCGAAGGCGGCCTGCTGCTCGGCAAGGGCGGCGGATACAACACCAGCGTGCTGCGCATCGCGCCGCCGCTCACCCTCACCGTCACCGAGGCGGAAGAGGGCGCCGACATCCTCGCTCAGGCGCTCCGCAGTCTTCCGTAGCCGTCCCGTAGGGGGATCCTCATGAGCACCCGCACCCTGATCCGCGGCGGTCTGGTCGTCACCGCCGCCGACGAGCTGCACGCGGACGTCCTGATCGAGGACGGCCGCGTGGTGGCGCTCGCCGCCCACGGCTCGGCGCCCGCCGAGACCTGGACCGCCGACCGCACCATCGACGCCACGGGGAAGTACGTCATCCCCGGCGGGGTCGACGCGCACACCCACATGGAGCTCCCCTTCGGCGGCACCTCCGCCTCGGACACCTTCGAGACGGGCACCCGCGCCGCGGCGTGGGGAGGCACCACCACCATCGTGGACTTCGCCGTGCAGAGCGTGGGCCACTCGCTGCGCGCGGGGCTCGACGCCTGGTACGCCAAGGCGGACGGGCAGTGCGCGATCGACTACGCCTTCCACATGATCCTCTCGGACGTCAACGAGGGGACCCTGAAGGAGATGGACCTCCTGGTGGAGGAGGGCATCTCCTCGTTCAAGCTCTTCATGGCCTACCCGGGCGTCTTCTACAGCGACGACGGGCAGATCCTGCGCGCCATGCAGCGGGCGTCCGCCAACGGCGGGCTGATCATGATGCACGCCGAGAACGGCATCGCCATCGACGTCCTCGTCGAACAGGCCCTGGCGCGCGGGGAGACCGACCCCCGCCACCACGGGGAGGTCCGCAAGGTGCTGCTGGAGGCCGAGGCCACGCACCGGGCCATCCAGCTCGCCCGGGTGGCCGGCTCCCCGCTGTACGTCGTGCACGTCTCGGCGGAGGAGGCCGTCGCCGAGCTGGCCGCCGCCCGCGACAAGGGGTTGCCGGTCTTCGGGGAGACCTGCCCGCAGTACCTCTTCCTGTCCACCGACAACCTCGCGGAGCCCGACTTCCAGGGCGCCAAGTACGTCTGCTCGACACCCCTGCGGCCGAAGGAACACCAGGCGGCGCTGTGGCGCGGCCTGCGGACCAACGACCTCCAGGTGGTGTCCACCGACCACTGCCCGTTCTGCTTCAGGGGCCAGAAGGAGCTGGGCCGGGGAGACTTCTCGAAGATCCCCAACGGGCTGCCGGGGGTGGAGAACCGTATGGACCTCCTCCACCAGGCCGTCCTGGACGGGCACATCAGCCGCCGCCGCTGGATCGAGATCGCCTGCGCGACCCCGGCCCGGATGTTCGGCCTCTACCCCCGGAAGGGCACGATCGCACCGGGTTCCGACGCCGACGTCGTCCTCTACGATCCGCACGCCGAGCAGGTCATCTCCGCCGAGACGCACCACATGAACGTG
Organism: Streptomyces sp. RerS4; assembly: GCF_023515955.1. GTDB lineage: Bacteria > Actinomycetota > Actinomycetes > Streptomycetales > Streptomycetaceae > Streptomyces. Next base: position 5,907,966 of record NZ_CP097322.1, read on the forward strand.
GACTACTCGGCGTACGAGGGCAGGCGGATCACCGGACGCGTCGACACGGTCCTCTCCCGCGGCGAACTCGTCATCGACCGGCGCGAGTACACGGGCCGCGCCGGCCACGGGGCCTTCGCCCACCGCTCCACCTGTCAGTACTTGTAAGCCCCGTAAGGAGCCGCCCGATGGACTTCGGCCTCGTCCTGCAAACCGACCCGCCCGCCTCGCAGGTGATCAGCCTCATGAAGCGGGCCGAGCGCAACGGCTTCCGCTACGGCTGGACCTTCGACTCCGCCGTGCTGTGGCAGGAACCCTTCGTCATCTACAGCCAGATCCTGGCCAATACGCGGAAGCTGCACATCGGCCCGATGGTCACCAACCCGGGCACCCGCACCTGGGAGGTGACCGCCTCGACCTTCGCCACCCTCAACGACATGTACGGCAACCGCACGGTGTGCGGGATCGGGCGCGGTGACTCCGCGATGCGGGTCGCCGGCCGGGCCCCCAACACCCTCGCCCGCCTCGGCGAGGCCATCGACGTCATCCGGGACCTGGCCGAGGGCCGGGAGGCGGTGGTCGACGGCAACCCGATCCGGATCCCCTGGATCCGGGAGGGCAGGCTCCCCGTCTGGATGGCGGCGTACGGGCCCAAGGCGCTGGCCCTCGCGGGGCAGAAGGCCGACGGGTTCATCCTCCAGCTCGCCGACCCCTACCTCACCGAGTGGATGGTGCGCGCGGTCCGCGACGCCGCCACGGCGGCCGGCCGCGACCCGGACGCGATCACCGTCTGCGTGGCGGCTCCCGCGTACGTGAGCGAGGACCTGGCCCACGCTCGGGACCAGTGCCGCTGGTTCGGCGGGATGGTCGGCAACCACGTCGCCGACCTCGTCGGCCGCTACGGCGAGCACTCCGGCATGGTCCCGGACGAACTCACCGAGTACATCAAGGCCCGCCAGGGTTACGACTACAGCCACCACGGCCGCGCCGGGAACCCCTCCACCGACTTCGTCCCCGACGAGATCGTCGACCGGTTCTGCCTGCTGGGCCCGGCCGAGGCGCACATCGAGAAGCTGCGGGCACTGCGCGACCTCGGGGTCGATCAGTTCGCCGTCTACGACATGCACGACGCACGGGAGGCCACCATCGACGCGTACGGCTCCGACATCATTCCGTCGTTCCGCTGACCCGGCTCCGGAGGCGGGCCTCGACCTGGCCGTTGGTGGTGCGGGTTTCGAAGGCGGGCTGGGGAGCGGTGGCCGGGCCCGTGACGTTCCAGCCGTCGGACAGCCGGAAGGTGCTGCCGTGCCAGGGGCAGCGGATGCAGCCGTCGACGATCTCGCCCTCGGACAGCGGGCCGCCCATGTGGCTGCAGTGGTCGGCCAGTACGCGGACGGCGCCCGTCGCCTCGCGTACCACCACGATCGACACGTCGGCCAGGCGGCTGCGGACCGGCGTGCCCACCGGGAAGTCGGAGAGGGCTCCGATCGCGTGCCAGCCCGGCCCGGCCACCTCGGGGATGTGTTCGGCGTGGTTGGCTCCCGCCGCCTGGCGGAAGGCCATGTGGCCGCCCAGGGCGCCGCCGACGCCCACGGCGGTGAGGCCGGCCAGGCCCCACAGCCGGCCTCGCGCGAACCGGCCCCGGGTGCGGGCGGCGAACGAGGCCGCGTAGCACGCGATGCCTGCCGCGTTGGTGGCGGCGTGGAGCAGTCCGACGCGCATCTGCGGGCGGCGCAGTTCCGCCCAGTCCGTCCAGCCGGCCACCGCCGCGGGCAACGCGGCGACCAGCCCGACCCCGACCAGTGTGTGCGCCGCGCGCTGCTGACCGGGGACGCAGTCGAGGACAGCGGCGGACATCCAGCTGCCCAGGGGGAGCTGCACCATCAGCGGATGGACGGGATGGCCCAGCCACCGGCCGTGCAGCACATCCCGGCTCCGGCCCAGAGGCGCCGCCCGGACCAGCCACCGCACAGCGTCGGCGAGGCGGTCGGTGCGCTCGGAACTCTCGATGCGGTCCATGGCGGTCAGGACCCGGCCGGGCCCCCTATCGGACGGCAAGGCCATACGGAGCGTGCCCGCCAGACGTGCCCGTGCCCGTGCCCCAGAGGTATGCATGCTCCCCGTGTAACCCGTCAGCCCTCCCCGGAAACGGCCCCGGCGTCCGTCACCGGGGCTGTTTCCGGGGCCGTTTCCGGGCCCCGAAGTGGCTTCTTTCACCCTTTCACCGCAGCCGCTCATTCAGCCGTTCGGCGGTGGAACACGACTGCGCCGGGCGGCGGCGCCTCAGGCCGCCGCGCGGGAGAGGAGTCGGGCCTGGCCGAAGAGGAGGGGCCAGCCCTCGGGGAGCCGGTCGAGGATCCGGGCGAGCGGGGAGGGGTCGGCGAGGCGGGCGACGACGGCGAAGACGGCGCCCGTCTCCCAGCGGGTGACCGCGGGGGAGTTCCCGGTCTCGGCGGCGAGGTTCTTGACGAAGGCCCACCCGGTGACGGGCTCGGCGGCCGGGACCCGCGAGACCAGGTGGCGGGCGGCCTCGTCGGGCAGGCAGGCCGCCAGGGCGACGCGTTCGTCGTCGGTGATCTGGCGGCCGAAGGCTCCCAGGACGTTGCGCACGGCCTCCGCGGCGCGCTCGCGGGTGGGGTAGGCGCCTTCGTAGCGAACGGTCTCCAGCATCTGGTCGTACGTCATGCCCGGGGCCGGCCGGCGGGTTTCGGGCGGGTGGAACATGGCTCGGAGCACCTTTCTCGTCAGTCGTGGTGGGGGCGGCCGAACAACAGGTCGTAGCCGGGCGGGAGCTGGAGCAGGAGGCGTTGGGCGAGGTCCTCGCCGGCCGCGTCGGCGACGACGCTGAGGACGGCGCTGACGTCCCAGGCCGCCGTGGCCTGCGAGGCGCCCTCGATCCAGGCCGCGGTGGCCCGGACGAACCGGTCCGCGGAGAGGGGCTCGGTGGCCTGGAGGGGGTTGAGCAGGACGAGGGCGTAGGACTCGGGGAGGCGGGCGGCGAGCTCGGCCCGCTCGGTGCCGACCAGGTGGGCGCCGAGGAGGGCCAGCACGACGCGGGCCGCGCGGTCGGCCTCCGCGGGGGTGTCGTATTCGCCCCGCTCCTGGACGTGCTGGAGGAATGCTTCCTGGCGCAGGGGCATGTGTCGCTCCTCCGATGGAAGGGGGGGCGGAGGACGGGCCGCCGGGGGGAAGGGTGCTTCCGTCCTCCGCACTCGGGCCGGCCGATGCCGGGATCAGCCGGAGATCTGCTTCCGGTCGCCCGCGGTGCCAATGGCGACCTTGCGGGACTTCGCCCGTTCGGCGATGGGGATGCGCAGGGTCAGGACACCCGCGTCGTAGTCGGCGGTGATGTTCTCGGAGTCGAGCGTGTCGGCCAGCATGATCTGGCGCGAGAAGACACCGAGCGGCCGCTCGGAGAGCTCCATCTGGACGTTATCGCCCTTGGTCGTGGGGCGTCGTTCGGCCTTGACGGTCAGCTGGTTGCGTTCGACGTCGATGTCGATCGCGTCCGCGTCCACTCCGGGCACGTCGAAAGCGATCACGTACGTGTCGCCCTCGCGGTAGGCGTCCATCGGCATGACGGACGGCTTCGACCAGGTCCCCGTCGTACCCATGAGCTGCTGGGCCATCCGGTCGAGTTCGCGGAACGGGTCAGTGCGCATCAACATCGCGAAACACCTCCAGTCGGTAGCGGCAGGAACTGCCAATGCGCTTCAACGTGCTTCCGTTGTAACATGTCGTCCAATGGATGACAAGTGAGACGTCAGCGAAATGATGACGCAGTGAGCAGCGAGGAAGACGCCATGACCGCAGCCCAGCCCTCCCGCCCGTCCCGCCAACCCAGCCCAGGGCCGGGACCGGTCTCCTTCGTGGCCGCCGCGGCGGCCCTGCGCACCATCGAACAGGCCCTGCGCGACGCACAGCACCCCCGTGCCGAGGACCGCTCCCCCCAGTCACACGACGGGCCGCACCCGGCGCTGGCCTCGCTGCTCCTCCTGCGTCAGGTGCGCGAGCAGCTCGCCGACTGGGAGAGCGGACTGATCGAAACCGCCCGGGAGGCCGGCGCCAGCTGGGCCGATCTCGCCGGACCCCTCGGCGTCGCCAGCCGCCAGGCCGCCGAACGCCGCTACCTGCGGCTGCGCCCCGGAGCCGCCGGCGCCACCGGAGAGCAACGGGTCCAGGCCGTACGCGACCGCCGCGCCGCCGACCGCACCGTCACCGCCTGGGCCCGGGACAACGCCGCCGCCCTGCGCAGCCTCGCCGGACAGATCACCGCACTCACCGACCTCCCCGCCACCGCGGACGCGCAGCTCGGCGAACTGAACCGGGCCCTCGCCCACCACGACGCCGCCCACCTCGTCCGCCCCCTCACGGACACCCGCCCCCACCTGCGGCCCGAGCACCCCGAGCTCGCCGACCGCATCGAGGACATGACCCGCCACACCGACCGGCTCCGCCACGACAGCAACCAGCAGCGCAACCAGCCCCCGGACGGCTCCTGACCCGCCGGGTCGCGATCTCGACCGGGAAGGAGACAGACGATGCACGCGACACCCGACGAGCGCCCGACGAGCCCGGGGACGGCGTTCTCCGGCACGGGCGTCGTCACGCTCACCACCACCCGGGCCGATGGCCGCCTCACCGTGGCGGTCACCGGAGAGATCGACATCGCGACGGCGCCACTGCTGTCCGAAGCCCTGCACACCGCGCTCGCCGATGGCGTGGCCCGGGTCGAAGCGGACTTCCGCGGGGTGTCCTTCTGCGACCTCTCCGGCCTCAACGCACTCCTGCGGGCCCGACGAGCGGCCGCCGCCCGAGGGCACTCCCTCCACGTCACCGGAGTGGCCTCGCCCCAGGTCCGCAAACTCTTCGAGATGACCGGAACGACCGCCATGATCGCCCCGCCCCCACCCGACACCCCCGCAGCGTCCGGGTAGACCGCTCGCCGCCGTTTCCCGACGCCGTGAGGGGTAGGCGCAGGGCATGAACGACATCAGACCCCTCGCGATGGTGACCGGAGCGTCCAGTGGCATCGGATTCGAACTCGCGCGGCAACTCGCGGAGCGCGGGTTCGACCTCGTGATCAACGCCGAGGACCACGATCGCCTTCGGGCGGCGGCGCGGCGGATCCGGCAGGAGGCCGGCACCTCGGTCGAAGCCGTCCCGGCGGATCTGCGCCGATACGACGAGGCCGAACGCTTCTACGACACCGTGACCGCCACAGGCCGGCCGGTCGCGGTCGCGGTGCTCAACGCCGGCGTCGGACAGGGCGGGGCCTTCGTCGACACCGACCTCGCGGACGATCTGGAGATCGTCGATCTCAACGTCCGCTCCACGGTGCACTTGGCCAAGCGCGTCCTGCGGGACATGGCCGCGGACGGGGAGGGCCACGTGCTGGTGACCTCGTCGATCGCCTCGACCGTGCCCGGCTCGTTCCAGGCCGTCTACAACGCCTCCAAGTCGTTCCTCCAATCGTTCGCGCAGGCGCTGCGCAACGAACTGAAGGAGACGGGCGTGACCGTGACGGCGCTGATGCCCGGTCCCACGGAGACGGACTTCTTCCGGCGCGCCGACATGGAGGACACCAAGGTCGGCCGACAGGACAAGGACGACCCCGCCCAGGTGGCCCGACAAGGACTGGACGCCCTCTTCGCGGGCAAGGACAAGATCGTCGCAGGTTCCCTGAAGACCAGGGCCCAGGGGCTGGTGAACAAGGTGCTGCCGGACAGGACCAAGGCGCAAGCGCACCGGAGAATGGCAGAACCCGGCTCCGGCGAGGGGTCCGGCGACGCATCCCGGGTGGAAGGGCGGCCGTAGCGCGGGCGGGCCCGTACCGAGGAGGTGGCCATGGACCGTACGGCGGCCCTCATCGTGATCGACATGATCAACACCTACGAACACGAGGACGCGGACACCCTCGCCCCGTCGGTCCGCACCGCCCTTCCGGGTATCCGTCTGCTGCTGGACCGAGCCCGGTCGGAACGGGTGCCGGCGATCTACGTCAACGACAACTTCGGCCAGTGGCGCTCGCACCACGGCGAGATCCTCCGAGCCGCCCTGTCCGGCCGGTACGCGGACCTGGTGGAGCCGATCGCCCCCGACGGGGACGCGCTGTTCGTCGTCAAGGCGAGGCACTCGGCCTTCTTCGAAACGCCTCTGGGCTACCTCCTGGACCAGCTCGGAGTGGGGCGGGTCGTCCTGTGCGGACAGGTGACCGAGCAGTGCGTGCTGTATTCCGCGCTGGACGCCCACATCCGCCACCTCGACGTCGCGGTCGCCGCCGACGCGGTCGCCCACATCGACGCGCGCCTCGCCGAGGCGGCCCTGGAGATGATGCGGCGCAACATGGCGGCCGACGTCCGGCCAGGGCCTGATCTCTCGTTCGACGCCCCACCACCCGCCGCTCGAAGCTGAGGCACGGCGGCCCCGCGCGGGTGTCCGCGCCGGGTCCAGGGGTAGGCGCCGAGAGGGCGCCGGCTCGCCTGCGGCGCCGCATCCCTGCCCGCGGAGCGAGGAGACGTCATGAGGGCACTGACGTGGCACGGCAAGCGCGACGTGCGGGTCGAGACGGTTCCCGATCCCATGATCCAGGACCGCGACGACGTGATCGTCAAGATCACCACCACCGGTCTGTGCGGCTCCGACCTCCACCTCTACGAGGTCCTCGGCCCCTTCCTCGACCCCGGCGACATCCTGGGCCACGAGCCCATGGGAGTCGTGGAAGAGGTGGGCCCCGACGTCACGGCCCTGAAGCCGGGCGACCGGGTGGTCATCCCCTTCAACATCTCCTGCGGTACGTGCTTCATGTGCGGTCAGGGCCTGCATTCGCAGTGCGAGACGACCCAGGTCCACGAGTACGGCACCGGCGCCTCGCTCTTCGGCTACACCAAGCTCTACGGGCAGGTGCCCGGCGGTCAGGCACAGTACCTGCGCGTTCCGTTCGGCGACAGGCTGCCGGTCCGGGTCCCCGAGGGACCGGCCGACGACCGCTTCGTCTACCTGTCCGACGTGCTGCCCACGGCGTGGCAGGCCGTCGAGTACGCGGCCGTACCGCCGGGCGGCAGTGTCGCCGTCCTCGGCCTCGGGCCGATCGGGGACATGAGCTGCCGCATCGCGGCCCACCGGGGCGCCGGCACGGTCATCGGGATCGACCTCGTACCCGAGCGGCTGGAGCGCGTCCGCCGACGCGGGATCCACACACTGGACCTCCAGGAGTACGGCGACGGACTCGCGGACGCCGTGCGCGGCCTCACCGGCGGACGGGGGCCGGACGCCGTCATCGACGCCGTGGGCATGGAAGCCCACGGCAGCCGCGTCGCCGCCGCCGCGCAGGGCATGACCACACTCCTGCCGGACGCACTCGCGGCCGCGATGATGAAACGCGCGGGCGTCGACCGGCTGTCCGCGCTCCAGACGGCGATCGACCTCGTCCGACGCGGCGGCACGATCTCCGTCTGCGGTGTGTACGGAGGCGCGGCCGATCCGCTGCCCCTGCTGACGATGTTCGACAAGCAGCTCCAGCTGCGCATGGGCCAGGCCAATGTCCACCGCTGGGTCCCCGAGATCCTTCCCCTCCTCACCGATGGCGACCCGCTGGGCGTGGACGACTTCGCCACGCACCGGCTGCCCCTGGAGGAGGCGCCGGCCGCGTACGACATGTTCCAGAAGAAGCGGGACGGCGCCGTCAAGGTGCTGTTCACCCCCTGAGCGCCCCGGCGCGATCGTGCCGCCGGTGGCCTGGGCGGTGTCGGCGGGAATGCGGCGGGGCGGGGGAAGAAGGGCGCTTCGGACCACCGGGTCACGGTGCGTCCTCATCCGAATGCCGTCATGCCGGGCGGCCCGCCCCGGCACGGTGCAGGCTAAAGGCATCCCTGCGGGTTGTTCCCGGGAACGGAGAGCGCGGTGCGCGCACCGCCTCCCGATCCCTGCGTCCCGCGCTCTCCCCCGTTCATGAGGAGACCAACATGGGTTCCCTTCCGGCACCGGCCTGGGAGCACGCAGTGGTGACGGGCGGTGCGGGCTTCGTCGGCTCGCACCTGTGCTCCGCACTGCTCGCCGCGGGTACCGCGGTCACCTGCGTCGACGACTTCAGCACGGGCCTGGCCGGGAACGTGGCCGAGCTGGGAGACCACCCCGGATTCACCCTGCAAGAGGCCGACGTGTCCCAGCCGTTCACGGTGCGGCGCAGACCCGACCTCGTGCTCCACCTCGCCTCGCCCGCTTCCCCCGCCGACTACCTCCGACTGCCGCTGCACACGCTCGACGCCGGCAGTCTCGGTACCCGCAACGCCCTGGACCTCGCGCACCACAGCGGTGCCCGCTTCCTCCTCGCCTCCACCTCCGAGGTGTACGGGGACCCGCGGGAGCACCCGCAGAACGAGCGCTACTGGGGACACGTCAACCCCGTGGGGCCCCGCAGCGTCTACGACGAGGCCAAGAGGTTCGGTGAGGCCCTGACCACGGCCCACGGGTCCACGCGGGGCACCGACACCTGCGTCGTGCGGCTGTTCAACACCTACGGGCCGCGCATGCGCGGATACGACGGGCGGGCGGTGCCCACCTTCATCCGGCAGGCCCTGGCCGGCGAGCCGTTGACGGTCACCGGGGACGGACTGCAGACGCGCTCGCTGTGCTACGTCGACGACACCGTCGCGGGCATCCTGGCGGCGGCCGCCCACGGCATGTCGGGGCCGGTGAACATCGGCAACCCGTCCGAGCTCACGATGCTGGACCTGGCCCGCTGGATCATCGAACTGACCGGTTCCGCCTCGCGGATCGCCTTCGTGGAACGGCCCACGGACGACCCCGCCCTGCGCTGCCCCGACATCACGCTGGCCCGCGACAAGCTGCAGTGGGAGCCGCTCGTGGCGGCTGAGGAAGGGCTGCGCCGCACGATCGCCTGGTTCCGCGCCCACCCGGACGGCTGACCCGCGTCCGCGGCAGCCCCTCGCGACCGCTGCCCTCCCCCGAGGACGGGAGCGGCCGGTACCCCCAAAGCCGAAAGGCCGCATCGCCATGCGCATTCTCGGAATCAACGCGCTCTTCCACGACCCCGCCGCCGCCCTCGTCATCGACGGCCGCACCGTCGCCGCCGCCGAGGAGGAGCGGTTCTCGCGGCGCAAGCACGGCAAGCGGCCGGTGCCGTTCTCCGCGTGGGAACTCCCGGAGCAGGCCGCGATGTGGTGCTTGCGCCGCGCCGGGCTCCGTCCCCAGGACCTGGACGTCGTCGCGTACTCCTACGACCCCGAGCTGGCCCTGCCGGCCGAGGTCATGGGCCTGCACGACCCCTGGGACCACCTGCGGCAGACGTACGCCCGCGAGGTCCCGGGCTTCCTGGCGACCGCGCTGCCCGGCCTCGACCCGGGCATCGTCCGCTTCGTCCCCCACCACGTGGCCCACGCCGCCTCCAGCGCCTTCGCCGCCGACGGCGCCGACCGCAGCTCCGTCCTCGTCCTCGACGGACGGGGCGAGCGCGCCTCGCACCTGGCCGCCCGCCGGATCGGCAGCCGGCTGGAGCCCCTGCACGCGCAGGACCTGCCGCACTCGCTGGGACTCGTCTACGAGGAACTCACCGAGCACCTCGGCTTCCTGAGGTCCTCCGACGAGTTCAAGGTGATGGCCCTCGCCTCCCACGGCACCCCGCGACTGCTGCCCGAGCTACGGCGCTACGTCCACCCCACCGGCGACGGCGGGTTCCGCGCCACCGGCGTCCCCTGGGCGGAGTTCTGCCCACCGCGCGGCGCCGACGAGCCCTGGACCGCCGCCCACGCGGACGTCGCCGCCAGTGCCCAGGCCGTACTGGAGGAGACCCTGCTCGACCTGGCGCGCTGGCTGCACGGACGCACCCACGACCAGGTCCTCACCCTGGCCGGCGGCGTCGCCCTCAACTGCGTCGCCAACTCCCGCATCGCCCGCGAGGGCCCCTTCTCGCGCGTGTGGGTGCAGCCCGCGGCGGGCGACGCCGGAACGGCCCTCGGCTCGGCGCTGTACCTCGCCGCCCAAGCGGGGGAGGACCCCGAACCGATGGACGGCGCCGACCTGGGCCGCGACTGGTCCGACGCGGAACTCGGAGCCTGGCTCAAGACGGCGGGCGTGCCCTTCGAGCGCCCGGCGGACATCGCCGCGACCGTCGCGCAGGCCCTCGCCGACAACGCCATCGTCGCCTGGTTCCAAGGGCGCTCCGAATACGGGCCGCGCGCGCTCGGGCACCGCTCCCTCCTGGCGCACCCCGGCCACGAGGGCAACCTGGAACGCCTGAACGACGTCAAGGGGCGCGAGCAGTTCCGGCCGGTGGCCCCCATGGTCCTGGCCGAGCGGGCGGCCGAGATCTTCGACGGGCCCCTGCCCAGCCCGTACATGCTGTTCGTCCACGACGTGGCCGCCGACTGGCGGGAACGCATCCCGGCCGTCGTCCACGTCGACGGGACGGCCCGCATCCAGACGGTCGACCGGGCCCGCGAACCCCTGGTGGCGCGCATGCTCACCGAGTTCGAGAAGCGCACCGGCCTGCCGGTGGTCGTCAACACCAGCCTGAACACCGCAGGGCGCCCGATGGTCGACGATCCCCGGGACGCGCTGGAGTGCTTCGGCTCCTCGCCCGTGGACCTGCTCGCCATCGGCCCGTACGCCGTCCGGCGCGGCGAACTGTTCCGGAGCGGGGGGGACTCGTGAGCCCGACGACGCAGCATCAGATGACGACGGCGTACGCGGTCGTCGTCCCGACCCTCGGCCGGCCCAGCCTCCGGGCCTGCCTGGACGCCCTGGCCGCGGCCACGGCCGACGGCACCGGGCCCAGCGTCGTCGTCCTCGTCCACGACCGGGCGCCGGCCGCGGGCCCGCCCCCGGCCCTCTACGTGCCGCCGGCCCTGCGCCCGCTGACCACCGTCGTGGCCGGCGGCGGCCGCGGGCCCGCCGCCGCCCGCAACACCGGAACCCGAGCCGCCGGAGCGGTGCCTTGGGTCGTGTTCCTGGACGACGACGTGGTACCCGGCCCCACCTGGGGCCGTGACCTGGCCCGTGACCTGGCCTCGGCGGCCCGCGACACCGCCGCCGTCACCGCCCGCGTCGACGTCCCGCTGCCGGCCGGACGCCGCCCCACCGACTGGGAGCGCAACACCGCCGGACTGGCCACCGCCCGCTGGATCACCGCCGACATGGCCTTCCGTCGCGAGGCCCTGGAGGCCGCCGGCGGCTTCGACGAACGCTTCCGGCGCGCCTTCCGCGAAGACGCCGACCTCGCCCTGCGCCTCCTCGACGGCGGATGGACCCTCGCCCCCGGCACCCGGCGCACCACCCATCCGGTCCGGCCCGCCGACCGCTGGGTCTCCGTACGCGTCCAGGCGGGCAACGCCGACGACGTACTGATGAGCCGCCTGCACGGACCCGACTGGTGGGCGCGGGCCGCCGCCCCCCGAGGCCGGCTGCCGCGCCACCTCGCGGTCACCGCCGCGGCGGCCGCCGCGGCGGGCTGCGCGCTCGCCGGACGGGGACGTACCGCCGCCGTGTGCGCGACGGGCTGGCTCGCGGGAACCGCCGAGTTCGCCGCGGCCCGCATCGCGCCCGGTCCACGGACCCGCTCCGAGGTCGCCACCATGGCCGTCACCAGCGTGCTCATCCCGCCCGTCGCCGCCTGGCACTGGCTGCGCGGACACCTCGTGCACCGAGCGGCCCGCCCCGCACGGCCCACCGACCCGCCCCACGCGGCCGCGGCGGCCGCGAAGCAGGACCGGTCGGCGTGGGTGCGGTCATGAGCGGCCGCGACGCGATCCGGGAAGGACCCTGGGTGTGGGGCACCACACGGGCGGGCGCCCGGCGCGGACATCGCCGGGCAACAGGAGCTCTTCCCGACGCCGTGCTCTTCGACCGTGACGGCACCCTCGTCGTCGACGTGCCCTACAACGGCGACCCGGCCCGGGTGGCGGTGATGCCGTCCGCGCGAGCCGCGATGGCGGCCCTGCGCGAACGGGGCGTCCCCGTCGGCGTGGTCAGCAACCAGTCCGGGGTGGGCCGCGGGCTGCTGACACGGGAGCAGGTGGACTCCGTACGCCTGCGCGTGGACGACCTGCTCGGTCCGTTCGCCGTATGGGCGGTCTGCCCGCACCGGCCCGAGGACGGGTGCGGCTGCCGCAAGCCCGCGCCCGGACTGGTCCTCGCCGCGTGCGAGCGGCTCGGCGCCACACCCGAACGGACCGTGGTCGTCGGGGACATCGGATCCGACGTGCGGGCCGCGGAAGCCGCCGGTGCGCGCGGGGTCCTGGTGCCGACGCCGGTCACGCGGCCCGAGGAAGTCGCCGCCGCGGCCGAGACCGCCCCCGACCTCCTGACGGCGGTCCGTCTGATCCTTCGCGCGGGCGGGCCGCCGTCCGAGCCCGGCGGCGCCCGGTGAACGCCCCGCGCAGCCTGGTCGTGCGCCTCGACAGCGCCGGGGACGTCCTGCTCGCCGGACCCGCCGTACGAGCGGTGGCGGCCGGCTCCTCCCACACCACCCTGCTCTGCGGCCCCCTCGGGATTCCGGCGGCGCGGGTACTGCCCGGCGTGGACGACGTACTGGTCTACGACGCCCCCTGGGTCGGGCTGGAACCCGGCCGGACCTCGCGCGAGGAGTGCGGACTGCTGGTGGACGCCCTGTCGGCCGGCCGCTTCGACCGCGGGGTGGTCCTCGTCTCGTACCACCAGAGCCCACTGCCGACCGCCCTGCTGCTCGCCCTCGCGGGGGTGGAACGGGTGGCCGCCGACTGCGAGGAGTACCCCGGCTCGCTGCTCGCACTGCGGCACCGGCGGCTGCCCGGACGGCACGAGGCCGAGGCCGCGCTCGACCTGGTGCGCGACTTCGGCTTCGACCTGCCGCCGGGCGACGACGGCGCCCTGCGGGTGTCGCCCCCGCCCGACACCATCCGGCTGACCGGCCCCGAACCGTACGTCGTCCTCCATCCGGGGGCCGCCGTCGCCGCCCGCCGCTGGAGCGCCGGCCGGGCGGCGCGCGCCGCCGCCGCGCTGCACCGGGCGGGCCACCGGGTCGTGGTCACCGGCAGCCGCGCCGAGAAGGAGCTCACCGCCGAGGTGGCGGGCCGGCACGGACTCGACCTGGGCGGCGCCACCGCCGACCTGCACGAGCTGGCCGGGGTCCTGGCGGGCGCGCGGGCCGTGGTGACGGGCAACACCGGCCCCATGCACCTGGCCTGCGCCGTGGGAACGCCCGTCGTCTGCCTCTTCGCTCCCGTGGTGCCCGCCGAACGCTGGCGGCCCTACGGCGTTCCCCACGTCCTGCTCGGCGACCAGAGCGCCGCCTGCGCCGGCAGCCGGGCCCGGACGTGCCCGCTGCCGGGACACCCCTGCCTGGACTCCGTGAGCGACGCGGAGGTCCTGGCGGCCGTGGCCGGCCTCCTCGGACGCCCGCCGACGAACGGACACCCACCCGTCAACGAGCAGCCACCGGTCAACGAGCGGCCACCCGTCAGCGGACGCGCACCCGCCCACGGGCACCCGCCCGTCAACGGGCACCCACCCGTCAACGGGCACCCGACCCCCGCCTGAACGATCGAGGAGCCGGCGCATGAACATCCTCCTGTGGCACGTCCACGGTTCCTGGACCACCGCGTTCGTCCAGGGCCCCCACACCTACCTGGTGCCGGTCACCCCGGACCGGGGACCGGACGGCCTGGGCCGCGCCCGCACCTTCGACTGGCCGGCCTCGGTCCGCGAGGTCACACCGGCCGCCCTCGCCGACACCCCCGTCGACCTCGTCGTACTGCAACGCCCCCACGAGGCGGAACTCGCCGAACGCCACCTGGGCCGCCGACCGGGCCGCGACGTCCCCGCCGTGTACCTGGAGCACAACGCCCCCGACGGCGCCGTGCCGCGGACCCGCCACCCGTACGCCGACCGCGACGACGTGACCCTCGTCCACGTCACCCACTTCAACCGGCTCTTCTGGGACAACGGCAGCACCCGCGCCGAGGTCATCGAACACGGCATCGTCGATCCGGGCCACCTCTACACCGGCGCCCTGCCGCGCGCCGCCGTGGTCGTCAACGAGCCGATCCGTCGCGGCCGTCACACCGGCACGGACCTGCTGCCCGAGCTGGCCCGCGCCGCGCCGCTGGACGTCTTCGGCATGCGCACCGAGGGACTCGCCGCGCACCTCGGCCTGCCCGCCGAGCGCTGCCGCTCGTACGAGCTGCCCCAGCGGGACCTGCACGCCGCCATGGCGCGGCGCCGTCTCTACCTGCACCCGGTGCGCTGGACCTCCCTGGGCCTGTCCCTCCTGGAAGCCATGCACCTGGGCATGCCCGTCGTCGCCCTCGCCACCACCGAGGCCGTGGAGGCCGTACCGTCCGGCACCGGCGTGCTGTCCACCCGTCCCGAGGTCCTGGCCCGCGCCGCCCGCCACTACCTCCACGAACCGGAGGCCGCGGCCGAGGACGGCGCGCGGGCCCGGCAGGCGGCCCTCGAACGCTACGGCCTCAAACGCTTCCTGGACGATTGGGAGCGACTGATCGCGGAGGTGCGGTCATGACTCCCTTCTCCCGACCGACTCCCTCGGCCGGCCCCCGACGGTCGCTGTCCCTGGCGCTGGTCTCCGAACACGCCAGCCCGTTGGCCGCGCTGGGCGGAGTCGACGCCGGCGGGCAGAACGTCCACGTCGCCTGCCTGGCCGGGGCCTTGGCCGACCGAGGCCACCGGGTCACGGTGTACACCCGGCGCGACGCGTGCGACCTGCCCGAGCGCGTGCAGCTGCGCGCCGGCGTCACGGTGCACCACGTCCCGGCCGGTCCGCCCGAGTACCTCCCGAAGGATGAACTGCTTCCGCACATGCGTGAGTTCGCCTACCACCTGATGGACCGCTGGCAGCACGACCGGCTTCCCGACCTGATCCACTCGCACTTCTGGATGTCGGGCCTCGCCTCCCTCGCCGCCGCACGGGAACTGGGGCTGCCGATGCTGCACACCTACCACGCCCTCGGAACCGTCAAGAAACGGCACCAGGGGGCCGCCGACACCAGCCCGTCCTCGCGCATCGGCTGCGAACGGGAAGTCGGCCTCGGCTGCGACCGGATCGTGGCCACCTGCCGCGACGAGGTCGACGAACTCGAACGCATGGGCGTCCCGGCGGACAAGGCCGACGTGGTCCCGTGCGGCGTGGACACCGACCGGTTCCGGCCCGACGGCCCGGTCGCCGAGCGCGGAACGCACCACCGCCACCGGCTGCTCCAGCTCGGGCGGCTGGTCGCCCGCAAGGGAGCGGCCACGTCCATCGCGGCGCTGGCCCACCTGCCCGAAGCGGAACTCGTGGTCGCCGGCGGGCCGGACGCCGATCGGCTGGACGACGACCCCGAGGTACGCCGCCTGCGCGCCCTCGCCCGGGGCGCCGGGGTCGCCGACCGGGTGCGCTTCCTCGGCGCGGTCGCCTGCGCCGACGTACCGGCGCTGCTGCGCAGCGCCGACGTCGTGCTCTGTCCGGCGGACTACGAACCGTTCGGCATCGTGCCGCTGGAGGCCATGGCGTGCGGCCGTCCCGTCGTGGCCAGCGCCGTCGGCGGGCAGCTCGACACCGTCGCGGACCGGGAGACCGGACGGCTGGTGCCGCCCGGGGACCCGGACGCGCTGGCGCAGGCCGTGGCCGGCCTGCTGGCCGATCCGGGCCTGCGCGAGGCGTACGGCGCGGCCGGCCGGCGTCGCGTGACGAGCCGGTACGGCTGGGCGCAGGTCGCCTCGGCCACCGAACGGTCCTACCGCGTCGCACTCGCCGGCCGGCTCACCCCGGCGAGGCCGTGAACGAGCGGCCGGCCCCCTCGGCCTCCCGCCCGATCCGCACCGCCGGCGCGATACCCGCCCGGCCCGGCGATCCGTCCCCGGCAGCCACGATGACCGAAGGAGGTGGGGCCCGGCCCGCTCCCCGCAGCGGCCGGCCCGACACCATGAAGCAGACCCCCGTACACGCCGACGCACACGCGCACTGCCAGTCGCTCCAGGACGCCCTGGGACACCTGCGGGCCACCGGCCTGGACCGGCTGGCCCGCTGGGGCCACCGGCTCGCCGCCGTCCTGCCCGCGGGCGGCCGGCTGCTCGCCGCCGGGAACGGCGGCAGCGCCGCCCAGGCCCAGCACCTGACCGCGGAACTCGTCGGCCGCTACCGCGAGGAGCGCGCCGCCTATTCGGCCATCGCCCTGCACGCGGAGACCTCCAGCGTCACGGCCATCGGCAACGACTACGGCTTCGAGCACGTCTTCGCCCGCCAGGTGGCGGCGCACGGCCGCGCCGGGGACGTCCTGCTCCTGCTGTCGACCTCCGGCCGCAGCACCAACCTCCTGTCGGCCGCCATGACGGCCCGCGCGGCGGGCGTGGAGGTGTGGGCCCTCACCGGCCCCGACCCGAACCCGCTCGCCGAGGCCGCCGACCAGGCCCTGTGCATTTCGGCGGACACGGCGGCGACCGTGCAGGAGACCCATCTGGTGGCGGTCCACCTGCTGTGC
This sequence comes from Streptomyces sp. RerS4, assembly GCF_023515955.1. GTDB lineage: Bacteria > Actinomycetota > Actinomycetes > Streptomycetales > Streptomycetaceae > Streptomyces. Next base: position 5,924,417 of record NZ_CP097322.1, read on the forward strand.
GAGTCGTTCGACGCCGCGCTCGCCGAGGCCGGCCGCACCACCGTCTCCCGGCCCGCAGGCGGCAAGAAGCACCGCCCGCCGGTCCCCGCTCTCGGCAGGAGGCTGCGGTGAACGGCCCCGGGCCGCTGACCGTGGTCGGCGACGTCCTCCTCGACCACGACATCCGCGGCGACGTGGGACGCCTCGCCCCCGACGCCCCCGTGCCCGTCGTCGACGTCACCGCCGACCTCCACCGCGCCGGCGGAGCCGGTCTGGCCGCCCTCCTCGCCGCCCGCGGCGGCCGTGAGGTCGTCCTGGTCACCGCGCTGGGCGAGGACCGGGCCAGCGACCGCCTACGCGAGGTCCTGGAGGGGCGGGTACGGCTGGTGGAGCTTCCGCTCGACGGAACGCTGCCGGAGAAGACGCGGGTCCTGGCCGCCGGCCGCCCCCTCGTACGGATCGACCGGGGCGGCGGCGAGGTCGGCCCGCCCACCGCCGCCGTCCGCGAAGCACTGCAGCGGGCGTCCGCCGTCCTGGTCGCGGACTACGGCAGGGGAACGGCCGACTCCGTACGGCCCCTGCTGGCCGCGGCGGCCCGGCGCGCCCCGCTGGTGTGGGACCCCCACCCGCGGGGCGGCCCGCCGGTTCCCGGCGCCCGCCTGGTGACCCCCAACGCGGCCGAGGCCGCCGCCCTCTGCCCCGCCGAGGACGACTCGCTGGGCGCGCACGCCCGCAGGGGCGCCGAACTGGCGCAGCGGTGGGAGGCCGTCACCGTGGCGGTGACCCTCGGCGCACGCGGCGCCTTCCTGACCCGCCCGCACACGCCGGCCCCCATGCTCGTCCCCGCGCCCTACACGGCCACCGGCGACCCGTGCGGCGCCGGCGACTGCTTCGCCGCCATCGCCGCCGCCGCCCTCGCGGACGGCGCCCTCCCGGAGGAGGCAGTGCAGCGAGCGGTGACGGGCGCCGCCGCCTTCGTCGCCGCCGGCGGCGCCTCCGACCCCGCTTTGTGGCGCTCGCCCGGTACCACCGCCCCGATGGACCGGCCCGTCGGCGACGCCTTCGCGCTGGCCGACAGCGTGCGGGCGCGCGGCGGCACCGTGGTGGCCACCGGCGGCTGCTTCGACCTGCTGCACGCCGGGCACGTGGGCCTGCTCGACAGCGCGCGGCGCATCGGTGACTGTCTGATCGTCTGCGTGAACAGCGACGCATCCCTCCGCCGGCTGAAGGGGGAGGGCCGTCCGCTGACCCCGCTGGAGGACCGCCTGCGCGTCCTGGCGGCGCTGGGCAGCGTCGACGCGGTCGTGGCCTTCGAGGAGGACACCCCCGAGACGCTGCTGCGGTCGCTGCGGCCGGACGTCTGGGTCAAGGGCGGCGACTACACCCCCGAAGGGCTCCCGGAGGCCGCGGTCGTGCGGGAGTGGGGCGGCCAGGCCGTCGTCCTGCCGTACCTGGACGGCCGGTCCACCACCCGCCTCGCCGCACGGGCCGCGCGCGCCGCGCGGGACTCCCGTACGACCTCCTGAAACCGGCTCCGGGTCAGGCCGCCGTGTCCAGGCCGGCGCGGGCGGTCACGGCGGGCGCGGGGACCCGCACGGGCGCGAACCGGCCGACCCCGCGGCTGCGGAGCAGGTAGCCCGACGCCACCGCCGCGGTCACGACCAGCCCGCCGACCACCAGGGCGACCCGCACGCCCGCCAGCTCCATGAACAGCCCCAGCGCGGGCGGCGCCGCGAGGCCCCAGACGGTGCGGATGCTCGACCAGGCTCCGAGGACGCGCCCGCGCATGTGGGCCGGCGGGTCGGTCTGGAGCACCGTCGACTGCGCGGTGTCGCCGACCGACTCGGCCATGGCCATGGGCAGGACGAGGACGAGCAGCACCACGAGGGAGGGGGAGAGGCCGGCCAGCACCTGGAGCAGAGCGCCGGCGACGGTCAGGACACCCACCAGCCGCACGGTGGGCCGGCGCAGCCGGGCACCGAGGACGGCGCCGACGATGCCGCCGACGGCCAGGACGGTGGACACCTTGCTGAAGGAGGACGCGTTCCCGGCGAGCGGGCCGGTGACGAGGACCACCAGGGTGAGCGAGTAGTTGCGGCCGAACATCGCGCTGATCCCGTTGAGCGCGGCGAGCGCGACGAGCCGGGGGCGGCGCATGAAGAAGGCCAGACCCTCCCGCGCGCTCAGCTGCTCGGCGCCGGCGGACGGTGATGCCTCGGCCGCGGCGGTCACGTGGGTTTCCGGGCGCGCCGTCCCGACGGGCCGTGCCGCCTTGAGGAACGGGATCACGCAGGCGACGAAGAGGAAGGACAGCCCGTTCGCGGCGTACGCCGCGGCCGTGCCCAGCAGACCGACGGCCACGCCGGCGAGGGCCGCGCCGACCAGGCGCCCGGCGCTGTGGACGAGCGAGCCGATGCCGATCGCGGAGGGCACGTCGTCCGGATGGACGAGGTCGTTGCCCAGCAGGGCGCAGGCGGGCCCGTCAACGGTGGCGATCAGCCCCGTGACGGCCGCCAGCCCCAGCAGGACCGGCAGGCTCAGCCCGTCCAGCGCGACCAGGACCGCCGTCACGAGAGCCACCGCGCCCAGGAGCGCCTGCCCCACGGCGGCGGTCAGCTTGCGGGGCCAGCGGTCGACCGCGGCGCCGCCCATGAGGCCGAACAGCAGGCCGGGCGCCGCCTGGATCGACACGGACAGGCCGGTGGCGGCGGCGGAGCCGGTGATCTGGAGCACGAGGAGGTTCTGCACCGTCAACTGCATCCACGTACCGGCGTTGGAGACGAAGTTGGCGACGGCCCACCAGCGCATGCTGCGGTGGCGCAGGGAGCGCCAGGGCGATCGGGAAGGGGCGGCGGGCAGGGCGGACGACGACCGGGACGGGCGGAAAGAAGGCACGGAGACAGACCAGGGGAAGGGCGCGGGGCGCGGGGCGCGGGACGGGGGGGGCGGGCACTGCGCACCGTCGGCGTGCGGCGGCACGCGACAGACGGGGAATCGGCCCCGAGTCATGCTGACAGATCGCCCGCGGCTCCCGCCGGGCCCGGCCCGTCCGAGGGGCCGCGTACGGAGAACCGGCCCTTGGGACGCCTGGCATGGGCCGTGGCCCGTGGGTTTGCTCACACCCCGCGCCGGGCGGCAGCCGAGCGGGTGCCGCCCGTGCCGCGCGTCACACGGCAGGCCGGTAGGCCCTGCGGCCTAATCCGGCGTGCCGCGGCGGGGCGCCCTGGGGACAGTGGACTCGAAGCGGCGGCCCGGGGCCACAGGAGCGCACCCGGGCGGGCCGGGCACCGGCGACGGAAGGCATGCGGATGAGCGGCAGCGGCACGGCGTACACGGACCTCACCGGCAGACAGGCACTGGTGACCGGCGGAGCGCGCGGACTGGGCGCGGCCATCTCCCGCCGGCTGGCCGCCGCCGGAGCGTCCGTCCTCGTGGCGGACGTACGGCAGGACCTGGCCAAGGAGCTGTGCGAGGACCTCGTGGCCCAAGGGCTGCGGGCCCGCTCGGTCGGCCTGGACGTCTGCGACCCCGGGGCCGTCGCGGACGTCTTCCGGGACGTCGACGAGGCGGGCGAGAAGGTCGACATCCTGGTCAACAACGCCGCCGTGGACGTCTCCAAGTCCGCCGAGCACCTCACGGCGCAGGAGGTGGCCCGCGTGGTGAGCACGAACCTCCTCGGGCCCATGTACCTGTGTCTGGAGGGCTACCGCCGCATGATCGCCCAGGGCGGCGGTCACATCGTGAACATCCTCTCGACCGCGGCCAACCGGACGTGGACCGAAGCAGGCCCCTACGCGGCGAGCAAATCGGGGCTGAGGGCCTTCACCCACACCCTCTTCAAAGAGGCCCAGCGCGACTGCGAAGGCATCGGCGTCACGGGGATCATCGCCGGCGGCATGGAAACCGCCTTCATCCTGGAGAGGTTCCCCGACGCGGACGTGTCGATGCTGCAGAGCCCCGAGATCGTCGCCGACACCGTCCTGTACGCCCTGTCCGTGCCGGTCGGCAGCGCCATCGGCGAGCTGGTCGTGGTGCCCCGCCGGGAACCGTCCTGGCCGTGAACCGGCGGGCCCGCCCCGAGGTCCTGGTGCTGCGCGCCCTGGGCCTCGGCGACCTTCTGACGGTGGTGCCCTGCCTGCGGGCGCTGCGCCGGGCCCTGCCGGGCCGCGACATCGTCCTCGCCGCGCCCGCCCGACTGGCGGCCGTCGCCGCGGCCACCGGCCTCGTGGACCGTCTGCTGCCCGCCGGCGCCCCCGGCCGGGCCGTCCCCACGGAGCTCGCCTGGGCGGGGCCGCCACCGGAGCTGGCCGTGGACCTGCACGGCAACGGCCCCCCGAGCCACCTGCTGCTCCAGCGGCTGCGGCCGGGCCGGCTGCTGGCCTACGGGCATCCCGACACCCCCGACATCGCCGGCCCCCCGTGGCGCCCGGACGAACACGAACGCGACCGCTGGTGCCGGCTGCTGCGCTGGTACGGGATCGAAGCCGACCCGACCGACCTGCGCATTCCCGGCCCCGCGTGCCCCTCTCCCGCTCCGGGCGCCGTCGTGATCCACCCGGGCGCCGATTCGGCGGCCCGCCGCTGGCCCGCACCGCGCTTCGCGGCCGTCGCCCGTGCCGTGGACCGCGCCGGCCACCGGGTCGTGATCACGTCGGGCGCGGGGGAGGGGCCGCTCGCCCGGTCGGTGGCGGCCGAAGCCGGTCTGCCACCGGACGCGGTGCTGGGCGGCACGGACGACGTGCCGTTCCCGCTGCTGTGCGCCCTGATCGCCGGGGCGCGCTGTGTCGTCGTCGGGGACACGGGCCTCGCCCACCTCGCGTCGGCCCTGGGCACGGCGTCCGTCGTCCTGTTCGGCCCCGTGGCACCGCGGCTGTGGGGGCCCCCGCCGCACCGCCGGCACCGGGTGCTGTGGCGGCCCGTCGCCGGTGAGGACCCGCTGCGGCCCGGTGACGCCCACGGCGCCTCACCGGACGAGCGGCTGCTGCGGATCACCGTCGACGAGGTGGTCGGGGCGGCCCTGGCCGTGATCGACCACGACGCGGACGCCTCTGCCGTGCCGGGGTGAGCCGCGGCGCCGCGTTCGGCTCCGTCCCCGCCCTCAGGGGCGTCGCCACGCGTCGTCCTCCAGGTGGGAGCCGGCCATGGGCCCCATGCGGAGCATGCCTCCGTCGACGGCCCAGGAAGCGCCCGTGACGTACGAGGCCTCCTCGCTCGCGAGGAAGGCGATGACGGCGGCGACCTCGCGGGCGTCGCCGGGGCGGCCCACGGGGACACCGGGCCTCGGTGTCCGCCGGACGTCCTGGTCCTCCTGGCCGGTCATCGGTGTGGCGATCTCCCCCGGGGCGACGGCGTTCACCGTGATGCCGTGTTCGGCGAGTTCCAACGCCATCACCTGCGTGAGCAGTCCCAGCCCTCCCTTGGCCGCGCAGTAGGGGGCGGCTCCGACCCGCGGTTGGTGTTCGTGCACGGAGGTGACGTTGACGATCCGGCCGCCGCCGCCCTGGGCGACCATGCGCCGTGCCGCGCGCTGGGAGCAGAGGAAGGGGCCGACGAGATCCACGTCCAGCACCTCGCGGACGGTGTCGAGGGTGAGGTCCAGGAACGGGGTGGAGGTGCCGGTGCCGGCGTTGTTGACGAGTACGTCGATCCGGCCCAGGTCATCGGCCATGCTGTCGATCACGTCCGCCGCCTTCGGCAGGTCGGTCAGGTCCAGCCGGGCCACGACGGCCCGTCTGCCGTGGCCCCGGACCTCGGCGGCGGTCCGTTCGGCGCCCACTTCGTCGGTGTGCCAGGTGATGCCGACGTCCATGCCCTGGGCGGCGAGCCGTACGGCGACGGCCCTGCCGATCCCGGAGTCCGCACCGGTCACGACGGCGGCGGTGGGAGTGCGTCCGGCTGTGTCCGCAGCGGTCATGGCTGTTTCCCACCTTCCTGAGAGGCGGCCTCGTACGGCCCGCTGCTGGGCGGGTACCCGGTCGGCCGGCGGACATGTCCACTCGCTCACCGGGGCGGTCGTCGGCGACGCCCGCCCCGCGGCCCGCCGGGGTCCTGGCCGCGCAGCAGGCGCAGCACCGCCGCCTCCACCTCCCCGTGCGTGGCGGGGTGCCCGTAGTCGACGCCGATGCCGAGGCGGTCCAGGGCCGGTCTGATCGTGACGCCGTCTTCGAACAGTTCGAAGAGTCGGGGGTGGATGTACGAGGCCCGGCACACCGCGGGCGTGTTGCCGAGGTAGCCGCTCACTTCGCGCACCGCTCGGGACTCGGCCTTGGCGCGCTGGGCCCGGGAGCCCGCGGCGGCCTCGGCGGAGACGGCCAGGGCCACGGCCGCCAGGACCGTCGCGTGCCAGGTCCGGAAGTCCTTCGCGGTGATGTCCGCACCGGAGCGGGTGCGCAGGTACTCGTTCACATCGGCGGCCGTCACGTCGTGCCAGACGTGACCGTTGCGGTAGGCGAACAGCTGGGACCGGCTCCCGTCGCGCCGCAGCAGCGCCCTCACGACCGTGTAGGCCGCCGGATCCACGAGCGCCCGCGTCTGCTCCTGCCCGGACTTGCCGGGATAGGTGAAGCAGACCTCGCCCCGGCGGCAGGAGGCGTGCTCGGGCAGCAGGGTGGTCAGCCCGTAGGCCTCGTGGTCCTTGCGGTACGCCGCGCCGCCCACCCGGAAGAACCCCAGGTCGAGCAGGCGCGCGGTGCAGGCCAGGACCCGGTCGCGGGTCAGTCCCCGCGCGTCGAGGTCCGCCCTGATGCCCTCCCGCAGCCGCGGGAGCCGCCTCGCGACGTCCAGGACGTGCTCGTGTTTGGCCGCCTCCTGCCGCTCCCTGAACCTCTGGTGATAGAGGTACTGCCGCCGCCCGGCCGCGTCGGTGCCCATGGCCTGGATGTGGCCGCCCGGCCAGGGGCAGATCCACACGTCCGCCCAGGCGGGCGGGATCACCAGCGCCCGCAGCCGCGCCTTCTGCGCCGGGTCCTTGACCGGCGCGCCGCTCGGGTCCAGATAGCGGAAGCCGCGTCCGTGGCGCACCCGTGAGTAGCCGGGGCGGTCCGGGCGACTCGTACGCAGCCGCATGGTCTCCCTCGCTCCTCCTTCATCCGAGGGCCTTCTTTCCGACCGCCCGGTCGGCAAACCCGACGGGTGCGAGGTGTGCCGTTAGCGGACGGGGTGACCGGGCAGGCGCAACCACGAACAGCAAGGCAGAGCCGAGGAAGGACACGGACATGACCACTGCCCGCGAAATCATGACCGAAGGCGCGGAATGCATCGGCGCCGAGGAATCCGTTCTGGAGGCGGCCAAGAAGATGGCTGAACTGGAAGTCGGAGCCCTGCCGATCTGCGGCACGGACGACAGGCTCAAGGGCATGCTCACCGACCGCGACATCGTGGTGAAGGTCCTGGCCGCCGGCAAGGACCCCGCCCAGTGCAAGGCCGGAGAGCTCGCCCAGGGCGAGGCGGTGACCATCGGTGCGGACGACGACGCGCAGGAGATCCTGCGGACGATGTCCGAACACAAGGTGCGCCGGCTTCCCGTCATCGACGGCCACCGGCTGATCGGCATGGTCGCGCAGGCCGACGTCGCACGCGCCCTGCCCGACGCCAAGGTGGGCGAACTCCTGGACGCGCTCTCCGTCTGAGCGCGCGCCACGACCCGCAGCCGCCGGTGACCGAGGGATCACCGGCGGCGGCGCCGGTTCGGGTCCCCGAGGGGACCGTCAGGGGGACAACGGGCTTTCGCCGGTGACGGGCTTCGATCCGCCGGGTAGGGACGGGGGAAGAGCGGGCTCTCGGCGTCCGGGCGGCTGCCCGCGGCACCCCAAGGAGGTGGGCAAGCTGTCCGAGCGGTTCGATGGGACCCGATCCGGCGGCCACTTCTCGTGGCGGTCCCTGCGCACAGCGGGCGCACGGGTGCTCGGCGCCTCTATGACGGTGATGACGGTGACGGCGTGCGGGGCGAGCGCCGCACGGACCGATGGCGCGCGTGACGCCGGCCGCGCCTTCCTGGGCGCCGTCGCCGCCGCGGACCACGCGGCGGCATGCGACCTGCTCGCCCCCGAAACGCGCGAGCAAGTGGTCGAGGACGAGAAGAAAGCGTGCGCCCTGGCCCTCACCGACCAGCGGCTCCCCGTCGACCGGGCGGATCACGCCGTCGAGGTGTACGGGCGGCAGGCGGTGTTCCGGGCGGCCGGGCAGACGTTGTTCCTCTCGCAGTTCGCCGACGGCTGGAAAGTCGTCGCGGCCGGCTGCACGCCCCAGGGCGACAAGCCCTACCGCTGCGTCGTGAAGGGCGACTGAGGATGCGCCTCCTCTTCGTCACCTGTCTGGTCGTGATCGTCGGCGGGCTGGGCTACTTCATCGCGATCGGGGCGATGCACCGATGAGCCGAGAACAGTCGCGCGAGGACCGGCGCGGCGGCTTCTGGAGGGACAACAGCCTCACCCTCGCGTTCGGATCGGCGTTCCTCCTCGTCCTGCTCGGCCAGGCGTTCGCCGGTCAGGCCGAGTTCAACGAGCAGCTCACGGTGGACGGCCTCCAGCAGGTCACCCTCGGCGAATACATGATGTCCTCCGACTTCGCCGTCGACGTCACCGAGAACTGGCAGTCCGAATTCCTGCAGTTCTTCCTCTTCATCTTCGGCACCGTCTGGCTCGTCCAGCGCGGCTCACCCGAGTCCAAGGAACTCCACAAGGTCGGCACGGAATCCGACCGTGAGCAGCGCTTGGGGGACCACGCGACAGCGGACTCCCCGCGGTGGGCGGGCGGCAAGGGCTGGCGACAGCGCGTCTACTCCCGCTCCCTCGGCCTGGTCATGGGGCTGTTGTTCGTCCTGTCCTGGTCCGCCCAGTCAGTCGCCGGCGTGTCCGCCTACAACGAGCAACAGCTGCGGCAGCTCCAGGATCCCGTCGGCTGGGGCGCCTACTTGGGCCGCCCCGAATTCTGGGCCAGGACCCTGCAGAACTGGCAGTCGGAACTCCTGGCCGTGGCCGCGATGGTGATCCTCTCCGTCTACCTGCGCCAGCGCGGCTCCCCGGAGTCCAAGCCGGTCGGCGCCCCGCATACGGCGACGGGCGTCGAGGGCTGACGCCGTGGCCGAGCCGCCACCACAACCAGCCCCACCTGCGGGCGGCGCGCCGCCGATCGGCCGCTCTGGGCGCGCGAGGTTGGCCGAAAACGCTCACGATGGCGCTTGACGTCCAGCGCGCGAACCAGTGCGCTGATCCGATGGTGAAGGAGACCTGCGATGCCCCGTGGTTCCAGTGGCAAGCGCGAGCGGCAGTACGAGCACATCAAGGAGTCCGGTGAGGAGCGCGGCATGTCGGAAGGCCGGGCGAAGGAGATGGCGTCCCGCACGGTGAACAAGGAACGGGCCCGGTCGGGCGAGTCGAAGACGGCCGGCCGCGGCTCCACCCAGGGCAAGTCCGCTTCCCAGCGGGGAGGCGAGAAGTCCGGCGGCGGCCGCTCCTCGGAGCGCACGCGCGACGAGCTGTACGAGGAGGCGAAGAAGCGCGGCATCGAGGGCCGCTCCACGATGAACAAGCAGCAGTTGAAGAACGCCCTCGGTCGCTGAAGGGCGCCGCCCGGACGGGACGGTTGAATTTCGAACGGTTTCGGCCAACCCGGGCCACACAGACGATTTCCGGCCGCCATAGGGGTTTCAAACCTAGGGGTACTGACGGCATTCGCGCTCTGCTAGACATAGGGCAACGGAACGCGTGTACGGAAGTCGCAAATGAGCCCGGGTTGCCGAGGTCATGCGCTGCTCCGGACTGGAACACGGAGTTTTCATCCCTTGATCGACAACCGTAATGCCGATGGCTGGGTCCGCCGCTATCACGCCGCGGACGAAAGCCCGATCCGACTGGTCTGCCTCCCGCACGCCGGTGGATCCGCCTCCTTCTACTTCCCCATGTCCCAGGCCCTGGCCCCGGCGGTGGACGTCCTCAGCGTCCAGTACCCCGGACGCCAGGACCGCCGGCACGAGCCGGGGATCACCGACATCGGCGCCTACGCCGACGCCCTGACCACCGCCCTCCTGCCGTGGCTGGACAAGCCCCTGGCCTTCTTCGGCCACAGCATGGGCGCCGTCCTCGCCTTCGAGGTGACGCGCCGACTGGAACGCGACCACGACGTCCACCCCGTACGCGTCTTCGCCTCGGGCCGGCGCTCACCGTCGAGTTTCCGCCACGAGAGCGTGCACCTGCGCGACGACGACGGCATCGTCGCCGAAATGCGGGAACTCAGCGGGACCGACGCCGCCATTCTCGGCAACGAGGAGATTCTCCGCATGGTGCTCCCCGCCATTCGGAGCGACTACACGGCGATCGAGAACTACCGGGCCGCGGCCGACGAAACGGTGAACACCCCGATCACCGTACTGACCGGCGAGTCCGACCCCCGCACCAGCGGCGAAGAAGCGGAAGCCTGGGAAGCCCACACCCTCGGTGAATTCGACATCCATCGTTTCCCCGGCGGCCATTTCTTCCTCGCCCGCCACCAGGCGCGGATCTTGAAGATCGTTTCTGAGGAGCTCGCAGCGGCCACCGCCCCGAAGGGCTGAGCCGCGCGCCGGGAGGTGGCCGCATGACCACCGGCCGACCCGGCGGCGAACGGACGAACGGGACCCGAGGCGCGACCGGCACCCTTCCCGCACGGAGGGAAACCGACCCCCGCCCCGGACCACCCCGAATCACCCCGCCCGCCCGGCGGGGGCGCGAGGAGGCACGACGCAGTGCAGTGCAGGGCAGACTCAGGTAGCCCGGGGGAAGGAAACGCCGTGGAGGCAAGGCTGGTCGAGCGTGAACACGAGTGGCAGACGCTGAACGACCTGCTCGACAGCGCCCGTCGGGGTCGCGGACGCGTCGCCGTCATCAGCGGCCCCATCGCCGGCGGGAAGACGACCCTGCTGGAACGCTTCACCGAAAAGGCCCTCTCCGAAGGGGCGTTGGTGCTGGAAGCGGCCGGCTCCCGCGCCGAGCGCTACCTCCCCTTCGGGATCCTGCGCCGCATCCTCGACAGCGCCGCACCGCTGGACCCCGCCGTCCACGCCGAGGCCACCGCACTGCTCGACGCGGTGAGCGCCCAGGCCACGGACGGCGACGACGACGCCGAGGGCGCCGTCGAGGCGGGCATGCGGGTCCTGCCCCACGTCTGCGCCTCGCTCCTGCGGATCGCCCGCGACCGGACCGTCGTCATCGCCGTCGACGACGTCCACCACGGCGACGAACTCTCCCGCGCGTTCCTGCTGTGCCTGGCCCGCAGGGTCCGGCAGGCCGGCGTCCTGATCGTGCTCACCGAGGCCGTACGCCTGCTGCCCGCCCAACTCGACTTCCACGCCGAACTCAAGCGCCAGCCCAACTGCACCACCCTGCGGCTCCCCCTGCTCAGCACGGACGGCACCGCACGCCTCCTCGCCGACCACTTCTCCACCGCCGCCGCCGGGCGGCTGTCCACCGACTGCCGGGAGGCCACCGGCGGAAACCCGCTGCTGGTCAAGGCCCTCCTGGAAGACGGCCTGGCCGCCCTGGGCGACAGCGAACCCTTCCAACCGCTGGCCCCCGCCGAGACCTTCGAGCGCGCCGTCCTGGACTGCCTCCACCGGGGCGACCCCGAGATGCCCGCCGTCGCCCGGGGCATCGCCGTCCTCGGCGACGCCTGCCCGCCCGCCCTGCTCAGCCGCATCACCGACGTCCACGTCAAGACCGCCGAACTGGCCGTCCAGGACCTGGGCCGGTGCGGAATCTTGCGCGACGGCGCCTTCCGCGCGGCCGCCACCCGCAACGCCGTACTCACCGCGACCCCGCCCGGCGCACTGTCCGCCCTCCACCAGCGTGCCGCGCGCCTGCTGCACCAGGAAGGCGCGGCCGCCCTCGACGTCGCCCGCCACCTCCTCGCCGCCCGCAAGCCGGTCGACGACTGGGCCATCCCCGTCCTCCAGGACGCCGCCGAATACGCCCTCGTCGAAGGCGACCCCCAACTCGCCCTGCGCTGCGGCGAACTCGCCGTCGACTCCTGCCCCGAGGGCGCGCGCCGCACCGCCCTGAAGTCCCGCCTGGTCAGCATCGTCTGGCGCAGCAGCCCGGTCGCCGCCGAAAGCCACCTGCGCCAGCTCTCCCGCGAGTTCTGCGCCGGCCGGCTCAGCGACCGCGACCTCCTGCACGCCGTGTCCTGCCTGGCCTGGATGGGCGAGGCCCGCCAGGCCTCCGAGGAGATACGCCGCCTGCAGAACGCCGCCGACCAGGCCCGCGCCGCCGGAACGCCCTTCGCCTACGAACCCGGCACGCTCGCCGCCGCCCAGAGCTGGCTCTCCGTGATCAGCCCCCCGGTACGCGACGCGTTCGCCACCGCCGCGCCCCCGGACACCACCGCGCCCGGACACCCGCGTACGCCGACCACCGACCGCCCCCTGGTCGCCACCGCCGCCGCCGTCGCCGTCTACGACATGCCCGACGACGCCCACGTACCGGCCGCCGAGGCCATGCGGACCGCGCTGCGCGGCGGCCACGGCGAGGCGGCCGTCGCCGAGGCCACGCGGGTCCTCCAGCGCTACCACCTCAGCGACCGCACCCTGACCCCCCTCGTCCTCGCCGTCCTGGCCCTCGTCTACGCGGGCCGCCTCGACCTAGCCCTGACCTGGATCGACCGGCTGCTCGGCGAATGCTCCGCGCACAACGCACCGACCTGGCAGGCGCTCCTCGGCGTGGTGCGCGCCGAGGTCGCCCTGCGCCAGGGCGACCTGCCGGGCGCGGCCGCCCAGGCCCGTCACGCCATGTCGCTGATATCCGCCCCGTGTTGGGGCGTGGGCATCGCCCTGCCGCTCGGGGTCCTCATCGAGGCCGAGACCCAGATGGGCAACATCGACGAGGCGATGAGCCTGCTCGAACGGCCCGTCCCCGAGGCGATGTCGGAGACCCGGATCGGACTGCACTACCTGCGGGCCCGGGGCCGCTGCCACCTCGCCACCGGCCGCTACCACGCCGCCCTGCGCGACTTCCTCACCTGCGGGGAACTCATGCAGGCCTGGGACATGGAGGCCGCCGAACCGGCGCCGTGGCGGCTGGACGCCGCCGAGGCGTGGCTGGCCATCGGCAACGTCGCGCGCGCCCGCGAGTACGTCGAGCAGCAGCGCCGGCGCGAGGCGGGCCCGGCCGGAAGCCGGCCGCGCGGACCCCTGCTCCTCGCGCTGGCCCGCACCAGCGGAGACCTCGCCTACCGCCTCAAGCGCCTCACCGAGGCCGTCGAGATCCTGGAACAGGGCGAGGACCGGCTCCAACTCGCCCGCACGCTCGGCGAACTGGGCAGCGCCTACCGCGCCGCCGGGGACTTCAACCGGGCCCGGATGCTCGTCCGCAAGGCCTGGCACGTCGCCAAGTCCTGCGGGGCGCAGCCGCTGTGCCAGGAGTTCACCCCCGGCCAGGGCGACGGCGAACCCGCCGCCGCGGTCGGGCGCGAGGCGGAAGCGCCGAAGGAGGCCGAGGTGTTGTCCGAGGCCGAGGCCCGGGTGGCGCTGCTGGCGGCGCGCGGTCACACCAACCGGGAGATCGCCACGAAGCTCTACGTCACCGTTTCCACGGTCGAGCAACACCTGACCCGCATCTACCGCAAGCTGAAGGTCAAACGGCGCCGCGACCTGCCCGCGCGCCTGTGGGACCTGAGCCTGCCCGGCATCGCCTGACAAGGGCCGGGTGCCCGAGGCCGTGCGACCCCGGGCACCCGGCCCCCACTCATGTCCGGGCCTCCACCGGGTCCGTCAGGACAGCAGGCCCCGCTCCAGGGCCGCCATCACCGCCGCCGTGCGGTCCGACACCGACAGCTTCTTGAACGACCGCAGCAGATGCGTCTTGACCGTCGCCTCGCTGATGAACAGCCGCCGCCCGATGTCCGCGTTGGTCATGCCCTGCCTGACCAGTTGCAGGACCTCCCGCTCCCGCTCGGACAGGGCGGGCGCCTCCACCACCCGGGCCCGGAACAGCTTCGGCGCCAGCGACGGCGTCAGCACCGTCTCACCGCGCGCCGCCGCCTTCACGGCCTGCACCAACTCCTCGCGGGAGCTGCCCTTGAGCAGGTAGCCCGCCGCGCCGGCCTCGACCGCGCGCAGGATGTCGGCGTCGTCCTCGTAGGTGGTCACGATGACCACCTTGGTACGGGGCGACTCCCGCAGGATGTGCCCGGTCGCGGCCACCCCGTCCATCGCCCCCATCCGCAGGTCGAGCAGGACGATGTCCGGTTTCAGCCGGCCCGCCTGTACGACCGCCTCCTCGCCCGAGCCGGCCTGGCCCACGACCCGGATGCCCGCGTCCAGCTCCAGCATCGCCGACAGACCCTCCCGGACCACCGGATGGTCATCGACGAGCAACACCCCGATCGGTTCGCGCTCACTCATCGTCCGACTCCTCTCCCACCGGGCCCAGCGGCACCGTCACCTCGACACTCGTGCCCGCTCCCGGGCTGCTGTCGACCCGCACCGTTCCGCCGATCTCCGCCACCCGGGCCCGCATCCCGCGCAACCCGAAACCGCTCTGCGCCTCGCTGCGGTCCTCTTCCGGCACGGCCTCGCGCCAGGCGTCCACGGCGAAGCCCGCGCCGTCGTCGCGGACCACCAGCCGCAGCGCCCGCGGCGCGTACGCCACCAGCACCTCCACGGCGTGGGCGCCGCGCGCGTGCTTGCGTACGTTCGCGAACGACTCCTGCGCCGAACGGAGCAGCACCACGCTCACCGCCATCGGCAGCGGCTGCTCCTCGCCCTCGGCCGTGCACCGCACCGTCAGCCCCGTCTCCTCCTTCAGCAGGTCCGCCTGCCGGCGTACGGCCTGCACCAGCGAGCTCTCCCGCAGCGCCGGCGGGGTCAGCTTCGAGACGAACCCGCGGGCCTCGGCCAGGCTGTCGCGGGCGACCCGCCCCGCCAGCCCGAGCCGCGCCCCCGCCCGTTCGGGATTGTCCACCACCTCCGACTCGGCGGCCTGCACCAGACTGATGATGCTGGTCAGGCTCTGCGCCAGGGTGTCGTGGATCTCACGGGCCAGCCGCTCGCGCTCGGCCGAGATACCGGCCTGGTGGGACAGGTGCGCCTCGCGCTCCCGGCTGCGCCGCAGCTCACCGATCAACTCGGCCCGCTCGGAGCTCTGCTGCACCACGCGGGTGATCCACAGGCCGAGCAGCACCGACAGGGCGATGCCCAGCAACGAGATGGGCAGCACCGACAGGATGTCCGGGTCGAACGCGCCGCCCCGCAGCCACACCACCGTCACCGGCCACAGGTTGGCCACGACGACCAGCACGATCGCCGGCGGCATCGACAGGCTCATCATGAGCATGGGGACCACCGCGAACAGCGCGAAGGAACCACCGAGGTCGAGCGTGCTGGAGAAGGCGAACAGCAGGAACAGCCCGGCGGAGAAGACGACATTGCGCCGGCCCTTCGTCCGCTCGATCATCGGTTTGCGGCCGAGACCGGCGTACCAGGGCACGATCAGCGTCAGCGCGCCGATGGCGAGGGCCCGGCGGACCTGGTCCTCGTCGGAGGTGAACAGCAAAATGACCGTGACGAGGTAGGAGACGGCGAAGTAGCCGTCCCACAGGCCGAACCAGCGGCTCCCCGAGTCGACCCCGCGACGGGGGGCCTTCCGCGGGACCTCCTCCTGCGTGTATATGTGCACGGCACCAGTCCTACCACGAGCCCCACCGGTGTCCGTCGATCGGTTGACAGCCGGTCCCACCGATCGGTCGGCACCCGGGCCGAGCCGCCCCGCCTACGTTGGAACCAGCGGAAGGAGAACCGCGACAACGGATTTCGAGGCAATGCGGAAAGGGCGGGTTCGCTCACGTGGGGCAGTTCACGACGGCACTCATCACCGGAACGACGATCCTGGCCGTCATCCTCGCGACCGACACCGGCCACCGGCGCATCACCGCCGCGAGGATCGCCGGCCCCACACTGGTGGCGTTCGTCGTCGTGGGTGTCTGCGTACACTCTTTCCCGACGGCCGGCAACGACACGTCGCTGCACCTCGCCGGCATTGGCGTGGGTGGCATCTGCGGACTCGTCGCGAGCTCCCTGCTCACCGCCCACCAAGACCGTGCGGGAGACATCCGCAGCGTCGGCGGACTCGGCCACGCGGCCGTCTGGGCCCTCCTCTTCGGAGCCCAGATCCTCTTCGCCTACGGCTGCGAGCACTGGTTCGGCGCACGCGTCACGCGCTTCACCGCCGACTACCAACTCAGCGGCAGCGAGGTCCTCGTGAGCTCGCTCGCCCTGATGTCGCTGTCGATGGTGACGGCCCGCACGGCCGTCCTGCTGTCCCGGCTGCGCGCCGTACGGGCCGCGACGGCACCGGTCCCCGAGGACCGGAGAGCGAACTGAAAACCATGCGGTACGAGTTGGTGCCAGTTGACCGGCGATGATCCAAGATCCTTCAGGAACCAGGGTGAAGCAGTGCTAGACAACCAAGAACTGAGGCTCCGTCCGC
The DNA here is from genome assembly GCF_023515955.1 of Streptomyces sp. RerS4. Lineage (GTDB taxonomy): Bacteria > Actinomycetota > Actinomycetes > Streptomycetales > Streptomycetaceae > Streptomyces. The sequence goes on from NZ_CP097322.1 coordinate 5,940,850, forward strand.
CTCGCCACCGCGTCGACAGCCGTGCCATCGGCTGGTGGACCCTCCAGTCGTCCCTCTTCGCCCTGCCGCTCCCGATCGTCTTCGGCGTGCTCTGGCTCTTCATCACGCCGGCGCGCTTCGTCTTCGGCCCCCTCTTCCTCGTCGCGCTCGTCCCCGGCCTCCTCTACATGGGCGTCATGCCCATCTGGCGCTACCGGGTGCACCGCTGGGAGATGACCGACGACGCCGTCTACGCCGCCTCCGGCTGGCTCTGGCAGCGCTGGCGCGTCGTGCCCCTGTCGCGCGTCCAGACCGTCGACATGCTCCGCGGCCCGCTCCAGCAGCTGTTCGGACTGTCCGGGATCACCGTCACCAGCGCCTCCTCCGCCGGCGCCGTGAAGATCAAGGGCCTGGACCACGCCACGGCCACCGAACTCGTGGAGCAGCTCACCAGGTCCACCCAGGCCGTACCGGGAGACGCGACGTGACACCGGACAGCGCGGTACGACACACCGACGGGGCCGCGAACGACACGTGGGGGCGCCTCAACCCCCGCCTGTTCCTCGTCAACCTCAGCGTCGTGGCCACACCGCTGGCCACCTTCGGCGCCACCACCGTCCTCACCGGCGGGGAGATCAACCTCCAGGTCCTGATCACCTTCGTCTCGTTCCTCATCACCTGCCTGGTCATCGCCGGCATCAGCATGATGCGCCTGATCACCACCCGCTACCGGGTCACCCCCGACCGGGTCGAACTCCACAAGGGCCGGTTCTTCCGCAGCGAACGCTCGATCCCCGTCGACCGCATCCGCAGCGTCGACCTGACCGCCAACCCCCTGCACCGGATCTTCGGCCTCACCTCCCTGAAGATCGCCACCGGCGACCAGGCCACCTCCGGCGGCGGCCTGTCCCTGGACGGCCTCGCCGTCCGCGACGCCGAGGAACTGCGCCGCCGGCTGAGCGAACTGCGCCACGCCCGCCAGGGCCTGGACACCGCCGACCCCGACACCGACTCCACCCTCGCCGAACTCGACTGGGCGTGGCTGCGGTACGCGCCGCTCACCCTGTGGGGCGTCGGCGGTGTCTTCATCGCCGTCGGCAGCGTCTACCGCACGCTGCACCAGATGAAGATCGACCCGCTGGAACTGGGCATCGTCAAGGACATCGAGGCCCGCTTCGGCTCCGTACCCCTCTGGTACGGGATCCTGCTCACCGTCGCCGTCATCGTCGTGATCGGCGTCGCCGGCTCCACGGCCACCTTCATAGAGGGCTGGGGCGGCTACCACCTCGACCGCCCCGAGACGGGCATGCTCCGCGTCCGCCGTGGCCTGCTCGTCACCCGCTCCGTCAGCATCGAGGAACAGCGCCTGCGCGGCGTCGAAGTGGCCGAGCCGCTGCTGCTGCGCTGGGCCGGCGGCGCCCGCGTGAAGGCCGTCGCGAGCGGCCTCGGCGACGAGGACGAGAACAGCAGCCGCAGCCGGCTCACCCCGCCCGTCCCCCTGGCCCTGGCCCGCCGCATCGCCGCCGACGTCCTCGGCGAGCGCGTCTCCCCGACCACCGAGGCCCGGCTCGCGCCGCACCCCCGCGCCGCCCTGCGGCGCAGGATCAACCGCGCCCTGATCTGGTCCGTCCTGATCGCCGCACCCTTCGTGGGCCTCGGACTGTGGCTGACCCCGGTGCTCGTGCACACCGGCTGGATCACCGCCGTCGTCCTGTTCTGCGTCGGCGTGGCCTTCGCCTTCGACGCCTACCGCAACCTCGGCCACGCCATCCACGGCCCCTACCTGGTGACCCGGTCCGGCACCTTCACCCGTCGCACCGCCGCCCTCCAGCGCGACGGCGTCATCGGCTGGTCCATCACCCGCTCGGTCTTCCAGCGCCGCGCCGGCCTGCTCACCCTGGGCGCCGCGACGGCGGCCGGCAACGGGGTCTACAAGGTCCGCGACGTAGGGGTCTCCGAGGGTCTCGCCCTCGCCGAGGACGCCATACCGGGCCTGCTGGCCCCGTTCATCGAACGGGCGCCGGCGCGCCACCGCTGACACACCCGCAGACCAACTGGCGTACCCCCGGAAGCGGAGGGGCGGTCCTCGTGACCGCCCCTCCGCTTTTTGGCCCTCCATGACCGCCCGCAACGGCCTGGTGCGCGCCCTGGACACCGCCATCTGGCTGGACGAGTACCGGCCCGACATCCGCCTCCAGGCCCGTACCTCTTTCACCCCGACCGGACACGAGAACCCGGCCAATTCTTGCGATCGCCCACCTGTCGAGTGCATTATGATGCGGTCGCAACTCGCATATGTGCAGCACATTTCGAGGGGTCTCCGCATAGGGGCCCCTAGGGGACCGTTAGGGGTTTCTGCACCGCCTCCACCATGCCAGGGTCATAACCGGTATTGGGTTTCTCTGCACGGAGTGATGGAGCGCGCGATGTTGAACGAGTCCCAGGATTTCGCAGCCGAAATCGACGGCGCCCCCGAGGCCGGCGAAACCCAGGACGTCAGCAGCGGCGACAGCTCCGAACGGTGGCGCGAACGCCTCTCCGGGCTGACCGAGGGCGAACAGCACACCGCCCTGCTCGACTGGGTCTCCACGCTCGTCATCGCCGCCCTGCGCGACAACGCACCCACCCTCCTCGACCCCCACCGCTCCTTCCTCGACCTCGGCTTCGACTCCCTCGCCGCCGTCGACCTGCACGCCCGCCTCGTCGCCGACACCGGCCTGCGCCTGCCCGTCACCCTGGCCTTCGACCACCCCACCCCCGCGCACCTCACCCGCCGGATCCACGCCCTCCTCATGGGCCTGACCGCCCCCGCCGAGGCCCCCGTCACCGCCGCCATCAGCAGCGACGAACCCATCGCCATCGTCGGAATCGGTTGCCGATTCCCCGGCGACGTGCATTCCCCCGAAGCGCTCTGGGACCTCGTCGCCGCAGGCACCGACGCCATTTCCGAATTCCCCACCGGACGCGGCTGGAACCTCGACTCGCTCTACGACCCGGACCCCGACCGATCCGGCACCACCTACGCGCGCGAAGGCGGATTCCTCCACGACGCCGACCAATTCGACGCCGCGTTCTTCGGAATCTCCCCGCGCGAAGCCCTCGCCATGGACCCCCAGCAGCGCCTCCTGCTGGAAACCTCCTGGGAGGCCTTCGACCGGGCCGGCGTCGACCCCGCAGGACTGCGCGGCGGCCAGGTCGGCGTCTTCGTCGGCGCCGAAACCCAGGAATACGGCCCCCGACTCGAAGACGCCGCCGACGGATTCGAGGGCTACCTCGTCACCGGCAACGCCGCGAGCGTCGCCTCCGGCCGCATCGCCTACACCTTCGGCTTCGAAGGCCCCACCGTCACCGTCGACACCGCCTGCTCCTCCTCCCTGGCCGCCCTGCACCTCGCCGTCCAGGCCCTGCGCACGGGCGAATGCTCCCTCGCCCTCGCCGGCGGCGTCGCCGTCATGGCGAGCCCCGGCTCCTTCGTCTCCTTCAGCCGCCAGCGCGGCCTCGCCCCCGACGGCCGCTGCAAGCCCTTCGCCGCCGCCGCCGACGGCACCGCATGGGGCGAAGGCGCCGGCATGCTGCTCGTCGAACGCCTCTCCGACGCCCGCGCCAACGGCCACCGCGTCCTCGCCGTCGTCCGCGGCACCGCCATCAACCAGGACGGCGCCAGCAACGGCCTCACCGCCCCCAGCGGCCCCGCCCAACAGCGCGTCATCCGCCAGGCCCTCGCCAACGCGGGCCTCGCCGCCGCCGACGTCGACGCCGTCGAGGCGCACGGCACGGGCACCACTCTCGGCGACCCGATCGAAGCACAGGCACTCCTGGCCACCTACGGACAGGACCGCCCGGCCGACCGGCCGCTGTGGCTCGGCTCCCTGAAGTCCAACATCGGCCACACCCAGGCCGCCGCCGGCGTCGCCGGCGTCATCAAGATGGTCATGGCCATGCACCACGGCGTGCTCCCCAAGACCCTCCACGTCGACGCGCCCACCCCGCACGTCGACTGGGAGGCCGGAGCCGTCTCCCTGCTCACCGAACCCGTCGCCTGGCCCACCGCCGACGCCCCGCGCCGCGCGGGCGTCTCCTCCTTCGGCATGAGCGGCACCAATGCCCATGCCATCATCGAAGAGCCGCCCGCCCAGGACCGCGATGAGACCGAGGCAACCGGCGAGGAGGGAGACCAGCCGTCCGGGCAGGTCGCCGAGCTCCTCCCCTGGGCACTCTCCGCCAAGACCCCCGAAGCCCTGCGCGACGCCGCCCGCCGCCTCGGCGACTGGCTCGACACCCACCCCGACGCCGACCCCCTCGACATCGGCCACTCCCTCGCCACCACCCGCGGCCGCTTCGAACACCGCGCCGTCGTCCTCGGCGACGACCCCACCACCCGCCGGCGCGCCCTGCACGCCCTCGCCGACGCCGCCGACACTCCCGCGGACACCCCCACCGGCATCCCCGGCATCGTCCCCACCGGCATCCCCGGCGTCGTCCACGGCGCACCCGCCGCGGGCCGCACCGCCATCCTCTTCACCGGCCAGGGCAGCCAGCGCCTCGACATGGGCCGCGAACTCTACGAGACCTACCCGGTGTTCGCCGACGCCCTCGACAACGCCTCCTGGTACCTCGACGAACAACTCGAACACCCGCTGCTCGACGTCCTGTTCGCCGACCAGGACACCCCCGAAGCCGCCCTCCTGCACCAGACCGGCTACACCCAGCCCGCCCTGTTCGCCATCGAGGTCGCCCTCTACCGCCTCGTCGAATCCTGGGGCGTCAAGCCCGACTTCGTCGCCGGACACTCGATCGGCGAGATCGCCGCCGCACACGTCGCCGGCGTCCTGACCCTGGAGGACGCCTCCGCCCTGGTCGCGGCACGCGGACGCCTGATGCAGGCACTGCCCACCGGCGGCGTGATGATCGCCGTACAGGCCTCCGAGGACGAGATCCTGCCGCTGCTCACCGACCGCGTGAGCATCGCCGCCGTCAACGGCCCGCAGTCCGTCGTCGTCGCCGGCGACGAAGACGCGACCGCCGCGATCGCGGCCGCGTTCGAGGAGCGGGGCCGCAAGACCAAGCGCCTCACCGTCAGCCACGCCTTCCACTCCCCGCACATGGACGGAATGCTCGACGAGTTCCGCCGCGTCGCGCAGGTCCTCGACTACCGCCCGCCCACCCTCCCCGTCGTCTCCCTCCTCACCGGAACCAACGCCACCGCCGCCGAGCTCACCGACCCCGAACACTGGGTCCGCCACGTCCGCGACGCCGTCCGCTTCCTCGACGGCGTGCGCACCCTCCGCGCACGCGGCGCCGACTCCTTCCTCGAACTCGGCCCCGACCCCGTCCTCACCGCCCTCGCACAGGACTGCCTGGTCACCGACCCGCAGGACCCCGCCAACCCCGTCTTCGCCGCCGCGCTGCGCGCCGGCCGCGCCGAACCGGCCACCCTGCTCGACGCCGTCGCCCGCGTGTTCGTCCGGGGCGCCGACGTGGACTGGGCCGGTTTCTACGCCGGTACGGGCGCCCGGCGGGTCGAGCTGCCGACGTACGCCTTCCAGCGGCAGCGGTACTGGATGAACGCCCGCACCGCCGGCACCGAGCCCCAGGCGGTGCCCGCGTACGGGACCGACCCGGCCGACACCGAGTTCTGGGACGCGGTCGAGCACCAGGACGTGGCCGCGCTCGCCGCCGCACTCGAACTGGACGCGGACGGCGAGCAGCCGCTGAGCGAGGTCGTCCCGGCCCTGTCGGCGTGGCGCCGCCGGGTACGGACCCAGTCCGAGGTCGACGGCTGGCGCTACCGCGACGCGTGGCAGCCGCTGACGGATGGTGGCGTCGGTGTGCGGTTGTCCGGTGTGTGGCTGGTGGTGGTTTCGGCCGGTGGTGTGGATGCCACGGCTGTGGTGGATGCGCTGGTCGGGCGGGGGGCTGAGGTTCGCCGGGTGGTGGTCGAGGCCGGTGTGGTGGAGCGGGATGCTCTGGCCGGTGCGGGTTCCATCGCTGGTGTGGTGTCGTTGCTCGCCCTGGACGAGGCCGATGGTCTCGTTGCCACGGCTGAGTTGGTGCGGGCGTTGGGCGAGGCCGGTGTGGAGGCGCCGTTGTGGTGCCTGACCCGGGGTGCGGTGAGTGTCGGTCGGTCGGATCGGCTGGTCTCGGCTGTTCAGGCGCAGGTGTGGGGTCTGGGGCGGGTGGCCGCTTTGGAGCTTCCCGGGCGGTGGGGCGGTTTGATCGACCTGCCCGAGGTGTGGGACGAGCGGGCGACGGGCCGGCTGGTTGGTGTGCTGGCCGGTGGGCTTTCTGGTGAGGACCAGGTCGCGGTGCGGTCGTCGGGGGTGTTCGGGCGGCGGTTGGTTCGGGCTGCTGCCGGTGGTGCGGGTTCGTGGGCGCCGTCGGGGACGGTGTTGGTGACCGGTGGTACGGGTGCTCTGGGTGGGCACGTCGCGCGGTGGTTGGCCGGGGCGGGTGTCGAGCGGCTGGTGTTGACCAGCCGCCGGGGTGCGGACGCGCCCGGTTCCGTCGAGCTGGTGGAGGAGTTGTCCGGGCTGGGTGTTGAGGTGTCGGTGGTGGCGTGTGATGCCGCTGATCGGGACGCTCTGCGGGCCCTGCTCGTGGCCGAGGCGGAGACGCTGACGGCTGTCGTGCACACCGCCGGGATTCTGGACGACGGTGTGCTGGATGCGCTGACGGCCGAGCGGTTCGAGAGCGTGCTGCGGGCGAAGGCGGTTTCCGCGCTCAACCTGCACAAGCTGACCGTCGAGCTCGACATCGAGCTCTCCGCCTTCGTGCTGTTCTCCTCGATGAGCGGCACCATCGGTGCCGCCGGTCAGGGCAACTACGCCGCCGCGAACGCCTACCTCGACGCGCTCGCCGAGCAGCGGCGGGCCGCCGGCCTCGCCGCGACCTCGATCGCCTGGGGTCCCTGGGCCGGCAGCGGCATGGCCGCCGACGAGGCGATGGACGCGCGGATGCGGCGCGAGGGCGTGCCCCCGATGGCCCCCGACGCGGCGATCACCGCGTTGGCGCAGGCCGTTGGCGCGGGCGAGACCGCCCTGACCGTCGCGGACATCGCCTGGGACCGGTACGCGGCCGTCGTCGCCGCCGTACGTCCCCACCCGCTGATCCTCGACTTCGTCACCACCGCGGCGGCGGGCGAGGCCGCCGTCACCGGTCACGGAACCGTGGTGACGGGCGCCGACGTCGCGGGAGCCGCGTTCGCGAAGCTGGCCGAGCTGCCGCGCGCCGAGCAGGAGCGGGAGCTGCTCGCCCTGGTCCGTACACAGGTCGCGGCCGTTCTCGGACACGAGGGCGCGGACGCCGTCGGCGCCGAACGGGCCTTCAAGGAGCTCGGATTCGACTCCCTCACCGCCGTCGACCTGCGCAACCGCCTCGGCGCGGCGACCGGGCTGAAGCTCCCCACCACCCTCGTCTACGACTACCCGACCTCGTCCGCCCTCGCCGAACACCTGCGCGGCGAGCTGGTGGGCAGCGCGCAGGCGGCGGACGCCGCCCTGCCGATGGCGGTGGCGACCGACGACGGCGATCCCATAGCGATCGTCGCGATGAGCTGCCGCTTCCCGGGCGGGGTCCGGACTCCGGAAGACCTCTGGCGCGTCCTCGCCCAGGGCACGGACGCGGTCGCCGAGTTCCCCGCCGACCGTGGCTGGGACCTCGACCGCCTCTACGATGCCGACCCGGACCGGCCGGGCACCTCGTACACGCGCGAGGGCGGTTTCCTCTACGACGTCGCGGACTTCGACGCCGACTTCTTCGGCATCTCGCCGCGCGAGGCCCTGGCCATGGACCCGCAGCAGCGCCTGCTGCTGGAAACCGCGTGGGAGGCGTTCGAGCGCGCCGGCATCGACCCCTCCGTGCTGAAGGGCAGCCGGGCCGGTGTCTTCGTGGGCACCAACGGTCAGGACTACCTGTCCCTCGTCGCCGGTGAGGCCGACGGCCTCGAAGGCCACGTCGGCACGGGCAACGCGGCGAGCGTGGTATCCGGGCGGCTGTCGTACGTGTTCGGGCTCGAAGGCCCGGCCATCACCGTCGACACCGCCTGCTCGTCGTCGCTGGTCGCCCTGCACCTGGCCGTTCAGGCGCTGCGGCAGGGCGAGTGCACCATGGCGCTCGCCGGTGGTGTGACCGTGATGTCCACCCCGGACGCCTTCGTCGACTTCAGCCGGCAGCGCGGTCTGGCGGAGGACGGTCGGATCAAGGCGTTCGCGGCGGGTGCGGACGGTACGGGGTGGGGTGAGGGTGTCGGCATGCTGCTCGTCGAGCGGCTGTCGGATGCCCGCCGCAACGGTCACCCGGTCCTCGCGGTGGTGCGTGGTTCGGCGATCAACCAGGACGGTGCGAGCAACGGTCTGACGGCGCCGAACGGGCCGTCGCAGCAGCGCGTGATCCGCGCCGCCCTCGCGAGTGCGGGCCTGTCCGCCGCTGATGTGGACGCGGTGGAGGCGCACGGTACGGGCACGCGGTTGGGTGACCCGATCGAGGCGCAGGCACTGCTGGCGACGTACGGCCAGGAGCGTCCGCAGGGGCAGCCGCTGCTTCTGGGCTCGGTGAAGTCGAACATCGGTCACACGCAGGCCGCTGCGGGTGTGGCCGGTGTGATCAAGATGGTGTTGGCGATGCGGCACGGGGTGCTGCCGCAGACCCTGCACGTCGATGAGCCGACGCCGCACGTCGACTGGTCGGCCGGTGAGGTGGAGCTGCTGACCGAGGCGGTGGAGTGGCCGGAGACCGGCCGTCCGCGCCGGGCCGGCGTGTCCTCGTTCGGCCTGAGTGGCACCAACGCCCACACGATCATCGAGCAGGCGCCGAGCGCGGACGAGACCACGGCCCCCGCGGCCCTGATCGGTGACACCGCTCCCGTTCTGCCGTTCGTCGTCAGCGGCAAGAGCCCCGCCGGGCTGCGCGCCCAGGCGGCGCGGCTCGCGTCGTGGCTGGCCGAGAACCCGCAGGCCGCCCTCGCGGACACCGCGTACGCGCTCGCCGCCCAGCGGTCGAGGTTCGAGACGCGGGCGGTGCTGGTCGCCGGCTCCGAGAGCCGGGAAGCGCTGACGGCCGGCCTGCGCGGGCTCGCCGCCGGTGAGCCGGTGCCGGGGCTGGTACGGGGCGAGGTGTCGGGGGGCGGGCTGGCCTTCCTGTTCACGGGGCAGGGCAGCCAGCGGCTGGGGATGGGGCGTGAGCTGTACGACGCGTTCCCGGTGTTCGCCGATGCGTTGGACGCGGTGTGCGCGCGGTTCGACAGCCGGCTCGACGTGCCGTTGAAGGACGTGCTGTTCGGGGCCGAGGGCGATGTGCTGGACCGGACGGAGTTCACGCAGCCGGCGTTGTTCGCGGTGGAGGTGGCGCTGTTCCGGCTGGTGGAGAGCTGGGGTGTGCGGCCGGATTTCGTGTCCGGGCATTCGATCGGTGAGATCGCTGCCGCGCATGTGGCGGGTGTGTTGTCGCTGGACGACGCGTGTGTGCTGGTGGCGGCGCGTGGGCGGTTGATGCAGGCGCTGCCGGCGGGTGGCGTGATGATCGCGGTGCAGGCGTCGGAGGGTGAGGTCCTGCCGCTGCTGACGGATCGGGTGAGCATCGCGGCGGTCAACGGTCCTCAGTCGGTGGTCATCGCCGGTGACGAGGACGCGGCGGTGGCCGTGGTGGAGGCGTTCACCGGGCGGAAGTCCAAGCGGCTCACGGTCAGCCACGCGTTCCACTCGCCGCACATGGACGGCATGTTGGACGACTTCCGCCGGGTGGTGGAGGGGCTGGCCTTCGACGCCCCGCGCATTCCGGTCGTGTCGAACCTGACCGGGGCTGTTGTCTCCGATGAGATGGCCTCGGCGGACTTCTGGGTCCGGCACGTCCGGGAGGCCGTCCGGTTCCTGGACGGCGTCCGCGCCCTGGAGGCGGCCGGCGTCACGACGTACGTCGAGTTGGGCCCGGACGGGGTGCTGTCCGCCCTGGCGCAGGACTGCCTGACCGGCGACGCGGACACCGCCTTCGCCCCGGCGCTGCGCGCCGGGCGCGACGAGGCCGAGTCCGTGGTCGGTGCGGTGGCGCGGGCGTTCGTACGGGGCGGGGAGGTCGACTGGTCCGCCTTCTTCGCCGGTACGGGTGTCGGGCGGGTGGAACTGCCGACGTACGCCTTCCAGCGGCAGCGCTTCTGGCCGGAGTCGGTCCGGTCGAGTGGCGGTCCCGTGTCGGCCCCGGAGGTCGACGGGGTGGACGCGCGGTTCTGGGACGCGGTGGAGCGCGGCGATCTGGCGGCCTTGCTGTCCGAACTGGAGGTGGCGGACGACGCGAGCTTCGGCGCCTTCGTCCCCGCCTTGTCGGCGTGGCGCCGGCAGAACCGGGAGCAGGCGCAGGTCGATGGCTGGCGTTACCGGGTGTCGTGGAAGCCGCTGACGGCGGCCGCGCTGTCGTCCGGGGCGCCGCGCGGTGAGTGGATCGTCGTCGTACCGGCCGCGTGTGAGGACGACTCCCTGGTCGCGGCCGTCACTGGTGCGCTGGTCGGGCGGGGGGCTGAGGTCCGCCGGGTGGTGGTCGAGGCCGGTGTGGTGGAGCGGGATGCTCTGGCCGGGCTGCTGACCGACGCGGTCTCCGGGCCTGTCGCGGGTGTGGTGTCGTTGCTCGCCCTGGACGAGGCCGATGGTCTCGTTGCCACGGCCAGCCTGGTGCGGGCGTTGGGCGAGGCCGGTGTGGAGGCGCCGTTGTGGTGCCTGACCCGGGGTGCGGTGAGTGTCGGTCGGTCGGATCGGCTGGTCTCGGCTGTTCAGGCGCAGGTGTGGGGTCTGGGTCGGGTCGCTGCGCTGGAGGTTCCCGGGCGTTGGGGTGGTCTGGTGGACCTGCCTGAGGTGTGGGACGAGCGGGCGATGGGCCGGCTGGTTGGCGTACTGGCCGGTGGTCTCGCGGGTGAGGACCAGCTGGCGGTGCGGTCGTCGGGGGTGTTCGGGCGGCGGTTGGTTCGGGCTGCTGCCGGTGGGTCGGATGCGTGGGCGCCGTCGGGGACGGTGTTGGTGACCGGTGGTACGGGTGCTCTGGGTGGGCACGTCGCGCGGTGGTTGGCCGGTGCGGGTGCTGAGCGGCTGGTGTTGACCAGTCGTCGGGGCGCGGATGCGCCCGGGGCTGCGGAGCTGGTGGAGGAGTTGTCCGGGCTGGGTGTTGAGGTGTCGGTGGTGGCGTGTGACGCCGCTGATCGGGACGCTCTGCGGGTGCTGCTGGCGGCCGAGGCGCAGACGCTGACGGGCGTGGTGCACACTGCCGGGGTTCTGGACGACGGTGTACTCGACTCCCTGACGGCCGAGCGTTTCGAGAGCGTGCTGCGGGCGAAGGCGGTTTCCGCGCTCAACCTGCACGAGCTGACCGTCGAGCTCGGCATCGAGCTCTCGGCGTTCGTGCTGTTCTCCTCGATGAGCGGCACGATCGGTGCGGCCGGTCAGGGCAACTACGCCGCTGCCAACGCCTACCTGGACGCGTTGGCCGAGCAGCGGCGTGCTGCCGGGCTCGCCGCGACCTCGATCGCCTGGGGCCCGTGGGCCGAGGGCGGCATGGCCGACGATGACGCGTTGGCGGCGCGGATGCGCCGGGACGGCGTACCGCCCATGGACGCACAGCGGGCGATCCGTGCCCTCCGGCAGGCCGTCGGCGCCCAGGACGTCGCCGTCACCGTGGCCGACGTCGAGTGGGAGCGCTATCTCTCCCACCACACCGCCGTACGCCCCAGCGAACTGTTCAGCGAGCTGAGCGAGGTACGCGAGACCCGTGCGGCCGCGCAGGACCGGGCCGGAGCCGGAGCCGGAGCCCACGGGCAGGCGAACGCCGGCAGCCCCCTCACCCTGTCCGGCCGGCTGGCCGTCCTCGCCCCCGCCGAGCAGGAGCGGGAGCTGCTGAGCCTGGTCCGCACGCACGTCGCCGCCGTACTCGGTCACGCCGGCGCCGAAGCGGTGGGCGCGGAACGCGCCTTCAAGGAGCTGGGCTTCGACTCCCTCACCGCCGTCGAGCTGCGCAACCGCCTCGGCGCGGCGACGGAGCTGCGGCTCCCCGTCACCCTGATCTACGACTACCCCACCTCCGCCGCCCTGGCCGAGCACCTCCGCGCCGAGCTCGTGGGCAGCGTCCCCGTCTCCGGTGCCCTGCTGCCCGTCGCCTCGGCCGTCGACGGCGATCCCATCGCGATCGTCGCGATGAGCTGCCGCTTCCCGGGCGGGGTCCGGACTCCGGAAGACCTCTGGCGTCTCCTCGCCCAGGGCACGGACGCGGTCGCCGCGTTCCCGGCCGACCGCGGCTGGAACCTGGACCGGCTCTACAGCCCCGACCCCGACCAGACGGGCACCTCGTACACCCGCGAGGGCGGATTCCTCGCGGATGCCGCCGAGTTCGATGCCGACTTCTTCGGCATCTCGCCGCGCGAGGCCCTGGCCATGGACCCGCAGCAGCGCCTGCTGCTGGAAACCGCGTGGGAGGCCTTCGAGCGCGCCGGTATCGACGCCGAGACGCTGCGCGGCAGCCGGGCCGGTGTCTTCATCGGCACCAACGGACAGGACTACCTCTCCCTGGTCGCCCGCGAACAGGACGGCCTGGAAGGCCACGTCGGCACGGGCAACGCGGGCAGTGTCATGTCCGGCCGCGTGTCGTACGTGTTCGGACTCGAAGGCCCGGCCGTCACGGTCGACACCGCCTGCTCGTCGTCGCTGGTCGCCCTGCACTGGGCGGTCCAGGCGCTGCGCCAGGGCGAGTGCACCATGGCCCTCGCGGGCGGCGTCACGGTCATGTCGACGCCCGAGAACTTCATCGACTTCAGCCGGCAGCGCGGTCTGGCGGAGAACGGTCGGATCAAGGCGTTCGCTGCGGGTGCGGACGGTACGGGGTGGGGCGAGGGTGTCGGCATGCTGCTCGTGGAGCGGCTGTCGGACGCGCGCCGTAATGGCCACCCGGTGTTGGCGGTGGTGCGTGGCTCGGCGATCAACCAGGACGGTGCGAGCAATGGTCTGACGGCGCCGAACGGGCCGTCGCAGCAGCGCGTGATCCGGCAGGCGCTGGCCAGTGCGGGTCTGTCGGCCGCGGATGTGGACGCGGTGGAGGCGCACGGTACGGGTACCCGGCTCGGGGACCCGATCGAGGCGCAGGCACTGCTGGCGACGTATGGCCAGGAGCGTCCGGAGGGGCAGCCGCTGCTGCTCGGTTCGGTGAAGTCGAACATCGGTCACACGCAGGCGGCTGCGGGTGTGGCCGGTGTGATCAAGATGGTGTTGGCGATGCGGCATGGAGTGCTGCCGCAGACCCTGCACGTGGACGCGCCGACGCCGCACGTCGACTGGTCGGCCGGTGAGGTGGAGCTGCTGACCGAGGCGGTGGACTGGCCGGAGACCGGCCGTCCGCGCCGGGCCGGCGTGTCCTCGTTCGGCATCAGTGGCACCAACGCGCACACGATCATCGAGCAGGCGCCGGACGCCGAGCCGTCCGAGAACCCCGATGCGCTGCCGACCGTACGCCCGGCGCGTGTCCTCCCGTACCTCCTGTCCGGCAAGACCACGGAAGCCCTCCGGGCGCAGGCGGCGGCCCTGACCGCTCACCTGGAGGCGGGCAACGCGGGCGCGCTCGACGTGGCGTACTCGCTGGCCACGAGCCGCGCGCACCTCGACCACCGGGCGGCTGTCGTCCTGGTGGACGAGGGCGAGGGCGAGGCCGAGGGCCTGCGGGGCCTCCTGAGGGGGCTCGCCACCGGGGAGTCCTCGTCCCGGATCGCGACGGGAACGGCAGGCGACGGCCGTACCGCCTTCCTGTTCACGGGGCAGGGCAGCCAGCGCCTCGGGATGGGTCGCGAGCTCTACGACGCGTTCCCGGTGTTCGCGGACGCGCTGGACGCGGTGTGCGCCCACCTGGACGCGGTACTGGACGTGCCGTTGAAGGGCGTGCTGTTCGGGGCCGAGGGCGAGGTGCTGGGCCGGACGGAGTTCACGCAGCCGGCGTTGTTCGCGGTGGAGGTGGCGCTGTTCCGGCTGGTGGAGAGTTGGGGTGTGCGGCCGGATTTCGTGTCCGGGCATTCGATCGGTGAGATCGCCGCCGCGCACGTGGCGGGCGTCTTCTCGCTGGAGGACGCCTGCGCGCTGGTGGCGGCGCGTGGGCGGTTGATGCAGGCGCTGCCGGGTGGTGGCGTGATGATCGCGGTCCAGGCGTCGGAGGATGAGGTCCTTCCGCTGTTGACGGACCGGGTGAGCATCGCGGCGATCAACGGGCCGAGGTCGGTGGTGGTCGCGGGTGACGAGGACGCCGCCGTCGCGATTGCGGAGGCGTTCGCCGACCGCAAGAGCAAGCGGCTCACGGTCAGCCACGCGTTCCACTCGCCGCACATGGACGGGATGTTGGAGGACTTCCGCCGGGTGGTGGAGGGGCTGACCTTCGACGCCCCGCGCATTCCGGTCGTGTCGAACCTGACCGGTGCGCTCGTCACCGACGACGAGATGGGTACGGCGGACTTCTGGGTCCGGCACGTCCGCGAGGCCGTCCGGTTCCTGGATGGTGTGCGGGCCCTGGAGGCGGCGGGCGTCACGACGTACGTCGAGCTGGGCCCGGACGGGGTGCTGTCGGCGCTGGCTCAGGAGTGCGTGACCGAGGACGCCGTCTTCGTGCCTGTGCTGCGCAAGGACCGCACCGAGACCGAGACCCTCGTCACGGCTCTCGCGCAGGTTCACGTCCAGGGTGTGGGCGTCGATTGGTCGGCGTTCTTCGCGGGTACGGGTGCGCGGCGGGTGGAGCTGCCGACGTATGCCTTCCAGCGGCAGCGGTTCTGGCCGAGTGCGGTGGCGTTCGCCGGCGGTGACCCGGAGTCGATCGGTCTCGGTGACGCCGGGCACCCGCTGCTGGGTGCGACGGTGGCGCTCGCCGATTCCGAAGGCGCGATCCTGGCGGGCCGTCTCTCGCTGGACACGCATCCGTGGCTTGCCGATCACACGATTCACGGTGGCGTTCTGCTGCCGGGCACGGCCTTTGTCGAGCTCGCGGTGCGGGCCGGTGACCAGGTCGGTTGCGATGTGGTCGAGGAACTGACGTTGGAGGCGCCGCTGGTGCTGCCCGAGCGGGGCGGCGCTCAGCTCCAGCTCGTGGTCGAGGCGCCGGCTGCGGGCGGTGGGCGGCCGTTCGCCGTGTACTCGCGGCGTCAGGACGCGCTCGCGGAGGAGCTGTGGACACGCCACGGGTCGGGTGTGCTGGCGAGTGGCGCCCGGTCGGAGGCGGCGCAGGAGTTCGGTGAGCTGGCCGTCTGGCCGCCCGTGGACGCCGTACCGGTGGACGTCAGCCGGCTCTATGGGGATCTGGCCGAGGTCGGTGTCGCGTACGGGCCGCTGTTCCAGGGGCTCACGGCGGCCTGGCGTCGTGGAGATGAGCTGTTCACGGAGGTCGTGCTGCCGGAGGACGGGCGTCGGGACGCGGCGCGCTTCGGACTGCACCCGGCCCTCCTCGACGCGGGTCTCCACGCCATCGGCTACGGCGACCCGTCGGGGCAGGCCGATTCGGGTGCGCTGCTGCCCTTCTCGTGGGCGGGTGTCTCGCTGTATGCGGTGGGTGCGTCCGCGCTGCGGATGCGGTTGACGCCGATGTCTGCGGGTGATGCGCACACGCTGGCGCTGTTGGTGGCGGATGGGGTTGGGCGGCCGGTGGCGGCTGTGGAGTCGCTGACGCTGCGGCCGGCTTCCGCCGAGCAGGTCAACGCGGCCGGTGGCGGGCATGTGGAGTCGCTGTTCCGGGTCGAGTGGCTGCCTGTGACGGCCGGTGCGGCTGCGGCCGATCTTCGGTGGGCGGTGCTGGGTCGGGACGCGATCGGTCTGGCCGGCACGGGCGCCGAGGTCGTCGAGTACGCCGATGCGGCCGCGCTGGGTGCGGCTCTGGAGGCGGGTGAGCCGGCTCCGGACGCGGTCTTCGTGCTGCCGTCTGGTGACGCGCCGTCTGGTGACACGGTGGGTGCCGTTCACGCGGCGGTCAACGCGGCGCTGGAGACGGTCCAGGAGTGGCTGGCGGATGAGCGGTTCGCCGGGACGCGTCTGGTCTGGGTGACGTCGGGCGCGGTGGCTGTTGAGGCCGGTGCGGGTGTGGCGGATCTGGCGGGTGGCGCGGTGCGTGGTCTGCTGCGTTCGGCGCAGTCGGAGAATCCCGGTCAGCTGCTGATGCTGGATGTTGATGGGGACGGGGTGTCGTCCGCGGCGATTGCGTCCGCGCTGGCGTCCGGTGAGCCGGAGGTGGCGATCCGGGGTGGTGTGGTCAGCGCGCCGCGTTTGGTGCGCGTGCCGTCGTCGGAGGGTGTGTCGGAGCTGCCGACGGGCTTTGGTGCTTCGTCGGGGACGGTGCTGGTCACTGGTGCCACGGGGAGCCTGGGGCGGTTGTTCGCCCGTCATCTGGTGACGGCGTACGGGGTCGAGCGGCTGCTGCTGACCAGCCGTCGGGGGCCTGACGCCGAGGGCGCGGAAGAGCTCGTCGCGGAGCTGGTCGGGTTGGGTGCGCACGTCGACCTGGTGGCTTGTGACATTGCTGATCGGGACGCGCTGGCCAGGCTGTTGGGCGGCGTATCGGCCGAGCATCCGCTGACCGCCGTGGTGCACACGGCCGGTGTGCTGGACGACGGTGTGTTGGCGTCGCTGACGCCGGAGCGGGTGGCGGCCGTGTTGCGTCCGAAGGTGGACGCTGCCTGGAACCTGCACGAGCTGACCCGGGGCTTGGGCTTGGAGGCCTTTGTTCTGTTCTCGGGCGCGGCTGCCGCGTTCGGTGCGGCGGGGCAGGCGAACTACGCCGCCGCCAATGCCTTCCTGGAGGGCCTGGCCGAGCAGCGCCGGGCCGAAGGCCTCCCGGCGACCGCCCTCGCGTGGGGTCTGTGGGCCCCGCAGGCCGGTAGCGGCGGCGGTATGGCCGGGCAGCTCGACGAGGTCGACCTGCGGCGCATCGCCCGGGACGGGGTTGGCGCCCTGGCCGCCGACGAGGGGCTCGCGCTCTTCGACACGGCCATGACGGTGGACGCGGCGGTGCTTCTGCCGATGCACCTCGACGTGGCGGTCCTGCGGGCGCAGGCGGTGTCGGCGGGCTCGACGCCGGCGCTGCTGCGGGCGCTCGTACGGGTCCCCGCGCGCCGGATGGTCGAGCGGCGCGCCGGCGGTACGGGCGAGGGTGCATCGCCGCTGGTCGCGCGCCTGCTGGCCCTGCCGGAGACGGAACACGAAGGTGTGCTGCTGGACCTCGTGTGTGGGCGTGTGGCGGCCGTTCTGGGTCACGCCGGTGCGGACGCGGTCGACGCCGAGCGGGCCTTCCGGGATCTGGGCTTCGACTCCCTGACGGCTGTTGAGCTACGGAACGTACTGAAGGCCGAGACCGGCCTTCGTCTGCCGCCGACCCTGATCTTCGACTACCCGACGCCGCTCGCCCTCGCCCGCCACCTCCTGGCGGAGCTTGCCGTGACCGGCCGCCGTTCCGGTGGCCAGGCTGCGCACGGTCTGCGGATACCGGTAGGGACCGCTGCGGGCGTGGCGGACGACCCGATCGTGATCGTGGGGATGGGCTGCCGGTTCCCCGGTGGTGTCCGGACCCCGGAGGACTTGTGGCAGCTCGTCGCCTCCGGCGGGGACGGTGTCACCGCGTTCCCGACGGATCGTGGCTGGGACGTCGAGGCGCTGTACCACCCGGATCCGGATCACGCGGGGACCTCGTACACGCGTGAGGGCGGTTTCCTGCACGATGCGGCGGAGTTCGATCCGGCGTTCTTCGGGATCTCGCCGCGCGAGGCGCTGGCGATGGACCCGCAGCAGCGGCTGCTGCTGGAGACCTCCTGGGAGGCCTTCGAGCGCGCGGGCATCGACCCGGCCGCTGTGCGTGGCAGCCGAACGGGCGTCTTCGCCGGCGTGATGTACCACGACTACGTGAGCGGCATCGGTATCGGGGACGGTGTCGGTGGGGGAGACGAACTGCCCGAGGGCGTCGAGGGATACCTCGGCACCGGCAACGCGGGCAGCATCGCGTCCGGTCGTATCGCGTACACCTTCGGCCTCGAAGGCCCGGCGGTCACCGTGGACACGGCCTGCTCGTCCTCCCTCGTCGCGCTGCACTGGGCGATCCAGGCACTGCGCAATGGCGAGTGCGACATGGCACTGGCCGGCGGTGTCGCCGTCATGGCGACGCCGGAGACGTTCATCGACTTCAGCCGGCAGCGCGGTCTTTCGGCCGATGGTCGCTGCAAGTCCTTCGCGGACGGCGCGGACGGCACCGGTTGGGCCGAGGGCGCGGGCATGCTCCTGGTCGAGCGGCAGTCGGACGCCCTGCGGCACGGGCACCCGATCCTGGCCGTGGTGCGCGGTTCCGCGATCAACCAGGACGGTGCGAGCAACGGCCTGACGGCGCCGAACGGCCCTTCGCAGCAGCGCGTGATCCGCGAGGCCCTGGCCGGCGCCGGCCTGTCGGCGGCCGATGTGGACGCGGTGGAGGCGCACGGTACGGGTACCCGGCTCGGTGACCCGATCGAGGCGCAGGCCCTGCTGGCGACCTATGGTCAGGAGCGGCCGGCGAACCGGCCTCTGCTGCTGGGTTCGATCAAGTCGAACATCGGGCACACGCAGGCCGCGGCGGGTGTCGCCGGTGTGATCAAGATGATCATGGCGATGCGGTACGGGGTGCTGCCGAAGACGCTGCACGTGGATGCACCGTCGTCTCAGATCGACTGGGAGGCGGGCGAGGTCAGCCTGCTGACGGAGGCCGTGGATTGGCCGGAGACCGGCCGTCCGCGCCGGGCGGGTGTGTCCTCGTTCGGCATCAGTGGTACCAACGCCCACACGATCATCGAGCAGCCGCCGGTCGTGGACGCGGTGGAGGCGACCGAGGCGGACGTACTGCTGCCGGTCGTGCCCTGGGTGCTGTCGGCGAAGGGAGAGGACGCCCTGCGGGCGCAGGCGCGTCAGCTTGAGTCGTACGTCCTGGCGGCGGGGGATCTGCGTCCCGTTGACGTCGCGTGGTCGCTGACGTCGGGCAAGGCCTCGTTCGAGGACCGCGCGGCGGTCATCGCGGCGGACCGTGAGGGGCTGGTGGCCGGCCTCGCGGCGCTGGCGGAGGGCGGTTCGGCGCCGGGAGTGGTGACGGGCTCGCCTGTCGGCGGGAAGGTGGCCTTCCTCTTCACCGGTCAGGGCAGCCAGTGGCTGGGGATGGGTCGGGAACTGTACGACGCCTTCCCGGTGTTCGCACGGGCGCTGGACGCGGTGTGTGAGCGGCTGGACCTTGAACTGCCGCTTAAGGAGGTGTTGTTCGGGTCGGATGCCGGTCTGTTGGACGAGACGCGGTTTACGCAGCCGGCGTTGTTCGCGGTGGAGGTGGCGCTGTTCCGGCTGGTGGAGAGCTGGGGTGTGCGGCCGGACTTCGTGTCCGGGCATTCGATCGGTGAGATCGCTGCCGCGCATGTGGCCGGGGTGCTGTCCCTGGACGATGCGTGTGTGCTGGTGGCGGCGCGTGGTCGGTTGATGCAGGCGCTGCCGGCGGGTGGCGTGATGTTCGCGGTGCAGGCGTCGGAGGAGGAGATTCTTCCGCTGCTGACCGACCGCGTGAGCATCGCCGCGATCAACGGGCCGCAGTCGGTCGTGATCGCGGGTGACGAGGATGCCGCCGTCGCCATCGTGGAGTCGTTCGCGGATCGGAAGAGCAAGCGGCTGACCGTCAGCCACGCGTTCCACTCGCCGCACATGGACGGGATGTTGGACGACTTCCGCCGGGTGGTGGAGGGGCTGACGTTCGCGGCTCCGCGGATCCCGGTGGTTTCGAACCTGACCGGCGCGGTCGTCTCCGATGAGATGGGTTCGGCCGAGTTCTGGGTGCGGCACGTGCGGGAAGCCGTTCGCTTCCTCGACGGCATGCGGGCCCTGGAGGCCGCGGGCGTCACGACGTACGTCGAACTCGGCCCTGGGGGCGTCCTCTCCGCCATGGGCCAGGAGTGTGTGACGGGCCAGGACTTCGCCTTCGTACCCGTTCTGCGCAACGGGCGACCGGAGCCGGAGACGGTCGTCGCTTCGCTTGCTCAGGCCCATGTGCGGGGCCTGAACGTGAACTGGTCGGCGTTCTACGCCGGTACCGGTGCTCGGAGGGTGGACCTGCCGACGTACGCCTTCCAGCGGCAGCGCTTCTGGCTCCAACTGACGGGCGGGACGGCTGAACGGAGCGGCTACGCGGGTGACCTGGACTCCGGCTTCTGGGACGCGGTGGAGCGTGAGGACCTGGGGTCCCTCGTCGACACGCTGGGCATGGAGGACGAGAGCGCCTGGAGCTCGGTCCTGCCGGCCCTGTCGGCGTGGCGCCGTGGCCTGCGGACCCAGTCCGAGGTCGACCGCTGGCGTTACCGGGTGTCGTGGAAGCCGCTGGCGGATGGTGGCGTCGGTGTGCGGTTGTCCGGTGTGTGGCTGGTGGTGGTTCCGGTCGGTGGTGTGGATGACGCGGCCGTCGTGGATGCGCTGACCGGGCGGGGGGCTGAGGTTCGCCGGGTGGTGGTCGAGGCCGGTGTGGTGGAGCGGGATGCTCTGGCCGGTCTGCCGGCCGGGGCGGGTTCGGTTGCCGGTGTGGTGTCGCTGCTGGCGCTGGACGAGTCCGCCGGGGTGGTTCCCACGGCTGAGTTGGTGCGGGCGTTGGGCGAGGCCGGTGTGGAGGCGCCGTTGTGGTGCCTGACCCGGGGTGCGGTGAGTGTCGGTCGGTCGGATCGGCTGGTCTCGGCTGTTCAGGCGCAGGTGTGGGGTCTGGGTCGGGTCGCTGCGCTGGAGGTTCCCGGGCGTTGGGGTGGTCTGGTGGACCTGCCTGAGGTGTGGGACGAGCGGGCGATGGGCCGGCTGGTTGGCGTACTGGCCGGTGGTCTCGCGGGTGAGGACCAGCTGGCGGTGCGGTCGTCGGGGGTGTTCGGGCGGCGGTTGGTTCGGGCTGCTGCCGGTGGGTCGGATGCGTGGGCGCCGTCGGGGACGGTGTTGGTGACCGGTGGTACGGGTGCTCTGGGTGGGCACGTCGCGCGGTGGTTGGCCGGTGCGGGTGCTGAGCGGCTGGTGTTGACCAGTCGTCGGGGCGCGGATGCGCCCGGGGCTGCGGAGCTGGTGGAGGAGTTGTCCGGGCTGGGTGTTGAGGTGTCGGTGGTGGCGTGTGACGCCGCTGATCGGGACGCTCTGCGGGTGCTGCTGGCGGCCGAGGCGCAGACGCTGACGGGCGTGGTGCACACTGCCGGGGTTCTGGACGACGGTGTACTCGACTCCCTGACGGCCGAGCGTTTCGAGAGCGTGCTGCGGGCGAAGGCGGTTTCCGCGCTCAATCTGCACGAGTTGACCGTCGAGCTCGGGATCGAGCTGTCGGCGTTCGTGCTGTTCTCCTCGATGAGCGGGATGACCGGTGCGGCCGGTCAGGGCAACTATGCCGCCGCGAACGCTTACCTGGACGCGTTGGCCGAGCAGCGGCGGGCCGCCGGGCTCGCCGCGACCTCTCTCGCGTGGGGTCCGTGGGCCGAGGGCGGCATGGCCGACGATGACGCGTTGGACGCGCGGATGCGGCGTGAGGGGCTGCTGCCCATGGCGCCGGACACGGCGATGGCCGTGCTGCGCCAGAGCGTGGCCGCGTCGGGTGATGCGGTGCTCCTCGTCGCGGACGTGGACTGGGAGCGCTTCGGGCCCGCCTTCACCGCCGTACGCCCCAGCACGCTCTTCGCCGAGCTGCCCGAGACCCGGCCCGCCGGGCCGGCTGCTCGCGCCGAGGTCAACGGTTCGCCGGTCGGGAAGTTCGCCGGGCTTGGTGCTGCCGAGTTGGAGCGGGAGCTGCTCGGCTTGGTCCGCGCGCAGGTCGCGGCGGTGCTCGGGCACGACGGTTCGGAGGCGGTGGGTGCGGAACGGGCCTTCAAGGAGCTGGGCTTCGACTCCCTCACCGCGGTGGAACTGCGTAACCGGCTCGGTGCCGCGACCGGTGTGACCCTGCCGGCCACGCTGATCTTCGACTACCCGACGGCCTCCGCGCTCACGGCGTTCCTGCGGGACGAACTGCTGGGCACCCAGGCGGAGATCGCCGGTCCGGTGGTGGTCGCGGGTACGGCCGTGGACGACGATCCGATCGCGATCGTGGCGATGAGCTGCCGCTTCCCGGGCGGCGTCCGTACGCCCGAGGATCTGTGGCAGCTGCTGGCGAGTGGCGGCGACGCCATCGGTGAGTTCCCCGTCGACCGTGGTTGGGACCTGGAGCGGCTCTACAGCCCGGACCCGGATCAGCAGGGCACGTTCTACGTCCGCGAGGGCGGCTTCATCTACGACGTCGCGGACTTCGACGCCGACTTCTTCGGCATCTCGCCGCGCGAGGCCCTCGCCATGGACCCCCAGCAGCGCCTGCTCCTGGAAACCACCTGGGAGGCGTTCGAGCGCGCCGGGATCGACCCGGCCGCCGTGCGCGGCAGCCAGGCCGGTGTGTTCATCGGCACCAACGGCCAGGACTACGACGGCACGTTCCAGGTCGTCCCGGAGGGCATCGAGGGCTTCCTCGGCACCGGCAACGCGGCGAGTGTCGTCTCCGGTCGCCTCTCGTACGCGTTCGGGCTTGAAGGTCCGGCGGTCACCGTCGACACTGCCTGCTCGGCATCCCTGGTGGCGCTTCACTGGGCCGTTCAGGCACTCCGTAACGGCGAGTGCTCGCTCGCGCTGGCCGGTGGTGTGACCGTCATGTCGTCGCCGGGTGCCTACATCGACTTCAGCCGGCAGCGCGGCCTGGCGGTGGACGGTCGGATCAAGGCCTTCGCGGCCGGCGCGGACGGTACGGGCTGGGGTGAAGGTGTCGGCATGCTGCTCGTCGAGCGGCTGTCGGATGCCCGCCGCAACGGTCACCCGGTCCTCGCGGTGGTGCGTGGTTCGGCGATCAACCAGGACGGTGCGAGCAACGGCCTGACGGCGCCCAACGGGCCGTCCCAACAGCGCGTCATCCGCGCCGCCCTCGCCAGCGCGGGCCTGTCGGCCACGGACGTGGACGCCGTCGAGGCGCACGGTACGGGTACCCGTCTGGGCGACCCCATCGAGGCGCAAGCCCTGCTCGCGACGTACGGCCAGGAGCGGGCGGCCGACCAGCCGCTGCTGCTCGGCTCGATCAAGTCGAACATCGGTCACACGCAGGCCGCCGCCGGCGTCGCCGGTGTGATCAAGATGGTCCTGGCCATGCAGCACGGGGTGCTCCCGCAGACCCTGCACGTCGATGAGCCCACCCCGCACGTGGACTGGCAGGCGGGCGAGATCGCCCTGCTGACCGAGCAGCGCGAGTGGCCCGATACGGGCCGCCCCCGCCGGGCCGGCATCTCCTCGTTCGGCTTCAGTGGCACCAACGCCCACACGATCATCGAGCAGGCCCCGCAGGCCGACGAGGCGGAGCCGGCCGCGCTGCCGCAGACGCGTCCTGGCGTCCTGCCGTGGGTGCTGTCCGCGAAGAGCGACGCGGCCCTGCGCGTCCAGGCCGAGCGCCTGGCGACGTGGATCACGTCGGACGACGAGCTGCCGGCTCCCGCCGACGTCGCCTACTCCCTGGCCACGTCCAGGGCGGCGCTCGACCACCGCGCCGCTGTCCTCGCGGAGGACCCGGCGGCGTTCCTCGCCGCGCTGCACGCTCTTGCGGCCGGTGAGCGGGTACCCGGGCTGGTGCGCGGGACGGTTTCCGCTGGCGGGTTGGCCTTCCTCTTCACGGGGCAGGGCAGCCAGCGCCTCGGGATGGGTCGCGAGCTGTACGACGCCTTCCCGGAGTTCGCGGACGCGCTGGACGCGATCTGTGCCCGCATGGACGCGCAGACGGAACTTCCGCTGAAGGACGTGCTGTTCGGTACGGATGCGGAACTGCTGGACCGGACCGAGTTCGCGCAGCCGGCGTTGTTCGCGGTGGAGGTGGCGCTGTTCCGGCTCGTGGAGAGCTGGGGGCTGCGGCCGGACTTCGTGTCCGGGCATTCGATTGGTGAGGTTGCTGCCGCGCATGTGGCGGGTGTGTTGTCGCTGGACGACGCGTGCACGCTGGTGGCGGCGCGTGGTCGGTTGATGCAGGCGCTGCCGGCGGGTGGCGTGATGATCGCGATCCAGGCGTCGGAGGAGGAGATCCTGCCGCTGCTGACGGACCGGGTGAGTATCGCGGCGGTCAACGGGCCGAGGTCGGTCGTGGTCGCGGGTGACGAGGACGCCGCCGTCGCGATTGTGGAGGCGTTCGCCGACCGCAAGAGCAAGCGGCTCACGGTGAGCCACGCGTTCCACTCGCCGCACATGGACGGGATGTTGGAGGACTTCCGCCGGGTGGTGGAGGGGCTGACCTTCGACGCCCCGCGCATTCCGGTCGTGTCGAACCTGACCGGGGCTCTCGTCTCGCACGACGAGATGGGTACGGCCGACTTCTGGGTGCGCCACGTCCGCGAGGCCGTCCGCTTCCTCGACGGCATCCGCGCTCTGGAAGCCGCCGGCGTCACGACGTACCTCGAACTCGGCCCGGACGGGGTGCTGTCGGCGCTGGCTCAGGAGTGCGTGACCGAGGACGCCGTCTTCGTGCCCGTGCTCCGTAAGGACCGCGCCGAGGACCAGGCCGTCACCACGGCTCTCGCGCAGGTTCACGTCCAGGGTGTGGGCGTCGATTGGTCGGCGTTCTTCGCCGGTACGGGTGCGCGGCGGGTGGAGCTGCCGACGTACGCCTTCCAGCGGCAGCGGTTCTGGCCGAGTGCGGTGGCGTTCGCCGGCGGTGACCCGGAGTCGATCGGACTCGGCGACGCCGATCACCCGCTGCTGGGCGCGGCGGTGACCCTCGCCGACTCGGACGGTGTGCTGCTCGCCGGCCGTCTGTCCCTCGACACCCACCCGTGGCTTGCCGATCACACGATCCACGGTGGCGTTCTGCTGCCGGGCACGGCCTTTGTCGAGCTCGCGGTGCGGGCCGGTGACCAGGTCGGTTGCGATGTGGTCGAGGAACTGACGCTGGAGGCGCCGCTGGTGCTGCCCGAGCGGGGCGGCGTTCAGCTCCAGCTCGTGGTCGAGGCGCCGAACGCCTCCGGCGGGCGGCCGTTCGCCGTGTACTCGCGGCGTCAGGACGCGCTCACCGGTGAGCCGTGGACGCGTCACGGGTCGGGTGTGCTGGCGGCCGGTGCACGGTCGGAGGTCGAGCAGGAGTTCGGTGACCTGGCCGTATGGCCGCCGGTCGACGCCGTGCCGGTCGACGTGAGCGGGCTGTACGCGGAACTGGCCGGGGACGGCATGGCGTACGGACCGCTGTTCCAGGGGCTGAAGGCGGCCTGGCGGCGGGGCGCGGAGCTGTTCACGGAGGTGGCGCTCCCGGAGGACGGACACCGGGACGCGGCGCGCTTCGGACTGCACCCGGCCCTGCTCGACGCCGGCCTGCACGCCATCGGCCACGGCGACCCCGCCGCGGCTGACACCGGCGCACAGCTGCCCTTCTCGTGGGCGGGTGTCTCGCTGTATGCGGTGGGTGCGTCCGCGCTGCGGATGCGGTTGACGCCGATGTCTGCGGGTGATGCGCACACGCTGGCGCTGTTGGTGGCGGATGGGGTTGGGCGGCCGGTGGCGGCTGTGGAGTCGCTGACGCTGCGGCCGGCTTCCGCCGAGCAGGTCAACGCGGCCGGTGGCGGGCATGTGGAGTCGCTGTTCCGGGTCGAGTGGCTGCCTGTGACGGCCGGTGCGGCTGCGGCCGATCTTCGGTGGGCGGTGCTGGGTCGGGACGCGATCGGTCTGGCCGGCACGGGCGCCGAGGTCGTCGAGTACGCCGATGCGGCCGCGCTGGGTGCGGCTCTGGAGGCGGGTGAGCCGGCTCCCGACGCGGTCTTCGTGCCGACTTCCGGTGGCGTACAGGACGGTGACGTCGTCGGCTCGGTCCATGCGGCGGTCAACGCGGCGCTGGAGACGGTCCAGGGGTGGCTGGCGGATGAGCGGTTCGCCGGGACGCGTCTGGTGTGGGTGACGTCCGGTGCGGGTGTGGCGGATCTGGCGGGTGGCGCGGTGCGTGGTCTGCTGCGTTCGGCGCAGTCGGAGAATCCCGGTCAGCTGGTGATGCTGGATGTTGATGGGGACGGGGTGTCGTCCGCGGCGATTGCGTCCGCGTTGGCTTCTGGTGAGCCGGAGGTGGCGATCCGGGGTGGTGTGGTCAGTGCGCCGCGTTTGGTGCGCGTGCCGTCGTCGGAGGGTGTGTCGGAGCTGCCGACGGGCTTTGGTGCTTCGTCGGGGACGGTGCTGGTCACTGGTGCCACGGGGAGCCTGGGGCGGTTGTTCGCCCGTCATCTGGTGACGGCGTACGGGGTCGAGCGGCTGCTGCTGACCAGCCGTCGGGGGCCTGACGCCGAGGGCGCGGACGAGCTCGTCGCGGAGCTGGTCGGGTTGGGTGCGCACGTCGACCTGGTGGCCTGTGACATTGCTGATCGGGACGCGCTGGCCAGGCTGTTGGGCGGCGTATCGGCCGAGCATCCGCTGACCGCCGTGGTGCACACGGCCGGTGTGCTGGACGACGGCGTGCTGGCGTCGCTGACGCCGGAGCGGGTGGCGGCCGTGTTGCGTCCGAAGGTGGACGCGGCCTGGAACCTGCACGAATTCACGCGTGAGCTGGACCTGAAGGCATTCGTTCTGTTCTCCGGGGCGGCTGCCGCGTTCGGTGCGGCGGGGCAGGCGAACTATGCCGCCGCCAATGCCTTCCTGGAGGGCCTGGCCGAGCAGCGCCGGGCCGAAGGCCTCCCGGCGACCGCCCTCGCGTGGGGTCTGTGGGCCCCGCAGGCCGGCAACGGCGCGTCGGCCGGCATGGCGGCGAGCCTGGACGAGGCCAACCTGCGCCGCATCGCCCGTGAGGGTGTCGCGGCACTCGCCGCCGACGAGGGGCTCGCGCTCTTCGACACGGCCATGACGGTGGACGCGGCGGTGCTCCTGCCGATGCACCTCGACGTGGCGATCCTGCGGGCGCAGGCGGTGTCGGCGGGCTCGACGCCGGCGCTGCTGCGGGCGCTCGTACGGGTCCCCGCGCGCCGGACGGTCGAGCGGCGCGCCGGCGGTACGGGCGAGGGTGCATCGCCGCTGGTGGCGCGCCTGCTGGCCCTGCCGGAGGGCGAGCACGAAGGTGTCCTGCTGGACCTCGTGTGCGGACGCGTGGCCGCTGTCCTGGGCCACACCGGTGCGGACGCGGTCGATGCCGAGCGGGCGTTCCGGGACCTGGGCTTCGACTCCCTGACGGCTGTTGAGCTACGCAACGTACTCAAGGCCGAGACCGGCCTCCGTCTGCCGCCGACCCTGATCTTCGACTACCCGACGCCGCTCGCCCTCGCCCGCCATCTGCTGAGCGAGCTCGCGCTCGGCGACCAGCACGCCGGACGCGGGCAGCTGATGGCGCCCGTACGGTCGGTCACGGCGGTGACGGACGACCCGATCGTGGTCGTCGGGATGGGCTGCCGTTACCCGGGCGGTGTGCGGACGCCGGAGGATCTGTGGCAGCTCGTCGCCTCGGGCGGGGACGGTGTCAGCGCCTTCCCGACGGATCGCGGCTGGGACGTCGAGGCGCTGTACCACCCGGATCCGGATCACGCGGGGACCTCGTACACGCGTGAGGGCGGATTCCTGCACGATGCGGCGGAGTTCGATCCGGCGTTCTTCGGGATCTCGCCGCGCGAGGCGCTGGCGATGGACCCGCAGCAACGGCTGCTGCTGGAGACCTCCTGGGAGGCCTTCGAGCGCGCGGGCATCGACCCGACCTCCATGCGCGGCAGCCGGACCGGTGTCTTCGCCGGCGTGATGTACCACGACTACGCGAGCGGCTACGGCAACGGCGAGGAGCTGCCCGAGGGCGTCGAGGGATACCTCGGCACCGGTATCTCCGGCAGCATCGCCTCCGGCCGCGTCTCGTACGCGTTCGGCCTGGAGGGGCCGGCGGTCACCGTGGACACGGCGTGCTCGTCGTCGCTGGTCGCGCTGCACTGGGCGATCCAGGCACTGCGCAATGGTGAGTGCGACATGGCACTGGCCGGTGGTGTGGCGATCATGGCGACGCCGGAGACCTTCGTCGACTTCAGCCGGCAGCGCGGTCTTTCGGCCGATGGTCGCTGCAAGTCCTTCGCGGACGGCGCGGACGGCACCGGTTGGGCCGAGGGCGCGGGCATGCTCCTGGTCGAGCGGCAGTCGGACGCCCTGCGGCACGGGCACCCGATCCTGGCCGTGGTGCGCGGTTCCGCGATCAACCAGGACGGTGCGAGCAACGGCCTGACGGCGCCGAACGGCCCTTCGCAGCAGCGCGTGATCCGCGAGGCCCTGGCCAGTGCGGGTCTGTCGGCGGCCGATGTGGACGCGGTGGAGGCGCACGGCACGGGCACGCGCTTGGGCGACCCGATCGAGGCGCAGGCCCTGCTGGGCACGTACGGCCAGGAGCGCTTGGACGGGCAGCCGCTGCTGCTGGGTTCGATCAAGTCGAACATCGGTCACACGCAGGCCGCGGCCGGTGTGGCCGGTGTGATCAAGATGATCATGGCGATGCGGCACGGCGTACTGCCGAAGACGCTGCACGTGGACGCGCCGTCGTCTCAGATCGACTGGGAGGCGGGCGAGGTCAGCCTGCTGACGGAGGCCGTGGACTGGCCGGACACCGGCCGTCCGCGCCGCGCGGGTGTCTCGTCCTTCGGCATCAGTGGTACCAACGCGCACACGATCATCGAGCAGCCGCCGGTCGTGGATGCGGTGGAGGCGACCGAGGCGGGCGTACTGCTGCCGGTCGTGCCCTGGGTGCTGTCGGCGAAGGGCGAGGAGGCCCTGCGGGCGCAGGCGCGCCGCCTTCAGGCCTACGTCCTGTCCGTGCCGGACCCGCGTCCGGTCGACGTCGCGTGGTCGCTGACGTCGGGCAGGGCCTCGTTCGAGGACCGCGCGGCGGTCGTCGCGGCGGACCGCGACGGCCTGCTGGCCGGCCTCGCCGCCCTGGCGGAAGGCCGCACGGCGGCCGGTGTGATCGAGGGCTCGCCGGTCTCCGGCAAGGTGGCATTCCTCTTCACGGGTCAGGGCAGCCAACGGCTCGGGATGGGGCGTGAACTGTACGACGTCTTCCCGGTGTTCGCGGCGGCCCTGGACGCGGTCTGCGATCGGCTGGAACTGCCGCTGAAGGACGCGCTGTTCGGGCCGGACGCCGGTCTGCTGGACCGGACCGAATACACCCAGCCGGCGCTGTTCGCGGTCGAGGTGGCCCTGTTCCGGCTGCTCGAATCGTGGGGCGTCAAGCCGGACTTCCTGTCCGGGCACTCCATCGGTGAGATCGCCGCCGCGCACGTCGCCGGGGTGCTGTCCCTGGACGACGCGTGCGCGCTCGTGGCGGCCCGTGGTCGCCTCATGCAAGCGCTGCCGGCCGGTGGGGTGATGATCGCGGTGCAGGCCTCGGAGGACGAGGTCCTGCCGCTGCTGACCGACGGCGTCAGCATCGCCGCCATCAATGGCCCGCAGTCCGTGGTCATCGCCGGTGACGAGGACGCCGCGGTGGCCGTGGTGGAGGCGTTCAACGGTCGCAAGAGCAAGCGGCTGACCGTCAGCCACGCGTTCCACTCGCCGCACATGGACGGGATGTTGGAGGACTTCCGCCGGGTGGTGGAGGGGCTGACGTTCGCGGCTCCGCGGATCCCGGTGGTTTCGAACCTGACCGGGGCGGTCGTCTCCGATGAGATGGGTTCGGCCGAGTTCTGGGTGCGGCACGTGCGGGAAGCCGTTCGCTTCCTGGACGGTGTGCGGGCCCTGGAGGCGGCGGGCGTGACGACGTACGTCGAGATCGGACCGGACGGGGTGCTGTCGGCGCTGGCCCAGGACTGCCTGACCGGCGACGCGGACGCCGCCTTCGTCCCCGTCCTGCGCGTGGGACGTGCGGAGGCCGAGTCGGTCGTCGCCGCCGTGGCTCAGGCCCATGTGCGGGGCCTGGACGTGAACTGGTCCGCCTTCTACGCCCGTACGGGTGCCCGACGCCTTGAGCTGCCGACGTACGCCTTCCAGCGGCAGCGCTACTGGCTGGAGATGCCGGCGGCGTCGGCGGCCCGCAAGGGTGCCGCCGACGATGTGGACTCCCGCTTCTGGGACGCGGTGGAGCGCGAGGACATGGAGTCCCTTGCCGCCGCCTTGGACATCGACGACGAGAACGCCTGGGGTGTCGTCCTGCCGGCGCTGCCCGCCCTGTCGGCGTGGCGCCGTGGCCTGCGGACCCGGTCCGAGGTGGACGCCTGGCGCTACCGGGTGTCGTGGAAGCCGCTGACGGATGGTGGCGCGGGTGCGGGGCTGTCGGGGAGCTGGCTGCTCGTGGTGCCTGCCGAGGGCGTGGATGACACGGCCGTGGCGGAGGCGCTGACCGGGCGTGGTGCCGAGGTGCACCGGGTGGCGGTCGCGCCGGGTGCGGATCGCGATGCTCTGGCCGGACTGCTGGCCGAGGCGGGTTCCGTCGCCGGTGTGGTGTCGCTGCTGGCGCTGGACGAGTCCGCCGGGGTGGTTCCCACGGCTGAGTTGATCCAGGCGATGGGTGTTGCCGGGATGGAGGCGCCGTTGTGGTGCCTGACCCGGGGTGCGGTGAGTGTCGGTCGGTCGGATCGGCTGGTCTCGGCTGTTCAGGCGCAGGTGTGGGGTCTGGGTCGGGTCGCTGCTCTGGAGCTTCCTGGGCGGTGGGGCGGTTTGATCGACCTGCCCGAGGTGTGGGACGAGCGGGCGATGGGCCGGCTGGTTGGTGTGCTGGCCGGTGGTCTCGCGGGTGAGGACCAGGTCGCGGTGCGGTCGTCGGGGGTGTTCGGCCGTCGTCTGGTGCGCGCGGCCGCCGGGAGCGCGAGTTCCTGGGCGCCGTCCGGGACGGTTCTGGTGACCGGCGGTACGGGTGCCCTCGGTGGTCGGGTCGCGCGGTGGTTGGCCGGGGCGGGTGCCGAGCGGCTGGTGTTGACCAGTCGTCGGGGTGCGGACGCGCCCGGTGCCGTCGAGTTGGTCGAGGAGTTGTCCGGGCTGGGTGTGGACGTGTCTGTGGTGGCGTGTGACGCCGCTGATCGGGACGCCCTGCGGGCCCTGCTCGTGGCCGAGGCAGAGACGCTGACGGCTGTCGTGCACACCGCCGGGATCCTCGATGACGGTGTACTCGACTCCCTGACGCCCGAGCGGTTCGAGAGCGTGCTGCGGGCCAAGGCCACGTCCGCGCTCAACCTGCACGAGCTGACCGTCGAGCTCGGCATCGAGCTGTCGGCCTTCGTGCTGTTCTCCTCGATGAGCGGGATGACCGGTGCGGCCGGTCAGGGCAACTACGCCGCCGCGAACGCCTACCTCGACGCGCTCGCCGAGCAGCGGCGGGCCGCCGGGCTCGCCGCGACCTCTCTCGCGTGGGGCCCGTGGGCCGAGGGCGGCATGGCCGCCGATGAGGCGTTGGACGCGCGGATGCGGCGTGAAGGGCTGCCGCCGATGGCGCCGGACACGGCGATGGCCGTGCTGCGCCAGAGCGTGGCGGCCTCCGCCGACGCGGCTCTGCTGGTCGCGGACGTGGACTGGGAGCGGTTCGGGCCCGCGTTCAGCCTCGTACGGCCCAGCAACCTCTTCGCCGAGCTGCTGGAGACGCGGCCCGCCGGGCCCGTCGACCGGTCCGAGACGGCCGGTTCGCCGATCGAGCGGCTGGCCGGCCTCGGTGCGGCCGAGCTGGAGCGGGAGCTGCTCGGGATCGTCCGTACGCAGGTCGCCGCGGTGCTCGGACATGACGGCGCCGACGCCGTCGGGGCCGAACGGGCCTTCAAGGAGCTGGGCTTCGACTCCCTCACCGCCGTCGAGCTGCGCAACCGGCTCGGCGCCGCGACGGGCGTACGCCTGCCGGCCACGCTGATCTTCGACTACCCGACGGCCTCCGCGCTCACGGCGTTCCTGCGGGACGAACTCCTCGGGACGCAGGCGGAGATCGCGGGCCCGGTGGCCGTCGCGGGCACGGCCGTGGACGACGACCCGATCGCGATCGTGGCGATGAGCTGCCGCTTCCCCGGCGGCGTCCGCACTCCGGAGGATCTGTGGCAGCTGCTGGCGAGTGGCGGCGACGCCATCGGTGAGTTCCCCGTCGACCGTGGTTGGGACCTGGAGCGGCTCTACAGCCCGGACCCGGATCAGCAGGGCACGTTCTACGCTCGCGAGGGCGGCTTCATCTACGACGTCGCGGACTTCGACGCCGACTTCTTCGGCATCTCGCCGCGCGAGGCCCTCGCCATGGACCCGCAGCAGCGCCTGCTTCTCGAAACCACCTGGGAGGCGTTCGAGCGCGCCGGGATCGACCCGGCCGCCGTGCGCGGCAGCCAGGCCGGTGTGTTCATCGGCACCAACGGCCAGGACTACGGAGCGATGCTCCAGGCCGTTCCGGACGGCATCGAGGGCTTCCTCGGCACCGGCAACGCGGCGAGCGTCGTCTCCGGTCGGCTGTCCTACGCCTTCGGGCTTGAAGGGCCGGCGGTCACGGTCGACACCGCCTGCTCGGCCTCCCTGGTCGCTCTGCACTGGGCCGTCCAGGCGCTGCGCAACGGTGAATGCAGCATGGCGCTGGCCGGTGGTGTGACCGTCATGTCGTCGCCGGGTGCCTACATCGACTTCAGCCGGCAGCGCGGCCTGGCCGCCGACGGTCGGATCAAGGCCTTCGCGGCCGGCGCGGACGGTACGGGCTGGGGTGAAGGTGTCGGCATGCTGCTCGTCGAGCGGCTGTCGGACGCCCGCCGCAACGGTCACCCGGTCCTCGCGGTGATCCGTGGCTCGGCGATCAACCAGGACGGCGCGAGCAACGGCCTGACGGCGCCCAACGGGCCGTCCCAACAGCGCGTCATCCGCGCCGCCCTCGCCGGCGCGGGCCTGTCGGCCGCCGACGTGGACGCCGTCGAGGCGCACGGCACCGGCACGACCCTCGGCGACCCGATCGAGGCGCAGGCACTGCTGGCCACCTACGGCCGGGAGCGGCTCGACGGGCAGCCCCTGTTCCTCGGCTCGATCAAGTCGAACATCGGTCACACGCAGGCCGCCGCCGGTGTCGCGGGTGTGATGAAGATGGTCCTGGCCATGCAGCACGGGGTGCTCCCGCAGACCCTGCACGTCGATGAGCCCACCCCGCACGTGGACTGGCAGGCGGGCGAGATCGCCCTGCTGACCGAGCGGCGGGAGTGGCCCGAGACGGGCCGTCCGCGCCGGGCCGGTATCTCCTCGTTCGGCTTCAGCGGCACCAACGCCCACACGATCATCGAGCAGGCGCCGGACATCGAGGACGTGACGCCGCAAGCCACGCCGCAGGAGCGGCCGGCGGTCCTGCCGTGGGTGCTGTCCGCGAAGAGCGACGCGGCCCTGCGCGTCCAGGCCGAGCGCCTGGCGGCGTGGATCGCGTCGGACGACGAGCTGCCGGCTCCCGCCGACGTCGCCTACTCCCTGGCCACGTCGAGGGCGACGCTCGACCACCGCGCCGTCGTCGTCGGACGGGAGCGCGAGGAGTTCCTCACCGCGCTGAAGGCCCTCGCCGCCGGCGAGCAGCCGGCCGGGTCGGTGCGCGGGACGGTTTCCGGTGGCGGGTTGGCCTTCCTCTTCACGGGGCAGGGCAGCCAGCGCCTCGGGATGGGTCGTGAACTGTACGACGCCTTCCCGGAGTTCGCGGACGCGCTGGACGCGATCTGCGCCCGCATGGACGCGCACCTCGAACTCCCGCTGCGCGACGTGCTGTTCGGTGCGGACGCGGAGCTGCTGGACCGGACCGAGTACACGCAGCCGGCGCTGTTCGCCGTCGAGGTGGCGCTGTTCCGGCTCGTGGAGAGCTGGGGCATCCGGCCGGACCTCCTCTCCGGTCACTCCATCGGTGAGATCGCCGCCGCCCACGCGGCCGGTGTCCTCTCCCTGGACGACGCGTGCGCCTTGGTCGCGGCCCGTGGCCGACTGATGCAGGCGCTGCCGACCGGCGGCGCCATGATCGCCGTCCAGGCGTCCGAGGACGAGGTGCTGCCGCTCCTGACGGACCGGGTGAGCATCGCCGCCGTCAACGGTCCGCAGTCCGTGGTCATCGCCGGTGACGAGGACGCGGCGGTCGCGATCGCCGCCTCCTTCACCGGTGCCGGTCGCAAGACCAAGCGGCTGACGGTCAGCCATGCCTTCCACTCGCCGCACATGGACGGGATGTTGGAGGACTTCCGCCGGGTGGTGGAAGGGCTGACGTTCAACGCCCCGCGCATTCCGGTCGTGTCGAACCTGACCGGCTCGCTCGTCACCGACGACGAGATGGGTGCGGCCGAGTTCTGGGTGCGCCACGTCCGCGAGGCCGTCCGCTTCCTCGACGGCATCCGTGCCCTGGAGGCCGCCGGTGTGACGACGTACGTCGAACTCGGCCCGGACGGGATCCTCTCCGCCCTCGCCCAGGACTGCGTCGCCGACGCGGCCGCCACCTTCGCGCCCGTGCTCCGCAAGGGCCGCGCCGAGGCCGAAGCCCTGGTCACCGCCCTCGCCCAGGCCCACGCCCACGGCGTGACCGTCGACTGGGCGGCGTACTTCGCCGCAGCCGGAGCCGGCTTCGCCGCCCGACGCGTCGAGCTGCCGACCTACGCCTTCCAGCGCAAGCGCTACTGGCTGGAGGAGGCCCACCGCCCGGCGGTGGACGAGTCCGGCACGGCGGGCGCGGCGGGCACCGCCGCGGTGGACGCCCCGTTCTGGGAGGCCGTCGAGAACGCCGACCCGGCCGCCCTCACCGCCACCCTGGACATCGACGCCGACCAGCCGCTCAGCGCCCTGCTGCCGGCGCTGTCCGCCTGGCGGCGGCAGCGCGCGGAGCGGTCGGTGGTCGACTCCTGGCGCTACGGCGTCACCTGGAAGCCCCTGGCCGGCGCGGACGCCGCCGCCCGCCCCACCGGCACATGGCTCGTCGTCACCCCGGCGACCGGCGACACCCCCGCGCTCCCCGGGGTCGCGGACGCGCTGCGGGCGCAGGGTGTGGACGTACGGGAGGTCGCGCTGGACGCGGCCGTGACCGACCGGGCCGCCGTGGCCGACCGGCTGCGTACGGCCCTCGCCGGGAACCGGGCCGACGGTGTGGTGTCGCTGCTGGCGCTCGCCGAAGCCCCACACCCGGCCCACCCGGCCGCGCCGGCCGGCATGCTGCTCACCGGCACGCTGGTCCAGGCCCTCGGCGACGCCGACGTCGACGCACCGCTGTGGTGCGTGACCTCCGGTGCCGTCTCGACCGGCCCCTCCGACCGGGTTCGCAGCGCCGCGCAGGCACAGATCTGGGGGCTCGGCCGCGTGGTCGCCCTGGAACACCCCGAGCGCTGGGGCGGTCTGGTCGACCTGCCGGCCGCCGTGGACGGACGGACGCTCGACCGGCTGCTCGCCGTATTCGGCGGGGCGGACGGGCGCGGCGCCGAGGACCAGATCGCCGTACGATCCGCTGGTCTCCTCGTACGCCGCATCGAGCACGCCGCTTCGCCGGCCGCCGCGACCAACGGCGACGCGGGCACGCGCCGGGCACCCTGGCGGCCCCGGGGCACCGTCCTGGTCACCGGTGGTACGGGCGCGCTCGGCGCGCACGTCGCCCGCTGGCTCGCCGCGCACGGCGCCGAGCACCTGGTGCTGGCCGGCCGGCGCGGGGCGCGCGCGCCGGGCATGGAGGCCCTGGTGGCGGAGCTCGCCGGACTCGGCGTCCGCGCCACGGCCGTGGCGTGCGACGTGACCGACCGGCAGTCCGTGCGCGAGCTGCTCGCCGCCCTGCGCGAGGACACCTCCGCCCCCGCCCTGACGGCCGTCTTCCACACGGCTGGCGTCGGCCAGCTGACCCCGCTCGCCGAGACCGGACCGGACGAGGTCGCGGCGGTCCTCGCCGCCAAGGTCGCGGGGGCCGAACACCTCGACGAACTGCTCGGCGAAACGGAGTTGGACGCCTTCGTCCTCTTCTCCTCCATCGCCGGCGTCTGGGGCAGCGGAGGCCAGGGCGCCTACGCGGCGGCCAACGCCCACCTCGACGCGCTGGCGCGCCGCCGCCGCGACCGCGGGCTGACGGCCACCGCCGTAGCCTGGGGGCCGTGGGGCGAGGGCGGACTCGTCGCCGACGACGAGGCCGCCGCGCAACTGCGGCGTCGCGGCCTGCCGGTGATGGCCCCCGACCTGTCCATCGCCGCACTCCAGCAGGCGCTGGACGCCGACGACACGACCGTGACCGTCGCCGACGTCGACTGGGACCTGTTCGTCCCGGCCTTCACCGCCTCCCGGCCGCGCCCGCTCATCGCCGACCTGCCCGAGGTGCGCCGCGTACTCGACGCCGAACGGCAGGCGTCCGACGCCGGCAGCGGCGCCGCCGGCGCCGGCGGTGAAGCCGAGCGGCTGGTGGCCGAGTTGAAGGGCATGGGCGCCGACGAGGCCGAACGCACCCTGCTCGGCCTGGTCCGAGGCCACGTCGCGGCGGTCCTCGGACACGACGGGGCAGCCGGCATCGAGGCGGGCCGCGCCTTCAAGGAGCTGGGCTTCGACTCGCTCACCGCCGTCGAACTGCGCACCCGCCTCGGGAACGCCACAGGGCTGCGCCTGCCCGCCGCGCTCGTGTTCGACCACCCCACCCCCGCCGCCCTGGCCGCGCACATCCGCGCCGAACTCCTCGGCGAGGACACGGCGCCCGCGCTCCCGGCGCTCGCGGAGATCGACAAGTTGGAGTTCGTCCTCTCGTCGGTCCCCGAGGACGACGCCGCCGAACGCGCCCGCGTCACGGCCCGGCTCGAAGCGCTCCTGGCGAACTGGAACAAGGCCGAGCGCGCCGCCCTCGCCCTGGAGGACGAGGAAACAGTCATCGAATCGGCATCCGCCGAGGACCTCTTCGACATCATCAACAACGAATTCGGAAAAGCCTGACCTTGATGCCCGATCCGATGCCCCAGCCCGAATCCCGCATGCGATCCGCATTTCTCCAGGAGGTGACGTTCCAGTGGCCGGCG
This sequence comes from Streptomyces sp. RerS4, assembly GCF_023515955.1. Classification (GTDB taxonomy): domain Bacteria; phylum Actinomycetota; class Actinomycetes; order Streptomycetales; family Streptomycetaceae; genus Streptomyces. Next base: position 5,977,721 of record NZ_CP097322.1, read on the forward strand.
TGAACGAAGAAAAGCTTCTCGAAAACCTGAAATGGATGACCACGGAGCTGCGGCGGGCCCGCCGCCGCCTCCAGGAGGTCGAGCAGGACGCCCGTGAACCCCTCGCGATCGTCGCGATGAGCTGCCGCTTCCCCGGCGGCGTACGGTCCCCAGAGGACCTGTGGCGACTGGTCTTCGAGGGCGGCGACGCCATCACCGGATTCCCCGACGACCGCGGCTGGGACATCGGATCCCTCGCCGACCCGGACCCCGACCGCAAGGGCACCTTCTACAACACCGGCGGCGGATTCCTCACCGACGCCACCCGCTTCGACCCCGAATTCTTCGGCATATCGCCGCGCGAGGCCCTGGCGATGGACCCGCAGCAGCGCCAGATCCTGGAAACCTCCTGGGAGGTCTTCGAGCGGGCCGGAATCGACCCCGCGTCCGTACGCGGCACCCGCACCGGCGTCTACATCGGCGCCGGCGCCATGGGCTACGGCGCCGACCTCCGCGAGGTCCCCGAGGGCCTCGAAGGGCTCCTGCTGACCGGTGGCGCGACGAGCGTGCTGTCGGGCCGCGTCAGCTACGTCCTCGGGCTGGAGGGCCCGGCCGCCACCATCGACACGGCCTGCTCGTCGTCGCTGGTCGCCCTGCACCTGGCCGCGCAGGCCCTGCGCCAGCGCGAGTGCTCGCTCGCCCTGGTCGGCGGCGTGTGCGTCATGCCCACCCCCGACGTGTTCGTCGAGTTCAGCCGCCAGCGCGGGCTCGCCGCCGACGGCCGCTGCAAGTCCTTCGCCGCCGCCGCCGACGGCACCGGCTGGTCCGAGGGCGTCGGCGTGCTCCTCGTGGAGCGGCTCTCGGACGCCCGCCGCAACGGGCACCCCGTACTGGCCGTCGTCCGCGGCAGCGCCGTCAACCAGGACGGCGCCAGCAACGGCCTCACCGCCCCCAACGGCCCCGCCCAGCAGCGCGTCATCCGCCAGGCCCTGGAGAACGCCCGCCTCTCGGCCGCCGAGGTCGACGCGGTCGAGGCGCACGGTACGGGGACCCGTCTCGGCGACCCCATCGAGGCGCAGGCGCTGCTCGCGACGTACGGGCAGGACCGCCCGGCCGACCGGCCGCTGCGCCTCGGCTCCCTCAAGTCGAACCTCGGGCACACCCAGGCCGCCGCGGGCGTCGCCGGCATCATCAAGACGGTCATGGCGATCCGCCACGGCGTCCTCCCGCGGACCCTCCACGTCGACGAGCCGACCCCCGACGTCGACTGGTCGGCGGGCGCCGTCTCCCTGCTCACCGAGGCCATGCCGTGGCCCGAGACCGGCGCCCCGCGCCGCGCGGCCGTCTCCGCCTTCGGCGTGAGCGGCACCAACGCGCACACCATCATCGAGCAGGCCCCCGAGGAGGAGCCGGACCAGGGTCAGGCACCCGCCGCCGCGACCCCGGTCCGGCCACCGCTGTTGCCCTGGACGCTCTCCGGCCGCAGCGCCGCCGCCCTGCGCGCCCAGGCCGCCCGCCTGATCGCCGCCCGCGAGCGGGACGCCGCCGGCGCTTCCGCCCTCGACGTCGGCCACTCCCTCGCCACCACCCGCGCCGCCCTGGAACACCGCGCGGTGATCGTCGGCCGCACGGACGACGCACTCGACACCGCCCTCGCCGCGCTCGCCGCCGGCGAGGAGGCCGCGGGCCTGATCACGGACACCGCGACCGAGGGCAGGACCGCCTTCCTGTTCACCGGGCAGGGCAGCCAGCGTCTCGGCATGGGCCGCGAACTGTACGACGCCTACCCGGTGTTCGCCGCCGCGCTCGACGCGATCTGCGAGCGGCTCGCTCTCGAACTGCCGCTGAAGAGCGTCCTGTTCGGCTCGGATGCCGAGCTGCTGAACCGTACCGAGTACACCCAGCCGGCGCTGTTCGCCGTCGAGGTGGCGCTGTTCCGGCTGCTCGAATCGTGGGGCCTGCGCCCCGACTTCCTGTCCGGGCACTCCATCGGCGAGGTGGCCGCCGCGCACGTGGCGGGCATCCTGTCGCTGGACGACGCGTGCACGCTCGTCACCGCCCGCGCCCGGCTGATGCAGTCGATGCCCGCCGGCGGCGCGATGATCGCCGTCCAGGCCGCGGAGTCCGAGATCCTGCCGCTGCTGACGGACCGCGTGGACATCGCCGCCGTCAACGGCCCGCGGTCGGTGGTGATCTCCGGCGACGCCGACGCCGCCACCGCGCTCGCCGCCGGCTTCGAGGCGCGCGGCCGCAAGACCAAGCGGCTCGCCGTCAGCCACGCCGCCCACTCGCCGCACATGGACGGCATGCTCGACGCCTTCCGACAGGTGGCGGAGGGCATCACGTACGAGGCCCCGAGCATCCCCGTCGTGTCCAACCTGACCGGCGCCCTCGTCACCGACGAGATGGGCTCGGCGGACTTCTGGGTCCGCCACGTCCGCGAGGCCGTGCGCTTCGTCGACGGCGTACGCGCCCTGGAAGCCGCCGGCGTGACCACGTACGTCGAGGTCGGGCCCGAGGGCCTCCTGTCCGCCCTCGCCCAGGACTGCGTCACCGGCGAAGGCGTCGCCTTCGTCCCCGCCCTGCGCGCCGGCCGCCCCGAGCCCGAGACGGCCCTCACCGTCCTGGCCCGCGCCCACGCCCACGGCGGCGCCGTCGACTGGTCGGCGTACTTCGCCGGCACCGGCGCCCGGAGCGTCGACCTGCCCACCTACGCCTTCCAGCACGAGCGCTACTGGCTGGAGCCCGGCGCCGACACGGCCGGCGACGTCACCGTCGCCGGACTCGACCCCGCCGCGCACCCGCTGCTCGGCGCGGCCGTCACCCTGGCCGGCTCGGACCGCCTGCTGTGCACCGGCCGACTCTCGACGCGCACCCACCCGTGGCTCGCCGACCACACCGTGGCCGCCGCGGCGGTACTGCCCGGCGCGGCCTTCGTCGAACTGGCCGTACGCGCCGGTGACCAGGCCGGCTGCGGGCACGTCGAGGAACTCGTGCTCGACGCGCCGCTCGCGCTGCCCGCCGACGGCGGCGTACGGATCCAGGTGCTGGTCGAGAACCCCGACGAGCGGGGCCGCCGAGCCTTCACCGTGTCCGCCACCCCGGAGGGCGAGGCCGGCGAGGACGCCGGCTGGACCTGCCACGCCCGGGGCGTCCTCATCCCGGACACACCCGCCGCACCCGCCGGTTCCGCCGGTGCCGCCGCGCCCGCCGCGTCGTTCGAGCTCGCCGAGTGGCCGCCCGCCGGGGCGCGGGCCGTCGACATCAGCGGGCTCTACGACGCCGCCGAGACGGCCGACGACCGTACCGACGTCCACGGCCCCGCGCGCGGACCCCTGTTCCGGGCCGTGGAAGCGGCCTGGCAGCGCGACGGGGAGTACTTCGCGCAGGTCCGCCTGCCCGAAGGCGCCCCGCAGGCCGATGCGTTCGGCCTGCACCCCGTGCTGCTCGACGCCGCCGCGCACGCCGCCACCACCCTCGCGGACGCCGGCTCCGACGTCGGTCCGGGCAGTACCTGGTCCGACGTGGCCCTGCACGCGGTGGGCGCGGGCGCCCTGCGCGTCCGCGTCCGGCCCGCCGACGACGGGGCGTTCGCCCTGGACCTCGCCGACGACCTCGGCGAGCCCGTGGCCACCGTCGGCCGACTGGCCCCGCGGCCCTTCACGGCGGCCGAGACCACCGCCGTCACGGCCCCGGTAGCGACCGTGGTCCGCGAGGCGCTGTTCCAGCTCGACTGGACGGCGCTGCCGGTGCGGGTCGGTGTGACGGAGCCCGCCGGCGGGTGGGCGGTGCTCGGCGACACCGGATGCGGCCCGGTCGGCCGCTACGCCGACCTGGTGGAGCTGGGCGCGGCGGTCGCCGCCGGCGCCCCCGTCCCCGCGTACGTCCTGGCCCCCTTCCCCCGGCAGGCGGACGGACCGGACGCCCTCGGCGAGGCCGCCGAGCGGGCGCTCGCCCTGGCGCGGGCCTGGGCGGCCGACACCCGCTTCGAAGCCTCCCGTCTGGTCGTCGTGACCGGCGGCGCCGTCGCCGGCCCCGGCGAAGGCGCCGAGGACCTGCCGCACGCCGCCGTCCGGGGCCTGCTCCGTTCGGCGGAGACCGAGAACCCCGGCCGCTTCGTCCTCGCCGACGTCCGCGACCTCACCGACCTCACCGACCCGGCCGTACGGGCCGTCCTCGCCGCGGCCCTCGACTCCGGCGAACCGGAGCTGCTGCTGCGCGACGGAGCCGCCCACGTGCTCCGACTGCGCCGCGCCGGCGCCCCCGAGGCCACCGCCGGCGTCGTCATCGACCCGAACGGCACCGCCCTGATCACCGGCGGCTCCGGCACCCTCGCCGGCATCGTCGCCCGCCACCTGGCCGGCGCCCACGGCGTACGGAACCTGCTGCTGCTCAGCCGGCGCGGCGCCGACGCCCCCGGAGCCGCCGAACGCACCGCCGAACTGGCCGCGTTGGGTGCCGACGTCACCTGGGCCGCCTGCGACGCCGCCGACCGCGACGCCCTCGCCGCCGTCCTGGCCGCGATCCCCGCCGAGCACCCCCTCACCACCGTGATCCACACGGCGGGCGTCCTCGACGACGGCATCCTCGGCTCCCTCACCCCCGAACGCCTCGACACCGTCCTGCGGCCCAAGGCCCTCGCCGCCCACCACCTGCACGAGCTGACCCGCGACCTGCCGGTCACCGCGTTCATCCTCTACTCCGCCATCGCCGGCACCCTCGGCGCCGCCGGCCAGGCCAACTACGCCTGCGCCAACGCCTACCTGGACGCCCTCGCCGAGCACCGCCACCACCGGGGCCTGCCGGCCACATCCCTCGCCTGGGGCCTGTGGGCCGAAGCCGGCGGCATGATCGCCGAACTCGACGAGACCCAACTGCGCCGCATGGAACAGCACGGCATGGGCGCCCTCACCGCCGCCGACGGCATGGCCCTGCTCGACGCGGCCCTGGCCTCCGGCCGGCCCGTCCTCGTCCCCGCCCGCCTGAACCTGCCCGCCCTGCGCGCCGCCGCCGCACCCGGCCCCGTCGCTCTCGTCTTCCGCGACCTCCTGGGCCCGGCCGGACGCCGTACCGCGCGCACCCGCACCCACGCGGGCACCTCGCTCGCCGAACGACTGACCGGCCTCACCCGCGCCGAACAGGACCGCGTCCTGCTGGACCTCGTACGGGCCCAGGTCGCCTCCGTACTGGGCCACGCCTCCGCCGAACGCATCGAACCCACCAGGGCGTTCAAGGACCTCGGCTTCGACTCGCTGACCGCCGTCGAGCTGCGCAACCGCCTCGGAGCGGCCACCGGACTGCGGCCGGCCACCACGCTCGTCTTCGACTACCCGTCGCCCCTCGCGCTCGCACGACAGCTGCACGTCGAACTCTTCGGCGAAGAAGACGAGTTCGACGCCGAGGGCCTTCAGGGGGCGGCCGGGGCCGACGACGACCCCATCGCCATCGTCGCCATGAGCTGCCGCTACCCCGGCGGCGTCCGCACCCCCGAGGAGCTGTGGCGTCTCGTCGCGAGCGGCGGCGACGCGATCACCGGACTCCCCGGCAACCGAGGCTGGGACACGGCCGAGTTGTACGCCGGAGCGGCCGGCGACGGCCCGGCCTTCACGGGCGGGTTCGTCCACGACGCCGACTCCTTCGACGCCGACTTCTTCGGCATCTCCCCGCGCGAGGCCCTGGCCATGGACCCGCAGCAGCGGCTCCTGTTGGAAACCTCCTGGGAGGCGATCGAACGGGCCGGCATCGACCCGTCGTCGCTGCGCGGCAGCCGCGCCGGCGTCTTCGTCGGCGCCGCCTACACCGGCTACGACGCCCAACTGGAGCGCTCCGCCGATGTGGACGGCGTCATCGGCCACGTGATGACCGGCAACGCGGGCAGCGTCATGTCCGGCCGCGTCTCCTACGCCCTGGGCCTGGAGGGACCGGCCGTCACCATCGACACGGCCTGCTCGTCCTCGCTGGTCGCCCTGCACTGGGCCGTCCAGGCCCTGCGCAACGGCGAGTGCACCCTCGCCCTCGCGGGCGGCGTCACGGTGATGTCGACGCCGGGCACCTTCAGCGAGTTCAGCCACCAGGGCGGACTGTCGCCCGACGGCCGCTGCAAGGCGTTCGCGGCGGGTGCGGACGGTACGGGGTGGGGTGAGGGCGTGGGCATGCTGCTGGTGGAGCGGCTGTCGGACGCCCGGCGTAACGGTCACCCGGTGTTGGCGGTGGTGCGTGGTTCGGCGATCAACCAGGACGGTGCGAGCAACGGTCTGACGGCGCCGAACGGGCCGTCGCAGCAGCGCGTGATCCGCGCCGCCCTCGCGAGTGCGGGCCTGTCGGCCGCTGATGTGGACGCGGTGGAGGCGCACGGTACGGGTACCCGGCTCGGGGATCCGATCGAGGCGCAGGCGCTGTTGGCGACGTATGGCCGGGAGCGGCCTGAGGGCCGGCCGTTGCTGCTGGGCTCGGTGAAGTCGAACATCGGTCACACGCAGGCAGCTGCCGGTGTGGCGGGTGTGATCAAGATGGTCATGGCGATGCGTCACGGGGTGCTGCCGCAGACCCTGCACGTGGACGAGCCGACCCCGCACGTCGACTGGACGGCGGGCGACATCGCCCTGCTGACGGAGGCCACCGCGTGGCCCGAGACCCAGAGGCCGCGCCGCGCGGCGGTGTCCGCGTTCGGCATCAGCGGCACCAACGTCCACACGATCATCGAGCAGGCCCCGGACACCCGGGCCCCGCAGATGGCCGACGCCCCGACGCCGACGGCCTCCGCCACCGGGCCGGTGCCGTACGTCCTGTCGGCCAAGAACCCGCGGGCGCTCCGCGACCAGGCCGCCCGGCTGCTTCCCGTAGCCGAGCGGGAGGACCTCGTGGACCTGGCCTACTCCCTGGCCACCGGCCGCGCGGGCCTCGAACACCGCGCGGCGTTCGTCGCCGGCGACCGCGAGGGCCTGCTGCGCGAGCTCGCCGCCCTCGCGGCCGACGAGCCGGCGCCGGGGCTGATCCGCGACACGGTGTCCGGTGGCGGGCTGGCGTTCCTGTTCACCGGACAGGGCAGCCAGCGGCTGGGAATGGGGCGGGAGCTGTACGAGACCTACCCGGTCTTCGCCGCCGCGCTGGACGCGATCAGCGAGAGGTTCGCACTGGAACTGCCTCTGAAGGACGTGCTGTTCGGTGCGGATGGGGATCTGTTGGACCGGACGGAGTACACGCAGCCGGCGTTGTTCGCGGTGGAGGTGGCGCTGTTCCGGCTCGTCGAGAGCTGGGGGCTGCGGCCGGACTTCGTGTCCGGGCATTCGATCGGTGAGATCGCGGCCGCTCATGTGGCGGGTGTGTTCTCGCTGGAGGACGCGTGCGCTCTGGTGGTGGCGCGTGGGCGGTTGATGCAGGCGCTGCCGGGCGGTGGGGTGGTGATCGCGGTGCAGGCGTCGGAGGAGGAGATCCTGCCGCTGCTGACGGATCGGGTGAGCATCGCGGCGATCAACGGTCCTCGGTCGGTCGTGGTGGCGGGTGACGAGGACGCGGCGGTCAAGATCGCCGAGTCGTTCCCCGACCGCAAGAGCAAGCGGCTCGTCGTGAGTCATGCGTTCCACTCGCCGCACATGGACGGGATGCTGGCCGATTTCCGCAAGGTGGCGGAGGAGATCGCCTATGCCACCCCGCGCATTCCGGTCGTCTCCAACCTGACCGGTGCCCTGGTGACCGACGAGATGGGTTCGGCGGAGTTCTGGGTGCGGCACGTCCGCGAGTCGGTCCGCTTCCTCGACGGTGTCCGCGCGCTGGAGGCCGCCGGTGTGACGACGTACGTCGAACTCGGTCCCGACGGAATCCTGTCCGCCCTGGCCCAGGACTGCCTGACCGACGGGCCGGTCGTCTTCGCGCCGGTGCTCCGCAAGGGTCGCGCCGAGGCCGAGGCCCTGGTCACCGCCCTTGCCCAGGCTCACGTCCACGGCGTGGGCGTCGACTGGACGGCCTTCTACGCCGCCACCGGCGCCCGACGCGTCGACCTGCCGACCTACGCCTTCCAGCCCGTCCGCTACTGGCCCGAGCCGGCAGCCCCCCAGGGGGCCGCCCCGGCCGCGACCGCCGTCAGCGAGGTCGACGCCCGCTTCTGGGACGTCGTGGAGCGGGCCGACCTGGCCGCGCTCGCCGATGAGTTCGACGTCGACGGCGACCGGCCGTTCAGCGCCGTCCTGCCCGCCCTCTCCGCCTGGCGGCGGGACCGGCAGGCCCAGGCGACCGCCGACTCACTCCTCTACCGCGTCGCCTGGGAGCCGTTCTCCGGCCAGGACCGGGGCACCCCCGGCGGTACCTGGCTGGTCCCCGTACCGGCTCCGCAGGCGCGGGACCCGTGGGTCCGTGCGCTGACCGACCGGATGAGCGTCGGCGGGGCCCGGATCCTGCCGCTCCCGCTCGACGTCGCCGACGGCGATCCGGCCGTCCTGCGCGGCCGGCTGGACGAGCTGCTGCGCGCGTCGGCAGCGGACCTCGCCGCCGTACCGGTCACGGGCGTCCTCTCGCTCCTCGCCCTGGACGAGCGACCGCACCCGGACCACCCCGGCGTGCCCGTCGGGCTCGCCCTGACCGCCGCCCTGGCCTCCGTCCTCACCGCCGACTCACCCGGCCCGGACGGGTCGGTCTCCGACGCGCCCCTGTGGTGCGTCACCCGCGACGCCGTCGCCGCCGTCCCCGGCGACACCCTCGGCGGCGCCGCCCAGGCGCAGGTCTGGGGCCTGGGCCGGGTGTTCGCCCTGGAGCACCCCGACCGCTGGGGCGGACTCCTCGACCTGCCCGAAGTCTGCGACGAGCGGGTCCTCTCCCGCCTGTCCGCGGCCCTCACCGCCGCCGGTGACGAGGACCAGCTCGCGATCCGCGCCGCCGGGACGCTCGTACGACGCCTCGTACGCGCCGCCGGCACGGCGGTGGACGCGCCCGGGGCTCGCCCGGAGTCCCGCTGGACCCCGCGCGGCACCGTGCTCATCACGGGCGGCACGGGCGCCCTCGGCCGCCACGTGGCCCGGCGCCTCGCCGAACGCGGCGCGGAGCACCTCGTACTCGTCAGCCGCGGCGGCGCCGACGCGCCCGGCGCCGACGCGACCCGGGCGGAACTCGAAGCGCTCGGCGCGGCCGTGACCCTGGCGGCGTGCGACGTCGCCGACCGGGACGCGCTCGCGGCGCTCGTCGCGGGCCTGGCGGCCGACGGCACCCCCGTACGGGCCGTCGTGCACGCGGCGGGCATCTCCCAGCCGCCCGGCACGGGCACCGACCTGCCCGGGTTCGCCCGGGTCGTCACGGCCAAGACCGCCGGCGCGGTCCACCTCGACGCGCTGTTCGACACGCCGGACTCCCTGGACGCCTTCGTCCTGTTCTCGTCCATCGCCGGCGTCTGGGGCAGCGGCGGACAGGCGGCCTACGCCGCCGCCAACACGTTCCTCGACGCGCTCGCCGAACGCCGCGCGGCCCGCGGGCTCGCCGCCACGGCCGTCGCCTGGGGCCCGTGGGCCGAGGGAGGCATGGCCGCCGAGGGCGACGCGGAGGAACAGCTCACCCGACGCGGGCTGCCGCCCGTGGCCCCGGGCACCAACCTGACGGCCCTGGAACGCGCCCTCGCCGGCCGGGACGCGGCCGTGACCGTCGCCGACGTCGACTGGGCACGCTTCGCGCCCGTCTTCGCCGCCGCGCGGCCCCGCCCGCTCATCGGGGACCTGCCCGAGGTGCGCGCCGCCCTGCGCGGCGAGGCATCCGGCGGCGCGGCCGGCTCCGGTGACGCCACGGCGGCCGACGCCGGCGCGGCCGTCCTGCGACGGCTGACCGAACTGTCCGGGGACGACCGTGACACCGCCCTCCTCGACCTCGTACGCGACCACGCGGCGGCGGCCCTCGGCCACCCCTCGGCCGACGCCGTCGCACCGGACCGGGCCTTCAAGGACCTCGGCTTCGACTCGCTGACCGCCGTCGAACTGCGCAACCGCCTGGGCGCCGCCTGCGGCCTGCGCCTGCCCTCCAGCCTCGTCTTCGACTATCCCAACCCGCGGGCGCTCACCCGCCACCTGCTGCGCACCCTCTTCCCCGAGGGAAGCGGCGCGGCGGCGGCCGTCGCGGACCTGGACAGCGACCCGCAGGACGCGGAGCTGCGCCGGACCCTGGCCTCGATCCCGATGGGTCGGATCCGCGAGGCGGGACTTCTGGACACCCTCCTCGGGCTCGCCGGATCCGGACCCGACACCCCGGCCGCCGGCCCCGGCCCGCAAGGCCACGACGCCGGCGAGTCCATCGACGAGATGGACCTCCAGGACCTCCTCGACCTCGCCCTCGACGGTGGCGGCCTCGATGACGACGGCCCCACCGGCGACACCACCACCAGCAACAGCAACTTCTGACGTGCCCGAAGTGCGGAGTAAGTGATGACCACCCCGAACGAAAAAGTCGTTGAAGCGCTGCGGGCCTCCCTCAAGGAAACCGAGCGGCTGCGCCGCCGGAACCAGGAGCTCACCGACGCCTCCCGCGAACCCATCGCGATCGTCGGCATGAGCTGCCGCTTCCCCGGCGGGATCGGATCGCCCGAGGACCTGTGGAAGCTCGTCGAGAGCGGCGGCGACGCCATCTCGGGCTTCCCCGCCGACCGCGGCTGGGACGTCGAGTCGCTGTACGACCCCGACCCCGACCACCCCGGCACCACCTACGCCCGTCACGGCGGATTCCTGCACGAGGCACCGGATTTCGACGCCTCCTTCTTCGGGATCTCGCCGCGCGAGGCCCTCGCCATGGACCCCCAGCAGCGGCTGCTGCTGGAGACCACCTGGGAGGTCTTCGAACGCGCCGGCATCGACCCGGCGACCCTGCGAGGCAGCCGCGCCGGTGTGTTCGTCGGCGCCTCCGCCAACGCGTACGGCGCCGGCTCCGGCGAGCTGCCCGACGGCGTCGAGGGGCACCTGCTCACCGGCACCGCCTCCAGCGTCGTCTCCGGCCGCCTCGCCTACGTGTTCGGCCTGGAGGGTCCCGCCGCCACCGTCGACACGGCCTGCTCGTCCTCGTCCGTGGCCCTGCACATGGCCGTCCAGGCCCTGCGTCAGGGGGAGTGCTCGCTCGCGCTGGCCGCGGGCGTCACCGTCCTCGCCGGCCCGGAGGTCTTCGTCGAGTTCAGCCGCCAGCGCGGCCTGTCGCCCGACGGGCGTTGCAGGTCGTTCGCCGAGGCGGCGGACGGCACCGGCTGGTCGGAGGGTGTCGGCGTCCTGCTGGTGGAACGCCTCTCCGACGCCCGCCGCAACGGACACCGCGTCCTGGCGGTCGTCCGGGGCAGCGCCGTCAACCAGGACGGCGCCAGCAACGGCCTGACCGCCCCGAACGGCCCCGCCCAGCAGCGCGTCATCCGTCAGGCACTGGAAAGCGCCCGGCTCACCCCCGCCGACATCGACGCGGTGGAGGCGCACGGCACGGGAACGAAGCTGGGCGACCCGATCGAGGCGCAGGCGCTGCTGGCCACGTACGGGCAGGACCGCCCGGCGGACCGGCCGCTGTGGCTGGGCTCGCTGAAGTCGAACCTCGGCCACACGCAGAACGTCGCCGGCATCGCCGGCGTCATCAAGATGGTCATGGCCATGCGGCACGGCGTCCTGCCCAAGACCCTCCACGTCGACGCGCCGACCTCGCACGTCGACTGGGAGGCCGGCGCGGTCTCCCTGCTCACCGAGCAGCGCGCATGGCCCCAGACCGGACGCCCGTACCGGGTCGGCGTCTCCGCCTTCGGCGTCAGCGGCACCAACGTGCACACGATCATCGAGCAGGCGCCGGAGGCCGAGCGGGCCGAGGAGCCGGGGTCCGAGGCCGCCGCGCCGGTCGTGCCGTGGATCGTCTCGGCGAAGGGCCGGGACGCGCTGCGCGCGCAGGCGGCACGCCTGCTGGCACACGCCGGGGAACACCCTGAGCTGAGCCCGGTCGACGTCGCGCGGTCGCTGGCGGTCGGCAGGGCCTCGTTCGAGGACCGCGCGGCGGTCGTCGCCGCCGACCGCGACGGTCTGCTGGCCGGCCTCGCCGCGCTGGCGGAGGGTGAGTCGGCGTCCTCGGCGTCCTCGGCGGCCTCGGTGGTCGAGGGCTCGCCGGCCGGCGGGAAGCTCGCCTTCCTGTTCACCGGCCAGGGCAGCCAGCGCCTCGGCATGGGACGCGAACTCTACGACGCCTACCCGGTGTTCGCGCAGGCCCTGGACGCGGTGTGCGAGCGCCTCGACCTGGAACTGCCGCTAAGGGAGGTGCTGTTCGGGACGGACGCCGCGCTCCTGGACGAGACGCGCTTCACGCAGCCGGCGCTCTTCGCCGTCGAGGTGGCGCTCTTCCGACTGGTCGAGTCGTGGGGGGTGAAGCCCGACCTGCTCGCCGGTCACTCGATCGGTGAGATCGCCGCCGCGCACGTGGCGGGCGTGCTGTCCCTGGACGACGCGTGCACGCTGGTCGCCGCCCGTGGCCGGCTGATGCAGGCGCTGCCGAGCGGTGGCGTGATGATCGCCGTACAGGCGACCGAGGAGGAGATCCTCCCGCTGCTGACCGACCGCGTGAGCATCGCCGCCGTCAACGGGCCGCGGTCGGTGGTCATCGCCGGGGACGAGGACGCCGCGACGGCCGTCGTGGAGGCCTTCGCCGACCGCAAGAGCAAGCGGCTGACCGTCAGCCACGCCTTCCACTCACCGCACATGGACGGCATGGTGGACGACTTCCGCCAGGTCGTGGCCGGTCTGTCCTTCGCCGCCCCCCGCATCCCGATCGTGTCGAACCTCACCGGCTCGCTCGTCTCCGACGACGAGATGGGCACGGCCGAATTCTGGGTGCGCCACGTCCGCGAGGCCGTCCGCTTCCTCGACGGCGTCCGCGCCCTGGAGGCCGCCGGTGCGATGACGTACGTCGAACTCGGCCCGGACGGGGTGCTCTGCGCCCTCGCCCAGGAGTGCGTCACCGAGGCGACCGCCACGTTCCTGCCCGCGCTCCGCAAGGGCCGGCCCGAGGCCGAGGCACTCGTCACCGCCCTGACGCGGGCCCACGTCCACGGCGTCCGCGTCGACTGGCAGGCCTTCTTCGCCGGTACCGGCGCCCGGCCCGTCGACGACCTGCCCACCTACGCCTTCCAGCGGCAGCGCTACTGGATCGAGCCCGGCACCTCCGTCGGCGACCTCGGCGCGGCGGGCCTGGACGAGGCCGCGCACCCGCTGCTCGGCGCGACGGTCGCCCTCGCCGACTCCGAGGGCCTCGTCTTCACCGCGCTGCTCTCGCCGACCACCCACCCCTGGCTCGTCGACCACGCCGTCATGGGCAGCGTCCTGCTGCCCGGCACCGCCTTCGTCGACCTGGCCATCTGGGCCGGTGACCAGGTCGGCTGCGACCTCCTGGAGGAACTCACCCTCGAAGCGCCGCTCGTCCTGCCCGAACGCGGCGGCGTACAGCTCCAGATGCACGTGAGCGCGCCCGACGCCGACGGCAGCGGCCGACGCTCCTTCAGCCTCTCCTCCCGCCCCAAGGACAGCGCGTCCGACGAGCCCTGGACGCGGCACGCCGGCGGCGTCCTGGCCCCCGCCGCCGCCCAGACCCCGACGCCGACGCCGTTCGCGGACGCGCAGTGGCCCCCGGCGGGCGCCGAACCCCTCCCCACGGACGGCCTCTACGCCGACCTCGCCGAGGTCGGCATGGGCTACGGCCCGGCGTTCCGCGGCCTCACCGCCGCCTGGCGGCGCGGCGACAGCGTCTACGCCGACGTCGTCCTGCCCGAGGAAGTCGCCTCCGCCGCAGGCGACTTCGGCCTGCACCCGGCCCTGCTGGACGCCGCGCTCCACACGCTGGGCCTCGGCGTCCTGGGCGGCGCCGAGGGCGAGGGCCGGCTCCCGTTCGCCTGGTCCGGCGTGACCCTCCACGCGAGCGGCGCCGAGGCGCTGCGCGTGCACCTCGCCCCGACCGGTACGGGCGGGGGCGTACGCCTGGAGATCGCGGACGCGACGGGCGCGCCCGTCGCCACCGTCGACTCGCTCGTCCTGCGGGCCGTATCGGCCGAGCAGGTCCGGGCGGCGGGCACCACGCACCACGAGTCGGTGTTCCGCGTCGAGTGGACGGCCCTGCCGGCCACCACCGCTCCCGCAGCAGGCCGTTGGGCCGTCCTGGGCGCCGGGGTTCCGGCCGCCCTCCTCGGAGCCGACCCGACCGGCGAGGCGATCACCGTCCACGCCGACCTCGCCGCACTGGCCGCCGCCGTGGCCGCCGGAGCGCCCACCCCCGACGCCGTGTTCATCACCTACGACCAAGCCACCCCCGAAGCCCCCGCCGCCGAAGGCCGCGCTGCCGAAGGCCCCGCCACCGAAGCCCCTGCCACCGAAGGCCCCGCCCTCGAAGGCCTCGCTGCCGAAGCTTCCGCCGCCGAGACCCCCGCTTCCGATGCTCCCGCTTCCGAAGGCCCCGCCGTCGACGGCACCGCCACCGAAGGCACCGCCGCCGCGCCGGAGATCTCCGCCGCGGCAGTGCATCGGGCCGCGCACCATGCGCTGGCGCTGGCGCAGGCCTGGCTGGGCGAAGAGCCCTTCGCCGGCGAGCGGTTCGCCGCCACCCGCCTGGTTGTCCTCACCCAGGGCACGCTCACGGCCGGTGACACCGGCACCGGCACCGACACGGACACGGTCACCGATCCCGTCCACGCGGCCGTCCGCGGCCTGCTGCGCTCAGCGCAGGCCGAGCACCCCGACCGGCTGCTGCTGGTCGACACCGACGCCACCGAGGCCTCCGCACGTGCCCTGCCCGCGGCCCTCGCCGCCGCGCAGGCCGCCGCCGAGCCGCAACTCGCCGTCCGCGCCGGGACCGTCCTCGTGCCCCGCCTCGCCCGCGTGGCCCGGGACGCCGACGCGGAGCAGCCGGCGGCCGGAGTCACGTACGCGCCCGAGTCGACCGTGCTCATCACCGGCGCCGGCGGTCTCCTCGGCGGCCTGATCGCCCGCCGGCTCGTCGCCGAGCACGGCGTACGCCACCTCCTGCTCGTCGGCCGACGCGGCGGCTCCACCCCCGAGGCCGAGCTGCTCGGCGCCGAACTCGCCGCCGAGGGCGCGACGGTGACCTGGGCGGCCTGCGACGTCGCCGACCGGGACGCCCTCGCCGCCGTCCTGGCGGCCATCCCCGCCGAGCACCCGCTCGGCGCGGTCGTCCACACCGCCGGCGTCCTCGACGACGGCGTGATCACCTCCCTCACCCCCGAGCGCCTGTCGGCCGTCCTGCGCCCCAAGGTCGACGCGGCCTGCAACCTCCACGAACTGACCCGCGACCTCGACCTCTCCGCCTTCCTGCTGTTCTCGTCCGTCGGCGGCGTCTTCGGTGGCGCCGGTCAAGGCAACTACGCGGCGGCCAACGTCTTCCTCGACGCGCTCGCCCGGCACCGCCGCTCCCTCGGACTCCCCGCCACCTCCCTGGCCTGGACCCTGTGGGCCGACGGCGCCGGCATGGCCGGCAGTCTGACCGACGCCGACGTCAGCCGCATGACCCGCGGCGGACTGCCCCCGCTCACCTCGGCGGAGGGCCTCGACCTCTTCGACCTCGTCCACCGGCTCGACGAGACCACCCCGGTCCTGATGCGCGTCGAGCTCCCCGGCCTGCGCGGCCAGGCCCAGAGCGGAGCCCTGTCCCCGCTGCTGCGCGGGCTCGTACGGGTCCCCGTACGCCGCTCCGCGAACGGCGCGGCCACGGCAGGGGGCCTGTCCGGTCTGCGGCAGCGCCTGGCCGGGCTCCCGGCCGCCGAGCAGGACCGCATGCTGCTCGACCTCGTACGCAAGCAGGTCGCCGCCGCCCTGGGCTACCCGGGCGCCGCCTCCGTCGAGCCGGGCCGCTCCTTCAAGGAACTCGGCTTCGACTCGCTCACCGCCGTCGAACTGCGCAACCTCCTCGGCGAGGCGGTCGGCCGCCGGCTGCCCGCCACCCTCGTCTTCGACTATCCGACGGCCAACGCCCTCGCCCAGTACCTCCGCCAGGAGATCGTCGGCGACCTCGCGGACGACGCCGGCCTGCCGGCCCTGCGTTCGGCCACCGCCACCTCCCGCGTGGAGGACGAGGACCCGATCGCCATCGTCGCGATGAGCTGCCGCTTCCCCGGCGGCATCACCTCCCCCGAGGACCTGTGGCGGATGCTCGCCGAGGGCCGCGACGGCATCACCGCCTTCCCCGCCGACCGCGGCTGGGACCTCGACGCCCTCTACAGCGACGACCCCGACCGTGAGGGCACCAGCTACGTCCGCGAGGGCGGCTTCCTCCACGAGGCCGCCGACTTCGACGCCTCCTTCTTCGGGATCTCCCCGCGCGAGGCCCTCGCCATGGACCCCCAGCAGCGGCTGCTGCTGGAGACCACCTGGGAGACCTTCGAGCGCGCCGGCATCGACCCGACCGGCCTGCGCGGCAGCCGCACCGGCGTGTTCGTCGGCTCCAACGCGCAGGACTACCTCCAGCTGTGGCTGAACGACGGCGACGGCCTCGAAGGCCACCTCGGCACCGGCAACGCGGCCAGCGTCGTCTCCGGCCGCATCTCCTACTCCTTCGGCCTGGAGGGCCCGGCCGTCACCGTCGACACCGCCTGCTCCTCCTCGCTCGTCACCCTGCACCTCGCCGCCCAGTCCCTGCGCCGCGGTGAATGCGCCATGGCACTCGCGGGCGCGGTGACGATCATGTCCACGCCGGGCGCGTTCACCGAGTTCAGCCGCCAGCGCGGCCTGGCGGAGAACGGCCGCATCAAGGCATTCGCCGCGGCCGCCGACGGCACCATCTGGTCCGAGGGCGTGGGCCTGCTCCTGCTGGAGCGACTCTCCGACGCCCGCCGGGGCGGCCACCCGGTCCTCGCCGTCGTCCGCGGCACCGCGGTGAACCAGGACGGCGCCAGCAACGGCCTCACCGCCCCCAACGGCCCCTCGCAGCAGCGCGTCATCCGCGAGGCCCTCGCCGACGCCGGCCTCACCACCGGCGACGTGGACGCCGTCGAGGCCCACGGCACGGGAACGAAGCTGGGCGACCCGATCGAAGCGCAGGCGCTGCTGGCCACGTACGGCCAGGACCGGCCGGAGGGCCGGCCGCTGCTGCTGGGCTCGGTGAAATCGAACATCGGCCACACGCAGGCCGTCGCCGGCGTCGCCGGTGTGATCAAGATGGTCATGGCCATGAGCCACGGGGTACTGCCCCAGACCCTCCACATCGACGAGCCGACTCCCTACGTCGACTGGTCGGCCGGTGACATCCAGCTGCTGACCGAGCAGGTCGAGTGGCCCGAGACCGGCCGCGCGCGCCGCGCCGGCATCTCCTCGTTCGGCTACAGCGGTACGAACGCCCACGCCGTCATCGAGCAGGCACCGAACGCCACGGACGAGACGGCGCACCCGACGCCGGCCGGGCCCGGTCTCCCCGTGCTGCCGTGGCTCGTTTCCGGCCGCACGGCGGCCGCCCTGCGGGCCCAGGCGGAACGCCTCCGCCCGACGGCGACCGACCTCATCGCCGCGACCGGCGTCCGAGGCGCACTCGACCTCGGCCACTCCCTCGCCACGCACCGCGCCGCCCTGGAGCACCGCGCGGTGGTGCTCGGCGCGCCGTCCGACGGCGAAACCCTCCTCGGCCGCCTGACCGCCCTGGCCGCCGGCGAGCCGGTACCGGGCCTCGTGCGGGGCACGGTGTCGAGCGGCGGGCTGGCCTTCCTGTTCACGGGCCAGGGCAGCCAGCGGCTGGGGATGGGGCGTGAGCTGTACGACGCGTTCCCGGTGTTCGCGGCCGCGCTGGACGCGGTGTGTGAGCGGCTGGACCTTGAACTGCCGTTGAAGGAGGTGTTGTTCGGGTCGGATGCCGCTCTGCTGGACGAGACGCGGTTCACGCAGCCGGCGTTGTTCGCGGTGGAGGTGGCGCTGTTCCGGCTGGTGGAGAGCTGGGGGCTGCGGCCGGACTTCGTGTCCGGGCATTCGATTGGTGAGATCGCTGCCGCGCATGTGGCGGGTGTGTTGTCGCTGGATGACGCGTGCACGTTGGTGGCGGCGCGTGGTCGGTTGATGCAGGCGCTGCCGGCGGGTGGCGTGATGTTCGCGGTGCAGGCGTCGGAGGATGAGGTTCTGCCGCTGCTGACGGATCGGGTGAGCATCGCGGCGGTCAACGGTCCGCAGTCGGTGGTGATCGCCGGTGACGAGGACGCCGCCCTGGCCGTGGTGGAGGCGTTCGCCGGGCGGAAGTCCAAGCGGCTCACGGTGAGCCACGCGTTCCACTCGCCGCACATGGACACGATGTTGGACGACTTCCGCCGGGTGGTGGAGGGGCTGACCTTCGACGCCCCGCGCATCCAGGTCGTGTCGAACCTGACCGGGGTTGTTGTCTCCGATGAGATGGCCTCGGCGGACTTCTGGGTCCGGCACGTGCGGGAAGCCGTCCGGTTCCTGGACGGTGTGCGGGCCCTGGAGGCGGCGGGCGTCACGACGTTCGTGGAGCTGGGGCCGGACGGGGTGCTGTCCGCCCTGGCGCAGGACTGCCTGACCGGCGACGCGGACATCGCCTTCGCCCCGGCGCTGCGCGCCGGACGCGGCGAGGCGGAGTCGGTCCTCGGCGCTGTGGCCCAGGCGCACGTGCGAGGCGTGGAGGTGGACTGGTCCGCCTACTTCGCCGGTACGGGCGCCCGGAGGGTGGACCTGCCGACGTATGCCTTCCAGCGGCAGCGCTACTGGCCGGAGACCGTCCTGTCGAACGGCGCCGTCGCCTCCGCGCCGGCCGTTGACGCGGTGGACGCCCGGTTCTGGGACGCGGTGGAGCGGGGCGACCTCACGTCGCTGGCGTCCGAACTGGCCGTGGCCGACGACGCCCGCTTCAGCGACCTCGTTCCCGCGCTGTCGGCATGGCGCCGCCAGGGCCAGGAGCAGTCTGAGGTGGACGGCTGGCGTTACCGGGTGTCGTGGAAGCCGCTGGCGGATGGTGGCGTCGGTGTGCGGTTGTCCGGTGTGTGGCTGGTGGTGGTTCCGGCCGGTGGTGTGGATGCCACGGCTGTGGTGGATGCGCTGGTCGGGCGGGGGGCTGAGGTCCGTCGGGTGGTGGTTGAGGCCGGTGTGGTGGAGCGGGATGCTCTGTCCGGTGCGGGTTCGGTTGCCGGTGTGGTGTCGCTGCTGGCGCTGGATGAGGCCGATGGTCTCGTTGCCACGGCCAGCCTGGTCCAGGCAATGGGTGTCGCCGGGTTCGAGGCGCCGTTGTGGTGCCTGACCCGGGGTGCGGTGAGTGTGGGCCGTTCCGACCGGCTGGTCTCGGCTGTTCAGGCGCAGGTGTGGGGTCTGGGTCGGGTCGCTGCTTTGGAGGTTCCCGGGCGTTGGGGTGGTCTGGTGGACCTGCCTGAGGTGTGGGACGAGCGGGCGATGGGTCGGCTGGTCGGCGTACTGGCCGGTGGGCTTTCTGGTGAGGACCAGGTCGCGGTGCGGTCCTCCGGGGTGTTCGGCCGTCGTCTGGTGCGTGCCACTGCGGGTGGTGCCGGTTCTTGGACGCCGTCCGGGACGGTTCTGGTCACCGGCGGTACGGGTGCCCTCGGTGGTCGGGTCGCGCGGTGGTTGGCCGGGGCGGGTGCCGAGCGGCTGGTGCTGACCAGCCGCCGGGGCGCCGACGCCCCCGGTGCCGCCGAGTTGGTCGAGGAGCTGTCCGGGCTGGGCGTTGAGGTGGCGGTGGTGGCGTGTGACGCCGCTGATCGGGACGCTCTGCGGGCCCTGCTCGCGGCCGAGGCGGAGACGCTGACCGCTGTCGTGCACACCGCCGGGATCCTCGACGACGGTGTGCTGGATGCGCTGACGGCCGACCGGTTCGAGAGCGTGCTGCGGGCGAAGGCGGTTTCCGCGCTCAACCTGCACGAGCTGACCGTCGAGCTCGACATCGAGCTCTCCGCCTTCGTGCTGTTCTCCTCGATGAGCGGCACCATCGGTGCCGCCGGTCAGGGCAACTACGCCGCCGCGAACGCCTACCTCGACGCGCTCGCCGAGCAGCGGCGGGCCGCCGGCCTCGCCGCGACCTCTCTCGCGTGGGGTCCGTGGGCCGAGGGCGGCATGGCGGCCGACGAGGCGCTGGAGGCACGGATGCGCCGGGGCGGCGTACCGCCCATGAACGCCGATCTCGCGATCACCGCGCTGCGGCAGGCGGTCGGCTCCGACGAGGCGGCGCTGACGATCGTCGACTTCGACTGGGCGAGGTTCGCGCCCGGTTTCACGGCGGTGCGCGTCGGCCGGCTGCTCGCGGATCTGCCCGAGGCCGAAGCCGCCACGCGTGGCTCGGAGCGCGCGGACGACCGTTCCGAGCGTTCCGGGTCTTCTCTCGCCGAGCACCTTCGCCGGCTGTCGGCCGGCGACCGGGAGCCCTTCCTCCTCGACCTCGTGCGCACCCGGGTCGCCGAGGTCCTGGGGCACTCCGGTGCCCAGGACATCGAGGCCGGGCGGGCCTTCCGCGAGATCGGGTTCGACTCGCTCACCGCGGTCGAGCTGCGCAACCGGCTCGGCGCGGCCACCGAACTGCGGCTGCCCGCCACGCTCGTCTACGACTACCCGACCCCGGCCGCGCTCGCCGCCTACCTGCTCGCCGAACTCCTCGGCGCACAGGTCGAGGCAGTCGGCCCCGTGGCCGCGGCGGTGGACGACGACCCGATCGCGATCGTCGCGATGAGCTGCCGCTTCCCCGGCGGCGTACGGACGCCGGAGGACCTCTGGCAGCTGCTCGCCTCCGGCACCGACGCGATCTCCGACCTGCCCCTGGACCGCGGCTGGGACCTCGACGCCCTCTACGACGCCGACCCGAGCGCCCAGGGCACCTCGTACGCCCGCGAGGGCGGCTTCCTGTACGACGTCGCGGACTTCGACGCCGACTTCTTCGGCATCTCGCCGCGCGAGGCCCTGGCCATGGACCCGCAGCAGCGCCTGCTGCTGGAGACCTCGTGGGAGGCGTTCGAGCGCGCCGGGATCGACCCCGAGACGCTGCGCGGCAGTCAGGCCGGTGTGTTCGTCGGCACCAACGGCCAGGACTACCTGTCCGTGCTGCTGGAGGAACCGGCGGGCCTCGAAGGGCACTTGGGCACCGGCAACGCCGCGAGTGTGGTGTCCGGCCGCCTCTCGTACGTGTTCGGGCTCGAAGGCCCGGCCGTCACGGTCGACACGGCCTGCTCGTCCTCGCTGGTCGCCCTGCACTGGGCGATCCAGGCCCTGCGCAACGGCGAGTGCTCGCTCGCCCTGGCCGGTGGCGTCACCGTCATGTCGACGCCCGGCACGTTCATCGAGTTCAGCCGGCAGCGCGGCCTGGCCGCGGACGGTCGCATCAAGGCCTTCGCGGCGGGTGCGGACGGTACGGGCTGGGGTGAGGGCGTCGGCATGCTGCTGGTGGAGCGGTTGTCGGACGCGCGCCGCAACGGGCATCCGGTGTTGGCGGTGGTGCGTGGTTCGGCCGTGAACCAGGACGGTGCGAGCAATGGTCTGACGGCGCCGAACGGGCCGTCGCAGCAGCGGGTGATCCGTGCCGCGCTGGCGAGCGCGGGCCTGACGGCCGCCGACGTGGACGCCGTCGAGGCCCATGGCACGGGCACCACCCTGGGTGACCCGATCGAGGCGCAGGCCCTGCTGGCCACCTACGGTCAGGACCGGCCCGAGGGGCGGCCGCTGCTGCTCGGCTCGGTCAAGTCGAACATCGGTCACACCCAGGCCGCCGCCGGCGTCGCCGGCGTGATCAAGATGGTGCTGGCCATGCAGCACGGGCAGCTGCCGGAGAGCCTCCACATCGACGCGCCGTCCCCGCAGGTCGACTGGGAGGCGGGCGAGATCGCCCTGCTGACCGAGCGGCGGGAGTGGCCGGAGACCGGCCGTCCGCGCCGGGCCGGCATCTCCTCGTTCGGCTTCAGTGGCACCAACGCCCACACGATCATCGAGCAGGCCCCGCAGGCGGAGCCCGAGGACGAGGACACCGCGTCCGTCGATCCGGGTCTCGTGCCCGTCCCGGTGGTGCTCTCGGCGAAGAGCGAGGCGGGGCTCCGGGCCCAGGCCGACAGCCTGCGGGCGCGGCTGCTCGCGCACCCCGAGCTGCGTCTGGCCGACGTCGGCAGGACCCTGGCGACCGGCCGCTCGGCGTTCGACGAGCGTGCGGCGCTGGTCGCCGGCGACCGCGACGGTCTGCTGGCCGGCCTCGCCGCGCTGGCGGAGGGCGGCTCGGCGGCGGGAGTGGTGACGGGCTCGCCGGTCGGCGGGAAGCTCGCCTTCCTGTTCACCGGCCAGGGCAGCCAGCGCCTCGGGATGGGGCGCGAACTGTACGACACGTACCCGGTGTTCGCGGCCGCGCTGGACGAGGTGTGTGCCGGGTTCGACCTCGAAGTGCCGCTGAAGGACGTGCTGTTCGGGACCGATGCCGGACTGCTGGACGAGACGCGCTTCACCCAGCCGGCGTTGTTCGCGGTGGAGGTGGCGCTGTTCCGGCTGGTGGAGAGCTGGGGGCTGCGGCCGGACTTCGTGTCCGGGCATTCGATCGGTGAGATCGCCGCCGCGCACGTGGCGGGCGTCTTCTCGCTGGAGGACGCCTGCGCGCTGGTGGCGGCGCGGGGCCGGTTGATGCAGGCGCTGCCGGGTGGCGGCGTGATGATCGCCCTCCAGGCGTCGGAGGAGGAGGTCCTTCCGCTGCTGACGGACCGGGTGAGCATCGCGGCGGTCAACGGGCCGAGGTCGGTGGTGGTCGCGGGTGACGAGGACGCCGCCGTCGCGATCGTGGAGGCGTTCGCCGGGCGCAAGAGCAAGTGGCTCACGGTCAGCCACGCGTTCCACTCGCCGCACATGGACGGGATGCTGGACGACTTCCGCCGGGTGGTGGAGGGGCTGACCTTCGAGGCCCCGCGCATTCCGGTCGTGTCGAACCTGACCGGTGCGCTCGTCACCGACGACGAGATGGGCTCGGCGGACTTCTGGGTGCGCCACGTCCGCGAGGCCGTCCGCTTCCTCGACGGCATCCGGGCCCTGGAGGCCGCCGGCGTCACGACGTACCTCGAACTCGGCCCCGACGGGGTGCTCTGCGCCCTCGGGCAGGACTGCCTCACCGAGGACGGGGCGGCGTTCGCGCCCCTCGTTCGCAAGGGCCGTCGGGAGGCAGACACGGCGATGGCCGCTCTGGCCTGGAGCCACGTCCGGGGGATCTCCGTCGACTGGCAGGCGGTCTACGGGACCGGCGCCGTGCGCGTCGACCTGCCGACCTACGCCTTCCAGCGGCGGCGGTACTGGCCGCAGACGGCGCTCGGGCGACGCGGCGCGTCGGGTGCCCGGTCCACGGTGGACGGGTGGCGCTACCAGGTGTCGTGGAAGCCGCTGACGGACGCCGCCTCCGGCGCCGTGCTGTCCGGTGCGTGGCTGGTCGTGGTGCCCGCCGCGAGTGTGGACGACACGGCCGTGGTGGACGCACTGGCCGGGCGCGGTGCCGAGGTGCGCCGCGTGGTCGTCGCGCCGGGTGCCGGTCGGGATGCCCTGGCCGGGCTGCTGCCGGCCGAGGCCGGGTCCGTCGCCGGTGTGGTGTCGCTGCTCGCGCTGGACGAGACCGCCGGGGTCGTCGCGACGGCCGGCCTGGTGCAGGCGCTGGGCGATGCCGGGATGGAGGCGCCGCTGTGGTGCCTGACCCGGGGTGCGGTGAGTGTGGGCCGTTCCGACCGGCTCGTCTCCGCCGTCCAGGCGCAGACGTGGGGCCTGGGTCGGGTGGCCGCGCTGGAGGTTCCCGGGCGTTGGGGTGGTCTGGTGGACCTGCCCGAGGTGTGGGACGAGCGGGCGATGGGCCGGCTGGTCGGCGTACTGGCCGGTGGGCTTTCCGGTGAGGACCAGGTCGCGGTGCGCTCCTCCGGGGTGTTCGGGCGGCGTCTGATCCGTGCCGCCGCCGGACAGGGCGACCCGTCGTGGGCGCCGTCCGGGACGGTGCTGGTCACCGGTGGTACGGGCGCCCTCGGTGGACACGTCGCGCGGTGGCTGGCCGGGGCGGGTGCCGAGCGGCTGGTGCTGACCAGCCGCCGGGGCGCGGACGCGCCCGGTGCCGCCGAGCTGGCGGCCGAGCTGACGGGGATGGGCGTGGACGTGTCGATCGTGGCGTGTGACGCCGCCGACCGGGACGCGCTGCGTACGCTCCTCGCGGCGGAGGCCGACACACTGACCGCTGTCGTGCATACCGCCGGTGTCCTGGACGACGGCGTGCTCGACTTCCTGACGCCCGACCGGTTCGAGAGCGTCCTGCGGGCGAAGGCGGTCTCCGCCCGGCACCTGCACGAGCTGACGGTCGAGCTGGGCATCGAGCTCTCCGCCTTCGTCCTGTTCTCGTCCGTCACGGGCACCCTGGGCACGGCCGGCCAGGGCAACTACGCCGCCGCCAACGCCTACCTCGACGCCCTCGCCGAGCAGCGGCGGGCCGCCGGGCTCGCCGCGACCTCGATCGCCTGGGGTCCGTGGGCCGAGGGCGGCATGGCCACCGACGGCGCGCTGGAAGCCCGGATGCGCAAGGGCGGCGTACCGCCCATGGCGGCCGAGTCGGCCGTCGACGCCCTGCACCGCGCCCTCGACGCGAACGACACCGTCGTCACCGTCGTGGACGTGGACTGGGCCCGCTTCGCCCCCGGCTTCACCGCCGTGCGCGCCGGCAACCTCCTCGCCGAGCTGTCCGAGGCCCGGAGCGCCCTTACCCTCGCCCCGCGCGAGGGCGAGGCCGACGAGGCGGGCGGCGGCCACGACTCCCTCGCGGGGCGGCTGGCGGGGCTCTCCGCCGTCGAACGCGACCGGATGCTGCTCGACCTGGTCCGCAAGGAGGTCGCCGCGGTCCTCGGCCACACCGGCGTCGAGAGCGTCGGCGCGGGGCGGGCGTTCAAGGAACTCGGCTTCGACTCCCTGACCGCCGTCGAGCTGCGCAACCGCCTGGGCGCCGTCACCGGACTGCGGCTCCCGGCCACGCTGATCTACGACTACCCGACCTCCGCCGACCTGGCCGATCACCTGCGCGGCGAAATCCTCGGAACCAAGGCGGCGGTGGCCCTCGCGGCCCCGACGGACCGGCCGGCAGCCGAGGACGATCCGATCGCGATCGTCGCGATGAGCTGCCGCTTCCCCGGCGGGGTGCGTACCCCGGAGGACCTCTGGCGGCTGCTGGCGGCCGGTGGTGACGCGATCGGGGAGTTCCCGGCGGACCGCGGCTGGGACGCCGAGGAACTGTTCGGGCCGCGCTCCGAGCAGGACGCCGCGTACGCCCGCGAAGGCGGATTCCTCTACGACGTGGCGCAGTTCGACCCCGGCTTCTTCGGGATCTCGCCGCGCGAGGCCCTGGCCATGGACCCGCAGCAGCGCCTGCTCCTGGAAACCTCCTGGGAGGCGTTCGAGCGGGCCGGGATCGACCCGTCGTCGCTGCGCGGCAGCCAGGCCGGTGTGTTCGTCGGGACCAACGGACAGGACTACCTCTCGCTCGTGCTGAACTCCGCCGACGGCGGCGACGGCTTCATGAGCACCGGCAACTCCGCGAGCGTCGTCTCCGGCCGGCTCTCGTACGTCTTCGGCCTCGAAGGCCCGGCCGTCACCGTCGACACGGCGTGCTCGGCGTCGCTCGTGGCCCTGCACCTCGCGGTGCAGGCGCTCCGCAGCGGCGAGTGCTCGATCGCGCTGGCCGGTGGTGTCACCGTCATGTCGACGCCGGGCGCGTTCGTCGAGTTCGCCCGGCAGGGCGGGCTCGCGGCGGACGGCCGGATCAAGGCCTTCGCGGCGGGTGCGGACGGCACCGGCTGGGGTGAAGGCGTCGGCATGCTGCTGGTGGAGCGGTTGTCGGATGCTCGGCGTAACGGGCATCCGGTGTTGGCGGTGGTGCGTGGTTCTGCTGTCAATCAGGACGGTGCGAGCAATGGTTTGACGGCGCCGAACGGGCCGTCGCAGCAGCGGGTGATCCGTGCGGCGCTGGCCGGTGCGGGGCTGTCGGCCGCCGAGGTCGACGCGGTGGAGGCGCACGGTACGGGTACCCGGCTCGGGGATCCGATCGAGGCGCAGGCGCTGCTGGCCACGTATGGCCGGGAGCGTCCGGAGGGGCAGCCGCTGCTTCTGGGCTCGGTGAAGTCGAACATCGGGCACACGCAGGCGGCCGCCGGTGTGGCGGGTGTGATCAAGATGGTCATGGCGATGCGTCACGGGGTGCTGCCGCAGACCCTGCACGTGGACGAGCCGACCCCGCACGTCGACTGGACGGCGGGCGACATCGAGATCCTGACCGAGCAGCGGGCGTGGCCGGAGACCGGCCGTCCGCGCCGGGCCGGCGTCTCCTCGTTCGGTGTGAGCGGCACCAACGCGCACACCATCCTGGAGCAGGCACCGGAGGCCCCCGAGGCCCCCGAGATCGCGGGCGCCGCCGGGAACCCCGAGGGCACCTGGCCGTGGATCCTGTCGGGCCGGACGCAAGCCGCCCTGCGGGACCAGGCCGCCCGCCTCCTCGCCCACCTGGACGACCAGCGGCCGGTGGACATCGGGCACTCGCTCGCGACCGGCCGGGCCCTGCTCGACCACCGCGCCGTGATCGTCGGGGGAGCGGGGGAGGAGTACCGCGAGGCGCTGACCGCGCTGGCGGCGGGCGACTCCGTCGCCGCGCTGACACAGGGCGTGGCGAGCACCGAACAGCAGGTGGCGTTCCTGTTCACCGGACAGGGCAGCCAGCGGCTGGGAATGGGGCGCGAACTGTACGACGTCTTCCCGGCGTTCGCGCACGCGCTGGACGCGATCTGTGTCCACCTGGACGGGCTGCTTGAACTGCCGCTGAGGGACGTGCTGTTCGGTGCGGATGGGGATCTGTTGGACCGGACGGAGTACACGCAGCCGGCGTTGTTCGCGGTGGAGGTGGCGCTGTTCCGGCTCGTCGAGAGCTGGGGGCTGCGGCCGGACTTCGTGTCCGGGCATTCGATCGGTGAGATCGCGGCCGCTCATGTGGCGGGTGTGTTCTCGCTGGAGGACGCGTGCGCTCTGGTGGTGGCGCGTGGGCGGTTGATGCAGGCGCTGCCGGGCGGTGGGGTGATGATCGCGGTGCAGGCGTCGGAGGAGGAGATCCTGCCGCTGCTGACGGATCGGGTGAGCATCGCGGCGATCAACGGTCCTCGGTCGGTCGTGGTGGCGGGTGACGAGGACGCGGCGGTCAAGATCGCCGAGTCGTTCCCCGACCGCAAGAGCAAGCGGCTCGTCGTGAGTCATGCGTTCCACTCGCCGCACATGGACGGGATGCTGGCCGATTTCCGCAAGGTGGCGGAGGAGATCGCCTATGCCACCCCGCGCATTCCGGTCGTCTCCAACCTGACCGGTGCCCTGGTGACCGACGAGATGGGTTCGGCGGAGTTCTGGGTGCGGCACGTCCGCGAGTCGGTCCGCTTCCTCGACGGTGTCCGCGCGCTGGAGGCCGCCGGTGTGACGACGTACGTCGAACTCGGTCCCGACGGAATCCTGTCCGCCCTGGCCCAGGACTGCCTGACCGACGGGCCGGTCGTCTTCGCGCCGGTGCTCCGCAAGGGTCGCGCCGAGGCCGAGGCCCTGGTCACCGCCCTTGCCCAGGCTCACGTCCACGGCGTGGGCGTCGACTGGACGGCCTTCTACGCCGCCACCGGCGCCCGACGCGTCGACCTGCCGACCTACGCCTTCCAGCGCGAGCGCTACTGGGTCGACTCGTTCGCCACGTCGGAGGACGCCCTCTCGCTCGGGATCGAGTCGGCCGGGCACCCCCTGCTCGGCGCGGCGGTCGAACTGCCGGACACGGGCGGGTTCCTGTTCACCGCCCGGCTGTCCCGGCGTACGCACCCCTGGCTGGCGGATCACGTCGTCGCCGACTCCGTGGTCGTGCCCGGTGCGGCCTTCGTCGAGCTCGCGCTGCGCGCCGGCGAGGAGGTCGGCTGCGGCCACCTGGCGGAGTTGATCAACGAGGCGCCGCTCGTGCTCCCGGAGGACGGGGCCGTACAGCTCCGGCTCACCGTGGGCGGGGCGGACGAGACCGGACGCCGTCCCGTGCAGGTGTACGGCCGTCCCGAGGAGGGCGACGGCGACGGGGCGAACGGCGGGACCTGGTCTCGTCACGCCACCGGGTTCCTCACCGAGGCCGCAGCCGGTGACACCGGAGGCACGGGCGAAACCGGCGAAACCGGCGAAACCTTTGACACCGGCGACACCGGGACCTGGCCGCCCGCCGACGCCGAGGAGGTGTCGGTCGAGGCGGTGTACGACCGCCTGACGGCCGCCGGGCTCCACCACGGGTCGGCGCTCAGGACCCTCACCCGGGCCTGGGTGCGCGGCGACGAGGTCTTCGCGCAGGCCCGGCTCTCCGACGAACTGCACGCTTCGGCAGGCGGGTTCGCCCTGCACCCGGCGCTCCTCGACGCGGCGGCCCAGGCGCTGGCCGCGACCGCCGCCGACGCCACCGCCCGCGAGCCCTTCACCTGGCGCGGGGTGCGGCTGCACGCGACCGGAGCGGACACGCTGCGGCTGCGCGTCACCCCCGACGGAGCGGACGCCGTGTCCGTCGAACTGGCTGACGACCAGGGCGCGCCCGTCGCGTCGGTCGAGGCGCTGGTGACCCGGGAGCTCGACGTCGAGCGGTTCACGGCGGTCGCCCCGGACGGGGTGCACGACTCGCTGTTCCGCCTCGACTGGGTGCGGACGCCGGCGCCGGCCGGGGCGGGCGCCGCGACCCTCGTGGTCGTCGGTGACCCTGCCGGCGGCTCGCTCCTCGCCGCCGCCCTGGGCGGCGCGGGGGTCCCCGTGGCGACGTACGACGACCTCGCCGCGCTGGACGAGGCCGTCACCACCGGACGGCAGGCGATGCCGGACACCGTCGTCGCGCCGTTCATGGCCACCGAGGGCGTCACCGCCCTCGACGCGGTGGCGCGGGAGGCGCGCGAGGCGACGCACCGGGCGCTCGCTGCCGTGCAGGGCTGGCTGGACAACGGCCGCTTCGCCGGCGCCCGCCTCGCCGTCGTCACCCGGGGCGCGGTGGCCGCCCACACCGACACCGAGGCGGGCGATCTCACCCACGCCCCGGTGTGGGGGCTGGTGCGGGCCGCCCGGACGGAGCACCCCGACCGGTTCGTGCTCGTCGACCTCGACGGGACGGACGCCTCCGGCCGGGTCCTCGCGGGCGCCCTCGCCTCCGAGGAACCCGAACTGGCCTTGCGTGGCGGGGCGTTGTACGCACCCCGCCTGGCGCGGGTAGCCGAGGCCCGGACCGCGGCGGACGGCGACGACACGACGAGCCGTATCGACACGAGCGGTACGGTCCTGGTCACCGGCGCCGGCGGCGGACTCGCCGGGCTCCTCACCCGCCACCTGGTCACCGAACACGGCGTACGACACCTGCTGCTCACCGGCCGCAGGGGCGGCGCGACCGAAGCGGCCACCGAACTCACCGCGCAACTCGTCGCGTTGGGCGCGGAGGTCACCTGGGCGGCGTGCGACGTGGCCGACCGGGACGCGCTGGCCGCGCTCCTGGCCTCCGTACCGGCGGAGCGGCCGCTGACGGCGGTCGTCCACACGGCGGCCGTCCTGGCCGACGGCGTCGTGGACCTGCTCACCCCCGAGCGGGTCGACCGGGTCCTGCGACCCAAGGTCGAAGGGGCGCTGCACCTGCACGAGTTGACCCGTCACCTCGACCTGTCCGCGTTCGTCCTCTTCTCCGCCGCCGCCGGCACCCTCGGCGGCGCCGGCCAGGCCAACTACGGCGCGGCGAACGTCTTCCTCGACGCCCTCGCCCGCCACCGCCGGGCCCGGGGCCTCAGCGCCCTGTCCCTGGTGTGGGGCATGTGGGCGGAGGAACGCGGCATGGCCGGCCGACTCACCGAGGCGGAGCGGGAACGCGCCGCTCGCGGCGGCGTCGCGCCGCTGTCGGCGACGGAGGGCCTCGCGCTCTTCGACGCGGCCCTCGCGGCGGCGGACGACGAGCCGGTCCTGCTGCCGGTGGCGGTCGACCTGCCCACCCTGCGGGCGCGGGCGGCGGACGGTGGCATCCTGCCGATGTTCCGCGGCCTGGTCCGGACCCCCGTCCGGCAGCAGCGCCGGGCGGCCGCGTCGGGCGGTGCCCACCCGGCCGAGCCCCACGGGGCGGGGGAGCAGACCCCGGCGCAGCGCCTGGCCGGGCTGACGCCCGCCGAGCGGGAGCGGACCGTACTGGAGCTGGTGCGCGGCCAGGTGGCCGCCGTACTCGGGTACAAGTCGGCCGAACACATCGGTGAGGAGCAGGCGTTCAAGGAGCTGGGCTTCGACTCGCTGACGGCGGTCGAGCTGCGCAACCGGCTCGGCGCGGCCGCCGGACTGCGGCTGCCCGCCACCTTGATCTACGACTACCCGAACCCGGCCGCGCTCGCCCGGCACCTGCGCGACGAGCTGGCCCCCGAGGGCACCACCGGACGCAAGCTGTCCGTCCTGGAGGAACTCGACCGTCTGGAAAGCACCTTCTCCTCGCTGGACCCGGCGGACCTGGCCGCCGCGGCCGGCGACGACGCGGCCCACGCACGCGTCGCGGTGCGCCTCCAGACCCTCCTGGCCCAGTGGAACGACGCCCGCCGGTCGGACGACGAGACGGGGCCCGGGGAGATCGAGGACGCCAGCGACGACGAGCTGTTCGCCCTCATCGACAAGAAGTTCGGCCAGGGCTGAACCCCAACCACCCCCAGGTCGTACCGCCGGAACCCCTGTTCCGGCGGTACGGCCCGGGGCTTCGTCGAATTCCTCAAATATTCTCGGGTTCCCCTGAACTCCCTTGAATTCCCTTGAGCCCGTCCCCACCACGGTCTCGATCACGCGAATAGGTGAAGCGCCAGTGGCGAACGAAGCAAAGCTCCGCGAATACCTCAAGAAGGTCACGACGGATCTCGACGAGGCGTACGGACGTCTGCGGGACATCGAGAGCCAGGCCCACGAGCCCATCGCCATCACGGCCATGAGTTGCCGATTCCCCGGCGGCGTCCGCTCTCCCGAAGAACTCTGGGACCTGTTGGCCGCCGGTGGCGACGCCCTCACCGAATTCCCCGCGGACCGCGGCTGGGACCTGGACCACCTCTTCTCCGACGACCCGGACGACCAGGGCACCTCGACCACCCGCGAGGGCGGCTTCCTCGACGGCGCCTCCGCCTTCGACGCCGACTTCTTCGGGATCTCCCCGCGCGAGGCCATGGCGATGGACCCGCAGCAGCGGCTGCTGCTGGAAACCTCGTGGGAGGCGTTCGAGCGGGCCGGCATCGACCCGCACGTCCTGCGCGGCAACCAGTGCGGCGTGTTCGTCGGCATGAACGGCTCCGACTACCTCACCCCGCTGCTGGAAGCGGCCGAGGACTACGCGGGCCACCTCGGCACCGGCAACGCCTCCAGCGTGCTGTCCGGCCGGCTCTCGTACACCTTCGGCCTGGAGGGCCCGGCCGTCACCGTCGACACGGCCTGCTCGGCGTCACTCGTCGCGCTGCACCTGGCGGTGCAGGCGCTGCGGGCCGGGGAGTGCTCGCTGGCCGTAGCCGGCGGCGTCCACGTGATGTCCACGCCCGGACTCTTCGTGGAGTTCAGCAAGCAGCGCGGACTGTCCACCGACGGCCGCTGCAAGGCCTTCGCGGCCGGCGCCGACGGCTTCGGCCCGGCGGAAGGCGTGGGCGTCCTGCTCCTGGAGCGGCTCTCCGACGCGCGGAAGAACGGGCGCCCGGTGCTGGCCGTGGTTCGGGGCAGCGCCATCAACCAGGACGGTGCCTCCAACGGCCTGACGGCCCCGAACGGCCCCTCCCAGCAGCGCGTCATCCGCCAGGCCCTCGCCAACGCCCGGCTCTCCACCGACCAGGTCGACGTCGTGGAAGCCCACGGCACGGGCACCTCCCTCGGCGACCCGATCGAGGCACAGGCGCTGCTGGCCACGTACGGGCAGGACCGCCCGGAAGGGCAGCCGCTGCTCCTGGGGTCGGTGAAGTCGAACATCGGGCACACGCAGGCCGCGGCCGGAGTGGCCGGCGTCATCAAGATGGTGCTGGCGATGCGGCACGGCGTCCTGCCCCAGACCCTGCACGTGGACGAGCCGTCGCCGCACGTGGACTGGGAGTCGGGCGCGGTCGCGCTGCTCACGGAGCGGACGACGTGGCCCGAGACGAACCGTCCGCGTCGTGCGGGTGTGTCGTCGTTCGGGTTCAGCGGGACGAACGCGCACGTGATCGTGGAGCAGGCGCCGGAGGCGGTCGAAGCTTTCGAGGTCGAGCCGGGTGTCCGTTCGGGTATGCCGGTGGTGCCGTGGGTGTTGTCGGGTAGGAGTGCGGCGGCGTTGCGGGCGCAGGCGGAGCGGTTGGCGGGTCTGCCGGAGTTGGATCCGGTGGATGTGGGGTGGTCGTTGGCGTCGACGCGTGCGGGTCTGGACCACCGGGCGGTGGTGTTGGGTGATCACGCTGCCGGTGTGCGTGCGGTGGCTTCGGGTGGGATGGCGGCCGGTGTGGTGACCGGTTCGGTGGTGGGTGGGAAGACGGTGTTCGTGTTCCCGGGGCAGGGTTCGCAGTGGGTGGGGATGGCCGCCGGGCTGCTGGAGTCGTCGCCGGTGTTCGCGGCGCGGATCGAGGAGTGCGCGAAGGCGCTGGAGCCGTTCACCGACTGGTCGTTGCTCGACGTCCTGCGTGGTGTTGAGGGCGCGCCCTCGCTGGAGCGGGTGGATGTCGTTCAGCCGGCGTTGTTCGCGGTGATGGTGTCGTTGGCCGAGGTGTGGCGGTCCACCGGTGTCCTTCCGGGTGCGGTGATCGGTCACTCGCAGGGGGAGATAGCCGCCGCGTGTGTGGCGGGGATCCTGTCGTTGGAGGACGCGGCCCGTGTGGTGGCTCTGCGGAGTCAGGCCATCGGTCGGGTGTTGGCGGGGCTGGGTGGGATGGTGTCCGTGCCGCTGCCGGCTGCCGCGGTGCGGGAGCGGATCGGGCCGTGGGGTGAGGAGCGGATCTCCGTCGCCGCCGTGAACGGGCCGTCGTCCGTGGTGATCTCGGGTGAGGTTCAGGCGCTGGACGAGTTCCTGGCCGCGTGCGAGGTCGATGGCGTGCGGGCCAAGCGGATCGCGGTGGATTACGCCTCGCACTCCGCGCAGGTCGAGCTGTTGCGCGGGGAACTCGACACGCTCCTCGCTCCGATCGTCCCGCAGGACGCGGAGGTTCCCTTCCTGTCGACCGTCACCGGCGAATGGGTCAACGGCCCCGAGTTGGACGCCGGTTACTGGTTCCGTAATCTCCGTCAGACGGTGGAGCTGGAGGAGGCCACCCGGACGCTTCTGGACCAGGGCTTTGGTGTGTTCATCGAGTCCAGCCCGCATCCGGTGTTGACCGTCGGGATGCAGGAGACCGTGGAGGACGCCGGCCGTGAGGCCGCGATCCTGGGGTCGCTGCGCCGTAACGAAGGCGGTCTGGAGCGCTTCTGGCTCTCCCTGGGCGAGGCCTACGTGCGTGGTGTGACCGTGGACTGGGATGCCGTCTTCGCCGGCACCGGCGCCCGGCGCGTGGACCTGCCGACGTACGCCTTCCAGTCGCAGCGGTTCTGGCCCGAGGCCGCGCCCGCCGACCCCGAGGCGCCGCCGGCCGAGAGCGCGCTCGACGCCCGTTTCTGGGACGCCGTCGAACGCGAGGACGTCACGGCGCTCGCGGAAGCCCTCGCCTTCGAGACCCCCGACGCCATCCAGTCCCTCGGCACCGTCCTGCCCGGCCTCTCCTCCTGGCGGCGGCAGAGCCGTGAGGAGTCCACGGTCGACGGCTGGCGCTACCGCGTCACCTGGAAGCCGCTGGCCGAAGCCGGTGCCACGCGGCTCTCGGGGGCCTGGCTGGTCGTCGTGCCCGAGGCCTTGGCCGGCCCGGACGTCGACACGGCCGCCGCCGTGCTGCGTACGCTCGGCGAGCGCGGCGCGGAGGTCCGTACGGTCACCGTGGCCGCCGACGCGGCCGACCGGGACGCGCTCACCACCGCCCTCAAGACCGCCACAGACGGGGCCACCCACCCCGCCGGCGTCCTCTCCCTCCTCGCCCTCGGCGGAGAGGGGGCGTTCGCCGCCGGTCTGGCGCTGTCCCAGGCCCTCGGTGACGCCGACGTGGCCGCGCCGCTGTGGTGCGTCACCCGGGGCGCGGTCGCCGCCGGGCGGGCCGACCGGGTCACGGACCCGGAGCAGGCGCTCATCTGGGGCCTCGGGCGCGTCGCCTCCATGGAGCAGGGGGGCCGGTGGGGCGGCCTGATCGACCTGCCGTCGGAGGCTGACGACCGCGTGCTCGAACGGCTCGCGGGGGTGCTGGCCGGGGACGCGGCCGAGGATCAGGTCGCCGTCCGGTCCTCCGGGTTGTTCGTACGCCGTCTCGTGCGGGCCCGGCTGTCCGACAGCCCCGCTGTACGCGAGTGGCGTCCGAGCGGAACCACTTTGGTCACCGGTGGTACGGGTGCGCTGGGCGCGCACGTGGCGCGTTGGCTGGCGTCGAACGGCGCCGAGCACCTGGTGCTGACCAGCCGTCGGGGTGCCGAGGCGCCCGGCGCGGGCGAGCTGCGTGAGGAGTTGACCGCGCTCGGCGCCGAGGTCACCCTCGTCGCCTGCGACGTCAGCGACCGCGACGCCCTCGCCGCCCTCATCGCCGCGATCCCCGCCGACCGGCCCCTGACGGCCGTCGTGCACACGGCGGCCGTCCTGGACGACGGGGTCATCGAGACGCTGACCCCCGAGCAGGTGGCCGGCGTCCTGGCGGTCAAGGTGGACGGGACGCGGAACCTGCACGAGCTGACCCGCGACCTGGACCTTTCGGCGTTCGTCCTCTTCTCCTCCTTCGCCGCCACCTTCGGCGCCCCCGGCCAGGGCAACCAGGCACCCGGCAACGC
This sequence comes from Streptomyces sp. RerS4, assembly GCF_023515955.1. Taxonomy (GTDB): domain Bacteria; phylum Actinomycetota; class Actinomycetes; order Streptomycetales; family Streptomycetaceae; genus Streptomyces. The sequence continues at coordinate 6,012,514 of NZ_CP097322.1, forward strand.
CTTCCTCGACGCCTTCGCCGAGTACCGACGGGCCGAAGGCCTCCCGGCGACCTCCCTCGCCTGGGGCCCCTGGGGCAGCGCGGACGGGGACGACAGCGCGGCGGGCGACCGTATGCGCCGCCACGGCATCCTCGCCATGTCGCCCGAGCGGACCGTGACGTCGCTGCGGCACGCCCTGGACCGCGACGAGACCGCCCTCACCGTGGTCGACATGGACTGGAAGCGGTTCACCCTCGCCTTCACCGCCGACCGCGCCCGGCCGCTGCTGCTGGAACTCCCCGAGGCCCGGCGGGTCATGGAGAGCGCCGAGCGGGAGTCGACCGAGGACCTGACCGGGGGAGTGCCGCTGACGCGGCAGCTCGCCGGGCTGCCCGAGGTCGAGCAGGAGCGGCTGCTCCTGGACCTGGTGCGGACGGCCGTCGCCGCCGTCCTCGGCCACGCCGACCTCACGGCCGTCGAGGCCGGCCGGGCCTTCAAGGAGCTGGGCTTCGACTCCCTCACCTCCGTCGAGCTGCGCAACCGCCTCGGCGCGGTGAGCGGCCTGAAGCTGCCGGCCAGCCTGGTCTTCGACCAGCCCACCCCGGCCGCCGTCGCCGCCTACCTGCGCGCCGAGATCGTGCCGGACGCGGTGGCGGGCGGGGCGCCGCTGCTGGAGGAGCTCGACCGGTTGGAGTCCGTACTCGAACGGGGCACCGGCGACAACGTCGTACGGGCCCGGGTGACGATGCGGCTCCAGTCGCTGCTGGCGAAGTGGAACGAGAGCGAGGACCCGACGGCGGCGCGGACAGCGGCCGGCCCCGGCGGCGGGGTGGACGGCTCCGTGCCCGGCGGTGCGGCAGGGGAGGCGACGGACGACGCGGACGGCGGCATCGACGCGGTGGAGCAGCTCCAGGACGCGAGCGACGAGGAACTGTTCGCCTTTATCAACAAGGGCCTCGGACGTTATTGACGGTCCGCCGGTTTATCGGTGAAGATAGCCCGCCCCCGAGGTAATTGACCGGGGAAAGACTGCCCCCTACGCATTCCCCTACCCCAGGGGTGCGTAGGGGGCAGTTAGGGGTTGTAGGGCGGTTGGGCGAGAAATAGCCTGCGATCGAGCAGTCGCTTCGCCGGAGAGCGGAGCGCTCGCATTTCCGATGCCAATTCTCGGCTCTGCACACAGTTTTCCGATGCCGTCTGCTGCAAATGGGTGGTTGCGTTAAATGGCGAATGAAGAGACGCTGCGGGACTACCTGAAGCTGGTGACAGCGGATCTGCACCAGACGCGTCAGCGGCTTCGGGACGTCGAGGCGAAGAACCAGGATCCCATCGCCATCGTGGGCATGGGCTGCCGCTATCCGGGAGGCGCGACGTCGCCGGAGGAGCTGTGGCAGCTCGTCGCCGACGGCGTCGACGCCATCACCGGATTCCCCGCCGAGCGCGGCTGGGACATGGACACCGTCTACCACCCCGACCCCGAGCACCCCGGCACCAGCTACGCCAACCAGGGCGGCTTCGTCCGGGACATCGCGCGGTTCGACCCGTCGCTCTTCGGGATCTCCCCGCGCGAGGCCCTCGCCATGGACCCGCAGCAGCGGCTCCTGCTGGAAACCTCGTGGGAGGCCTTCGAGCGCGCGGGCATCGACCCGACCTCGATGCGCGGCAAGCAGGTCGGCGTGTTCGTCGGCACCAGCAACCACGACTACCTGACGGCGCTGCTGAGTTCCTCCGAGAACGTGGAGGGCTACCTCGGCACCGGAAACGCGGCGAGCGTCGCCTCGGGCCGGCTGTCGTACACGTTCGGCCTCGAAGGCCCGGCCGTCACCGTCGACACAGCCTGCTCCTCCTCCCTCGTCGCCCTGCACCTGGCCGTCCAGGCCCTGCGCAACGGCGAATGCTCGATGGCCCTGGCCGGCGGCGCCACCCTCATGGCCGCGCCCGGCACGTTCATCGACTACAGCAAGCAGCGCGGCCTCGCCACCGACGGCCGCTGCAAGGCGTTCTCGCCCGACGCCGACGGCTTCAGCCTCGCCGAAGGCGTCGGCGTCCTGCTCGTGGAGCGGCTCTCCGACGCCCGCCGCAAGGGCCACCGCGTCCTCGCCGTGGTCCGTGGCACGGCGGTGAACCAGGACGGCGCCAGCAACGGCCTCACCGCCCCCAACGGCCCCTCGCAGCAGCGCGTCATCCTCCAGGCGCTGTCCAACGCCCGACTCACGCCCGACCAGGTGGACGCCGTCGAGGCGCACGGCACGGGAACCGGCCTCGGCGACCCCATCGAGGCGCAGGCGATCATCGCCACCTACGGCCAGGACCGCCCCGACGGACGGCCGCTGTGGTTGGGCTCGCTCAAGACCAACATCGGTCACGCGCAGGCCGCCGCCGGTGTCGCGGGCGTCATCAAGAGCGTCATGGCGATGCGCAACGGGGTGCTGCCGCGGACCCTGCACCTGGACGAGCCGACCCCGCACGTCGACTGGTCGGCGGGCGAGGTGTCCCTGCTCACCGAGGCGCGGCCCTGGCCGGTGCACGAGGGGCCCCGCCGGATCGGCGTCTCCTCGTTCGGCATGAGCGGCACCAACGCGCACGTCATCCTGGAGAGCGCCGAGGAGCCGGCGGAGGAGCCCGCCGAGGGACCCGCCGAGGGTTCCGCCGTCGAAGCGGCCGCTCCTGCGGCGGCCGTGCTGCCCGTCGTCCTTTCCGGTAAGACCGAGGTCGCGCTGCGGGCGCAGGCCGCCACGCTCCTGGCCCACCTCACGGACCGGCCCGGCCTCCGCGTCGCGGACGTCGCGTTCTCACAGGCGCTCACCCGCGCCGCCCTGGACCGCCGCGCCGCGATCGTCGCCGAGGACCGCGACGAGCTGCTGGCCGCACTCGCCGCCCTGGCCGAGGGTCGGCCGTCCGCGGACGTCGTGGAAGGGGTCGCCACCGAGGGCAAGTTGGCGTTCCTGTTCACCGGCCAGGGCAGCCAGCGCCTGGGCATGGGTCGGGAACTGTACGACGCTTACCCGGTGTTCGCGCGGGCGCTGGACGCGGTCTCGGAGTGCATGGCCCTCGAACTGCCGCTGAGGGATGTGCTGTTCGGGACCGAGGCCGCTCTGCTGGACGAGACGCGGTTCACCCAGCCGGCGCTGTTCGCCGTCGAGGTGGCGCTGTTCCGGCTGCTCGAATCATGGGGTGTGAAGCCCGACTTCCTGTCCGGGCACTCCATCGGTGAGATCGCCGCCGCGCACGTCGCGGGGGTACTGGACCTGGACGACGCGTGCACGCTGGTCGCCGCGCGCGGCCGGCTGATGCAGGCGCTGCCCGTCGGCGGCGTGATGATCGCCGTCCAGGCCTCGGAGGACGAGGTCCTGCCCCACCTGAGCGACCGCGTGGCCATCGCCGCGATCAACGGCCCCCAGGCCGTCGTCGTGGCCGGCGACGAGGACGCGGCCGGCGCGGTCGCGGCGGTCTTCGAGGAGCGGGGCCGCAAGACCAAGCGCCTCACCGTCAGCCACGCCTTCCACTCCCCGCACATGGACGGCATGCTCGACGCCTTCCGCGAGGTCGCGCAGCGGCTCACGTACTCCGCCCCGCGCATCCCGATCGTCTCCAACCTGACCGGCGCCCTGGTCACCGACGAGATGGCGACGCCCGACTTCTGGGTCCGCCACGTCCGCGAGGCCGTCCGCTTCCTCGACGGCATGCGCTGGCTGGAGAGCCGCGGCGTCACCGCGTACCTGGAGATCGGCCCCGGCGGGGTCCTCTCCGCCCTCGGCCAGGACTGCCAGACCGCCGCCGGCCCCCGCGCCGCCGCGTTCCTGCCCGCGCTGCGCACCGGCCGCCCCGAAGCCCGTTCGCTGACCGCCGCCGTCGCCGGCGCCCACGTACGCGGCCTCTCCCCGGACTGGGCCGCCCGGTTCGCCGGGACCGGCGCGCGCCGCGTCGAGCTGCCGACGTACGCGTTCCAGCGCGAGCCGTACTGGCCGCGCGACCCCTTCAGCGACCTGACCGGACCCGCCGACGGCCGCGAACTCGGGGCGACCGACGCCAAGTTCTGGGAGGTCGTCGACAGCGAGGACTTGGCCGCGCTCGCCGAGACCCTCGGCGTGGACGGCGAGGAGCCGCTCAGCGGCGTGCTGCCCGCGCTCTCCGCCTGGCACCGCCGCCACCGCGACCGTGACACCGTCGGCGGCTGGCGCTACCGCGTCACCTGGAAGCCCCTCACCGGCACCGAGGCCGCGCCTCTGGCCGGCCACTGGCTGCTCGTCGTCCCCGCCGGGTACGCGGACGCGCCCTGGACCCTCGCCGCCCAGCGGGCCCTGACCGCGCGCGGGGTCACCGTCAGCAGCCTGACGGTCGACGCGACGGCCGACGACCGGGCCGCCCTCGCCGCCCGCATCGCCGAAACCCTCGCCTCGGCCGACGCGCCCGCAGGCGTGCCCGCCGGCGTGCTCTCGCTGCTCGCCTTCGACGAGCGGCCGCACCCCGAGGACCCGGCGCTGCCCGCCGGACTCGCCGCCACCCTCGCCCTCGTCCAGGCGCTGGGTGACGCGGACGTGGACGCCGCGCTCTGGGCCGCCACCCAGGGCGCCGTGTCCACCGGCCGCTCCGACCGGCTCACCGGTCTCGCCCAGGCGCCCGTCTGGGGCCTCGGCCGCACCGCCGCCCTCGAACTGCCCGGCCGCTGGGGCGGCCTCGTGGACCTGCCCCCGACCGCCGACGAGCGCGCCGCCGCCCGGCTCGCGGACGTCCTCGGCGGGCTCGCCGCCGAGGACCACCTCGCCGTACGCTCCACCGGCGTCTTCGTCCGCAGGCTGACCCGCGCCCCGCAGGAGCGAGCCGCCGCCGACGAGTGGACCACCTCCGGCACGGCCCTGATCACCGGCGCGACGGGCGCGCTCGGCCGGCACGTGGCCCGCTGGCTCGCCCGGACCGGCGCCGAGCACCTCCTGCTGGTGAGCAGGAGCGGCCCCGCCGCCGAAGGCGCCGACGAACTCGCCGCCGAGCTGCGCGAATCGGGCGTCCGGGTCACCCTCGCGGCCTGCGACGTGGCCGACCGTGACGCCGTGGCCCACCTCCTCGCCGCCGTCCCGGCCGAACTCCCGCTGACCACCGTCGTCCACGCCGCCGGCGTCCTGGACGACGGCGTCCTCGACGCGCAGACCGCGCGGCGCATGGCGGGCGTCCTGCGTCCCAAGGCCCACGCGGCGCACGTCCTGCACGAGTTGACGCGCGACCTGGATCTTTCCGCGTTCGTCCTGTTCTCCTCCCTCGCCGCCGCCTTCGGCGCCGCCGGGCAGGCCAACTACGCCGCCGCCAACGCCTCCCTGGACGCCCTCGCCGAGCAGCGGCGCGCCGACGGCCTGCCCGCCACCGTGATCTCCTGGGGTGCCTGGGCCGAGAGCGGCATGGCCACCGACGAACTCGTCGCCGAGCGCCTGCGCGCCGCCGGACTGCCGGGCCTCGCACCGGAACTGGCCCTGTCCGCCCTGCACACGGCGCTCACCCTGGACGAGACCGCGTCCGTCGTCGCCGACATCGACTGGGACCGCCTCGCGCCCGGCCTCACGGCCGTCCGCCCCTGCCCGCTGATCGCCGACCTCCCCGAGGCCGCGCACGCCCTCACCACGGCCGGTACCACCGCCGCCGCCGGTACGGGCCCGACGGACAGCTTCGCGAGCGAGCTGGCCCAGGCGCCGGCGGCCGAACGCGACGCGCTCACCCTGGAGTTCGTCCGCACCCAGATCGCCGCCGTACTCGGCTACCCCGGCGCGGCCTCCGTGGACCCGGCCATCGCCTTCCGCGACCTCGGCTTCGACTCCCTGACCGCGGTGGAGATCCGCAACCTCCTCACCTCCCGGACCGGGCTGCGCCTCCCGGCGACCCTGATCTTCGACTACCCCAACTCCCTCTCGCTGGCAGCCTTCCTGCAGGGCGAACTCCTCGGCGCACAGCCCGCCGAGGCGGCGGACGGTGGCTCGCGCATCGCCGCGGCCGCCGCCACCGACGACGACCCCATCGCGATCGTCGCGATGAGCTGCCGCTTCCCCGGTGGCGTACGCACCCCCGAACAGCTGTGGGAGCTGCTCGCCGACGGCCGCGACGCCATCTCCGGCTTCCCCGCCGACCGCGGCTGGGACCTGGAGGGCCTGTACGACCCGGAGTCCGTCACCGAGAACACCACCTACGTCCGCGAAGGCGGCTTCCTCGCCGACGCCACCGCGTTCGACCCCGCCTTCTTCGGCATCTCGCCGCGCGAGGCCCTCGCCATGGACCCGCAGCAGCGACTGCTCCTGGAAACCTCGTGGGAGGCCTTCGAGCGGGCCGGCATCGACCCCGCCACCGTGCGCGGAGAGCGCATCGGCGTCTTCACCGGCACGAACGGGCAGGACTACCTCGACGTCATCCTCGCCGCCCCCGACGGCAGCGAGGGCTTCCTCGGCACCGGCAACGCGGCGAGCGTCGTCTCCGGCCGCGTCAGCTACGTCCTGGGCCTGGAGGGCCCGGCCGTCACCGTCGACACGGCCTGCTCGTCCTCGCTGGTCGCCCTGCACTGGGCGATCCAGGCCCTGCGGGCCGGCGAGTGCACCATGGCCCTCGCCGGCGGTGTGACCGTCATGTCCACGCCCGCCTCCTTCATCGACTTCAGCCGCCAGCGCGGCCTCGCCGCCGACGGCCGGATCAAGGCCTTCGCCGCCGGCGCGGACGGCACCGGCTGGGGCGAGGGCCTCGGCATGCTGCTCGTCGAGCGGCTCTCCGACGCCCGCCGCAACGGGCACCCCGTCCTCGCCCTGGTCCGCGGCTCGGCCGTGAACCAGGACGGCGCGAGCAACGGCCTGACGGCCCCCAACGGCCCCTCCCAGCAGCGCGTCATCCGCCAGGCCCTCGCCAGTGCGGGCCTGTCCGCCGCCGAGGTCGACGCGGTCGAGGCCCACGGTACGGGCACCCGGCTCGGCGACCCCATCGAGGCGCAGGCCCTGCTGGCGACGTACGGCCAGGGCCGCACGGACGGGCAGCCGCTGCTGCTCGGCTCGATCAAGTCGAACTTCGGCCACACCCAGGCCGCCGCCGGCGTCGCCGGTGTGATGAAGATGGTGCTGGCGATGCGGCACGGCGTGCTGCCGCGCACCCTGCACGTGGACGAGCCGTCGCCGCACGTCGACTGGACGGCCGGAGACATCGCCCTGCTGACCGAGCCGACCCAGTGGCCCGAGACCGGGCGCCCGCGCCGGGCCGGCGTGTCCTCGTTCGGCATCAGCGGCACCAACGCCCACACCATCATCGAGCAGGCCCCGGAGACGGTCCCGGCCGAGCCGGCGGCCACCGTACCGGCGGCCACGGTACCGGCGGACACCGCGCCGCTGCCGTGGCTGCTCTCCGCCAAGACCGCGGACGCGCTGCGCGACCAGGCACGTCACCTCCTCGCCCACGCCGAACGGCACCCCGACGCCCGCCCCGCCGACCTGGCGCTCTCCCTGGCCCTCGGCCGCTCCGCGTTCGAGCACCGCGCCGCCGTGGTGGCCGCGGACCGTACGGCGCTGCTCGGGGGGCTGGTGAAGCTGGCCGAGGGAGCGCCGGCCGCCGGGCTCGTGGAGGGCTCGCCGGTCGCGGGGAAGCTCGCGTTCCTGTTCACCGGCCAGGGAAGCCAGCGCACGGCGATGGGCCGCGAACTCTACGAGGCCCACCCGGCGTTCGCGGACGCGCTGGACGCGATCTGCGCCCACCTGGACGCGCTGCTCGAACTTCCGCTGAAGGACGTGTTGTTCGGCTCGGACGCCGAGCTCGTGGACCGTACGGAGTACACGCAGCCGGCGTTGTTCGCGATGGAGGTGGCGCTGTTTCGGCTGCTGGAATCGTGGGGTGTGGAGCCGGACTTCGTGTCCGGGCATTCGATCGGTGAGATCGCCGCCGCGCATGTGGCGGGGGTGTTCTCGCTGGAGGACGCGTGTGCCCTGGTCGCGGCTCGTGGCCGGTTGATGCAGGCGCTGCCGGGCGGCGGGGTGATGATCGCTGTTCAGGCGTCGGAGGAGGAGATCCTGCCGCTGCTGACGGATCGGGTGAGCGTCGCCGCCGTCAACGGTCCGCAGTCGGTGGTCATTGCCGGTGACGAGGACGCGGCGAGCGCCATCGCCGAGTCGTTCCCCGACCGGAAGACCAAGCGTCTGACCGTCAGCCACGCCTTCCACTCGCCGCACATGGACGGCATGCTCGACGCCTTCCGCGAGGTCGCGGAGCAGCTCACGTACGCCGCTCCGCGCATCCCGATCGTGTCGAACCTGACCGGGGCCTTGGCTTCCGACGAGATGGCGACGGCCGACTTCTGGGTCCGCCACGTCCGCGAGGCCGTCCGCTTCCTCGACGGCGTACGCGCCCTGGAGGACGCGGGGGTCACCACGTACCTCGAACTGGGCCCCGACGGCGTGCTGTCCGCCCTCGCCCAGGACTGCGTCACCGAGGACGCCGTCTTCGTCCCCGTCCTCCGCAAGGGCCGCCCCGAGGCCGAGGCAGCCACCACCGCCCTCGCCCGAGCCCACGTCCACGGCATCGGCGTCGACTGGACGGCGTACTTCGCCGGCGCCGGCGCCCGGCGCGTCGACCTGCCCACCTACCCCTTCCAGCGGCAGCGCTACTGGCCCGCCGTCTCCCACCTCCAGCTCGGGGACGTCGAGGCGATCGGCCTCGACGACACGGCCCACCCGCTGCTCAGCGCAGGCGTCGCCCTGCCCGAGTCGGACGGCATGGTCTTCGCCGGCCGCCTCTCCCTGTCCACGCACGCCTGGCTGGCCGACCACGCCATCCTCGGCAGTGTCCTGCTGCCCGGCACGGCCTTCGTGGAACTCGCGACCCGCGCCGGCGACCAGCTCGGCTGCGACTACCTCGAAGAACTCACCCTCGAAGCCCCCCTGGTCCTGCCCGAGCGCGGCGGCGTCCGGCTGCGCGTGTGGGTCGGCGCCGCCGACGAGGCCGGCCGCCGCCCGTTCGCCCTGCACTCCCGGGCCGAGGGCCTGGCGGCCGAGGAGCCGTGGACGCGGCACGCTGCCGGCGTCCTCGCCGAAGCCGGCCGCCCCGCCGCCGACTTCGACCTGACCGCCTGGCCCCCGGCCGGCGCCACCGAGGTACCGCTCGACGGCCGTTACGAGGCGCTCGACGCCATCGGCTTCGCCTACGGCCCCACCTTCCGCGGCCTGCGGACGGCCTGGCAGCAGGGCGACGCCGTGTACGCCGAGGTCAGCCTGCCCGAGGGCACCGAAGACCAGGCGGGCCGCTTCGGCCTGCACCCCGCGCTCCTCGACGCGGCCCTGCACGCCATCGGCCTGGGCGGCATCGGAGCCGACGACGGCCGGGGCCGGCTGCCCTTCGCCTGGAGCGGGGTGTCGCTGTACGCGGGCGGCGCGAGCGCGCTGCGCGTCCGCCTCACCCCGGCCGGCGCCGAAGGGGTCCGGCTGGAGATCGCCGACGCCACCGGCGCCCCCGTCGCGGCCGTCGCCTCGCTCGGCCTGCGCCCGGTGAGCGCCGACCAACTGCGCACCGCACGCGCCACCTACCACGAGTCCGTGTTCCACCGGCAGTGGACCGAACTCACCGGCCTCACCGCCCCGGACGCCACGCGCTACGCCCTCCTCGGCCGCGCCGGAGCCGACGACCCGACGGACACCGACCGTTACGCGGACCGTTACGCCGATCTGGCGGCGCTGGCCGCCGCCGTCGACGCGGGGACGGTCGTACCCGACGAGGTACTCGTCCACCTCGCCCCGACGCCCGCCCCCCTCTCCGCGCCCGCCGTGCACGAGGCCGCGCACGCCGCGCTCGCCCTCGCCCGGGCCTGGCTCGCCGACGAGCGGTTCGCCGCCGCCCGACTGGTGTTCGTCACCCGGGGCGCGGTGGCCGCGACCCCGGTCGAGGACGTGCGCGACCTCGCCGCCGCCACCGTCTGGGGCCTGTTGGGATCCGCGCAGACGGAGAACCCCGGCCGGATCGCGCTCGTGGACGTCGACATCGACATCGACACCGACACCGACGGCGGTGACGATGCCGCCCTGCGCGCCGCGCTCACCGCCGAGGAGGAACGCTTCGCCCTGCGGCGCGGCGCCGTCCTCGTCCCGCGCCTCGCCCGCGTCGAGACGGAAGCCGAGACGGAAGCCGCGACAGAAACCGAAACGGAAGTCGGGACCGAGGACGAGGCGCGCCCCGGCCGGGACGGCCGCGCCCCGGCCTTCGGGCCCGACGGAACGGTGCTGATCACCGGCGCCACCGGCGCCCTCGGCGGGCTCATCGCCCGCCACCTGGTCACCGCCCACGGGGTGCGCCGTCTGCTCCTCGTCGGCCGGCGCGGCGCCGAGGCGCCCGGCACGGCCGAACTGACCGCCGACCTCGCCGCGTCGGGGGCCACGGCCGCCTGGGCGGCCTGTGACGTGGCCGACCGGGACGCCCTCGCCGCACTGCTCGCGCGGGTTCCCGCCGAGCACCCGCTGACGGCCGTCGTCCACACCGCCGGTGTCCTCGACGACGGCATCATCTCCTCCCTGACGCCCGAGCGGCTGTCGGCGGTGCTGCGCCCCAAGGTGGACGCCGCCTGGAACCTGCACGAGCTGACGAAGAGTCACCCGCTGTCCGCCTTCGTGCTCTTCTCCTCCACCTCCGGCCTTTTCGGCGGCCCCGGCCAGGCCAATTACGCCGCCGCCAACACCTTCCTGGACGCCCTCGCCCAACACCGCCGGGCCCAGGGCCTGCCGGCCTCCGCGCTGGCCTGGGGCCTGTGGTCGGTGGCGGACGGCATGGCCGGCGCCCTGGACGCCGCCGACGTCAACCGCATGCGCCGGGCCGGACTGCCCCCGCTGACGGCCGCCGACGGCCTGGAGCTGTTCGACACCGCCGTCTCCCTCGACGACGCGGCCGTGGCCCTCATGCGCGTGGACGGCGAGGCCCTGCGCCCCCAGGCCGCCGCGGGCACCATCGCCCCGCTGCTGCGCGGCCTCGTACGCGGCGTCGCCCGCCGCTCCGTCGACGCGGCGGCCGTCGCCGCCGGTGACGGGTCGGGCCCCCGGGCCCGCCTGGCGGGGCTGTCCGCGCCCGAACAGGACCGGGCGCTGCTGGACCTGGTCCGTACGCAGGTCGCGGCCGTACTCGGACACGCAGGCCCCGCCGCCGTCGAGTCCGGGCGGGCCTTCAAGGAGCTGGGCTTCGACTCGCTCACCGCGGTCGAACTCCGCAACCGACTGAACGCCGCCACCGCCCTGCGCCTGCCCGCCACCCTGATCTTCGACTACCCGGACCCGACCGTCCTCGCCCGCCACCTGCGCACCGAACTGTTCGGCGACACCGACGCGGAGATGCGCACGGACCGGAACGCCGCCGCCGGTTCGGCCGCGCCCACGACGGCCGTGGCCGACGACGAACCCATCGCCATCGTCGCGATGAGCTGCCGCTACCCCGGCGACGTCCGCACCCCCGAGGACCTCTGGCGGCTCCTCACCGCCGGCGAGGACGGCATCACCCGCCTCCCGGAGAACCGCGGCTGGGACACCGCCGCCCTGTACCACCCCGACCCGGAGCACCCGGGCACCTCGTACGCCCGCGAGGGCGGCTTCCTGCACGACGCCGCCGAGTTCGACGCCTCGTTCTTCGGGATCTCCCCGCGCGAGGCCCTCGCCATGGACCCGCAGCAGCGGCTGCTGCTGGAGACCACCTGGGAGGTCTTCGAACGGGCCGGCATCGCCCCTTCCTCGGTGCGCGGCACCCGTACGGGCGTCTTCGCGGGCGTCATGTACCACGACTACGGCGCACGCCTGCACGCCGTGCCCGACGGTGTCGAGGGCTACCTCGGCACGGGCAGTTCCAGCAGCATCGTCTCCGGCCGCGTCGCCTACACGTTCGGTCTGGAGGGCCCGGCGGTCACCGTCGACACGGCCTGCTCCTCCTCGCTGGTGGCCCTGCACCTCGCGGCGCAGGCCCTGCGCGCCGGCGAGTGCTCCCTCGCCCTGGCGGGCGGGGTGACCGTGATGTTCACGCCCGGCACGTTCATCGAGTTCAGCCGCCAGCGCGGGCTGGCCGCCGACGGCCGCTGCAAGTCCTTCGCGGCCGCCGCCGACGGCACCGGCTGGGGAGAGGGCGCGGGCATGCTCCTGCTGGAGCGGCTCTCCGACGCCCGCCGCAACGGCCACCAGGTGTTGGCGATCGTCCGCGGCTCCGCCGTCAACCAGGACGGCGCCTCGAACGGCCTGACCGCCCCCAACGGCCCGTCCCAGCAGCGCGTCATCCGTCAGGCCCTCGCCAACGCCCGCCTCACCGGCGCGGACGTCGACGTGGTCGAGGCCCACGGCACGGGCACCACCCTCGGCGACCCCATCGAGGCGCAGGCCCTGCTGGCCACCTACGGCCGCGACCACGGCGACGACCGGCCGTTGCTGCTCGGCTCCGTGAAGTCCAACCTCGGCCACACCCAGGCCGCGGCCGGTGTCGCCGGCATCATCAAGATGGTCATGGCGATGCGCCACGGCATCGTGCCCAAGACCCTCCACGTCGACGAGCCCACCCCGCACGTCGACTGGACGGCGGGCGCCGTGTCCCTGCTCACCGAGCAGGTGGAGTGGCCCGAGACGGGCCGCCCGCGCCGCGCGGGCGTCTCCTCCTTCGGCATCAGCGGGACGAACGCCCACGCCGTCATCGAGCAGGCCCCGGACGCGGCCTCCGAGCCCCGGCCGGCCAGGGACACCGAGCCGGAACCCCGTACGCCGTACGTCCCCGTGGTCCTGTCGGCCCGCGGCGAGGACGCGCTGCGCGCCCAGGCCCGCCTGCTCCACACCCGCGTCCACACCGACCCCGCCCTGCGCACCGCCGATCTCGCCTTCTCGCTGGCGACCACCCGCTCCGCCCTGGAGCAGCGCGCCGCGCTGGTGGCCGGGGATCGCGACGCGTTGCTCCGCGGCCTGGACGCACTGGCCCGCGGCGAGGACGCGGCCACCCTGGTACGGGGGACCGCACGCGAGCACCAGGTGGCGTTCCTGTTCACCGGGCAGGGCAGCCAGCGCCTCGGCATGGGACGCGAACTCCACGACGCCCACCCCGTGTTCGCGCGGGCCCTGGACGAGGTCTGCGGCGAACTGGACCGGCACCTCGAACTGCCCCTGAAGGGAATCCTGTTCGGATCCGACGCCGCCCTGCTGGACCGTACCGAGTACACGCAGCCCGCCCTCTTCGCGATCGAGGTGGCCCTGTTCCGGCTGCTGGAGAGCTGGGGTCTGCGGCCCGACGTCCTGGCCGGACACTCCATCGGCGAGATCGCCGCCGCCCACGTGGCCGGCGTCCTCACCCTCCAGGACGCCGCCGAACTCGTCGCCGCACGCGGCCGGTTGATGCAGGCCCTGCCCACCGGCGGAGTGATGATCGCCGTACAGGCGACGGAGGACGAGGTCTCGGCGCTGCTCACCGAGCGGGTGGGCATCGCCGCCGTCAACGGCCCCCGGTCCGTGGTCGTCGCCGGCGACGAGGACGCGGCGCTCGCGATCGCCGCGCACTTCGAGGAGCGCGGCGCCAAGACCAAGCGACTGACCGTCAGCCACGCCTTCCACTCCCCGCACATGGACGGCATGCTCGCCGACTTCCGCAAGGTCGCCGAGGGTCTGGTCTACGAGAGCCCCCGCATCCCGATCGTGTCCTGCCTGACCGGCGCGCTCGTCACCGACGAGATGACCTCCGCCGACTTCTGGGTCCGCCACGTCCGCGAGGCCGTCCGCTTCCTCGACGGCGTCCGCGCCCTGGACGCGACCGGGGTGAGCGCCTACGTCGAACTCGGCCCCGACGCCACCCTGTCCGCGCTCGTCCAGGACTGCCTGCCCGACGGCGCCGAAGCCGCCGAGCCGGCGCTCCGCCTGCCCCTGCTCCGCAAGGACCGCCCCGAGACCGAGGCGCTCACCGCCGCCCTCACCCGGGCCCACGTCCACGGCGTCACGCCCGACTGGCCGGCGTACTTCTCCGCCACCGGCGCCCGCCGCGTCGACCTGCCCACCTACGCCTTCCAGCGCAAGCGCTACTGGCTCGACGTCGGTCTCTCCGTCGAGGACGTGCTCGCGGCCGGTCTGGATGCCGCCGACCACCCGCTGTTCGGCGCCACCGTCCAACTGCCCGCCTCCGACGGGCTGGTCCTCACCGGACGCCTCGCCCTGTCCACCCACCCGTGGCTGGCCGACCACACGGTCATGGACACCGTCCTGCTGCCCGGTACCGCCTTCGTGGAACTCGCCCTGCGGGCCGGCGCCGAGGTCGGCTGCGACACCGTCGAGGAGTTGGCCATCGAGGCCGCCCTCACCCTCCCCGAACAGGGAGCCGTCCAGCTCCGGTTGGCCGTCGACGCGGCCGACGAGACCGGCCGGCGCACCCTGACCCTGCACTCACGTCCGGCCGACGCCCCGGCCGAGGAGCCGTGGACCCGGCACGCCACGGGCGTCCTCGCCCCCGCCGGGCCCGCGCGCGCCTTCGACCTGGCCGCGTGGCCGCCGGCCGACGCCGAACCCGTGCCCGTCGACGGCTTCTACCCGGCCGCGGCCGCCGCCGGCCTCGCCTACGGGCCGGCCTTCCAGGGCCTGCGCGCCGCCTGGCGGCGCGACGGCGAAGTCTTCGCCGAGGTCGCGCTGGACGAGGCGTACGAGACCGACGCCGCCGCCTACGGCGTCCACCCCGCGCTCCTCGACGCCGCCCTCCAGGCCATCGGCCTCGCGGCCGACGCGTCCGAGCCCGCCGAGGGCGCGCGGCTGCCCTTCGCCTGGACCGGCGTGCGCCTCCACGCGGCCGGCGCCGCGGACCTGCGGGTCCGCATCACCACCGGCCCGTCCGGCGGCGTCGCCCTGGACGTCGCCGACTCCACCGGCGCTCCCGTCGCCTCGGTGGACTCCCTGGTCCTGCGCCCGGTGTCCGCCGTGCGGCTCGGCGGCGAGCGGACCGCGCACCACGAGTCCCTGTTCGGCGTCGAGTGGGCGAAGCTGCCCCTGGTCGCCGGCCCCGTCCCCGCCGACGAGCGGTGGGTCGTCCTCGGGGAGGACCAGACGGACTTCCGCGTCGGCGGCGCCCCGCTGGAGGTCCACGCCCACCTCACCGCGCTGCGCGGGGACCTCGCCGCCGGCGCCCCGGCGCCGGACGTGGTGATCGTGCCGCTGTCCGGCACGGCCTCCGCCGGTGGCCGGGCCACCGCCGCCCGCACCGCCGCCCACCAGGCGCTCGCCCTGGTCAAGGAGTGGCTGGCCGAGGAACGCCTCGATGCCGCCCGGCTGGTCCTGCTCACCCGGGGCACGATGGCCGCCGTACCCGGCGAGCACGTCACCGACCTGGCCCACGCCCCGGTGTGGGGCCTGGTGCGGTCGGCGCAGTCGGAGAACCCCGGCCGGTTCGTCCTCGTCGACACCGACGGCTCCGACGCCTCCCTCGGCGTCCTGCCCGCCGCCCTGGCGGGCGACGAACCGCAGCTGGCCCTGCGGGCGGGCGAGGCGTACGCCTTCCGGCTGCGCCGCATCGCCCGCGCCGAGGCCGAGGCCGAGGCCGGGGCCGCAGCCGCGTCCGACCCCGAGGCCGGTCACCCGGCGATCGACACCACCGGCACCGTCCTCGTCACCGGCGCGAGCGGCACCCTCGGCGGTCTCTTCGCCCGCCACCTCGCCGACGCCCACGGCGTACGGAACCTGCTGCTCCTCAGCCGCAGCGGCGACGCGGCGCCCGGCGCGGCCGAGCTGACCCGCGCGTTGAACGAGCGGGGCGCGGACGTCACCTGGGCGGCCTGCGACGCCGCCGACCGCGACGCCCTGGCCGCCGTACTGGCCGCCGTACCCGCCGACCGGCCGCTGACCGCGGTCGTCCACGCGGCCGGCGTCCTCGACGACGGCATCATCGACTCCCTCACCCCCGAACGCCTCGACACCGTCCTGCGGCCCAAGGTCGACGCGGCCTGGAACCTGCACGAGCTGACCGAGGGCCGTCGCCTCTCCGCCTTCGTGCTCTTCTCCTCCGTCGCCGGCTGCTTCGGCGCCGCCGGCCAGGCCAACTACGCCGCCGCGAACGCCTTCCTGGACGCCCTCGCCCTGCACCGCGCCGCCCGTGGCCTCGCGGCGAGCTCCCTCGCCTGGGGCCTGTGGGCGGCCACCGACGGCATGGCGGGCGCCCTGGACGAGGCCGACCTGACCCGGATGGCCCGCGCCGGAGTCGGCGCGCTCGCCCCCGACGAGGGGCTGGCCCTGTTCGACACCTCCCGCACCCTGGACGACGCCGTCCTCGTGCCCATGCGGATCGAACCGGCCGCGCTGCGCGCCCAGGCCGCCGACGGCACCCTGCCGCCGCTGCTGCGCGGACTCGTCCGCACCCCCGCCCGCCGGGCCGCCCCCACCGCGCACCGGGCCACCGCCCGTACCGCCGCCGAACCGGCGGGTTCCCTCCAGGAGCGGCTGGCGGGCCTGTCGCCCGCCGACCGCGACCGGACGCTGAACGAACTGGTCCGCGCCCAGGTGGCCGCCGTACTCGGCCACGGCACCGCCGACGACGTCGACGCCGGCCGCGGCTTCCTCGACCTGGGCTTCGACTCGCTGACCGCCGTCGACCTGCGCAACCGGCTCACCGGCGCCTGCGGGCTGCGGCTGCCCGT
The DNA here is from genome assembly GCF_023515955.1 of Streptomyces sp. RerS4. GTDB lineage: Bacteria > Actinomycetota > Actinomycetes > Streptomycetales > Streptomycetaceae > Streptomyces. Next base: position 6,029,096 of record NZ_CP097322.1, read on the forward strand.
CACGCTGATCTTCGACTACCCGTCCCCGTCGGCGCTCGCCGCGTACATCGGGGAACGGCTCGGCCAGGGCGACACGGGCCGCCCGTCCGTCCACGGCGAACTCGACAAGCTCGAATCGATCCTCTCGGCCGTCGCCCCCGACGACGTCGAACGCGCGGGCATCACCGCCCGGTTGCGAGACCTTCTGGCGAAGTGGAATGACACGCACAGTGCACAGGACAACGCCGCCGAAGAGCGGGACATCCAGGCCGCCACGGCCGACGAGCTCTTCGACCTCCTCGATGACGAACTCGGACTGTCCTGAGATGACCTTGACGACCTTGACCACTTCGACGACGGGGATGGCGTGACCATGGTGAACGAGGAGAAGTACCTCGATTACCTCAAGCGGGCGACGGCCGACCTCCGCGAGGCGCGGCGCCGGCTGCGCGAGGTGGAGGAGCGGGACCAAGAGCCGATCGCGGTGGTGGCGATGAGCTGCCGCTACCCCGGCGGCATCGACACCCCCGAAGCCCTGTGGGAGCTCGTCGCGCGCGGCGGCGACGCCGTCACCCCGTACCCCGCCGACCGGGGCTGGCCGGCCGAGGTCCTCTTCGACCCCGACCCGGACAGCGGCATCGAGGAGTACGAGCGGGTCGGCGGATTCCTGCACGACGCCCACCACTTCGACCCGGCGTTCTTCGGGATCTCCCCCCGCGAGGCCCTCGCCATGGACCCGCAGCAGCGGCTCCTCCTGGAGACCTCCTGGGAGGCCTTCGAACGCGCCGGCATCGACCCCGCCGGCCTGCGCGGCAGCCGCACCGGCGTCTTCGCCGGCCTCATGTACCACGACTACGCCGCCCGCCTGTTCAGCGTCCCCGAGGAGATCGAGGGCTTCCTCGGCAACGGCAGCTCCGGCAGCATCGCCTCCGGCCGCATCGCCTACACCCTCGGCCTGGAGGGCCCGGCCGTCACCGTCGACACGGCCTGCTCGTCCTCGCTCGTCGCCGTCCACCTCGCCGTCCAGGCCCTGCGCGGCGGCGAGTGCACCCTCGCCCTCGCGGGCGGCGTCACCGTCATGTCGACCCCCGGCACCTTCACCGAGTTCAGCCGCCACCGCGGCCTGGCCGGCGACGGCCGCTGCAAGTCCTTCGCCGCCGCCGCCGACGGCACCGGCTGGGGCGAGGGCGCCGGCATGCTCGTCCTCGAACGGCTCTCCGCCGCCCGCGAGAACGGCCACCCCGTCCTCGCCGTCGTCCGCGGCACGGCCGTCAACCAGGACGGCGCCAGCAGCGGCCTGACCGCCCCCAACGGGCCCTCCCAGCAGCGCGTCATCCGCGAGGCGCTCGCCGGGGCCCGGCTCTCGCCCGCCCACATCGACGCCGTGGAGGCCCACGGCACCGGCACCACCCTGGGTGACCCGATCGAGGCGCAGGCCCTGCTGGCCACCTACGGTCAGGACCGCCCCGAGGACCGTCCGCTGCTGCTGGGCTCCGTCAAGTCGAACCTCGGGCACACCCAGGCCGCCGCCGGCGTCGCCGGGATCATCAAGATGGTCATGGCGATGCGGCACGGCGTCCTGCCCAAGACCCTGCACGTGGACGAGCCCACACCGAACGTCGACTGGTCGGAGGGCGCCGTGCGGCTGCTCACCGAGACCGAGCGGTGGCCCGAGACCGGAGCGCCCCGCCGCGCGGGCGTCTCCTCGTTCGGCATCAGCGGCACCAACGCCCACACCATCATCGAGCAGGCCCCCGCCCCGGAGGCCATCGAACCGGCCGACGGGTCGCCGGCCGCCGTGCCCGTGCCGCCCCTGTGGAACCTCTCGGGCAAGTCCCCGGCCGCCCTGCGCGCCCAGGCCGCGAAGCTGTCCGCGCACCTGACCGCCCACCCCGGGCTGCGCGCCGGCGACATCGCCCACTCCCTCGCCCACGGACGCACCGACTTCGAGCACCGCGCGGTCCTCACTGCCGCCGACGAGCCCGGACTCGTCCGCGCGCTCGAAGCCCTCGCCGCCTTGGGCCCGGAGGAATCCGCACCCGGCGTCACCCGGGGTCGCCCGGTGGCCGGCAAGACGGCGTTCCTGTTCACCGGCCAGGGCAGCCAGCGCCTGGGCATGGGTCGTGAACTGTACGACGCCCACCCGGTGTTCGCGCGGGCGCTGGACGCGGTCTGCGAACGGCTGGAACTGCCGTTGAAGGAGGCGCTGTTCGGCGCTGATGCCGAGCCGCTGGATCGGACCGAGTACACGCAGCCGGCGCTGTTCGCGATCGAGGTGGCGCTGTTCCGGCTGCTCGAATCGTGGGGCGTGGAGCCGGACTTCCTGTCCGGGCACTCCATCGGTGAGATCGCCGCCGCGCACGTCGCGGGCGTGTTCTCGCTGGAGGACGCCTGCACGCTGGTGGCGGCGCGTGGCCGGCTGATGCAGGCGCTGCCCGCCGGTGGCGTGATGATCGCCGTCCAGGCCTCGGAGGACGAGGTCCTGCCGCTGCTCACCGGCGGCGTGAGCATCGCCGCGATCAACGGCCCGCAGTCGGTGGTCATCGCCGGAGACGAGGACGCGGCGACGGCGATCGTGGCGGCCTTCCCCGACCGCAAGACCAAGCGCCTCACCGTCAGCCACGCCTTCCACTCCCCGCACATGGACGGCATGCTCGACGCCTTCCGCGAGGTCGCGCGGGGACTGACGTACGCCGCCCCGCGCATTCCGATCGTGTCCAACCTGACCGGCGCCCTCGTCACCGACGAGATGGCGACGCCCGACTTCTGGGTCCGCCACGTCCGCGAAACGGTCCGCTTCCTCGACGGCATCCGCGCCCTCGCCGCCCGCAACGTCACGCACTTCCTCGAAATCGGCCCGGACGCCGTCCTCTCGGCCCTCGCCCCCGCATGCCTGCCCGACGACCGCGACACGGCGGCCTTCGTGCCCGTCCTGCGCACCGGCCGCCCGGAGAGCGAGACCCTGACCGGCGCCCTCGCCCGGCTGCACGTCCGCGGCGTGTCCGTCGACTGGGACGCGTACTACGCCGGCGCCGGCTTCGAACGCGTCGACCTGCCCACCTACGCCTTCCAGCGCGAGCCGTACTGGCTCGACGCCGGCCGCCCCCCGGGCGACGTCTCCGCCGCCGGCCTCGCCGCCGCCGGTCACCCGCTGCTCGGCGCCGCCGTCGCCCTCGCCGACCTCGACGGGTTCCTCTACACCGGCCGGCTGTCCCTGGACACCCACCCCTGGCTCGCGGACCACGCCGTGGGCGGTTCCGTCGTACTGCCCGGCAGCGCCTTCGTGGAGCTGGCGATCCGGGCCGGCGACCAGGTCGGCTGCGACCTCCTGGACGAACTCACCCTCCACGCCCCCCTCGTCCTGCCCCCGGACGGCGGGGTCCAGCTCCAGCTGTGGGTGGGCGCCCCCGACGCCACCGGTCGCCGCCCCCTCGGCGTGCACTCCCGTCCCGAGCCCGCCGACGAGGCCGACCCGGCCGAGCAGCCGTGGACCCGGCACGCGGACGGCGTCCTCGTCGTCGGCGCCCCGCAGCCGTCCTTCGCCCCCGCGACCTGGCCGCCGGCCGACGCCACACCCCTGCCCGTCGAGGAGCTGTACTCCGGACTCGCCGAGGCCGGACTCCACTACGGGCCCGCCTTCCAGGGCGTGCGCGCGGCCTGGGTGAGCGACGGGGCGACGTACGTGGAGGTCGAGGTGGCGGAGGAACACCGCGCCGACGCAGCCCTGTTCGGACTGCACCCCGCGCTCCTGGACGCCGCCCTGCACACCATCGGCCTCGCCGGGCTCGTGGCGGACACCGGCCGCGGCCGGCTGCCGTTCTCCTGGACCGGGGTGGCCCTGCACGCCGTCGGCGCCTCCACCCTGCGCGTACGGCTGACCCCGGCCGGACCGGACGCGGTGGCGCTGGCGCTGGCCGACGGCGCCGGGCAGCCCGTTGCGGACATCGCCTCGCTCACCCTGCGCGCCGTTTCGGCCGAGCAGTCGGCCGCCGGTACGGGCGGCCCCCACGAGCAGCTGTTCCAGCCGGTCTGGACCCCGCTGACCCTCCCCGCCACCGAGGCCGGCGCGCGCCCGTGGGTGCTCGACGGCCCGGACGCCGCCGACGCGCTCGGCGCGGCCCTCGACGCCGACGGGCCCGTCCCGGACGCCGTCCTCGTACGCCTGCCCGCCCAGCCGGAGCCGAGCCCCGAGGCCGTCCACGCGTCCGCCCACGGCGCGCTCCGCCTGCTGCGGCGGTGGCTCGCCGACGACCGGCTCACCGACAGCCGGCTCGTCCTCCTGACCGGGGGCTCGGTCGCCGTCCGCACCGGCGACCGGGTTCCCGACCCCGGCTCGGCCGCCGTCTGGGGTCTGGTGCGCTCAGCCCAGTCCGAGCACCCGGGCCGCTTCGTCCTCGTCGACACCGACCGGGCGGACGCCGAGGGCGTGCCCGCCGAGCTGCCCGGGGCCGTCCTGGCCGGCGTCCTCGCCTGCCCGGAGCCGCAGCTCGCCCTGCGCGAGGGCGCCGCGTACGCGCCCCGGCTGGTCCGGGTTCCCGCCGCCGGCAGCCCGGCCGAGGCGCCCGCGTACGACGCCGAGGGCACCGTCCTGGTCACCGGAGCCGCCGGCACCCTCGGCCGGCTCGTCGCACGCCACCTCGTCGCCGCACGCGGCGTACGGCACCTGCTGCTCCTGAGCCGGCGCGGCGAAACGGCGCCCGGCGCCGCGGAACTGACGCGCGAGCTCACCGGACTCGGCGCGGAAGTGACCTGGGCGGCGTGCGACGCCGCCGACCGGGAGGCGCTCGCCGCCGCCCTGGCCGCCGTCCCCGCCGCCCACCCGCTGCGCGGGGTCGTCCACACCGCCGGCGTCCTGGACGACGGCGTGATCGACTCGCTCACGCCCGAACGCCTCGACACCGTCCTGCGGCCCAAGGCCGACGCGGCCCTCCACCTCCACCAACTGACGCGCGACCTCGACCTGTCGGCGTTCGTCCTCTTCTCCTCCGCCGCCGGTGTCTTCGGCGCCCCCGGCCAGGGCAACTACGCCGCCGCCAACTCCTTCCTCGACGCCCTCGCCCAGCACCGCCGCGCGCAGGGCCTCCCGGCCGTCTCCCTGGCCTGGGGCCTGTGGGAGGACGCCGACGGCATGGCCGGCGCCCTGGAGCGGGCCGACCTGGAACGGATGAAGCGCGGTGGCGTACGGGGGCTCACCGCCTCCGACGGCCTCGCCCTCCTCGACCTCGCCGACGCCCTCGCCACGACCGAAGCCGGCACCGGCCCCGATGTCGGCACGGCCCTCCTCGTGCCGATGCGGCTGACCCCGCCCGCCTCCGGAACGCCCGTGGCCCCGCTGCTGCGCGCGCTGGTCCGTACCCCCGTACGCCGTACCGCCGCGGCCGTCGGCGCCGCCGGGCAGGACCTGTCCGCGCTGGAGCGGCGCCTCGTCGGCCTCGACGCCGCCGGGCGGGAGCGGCTGCTCCTCGATCTGGTGCGCGGCCACGTCGCCGACGTGCTCGGCCACGGCAGCCCGGACGCCATCGAAGCCGAACACGCCTTCAGCGAGCTGGGCTTCGACTCGCTGACCGCCGTCGAACTGCGCAACCGGCTCGGCGCGGCCGTCGGCCGCCGGCTGCCCGCCACCCTGGTGTTCGACTACCCGACCTCCCTCGCCCTGGCCCGCCACCTCTCCGTCGAACTCGGCGGGGACCAGGCTCCCCGCGGCTCCCAGGCCCCGGCCGCCGCCGGGTCCGGCGCCGTGGGCGGCGGTGACGATCCGATCGCCATCGTGGCCATGAGCTGCCGCTACCCCGGCGGCGTGACCACGCCCGAGGAGCTGTGGCGGCTGCTGGAGGGCGGCGGCGACGCCATCACCGGCTTCCCCTCCGACCGGGGTTGGGACGTCGAGTCCCTGTACCACCCCGACCCCGACCACCCCGGCACCTCGTACACCCGCCACGGCGGCTTCCTGCACGACGCCGCCGCGTTCGACCCGACGTTCTTCGGGATCAGCCCGCGCGAGGCCGTCGGCACCGACCCCCAGCAGCGGCTGCTGCTGGAGACCACCTGGGAGGCCTTCGAGCGGGCCGGCATCGACCCCGCCACCGTGCGCGGCAGCCGGACCGGCGTCTTCGCGGGCGTCATGTACCACGACTACGCCGCCCTGCTGGAGCGTTCCGTCGACGGCGCGGACGGCTCGCTGGGCTCGGGCAGTACGGGCAGCATCGCCTCGGGACGCGTCTCGTACACCTTCGGGCTCGAAGGCCCCGCCGTCACCATCGACACCGCTTGCTCGTCCTCGCTGATCGCCCTCCACATGGCGATCCAGGCCCTGCGCGGTGGCGAATGCGACCTGGCGCTGGCCGGTGGCGTCACCGTCATGGCCACCCCGGGCACGTTCGTCGGCTTCAGCCGCCAGCGCGGCCTGTCGGCCGACGGCCGCTGCCGCGCCTTCTCGGCCGACGCCGACGGCACCGGCTGGGGTGAGGGTGTCGGCATGCTGCTGGTGGAGCGGTTGTCGGACGCGCGCCGCAATGGGCATCCGGTGTTGGCGGTGGTGCGTGGTTCGGCCGTGAACCAGGATGGTGCGAGCAATGGTCTGACGGCGCCGAACGGGCCGTCGCAGCAGCGGGTGATCCGTGCCGCGTTGGCGAGCGCGGGGCTGACGGCCGCCGACGTGGACGCCGTGGAGGCCCATGGCACGGGCACTACCCTGGGCGACCCGATCGAGGCGCAGGCCCTGCTGGCCACCTACGGTCAGGACCGCCCCGAGGACCGTCCGCTGCTGCTGGGCTCCGTCAAGTCGAACCTCGGGCACACCCAGGCCGCCGCCGGCGTCGCCGGGATCATCAAGATGGTCATGGCGATGCGGCACGGCGTCCTGCCCAAGACCCTGCACGCGGAGCAGCCGTCGCCGCACGTGGACTGGTCGGAGGGCGCCGTCAGCCTGCTGACGGAAACGGTGCCATGGCCCGAGACGGGCCGCCCGCGCCGCGCCGGCGTGTCCTCGTTCGGGATCAGCGGCACCAACGCGCACACGATCATCGAGCAGGCCCCGGACGCCGCCGACACCCCCACGGACGCCGACACCCACACCGACGCGGAAACCGCCCAGGGCGTGCTTCCCCTGCCACTGTCGGGCCGCACCGAGCAGGCCCTCTTCGACCAGGCCCGCGCCCTGAGCGCCCACCTGGCCGCCCACCCCGACCTCACGCTCACCGACCTCGCCTACTCCCTGGCCACGACCCGCGCCGACTTCGACCACCGGGCGGTGATCGTGGCGAAGGACCGGGCCACGGCCGCCACCGCCCTCGACCGACTGGCCGCCGGCCGGACGGCCCGAGGTCTGACCCGCGACACGGTCCGCAAGGCCGGCCGCACCGCCTTCCTGTTCACCGGACAAGGCAGCCAGCGCCTCGGCATGGGGCGCGAACTGTACGACGCCTACCCGGTGTTCGCGGCGGCGCTGGACGCGGTGTCCGCGCACGTGGACCTCGAGGTACCGCTCAAGGACGTGCTGTTCGGGACGGACGACGACCTGCTCGACCGCACCGAGTACACCCAGCCGGCGCTGTTCGCCGTCGAGGTGGCCCTGTTCCGGCTCCTCGCATCGTGGGGCGTCACACCGGACTTCGTCGCCGGTCACTCCATCGGCGAGATCGCGGCGGCGCACGTCGCCGGCGTGCTCTCCCTCGCCGACGCATGCGAACTGGTCCGCGCCCGCGGCCGGTTGATGCAGGCCCTGCCGACCGGCGGCGTGATGATCGCCCTCCAGGCGACGGAGGACGAAATCCTCCCGCTGCTGACGGACCGGGTGGGCATCGCCGCGGTCAACGGCCCGCGGTCCGTCGTGATCGCCGGCGACGCGGACGCGGCGACCGCGATCCTGGACGTCTTCCCGGACCGGAAGAAGAAGCGCCTCACCGTCAGCCACGCCTTCCACTCGCCCCACATGGACGGCATGCTGGACGACTTCCGCAAGGTGGCCGCCGGCCTCACCTACGAGACCCCGCGCATCCCGATCGTCTCGAACCTGACCGGCGCCCTCATCACGGACGAGATGGGCTCGGCCGACTTCTGGGTCCGCCACGTCCGCGAGGCCGTCCGCTTCCTCGACGGCATCCGCGCCCTGGAAGCCGCCGGCGTGACCACGTACCTCGAACTCGGCCCCGACGGCACCCTCTCCGCCCTCGCCCACGACTGCGTCACCGACCGCACCACCGCCGCCTTCGCCCCCACGCTGCGCGCCGACCGCCCCGAGGCACAGACCCTCACCACCGCGCTCGCGGTGGCCCACGCGCGCGGCCTCGCGGCCGACTGGCAGGCCTACTTCGCCCCGACCGGTGCACGCCGCGTCGACCTGCCCACCTACCCCTTCCAGCGCGAGCGCTACTGGCCGCAGACCGCCGCCCCGCTGCCCGGCGACGCCACCGGCCTCGGCCTCGCGACCGCCGGACACCCCCTCCTCGGCGCGGCGGTGTCCCTCGCGGAAGCCGACGGATGCGTCCTCACGGGCCGGCTCTCGCTGCGCACCCACCCCTGGCTCGCGGACCACGCCGTCATGGGCTCCGTCCTCGTCCCCGGCACGGCCTTCGTCGAGCTGGCCCTGCACGCCGGCGAGCGGGTCGGCGCCCCGGCCCTCGACGAACTGACCCTCCAGACGCCGCTGGTCCTGTCCGGCGCCGGTGACGCCGTCCAGGTACAGGTCACCGTAGGGGCGCCCGACGCCTCCGGCGCCCGCCCGGTCGCCGTGTACTCCCGCCCGGCCGACGCCGAGGACGAGCCCTGGCTGCGGCACGCCGCCGGACTCCTGGCCGACGAGGTACGCCCCGCCGGCGCCGACCTCACCGTCTGGCCGCCGACCGGCGCGACCCCCGCCCCGGTGGACGAGGCGTACGCGCTGCTCGACGCCTCCGGCCTCGGCTACGGACCCCTGTTCCGCGGCCTGCGCGCGGCCTGGCGGCGGGGCGGCGAACTCTTCGCCGAACTCGCCCTGACCGGAAGCACCCAGAGCGACGCCGACGCGTACGGGCTCCACCCCGCGCTGCTCGACTCCGCGCTGCACACCCTGGCGCTGGGCGCCGACGTACTGGCCGACGAGGCCGACGAGCCCGACCGGGCAGACGAGCCCGACCGGGCCGGTGCCGCCCGGCTGCCCTTCGCCTGGACCGGCGTACGCCTCCACGCGGCCGGCGCCGGCACCGCCCGGGTCCGCCTGGCCCCCGCCGGCGCGGGCGCGGTCTCGCTCGAACTGGCCGACCCCGCCGGCCGCCCCGTCGCCTCGGTGGACGCGCTGGCCCTGCGGGCGATCTCAGCCGAGCAGATCGGCGCGGCCGGCCGAGCCGGCCGCCCGGACTCCCTCTTCGGCGTCGACTGGACGGCCCTGCCGTCGGAGCGGACGGCGGCGGTCGACCTGTCGGCGGCCGTCGTGGGCGGGCCGATACCCGGCCTGGACCGCCCCGCGTACGCCGACCTGACCGCCCTCGCGGCGGCGGACGCCGACGTCCCCGACCTGGTCTTCGTCAGCGCGGACCCGGTCGCCGGGGCCGCGCTGCCGGCAGCGGTGCACACGAGGACCGCCGAGGCGCTGGCCCTCGTACGGGCCTGGCTCGCCGAGGAGCGGTTCGCCTCCTCGCGGCTGGTGTTCGTCACCCGTGGCGCCGCGGCGACGCACGACCCGGCCGAGACCGTCCGCGATCTCGCGGGGGCGGCGCTGTGGGGCCTCGTCCGGTCCGCCGCCACCGAACACCCCGGCCGGTTCGCCCTGGTCGACCTGGCCGACGACGAGGCGGTCCTGCCCGAGCGGGCGCTCGTGGCGGCCGTGGCCTCGGCTTCGGGTGACTCCGAGGTGGTGGTGCGCGAGGGCGCGCTGCTGGTCCCGAGGCTGGCCCGCGCCGCGACGGCCGCCGACTCTCCCCTGGAGTGGGACGCCGAGGGCACGGTGCTGGTGACCGGTGCGAGCGGCTCGCTGGGCGCGCTGTTCGCCCGTCACCTGGTCGCCGAGCACGGCGTACGGCACCTGCTGCTGGTCAGCCGTCGGGGCGAAGCCGCCGAAGGCGCCGCCGAGTTGTCGGCCGAGCTCGCCGAGCGGGGCGCCGAGGTCGTATGGGCGGCCTGTGACGTGGCCGACCGGGACGCGCTGTCGGCCGTACTGGCCGCCATCCCGGCCGAGCACCCGCTCAAGGCCGTCGTGCACACGGCGGGCGTCCTGGACGACGGTGTCGTCGGGTCCCTGATCGCCGAGCGGCTGTCGGCCGTACTGCGTCCGAAGGTGGACGCCGCGTGGAACCTCCACGAGCTGACCGCCGATCTCGATCTGTCCGCGTTCGTCCTCTTCTCCTCCGCCGCCGGTGTGTTCGGCAACGCCGGCCAGGCCAACTACGCGGCGGGGAACGTGTTCCTCGACGCCCTGGCCGCGCACCGCCGGGCCCAGGGCCTGGCCGCCAGCTCGCTGGCCTGGGGCCTGTGGGCCGAGGTCGGCGGCATGGGGGACACCCTCGACGCCGAGGACGTCTCGCGCATGGGGCGCGGTGGTGTGCACGCCCTCACCGCCGCCGAGGGTGTCGAACTGTTCGACACCGCCTGCGCTTCAGAGCGGTCCCTGCTCGTCCCGGTCACGCTCGACCTGACCGCCCTCCGAGCCCAGGCCGGTGCCGGCCTGCTTCCGCCGCTGCTGTCCGGCCTGGTGCGTACGCCCACCCGCCGGGCCGCCGGCGCCCCGACGGCCGGTGACACGCCGGCCGGACGCCTGGCCGGCCTGTCGGCCGCCGAACAGTCCGCCTTCGTACTCGACCTCGTACGCACCCAGGTCGCCGCCGTACTCGGCTACGCCGGGCCCGAGGCGGTCGAGGCCGACCGGTCCTTCCGCGAGCTCGGCTTCGACTCGCTGACCGCCGTCGAACTGCGCAACCTGCTGGGCTCCGCCACCGGACTCCGGCTGCCGGCCACGCTCGTCTTCGACTACCCGACCTCGATCGTCCTCGCCGACCACCTGCGCACCGAACTCCTCGGAGCCGCGCCCGCCGCGCCGACCGCACCGGTCGCAGTCGCCCTCCGCGACGACGAACCCATCGCCATCGTCGGCCTGGGCTGCCGCTACCCCGGGGACGTGCAGTCGCCCGAGGACCTGTGGCGGCTCGTGCTGGACGGCCGGGACGTCGTGTCCGGGTTCCCCGACGACCGGGGCTGGAACGTCGACGGCCTCTTCGACACCGACCCCGGCCGCGAGGGCACCAGCTACGCCCGCGAGGGCGGCTTCCTCTCCGACGCCTCCGCCTTCGACCCGGCCTTCTTCGGGATCTCCCCCCGCGAGGCCGTCGCCATGGACCCGCAGCAGCGGCTGCTGCTGGAAACCTCCTGGGAGGCGTTCGAGCGGGCCGGCATCGATCCCCGCTCCCTGCGCGGGACGCGGACCGGCGTCTTCGCCGGCGTCATGTACCACGACTACGCCTCCCGGCTCGCCGCTCTGCCCGAGGGCGTCGAGGGATTCCTCGGCACGGGCAACGCGGGCAGCGTCATCTCCGGCCGGCTGTCCTACACGTTCGGCCTGGAGGGTCCGGCGGTCACCGTCGACACGGCCTGCTCTTCCTCCCTGGTGGCCCTGCACCTGGCCGTGCAGGCGCTGCGCAGCGGCGAGTGCTCGCTCGCCCTGGCGGGCGGGGTGACCGTGATGGCGACCCCCGCGGCCTTCGTGGAGTTCAGCCGGCAGCGGGGCCTCGCGGCCGACGGCCGCTGCAAGGCCTTCTCGGCCGACGCCGACGGCACCGGCTGGGCCGAGGGCGCCGGCGTCCTGCTGGTGGAGCGGCTCTCGGACGCTCGCCGCAACGGGCACCCGGTGCTGGCCGTGGTCCGCGGGACGGCGATCAACCAGGACGGCGCCTCCAACGGCCTCACCGCCCCCAACGGCCCCTCCCAGCAGCGCGTCATCCGCCAGGCCCTGGCAAACGCCGGTCTGTCCGCCGCCGAGGTGGACGCCGTCGAGGCGCACGGTACGGGCACGACGCTGGGCGACCCGATCGAGGCGCAGGCACTGCTGGCCACGTACGGCCAGGAGCGGGCGCAGGACCGTCCGTTGCTGCTCGGCTCCGTCAAGTCGAACATGGGCCACACGCAGGCCGCCGCCGGTGTCGCAGGCGTGATCAAGATGATCATGGCGATGCGGCACGGGATCCTGCCCAAGACCCTGCACGTGGACGAGCCGACCCCGCACGTCGACTGGGCGGCCGGAGCCGTGACGCTGCTGGAGTCGGCCACCGACTGGCCGCAGACGGGCCGCCCGCGCCGCGCCGCGATCTCCTCGTTCGGCTTCAGCGGGACCAACGCCCACGCCATCATCGAGCAGGCCCCCCAGGCGACCCCGTCCGAGGTGACCCAGCCGGAGCCCGCGACGCGGCCCGCCCCCGCCCGGGTGCCCGGCAGCCTGCCGTGGCTCCTCTCGGCGAAGGATCCGGGGGCCCTGCGCGAGCAGGCGGCCCGCCTGGCCGCGCACGTGGTCGAGCACCCCGACCTGTCCCCGAGCGACATCGGCCTCTCCCTGGCCACGACCAGGACCGCCCTCGACCGGCGGGCCGCCGTCGTCGCCGAGGACCGCGACGGATTCCTCGCGGGTCTCTCCGCGCTCGCCGCGGGCGAGTGGACGGCCGGCCTGCTGGAAGGCTCGCCGACCACCGGGAAGCTCGCCTTCCTGTTCACCGGCCAGGGCAGCCAGCGCCTCGGGATGGGTCGGGAACTGTACGACGCCCACCCGGCGTTCGCGCAGGCACTGGACGCGGTGTGTGAGCGGCTGGAACTTCCGCTGAAGGACGTGTTGTTCGGCGCTGATGCCGCGCTTGTGGATCGTACGGAGTACACGCAGCCGGCGTTGTTCGCGATGGAGGTGGCGCTGTTTCGGCTGCTGGAATCGTGGGGTGTGGAGCCGGACTTCGTGTCCGGGCATTCGATCGGTGAGATCGCCGCCGCGCATGTGGCGGGGGTGTTCTCGCTGGAGGACGCGTGTGCCCTGGTCGCGGCTCGTGGCCGGTTGATGCAGGCGCTGCCGGCCGGTGGGGTGATGATCGCGGTGCAGGCGTCGGAGGAGGAGATCCTTCCGCTGCTGACGGATCGGGTGAGCGTCGCCGCCGTCAACGGTCCGCAGTCGGTGGTCATTGCCGGTGACGAGGACGCGGCGAGCGCCATCGCCGAGTCGTTCCCCGACCGGAAGACCAAGCGCCTGACCGTCAGCCACGCCTTCCACTCGCCGCACATGGACGGCATGCTCGACGCCTTCCGCGAGGTCGCGCAGCGGCTCACGTACGCCGCTCCGCGCATCCCGATCGTGTCGAACCTGACGGGCGTCCTGGTCACCGACGAGATGGCGACGGCCGACTTCTGGGTCCGCCACGTCCGCGAGGCCGTCCGCTTCCTCGACGGCGTACGCGCCCTGGAGGACGCGGGGGTCACCACGTACCTCGAACTCGGGCCCGACGGCGTCCTCTCCGCGCTCGCGCAGGACTGCCTCACCACCGACGGGGCGGCCTTCCTCCCGGTCCTGCGGGCCGACCGCCCCGAGGAGGCCGGCCTCGCCTCGGCCCTCGCGCAGGCGCACCTGCGGGGGATCCCCGTCGACTGGTCCGCGTACTACGCCGGCACCGGCGCCCGCCGGGTCGACCTGCCCACCTACGCCTTCCAGCGTCAGCGGTACTGGCTGGAGGCCCCCGCCCACGCCCTCGCGGGTGACGTCGCCTCCGCCGGACTCGGCGCGACCGCGCACCCGCTGCTCGGGGCGGCCGTCGACCTGCCCGACTCGGACGGGTTCCTCTTCTCCGGGCGGCTCTCGCTGCGCACCCACCCCTGGCTGGTCGATCACCGCGTCGCCGGCGCCGTCCTGGTGCCGGGCGCCGCGCTGGTGGAACTGGCCGTCCGCGCGGGCGACCACGCCGGCTGCGGCCTGCTGGACGACCTGACGCTCGAAGCGCCGCTCGTCCTGCCCGAGACGGGCGGGACGCAGCTGCGGCTCGCCGTGGCCGCGCCCGACGCGGACGGCCGCCGGGCCTTCCAGGTCTACTCGCGCCCCGAGGCGGCCACCCCCGACGAGCCGTGGACCCGTCATGCCGACGGCGTCCTCGCCCCCGACGCCCCCGATGCCCGAGGCGCCGACGCGGAGGCCCTCGAGCAGTGGCCGCCGGCCGAAGCCGTCGAGTGCCCGGTGGACGAGCTCTACCCGGGTTTCGAGGCCATCGGCCTCGGCTACGGCCCCGCCTTCCGCAACCTGCGCCGGGCCTACCGGCTGGGGGACGAGGTGTTCGCCGAGGTCTCCCTCGCCGAGGACCGCCTCCCGGAAGCCGCCCCGTACGGGCTCCACCCGGCGCTCCTCGACGCCGCCCTGCACGCCGTCGGGCTCGGGGAGTTCTTCCCCGACGGCCCGGAGGGCGCGCGGCTTCCCTTCTCGTGGGACGGCGTACGCCTGTACGCCGCCGGCGCCGCCGCACTGCGCGTACGGATGGCCCCGGCCGGCCGGGACGCGGTGGCACTGACCCTGTGGGACGCCGCCGGACAGCCCGTCCTGACCGTCGACTCGCTCGTCCTGCGCCCCCTCGCCACCGACGGCATCGCAGCGGCCGGGCCCGGCGCCGGCCCCGTGCGCGAGGCGCTCTTCCAGGTCGACTGGACCGAGCTCGCCGTGCCCGAAGCGCCCGCAGTACCGTCCCCCGGCGGACCGTGGGCGCTGCTCGGCGCGGATCCGCTCAAGGTGGGCGCCGGCCTCGAACGGACAGGCCTGCTCGCCGACCCGGCCGAGACGACCCACGCCGACCTGGGCGCCCTCGGCGAGGCCTTCGACCTGGCCGAGGCGCTGGGGGAGCCGGTACCGGAGACGGTCCTCGTCTCCCTGGCCCCCGACCTCGCGACCCCGGACGTGTCCCGCGCCGCCCACGCCGCGACCGGGCGGGCCCTTGAACTCGTCCGGGGATGGCTGGCGGACGAACGGTTCGCCGCCTCGCGGCTCGCCGTCGTCACCCGGGGCGCAGTCTCCACGGACCCCGGCGAGGACGTGACGGACCTCGCGCACGCGGCGGTGTGGGGCCTGGTGCGCTCCGCCCAGGCCGAGCACCCCGACCGGTTCGTCCTGATCGACCTCGACGGGGAGGACGCCTCGCACGCGGCCCTGCCCGCCGCGCTCGCCGGCGACGAGACCCAACTCGCCCTGCGCGAAGGGGCCGTACGCGTACCCCGCCTGGCCCGCGCGGCCCTCACCGCGCCGACGGACGACGCCCCCGCCGGCCCGGACCCCGAGGGCACCGTCCTGATCACCGGAGCCACCGGCACCCTCGGCGGCCTGCTCGCCCGACACCTCGTCGCCGAGCACGGCGTACGCCACCTGCTGCTCACCAGCCGGCGCGGTGCGGCGGCTGCCGGCGCGGGCGAACTCGCCGCCGCGCTCACCGAGGCGGGCGCCCGGGTCACCTGGGCGGCCTGCGACGCCGCCGACCGGGACGCGCTGGCCGCGCTGCTGGACTCCGTACCGGCCGAGCATCCGCTGACCGCCGTCGTGCACACCGCCGGTGTGCTCGACGACGCCACCGTCACCTCGCTCACCCCCGAGCGGGTCGCGAAGGTGCTGCGGCCCAAGGCCGACGCGGCATGGAACCTGCACGAGCTGACCCGGCACATCGACCTGACGGCGTTCGTCCTGTTCTCCTCGGCGGCGGGCGTCTTCGGCAACGCCGGACAGGCCAACTACGCGGCCGGCAACACCTTCCTCGACGCCCTCGCCCAGCACCGCCGGGCCCACGGACTGGCGGGCCTCTCGCTCGCCTGGGGCCTGTGGGACGACGAGGCCGGCATGGCCGCCACCCTCGACGACCAGGACCGCCGGCGCCTCGGCCGGGGCAGCATGAACGCCCTGTCGGCGGCCGACGGACTGACCCTCTTCGACGCCGCCCTGCGCGCCTCGACGGCCCGCCGCGATCCCGCCGAGCCGACGACCACGAGCCTGCTCGTGCCCGCCCGCATCGACCTGGCCGCACTCCGAACCCAGGTCGGCGACCACGTCGCACCCCTGCTGCGCGGCCTGCTCCGGACGCCCGTACGCCGCAGGGCGAACGGCGGCGCGAGCGCGGACGCCCCGGGAACGACGGCGCAGCGGCTGGCCCAACTGCCGCCCGCCGAACGGGACCGGGTCCTGCTCGACACGGTCTGCACCCACGTCGCCCAGGTACTGGGCCACAGCGGCGCGGCCGCCATCCAACCGGGCAGCGCGTTCAAGGAACTCGGCTTCGACTCGCTGACGGCCGTCGAGCTGCGCAACCGACTCGGCGCGGCCACCGGGCTCCGGCTCCCGGCCACGCTCATCTTCGACCACCCGACCCCCGAACAGCTCGCCGGATACCTGCGCTCCGCACTCGCCCTCGACGGCGACGGACCCACCGTGTTCGGCGAACTCGACCGGCTGGAGGTTGCGTTGGGCGCCGCAGAGTCGGCGGACGCGGACAGCGTCACCCGCTCGCGGATCACGATGCGCCTCCAGGCCCTCATGGCCAAGTGGAACGCGGGCCAGGACACCGGCCGCACCACGACCGACGAGGACACCGACGACGACCTCGACACGGTCACCGACGACGAGCTGTTCGACCTGCTCGACGACGAACTCGGCGCCTCCTGAGCGACGCGCCGTGAGCCCGCCGGACGGGGCGGGGGGAATCCCCCCGCCCCGTCCGGCACCCCCGACCACCACGGACAGACCCGTACGACCGCCTCTCTGGCATGGAGCCACGCACATGGTGAACGAGGACAAGCTTCGCGACTACCTCAAGCGGGCGACCGCCGATCTGCGCCAGGCCCGCAGGCGGTTGCGCGAGGTAGAGGAACAGAACCAGGAGCCCATCGCGATCGTCGCGATGAGCTGCCGCTACCCCGGAGGCGTCCGCACCCCCGACGACCTGTGGCGGCTCGTCGCCGACGGCCGCGACGCGATCTCCGGCTTCCCGGCCGACCGCGGCTGGGACGTCGAGACGCTCTACGACGCCGACCCCGACAGCGCCGGATCCAGCTACGTCAGCGAGGGCGGCTTCCTCTACGACGCCGCCCGCTTCGACCCCGCGCCCTTCGGGATCTCCCCGCGCGAGGCCCTGGCGATGGACCCGCAGCAGCGGCTGCTGCTGGAAACCTCGTGGGAGGCGTTCGAGCGGGCCGGCATCGACCCGACCTCCCTGCGCGGAAGCCGGACGGCCGTCTTCGCCGGCGTGATGTACCACGACTACACCGCCCGCCTGGACACCGTCCCCGAAGGCGTCGAGGGCTTCCTCGGCACCGGCAGCTCCGGAAGCATCGCCTCCGGCCGCGTGGCCTACACGTTCGGCCTCGAAGGCCCGGCCGTCACCGTCGACACCGCCTGCTCGTCCTCCCTGGTCACCCTCCACCTCGCCGTGCAGGCCCTGCGGGCGGGGGAGTGCACCATGGCCCTCGCCGGCGGTGTCACCGTCATGGCCACCCCGGCCACCTTCACCGAGTTCAGCCGCCAGCGCGGCCTGGCCTCCGACGGCCGCTGCAAGCCCTTCGCGGCAGCCGCCGACGGCACCGGTTGGGGCGAGGGCGTCGGCATGCTCCTCGTGGAACGCCTGTCCGACGCGCAGCGCCACGGACACCCCGTACTGGCCGTGATCCGCGGCAGCGCCATCAACCAGGACGGTGCCTCCAACGGCCTGACGGCCCCCAACGGCCCCTCCCAGCAGCGCGTCATCCACCAGGCCCTCACCAACGCCCGCCTGGGGGCCGCCGACGTGGACGTGGTCGAGGCCCACGGCACGGGCACGACCCTCGGCGACCCGATCGAGGCGCAGGCGGTGCTGGCCACGTACGGGCAGGACCGCCCGGCCGCCCGGCCGCTGCTGCTCGGCTCGATCAAATCGAACATCGGGCACACGCAGGCCGCCGCCGGCGTCGCGAGCATCATCAAGATGGTCGAGGCGATGCGGCACGGCGTCGTCCCGAAGACCCTCCACCTCGACGAGCCCACCCCGCACGTCGACTGGGAGGCGGGCGCCGTTTCCCTCATCGGCGAGAGCGTCCCCTGGCCGCAGACCGGCGCCCCGCGTCGTGCGGGTGTGTCGTCGTTCGGGTTCAGCGGGACGAACGCGCACGTGATTGTGGAGCAGGCGCCGGAGGCGGTCGAAGCTTTCGAGGTCGAGCCGGGTGTCCGTTCGGGTATGCCGGTGGTGCCGTGGGTGTTGTCGGGTAGGAGTGCGGCGGCGTTGCGGGCGCAGGCGGAGCGGTTGGCGGGTCTGCCGGAGTTGGATCCGGTGGATGTGGGGTGGTCGTTGGCGTCGACGCGTGCGGGTTTGGATCACCGGGCGGTGGTGTTGGGTGATCATGCTGCCGGTGTGCGTGCGGTGGCTTCGGGTGGGATGGCGGCCGGTGTGGTGACCGGTTCGGTGGTGGGTGGGAAGACGGTGTTCGTGTTCCCGGGGCAGGGTTCGCAGTGGGTGGGGATGGCCGCCGGGCTGCTGGAGTCGTCGCCGGTGTTCGCGGCGCGGATCGAGGAGTGCGCGAAGGCGCTGGAGCCGTTCACCGAGTGGTCGTTGCTCGACGTCCTGCGTGGTGTTGAGGGCGCGCCCTCGCTGGAGCGGGTGGATGTCGTTCAGCCGGCGTTGTTCGCGGTGATGGTGTCGTTGGCCGAGGTGTGGCGGTCCACCGGTGTGCGTCCGGGTGCGGTGATCGGTCACTCGCAGGGGGAGATAGCCGCCGCGTGTGTGGCGGGGATCCTGTCGTTGGAGGACGCGGCCCGTGTGGTGGCTCTGCGGAGTCAGGCCATCGGTCGGGTGTTGGCGGGGCTGGGTGGGATGGTGTCCGTGCCGCTGCCGGCTGCCGCGGTGCGGGAGCGGATCGGGCCGTGGGGTGAGGAGCGGATCTCCGTCGCCGCCGTGAACGGGCCGTCGTCCGTGGTGATCTCGGGTGAGGTTCAGGCGCTGGACGAGTTCCTGGCCGCGTGCGAGGTCGATGGCGTGCGGGCCAAGCGGATCGCGGTGGATTACGCCTCCCACTCCGCGCAGGTGGAGCTGTTGAGGCAGGAGCTGGCCGAGCTGCTCGCTCCGATCGTCCCGCAGGACGCGGAGGTTTCCTTCCTGTCGACCGTCACCGGCGAATGGGTCAACGGCCCCGAGCTGGACGGTGGTTACTGGTTCCGTAATCTCCGTCAGACGGTGGAGCTGGAGGAGGCCACCCGGACCCTGCTCGACCAGGGCTTCGGTGTGTTCATCGAGTCCAGCCCGCATCCGGTGTTGACCGTCGGGATGCAGGAGACCGTGGAGGACGCCGGCCGTGAGGCCGCGATCCTGGGGTCGCTGCGCCGTAACGAAGGCGGTCTGGAGCGCTTCTGGCTCTCCCTGGGCGAGGCCTATGTCCGTGGTGTGACCGTGGACTGGGACGCCGTCTTCGCCGGTACCGGTGCCCGGCGCGTCGACCTGCCCACCTACGCCTTCCAGCAGGAGCACTACTGGCTCGAAAGCGGCACCGCCGAGGACCCGGAGGCCGCCGCCTACCCGGTCGACGCGGTCGACGCCCGCTTCTGGGAGGCGGTCGAGCGCCACGACGTGGCCGCCCTCACGGCGGAGCTGGACATCGACGCCGACGAGACCCTCGCCGCGCTCCTGCCCGCGCTCTCCTCCTGGCGGCGCCAGAGCCAGGAGCGCTCCACGGTCGACGGCTGGCGCTACCGGATCACCTGGAAGCCCGCTCCCGAGCCCGCCACCGCCCGCCTCGACGGAACCTGGCTGGTCGCGGTCCCCGAGGCGGCCGAGGCCGTTCCCACCGCCGCCGTTCTGCGTACGCTCGCCGAACACGGCGCCGACGTACGACAGATCACCGTCCCCCGCACCCACGACGTCCGGGCGGCGCTGGTCGAGCGGATCCGCGAGGCGCTCGCCGACGGCCCCGCCGTGGCGGGTGTGCTCTCGCTCCTGACCCCTGCCGGGACCGAGGCCGAGCCGATCGGTGTGGCCGCGCCGGCCGGGGTCATCGCCACGCTGTCCCTCGTCCAGGCCCTCGGTGACGCCGACGTTGCCGCCCCGCTGTGGTGCGTCACCCGGGGAGCCGTCTCCGTGGCCCGCTCCGAGCGGCAGACCGATCCCGCGCAGGCCCCGATCTGGGGGCTCGGCCGGGTGACGGCCCTGGAGCACGGCGAGCGGTGGGGCGGCCTGATCGACCTGCCGTCGGAGGCCGATGACCGCGTGCTCGAACGGCTCGCGGGGGTGCTGGCCGGGGACGCGGCCGAGGATCAGGTCGCCGTCCGGTCCTCCGGGTTGTTCGTACGCCGTCTCGTGCGGGCCCGGCTGTCCGACAGCCCCGCTGTACGCGAGTGGCGTCCGAGCGGAACCACTTTGGTCACCGGTGGTACGGGTGCGCTGGGCGCGCACGTGGCGCGTTGGCTGGCGTCGAACGGCGCCGAGCACCTGGTGCTGACCAGCCGTCGGGGTGCCGAGGCGCCCGGCGCGGCCGAGCTGCGCGAGGAGTTGACCGCGCTCGGCGCCGAGGTCACCCTCGTCGCCTGCGACGTCAGCGACCGCGACGCCCTCGCCGCCCTCATCGCCGCGATCCCCGCCGACCGGCCCCTGACGGCCGTCGTGCACACGGCGGCCGTCCTGGACGACGGGGTCATCGAGACGCTGACCCCCGAGCAGATCGAACGCGTCCT
This sequence comes from Streptomyces sp. RerS4, assembly GCF_023515955.1. Taxonomy (GTDB): domain Bacteria; phylum Actinomycetota; class Actinomycetes; order Streptomycetales; family Streptomycetaceae; genus Streptomyces. The sequence continues at coordinate 6,049,716 of NZ_CP097322.1, forward strand.
GCGGGTCAAGGTCGACGCGACCCTGCATCTGCACGAGCTGACCCGCGACCTCGACCTCTCCGCGTTCGTCCTCTTCTCCTCCTTCGCCGCCACCTTCGGCGCCCCCGGCCAGGGCAACTACGCGCCGGGCAACGCCTTCCTCGACGCCTTCGCCGAGTACCGGCGGGCCGAAGGCCTGCCCGCGACCTCCCTCGCCTGGGGCCCCTGGGGCGACGGAGGCATGGCCGAAGGCGCCGTCGGCGACCGGATGCGCCGCCACGGCGTCATCGAGATGGATCCCGAACGGGCCGTCAGCGCCCTGCGGCACGCCCTGGACCGCGACGAGACCACCCTGACCGTCGCGGACATGGAGTGGAAGCGCTTCGTCCTCGCCTTCACCTCCGGCCGCGCCCGGCCGCTGCTGCACGACCTGCCCGAGGCACGCCAGGCCATGGAGCCCGCCCGCGATGACGCGGCGCAGGACGGCGGCGGCGCCGCCGTCCTCGTCCGGCGGCTCGCCGGGCAGCCCGAGGCCGAGCAGGAACGGCTGCTGCTGGAGCTGGTCCGCACCGCCGTCGCCGCCGTCCTCGGCTACGCGGGCCCCGACGCGGTGGAGGCCGGCCGGGCCTTCAAGGAGCTGGGCTTCGACTCCCTCACCTCAGTCGAGCTGCGCAACCGGCTCGGCGCCGCCGCCGGCCTCAAGCTGCCGCCCACCCTCGTCTTCGACTACCCGACCCCCACCGTCCTCGCCCGCCACCTGCGGGCCGAACTCGCCGGTCACCGTGCCACCGGCGCCACGCCCGTGCCGACGGCCGCCACTTCCGGGTCCGAGGACGAGCCGATCGCCGTCGTCGCGATGAGCTGCCGCTTCCCCGGCGGGGTCCGCAGCCCCGAGGAACTGTGGCAGCTGCTGGCCTCCGGCGGCGACGCCCTCTCGCGGTTCCCCGCCGACCGGGGCTGGGACGTCGAGGCGCTCTACGACCCCGACCCCAACGCCCAGGGCACCTCCTACACCCGCGAGGGCGGCTTCCTCACCGACGCGGCCTCCTTCGACCCGGCGTTCTTCGGGATCTCCCCGCGCGAGGCCCTGGCGATGGACCCGCAGCAGCGGCTGCTGCTGGAAACCTCGTGGGAGACCTTCGAGCGGGCCGGGATCGACCCGGAGACCCTGCGGGGCAGCCAGTCCGGCGTGTTCGTCGGCACCAACGGTTCCGACTACTCCCACCTGGTACGCGGCGCCGCCACCGAAGGCCTCGAAGGGCACCTGGCCACCGGCAGCGCGGGCAGCGTCGTCTCCGGCCGGCTCTCCTACACGTTCGGTCTCGAAGGCCCCGCCGTCACCGTCGACACCGCCTGCTCGGCCTCGCTCGTCGCCCTGCACCTCGCGGTGCAGGCGCTGCGCGCGGGGGAGTGCTCCATGGCCCTGGCGGGCGGGGTGACGGTCATGTCGACGCCCGGCACCTTCATCGAGTTCAGCCGCCAGCGCGGCCTGTCCACCGACGGCCGCTGCAAGGCCTTCTCCTCCGACGCCGACGGCTTCAGCCCGGCCGAGGGCGTCGGCATGCTGCTCGTGGAGCGCCTGTCGGACGCGAAGCGCAACGGTCACCCCGTCCTCGCCGTCATCCGCGGTACCGCCATCAACCAGGACGGCGCCTCGAACGGCCTCACCGCCCCCAACGGCCCGTCCCAGCAGCGGGTCATCCGCCAGGCCCTGGCCAACGCCCGGCTGACCCCGGCCGAGGTCGACGTCGTGGAAGCCCACGGCACCGGCACCACGCTCGGCGACCCGATCGAGGCACAGGCCCTGCTGGCCACCTACGGCCAGGACCGGCCGGAGGGTCGGCCGCTGCTGCTCGGCTCCATCAAGTCGAACATCGGCCACGCCCAGGCCGCCGCCGGTGTGGCCGGCGTGATGAAGGTCGTCCTGTCCATGCGGCACGGCGTCCTGCCGCGGAGCATCCACATCGCCGAGCCCACCCCGCACGTCGACTGGAGCGCGGGCGAGGTCGCCCTGCTGACCGAACGGCGGGCCTGGCCCGAGACCGGCGGCCGGCCCTGGCGCGCGGGTGTTTCCTCGTTCGGATTCAGCGGGACGAACGCCCATGCGATCATCGAGCAGGCCCCGGCCGAGCAGGGGTCCGAGGACCCCGAGGCGCAGGGGACCCCTGTGCCGCCGGCACCCCACCCCCTACTGGCCGCGACGACCCCGGACGAGAACGACGCCGAGCGCACCGCCCCGCTGCCCTGGCCGCTCACGGCCAAGAGCGAGAAGGCGCTGCACGCCCAGGCGGATCGGCTCCTGAACCACCTCGCCACCCGTCCTGACCTGCGGAGCAGCGATCTCGGCCACTCCCTGGCCACCACCCGCACCGCCCACGACCGCCGCGCGGTCGTGATCGGCCGGGACCGGGAGGAACACCTCGCGGGCCTCGCCACCCTGGCCGCCGGAGGCACCGCACCCCTGCTCGTCCAGGGGTCGGTCATCGGGGGCAAGACCGCCTTCGTGTTCCCCGGACAGGGGTCGCAATGGGTGGGAATGGCGGAAGCGCTGTTGGACGCTTCACCCGTGTTTGCAACCCGGGTGGATGAGTGTGCGAAGGCGCTGGAGCCCTTCACCGACTGGTCGTTGGTGGACGTGCTCCGGGCCGCCGACGGCGCGCCCTCCCTCGACCGGGTGGATGTGGTCCAGCCGGCGTTGTTCGCGGTGATGGTGTCGCTCGCCGAGATGTGGCGGGCGGCGGGTGTGCGTCCGGGTGCGGTGATCGGTCACTCGCAGGGGGAGATAGCCGCCGCGTGCGTGGCGGGGATCCTGTCGCTGGAGGACGCGGCCCGTGTGGTGGCCCTGCGGAGTCAGGCCATCGGTCGGGTGTTGGCGGGGCTGGGCGGGATGGTGTCCGTGCCGCTGCCGGCTGCCGCGGTGCGGGAGCGGATCGCGCCGTGGGGTGAGGAGCGGATCTCCGTCGCCGCCGCCAACGGGCCCTCATCCGTGGTGATCTCGGGTGAGGCGCAGGCCCTGGATGAGTTCCTGGTCGCGTGCGAGGTCGATGGCGTGCGGGCCAAGCGGATCGCGGTGGATTACGCCTCGCACTCGGCGCAGGTCGAGCTGTTGAGGCAGGAGCTGGCCGAGCTGCTCGCTCCGATCGTCCCGCAGGAAGCGGAGGTTCCTTTCCTGTCGACCGTCACCGGTGAGTGGGTGAAGGGCCCCGAGCTGGACGGTGGTTACTGGTTCCGCAATCTCCGTCAGACGGTGGAGCTGGAGGAGGCCACCCGGACGCTTCTGGACCAGGGCTTTGGTGTGTTCATCGAGTCCAGCCCGCATCCCGTCCTGACCGTCGGGATGCAGGAGACCGTGGAGGACGCCGGCCGTGAGGCCGCGATCCTGGGCTCGCTGCGCCGTAACGAAGGCGGTCTGGAGCGCTTCTGGCTCTCCCTGGGCGAGGCCTACGTCCGTGGTGTGACCGTGGACTGGGACGCCGTCTTCGCCGGCACCGGCGCCCGGCGCGTCGACCTGCCGACGTACGCCTTCCAGTCGCAGCGGTTCTGGCCCGAGGCCGCGCCCGCCGACCCCGAGGCGCCGCCGGCCGAGAGCGCGCTCGACGCCCGTTTCTGGGACGCCGTCGAACGCGAGGACCTTGCCGCGCTCACCGCCGAGCTGCACATCGAAGGCGACCAGCCGCTCACCGCCCTGCTCCCGGCGCTGTCCTCCTGGCGGCGCGAGAGCCGCGAGCAGTCCACCGTGGACGGCTGGCGCTACCGCGTCACCTGGAAGCCGCTGGCCGAAGCCGGTGCCACGCGGCTCTCGGGGGCCTGGCTGGTCGTCGTGCCCGAGGCCTTGGCCGGCCCGGACGCCGACACGGCCGCCGCCGTGCTGCGTACGCTCGGCGAGCGCGGCGCGGAGGTCCGTACGGTCACCGTGGCCGCCGACGCGGCCGACCGGGACGCGCTCACCACCGCCCTCAAGACCGCCACAGGCGGGGCCACCCACCCCGCCGGCGTCCTCTCCCTCCTCGCCCTCGGCGACACCGACGCCGCGCCTCTGCGCGAGCACCCCGGGCTGCTCGCCACCGCCGCGCTCGTCCAGGCCCTCGGCGACGCCGACGTGGCCGCGCCGCTGTGGTGCGTCACCCGCGGCGCCGTCTCCGTGGCCCGGTCCGAGCGGCTCCAGGACCCGGCGCAGGCACTGCTGTGGGGCTTCGGCCGCACCGCCGCCCTGGAGTTCCCCGACCGCTGGGGCGGTCTGCTCGACCTGCCCGCGCAGGCCGACGAGCGAACCCTCGAACGGCTCGTCGGAGTCCTCGCCGGGGACGGGGCCGAGGACCAGGTGGCGCTGCGCGCCTCCGGCCTGTTCGGCCGGCGCCTGGTCCACGCCTCCCTCGCGGACGCGCCCGTCGTGCCCGCCTGGAAGCCGCGCGGTACGACGCTGGTCACCGGCGGTACGGGCGCCCTCGGCGCCCACGTCGCCCGCTGGCTCGCCGAGAACGGCGCCGAGCACCTGATCCTGACCAGCCGGAGCGGCCCCGACGCACCCGGCGCGGCCGAGCTGCGCGAGGAACTCACCGCGCTCGGCGCCCGCGTCACGCTCCGCGCCTGTGACATGGCCGAGCGGGACGCCGTGGCCGCACTCCTCGCGGCCGTGCCCGCCGACCTGCCGCTGACCGCCGTCGTGCACACCGCCGGTGTCCTCGACGACGGGGTGATCGACGGGCTGACCCCCGAGCGGTTCGCGACCGTACTCGCCCCCAAGGCGGACGCGGCGCTGACCCTCCACGAGCTGACGCGCGACCTCGACCTGTCGGCGTTCGTCCTGTTCTCCGGCGTCGCCGGCACCCTGGGGGACGCCGGGCAGGGCAACTACGCCGCCGCCAACTCCTACCTCGACGCCCTCGCCGAGCAGCGGCACGCCGACGGGCTGCCCGCGACCTCGGTGGCCTGGGGCCGGTGGGGCGACAGCGGACTGGCCGCCGGCGGCGCCATCGGCGAACGGCTCGACCGCGGCGGCGTACCGGCCATGGCGCCGCGCGCCGCGATCCGGGCGCTCCAGCAGGCCCTGGACCACGCCGAACCGGCCGTCGCTGTCGCCGACATCCAGTGGGAGCGGTTCACGCCCGGCTACACCGCCGTACGGCCCAGCCCGTTCCTCGGCGATCTGCCCGAGGTGCGCCGGCTCGCGCGGACGGCCCCGGCCGCCGGCGAGGCGGGCGAGGGCGCGGCCGGGGCTCCGGGCGAGGCGCTGCGCCGCCGGCTGGCCGTGATGCCGCAGGCCGAACAGGCCCTGGCCGTACTGGAACTGGTGCGCTCCCACGCGGCGACCGCGCTGGGTCACGCCGGTACCGACGAGGTGGGCGCGGGCCGCGCGTTCAAGGAGCTCGGTTTCGACTCCCTGATCGCCCTGGAACTGCGCAACCGGCTGAACGCCGCCACCGGACTCAAGCTTCCGGCCACGCTGGTCTTCGACCACCCGACCCCGGCGGTCCTCGCCGAGTTCCTGCGGGCCGAGATCGTCCAGGACGGCAGCGCGGCGGCCGCGCCCGGCATCGCGGAACTGGAGAAGCTCGAATCCGCGCTCTCCGTCCTCGACCCGGACGTCCGGACGCGCGCCGACATCGCCTCGCGCCTCCAGGCCCTCCTGGCGAAGTGGGGTGAACCCCAGGCCCATTCGAGCGGCGAGGCCGTGGCCGAGAAGCTCCAGGAAGCCACGCCCGACGAGCTCTTCGACTTCATCGAGAACGAGCTCGGTATCTAGCACAGCGGACAGCAGGCAGTAACAGCACAAGGGTTTGTGACGAGCATGGGTGAGGTTCCAATGGCGCAGCAGGCGGCGGATCAGGACAAGATCATCGGCTACCTGAAGCGGGTGACGGCCGATCTGCACCAGACGCGGCAGCGCCTGCGCGAGGTCGAGGACCGGGAGCCGGAGCCGATCGCGATCGTCGGCATGGCCTGTAGGTTCCCCGGCGGCATCCAGTCGCCGGAGGACCTGTGGGACCTGGTCGCGGGCGGTCGGGACGCCGTCACCGACTTCCCGACCGACCGCGGCTGGGACATCGAATCCCTGTACGACGCGGACCCCGACCGGCGGGGCACCTCGTACACCCGCGAGGGCGGATTCCTCGACGGGGTCGGCGAGTTCGACGCCGGCTTCTTCGGGATCAGCCCGCGCGAGACCCTCGGCATGGACCCACAGCAGCGCCTGCTGCTCGAAACGTCCTGGGAGACCTTCGAACGCGCGGGCATCGACCCGGTGACCCTGCGCGGCTGCAAGGCCGGCGTGTTCATCGGCACCAACGGCCAGGACTATCCCGACCTGCTGCGCGACGGGGTCCCCCAGGGCGTCGAGCAGTACCTCCTGACCGGGAACGCGGCGAGCGTCGTCTCCGGCCGCCTCTCCTACACGTTCGGTCTCGAAGGCCCCGCCGTCACCGTCGACACCGCCTGCTCGGCGTCGCTCGTGGCCCTGCACCTCGCGGTGCAGGCGCTGCGCGGCGGCGAGTGCGACCTCGCCCTGGCGGGCGGTGTCACGGTCATGTCCAGCCCGCGCGCCTTCGTGCAGTTCAGCCGGCAGCGCGGCCTGGCCCCCGACGGCCGGTGCAAGCCGTTCGCCGACGGCGCCGACGGCACCGGCTGGGGCGAGGGCGTCGGCATGCTCCTCGTGGAGAAGCTCTCCGACGCCCGCCGCAACGGTCACCCGGTCCTCGCCGTGGTCCGGGGCTCCGCGATCAACCAGGACGGCGCCTCCAACGGCCTGACCGCGCCCAACGGCCCGGCGCAGCAGCGCGTCATCCGCCAGGCGCTGACCAACGCCGGGCTCACCCCGGCGCAGGTCGACGCCGTCGAGGCGCACGGCACCGGCACCACCCTCGGCGACCCCATCGAGGCCCAGGCCATCCTGGCCACCTACGGCCAGAACCGGCCCGAGGGCCGGCCGCTGTGGCTGGGCTCCGTCAAGTCCAACATCGGGCACACCCAGGCCGCCGCCGGCGTCGCGGGCATCATCAAGATGGTCGAGGCGATACGGCACGGCGTCCTGCCCGAGTCCCTGCACATCGACCAGCCGTCCACCGCCGTCGACTGGACCACCGGCGCCGTCGAACTGCTCGACCGGGCCGTGCCGTGGCCGGAGACGGGCCAGCCGCGCCGCGCCGGCATCTCCTCCTTCGGCGTCAGCGGCACCAACGCCCACACGGTCATCGAGCAGGCCCCGCCGGTCGAAGAACCGGCTGTCACGGAGGCCGCCGGCGCCGGCGACGCCGACACCGTCGCGCAAGCCGCCGGCGGACCCGTCCCGCTGCTCGTCTCGGGCCACGGCGACGAGGGCCTGCGCGCCCAGGCGGCCCGCCTCGCCGCCCACCTGCGCGCCCACCCCGAACTCGCCGCCGACTCCGCGTCGGTCACCGACCTCGGCCTCTCCCTCGCCACCAGCCGCTCCGCGCTGGACCGCAGGGCCGTCCTCTTCGCCGCCGACCGCGAGCGGCTCCTCGCCGACCTCGACGCGCTCGCCGCCGGCGAGCAGCCCGCGACCGCCGTCGTCGGCGCCGTCGGCGAGGGCAACACCGCCTTCCTCTTCACCGGCCAGGGCAGCCAGCGCCCCGGCATGGCCCGGGAGCTGTACGCCACCCACCCGGCGTTCGCCCGCGCCCTCGACGCGGTCCGCGACGCACTCGACCCCCACCTCGAACGGCCCCTCTACGACGTCCTGTTCGCCGCCGAGGGCACCGCCGAGGCCGCCCTCCTGGACGCGACCGCCCACACCCAGGCCGCCCTGTTCGCCGTCGAGGTCGCCCTCTACCGGCAGCTCGAACAGTGGGGTGTTACCGCCGACTTCCTCATCGGGCACTCCATCGGCGAACTCGCCGCCGCCCACGTCTCCGGCGTCCTCACCCTCCCCGACGCGGCCGCCCTCGTGGCCGCCCGCGGCCGCCTGATGCAGGCCCTGCCGACCGGCGGCGCGATGATCGCCGTCGAGGCCACGCAGGACGAGGTCACCCCGCTCCTCACCGACCGGATCTCGATCGCCGCCGTCAACGGCCCCCGCTCCGTGGTCGTCTCCGGCGACGAGGACGCCGCCACGGCCCTCGCCGAGACCCTGCGCGCCCGCGGCCGCCGCACCAAGCGGCTCACCGTCAGCCACGCCTTCCACTCGCCGCTCATGGACGACATGCTCGACGCGTTCCGCGAGGCCGCCGAAGCCGTCTCCTACGCGCCGCCCGTCATCCCGATCGTCTCCAACCTCACCGGCGCCTCCGTCACCGCCGAGGAGATCTGCACCGCCGACTACTGGGTCCGCCACGTCCGCGAGGCCGTCCGCTTCCTCGACGGCGTACGCGGCCTCGCCGCGCTCGGCGTCACCACCTTCATCGAGGTCGGCCCCGGCGGGGTCCTCACCGCCCTCGCGCAGGACTGCCTCACCGACCAGGACGGCGACGACGCCCCCCAGGGCCTCGTCTTCGTACCCACCCTGCGCGCCGACCGCCCCGAACCGGCCGCGTTCGCCGCCGCCGTCTCCCGAGCCCACGTCCACGGCGTCGCGGTGGACTGGTCCGCCGTCTTCGCGGGCCGCGGCGGCCGTCGCGTCGAACTGCCCACGTACGCCTTCCAGCGCCGCCTGTACTGGCCCGAGCCGCCCACCGCGTGGGCCGGCGACGTCACCGCCGCCGGCATCGGCTCCGCCGACCACCCGCTGCTCGGCGCGGCCATCGCCCTGGCCGACGGCGACGGCTACCTCTTCACCGGCCGGCTCTCCCTGGCCACCCACCCCTGGCTCGCCGACCACACCGTCATGGACACCGTGCTGCTGCCCGGCACGGCCTTCGTGGAACTCGCCCTCCAGGCCGGCGAGCACACCGGCTGCGAACTCCTCGACGAACTCACCCTCCAGGCGCCCCTGGCGCTGCCCCCGCACGGCGGCGTCCAGATCCAGCTCGCCGTCGGCGCGCCCGACGCCGACGGACGGCGCGCCCTGACCCTGCACTCCCGGTCCGAGGACGCCGCCGACGACACCTGGGGCGAAGGCGCCTGGACCCGGCACGCCACCGGCTTCCTCGCCCCGGCCGCGCGGGACACCGTACGCCCCGGCGCGGACCTCGCGGTCTGGCCCCCGCAGGGCGCCACCGCCGTCCCCGTCGAGGGCCTCTACGACTACCTCACCGCCTCCGGCTTCGCCTACGGCCCCGTCTTCCAGGGCCTGACCGGCGCCTGGCAGCGCGCCGACGAGATCTTCGCCGAGGTCCGCCTGCCCGAGCAGGCGCACGCCGAAGCCGCCCTGTTCGGCCTGCACCCGGCCCTGCTCGACGCCGCCCTGCACGCCGTGGGCATGGGCTCCCTGCTGGAGGACACCGAGCACGGCCGCCTGCCGTTCTCCTGGAGCGGCGTCACCCTGCACGCCGTCGGCGCCCGCGCCCTGCGGGTGCGCCTCGCCCCCGCCGGCCGGGACACCGTCTCCGTCGACCTCGCCGACGAGACCGGCGCGCCCGTCGCGGGCGTCGACGCCCTGCTGCTGCGTCCCGTCACCCCCGACCAGGTACGGGCGGCCCGTACGGCCTTCCACGACGCGCTGTTCCGCGTCGAGTGGAGCCCGCTGACCCTGCCCTCCGCCACGACCGTCGCCCCCGGCCAGTGGGCCCTGCTCGGCGAGGCCGCAGGCGTGGGCGAGGGCGCGGGCGTGGGCCTCGCCTCCCGGTTCGGTGCCGTCCTGCCGACCGCCGCGGCCCACCCCGACCTCGCCGCCCTCGCCGCGGCCGTCGACGCGGGCGCCCCCGTCCCGCAGGCCGTCCTCGTGCCCGTACCCGGTGAGCCGTCCGCGGGGCCGACCCCGATCGACGCCGTCCTGCCCGCCGCCGTCGCGGACGCCCTGCACCACGCCCTCGACCTGGCGCAGGCCTGGCTCGCCGACGACCGGTTCGCCTTCTCCCGGCTCGTGTTCGTCACCCGCGGCGCCGTCGCCACCACCGCCGCGGCCGACGTGGCCGACCTCGCGCACGCCCCGCTGTGGGGCCTGCTGCGCTCCGCCCAGTCCGAGCACCCCGACCGGTTCGTCCTCGTCGACCTGGACGAGCGCGAGGAGTCCCTGCGCGCCCTGCCCGCCGCGCTGGCCACCGGCGAGCCGCAACTCGCCCTGCGCGAGGGCCGCGCCGTCGTCCCCCGCCTCGGCCGCGTCCCCGCCGTGCCCGCCGCCGACGGCCAGGAGGCCCGCCCGCTCGACGTCGACGGCACCGCCCTGGTCACCGGCGCCACCGGCACCCTCGGCGGGCTCGTCGCCCGCCACCTCGTCACCGAGCACGGCGTACGCCGCCTGCTGCTGACCAGCCGCCGCGGCGAGGCCGCCGCCGGCGCCCCCGAACTCCTCGCCGAACTGCGCGCCCTCGGCGCCGAGGTCACCCTGGCCGCCTGCGACGCCGCCGACCGCGACGCGCTCGCCGCGCTGCTGGCCGACGTACCGGCCGCGCACCCCCTGACCGCCGTCGTCCACACCGCCGGCGTCCTCGACGACGGCATCCTCGAAGCGCTCACCGCCGAGCGCGTCGACCACGTCCTGCCCGCCAAGGTCGACGCGGCCGTGCACCTGCACGAGCTGACGCGCGACCTCGACCTCGCCGCGTTCGTCCTGTTCTCCGCCGCCGCCGGCACCCTCGGCGCCGCCGGCCAGGCCAACTACGCCGCCGCCAACACCTTCCTCGACGCCCTCGCCCACCGCCGCCGCGCCGAGGGCCTGCCCGCCACCGCGCTCGCCTGGGGCCTGTGGGCCGAACGCAGCGGCATGACCGGCGACCTCGCCGACACCGACCTGGAACGCATCTCCCGCGCCGGCGTCGCCGCCCTGTCCTCCGCCGAGGGCCTCGCCCTCATGGACACCGCCCGCGCCGGCGGCGAACCCACCGCCGTCCCCATGCACCTCGACCTGGCCGCCCTGCGCCAGGCCGACGCGAGCATGGTCCCGCCGCTGCTGCGCGGCCTGGTCCGGCCCGCCGGCCGCCGCACGGCCGCCGACCGGGGCGCCGCCCCCGCCGACGGCCTCACCGAGCGGCTCCTGCCGCTGACCGCAGCCGAACGCGACCGGCTCCTGCTGGCCACCGTCCGCGTCCAGGTCGCCGCCGTCCTCGGCTTCCCCGGCCCCGACGCCGTCGACCCCGGCCGCGCCTTCAAGGAACTCGGCTTCGACTCGCTCACCGCCGTCGAACTGCGCAACCGCCTCGGCTCCGCCACCGGCGTCCGCCTGCCCGCCACCCTCGTCTTCGACTACCCCACCCCCAACAGCCTCGCCGCGTTCCTGCGCACCGAAATCCTCGGCGACCAGACCGCCCCCGCCGCCCACGGCGGCGCCGGCTCGCCGGCCGTCGCCGACGAGCCCATCGCCATCGTCGCCATGGCCTGCCGCTACCCCGGCGGGGTCACCACCCCCGAGGAGCTGTGGCAGCTCGTCGCCGGCTCCGTCGACGCGATCTCCCCGTTCCCCACCGACCGCGGCTGGAACCTCGACGGGCTCTACGACTCCGACCCCGGCCGCGCCGGCACCTCCTACACCCGCACCGGCGGCTTCCTGCACGACGCCGCCGACTTCGACCCGGACCTCTTCGGCATCAACCCGCGCGAGGCCCTCGCCATGGACCCGCACCAGCGGCTCCTGCTGGAGACCTCCTGGGAGGCGTTCGAACGGGCCGGACTCGACCCCTCGTCCCTGCGCGGCAGCCGCACCGGCGTCTTCGCCGGCGTCATGTACCACGACTACCTGACGCGCCTGCCGGCCGTCCCCGAGGGCCTGGAGGGCTACCTCGGCACCGGCACCGCCGGCAGCGTCGCCTCCGGCCGCATCTCCTACACCTTCGGTCTGGAGGGCCCCGCCGTCACCATCGACACGGCCTGCTCCTCCTCGCTGGTCGCCCTGCACCTGGCCGCGCAGGCCCTGCGCAGCGGCGAGTGCGACATGGCGCTCGCCGGTGGCGTCACCGTCATGTCCACCCCGGACACCTTCATCGACTTCAGCCGCCAGCGCGGCCTGTCCACCGACGGCCGCTGCAAGTCCTTCTCCGCCGACGCCGACGGCACCGGCTGGGCCGAGGGCGCCGGCGTGATCCTCGTCGAGCGGCTCTCCGACGCCCGCCGCAACGGCCACCCGATCCTCGCCGTGGTCCGCGGCACCGCCGTCAACCAGGACGGCGCCTCCAACGGCCTCACCGCCCCCAACGGGCCCTCCCAGCAGCGCGTCATTCGCGAGGCCCTCGCCCACGCGGGCCTCACCGCCGCCGACGTCGACGCCGTCGAGGCGCACGGCACCGGCACCACCCTCGGCGACCCCATCGAGGCCCAGGCCCTCCTCGCCACCTACGGCCAGGGCCGCCCCGAGGACCGGCCGCTGCGCCTGGGCTCCATCAAGTCCAACATCGGCCACACCCAGGCCGCCGCCGGCGCCGCCGGCATCATCAAGATGGTCCAGGCCATGCGCCACGGCGTACTCCCGGCCTCCCTGCACATCGGCGAGCCCTCCCCGCACATCGACTGGACCGCCGGCGCCGTCGAGCTGCTGACCGAGGCCGCCGCCTGGCCCGAGACGGACCGCCCCCGCCGCGCCGGCATCTCCTCCTTCGGCGTCAGCGGCACCAACGCGCACGTCATCATCGAGCAGCCGCCCACCGACGAGAACGCCGAGCCCGACCCGGCCGACGACGCCCCCGAGGCGACCCTTCCCGCAGGCAGCCCGCTGCCGTTCGTCCTCTCCGGCCGCACCCCCGACGCGCTGCGCGCCCAGGCCGCCCGACTCGCCGACCAGCTGGCCGCGCACCCCGGGGCCACCCCCGCCGACGTGGCGTTCTCCCTGGCCACCACCCGCACCGCCCTGGACCGCCGGGCCGCCGTCGTCGCCGGCGACCGTGACGCGCTCCTCACCGGACTCGCCGCGCTCGCCGAAGGCCGCGACGGCGCCCGGCTCGTCCGGCACGACACCGCCGACGGCCGGCTCGCCGTCCTCTTCACCGGACAGGGCAGCCAGCGCCCCGGCATGGGCCGCGAGCTGTACGCCACCCACCCGGCCTTCGCCGCCGCCCTGGACGAGGTCTGCGCCGCGCTCGACCCGCACCTCGAACAGCCCCTCAAGGACGTCCTGTTCGCCGAGGACGGCGACCTAACCGACGGCGACCTCCTGAACCGGACCGGCTACACCCAGCCCGCCCTGTTCGCCCTGGAGACCGCGCTCTACCGCCTCGTCGAATCCTGGGGCCTGCGCCCCGACTTCGTCGCCGGCCACTCCATCGGCGAGATCACCGCCGCGCACGTCGCGGGCGTCCTCACCCTGCCCGACGCGGCCACCCTGGTCGCCGCCCGCGGCCGGCTCATGGAGGAACTGCCCGAAGGCGGCGCGATGATCGCGCTGACCGCCACGGAGGACGAGGTCCTGCCGCTGCTCGCCGGCCACGAGGACCGGATCGGCATCGCCGCCGTCAACTCCGCCTCCGCCGTCGTCATCTCCGGCGAGGAGACCCTCGCGCTGGAGATCGCCGCCGAGTTCGAACGCCGCGGCCGGCAGACCAAGCGGCTCACCGTCAGCCACGCCTTCCACTCCCCGCTGATGGACGGCATGCTCGACGCCTTCCGCGACATCGCCGCCTCCCTCACCTATCACGCGCCGACCCTCCCCGTCGTGACGCACCTGACCGGCGCCCTCGCGGGCGACGAACTGCGCACCCCCGAGCACTGGGTCTCCCACGTCCGGGATGCCGTCCGCTTCCTCGACGGCATCCGCACCCTGGACGCCGAACGCGTCACCACCTACCTCGAACTGGGCCCGCAGGGCGTGCTGTCCGGCCTCGGCCGCGACTGCCTCACGGAGCCCGCCGACGGCGCCGACGCCGCCGACGCCGTGTTCGTTCCGGCCCTGCGCCGCGACCGCGGCGAGGCCGAGGCGCTCGCCGCCGCCCTCGCCGCCCTCCACACCCGGGCCGTCCCGCTCGACTGGTCCGCGTACTTCGCCCCGACCGGCGCGCGCCGCGTCGACCTGCCCACGTACGCCTTCCAGCGGCGCCGGTTCTGGCTCGAAGCGCCCGCCGGGTTCATCGGCGACGTCGAATCGGCGGGTCTGGGCGCCGCCCACCACCCGCTGCTCGGCGCCGCCGTCCCGCTCGCCGACGGCGAGGGCTTCCTCTTCACCGGCCGGCTCTCCCTCGACACCCACCCGTGGCTGGCCGACCACGCCGTCATGGGCACCGTCCTGCTGCCCGGCACCGCCTTCGTCGAGCTGGCCATCCGCGCCGGCGACCAGGCCGGCTGCGACGTCCTGGAGGAACTCACCCTCGAATCCCCGCTGGTCCTGGCCCCGCACACCGCAGTACGCCTCCAGATCGTGGTCGGCGCCCCCGACGCGGACGGCCGCCGCACGCTCGACGTGTACTCCGGCGACCCGGACGCCGCCGACGACGAGCCGTGGACCCGGCACGCCGCGGGCGTCCTCGCCACCGGCGCCCCGCGCCCCGCCTTCGACCTCACCGCCTGGCCCCCGCCGGGCGCCGAGGCCGTCACTGTGGAGGGCCTCTACGAGCACCTCGGCCGGGGCGGCTTCGCCTACGGGCCCGTCTTCCAGGGCCTGCGCGCCGCCTGGACCCTCGGCGAGGACGTCTACGCCGAGGTGGCCCTGCCCGACGGCCTCCAGACGGACGCCACCCGGTTCGGCCTCCACCCCGCCCTCCTCGACGCCGCCCTCCACGCCACCTTCGTCCAGCCGTCCCCCGACGGCGGCCGCCAGGCCGGACTGCCGTTCTCCTGGCGCGGAGTCGCCCTGCACGCCGTCGGCGCCGCCGCCCTGCGCGTCCGCCTCACCGCCGACGGCGAGGACGCCCTCTCCCTCCAGCTGGCCGACACCACCGGCGCCCCCGTCGCCGCCGTCGAGCGGCTGATCGTCCGGCCCGTCTCCGCCGACCGCCTCACCGGCGCCTCGCGCACCGCCCACCACGAGTCCCTGTTCCGCCTCGACTGGCCCACCGTCCCCCTCCCCACCACCCCCACCACCGACCCGGCCACGTGGGCCGTCATCACCCCTACCCCGGCTTCGGCCTCCGGCCACGACACCGGCACCGGCGCCGGCGGTTTCGCGCTGCCCGGCACGGTTCACGCCGACCTCGCGGCCCTCGCCGCCGCCCTCGACGCGGGCGCCCCGGCCCCGGCGTACGTCCTGGCCCCCTGCCCGGCCGCCCTCGCAGAGGACGGGCTCACCCCGGACGCCGTGCGTGCCGCCACGCACCGGGCCCTCGCCCTGGTGCAGGGCTGGTCGGCCGACGACCGCCTCGCCGCCTCCCGCCTGGTGTTCGTCACCCGGGGCGCCGTCGCCACCCAGGGCGACTGGGACCTCGCCGACCCGGTCCACGCCCCCGTCTGGGGCCTGGTCCGCTCCGCGCAGTCGGAGAGCCCCGACCGCTTCGTCCTGGCCGACCTCGACGGCGACGCCACCGCCGAAACGCTGGCCGCCGCCCTCGCCACCGGCGAGCCGCAGTTCGCGATCCGCCGCGGCACCGTCCACGCCCCCCGCCTCGCCCAGGTCCCCGCCACCACCCCCCTGACCCCGCCCGCCGACGGCTCCGCCTGGCGCATGGACATCGAGGACAAGGGCACCCTCGACCACCTCACCCTCCTCCCGAGCCCCGCATCCGAAGCACCTCTGGAGCCCGGCCAGGTCCGCGTCGCCGTACGCGCCGCCGGCCTCAACTTCCGCGACGTGCTCAACGCCCTCGGCATGTACCCCGGCGACCCCGGCCTGATGGGCAGCGAAGGCGCCGGCCTCGTCCTGGAGACCGGGCCCGGCGTCACCGACCTCGCCCCCGGCGACCGCGTCATGGGCATGCTGCCCGGCGCGTTCGGCCCGCTGGCCGTCGTCGACCGCCGCATGATCGCCCCGATGCCCGAGGGCTGGACCTTCGCCGAGGCCGCGGCGGTACCGATCGTCTTCATGACGGCCTACTACGCCCTGCACGACCTCGCCGGCCTGCGCGACGGCGAGAGCCTCCTCGTGCACGCCGCCGCCGGTGGCGTCGGCATGGCCGCCGTCCAACTCGCCCGCCACTGGGGCGCCGACGTCTACGCCACCGCCAGTCCCGCCAAGTGGGACACCCTGCGCGGACTCGGCCTGAGCGACGACCGGATCGCCTCCTCCCGCACCCTCGACTTCGAGGACACCTTCCGCACGGCCACCGACGGCCGCGGCGTCGACGTCGTCCTGGACTCCCTGGCCCGCGAGTTCGTCGACGCCTCGCTGCGGCTCCTGCCGCGCGGCGGCCGCTTCGTGGAGATGGGCAAGACCGACGTCCGCGATCCGCGGGACGTCGCCGCCGCCCACCCCGACGTCACCTACCAGGCGTTCGACCTCACCGAAGCCGGCCTCGACCGCATCCAGGAGATGCTGACCGAGCTGCTCGGCCTCTTCGAGGCCGGCGCCCTGCGCCCGATCCCGGTCTCCGCCTGGGACCTGCGCCAGGCCCCCGAGGCGTTCCGCTACCTCAGCCAGGCCCGCCACACCGGCAAGATCGTGCTGACCGTGCCCGCCGAGTGGAACCCCGACGGCACCGTCCTGATCACCGGCGGCACCGGCACCCTCGGCGCGCTCGTCGCCCGCCACGCCGTCACCGTCCGCGGCGCCCGCCGCATCGTCCTCACCAGCCGCCGCGGCGAGAAGGCCGCCGGCGCCGCCGAACTCGCCGCCGAACTGCGCGCCCTGGGCGCCGAGGTCACCGTCGCCGCCTGCGACGCCGCCGACCGCGACGCGCTCGCGGCGCTACTGGCCGACGTACCGGCCGCGCACCCGCTGACCGCCGTCGTCCACACCGCCGGCGTCCTCGACGACGGCATCGCCGAGGCCCTCACCCCCGAGCGCATCGACCGCGTCCTGCGGCCCAAGGCCGACGCCGCGCTCCACCTGCACGAACTGACCCGCCGGCTCGACCTGGCCGACTTCGTCCTCTTCTCCTCCGCCGCCGGCACTTTCGGCGGCGCCGGCCAAGCCAATTACGCCGCCGCGAACGTCTTCCTCGACGCCCTCGCCCGCCACCGCCAGGCCCACGGCCTGCCCGCCACCTCCCTCGGCTGGGGCCTGTGGGCCGAGGCCAGCGGCATGACCGGCGAGCTGGACACCGCCGACAAGGACCGCATGACGCGCTCCGGCGTCCTCGGCCTCTCCTCCGAAGAGGGCCTCGCCCTCCTCGACACCGCCCACCGCACCGGCGACGCCCACCTCGTCCCCATGCGGCTCGACCTCGCGCCGCTGCGTCAGGCCGACGCGAGCATGGTCCCCGCGCTGCTGCGCGGCCTCGTCCGGGCCCCCGCCCGCCGGGCCGTCGAGGCGGGCGCCGCCCGTACCGGAACGCCGCTGGTGGAGCAGCTCGTACGACTCCCCGAGAACGAGCGCGACACGCTCCTCCTCGACCTCGTACGCGACCAGGTGGCGGCCGTCCTCGGCCACGCCACCCCCGACGCCGTCGAGCCCGGCCGCGCCTTCAAGGACCTCGGCTTCGACTCGCTGACCGCCGTCGAGTTCCGCAACCGCCTCGGCGCCACCGCCGGCGTCCGGCTGCCCGCCACGCTCGTCTTCGACTACCCGACCCCGACCGTCCTCGCCGGTTACCTCAAGGACGAACTCCTCGGCTCCGAGGCCGCGGCCGCCGCCGCGGCCCTCACGGTCCGGTCGGCCGTCGCCGAGGCCGACGACCCCATCGCCATCGTCGCCATGAGCTGTCGCTTCCCCGGCGGCGTGCGCAGTCCCGAGGACCTGTGGGAGCTGCTCGCCGAAGGCCGCGACGGCATCGCGGACCTCCCCGCCGACCGGGGCTGGGACACCGACGCCCTCTACGACCCCGACCCCGACAACCCCGGCACCTCGTACGCCCGCGAGGGCGGCTTCGTCTACGACGCCCACCACTTCGACCCCTCCTTCTTCGGGATCAACCCCCGCGAGGCCCTCGCCATGGACCCGCAGCAGCGCCTGCTGCTGGAAACCTCCTGGGAGGCGTTCGAGCGGGCCGGGATCGACCCGACGGGCCTGCGCGGACAGCAGGTCGGCGTTTTCGTCGGCCAGATGCACAACGACTACGTGTCCCGCCTGAACACCGTCCCCGAAGGCGTCGAGGGCTACCTCGGCACCGGCGGCTCCAGCAGCATCGCCTCCGGCCGGGTCTCCTACACGTTCGGCTTCGAGGGCCCCGCCGTCACCGTCGACACCGCCTGCTCGTCCTCGCTGGTCGCCCTGCACCTCGCGGCGCAGGCCCTGCGCGCCGGCGAATGCTCCATCGCCCTCGCGGGCGGCGTCACGATCATCACCACCCCCGACGTGTTCACCGAGTTCAGCCGCCAGCGCGGGCTGGCCGCCGACGGCCGCTGCAAGCCCTTCGCCGCCGCCGCCGACGGCACCGCCTGGGGCGAGGGCGTCGGCATGCTGCTGGTCGAGCGGCTGTCCGACGCCCGCCGCAACGGCCACCAGGTCCTCGCCGTCGTCCGCGGCACCGCCGTCAACCAGGACGGCGCCTCCAACGGCCTGACCGCCCCCAACGGCCCGTCCCAGCAGCGCGTCATCCGCCAGGCCCTCGCCAACTCCGGCCTGAGCGCCGCCGAGGTGGACGCCGTCGAGGCGCACGGTACGGGAACCCGACTCGGCGACCCGATCGAGGCACAGGCCCTGCTCGCCACGTACGGCCAGGACCGCCCCGAGGACAACCCGCTGTGGCTGGGCTCCATCAAGTCCAACTTCGGCCACACGCAGGCCGCCGCCGGCGTCGCGGGCATCATCAAGATGGTCCAGGCCATGCGCCACGGCATCCTGCCCCAGACCCTCCACGTGGACGAGCCGTCCCCGCACGTGGACTGGTCGGCGGGCGCCGTCGCGCTCCTCACCGAGCAGCGCCCCTGGCCCGAGACCGGTCGCCCGCGCCGCGCCGGCATCTCCTCCTTCGGCATGAGCGGCACCAACGCGCACGCCATCGTCGAACTCCCCGAGACCCCGGCCGACACCCCGGTCGTCGCTCCGGTCGCCGCTCCGGCCGCGCCTGCCACCGCCCTGCCGTGGCACCTGACCGCCCGCACCCCCGAGGCCCTGCGCGCCCAGGGCGAGCGGCTCCTGTCCCACCTCGACGCCCACCCGGACGCCGAACTCACCGCCGTCGGCGCCGCGTTGGCGACCACCCGCGCTGTCTT
This sequence comes from Streptomyces sp. RerS4, assembly GCF_023515955.1. Lineage (GTDB taxonomy): Bacteria > Actinomycetota > Actinomycetes > Streptomycetales > Streptomycetaceae > Streptomyces. The sequence goes on from NZ_CP097322.1 coordinate 6,068,847, forward strand.
CGAGCACCGCGCCGGCATCGTCGCGTCGGACCGGGACGGCTTCCGCGCCGGCCTGACGGCCCTCGCCGAGGGTCGCGGGGCTGCCGGCCTCGCCCAGGGCTCGTCGGCGGCGGGCGAGAAGCTCGCCCTCCTGTTCACGGGCCAGGGCAGTCAGCGCCTCGGGATGGGGCGTGAGCTGTACGAGGCCTTCCCGGTGTTCGCGGAGGCGCTGGACGCGGTGTGCGGGCGGCTGGAATTGCCGCTGAAGGACGTGCTGTTCGGTGCGGACGCGGAGTTGCTGGATCGGACGGAGTTCGCCCAGCCGGCGCTGTTCGCCCTGGAAGTGGCCTTGTTCCGGCTGGTCGAGTCGTGGGGTGTGAAGCCGGACTTCCTGTCCGGGCACTCGATCGGTGAGATCGCGGCCGCGCATGTGGCGGGTGTGTTCTCCCTGGAGGACGCGTGCACGCTGGTGGCCGCCCGTGGCCGGCTGATGCAGGCGCTGCCGTCCGGCGGGGTGATGATCGCCGTTCAGGCGTCGGAGGAGGAGGTCCTGCCGCTGCTGACGGACCGGGTGAGCATCGCCGCGATCAACGGTCCGACGTCGGTGGTCGTCGCCGGTGACGAGGACGCGGCCGTCGCGATCGTGGAGGCCTTCCCGGACCGGAAGTCCAAGCGCCTCACGGTCAGCCACGCGTTCCACTCGCCGCACATGGACGGCATGCTGGACGAGTTCCGCCGGGTGGTGGAGGGGTTGTCCTTCGCGGCCCCGCGGATCCCGATCGTCTCCAACCTGACGGGCGCTCTGGTCTCCGACGAGATGGGCTCGGCGGACTTCTGGGTCCGCCACGTCCGCGAGGCGGTCCGCTTCCTGGACGGCGTCCGCGCCCTGGAGGCGGCGGGCGTGACCACGTACGTCGAGCTCGGTCCCGACGGCGTCCTCTCCGCGATGGCGCAGGCCTGCCTGGCCGACGACACCGGCTCCGCCGCCTTCGCTCCCGCCCTGCGCGCCGGTCGCGCCGAGACCGAGACGCTGCTCTCGGCGCTCTCCACCGCCTACGTGCGCGGCACCGCCGTGGACTGGCCGACGTTCTACGGCCCGTACGGCGCCCAGCCCGTCGACCTGCCCACGTACGCCTTCCAGCGCGGCGTCTACTGGCTCGACGCCGGCCGCGCGGACGGCGACGTCACCGCGGCCGGAATCGGCGCCGCCGACCACCCGTTGCTCGGCGCCGAGGTCCAACTGCCCGACTCCGACGGCCAACTCTTCACCGGCCGCCTGTCGCTGACCACCCACCCCTGGCTCGGGGACCACCGGGTCATGGGCGCGGCCCTCCTGCCCGGCACGGCCTTCGTCGAGCTGGCGCTCCGGGCCGGCGAGCACGTCGGCTGTGACCTGGTCGACGAACTCACCCTGGAAGCCCCCCTGGTGCTGCCCGAGCAGGGCGGTGTACAGCTGCGGCTCGCCGTCGGAGCCGCCGATCCGTCGGGCCGGCGCCGTAGCCTCGCCCTCCACTCGCGCCCCGAGGGCGTCGACACGGACGCGCCGTGGACGCGGCACGCCGTCGGTGTGCTCGCGGTCGGGGCCGAGTCCGCCCCGCAGGACCTCACCGAGTGGCCGCCCGCCGGCGCGGAGCCCGTCCCCGTGGCGGGCCTGTACGAGGGCCTCGCGGACTCCGGCTTCGGCTACGGGCCGGTGTTCCAGGGCCTGCGGGCCGCCTGGCGGCACGACGGCGCGTACTACGCCGAGGTCGCGCTCCCCGAGGGGGCGGCCGAGGAGGCCGCCCGGTTCGGCCTGCACCCGGCCCTGCTCGACGCGGCCCTGCACGCGCTCGGACTGCGCGGCACGGAGAGCGCCGGCAGCGGCGAAGGACGGCTCCCGTTCTCCTGGTCCGGTGTCCGCCTGCACGCGGTCGGCGCCGCCGAGCTGCGGGTACGCCTGACCACGGCTCGGAACGGCGAGGTGGCCCTCGTCATCGCCGACGCGACCGGAGCCCCGGTGGCCTCGGTCGCCGGCCTGGCCCTGCGGGCCGTGAGCCGCGACCAGCTGAACACTGCCCCGGACCTGACCCGCGACGCCCTGTTCCGGGTCGAGTGGGCGGAGTCGGCCGCGCCGGCAGGTTCCTTCGCGGACTGGTCGATGTGGGGCGAGGGCGACGGGACCGCCGCCGCGACGGTGGTGTCCTGCCTGGAGCCGACCGGTGCGGACGTGGCCGCCGCCGTGCACGCCGGGACCACCCGGGTGCTCGGGCTGCTCCAGGAGTGGCAGGCGGCCGAGCAGTCCGCCGGGTCGCGCCTGGTGTTCCTGACGCGGGGTGCGGTGGAGGCCGTACCGGGCGAGGGCGTGTCGGACCTGGTGCACGCTCCGGTGTGGGGTCTGGTGCGCTCGGCGCAGTCGGAGAACCCGGGCCGCATCGTCCTGGTCGACCTCGACGCCGGGACCGACCCCGCCGACGGGCTGTCGGCCGCCCTGGCCACCGGCGAGTCCGAGGTGGCGGTGCGCGGAGGCTCGGTATTGGTGCCGAGGCTGGCGCGTACGGCGGTCTCCGAGGAGGCTGCCGCATGGGACGTCGAGGGCACGGTGCTGGTGACCGGTGCGAGTGGTTCGCTGGGTGGGCTGTTCGCCCGGCACTTGGTCGCCGAGCACGGCGTACGGCACCTGCTGCTGGTCAGCCGTCGCGGTGAGGCCGCCGAGGGTGCCTCCGACCTGTCCGTCGAACTCGCCGAGCTGGGGGCTGACGTGTCGTGGGCGGCCTGCGATGTGGCCGACCGGGACGCGCTGGCCGCCGTACTGGCCGCCCTCCCCGCCGAGCACCCGCTCAAGGCCGTCGTGCACACGGCCGGTGTCCTGGACGACGGCATCATCGGGTCCCTCACGAGCGAGCGGCTGTCGGCCGTACTGCGTCCGAAGGTGGACGCGGCGTGGAACCTCCACGAGCTGACCGCCGACCTCGACCTGTCCGCGTTCGTCCTGTTCTCCTCCGCCGCCGGTGTCTTCGGTGGCGCCGGTCAGGCCAACTACGCGGCGGCCAACACCTTCCTCGACGCCCTCGCCACCCACCGCCGAGCCCAGGGCCTCGCCGCCACCTCCCTCGCCTGGGGCCTGTGGACCGGCGTCGGCGGCATGGGCGGCGACCTCGCCGACGGTGACCGCGAACGCATCAACCGCGGCGGCATCGGCGTCCTCTCCCCGGAGACGGGCCTCGCCCTCTTCGACGCGGCCCGCCGCACCGCCGAGCCGCTGCTCGTGCCCCTCCCGCTCGACCTCGCCGCCCTGCGCGCCCAGGCCCGTAGCGGCATGGTTCCCGACTTGCTGCGCGGACTGGTCCGCGTACCGGCCCGCCGGGCGGCGGGGCAGGGCGCCACGGTCGACGGGTCCGCGCTGCGCACCCGACTGGCGGCGCTGCCGGCGGCCGAGCGGGAGCAGGCGCTGCTGGACATGGTGCGGGCCGAGGTGGCCGCCGTACTCGGGCACGCCTCGACCGCCGAGGTGTCGGCCGACCGGGCCTTCAAGGAGCTCGGCTTCGACTCCCTGACCTCCGTCGAACTTCGCAACCGCCTCGGCGCCGCGACGGGCGAACGGCTGCCCGCCACGCTCGTCTTCGACTACCCGACGCCGAACGCCCTCGCCGCCTACCTGCGGACCGAGGTGCTGGGCCTGACCGGGGACGGGGAGGCGGCCGAGGCGGCCGCGTTCCCGCCGGTCGCCGCCCTGGGCACCTCGTTCCAGGACGACCCGATCGCGATCGTCGGCATGAGCTGCCGCTACCCCGGCGGGGTCGAGACCCCCGAGGACCTGTGGCGCCTGGTGGTGGGCGGCGTCGACGCCATCTCGGAGTTCCCGCGGGGCCGCGGCTGGGACCTGGAGTCGCTGTACGACCCGGACCCGGACGGCAAGGGCACCAGCTACACCCGCTCCGGCGGCTTCCTGCACGACGCGGGCCGTTTCGACCCTGCGTTCTTCGGGATCTCGCCGCGCGAGGCCGTGGCGATGGACCCGCAGCAGCGCCTGCTGCTGGAGACCTCGTGGGAGGCCTTCGAGCGGGCCGGCATCGACCCGGCCACCCTGCGCGGCAGCCGGACCGGCGTGTTCGCGGGCATCATGTACCACGACTACGCGACCCGCATCACGTCCGTGCCCGACGGCGTCGAGGGCTACCTCGGCACCGGCAACTCCGGCAGCATCGCCTCGGGCCGCGTGTCCTACGCGTTCGGCCTGGAGGGGCCGGCGGTCACCGTCGACACCGCGTGCTCGTCGTCCCTGGTCGCCCTGCACTGGGCGATCCAGGCCCTGCGCAACGGCGAGTGCACGATGGCGCTGGCCGGTGGTGTCACGGTCATGTCGACGCCGGGCACCTTCACCGAATTCAGCCGCCAGCGCGGCCTGGCCGCCGACGGCCGCATCAAGTCCTTCGCCGCCGCCGCCGACGGCACCAGCTGGGCCGAGGGCGCGGGCATGCTGCTCGTCGAGCGGCTCTCGGACGCCCGCCGCAACGGCCACCCGATCCTCGCGGTGGTCCGCGGCTCGGCGATCAACCAGGACGGCGCCTCCAACGGCCTGACCGCCCCGAACGGGCCTTCGCAGCAGCGCGTCATCCGGCAGGCCCTCGCCTCCGGCGGACTGAGCAGCGACCAGATCGACGTGGTCGAGGCGCACGGGACGGGCACGACGCTCGGCGACCCGATCGAGGCGCAGGCGCTGCTGGCGACCTACGGTCGGGAGCGCGGGGCGGACGAGCCGCTGTGGCTGGGCTCGATCAAGTCGAACATGGGCCACACGCAGGCCGCCGCCGGTGTCGCCGGCGTGATCAAGATGATCATGGCGATGCGGCACGGCGTCCTGCCCAAGACCCTGCACGTGGACGAGCCGACCCCGCACGTGGACTGGGAGGACGGCGCCGTCACCCTCCTGACGGAGTCCGTGCCGTGGCCGGAGACGGGCCGCCCGCGCCGGGCCGGCGTGTCCTCGTTCGGCATCAGCGGCACCAACGCGCACACGATCATCGAGCAGGCCCCGGACGAGGTCGCGATGACCGCCACCGAGACCGGCACGGCGCCGGTGCTGCCGTACGTCCTGTCCGCGAAGTCGGCGGACGCTCTGCGCGCCCAGGCGGCCCGCCTGCGCGCCCACCTGGCCCAGACGCCCGAGGCCGGCACCTGCGACCTGGCCTACTCGCTGGCCACCCGTCGCGCCGCCTTCGACCACCGCGCGGTGGTCGTGGCCGACGGCCGGGAAGAACTGCTACGCGCTCTGGTGGCGTTGGAGAACGGTGACGTGTCCGCCGCCTCGGTGATCCACGGCACCGTGGGCGCCGCCGGAGCCGGGAAGCTCGCCTTCCTGTTCACCGGCCAGGGCAGCCAGCGCCTCGGCATGGGCCGCGAACTCCACGCCGCCCACCCGGTGTTCGCCGCCGCGCTGGACGCGGTCTGCGAGCGGCTGGAACTTCCGCTGAAGGACGCGCTGTTCGGCGCGGACGCTGAACTCCTGGATCGGACCGAGTACACGCAGCCGGCGCTGTTCGCCGTCGAAGTGGCCCTGTTCCGGCTGCTCGAATCGTGGGGCGTCAAGCCGGACTTCCTGTCCGGGCACTCCATCGGTGAGATCGCCGCCGCGCACGTCGCCGGGGTGCTGTCCCTGGACGACGCGTGCACGCTGGTGGCCGCGCGCGGCCGGCTGATGCAGGCGCTGCCCACCGGCGGCGTGATGATCGCCGTCCAGGCCTCGGAGGACGAGGTCCAGCCGCTGCTGACGGACCGCGTGAGCATCGCCGCGATCAACGGCCCCAACTCCGTCGTCATCGCGGGTGACGAGGACGCGGCGGTCAAGATCGCCGCGGCCTTCCCCGACCGCAAGACCAAGCGGCTCACCGTCAGCCACGCCTTCCACTCGCCCCACATGGACGGCATGCTGGCCGACTTCCGCAAGGTCGCCGAGGACCTGACCTACGCCACCCCGCGCATCCCGATCGTGTCCTGCCTCACCGGCGCGCTCGTCACCGACGAGATGGCCACGGCCGACTTCTGGGTCCGCCACGTCCGCGAGGCCGTCCGTTTCCTCGACGGCATCCGCGCCCTGGAAGCCGCCGGCGTGACCACGTACCTCGAACTCGGCCCCGACGGCGTCCTCTCCGCCCTCGCCCAGGACTGCCTGACCCGGGACGGCGCGGCCCGCTTCGCGCCCGCCCTGCGCACCGGCCGCCCCGAGCCCGAGACGCTGAACACCGCCCTCGCCCTCGCCCACACCAACGGCGCGAGCGTGGACTGGGAGGCGTACTTCGCCCCGATCGGCGCCCGCCAGGTCGAGCTGCCCACCTACGCGTTCCAGCGCGACTGGTACTGGCTCGACTCGGCCGCGGGCGGACAGCACGCCCCGGGCGACGCCGCCGGCTTCGGCCTCGGCACGACGGACCACCCGCTGCTCGGCGCGGCCGTCGAACTGCCCGACTCGGACGGGTTCCTGTTCACCGGCCGGCTGTCGACGGCCACCCACGCCTGGCTCGCGGACCACGCCGTCCTCGGTTCGGTCCTCCTGCCCGGTACGGCCTTCGTGGAACTGGCCGTCCGCGCCGGCGACCAGGTCGGCTGCGACGTCCTGGAGGAACTGACGCTGGAGGCCCCGCTCGTCCTCCCCGAGCGCGGCGGAGTCCAACTGCGGCTCTCCGTCGCCGGAGCCGACGAGACCGGCCGACGCGCCCTGTCCCTGTACTCCCGCGACGAGGACAGCCCCGCCGAGGAGCCGTGGACGAGGCACGCCACCGGCGTTCTCACCACCGGAGCCACCGGAGCCACCGGCGACGACGCCCCGGCCCCGGCGCCCGACCTCACGGTCTGGCCGCCGGCCGGAGCCGAAGCGGTGGACATCGACGGTCTCTACGCGGGCCTCGCCGCGGCCGGGTTCGACTACGGCCCGGCCTTCCAGGGCCTGCGCTCGGCCTGGCTCCACGGCGACGCCGTGTACGCCGAGGTGAGCCTCGACGAGGAGACCGCCGCCACGGCCGACTGGTTCGGCCTGCACCCGGCCCTCCTCGACGCCACCCTCCACGCGGCCGGCCTCGGCGCCCTCGTCGAGAACACCGGCCAGGGCCGCCTGCCCTTCGCCTGGAGCGGCGTACGGCTCCACGCGGCCGGCGCCTCCGCCGTACGGGTCCGCCTGGCCCCGGCCGGCCGCGACGCCGTGTCGCTGGAGCTCGCCGACCCGGCGGGCGCACCGGTCGCCTCGGTCGAGTCGCTCGCGCTGCGGGCCGTCTCGCCCGAGCAGATCGGCGCGGCACGCGGCGGACGTGTGGAGTCGCTGTTCCAGGTCGAGTGGACGTCGGTCCGGCTCACCCCGGTGCCCGCCGCCGAGCAGCGCCCCTGGGCCCTGCTCGCCGACGGCCACACCGGACTCGACGCGGTGGGCGTGCGCTACGAGGCCCACACCGGCCTCGCGGACCTCGCGGCCCCGGCTCTGGTCTGCGTACCGCTGACGGCGGTGAGCGACCCGCAGGACGTGGCGGGCGCGGTGCACGCCGAGACCCGGCGGGTGCTGGAACTGCTGAAGGAGTGGCTGGCCGACGACCGGTTCGCCGACTCGCGCCTGCTGGTCCTGACGCGGGGCGCGGTGGCCGCCGTACCGGGCGAGGACGTCCCGGACCTGGTCCACGCTCCGGTGTGGGGTCTGCTGCGCTCGGCCCAGTCGGAGAACCCGGGCCGCATCGTGCTGGCCGACACGGACGGAACGGACGCGTCCTACCGGGCCCTGCCCGCCGTCCTCGCCTCGGGCGAGTCCGAGGTGGCCGTGCGGGGCGGATCGGTGCTGGTCCCGAGGCTGGGCCGCGCCGCGACCGCCGGCTCCGCCGCGGAGTGGGATGCCGAGGGCACGGTGCTGGTGACGGGTGCGAGTGGTTCGCTGGGCGGGCTGTTCGCCCGGCACTTGGTCGCCGAGCACGGCGTACGGCACCTGCTGCTGGTCAGCCGTCGGGGCGAAGCCGCCGAAGGCGCCGCCGAGTTGTCGGCCGAGCTGGCCGGTCTGGGCGCCGAGGTCACCTGGGCGGCCTGCGACGTGGCCGACCGGGACGCGCTGTCGGCCGTACTGGCCGCGATCCCGGCCGAGCACCCGCTCAAGGCCGTCGTGCACACGGCGGGTGTCCTGGACGACGGCGTGATCGGGTCCCTGACGGCCGAGCGGCTGTCGGCCGTACTGCGTCCGAAGGTGGACGCGGCGTGGAACCTGCACGAGCTGACCGCCGATCTCGATCTGTCCGCGTTCGTCCTCTTCTCCTCCGCCGCCGGTGTCTTCGGTGGCGCGGGCCAGGCCAACTACGCGGCGGGGAACGTGTTCCTCGACGCCCTCGCCGCGCACCGCCGGGCCAAGGGCCTGGCCGCCACCTCCCTCGCCTGGGGCCTGTGGGCCGAGGTCGGCGGCATGGGCGGCGCACTGGACGCCGAGGAGGTCTCGCGCCTCGGCCGGGGCGGCGTGAACGCCCTGTCCGCGGCGGAAGGTGTGGCGTTGTTCGATGCCGCCTCGGCCGCCGGGCAGTCGCTGCTGGTGCCGGTCAAGCTGGACCTGGCCGCCCTGCGCGCCCAGGCCGGCACCGGAATGCTCCCGCCGCTGCTGTCCGGCCTCGTACGCACCCCCGCCCGCCGGGCCGCCGGCGTCGCCGGCACCCCCGGGACGGACGGCGCGGCGGAGCTGCGCAGCCGCCTCTCCGGGCTCTCCCCGGCCGCCCTGGACGAAGCGCTGCTGGAGCTGGTCTGCACGTACGTCGCGGGAGTGCTCGGCTTCGCCGGCCCCGAAGCGGTCGACCCGGCACGCTCGTTCAACGAGGTCGGCTTCGACTCGCTGACCGCCGTCGAACTCCGCAACCGCCTCGGCGCCGCGACCGGCGTACGCCTCCCCGCCACCCTCGTCTTCGACTACCCGACGCCGACGGCGCTGGTGGAGTACCTGCGTGACGAGCTCTGGCAGGACGGCGCGGCCGCCGTGCCCCCGCTGCTCGCCGAACTGGACCGGTTGGAGAAGACGCTCGTCACCTCGACGCCCGACTCCGCCGGCCGCGACCGCATCACCGAGCGCCTCCAGGCGCTGCTCACCGCGTGGAGCGAGGTCGGGGACGAGGCGAGCCCGGCCGCCGACCCCGACGGCGCCCAGGTGGCGGAGGCACTGGAGAGCGCGACCGACGACGACCTCTTCGACTTCATCGGCAAGGAGTTCGGCATCTCATGACGCGGCGGCTCCGCCCCACCACCCCTTCCCACCACTCTGACTTTCTGGCTTCTGTACGAGGGATGCACGCATGAACGAGGAAAAGCTCCGGTATTTCCTGAAGCGGGTGACGGCCGATCTCCACGAGACGCGCCGCCGACTCCAGGAGGTCGAGTCAGAGGAGCAGGAGCCGATCGCGATCATCGGAATGAGCTGCCGCTACCCGGGAGACGTCGAGTCCCCCGAGGACCTGTGGCGGCTGGTGTCCGAGGAGACCGACGCCATCTCGCCCTTCCCGACCGACCGGGGCTGGGACACGGGGAGCCTGTTCGACGAGGACCCCGACGGGCGGGGCACCAGCTACGTGCGGGAAGGCGGCTTCCTGCACTCCGCCAACCACTTCGAGCCGGAGTTCTTCGGGATCTCGCCCCGTGAGGCCGTGGCGATGGACCCGCAGCAGCGCCTGCTGCTGGAGATCGCGTGGGAGGCCTTCGAGCGGGCCGGCATCGACCCCACCTCCGTACGCGGCAGCCGCACCGGCGTCTTCACCGGCGTCATGTACCACGACTACGCCTCGCGGCTGCGCGCCGTACCGCCTGAGGTCGAGGGCTACCTCGGCACCGGCGGCTCCAGCAGCATCGCCTCCGGCCGCGTCTCGTACACGTTCGGCCTGGAGGGTCCGGCGCTCACCGTCGACACGGCCTGCTCCTCCTCCCTCGTCACCCTGCACCTGGCCATGCAGGCCCTGCGCAAGGGCGAATGCTCGCTCGCCCTCGCGGGCGGCGTCACCGTCATGCCGACGCCCGGCACCTTCACCGAGTTCAGCAAGCAGCGCGGCCTCTCCTTCGACGGCCGCTGCAAGTCCTTCGCGGACGCCGCCGACGGCACCGGCTGGGGCGAGGGCGCGGGCATGCTGCTCGTCGAGCGGCTGTCGGACGCCCGCCGCAACGGCCACCGCGTCCTCGCGGTCGTCCGCGGCTCCGCCGTCAACCAGGACGGCGCCTCCAACGGCCTGACCGCCCCCAACGGGCCCTCCCAGCAGCGCGTCATCCGCCAGGCCCTGGCCGACGCCCGCCTCACGGCCGCCGACGTGGACGTGGTCGAGGCCCACGGCACCGGTACCACCCTGGGCGACCCGATCGAGGCGCAGGCGCTGCTGGCCACGTACGGCCGGGAGCACACCGAGGACCGCCCGCTGTGGCTGGGCTCGGTCAAGTCGAACATCGGACACACCCAGGCGGCCGCCGGCGTGGCGGGCGTCATCAAGATGGTCATGGCGATCCGCCACGGCCGGATCCCGAAGTCGCTGCACGTGGACGAGCCGTCGACCAAGGTCGACTGGGCCGCGGGCGCCGTCTCGCTGCTGCGGACCGCGGTGGACTGGCCGGACACCGGCCGCCCGCGCCGCGCGGCCGTGTCGTCGTTCGGCATCAGCGGCACGAACGCGCACACCATCATCGAGCAGGCCCCGACGGAGGTCCCGGCCGAAGCGGTGGAGACCGACGCCGCCCAGACCGACGCTGCCCAGACCGAGGCCGCCGAGGCGGCTCCGCAGCGCCGCACCGTCGTGCCGCCGGTCCTGCCGTGGCCCGTCTCGGCCCGTACGCAAGACGCCCTGCGCGCCCAGGCCGCCCGCCTGCTCACCCACCTGCGCGCCCACCCCGACCAGTCGGCGGCGGACATCAGCCGCTCCCTGGCCACCGGCCGCGCCGCCCTCGAACACCGCGCCGTCGTCGTCGCCGGCGACCGGGAACGCGCCCTCGCGGACTTGGCCGCCCTGGCCACCGACGACGAGACCGCCGCGTCGCGCGTCGTCCGGGGCGAGACCGGAACACGCGGCAAGGTCGCCTTCCTGTTCACGGGCCAGGGCAGTCAGCGCCTCGGGATGGGGCGTGAGCTGTACGAGGCCTTCCCGGTGTTCGCGGAGGCGCTGGACGCGGTGTGCGGGCGGCTGGAATTGCCGCTGAGGGACGTGCTGTTCGGTGCGGACGCGGAGTTGCTGGATCGGACGGAGTACGCCCAGCCGGCGCTGTTCGCCCTGGAAGTGGCGCTGTTCCGGCTGGTCGAGTCGTGGGGTGTGAAGCCGGACTTCCTGTCCGGGCACTCGATCGGTGAGATCGCGGCCGCGCACGTCGCCGGGGTGCTGACCCCGGAGGACGCGTGCACGCTGGTGGCCGCCCGTGGCCGGCTGATGCAGGCGCTGCCGGGCGGTGGGGTGATGATCGCGCTCGAAGCCTCGGAGGACGAGGTCCTGCCGCTGCTGACGGACCGGGTGAGCATCGCCGCGATCAACGGTCCGACGTCGGTGGTCGTCGCCGGTGACGAGGACGCGGCCGTCGCGATCGTGGAGGCCTTCCCGGACCGGAAGTCCAAGCGCCTCACGGTCAGCCACGCGTTCCACTCGCCGCACATGGACGGCATGCTGGACGAGTTCCGCCGGGTGGTGGAGGGGTTGTCCTTCGCGGCCCCGCGGATCCCGATCGTCTCCAACCTGACGGGCGCGCTGGTCTCCGACGACATGGCCTCGGCGGACTTCTGGGTCCGCCACGTCCGCGAGGCGGTCCGCTTCCTGGACGGCGTCCGCGCCCTGGAGGCGGCGGGCGTGACCACGTACGTCGAGCTCGGTCCCGACGGCGTCCTCTCCGCGATGGCGCAGGCCTGCCTGGCCGACGACACCGGCTCCGCCGCCCTCGTACCGGTCCTCCGCAAGGACCGCCCCGAGGCGGAGACCGTCGTCACCGCCCTCGCCCACGTCCACGTGCGCGGCATCGCCGTCGACTGGCAGGCGTACCACCGCGACACCGGAGCCGAGCACGTCGACCTGCCCACCTACGCCTTCCAGCGCGAGCACTACTGGCTGGACGCCGGAACCCTCGGCGGCGACGTGACCACCGCCGGCCTCCGTTCCGCCGATCACCCACTGCTCGGCGCCTCGGTGACCCTGGCGGACGCCGACGGCCTGCTCCTCACCGGGCGCCTCTCGCTTCCCACCCACCCCTGGCTCGCGGACCACCGCGTCATGGGCTCCGTGCTGCTCCCGGGCACGGCCTTCGTGGAGCTCGCCCTCCAGGCCGGCGAACGCGTCGGCTGCGACCTGGTCGACGAACTGACCCTCGCGGCCCCGCTCGTGCTGTCCGAGGACGGTGGCGTCGAGCTCCAGATCACCGTCGGAGCGCCTGACGAGTCGGGCCGCCGGTCCGTCCTCTTCCACTCCCGCGACGGCTTCGCGGCCGACGACGAGCCGTGGATCCGCAACGCCACCGCGACCCTGGCCGCGGGCGCCGAGGAGTCCCCGGCGTTCGACCTCACGACCTGGCCGCCGGCCGGCGCTGAGCCCGTCGACGTCGAGGGCCTGTACGAGGGACTCGCCGACTCCGGCTTCGGCTACGGCCCGGTGTTCCAGGGCCTGCGCGCCGCCTGGCGCAAGGGCGAGGACGTGTTCGCCGAGGTCGGCCTCGGCGACGAAACCGTCCCCGGCGGCGAGCAGTTCACGATCCACCCGGCGCTCCTCGACTCCGCGCTGCACGCCATCAACCTCGGCTCCCTCGTGGCGGACACCGGACGCGGGCAGTTGCCCTTCTCCTGGTCAGAGGTCGCTGTTCACTCCACCGGAGCGGACACCCTGCGCGTACGCCTCTCCAAGGCCGGACAGCAGGCCGTGCGGCTGGACATCGCCGACATCGACGGCGCGCCCGTCGCCACCGTCGGAAGCCTCGCCCTGCGGGCCTTCTCGCCCGAGCAGCTCCGCGGGCCGGCCGGCGGCCACGGCGATTCCCTGTTCCGCGTGGAGTGGAGCGCGGCCTCGCCGGCCGGTTCCTTCGACGACTGGATGCTGCTGGGCGAGGGCGCGCAGGTGTTCGCGGACCTCGCCGGGCTGGGCGTGGCCGTGGTCGAGGGCGGTGAGATCCCGTCGGCGCTGGTGGTGCCCTGTGCGGAGCCCGCCGGCGCGGACGTGGCCGAGGCGGTGCACGCCGAGACCGGTCGGGTGCTCGCGCTGGTCAAGGAGTGGCTGGCCGACGACCGGTTCGCCGGGTCGCGCCTGGTGTTCCTGACGCGGGGTGCGGTGGAGGCCGTACCGGGCGAGGGCGTGTCGGACCTGGTGCACGCTCCGGTGTGGGGTCTGGTGCGCTCGGCGCAGTCGGAGAACCCGGGGCGCATCGTGCTGGTGGATGTGGACGCCGACGGCGATGCGGAGCAGGCGCTCTCGACCGTCCTGGCCTCGGGTGAGTCCGAGGCGGCGGTGCGTGGCGGCGCCGTCCTGGTGCCCAGGCTCGCTCGTGCGACGGTCTCCGAGGAGGCTGCCGCATGGGACGCCGAGGGCACGGTGCTGGTGACGGGTGCGAGTGGTTCGCTGGGCGGGCTGTTCGCCCGGCACTTGGTCGCCGAGCACGGCGTACGGCACCTGCTGCTGGTCAGCCGTCGGGGCGAAGCCGCCGAAGGCGCCGCCGAGTTGTCGGCCGAGCTGGCCGGTCTGGGCGCCGAGGTCACCTGGGCCGCGTGCGACGTGGCCGACCGCGACGGGCTGTCGGCCGTACTGGCCGCGATCCCGGCCGAGCACCCGCTCAAGGCCGTCGTGCACACGGCGGGTGTCCTGGACGACGGCGTGATCGGGTCCCTGACGGCCGAGCGGCTGTCGGCCGTACTGCGTCCGAAGGTGGACGCGGCCTGGAACCTGCACGAGCTGACCGCCGACCTCGGCCTGTCCGCGTTCGTCCTCTTCTCCTCCGCCGCCGGTGTCTTCGGCGGCGCGGGCCAGGCCAACTACGCGGCGGCCAACACCTTCCTGGACGCGCTCGCCGCCCACCGCCGGGCCCAGGGCCTGGCCGCCACCTCCCTCGCCTGGGGCCTGTGGGCCGAAGTCGGCGGCATGGGGGAGAGCCTGGACGCCGAGGACGTCTCGCGCCTCGGCCGGGGCGGCGTGAACGCCCTGTCCGCGGCGGAAGGTGTGGCGTTGTTCGACGCCGCGTCGGCCGCCGGGCAGTCGCTGCTGGTGCCGGTCAAGCTGGACCTGGCCGCCCTGCGCGCCGCCGCCAGTGGCGGCATGCTCCCGCCCCTGCTCTCGGGCCTCGTCCGCATGCCCACCCGCCGGGCCGCACGGGGCGCCGGCGGTGCCTTCGCCCGTCAGCTCGCCGCCCTGCCGCAGGACCAGCGGGCCGGAGCCGTCCTCGGACTGGTGCGCGGCCAGGTCGCGGCCGTACTCGGCTTCGCGGGCCCGGAGGCGGTGGATCCGGCGCGGTCGTTCAGCGAGGTCGGCTTCGATTCGCTGACCGCCGTCGAGCTGCGCAACCGGCTCGGCGCCGCGACCGGCGTACGCCTTCCCGCCACCCTCGTCTTCGACTACCCGACCCCCACCGTCCTGGCGGAGTACCTGCACGCCGAACTGCTCGGCGGCCAGGAAGCGGCCGAGGCCCCGACCGCCGTCGCCGTGCACGACGACGAGCCGATCGCCATCGTTTCGATGGCCTGCCGCTTCCCCGGCGACGTTCGCTCTCCCGAGGACCTGTGGCGGCTCGTCCGCGACGGTCGGGACGCGATCTCGGACATGCCCGCCGACCGGGGCTGGGACATCGAGGGCCTCTTCGACCCCGACCCGGACCGCGAAGGCACCAGCTACAGCACGGCCGGTGGCTTCCTGCACGACGCGCACCACTTCGACCCCACTTTCTTCGGGATCTCCCCGCGCGAGGCCCTGGCCACCGACCCGCAGCAGCGGCTGCTGCTGGAAACCTCCTGGGAGGCGTTCGAGCGGGCCCGCATCGACCCGGCGTCGATGCGGGGCAGCCGCACGGGTGTGTTCGCGGGCGTCATGTACAACGACTACGGCACGCTCCTCCACCGGGCCCCGGAGGGCCTTGAGGGGTACATGGGGACCTCCAGCTCGGGCAGTGTCGCCTCGGGCCGCGTCTCCTACACCTTCGGCCTCGAAGGCCCGGCGGTCACCGTCGACACCGCCTGCTCCTCCTCCCTCGTCACCCTCCACCTGGCCGTCCAGGCACTGCGCAACGGCGAATGCGACCTCGCGCTCGCCGGTGGCGTGACCGTCATGGCCACCCCCGGCACCTTCATCGCCTTCAGCCGGCAGCGCGGACTCGCGTCGGACGGCCGCTGCAAGCCGTTCGCCGCCGCCGCCGACGGCACCGCGTGGGGCGAGGGCGTCGGCATGCTGCTGGTCGAGCGGCTCTCGGACGCGCGGCGCAACGGGCACCCGGTGCTCGCCGTGGTCCGCGGCTCGGCGATCAACCAGGACGGCGCCTCCAACGGCCTGACGGCCCCCAACGGGCCCTCCCAGCAGCGCGTCATCCGCCAGGCCCTGGCCAGCGCGGGCCTGACCTCCGCCGATGTCGACGTGGTAGAGGCGCACGGCACGGGCACGACGCTCGGCGACCCGATCGAGGCGCAGGCGCTGCTGGCCACGTACGGGCAGGACCGGCCGGAGGACCGTCCGCTGCTGCTCGGTTCCATCAAGTCGAACATGGGCCACACGCAGGCCGCCGCCGGTGTCGCGGGCATCATCAAGATGGTGCAGGCCATGCGGCACGGGACGGTGCCGAAGACGCTGCACGTGGACGAGCCGTCCCCGCACATCGACTGGTCCGAGGGTGCCGTCGAGCTGCTGACGGAGTCGGTGGCCTGGCCGGAGACCGGCCGTCCGCGCCGCGCGGCCGTGTCCTCGTTCGGCATCGGCGGCACCAACGCGCACACGATCATCGAGCAGGCCCCGGACGAGGCCGTGGAGACCGCGCCCGAGACGGGTACGGCGCCGGTGCTGCCGTACGTGCTGTCGGCGAAGTCGGCGGACGCGCTGAGCGCCCAGGCGGCCCGGCTGCGGGAGCACCTGCGGGACACGCCCGAGGCCGGAACGGTGGACATGGCCTACTCCTTGGCCACCCGTCGCGCCGCGTTCGCCCATCGTGCGGTGGTCGTGGCGGAGGGCCGGGAGGAACTGCTGCGCGCTCTCGCGGCGTTGGAGAACGGCGACGTGACCGCCACCGGGATCACCAGCGGCACCGTGGGCGCCGCCGGAGCCGGGAAGCTCGCCTTCCTGTTCACCGGCCAGGGCAGCCAGCGCCTCGGTATGGGTCGTGAACTGTACGACGCCTACCCGGTGTTCGCCGCCGCGCTGGACGCGGTCTGCGAGCGCCTGGAACTGCCCCTCGCCGATGCCCTCTTCGGCACGGACGCCGAGCTGCTGGATCGGACGGAGTTCGCCCAGCCGGCGCTGTTCGCGATCGAGGTGGCGCTGTTCCGGCTGCTGGAATCGTGGGGTGTGAAGCCGGACTTCCTGTCCGGGCACTCCATCGGTGAGATCGCGGCCGCGCACGTCGCCGGGGTGCTGACCCTGGAGGACGCGTGCACGCTGGTGGCCGCCCGTGGCCGGCTGATGCAGGCGCTGCCGTCCGGCGGGGTGATGATCGCGCTCGAAGCCTCGGAGGACGAGGTCCTGCCGCTGCTGACGGACCGGGTGAGCATTGCCGCGATCAACGGTCCGCGCTCGGTCGTGATCGCCGGCGACGAGGACGCGGCGACGGCGATCGTGGCGGCCTTCCCCGACCGCAAGACCAAGCGCCTCACGGTCAGCCACGCCTTCCACTCGCCCCACATGGACGGCATGCTGGAGGACTTCCGCCGGGTGGTGGAGGGGCTGTCCTTCGCCGCCCCGCGGATCCCGATCGTCTCCAACCTGACCGGCGCCCTCGTCTCCCACGAGATGGGCTCGGCCGACTTCTGGGTCCGCCACGTCCGCGAGGCCGTCCGTTTCCTCGACGGCGTACGCGCCCTCGAAGCGGCCGGGGTGAGCACGTACCTCGAACTGGGCCCCGACGGGGTCCTCTCCGCCATGGCACAGGCCTGCCTCACCGACGACACGCGGGTCGCGGCGTTCGCCCCCGTCCTGCGCAAGGAGCGTCCCGAGAAGCTCACCCTCACCACCGCCGTCGCCCAGGCCCACGCCGACGGGGCCCCCGTCGACTGGAAGTCGTACTTCGCGGGCACCGGTGCCCGAAGCATCGACCTGCCGACCTACGCCTTCCAGCACGAGCGGTACTGGATCGACCTCCCCGTCGGATCCTTCGGCGACACGGCCGCCGCAGGCCTGCGGCCCGCCGATCACCCCCTGCTCGGTGCCTCGGTGATGCTGGCCGACGCCAACGGCCTGCTCCTCACCGGGCGGCTGTCCCTCGCCACCCACCCGTGGCTCTCGGACCACGTGGTCATGGGCTCGGTGACGTTGCCCGGTACGGCGTTCCTGGAGCTGGCGCTGCGTGCCGGTGAGCAGGTCGGCTGCGACCTGCTGGAAGAGCTGACGCTCGCCGCCCCCCTCGCCCTCCCCGAGGACGGAGCCGTCGAGCTCCAGATCGCCGTCGGGGCGCCGGACGAGTCGGGCCGTCGGCCCCTCGCCTTCCATTCGCGCGACGCCCTGGCGGCGGACGACGCCCTCTGGCTCCGCAACGCCCACGGAACCCTCGCGGTGGGCGCCGAGGAGTCCCCGGCGTTCGACCTCGCGGCCTGGCCGCCGGCCGGCGCCGAGCCCGTCGACGTCGAGGATCTCTACGACGTCTTCACCGAGTCCGGTTTCGGCTACGGGCCGGTGTTCCAGGGCCTGCGCGCCGCCTGGCGCAAGGGCGACGAGGTGTTCGCCGAGGTCGGCCTCGGCGACGAGACGGGCCCGGACGCCGAGCAGTTCACGATCCACCCGGCGCTCCTCGACTCGGTTCTCCACGCCATCACCCTCGGCACCCTCGTGGAGGACACCGGCCTGCCGCGGCTGCCGTTCTCCTGGTCCGGGGTCGCCGTCCACTCCACGGGAGCGGACACGCTGCGCGTACGGCTTTCCCAGGCCGGCCGCGAAGCGGTGCGCCTGGAGATCGCCGACGCCGAAGGTGTCCCCGTCGCCTCGGTGAACAGCCTCGCTCTGCGCGCCTTCTCGCCCGAGCAGCTCGGCCGCCAGGTCGGTGGCCACGGCGACGCGTTGTTCCGCGTCGAGTGGCGGGAACCGATGCCGTCGGAGGCGTTGTTCGACGACTGGGTCATGTGGACCGAGGGCGATGCGGAGGCTCTCGCGGATCTCGACGTGGTTCCGGCGGCGCTGGTGCTGCCGTGTCCGGAGCCCGCCGGCACTGACGTGGCCGAGGCGGTGCACGCCGAGACGGGTCGGGTGCTGGCGCTGCTCCAGCGGTGGCTGTCCGACGACCGCTTCGCCGACGCGCGTCTGGCGTTCCTGACGCGCGGCGCCGTGACCGTTGCCCCGGGTGACGGCCCGGCGGACCTGGTGCACGCCGCGGTATGGGGTCTGGTGCGCTCCGCGCAGTCGGAGAATCCGGGTCGGATCGTCCTGGTGGATGTCGACGCCGACGCCGATGTGGAGCACGCGCTCTCGGCGGCCCTGGCCTCGGGTGAGCCCGAGGTGGCGGTCCGCGGGGGCATGCCGCTCGTGCCGAGGCTGGCGCGTACGGCGGTCGCCGGCTCCGATCCGGAGTGGGGCGCCGGGGGCACGGTCCTGGTGACGGGTGCAAGTGGCTCGCTGGGTGGGCTGTTCGCCCGTCACCTGGTGACCGAGCACGGCGTACGGCACCTGCTGCTGGTCAGCCGTCGCGGTGAGGCCGCTGCGGGCGCCGCCGAGCTGTCGGCCGAGCTGGCCGAGCTGGGCGCCGAGGTCGCGTGGGCGGCCTGCGACGTGGCCGACCGCGCGTCGCTGGCGGCCGTACTGGCGGCCATCCCGGCCGAGCACCCGCTCAAGGCCGTCGTGCACACGGCGGGCGTCCTGGACGACGGGGTCGTCGCGTCGCTCACGGCCGAGCGGCTGTCCACGGTGCTGCGTCCGAAGGTCGACGCGGCGTGGAACCTCCACGAGCTGACCGCCGATCTGGATCTGTCCGCGTTCGTCCTCTTCTCCTCCGCCGCCGGTGTCTTCGGTGGCGCCGGTCAGGCCAACTACGCGGCCGCCAACACCTTCCTCGACGCCCTCGCCGCCCACCGTCAGGCCCAGGGCCTGCCCGCCACCTCGCTGGCCTGGGGCCTGTGGGCCGAGGTCGGCGGCATGGGGGACTCCCTCGACGTCGAGGACGTCTCGCGCATGGGCCGGGGCGGCGTCAACGCCCTGACCGCCGCCGAAGGCGTGGCCCTGTTCGACAGCGCCGTCGCCTCCGGGCAGGCGCTGCTGGTGCCGGTCAAGCTGGACCTGGCCGCGCTGCGCGCCGCCGCGAACGGCGGCGTGCTCCCGCCCCTGCTCTCCGCCCTCGTCCGCATGCCCTCCCGGCGTGCGGCCCGGGGCGGCACGGCCGCCGGCGGTGCCTTCGCGCGACAGCTCGCCGCGCTGCCGCAGGACCAGCGGCCGGGAGCCCTGCTGGAGCTGGTCCGGGGCCAGGTGGCGGCCGTCCTCGGCTTCGCCGGCCCCGAAGCGGTGGACCCGGCACGGTCCTTCAGCGAGGTCGGCTTCGATTCGCTGACCGCCGTCGAGCTGCGCAACCGCCTCGCGGCGGCCGGCGGCGTGCGCCTGCCGGCCACCCTCGTCTTCGACTACCCGACGCCGGCCGTCCTGGCGGAGTACCTGCACGCCGAACTGCTCGGCGGCCAGGGAGCGGACGCGGCCGCGGTCGTATCCTCCGCACACGAGGACGAGCCGATCGCCATCGTGGCGATGGCCTGCCGCTACCCCGGTGACGTCCGCTCGCCCGAGGACCTGTGGCGACTCGTCGCGGACGGCCGGGACGCCATCTCCGCCATGCCGGACGACCGCGGCTGGGACCTCGCCGGAATCCTCGACCCCGGCCTGCCGGGCGCCGACTACAGCCCGACCGGCGGGTTCCTCCACGACGCGCACCACTTCGACCCCACCTTCTTCGGGATCTCGCCCCGCGAGGCCCTGGCCACCGACCCGCAGCAGCGGCTGCTGCTGGAAACCTCCTGGGAGGCGTTCGAGCGGGCCGGTATCGACCCGGCGTCCATGCGCGGGAGCCGGACCGGCGTCTTCGCGGGCGTCATGTACAACGACTACGGCACCCTGCTCCACCGGGCCCCGGAGGGCCTTGAGGGATACATGGGAACGTCCAGCTCGGGCAGTGTCGCCTCGGGCCGCGTCTCCTACACGTTCGGTCTGGAGGGCCCGGCGGTCACCGTCGACACGGCCTGCTCGTCCTCCCTCGTCACCCTCCACCTGGCCGTCCAGGCGCTGCGCAACGGCGAATGCGACATGGCGCTCGCCGGCGGTGTGACCGTGATGGCCACCCCCGGCACCTTCATCGCGTTCAGCGTCCAGCGCGGCCTGGCCTCGGACGGCCGCTGCAAGCCGTTCGCCGCCGCCGCCGACGGCACCGCGTGGGGCGAGGGCGTCGGCATGCTGCTGGTCGAGCGGCTGTCGGACGCCCGCGCCAAGGGTCACCCGGTGCTCGCGGTGGTCCGGGGCTCGGCCGTCAACCAGGACGGCGCCTCCAACGGCCTGACCGCCCCGAACGGCCCCTCCCAGCAGCGGGTCATCCGTCAAGCCCTGGCCAACGCCCGGCTGACCGCCGCCGAGGTCGACGCCGTCGAGGCGCACGGCACCGGCACCACCCTCGGTGACCCCATCGAGGCGCAGGCGCTGCTGGCCACCTACGGTCAGGAGCACACGGACGAGCAGCCGCTGTGGCTCGGCTCGATCAAGTCCAACGTGGGTCACACGCAGGCCGCCGCCGGTGTCGCGGGCGTCATCAAGATGGTCCAGGCGATACGGCACGGCGTCCTGCCGAAGTCCCTGCACGTCGACGAGCCCACCCCGCACGTCGACTGGTCGGCGGGAGCCGTCTCGCTCCTGGAGTCGGCCACCCCCTGGCCGGAGACCGGCCGTCCGCGCCGCGCGGCCGTGTCCTCGTTCGGCATCGGCGGCACCAACGCGCACACGATCATCGAGCAGGCCCCCGACGAGCCCGTGGTGACCGCGCCCGAGACGGGTACGGCGGCGCCGGTGCTGCCGTACGTCCTGTCCGCGAGGTCGGCGGACGCCCTGCGCGGCCAGGCGGCCCGCCTGCGCACCCACCTGGAGGGCGCGGCCGGGCTCAGGACCGCCGATGTGGCGCTCTCCCTGGCCACGACCCGGGCCGTCTTCGACCACCGCGCGGTGGTCGTGGCCGGCGACCGGCAGGAGCTCCTGCGCGCTCTGACCGCGCTGGAGGACGGGGCCGCGGCCGCCGGAGTGACGCGCGGCGCCGTGGGCACCGGGAAGACGGCGTTCGTCTTCCCCGGTCAAGGCTCGCAGTGGCCGGCGATGGCCGCCGGACTGCTGGAATCCTCCGCCGCCTTCGCGGCGCGCATCGAGGAGTGCGCGAAGGCCCTGGAGCCCTTCACGGACTGGTCGTTGACCGACGTCCTGCGCGGTGTCGAGGGCGCGCCCTCGCTGGACCGGGTGGACGTGGTCCAGCCGGCCCTGTTCGCGGTGATGGTGTCGCTCGCCGAGGTCTGGCGTGCGGCGGGCGTCCGTCCGGGCGCCGTGATCGGTCACTCGCAGGGCGAGATCGCCGCCGCGTGCGTCGCGGGGATCCTCTCCCTGGAGGACGCGGCCCGGGTCGTGGCCCTGCGCAGTCAGGCCATCGGCCGGGTGCTGGCCGGGCTGGGCGGCATGGTCTCCGTGCCCCTTCCCGCCGCCCGGGTACGCGAGCGGATCGCGCCCTGGGGTGAGGAGCGGATCTCCGTGGCCGCCGCCAACGGACCCTCGTCGGTGGTCGTGTCCGGCGAGGCCCAAGCCCTGGACGAGCTGCTGGCCGCGTGCGAGGCGGACGGGATCCGCGCCAAGAGGATCGCCGTGGACTACGCCTCCCACTCCGCGCAGGTGGAGCTGCTGAAGGAGGAACTGGCCGAGCTGCTCGCGCCGATCGCCCCCCGGCCGGCGCGGGTCCCCTTCCTGTCCACCGTCACCGGTGACTGGGTCGAGGGCCCCGAGCTGGACGCCGGCTACTGGTTCCGCAACCTCCGCCAGACCGTCGAACTGGAAGAGGCCACCCGGACCCTGCTCGACCAGGGCTTCGGCGTCTTCATCGAATCCAGCCCGCACCCCGTCCTCACCGTCGGCATGCAGGAGACCATCGAGGACGCGGGCCGCGAGGCCGCGGTCCTCGGGTCCCTGCGCCGCGACGAAGGCGGCCTGGAACGGTTCTGGCTCTCCCTCGGCGCGGCCTACGTCCGCGGCGTGGCCGTGGACTGGGACGCCGTCTTCGCCGGCACCGGCGCCCGGCGCGTCGACCTGCCCACCTACGCCTTCCAACGCGACCGCTACTGGATCGACGTACCGGTGTCCCCGGTCGGCGACGTGGCCTCCGCCGGACTCGGCAAGGCCGAGCACCCGCTCCTGGGAGCGGCCGTCGAACTGCCGGACTCCGACGGGTTCCTGTTCACGGGGCGCCTGTCCCTCCAGACGCACCCCTGGCTGGCCGATCACCGCGCCGCCGACGCCGTACTGCTCCCCGGGACGGCCTTCGTGGAACTCGCGCTGCACGCCGCCCGGCGCGCCGGCAGCGCCTTCCTGGAGGAACTCACCCTGGAAGCCCCGCTGGTGCTCCCCGAGCGCGGAGCGCTCCAGCTCCGGCTGTCGGTGGCCGCCCCGGACGCGGACGGGCGGCGGACGCTGCACGTGCACTCGCGCCCCGAGGGCATGGGCGGTGAGGACGGCCGCGGCTTCGCAAGCGAGCCGTGGACGCGGCACGCCGCCGGTGTGCTCGGCGCGGCGGACGCCCAGGCCGCGCCGCCGGCCCCCGCGCCGGAGGTCTGGCCTCCGACGGGTGCCGAAGAGCTCGAAGTGGCCGACCTGTACGAGCTGTTCGCCGCCGGCGGGTACGCGTACGGCCCGGCCTTCCGCAACCTGCGGGCCGCCTGGCGGCGCGGCGACGAGCTGTTCGCCGAACTCTCCCTTGCCGAGGGTCCGCAGGCCGACGCCGCGCACTTCGGCGTACACCCGGCGCTGCTGGACGCGGGCCTGCACGGCCTGGCCCTGGGCTCCTTCCTCACCGCCGAGGACGAGGAGCCGGGCGCGGAAGCCCGGATGCGGCTGCCGTTCGCCTTCACCGGCGTCGGCCTGCACGCCGTCGGCCCGGACGCGCTGCGGGTGCGGCTGGCCCCGGCCGGATCGGGCGCCGTGTCCCTCACGGCCTTCGACGAGCGGGGCGAGCCGGTCGTGTCGGTGGAGTCACTGCTGCTGAGGACGCTCGACCCGGCCGCCCTGCGGTCGAGCCGGCCCGCGTTCCACGAGTCGCTGTTCCGGCTGGAGTGGCCCACCGTGGCCGGCAACGCCGGCAACCCCATTGCCAAGGGTGGGCGTTGGGCCCTGGTCGGGCCCGACACCCTCGGCCTGGAAGCCGCCCTGCGGGATGCGGACGTCACCGCCGATGTCTACGGCGACCTGGACGCCCTCGGGGGAGTCGTCGCCGCCGGGCAGCCGCTGCCGGACACGGTGCTGGTCTCGTACGCCACGCCGCCCGACGCCGATCAGGCGGCGGACACGGCGGACGCAGCCCGGCAGGCGACCCGTGACGCCCTGGCGCTGGTGCAGACCTGGCTCGCCGAGGAGGCGTTCGCCGGGGCCCGCCTGGCGGTGGTCACCCGGGGCGCGGTCGAGGCACGGGCGGGCGAGGGCGTGCCCGACCTGGCGCACGCGTCGGTGTGGGGTCTGCTGCGCTCCGCGCAGTCGGAGAACCCCGGACGGTTCCTGCTGATCGACCTCGACGCGGCCGCCGACACCGGTGCGGACCTCGCGGTGCTGCTCGGGGCCGCCGTGGCGAGCGGCGAACCGCAGCTCGCCGTCCGTGACGGAGCCCTGCACGCCGCCCGGCTGGCCAGGGTCCCGGCGGACCGCACCGAGCCGCGCGAGCCCGCCGAAGGCCCCGCCGACGAGGCCGCGGAGGCGGCGCGGGTCCCCGTACCCGTACCGGACCCGGACGGTACCGTCCTCATCACCGGCGGCACCGGCGTGCTCGGCAGCCTCCTGGCCCGACACCTCGTGACCGAACGCGGCGTCCGGCACCTGGTCCTGACCAGCCGACGCGGACCCCGCGCGGCAGGAGCCGCCGAACTGGTCGCGGAGCTGTCCGCGTTGGGCGCCGAGGCGTCCGTCGTCGCCTGCGACGCCTCCGACCGGGAGGCGCTGGCGGCCCTGCTGGCCCGCATCCCCGCCGCGCACCCGCTCACCGCCGTCGTCCACACGGCGGGCCACCTGGACGACGGACTCGTCCCGTCCCTGACCCCGGAGCGGATCGACGCGGTCCTGCGGCCGAAGGTCGACGCGGCGCTGCACCTGCACGAGCTGACCCGGGACCTGGACCTCTCCGCGTTCGTGCTGTTCTCCTCGGCCGCCGGCACCCTCGGCAGCCCCGGGCAGGCCAACTACGCGGCGGCCAACGCCTTCCTCGACGCCCTGGCCCAGAGCCGGCGCGCCGAGGGGCTGCCCGCCGTGTCCCTGGCCTGGGGGCTGTGGGAGCAGCGCAGCGAGATGACCGGCGAGCTCACGGACGCCGACATCCAGCGCATGGCGCGCGCCGGTCTGGCCCCGCTCACCTCCGAGGAGGGCCTCGCCCTCTTCGACACGGCGAGCGCCCTGACCGCCGGCAGCGTCTTCGTCGCCATCCGCCTGGACACCGCCCCGCTGCGGGCCCAGGCGGAGGCGGGAGCCCTCCCGGCCGTCTTCCGCGGACTGGTGCGCGGTGGGCTGCGCAAGGCCGCCGCCCACGGCGCCGGCGCCGCGGCGGCCTCCGCCGCCGCGCAGCGCCTGGCGGGCCTCTCGGCCCTGCCGGAGGACGAGCAGGAGCGCGTGCTCCTCGACGTGGTGCGGGCCCAGGCAGCCGCCGTACTGGCCTACCCCTCGCCCGTGGCGGTGGGGGAGTCCCAGGAGTTCCTGGAACTCGGCCTGGACTCGCTGACCGCCGTCGAGCTGCGCAACCAGCTGAACGCCGCGACCGGCCTGCGGCTGCCCGCCACGCTGCTCTTCGACCACCCGACGCCGATCCTCGTCGCGCAGCGGCTGCGTGCCGAGCTCGCCGAAGGCACGGGCGCCCCCGCCGGGGCCGGCGGCGCGGCGGAGCCGGACGAGCGGGAGGGCGCCGGGGTCTTCGGCGCGATGCTCCAGGAGGCCGGAACGCAGGGCGCGTCCGGCCAGTTCATGGAACTGCTCATGCAGGCCTCGCGGTTCCGGCCCTCGTTCGCCTCGGCGGCCGAGCTGCGCAAGGCGCCGAGCCTGGTGCGGCTGTCGCGGGGCGAGGGCGGTCCCGGACTGGTCTGCTTCTCCTCGATCCTGTCGATCTCCGGTCCGCACCAGTACGCCCGGTTCGCCTCCGCCTTCCGCGGCCGACGGGACGTCCACGCCATGGCGGCCCCCGGCTTCCTGCGGGGCGAGCAGTTGCCGCAGACCGCCGAAGCGGTGATCGAGGCCCAGGCCGAGGCCGTCCTGCGGCACACGGACGGCGCGCCGTTCGTGCTCCTCGGGCACTCCTCGGGCGGCATGCTCGCCCACGCGGTGGCCGGGCGGCTGGAGAACGCCGGGGTCTTCCCGGAGGCCGTCGTCCTGATCGACATCTACTCGCACGACGACGACGCCATCCTCGGCATCCAGCCGGGGCTGTCGGAGGGCGTCGACGAGCGGCAGGGCAGTTACGTCCCCGTCGACGACAGTCGACTGCTGGCGATGGGCGCGTACTTCCGGCTCTTCGGCGGCTGGAAGCCGCAGGCGGTGAAGACGCCCACGCTGCTGGTCCGGGCCGAGGAGCGGTTCTTCGACTGGACCCGCGCGACGAACGGCGACTGGCGGTCGTACTGGGACCTGGAGCACACGGTCGTGGACGCTCCCGGCAACCACTTCACGATGATGGAGCAGCACGCGCGGGAGACCGCGGGCGCCGTGGAACAGTGGCTGGACGCCCACCTCTGAGGGCGGCCGGAGCGGTGACACGAGGACAGGGCCCCACCCCCCGAGGGGGTGGGGCCCTGTCCCGTCCGCTGCGGGCTGCCCGCTCGCGCCGCTCAGGCGCCGCGCCGCACGCGCGTCGCCCGGGACCGCTCCAGCGCGCGTTCGCGCTCGCGCTCGCGGGCCCGCTTCTTCGGCAGGCCCACCGCGTGCACCTCGAAGTTGTCCTTGGTGACGTCCAATCGGTGGAAGAGGTTGTCGGGGCCGGTCACGTACAGGGTGCCCACACCGAGCCCCTTGAGGGAGTCCACCATGCTCGGCCAGTGGATCGGCCGGTCGAAGGTGTCCAGCATCATCGTGCGCATCCCGGCGGCGTCGCGGATGACGCTGCCGTCGTGGTCGACGACCACGGGAAGGGAGGGGTCGGCGAACGTGTACGCGCCGAAGACCTCCTCCTCCGCCTTCGCGCGCAGCGCCGAGAACGCCGCCGCGTGCACGGGCGGCCGCATCGAGTACATGGAGTAGCCGCCGGCCGCGCTGATGCCGGCGTTGAGGGCGTCGAGGTCCTTCTCCCGTACGGACAGCATGTGGAAGCCCGCGTCGAGCCGGCCCGAGGAGTCGTACCAGGCGCCCCGGTCGTCGAACCCGGCGAGTATCTCGTCCAGCCGGTCCTGCGGGGTACGGACGAAGCAGTGGGTGACGACGTCCTCGTAGGCGCCCGCGAAGTACTCCTCCTCGCAACGGGCCAGCTCGGCGGTGAGTCGCACGACCTCGGGGAAGGACAGCGACCCGACGAAGGCGGCGGTCGCCTTCTGGCCGAAGCTCGGCCCGGCGCAGACGGTCGGGGTGACGCCGAGGGTGTCCACGGCCCGGTCCGCCAGCGCCATCGAGTTCACCAGGAAGGCGATCTGGAAATCGACCGAATAGTCCTCTTCGGCGTCCCGGAAACGATCGAACACCGAATATCCGAGCACCTCGTCGGCCTCCGCCAGACGCACCCGCGCGTACGGGTCGAGCAGCAGGAATTTGCCGACCTCGGCGAACGACGCGGGACCCATTCCGGGGAATACGATCGCGGTCCCGGTACGCGGCTCTGAGGATTCGGTGGTGGGGGAGTCGGCCGTGTTCTCGGCGGGACGAGTCATGGTCAGTGAATACCTTTGCTTACGGAAACTGGACAGGCAGCGAGAAAGGCCTCGCACCCGGCCCGGTCGCGGTGCGCCGGTCCGGGCACGAGGCCGGAAGGGAGGGAAGGGACAGAGGTCAGTCCTGGGCCCTGCGGTGGAAGCCCTTGACGCCGATCGCCCCGAAGATCAGGATCGCCGCGGTCAGCGCCGCCACGCACACCCACACCGGGATCGAGCCGGGGCCGCCGGGCGGCAGCAGCAGCGAGCGCAGGCCCTCGCTGACGTAGGTCAGCGGGTTGAAGGCGCACAGCACCTGGAACCAGCGGACCTCCGCCAGGCCGTGCCACGGGAACTGGGTGCAGCCGGTGAACATCAGCGGGGTCAGCGTCACCGCGAAGACGATGCTGATGTGCCGCGGCGGGGCCAGCGTGCCGATGGTCAGACCCACCGTGCTGCCGGCGAGCGCGCCCATCAGGAGCACGCCCAGCGTGGCCGGGAAGTGGTCCATGGGCCACGAGGCGTGGTCGAGGACGAGGAAGCCCATCGGGATCATCAGCAGCGAGGCGACGATGCCGCGCAGCATGCCGAAGACGAGCTTCTCGACGGCCACCAGGAAGGTGGGGATCGGGGCCAGGAGGCGGTCCTCGATCTCCTTGCTCCAGGAGAAGTCGATGATCAGCGGGAGCGCCGTGTTCTGCAGGCTCACCAGGAAGGCGTTGAGCGCCACCACACCCGGCAGCAGCACCTGCTGGAAACCGCCGCCGGTGAAGCCGAGCTCGCCGAGGACCTTGCCGAAGACGAACAGGATGAAGAACGGCTCCACGAGCACCTGCGCCAGGAAGGTCGGCAGCTCGCGGCCCGTGACGAACACGTCCCGCCACAGGATGAAGAAGAACGTACGGGTCACCGAGCGGACGCCGGTGGGCGCGGGCCCCAGCTCCCGGGGGACGCCGGCGGCCGGGCCGGAGGCCGGTGCGGTGGCGGTGGAGGTGGCGGTGCTCATCGCAGCTCCCGACCGGTCAGCGCGATGAAGACGTCCTCCAGTGTCGCGGTGCCCACTTTGATGTCCTTGATGTCGCAGTTCGCCGCCGCCAGGGTGGTGATGGCGGCCGGAAGCAGCGCGCCGGTCGGCGCGTCGCTGTAGAGGCGGAGCCGTACGGGCGCGTCCGCGTCGGCGGCGACATCGCCCGCCGCGCCGTCCGCCCCGTCCGCCCCGTCGCCCCCGCGCGGCGGCTCGACGCGTTCCACCCGCGTCACCGCCTCGATCTTCTCCAGCAGCCGGATGACGTCCACGGCCCCGCCGGCCTCCGCCGGCCGGACCGTGATCGTGCAGGCCGTGCCGCTCAGGCTCTCCATGAGGGCCTGCGGGGTGTCCAGGGCGAGCAGCCGGCCGTGGTCCACGATGCCGACGCGGTCGCACAGCCGGGCGGCCTCGTCCATGTCATGGGTGGTGAGCACGGTGGTCACCCCGCGCCCGCTCAGCTCGGACACCCGCTCGTGGATGAACAGCCGGGCCTGCGGGTCGAGTCCATTGGCGGGCTCGTCCAGGAAGAGGACATCGGGCCGGTGCATCAGCGCGCGGGCGATCATCACGCGCTGGGCCTGGCCGCCGGACAGTTGGTCACCGCGGTCCTTGCCGCGGTCGCCGAGGCCCACCCACTCCAGGCACTCGTCGGCGAGCCGGCGCCGTTCGGCCCGGCCCATGCCGTGGTAGCCGGCGTGGAAGGTCAGGTTCTGCCGCAGGGTGAGCGACTGGTCGAGGTTGTTGCGCTGCGGTACGACGGCGAAGGCCCGGCGGGCTTGGGCGGGATGGGCCACGACGTCCACGCCCTGGACGAACGCGCGCCCCGCCGTCGGGGCCACGCGGGTGGTGAGGATGCCGATGGTGGTGGTCTTGCCGGCTCCGTTGGGCCCCAGGAAGCCGAAGACCTCACCCCGGCGGACCGAGAAGCTCAGGTCGTCCACCGCCGGTCGGTCCCGATCCCGGTACCTCTTGACAAGTCCGTCGACCACGACAGTGGATTCCACGGGTCGTTCAGGTTTCATTTATGCCTGCGAATCAAGCGGGACGCGACAACGGCGGCCGGGGGTCCGCGGGGGAAATATGGCGTGACCGGCCGCGCGTCGGGCGCCGACTGAATGGGACACGGAAGTGATCGCGCCATGTCTAGCATGCGGGTTCGGCCGGCGGCCCGACCGGGGCCGGCTCTAGGGGCAATGCGCGAATGCTTAGGGGGGAATAGGGGTGATCACACATTGCCGCCGGGAAATATGCTCACCGCGTCACCGCGTGACCGCGCCGGACCATCTCCGTTCGCCTCACCGTTCCCGCGAGGAGACCCCGTGAAAGCACTCGTCCTGTCGGGGAGATCCGGCACCCGTCCGCGCCCCCTGCCCACCACCGCCGAAGGGCAGCCGCATCCGGAGGCCGGCACACCCGTCCTGTTCCACGTCCTCGAAGGCATCGCCGACGCGGGCATCCTCGACGTCGGCATCGTCCTCGGTGACGGCGCCGACGAGGTCCGGGCGGCCGTCGGTGACGGCGCCCGCTTCGGCGTCAGCGTCACCTACCTCCCACAGCGCAGGTCGCCGGGTCCGGCCCACGCCCTGCGCTGCGCGCGGGAGTGGCTGGGCGAGGACGACTTCGTGACGCACCCCGGCGACACCTTCGCCCTGGGCGGGATCGGCGAGCAGATGGAGGAGTTCCGCACCCGACGCCCGGCGGCGCAGGCGGTGGCGGACCGGCCCGGCGTGTACTTCTTCACCGACGCCGTCCACCGGGCCGTCGACGCCGCCCCGACCGCCGCCCGCGACGCCTCCGACTTCCCGGACCTCCTGCGGTGGCTGGCCGAACAGGGCCAGGAGGTCGTCACCGGCGGCGCCCACACCACCGGCAGCGCCCCCATCACCGGCTGCGACCACCTCACCGGCTGCGACCACCTCACCGACAGTGCCGTCGACCACGGCAGGCCACAGACCCGTCCATGAAGGCCCTCCGCACGGGAGGCGCCGTTCGTATGCCCGACCACGAGTCGTCAGGGCACCACCCGATGCGGAGTTTCAGGGAGCATGACCCATGCGCACAGCCGGCACCCCGCCGGGGAGACCACCCCCGACGAGGTCAGCCTGATCCAGATCCGGCAGCCCGCCGTTCCCAGCAGCTACCGGATGATCTGCTTCCCGAGCTCGCGGAACTCTCCGCTCTGCTACCTCGCGATGGCCGAATTGCTGCTCCCCACCGTGGAGTTGATCATCGTCCAGTACCCCTCCGCGCTCGCCGAGGAAGACCTCGACCCGGAGGCGGGCACGGAACTGGTCGACAAGGTCTTCGAGGCCGTACGGGGCTGGGCCGACCGCCCGTTCGCCCTGTTCGGGCACCGTCTCGGGGCCGAACTGGCCTACGCGGTGGGCTGTCGGCTCGAACGCGAGACGTTCACCGCGCCCCTGACCCTCTTCGTCTCCGGGTGGACCGCACCCGGCCACCGCGGCAGCCTCGGACCGCCACCGCTCGACTGCCGGGTCGTCGCCCTGGCGGCCCGGAACGACCCGCGCGCCACGCCGTCCGCCGTCCGGTCCTGGCGGCGCAGCACCTCCGGCCGGTTCGACCTGGAGGTCTTCCCCGGCGCCCAGGGATACCTGATGACCTACCGCCGGGAGGTGGTCAACATCGTCCACGACCAGCTGATCTCGCTCGGTGAAGCCGACCCCGACTGACCACCCCACCCCCGGTGAAGCTCGCGAATCCCGCGATCCACCCCATGAACGGGCCCGGCCCCGGCCCGGCGGACCGCACGCCGCCCGGCCGTGGCACGGCCCAGAGGAAGGACATTGTGCGACCGATGACCGCGAAGATATGTGCAGCCGACTCGGTACGGACCATCGAGGAGTTCGAACAGGACGCCCTGCGCGTGGCCGAGGCCATCCGCGAACGGGGCGTCGGCCTCGGCGACCGGGTCATGCTGAAGGCCGGCAACTCGGCGAGCTACGTGTGCGTGCTCTACGCGCTGATGCACGTCGGCGCCTCGATCGTCCTCGTCGACCAGCAGGAACACCAGGAGGAGACCCGCCGCATCGCCGTACGCACCGGCGTGAAGGTCACCTTCGTCGACGACGACACCCCCATCTACCCGGACGCCGACCCCATCCACCTCTACGAGCTGATGGTCGCCGTCACCGACCACGAGCCCGCCGCGTCCGCCCTGTCCTTCGACGCCTGGGGCGAGCTGCCCGACGGCCTCATCATGTGGACCTCCGGCTCCACCGGCTCCCCCAAGGGCGTGGTGAAGTCCGGTGCCTCGTTCCTGCGGAACCTCCGGCGCAACGCCGACCAGGTCGGGCACCGCCCCGACGACGTGCTGATGCCACTGCTGCCCTTCGCCCACCAGTACGGGCTGTCGATGGTGCTCATCGCCTACCTCACCCGCTGCTCCCTGGTGATCGCCCCCTACCGCCGGCTGGACCGCGCCCTGCGCATGGCCCGCGACGCCGGGGTGACCGTCATCGACGCGACCCCCTCCAGCTACCGCAGCATCCTCAGCCTGGTCACCCGTAAGCCCTCGTTGCGCGCCCACCTGGCCGACACCCGCATGTTCTGCGTCGGCGCGGCCCCGCTCGACGCACCGCTGGTCGAGAGTTACGTGACCGAGTTCGGCCTGCCGCTGCTCGACAGCTACGGCTCCACCGAGCTCGGCAACGTCGCCTTCGCCACCCTCGACAACCCGGTCGCCTGCGGCCGGGCCATGGAGGGCATCCGGCTGCGGATCGTCGACGAGGACGGCCGCGAGCTGCCGGCGGGGGAGACGGGCGAGATCCAGGTCGACACCCCCGACGCCCTCCAGGGCCAGGTGGCGGAGGACGGCGCCATCGTGCCCGCCCACGCCACCGGCTGGCAGGCCACCGGCGACCTCGGCCACCTCGACGCCGACGCCAACCTGCACGTCCTCGGCCGCAAGTTCGCCGTCCACCGCATGGGTTACACCCTCTACCCCGAACTCATCGAACGGAAGGTGGCCGCCGAGGGCTGCCCCACCCGGATCGTCCCCCTGCCGGACGAACTGCGCGGCTCGCAGCTGGTGTTCTTCGTCGAGGACGAGGACATGCGCGAGGCCGGCCACTGGCGCGAGCGCCTGTGCGGCCTGCTGCCGACCTACGAACAGCCCAACAAGGTCGTGGTGTTGGAGCAGTTCCCGCTGAACCGCAACGGCAAGCCCGACAAGAAGGCGCTGGCGGCGCTCGCCGCCGACGCGTGAGGATCGAGAGCGCACCGTGAAGGCGCCCCCGCGACATCGCGGGGGCGCCTTCGTGTGCGTGGCTCGCGCGCGCCGCTCGGACGTCTCGGGTCAGTGGTCGTAGGGGAGTTCGACGGGCGCCAGCGCGTCGAAGAGGTCACCCGGGCCGGGGTTGTCCGGGTGGCTCGACCCGCCCAGGTGGTCCACGACCCCCCACACCGCGTTGAGCGCCGTGGTGACGGCGCCCTCCGCGAACCCGCCCGTCCACGACACGTCGTCGCCGCACAGGAAGAAGCCGCGCTCCCCGGCGGGCAGCCCGCGCTGCATGAACTGCGTGAACAGCCGGCGCTGGTAGCGGTACTGGCCCGGCAGGTTCGCCTTGAAGGCGCCCATGAAGTGCGGTTCCGTCTCCCAGGTGATGGTCAGCGGTTCACCGATCACGTGCGCGCGGATGTCCAGCCCGGGATAGATCGCCGCGAGCTTGCCCAGCAACGCGTCCAACCGCTCCTCGGGGCTCAGCGTGGCCATCTTCAGCGAGTCGTCGTTCCACGTGTACGACAGGCACATCACGCCCGGCCGGTCCGGGCCGTCGTCGAAGAGGTAGACCCCGCGCGGCATCCGGTCGGTGAGCGTCATGCTCATCACCGGCATCCCCGTGTCCGGGTCCACGTCGTTCCAAAACGGCCGGTCGGTGAGGACGAACAGCTTGGACGAGCCCATGTAGTGGGTCCGCTCCACCGCCGTCCACAGCGGCGCGCTGAGCAGCGCCGGATCGGCCTCCACCCGGTTCAGCAGCGTCCACACGTGCGGGGTGTACACCACGGCCGGGAACCGGTCCACGCGCCCCTCGGTGTCGGTGACGACGAACCCCGCCCCCTCCCGGGAGACGGCACGCACCCCCGGCCGCGCCGCCCCGCCGTGCAGCGAGGCCAGCGAGGTGTCCTCGGGCCAGTGCGCGCCATCGCGCGGCCGGTGCTCCCACAGCCCGCGCGGCACCTGCTGGGAACCGCCTAGGACGGCCATCTGGTGGTCGTCGGCCTCGGTGTAGACCACGCGCAGGATCTCCAGCAGCGAGTTCGGGAAGTCGGTGTCCCAGCCGCCCGTGCCGAAGCCCACCTGCCCGAAGATCTCCCGGTGCCGGAACGAGCGGAACGCCGAGCTGGTGGCGAGGAATCCGTGGAAGGACTGGTCGTCGAACTCCCGCACCAACCGGTCCCAGACGTGCTTGAGCGTCTCGACGTCGCGCCGCCGCACGGCGTCGCGCATCGTGGCCAGCTCCGCCCGCTCCTGGAGCGCCTTCTCCCAGGCGGCGGCCACCTCCTGGTAGACGTCCGGGAGTTCGTCGGCGTCGCGCACGGTGTGGCGTACGCCGCCCAGGTCGATGAGGGTGCTCGGGGTGTGCGGGGCCAGCGGGTTGGGGAAGGGGCTGGTCCGCAGCTCCAGCAGGTCGATGTAGTGGAACAGCGCGCGGGCCGACCGCGGGAAGCGCATCGCGCCCATTTCCGCGACACAGTCGGGCCGGCCCGGGAAGGCCACCGAGCGCATCCGGCCGCCGAGTTGGTCGGCCTCGTAGAGGACCGGGCGCAGGCCCAGCCGCATCAGTTCGTAGGCGGCGGTCAGCCCTGCCATCCCGCCGCCCACCACGGCCACCGGCGTGCCGGCGCGGGCGGGCGGCAGGGAGCCCAGGCCCGCCGGATGGCGCAGCCAGCCGTCGTAGGAGAACGGGAAGTCCGGCACGAGCATGGTGGTGGGAGCCGGGCTTGCTGATGTCATCTGGAGTACCTCTCGGGCCGGTGCGACATCGCTTCCAGGGGAACCGGAGCGAGCCGGGCGCAGCCGGGGACGCGGCATCGCGGCGGGCCCGGACGGCGGGAGAGTCACGCGCCGTACGCCGTGCGCACTCGGTCCGGTCCTCGCACGCTACGCAGCGGCCCCGGAAGGGGACAACCCCTACCGACCCGGGCGCCCGACCGTGCCCACGGCGCCGTACGGGGTGCCGTACGCGGGCGTGGATCCATCGGCGCCGGCCCGCCGGGCCGGGACGGCGATCGCGGTGACGACCAGGCCGCGCCGTGCGAGCCAACGGCCGGTGAACTCCGTCACCGGCCGGCCGTCGGGGGCGGTCCCCGGGCGCAGGACGCGGGCCCTGAACGTGCCGCGCGGGCCCTCGGCGTCGGCGTCGGCGTCCGGGTCCGCGTCCGCGTCGGTGCGGAAGGAGATCTCGGCGTCGTCGAAGTCCAACTCGGTGCCCACCAGCGGGTACCACGTCTTGTACACGGCCTCCTTGGCGCTGAACAGCAGCCGGTCCCGGCTCAGTCGGCTCGCCCCCGGCGTCGGCGTGCGGGCCCAGGCCAGCTCCCGGGGCAGGGCGATCGAGTCCAACACCCCCCGGGGCAGCGGCAGGTCCGGCTCGGCGTCGATGCCGACCGCCACCAGATCGGTGTTCCGGGCGAGTACGGCGGCCCGGTAGCCGGTGCAGTGGGTCATGCTGCCCACCACCCCCGCCGGCCACCGCGGCACGTTCCGCCGGCCCGGCAGGACCGGCGCCGGGGGCAGCCCGAGGGCCGCCATCGCGCGGCGCGCGCAGCCCCGTACGGTGGTGAACTCCTCGCGCCTGCCTTCCGGCGCGGACGCGACGAGGGCCGCTTCCTCGGGGTAGAGCACGGCGGCGCCGTCCGGCTCGAAGGCCTCGCGCGCGACCGCCCCTTCGGGCAGCAGGGTCTCGATCACGGTCTGTCCTCTCCGCCGGTGTAGGGGAGGATCTGCCGCAGCAGACCCTTGGGGTGGCCTCGCCGGCGCCACTCGCGCGGGTAGCCGATCGACACCTCCTCGAAGCGCACCCCGTCGTACCAGGTGGTGCGGGGGATGTGCAGGTGCCCGTAGACCACGGCGGCCGTACGGAACCTGCGGTGCCAGTCGGCGGTGAGCACGGTGCCGCACCACTGGGCGAACTCCGGGTGCCACAGTACGTCCGTCGGTTCGCGCACCAGCGGGAAGTGGTTGACGAGGACCAGCGGCACGGTCGGGTCGTGCGCCTCCAGCCGGCGCAGCGTGTGCGCGACCCGGTCCCGGCACCAGGCGTCCCGGCTCGGATGCGGGTCGGGGTGCAGGAGGTACTCGTCGGTGCAGACGACGCCGGCCTCGTGCGCCCGCGCGAGGGACTCCTCCTTGGTGCGCGTGCCCGCCACGCGGAAGGTGTAGTCGTACAGCAGGAACAGCGGGGCGACGGCGACCGGGCCGCCGGGTCCCTCCCACACCGGCCAGGGGTCCTCGGGGGTGACGACGCCCAGCGCGCGGCACAGGTCCACCAGGTGCAGGTAGCGCTTCTCGCCGCGGAACCGGACCGGATCCTCGCGCGGGGTCCACAGCTCGTGGTTGCCCGGCGCCCACACCACCTTGGAGAAACGTTCGGCCAGCAGGCGCAGGGCCCACTCGATGTCCTCGGTCAGCTCCCCGACGTCGCCGGCGACGATCAGCCAGTCGTCCGGGTGGGTCGGCCGCAGCGATTCGGTGATGGGCCGGTTGTCGGCCATCCCGATGTGCAGATCGCTCACCGCGAGCAGCCGGGGGCCGGGCACGGGGGCGGGCGGGGGTGCGCCCGCGCCGGCGGTCCGGGCGGCGGGGTCAGGCGGTGTGTGCGACATCGGTGTCCCAACTGACGGGCAGGTCTTGGCGGCGCGTGATGTTGATTTTGCGGTAGACGCGGGTCAGGTGCTGTTCGACGGTGCTGACGGTGATGAACAGCTTCGCCCCGATCTCCCGGTTCGTGTACCCGTGTGCGGCCAGCGCCGCCACCCGCCGCTCGGCGTCCGTCAGAGCGGACGCCGCGCTCGGCCGCGTCGGGCGGACGGGGGTCGGGCTCGGGATCGGTGCGGGCACGGTCCGGGGCGGCGCGACGCTCCGCGCGGACGGCTCGACCTGGACGCGCTGCGTGCCCTCCCGGGCGCCGCAGACCTCGGCGATCCGCCACGCCCGACGGGTGCAGCTGCGGCTCTGGGCCGCGTTGCCGAGCCGCTCGTACGCCGTCCCGAGGTCGGTCAGCGTCCGGGCCAGCTCGTGCGAGTCGCCCTCCTCCTGGAGCAGGGTCACCGCCCGGTCCAGCAGCGCCGGCCGGTCGCGCAGCGGCCGGGCGGCCGCCAGGACGCGCAGGGCCAGGCCGCGCACGCGCGGACCTGCCTCCCGGGCGAGCTGCTCGCGGGCGAACCGTTCCGCCTGGTCGCGGTTGCCGAGGGCCAACGTGGCCTCCGCGACCCCGACCCGCCAGGGCGCCAGCCCCTCACGGTCCATGTTCCACTCGCGCATCAGCCGGCCGCAGGCCATGAAATCCGTCAGCGCCGCGTGGTGGCGACCGGTGGCGAGCCGGTGTCCTCCACGCGCGTAGAGGTAGTGGAGCCCGTACCGGGTCAGCAGCATCTGCTCGGGCACCGGATGGTCCACCAGGGCCGCCGCCGCCTCGTGGTCGCCCATGGCGGTCCGCGCCTCGATGAGGGCGGCCAGCGGCATGCCGATGCCCACGCCCCAGCCGTGCGGGGTGAGTTGAGCCATCGCCTCCTCCGCCAGCCGCATCGCCTGCGCCGGCTCGCCGCGACGCAGCGCCATGTGCGCGCGCATCGCCTGCATGACGGCGGTCCAACCGGGCGCGTCGTGCTCGGAGGCCTCCTCCAGCAGCCGGTCGGTCCACAGCGTCGCCTCGCCCAGCCGCTCCGTATACAACAGGGCCAGCAGGCACGCCCGGATGGTGACGTGGGTCTCGTCCGTGAGCCGGGTGCCGGCCAGGATCCGTTCGGCGATCGCGGCGAACTCCTCGTCCACCGCCGCCCGGTCCCGGTGACCCGGCGCGGAGCCGGCGCCCGCGCTGAGGACCCCGTGCAGCACCCGGATCCCCACCATCGCCGCGTCCTCCGGGCAGTTCGCCGGAGCCGGCGGGCCGCTGAAGCACGAGCCGAGCGCACCGTCGAGCCGGTCCAGCAACGTGGGATACGTCGAGGCCAACAACAGCCGTACGTCGCCCAGTTGCGCGGCCATCGCCGGTTCGGGCGGCTGCGGCATGCCCGCGACGGCACGCTGGACCGCACGCGCCGCGTCGTCGATCCAGCCGTTCCACAACAGATCGCCGACCAACCGCAGCGAGTCGCCCACCGGCAGCGTGCCCTCACGCGACGCGGCGTTCAGCGGACCGAGTTCCTGCGCCCAGGTCGACGGCTTCACCCGCCAGATGAACTTGGCCATGCTCGCCCGCAGTCGCAGCCGCTCCCGCTCGTCGCGGGAGCACTCCTCCGCCAGCCGCAGGCAGCGCACCGCGAACTCCACCCGCTGGGACGCCAACGCCGTGTGCGCGGCGGTCGCCAACACGCCCGGCACCCACTCCTCGTCGGGAAGGCCCGGCCCGTGGCCCAGCAGGTGCGCGGCCACCGCCATCGGCGCCGCGCCGGCCTCGTACAGCAGCCGCGCCGCGCGCCGGCGCAGCTCGACCACGGCGTCGTCGGCAAGGCTCTCCAGCACCGCCGCCCGTACCGCGCCGTGCCGGAAACGCTCGCCCCGGAGGATGCCCGTGTCACCGAGGGCGTCCAGCACCTGCTCCACCGTCCGCTCGTCGGTCCGCACCAGGCGGGCCAGCAGCGGACGCGGAGCGGCGCTGCCCAGCAGGGCGACGCCTTGGGCGACGCGCAGACCGTCGGCGCCCGTCCGGTGAACACAGATCAGCGCGTTCTGCACGAACTGTTCACCCGCGGGGAACGATCCGTCGGCCGCCTCCCCGTCCCGCTGCCGCGGGACGCGGTCGTCCAACAGGCTGTGGACCAGCAACGGGTTGCCGCCGGTGGCCGTGTGCAGGGAGGCCGCCATGCCGGCGGTACGCGAGGGGCCGGGCGCGGCGCCGGTCGGGCGGACGCTCGCCCCGGTCCGGTGCGCGAGCAGCTCCTCCACCCCCCGCGCGCTGAGCGGGCCCAGCCGCAGGTGGAGTCCCTCGACCTGGCGGAGCAGTTCGTCCAGGGCGTGCGGCGCCGGGGCGCCCGCGTCGGGGCCGCGCGTCACGACCAGGGCGAGGCCGCCCGCCGTCGAGCGGGCCCGGCCGAGGGCGTACAGCAGGCAGTGCAACGACTGGGGGTCGGCGTACTGCACGTCGTCGATGGCGATGAGCACGGGTCCGCGCGCCGCGAGGCCGGCGAGCCGGGCGTGGAAGGCCATGAGGGTCTGCGGGGGCACGAGTTCCCCGGTGCCGGCCGCCCCGTGGAGCGGAAGGGGCCCGGCGGCGTCGGCGGCGTCCCGCAGCAGTTCCTCCACCACACCGAAGGGGATGTGCCGTTCGGAGGCGGAGGTCACGGCGCTGAGGAGCCGGATGCCGGAGTCGGCGGTCCGCTCCAGCACCCGGTGCAGCAGAGCCGTCTTGCCGGCCGCGACGGGGCCGCTGACCACGGCTATTCGGCCCGGCTTGGAGGGGTCGTCAGGGGCGGTGCGGCGCCCGGCGCCGGGGCCGGCCGCGTGTGCGGCGGTGTGGGTCCGGGCGGTGCCGGTGACCCACGCGGTCAGCTTGGCGATCTGTTCATCCCGCTCGACCAACATGGCTGTGGAAGCCTCCCCTGAGATTCGGAGCGACACATCTCGGTCCTGTGGCATGACATGGCTATTCCGTGGAGTCCCCGCGAGGAAGGCGATGCCCGAGAGCGCATGGAATTCTGCGCCACCGCTGGTCAAACGGCAGGCCGGTTCTTCCCGTTCGGCAGGTACCGATCGAACTCTAGCAACTTTCGACCGGCCCTCGATCAGGCCTCCATTCTTGAATGACACGCAACCGACGCCCTGTTGGTTCACTTAATCGGCGTGTCTTCTCGCG
The DNA here is from genome assembly GCF_023515955.1 of Streptomyces sp. RerS4. GTDB lineage: Bacteria > Actinomycetota > Actinomycetes > Streptomycetales > Streptomycetaceae > Streptomyces. The sequence goes on from NZ_CP097322.1 coordinate 6,108,049, forward strand.
GCCCGGTTCGGTAACCTCACGGAAACCTCAAGGGAACCTCAATGCTTGGCTATTCAACCTGTCCGGCTCTAGGGGTGGTCGCATGCGGAATAGGGGTCGGCGCCGGTGGAGGAGATGTGATGGTGGCTCGTTTAATGGCTGGGCGCGGGCCTTTGGCGGTCCGCGGGAAGCGATGAGCCGCCCGCCTCGCGGGGTCGGGGTCGAGAGGGCACATGACGACGAACCTCACCGGGAAAGTGACCGAGCTGCACGAGCTGCGCGAGCGGGCGCGGCGCGGACCGAGTGACCGTGCGACCGAGGCGCAGCATGCCAAGGGCAAGCTGACGGCGCGTGAGCGGATTGCGCTGCTTCTGGACGAGGGTTCGTTCAAGGAGGTCGAGCAGCTGCGTCGGCACCGGGCGACGGGTTTCGGTCTGGAGGCCAAGAAGCCCTACACCGATGGTGTGATCACGGGGTGGGGCACGGTCGAGGGTCGGACGGTCTTCGTGTACGCGCACGATTTCCGCATCTTCGGTGGTGCGTTGGGTGAGGCGCACGCGGCGAAGATCCACAAGATCATGGACATGGCCATCGCGGCCGGTGCGCCGCTGGTCTCGTTGAACGACGGTGCGGGTGCCCGTATCCAGGAGGGTGTCTCGGCGCTGGCCGGCTACGGTGGCATCTTCCAGCGCAACACCAGGGCCTCGGGTGTGATCCCGCAGATCTCGGTGATGTTGGGCCCGTGCGCGGGCGGGGCGGCGTACTCCCCGGCGTTGACGGACTTCGTGTTCATGGTGCGGGACACCTCGCAGATGTTCATCACGGGTCCGGACGTGGTCCGGGCGGTGACGGGCGAGGAGATCAGCCAGAACGGTCTGGGCGGCGCGGACGTGCACGCGGAGACCTCGGGCGTGGCGCACTTCGCGTACGACGACGAGGAGACCTGCATCGCCGAGGTCCGCTACCTCATCACGATGCTGCCCTCCAACAACCGCGAGAACCCGCCGCACTGCGTCGGCACCGACCCGGCCGACCGCCGTTCGGAGGCCCTCCTCACGCTGGTTCCCGTCGACGGCAACCGGCCGTACGACATGCTCAAGGTGATCGAGGAGCTCGTCGACGACGGGGACGTCCTGGAGGTCCACGAGCGGTGGGCGCGCAACATCATCTGCGCGCTGGCGCGGTTCGACGGGCAGGTGGTGGGCATCGTCGCCAACCAGCCCGGTCACCTCGCGGGGGTGTTGGACATCCACGCCTCGGAGAAGGCGGCGCGGTTCGTCCAGCTGTGCGACGCGTTCAACATCCCGATCATCACGCTGCTGGACGTGCCGGGCTTCCTGCCGGGCGTGGACCAGGAGCACGGCGGGATCATCCGCCACGGCGCGAAGCTGCTGTACGCGTACTGCAACGCGACCGTGCCGCGGATCTCGCTGATCCTGCGCAAGGCGTACGGCGGCGCGTACATCGTCATGGACTCGCAGTCCATCGGCGCCGACCTGACCTACGCCTGGCCGACCAACGAGATCGCCGTGATGGGCGCCGAGGGCGCGGCGAACGTGATCTTCCGCAGGCAGATCGCGGACGCCGAGGACCCCGAGGCGATGCGCGCGCGGATGGTCAAGGAATACAAGGCCGAGCTGATGCACCCGTACTACGCGGCCGAGCGCGGCCTCGTCGACGACGTCATCGACCCCGCCGAGACCCGCGAGACGCTGATCAGCGCCCTCGCGATGCTCCGCACCAAGCACGCCGACCTGCCGCCGCGCAAGCACGGCAACCCGCCGCAGTAGCCACCGCGGGCCGGGCACGCCCGGCGCCCCCACCCCTCCTGGGCCCGGCCATCGGACGCCAGGCCGCCGTACCCCCCGGAAAGGCACAGACCGCACCATGACCGCCCAGCCCAACGGACCGACCCCGCCGCTGGCGCCGATCGAGACCGACCGGACGCTGCACTTCGCCGGCCAGGCCACGTTCGGCCGCGTCCCCCGCATCGACCAGGTGGAGAAGGCGGACATCGCCGTGGTCGGGGTCCCGTTCGACGGCGGTGTCACCTACCGTCCCGGTGCCCGTTTCGGCGGCAACGCCATCCGTGAGGCCTCCCGCACCCTGCGCCCCTACAACCCGGCGCAGGACGTCTACCCCTTCCACTACAGCCAGGTCGCGGACGCCGGCGACATCAGCGCCAACCCGTTCAACGCGAACGAGGCCGTGGAGACCATCGAGGCCGCCGCCGACGAACTGCTGTCCGGCGGCGCCCGGCTGATGACGCTGGGCGGCGACCACACCATCGCGCTGCCGCTGCTGCGTTCGGTGGCGAAGAAGCACGGACCGGTGGCGGTCCTGCACTTCGACGCGCACCTGGACACCTGGGACGACTACTTCGGTCAGCAGTACACCCACGGAATGCCCTTCCGCCGGGCCGTGGAGGAGGGCGTCATCGACACCTCCGCCCTCTGCCACGTCGGCACGCGCGGCCCGATCTACGGCAAGAAGGACCTCGACGAGGACGCCAAGCTCGGCTTCGGCATCGTGACCTCGGCGGACGTCATGCGGCGCGGGGTGGACGAGATCGCCCAGCAACTGCGCGAGCGGGTCGGTGACCGGCCCCTGTACGTCTCCATCGACATCGACGTCCTGGACCCCGCGCACGCCCCCGGCACCGGCACTCCCGAGGCCGGCGGCATGACCTCGCGCGAGCTGCTGGAGATCCTGCGCGGCCTCGCCGACTGCAATCTGGTCTCCGCCGACATCGTGGAGGTCGCGCCGGCGTACGACCACGCGAACATCACCTCGGTCGCCGCGTCGCACGCCGCGTACGAGCTGATCACGATCATGTCGAAGCAGATCGCCCCGGTCCGCTGGGGAATGGCGAAGTAAACGACGAGGGAGCGGCCGGCGCACAGTGCGTCGGCCGCTCCCGCACGTCTGAATTCACGCAGCAGAAACCATCGGCTACCGGCCTGAAAGCCGGTAGCCGGACTTTCGCCACGCCGGTTCCCGTTTTTCCCTGAACAAAGGGCGGCTATTCGGCGACGCACTTGCGTCGAACGCGGCCACGCAATGGCGCCCCGCGAGGCGACCACGCCACAGAATTACCTGCCGCGGGCCTTCCGTCATCATTCCGTTCATAGAGTTCACGAGACGGCGGACGAGTCGACCTCGACAAAGTTAGGAAACTTTACTTACAGTGTCAAGGGGGTGGGCGAGCGAGCCGTGGTCCCCCCGTGCGGGGGTGGGGATTGTCGGTCCGGCGTGCTTTGCTGGGGGCATGATCGATGACTTCCTGGCCCAGGACCTGTCCGCAGTGGAAGACGCCGTCCGCGCGGCGGCGGCGGTGGAGATCATGCCGAGGTTCCGGCAGCTCGCCACGCACGAGGTCGACGAGAAGAGCGGTCCGCACGACCTGGTGACCATCGCCGACCGGCTCGCCGAGGAGCACCTGACGGCGTCGCTGACGAAGCTGCTGCCCGGCTCGGTCGTCGTCGGGGAGGAAGCGGTGCACGCCGACCCCAACATCTACGGCGCGCTGCGCGGCGAGGCGCCCGTGTGGATCGTCGACCCGGTCGACGGGACGCGGCAGTTCGTGAACGGCGACCCCGAGTTCTGCACCCTGGTGGCCCTCGCCCTGCGCGGCGAGATACTCGCCTCCTGGACGTTCGCCCCCGCCCTGGAGGAGCTGGCCACCGCCGTGCGCGGGCAGGGCGCGTACGTCAACGGCGTGCGGATCCACAGCGGTTCGCCGGAGCCGGGCGCCGAGCTTCGGGTGGCCACCGCCCATCCCCTGTACACCTCCGAGGCGGACCGGCGGGGCCTGGCCCGGCTGGATGTGCCCGGCGTGGCCGCCCGCCCCTGCGGTTCGGCCGGCCTGGAGTACCTGAAGGTGGCGCGCGGCGAGATGGACGCCCTCGCCTTCACCTGGCCCTCCGCCTGGGATCACGCCGCCGGACTGCTGCTGGTCGCCGAAGCCGGCGGCGCGAACAGCACCGTCGACGGAGTCCCCTTCCGCGTCGACCGGGACAACGCCCTGCCGTTCGCGGTCGGACGCGACGAGGCCACCGCCCTCCGCGTCCGCGACCTGCTGCGCGGCGCCTGACCCCGCCGCGCGGACAAAGGCGAGGGCGCCGACACCCGGGCGTCATATCCTGGACGTGGTGGCCGCCGCCGGACGAAGGAGCTGTCAGTGCCGTCGATTCTCGACGCAGTCGTGGTGGGGGCGGGGCCCAACGGTCTGACCGCCGCGGTCGAACTGGCCCGGCGGGGTTGCTCCGTGGCCGTCTTCGAGGCCGCCGACGCCATCGGCGGCGGCGCCCGCACCGAGGAGTTGACCCTCCCCGGCTTCCGCCACGACCCCTGCTCGGCGGTGCACCCGCTCGGCGCCGGCTCGCCCGTCTTCGCGACGATGCCGCTCAAGCGCTACGGACTTCAGTGGCTGCACGCCCCCCTGCCCATGGCGCACCCCTTCGACGACGGGAGCGCCGCCGTGCTCTCCCGCTCCGTCGCCGAGACGGCCGCCTCCCTCGGGCCGCGCGACGCGGGCGCGTACCGGCGCCTGGTGGAACCGTTCCTCGGCAAATGGGACACCCTCGCCCGGGACTTCATGTCCCTGCCCAACACCGCCCTGCCCCGCGACCCGCTCACCCTCGCCCGCTTCGGCCTGGCCGGACTGCCCCCGTCCACCTGGCTGCTGCGCCGCTTCCGCGACGACCGGGCCCGCGCGCTGTTCGCCGGGCTCGTCGCGCACGTCATCGCCCCGCTCAACGGGATCGGGACCGGCGCCGTCGGCCTGGTCTTCGCCCTCGCCGCGCACGCGGGCGGCTGGCCGATGCCGCGCGGCGGCTCACAGTCCGTCTCCGACGCCCTCGCCGGCTACCTCACCGACCTCGGCGGCACCGTCCACACCGGGTTCGAGGTCAAGCGCCTCGACGACCTGCCGCCCGCCCGCGCGTACGTCTTCGACACCTCCCCGACCGCCCTGGCCCGCATCGCCCGCCTCGGCCGCGCCTACGACGGCTACCGCTACGGCGCCTCGGTCTTCAAGCTCGACTACGCCCTCGACGGCCCCGTCCCCTGGACCGCAGAAGCCCCCCGCCGCGCCGGCACCGTCCAGATCGGCCCCGGCAGCCGGGACATCGACGCCGCCCTCCAGCTCGCCTCGGGCGGCCGCGCCCCCCGCAACCCGTTCCTGATCACCGCGCAGCCCAGCCTCGTCGACCCCGGCCGCGCGCCCGAGGGCAAGCACGTGTTCTGGGCGTACGGGCACGTCCCCGCCGGCTGGGACGGCGACCTCACCGACGCCGTCGAGCGGCAGTTGGAACGTTTCGCCCCCGGCTTCCGCGACCTGGTCCTGGCCCGCGCCACCGCCGGCCCGCCGCAGCTCGCCGCCCGCAACCCGAACTACGTCGGCGGGGACATCGCCTGCGGCTCCGCCGCCGGCCTCCAACTCCTGCTGCGCCCGAAGATCACCCTCTCGCCGTACACGACGGCCCACCCGGCGGTGTTCCTCTGCTCCTCGGCGACCCCGCCGGGCCCCGGCGTGCACGGCATGTCGGGTCACAACGCCGCCAAGTCCGTCTGGCGGCACCTGAGGAAGGTCGCGTCATGACCCGCATCACCCTCGTCCGCGGCGACATCACCACCGAGAAGGCGGACGCGATCGTCAACGCCGCCAACTCCTCGCTGCTCGGCGGCGGGGGAGTGGACGGCGCCATCCACCGGCGCGGCGGCCCCGAGATCCTCGCCGCCTGCCAGGACCTGCGCCGCTCGCACTACGGCAAGGGCCTGCCGACCGGCCGGGCCGTCGCCACCACCGCCGGCCGGCTCCCCGCCGAGCACGTCATCCACACCGTCGGCCCCGTCTGGTCCCGCGAGGAGGACCGCTCCGCGCTCCTCTCCTCCTGCTACCGCGAGTCCCTGCGCGTCGCCGACGAACTCGGGGCCCGCAGCGTCGCCTTCCCCGCGATCTCGACGGGGATCTACGGCTGGCCCATGGACGACGGCGCCCGGATCGCCGTGGAAACCGTACGGGCCGCCCGTACCGGCGTCGAGGAAGTCCGCTTCGTCCTGTTCGGCGAGGCCGCCTACGCCGCCTTCGCCGCAGCGGTCGACGCCGCCCCGGAGGAGTGACGTTTCACCAGGCTCACCGGATTCACCGCGACGAGCTCCCCGGTCGGGGTCGGGGATAGGTGCGGGTCTGCTTGACGCTGCCGTAGGCGAAGCTCGACTCGATCGACGCGATCCCCGGGATCGCGTGGATCCGGTGGCGCACCAGGGATTCGTACGCCTCCAGGTCCTCGATCACGACGCGCAGCAGGTAGTCGCTGCTCCCCGCCATCAGGTAGCAGTCCTGGATGTGCTCGATGACCGCGACGTGCTCCTCGAACAGCCGCACCGCCTCCGCCGTGTGCCGCTCCAGGCGGATGCGGACGAAGACGGTGACCGGCAGCCCGAAGGCGACCTGGTCGACCATCGCCGTGTAGCCGCGGATCAGGCCGGCCTCCTCCAGGCGCCGGACGCGCCGCAGACACGGCGAGGGGGAGAGCCGTACGCGGTCGGCCAGCTCCTGGTTGGACAGCCGCCCGTCGGCCTGCAATTCCCGGATGATCTGCAGATCGACTGCGTCCATGGCCACTCCTTGGCAGATTCTGCCCCAAACGTATGTCCGAGCGGCAGAACTGGCAATCGGCTGCCCCGCCCCAGGCCCTAGCGTTGCCCCGAGCGGACCGGACCGGTCCATACCCCCGAGGCTGGAGCAACGCGTTGGTCGCTACGCACACCCCCGGCGCGGCCGAAGTCCCCGACGCGTCCGGCCCCCGGTCCCGCGCGCTGGCCGCGTTGTTCGTGACGGTGGCGATCTGGGCCGGCTTCGCGCTCAGCGCTCGCGCCCTCGGCTCCTCCACCCTGCTGCCCGCCGACGCGGCCCTGCTGCGCTTCGGCGTCCCGCTCCTCGTCCTGCTGCCCGCCCTGTGGCGCAGGCGGCGCCGGATCGCCGCCGTCCGCCCCGGACCCGCCGTCAAGATCATCTGCGGTGCGGGGGTCCCGTTCTTCCTCGCCGCCATGCACGGCGGCGCCCTGACCTCCGCCGCCTTCGTCGGCTCGATCGTCCCCGGCATGGTCCCGCTCTTCGTCGCCGTGATCATGGCCGCGCGCGGCAAGGGCCTGCCCCGGGGCACCCAGCCCGTCGGACTCGCGCTGATCGCCGCCGGCGTCGCCGCCCTCGTCTGGCGCTACGTCGTCCCCGTCGACACCGACGTCCTCCAGGGCGCCGGCACCCTGCTCGTCGCCAGCGGCCTGTGGGCCCTCTACACGGTGGGCCTGCGGGACGTGGACCTCGACCCGATCGGCTCCATCGGCCTGCTCTGCCTGCCCTCCTTCGCCGTGATCGGCCTCCTCGCCCTGACCGGAGTCCTGCCGACGGGCCTCGCGCACGCCGCCGGCTCCGACATCGCGCTGTTCCTCGTCGTCCAGGGCCTCGGGGTGGGCCTCGCCGCCGGACTGCTCTACGCCTTCGCCATCCGCGGGCTCGGCGCCGAGCGCGCCTCCGTCGTCGGCAGCCTCAGCCCCGTCGCCGTCGTCCTGCTCGCCGTCCCGCTGCTGGGCGAGAAGCCGACCGTCGCCGTGCTCCTCGGGGTGCCGCTGATCACCCTCGGCGTCGTCCTGGCCAACCGCCGCCCGCGCACTCCCGCCCCTGCCCGCCCCGCACCCGCCGTGACCGTCCCCGCCGTGACCGCACCCGCCGCGTCGGTCCCCAGCCCGTCCACCCCCCGTCCCGAGGTTCCCGTAGATGCTTGAGCTGCTCCCCCCGCCGCCCACCGACCCGCTGTGGGACCTGACGTACGAGTTCGGCGCCGACGAGCGCAGCGAACGCCTGGACCTGGTCCTCGGCGTCTACCGCGACCACACGGGACGCACGCCCGTCATGGCCGCCGTTCGCGAGGCGGAGATCCGGCTCGCCGAACGCTCCGCGTCGAAGGAGTACCGGGGGCTCTCCGGCAACGCCGCCTTCAACCGCGCGCTGCTCGCCCTGGTCCTCGGCGACGAGGAGGCCGGCGGCACCGCCGGACGCGCGGCGGCCGTCCAGACCGTGGCCGGATCCGGCGCCCTGCGGCTGCTGGCCGACCTGATCTGCCGCACCCGCCCCGGCACCACCGTGTGGATCAGCGACCCCGCCTACGTCAACCACCGCCCCATCCTGGAGGCCGCCGGGCTGCGGGTCCGCACCTACGGCTGGTGCGCCCCCGACGGCGGCTTCGACGCCGACGGGGTGCTGGGCACGCTGGGCGCGCAGGCCCGGCGCGACGACGTCGTCCTGCTCCAGGGCTGCTGCCACAACCCGACGGGCGTCGATCCCTCACGGGAGGAATGGGAGGCGCTGGCCGCGCTGGCGGTCCGCGACGGCTGGGTGCCGTTCGTCGACCTCGCCTACCACGGGCTCGGCGACGGCCTGGAGGCCGACCTGGAACCCACTCGCATGCTGGCGGCGCGGGTGCCCGAGATGCTCGTCGCCGTCAGCTGCTCGAAGAATTTCGGCCTCTACAGCGACCGCACCGGCTGCGCCATCGTCCTCGGCGCCTCGAAGGAGGCCGTGCGGTACGCCGAGACGGCCCTGCAGAACGCCGCCCGCACCCTGTACTCCATGCCGCCCGAGCACGGCGCCGCCGTGGTGACGACGATCCTGGAGGACGCGGGCCTCACGGCCGCCTGGCGGGCGGAACTCGACGCCATGCGCGAGCGGATCACGGCGCACCGTACGGAACTGGTCCACCGGCTGACCGACCTGGGGCACGGGGACCGGGCCCGCGCGCTCGCCGGTCAGCGCGGGATGTTCTCCATGCTGCCGCTGACGGGCGAGGAGATGCTCCGACTGCGCCGGCAGCACGCCATCTACGGCACCACCGCCGGGCGGATCAACATCGCGGGCATCCCCGCCGACCGCATCGCGTGCCTCGCCCGAGGCATGGCGGACGTCCTCGACGCCCGTTGATCCACCGATCGCCCGGCATATTCCTCCCTGTTATTCCGGAGGCGACGGCCGAAATGCGAAAGGGAATGGCCGAATAGAACTGACGTCGTCCGACGGCGAGTTGCGCGTGTGGCATCATGGCCGCGTTGTCCGACCGCTGGGTTCGCCGGAGGACTGAGGATGAAGTTACCTGGCTCCGCGATACCGGCGTCCGAGGAGAGACGACTCAGGCGTCGCCTCAGGAGGGTGCGTCAGAGCTGCGAGGCCCTGCTCGACCAGTGGGGCATGGAGCGCGGCTGCGGCATCGACGACCTGCACCGCTACCTGAGCGAACAGCGTCGGCGGCCGATCCATTTGATATCGACGTCGTTCCCGGAGCCGCATCTCTTCGGTATTTGGCTCAAACTCGACGATTTCGACGTGATCGCGTTCGAGGAGGCGGCTTCCGCTTCCCACAAGGAACACATCATCGCCCACGAGCTCGCGCACATCGCTTTGGAACACAGCGGTTCCGTACAACTCGACCAGGCCGATCCGGGCGCGCTTTTCTCCGACGTCGACCCCGAGGCCGTCCGCGGCGTCCTGATGCGCTCCCGCTACAGCGACGACGAGGAGCAGGAGGCCGAGACGATGGCCTCGCTGATCCTCGCCCGCGCAGCGAAGCGCTGGACCGAACCGGCCTGGGGCGTCCCGGCGGAGGCCGCCGAGATCGTGGCCCGCATCGAGAGCGGGCTGGGCCGGCCCGACCGACCCGAGCAGGGGCCGCCGGCGTGATCTACACGATCCTCGCGTGGGTCTGCGCCGGCGTGGGCCTCGCGGCCTTCGCGTACCGCCTCCCCGACCTCCTGCGCCGCCGGCACGACATCGCCCTGTGGGCGCTGTGCACCTACTTCCTGTGCTCGGGCATCAGCTTCCTCGTCGACCTCGACCTGCTGCGCCTGCACATCTCGGCGTTCTTCGGCCTGCCCAACATCACCTCGCTCATCACCCAGGTCGCCGTCGTCGTGCTCACCGCCGCCCAACAGGTGGTCCTCGTCTACTGGTCGGCGCCCCCCGACCGGGCCCCGCGCATGGCGCGGCGCCGCGTGGCCTTCTTCGGCGCCGCCCTCGGCGTGCTGATCGTCGCCTCCTTCGTCGTCGGGCCCGTCGCCCGATCGGAGACGGCCACCTCGACGATCCTGCTCAGCATCCAGCACCGCGGCTACGCCCTCTACATGACCTTCTACCTGCTGATCTGCGCCATCGGACAGTTCGAGACGGTCCGGCTGTCGCTGCGCTTCACCGCGATGGCCAACCGCCAGTGGCTCAAGGTCGGCATGCGCACGGTGACCGTCGGCGCCACGCTCATCCTCGTGTACTGCGTCACCCGCGGCATCCAGATCGCCGGCACCCGCCTCGACTACGACGCCGCCGCCCTCGACCCCATCCAGTGGACCTGCGGCAGCGTCGGCGCCCTGCTCCAGATCGTCGGCTGGACCATCCCCTCCTGGGGCATCCACATCACCCGCGCCCGCGGCTGGCTGCGCAGCTACCGCTCCTACCGGCGCCTGCGCCCCCTGTGGTGGGCGCTGTACCAGGCCTCCCCGGACATCGCGCTCGACCCGCCCCGCTCCTGGGCGCGCGATCTGATTCCGCCCCGGGACCCGCACTACAGCCTCTACCGGCGCGTCATCGAGATCCGCGACGGGCAGCTGATGCTGCGCACCTCCCTGTCCCTGGCCGACTTCACCCGCGTCGCCCGGTCCCTGGACCTCCCCGAGGATCCCACCTCGCCGCTGGGCGAGGCCCTCCAGGTGCGCGCCGTCCTCGGCCGCCCGCCCGAGGAGCGGGTGGCCCGCGCCGAACAGGCCGACACCTCCGACATCCCGGAACGTCCGCCCTACGAGGACTTCCGCGACGAGGTGGACTGGCTGACCGAGGTGGCCTCCTCCTTCGACGCCCTCGGCGCGCGCGGCCGGGCCGGGCGCATCGAGGCCGGTCTGCTGCCGACACGGAGCGGATCCTGACCGCCGTGGCCGCCCCGCCGCCCGCGTACCAGGAGGGCGCGGAGGCGGCGGAGCGGTGGGCGCGGGCCGCCGTCGAACAGCTGGTCGCCGTCGACGTCGCCCACGGGGCGACGGCGGCCGTCCCCGTCGTACGCGACACCCTGCGCGCGGCCCCGTACCCCTGGCCCGAGCTCCGCCGCCCCGGCGGTACGGACCTGCTCTCCGCTCTGGCCGAGCTGTACGAGGTCGCCGGCTGGATCCTCTTCGACGCCGGGCACTACCGGCAGGCCCACCGGATGAACGCGCGGGCCCTGGCCCTCGCCGGGCGCAGCGGCGACCACTGGACCGCCCGGTTCGTCCTGCTGAACCACAGCATGCTCGCCGCCCACACCGGCCGGCCGCGCGCCGCACTGGAGGCCGCCTCCCGGGTGCGCGGGCGACGGCCGCTCCCCGCCAGGGTCGCCGGCATCGTCCTGATCCGGCAGGCGCACGCCCTGGCCCTCCTCGGCGGCCACGCACGCCCCCTGGAGCTGATCGCCCGCGCGCAGAACCGCTTCCTGGACGGCGTCTCGCGCCACGACCCGCCCTGGGCCTGGTGGATGGACCAGACCGAGCTGCTCGGACACCGGGGCTGGGTCGAGGCACGGCTGCGCCGCTGGGACCGGGCCATCCCCCTCCTCTACGAGGCGGCCACCGCGCCCGGCCCCGCCTACCGGCACCTGTTCACCGCCGAGTTGCTCTCGGCGCTGACCCGGGCCGGGGCCTGGCGGGAGGCGGAGGCCCTGATCGGCCGGATCGCCCCCGGGGCGGCCGCCATCGGCTCCGTCCGCACGACCGAGACGCTGGCCCGGACGGCGGCCGAACTGCGCGGCCACCCGGACGCCCCGCCGGCGGCCCGGGACGCGGCGGTCTTCCTGCACCGGTCCCTGCCGCCCCGGCCCCTGCTCCGGCCCCGGTAGCCGGGCCCATCGACCGGGGCAGGCCACCGGCGACCGGCCACCGCGAAGCGCCCACCCGCCCGGCCGTCGCACGCCGGGCCGCGCGCGATCCCGCCGGAAGCCGACCCCCAGCCGCCCCACCCGTTCCGCGACCCACCACCGACCCAACCCACCATCGACCCACAGACAGGACCCCATGCGACAGATCCGGATCACGACCCCGGCCGCCGTCCTCCTCGCGGCGGCCGCCCTCCTGCTCACCTTCGGCGGACCGGTGTCCGAGGTGTCCCTCGGCACCCGTGCCGCCACGGCGGCGACCCAGGACAACGCCTCCGAGCAGAGCAGCGCCTACATCTCCACCCACCTCTACTTCGGCACCGGGCGCCACAACGGCAACCCGCCCGTCACCGAGGAGGAGTTCATGAAATTCGTCGCCGACGTGGTCACGCCCCGCTTCCCCTCGGGGCTGACCCTCCAGGAGGCGCGCGGTCAGTGGCGCGACAAGGACGGTGACATCAACCGCGAGAGATCGTACGAGCTGACGGTGATGTACCCGGCCCGTGAGACCCACGCCCGCAACGCCGACATCGAGTACATCCGCCGCCTGTACTGCTCGACCTGGGAACTGGAGTCCGTGGGTCGGGCCGACGTACGGGCCCAGGTCGACTTCTGACCGATCGACGAGCCGGACGGGCCGACCGAACGGGCCGGCCCGCCGGCGGGCCTGATCGGCAGGGCCCCCAGCCGAGCCCTCGGCTAGGGTGAATCGGTAGGAATCGGACCCCCCGGGGTGAGGTCGGTGCATTGGACACGTACCAGTCGGCGAGCGAGGTGCCCGATCCGCCACCCCCGGCGGCCGTCGGTTACGCCGGCGTGCTGCGCGAGCTGCTGCCGATCGCCCTGTGGCGGGAGGACGCCGACGGGCGCGTCGTCGAATGGTCCCTCGCCGCGCAGGACCTGCTCGGCCACCGCCCCGAGGACATCCTCGGCCGCCCCGGCACGGACATCCTCGTCCCCGAGGTCAACCACGGGCTCGCCGACGACCTGACGCGCCGCGTCCAGGCCGGGGAGACCGTGGTCGGCACGCTCCCCGTGCGCCACCGCGACGGCCACCGGGTGCCCATGGAGATGTGGATCCTGCCCGCCGCCGACCCGCAGGGCCGTACGGGAGCGCTGCTCATCGCCGTCGAGACCTCCGAGGTCCTGCACATGCGGGACTCCCTCGCCGCCCTCCAGAGCCTCTTCACCCAGTCCCCGATCGGCCTCGCCACCCTCGGCCCCGACCTGCGCTTCCTGCGCGTCAACGACGCCCTGGCCCGGATGAACGGCGTCGCCGCCGCCGACCACCTCGGCAAACGCCTGACCGAGGTGGTGCCCGGCGTCAACGCCGTCGCCCTGGAGGCGACGATGCGCCGGGTGCTGGAACGGGGCACGGCCGTGGTCGACGTCCGCCGCACCGGCCGCACCCCCGCCGACCCCGACCACGACCGGACCTGGTCCTGCTCCTACGCCCCCCTCCTGGACAGCGGCGGCCGCCCCCTCGGCCTGATCGCCTCCCTCATCGACATCACCGAAGGCCAGCGGGCCCAGCGGGAGGCCGAACGGGCCCGGACCCGCTTCGCCCTCCTCGCCGAAGCCGGCACCCGCATCGGCACCACCCTGGACCTGCGCCAGACCGCCGAGGAGATCGTGGACCTGCTGGTGCCGCAGCTCGCGGACTCCGCCGACGTACAGCTCCTGGAAGCGGTCCTCGAACCGGACGAGGCCGCCGCCTCCACCCACGGCGTCCTGCGCCGGCTCGCGGCGACCTTCCCCGACCCCGAGGCACCCACCGCCCGACTGGCCCCCGGCCAGACCATGCGGATCCCCGCCGGCACCGTCTACGAGCGGGTCATCGCCGACGGGCTCCCCATGAACCTCTACGTCTCCGACATCCCGGCCCTGATCACCGACCCCCGCGCCGGAGCCCTGCGCGACTACCTCGCCACCCTCGGCTCCGCCCGCCTGGCCCCGCTCGTGGCACGCGGCAAGGTGCTCGGAGCCGTCGCCGTGACCCGGCTGCGCGAGCGCGAACCCTTCGACGCCCAGGACTGCGTCCTCATCGACGAACTCGTCGCCCGCGCGGCCCTCAACATCGACAACGCACGCATGTACACCACCCAACGCCAGGCCGCCCTCACCCTCCAGCGCAGCCTGACCAACAGCGCCCTGCCCCGGGTCCCGGGTCTGGAGCTCACCGGCCGCTACCTTCCGGCCAGCGAACACGACGTCGGCGGAGACTGGTTCGACGTCATCCAGCTGCCCCGGGGCCGCACCGGCCTGGTCATCGGGGACGTGATGGGCCACGGCATCCACGCCGCCGCCGTCATGGGCCAGCTCCGTACGGCCGTACGCACCCTGGCCCGGCTCGACGTACCGCCCGCCGACATGCTCCGCTCCCTGGACGCGGTGGTGGCCGACCTCGGCGAGGACGAGATGGCCACCTGTGTGTACGCCGTCCACGACCCGGCGACCGGCGGCTGCGTCATCGCCCGCGCCGGCCACCCGCCGCCCGCCGTGGCCGGCGCCGACGGCACGGTCTCCTTCCTCCAGGGCCCGCCCGGAACCCCGCTCGGCACCGGCGGGCACGACTTCCGCACCGAGGAGGTGCCGCTCCCGCCCGGCAGCCTCCTCGCGCTCTACACCGACGGGCTGATCGAGAGCCGCGACCGGGACCTGGACGAGGGGATGGCGCGGCTCGCGCACGCCCTGCGGCAGCCCGCGCGTCCGCTGGAGGAACTCTGCGAGGGCGTCCTCGCGCGGCTGCTGCCCGACGCCGCCCAGGACGACGTGGCCGTCCTGCTGGCCCGTACCGCCGGCTGACCGCCGCCGCGGCGGGCCCTGCCCGCGACGGGTCCCCGCCAGGCCATGTGGCCCCTACCAGGCCATGTCCTCCAGCGCGTCCAGGTCCGGCTCCGTCTCCGCCGGTTCCCGCCCGGCGGAGGACGACAGCTCCGCCCAGATGACCTTGCCGCGTTGCGTGTAGCGCGTCCCCCACCGTTCGGCGTACTGCGCGACGAGGAACAGCCCGCGGCCGCCCTCGTCCGTGGTGGCGGCGTAGCGCAGGTGCGGCGAGGTGCTGCTGCCGTCGGAGACCTCGCAGATCAGGTTCCGGTCGCACAGCATCCGCACCCGCACGGGCTGCGTCCCGTACCGCAGGGCGTTCGTGATCAGCTCGCTCAGCACGAGTTCGGCGGTGAACGAGACCTCCTCCAGGCCCCAGGCCGCCAGCTGCCCGGCCGCCTCCCGACGCACCCGCGAGACCGCCGCCGGATCCTCGGGGACCTCCCACTCGGCGATGCGGCCCGGATCCAGCCGCCGCGTGTCGGCGACCAGGAGGGCGATGTCGTCGCTCGGCGCCGGGAACAGCAGCGCCGCGAGCACGTCCGCGCACGCCTGCTCGGGGCTGCGTTCGGGTCGGGCCAGCGCCCGGCCCAGCAGCGCCAGACCGGTGTCGAAGTCCCGGTCGCGGTCCTCCAGCAGCCCGTCGGTGAACAGCACGAGCCGGCTGCCCTCCGGCAGCCGCACCGCCGTCGCCTCGAAGGGCATGCCGCCCACGCCCAGCGGCAGGCCCGTGGGCAGCGCCGGGAACTCCACGCGCCCGTCCGGGTGCACCAGGGCGGGCCCGGGATGCCCGGCACTGGCCATCGCGCAGACGCCCGAGACCGGGTCGTAGATGGCGTAGAGACAGGTGGCGCCGGTGATGCCGGCGCTTCCGTCGACCCCTTCGACGTCCTCCGTCACGGGGATCCCCATCTCGTGGGCGTCGGCGACGCCGGGCCCGACGTGCCCGCCGTCCCCGGCGGCGCCGCTCTCCAACTGGTCGATGCGGTCGATCAGCTCGTCCAGGTGGCCCAGCAGCTCGTCGGGCGGGATGTCCAGCGTCGAGAAGTTGTGCACGGCCGTGCGCAGTCGACCCATCGTCGCCGCCGCGTGCACCCCGTGCCCGACCACGTCGCCCACCACCAGCGCCACCCGGGCTCCCGGCAGCGGGATCACGTCGAACCAGTCGCCGCCCACCCCCGCCTTCGCGGGCAGGTAGCGGAAGGCGACGTCCACCGCCGTGAGGTCCGGCAGCACCCGGGGCAGCAGGCTGCGCTGGAGCGTCACGGCGGTGGCGTGCTCGCGGGTGAAGCGGCGGGCGTTGTCGATGGAGACGGCCGCCCGCGCGCCCAGCTCCTCCGCGAACGACAGGTCCTCCTCTTCGAAGGCCTCGGGGGTGTCGGCGGCCCGCCAGAAGTTCGCCATGCCGAGGACGACGCCCCGCGCCTGGAGCGGCACCGAGATCAGCGAGTGCAGCCCGTAGTCCAGGGCCACCCGGGTGCCCGCGGGGTCCTGGGCCCGCCAGCCCATCGCGGCGTTCAGATCGGCGGCGAGCACCGACCGCCCGGCCTCCAGCGCGGCCGCCATCGGAGCCGTCGGCACTTCGAAGCGGATGGTGTCCCCGACCGGCTGGAGCGGCTGGTCCGTACGGATTCCCGACATGGCCGCGCGGCGCATCTCCGTGTGCGTGCGGCCCGCCGCCGCCGGCTCGTCGCCGCGCAGCACCGGCTCCAGCAGCTCGACGGTCACGAAGTCCGCGAACCGCGGCACGGCCACCTCCGACAGCTCCTCGGCGGTGCGCACCACGTCCAGGGTGGTGCCGATGCGCACGCCGGCGTCGTAGAGCAGCTGGAGCCGTTCGAGTGCCACCTCGGCCCGCCCGGAGAGCGCGGCCAGATCGGTGGTGTCGCGCAGGGTCGTGACGCTGCCCGACGGCTTGCCGACGAAGGGCTCGGTGGGGCGTACGTTGACGGCGAGGAGCCGCTCGCCCGCGAGGTGCACCTCGTCGGTCGCGACGCGGCCCGAGACGAGGAGCTCGGTCGTACGCGGATCCAGACCGAGGTCCGTCACGTGGCGCTGCTCGGCGTCGGGCGGCAGGTCCAGCAGGCGCTTGGCCTCGTCGTTGGCGAGCACCAGCCGGTGGTCGCCGTCGACGATGAGCACGCCCTCGCGCACGGCGTGCAGGACGGCCTCGTGGTGCTCGTTCATCCGGGCCATCTCGGCCGCGCCCAGGCCCCGGGTCTGGCGCCGCAGCCGGCGGCTGACCAGAGCGGCGCCGCCGGTGCCGAGCAGCAGGGCGCCGGCGGCCGCGCCGATCAGCAGCGGCAGCTGGTTCTCGATGGTGTCCCCGACGTTCGCGACCTCGATCCCGGTGGAGACGAGCCCGACGACGGCGCCGCTCTCGTCCCGTACGGGGACCACGGCCCGCACGGCGTCACTCGGGGCGCCCTTGAAGGTCTCGGTGAAGGACTGTCCGGCCGCCGCGCGGGCCAGGTCGCCGGTGGCGCGCTCGCCGATCAGTTCGGGTCGGGAATCGGTGTAGCGGATGCCGTCGGGGGTCATGACGGCGATGAAGTCCAGCCCGGAGGCCTTGCGGGCGCCCTCCGCCCGGGGCTGGAGGACGGCCGTCGGATCGGGGGACTTCAGAGCGGCCGCCACTCCCGGCGCGTGGGCGAAGGCCTCGGCGGCGGCGAGCGAGCGGTTGCGGGCGTCCTTCAGGCCGTCGTAGCGCGCCTGGAACACCAGGGCCAACGCGGCGGCGGCGATGAGCACCAGCACGATCGCGGCCTGGAGCGCGAAGACCTGGCCCGCGACGCTGTCCGGGACCAACGAGAGACGCGCGAGCAGGCCGGCGGGTCGCGCCTCACCGTGCCGCCGACCCGAACGTCCGCTCATGAGCCCTTTCTAACACTGTCACCGGTTAAGGGAGCGTTGGCCGCCGCCGTGCGGTACGCGCGCGGGCTCGTGCCGACGTGGGCGCCGAAGTGCTGACGGAAGGTGACCTCGCTGGCGAACCCGGCCCGCCGGGCCACCTCGGGAACGGGATGATCGGTGCGCTCCAGCAGTTTGCGGGCCTCGTCGAGCCGCCGGGCGATCAGCCATTTGTGCGGGGTGGTGCCGGTGGCCGCCGCGAAGTGCCGGGCGAAGGAGCGCGGCGACATGCCCGCCCAGCGGGCCAGCGTGGCCACGTCCAGCGGCTCGTGGAGCCGCCGCAGGGCCTGCTGTCGTACGGCGGCCAGTGCCTCGGCGGTCCGGTCGGCGGTCGGGGTGGGCCGGTCCAGGTACTGGGCGTGGTCGCCGGTGCGGAAGGGGCCGGTGACCATCGAGCGGGCGATGGCGGCGGCGGCCTCGGCCCCGTGCGCCTCGCGGACCAGGTGCAGGCACAGGTCGATCCCGGAGGCCACCCCGGCGGAGGTCCACAGCCCGTCGTCCTCGACGAACAGCGGCGCCTCCTCGACCAGGACCCCGGGATGACGGGCGGCGAGCTGCGGGGCGAGCGACCAGTGGGTCACCGCCCGGCGCCCCTCCAGCAGCCCGGCCTCCGCCAGCACGAAGGCCCCGGCGCACAGGGCGGCCACCGGCACCCCGCGCGCGTGCGCCTCCCGCAGCGCGGCGAGGACGGGCTCGGCCGTCGGGTCGGTCGGCTCGGCCAGGGCCGGTACGACGATCAGGTCGGCCCGGCCCAGCCAGTCGAGACCCCGGTCCGGGGTGAGGCTCAGCCCGCCCGGCAGTGCGATCGGGCCCGGCTCCAGGGCGCAGCGGCGCAGCTCGAAGACGGGCACCCCGAGGTGGCCGCGGTCGGGACCCCAGACCTCGGTGATGACGGCGAGGTCGAAGGCCCGGATCCCGGGCTGGGCGACGATGGCGACACGGCGCATGCGGCCACTGTGCCAGAGACCGCGGCGATGGTTCTGCCAGGCCGGCAGGATCCCATCGTTTTCGGTCCCCGCAGTCGCCGGCTCCGGGCCCGCGCGGGGCAAAGGATGGAGCCATGACACGGACCGCGATCGAGATCGCCGACAACAGCGCCCTGCTCGTCATCGACGTCCAGAAGGGCTTCGACGACGCCTCCTTCTGGGGCCCCCGCGACAACCCGGACGCCGAGACCAACATCGCCGCCCTCATGGACGCCTGGCGCGCGACCGGCCGCCCCGTCGTCCTCGTCCGGCACGCCTCCGTCCACCCCGGCTCGGTCCTCGCCGCGGACCACCCGGGACACGCCTTGAAGGACCTGGTGGAGGAGCGCCGACGCGAGGACGACCTGCTGATCACCAAGACCGTCAACTCGGCCTTCTACGGCGCCCCGGACCTGGCCGCCTGGCTCACCGCCCGAGGGATCGGACAGCTGGTCCTCACCGGCATCCAGACCAACATGTGCGTCGAGACCACCGCCCGGATGGCGGGCAACCTCGGCTACGACGTCCTGGTCCCCCTCGACGCCACCCACACCTTCGACCTCACCGACGGCACGGGCCCCGGCGGCCTCGCCCTCACCGCCGCGCAGCTCGCCGCCGCGACCGCCGTCAACCTCCAGGGCGGCGGCTTCGCCCGCATCGTGACCACCGCTCAGCTGCTGTCGGCCGCCCGCGCCGGGGCCACGGCGTAGTAGACCGGTCGCTCGGGGCCTGCCGGTGGGTGCGGCGACGGCGAAGGCCCGGCTCCCCGCGCAGTGCGTCGCGGGGGGACCGGGCCTTCGGCCGTGCCTGCCGGATGCGCGTCAGAGCACGTCGGCGGCGATGTTCTCGGCGACCCGCTCCAGCAGGGGGCCGGCGTTCGGGATGGACTTGGCCGGGTCGGGCTCCAGGTCGGTCAGCGGGTAGGCACGGCGGATGCCGGCGGCCTCCAGCGCCGCCTGGTCCAGCAGCAGTCGGCCGCAGACCGCCACGACCGGCTTGCCCGCCGCGCGCGCGGCGGCCGCGACACCCGCCGGGGCCTTGCCGTGCAGGGTCTGCTCGTCCAGCGAGCCCTCACCGGTGATGACCAGCGTGGCCCGCTCCAGCGCCGGGGCGAAGCCGAGCACCTCCAGCATCAGTTCGATGCCGGGTCGGAAGCTCGCGCCGAGCAGCAGGGCCCCGTAGCCGATGCCGCCCGCGCCGCCGGCGCCCGGGGAGGCCGCCAGCTCGGCGGCCCGGCCGCCGATCGACCGCTCCAGCACCCGCGCGTAGTGCGCCAGGGCCGCGTCCAGCGTCGCCACGTCCTCGGGCGAGGCGCCCTTCTGCGGGCCGTACACCGCCGCGCAGCCCTTCGGGCCGGTCAGCGGGTTGTCCACGTCGCTGGCCAGGACGAAGTCCACGTCCGCGAAGCGGGCGTCGATCCCGGACAGGTCCGCCGAGGCCAGGTCCGCCAGGGCGCCGCCACCCGGGCCGACCGGTTCGCCGTTCGCGTCCAGGAACACCGCGCCCAGCGCCGCCAGCATGCCCGCGCCGCCGTCGGTGGTGGCGCTGCCGCCCACCCCGAACACGATCGAGGTCGCGCCCGCGTCCAGCGCGGCCTTCAGCACCTCGCCGGAGCCGTACGTGGTCGCCGTCAGCGGGGCGAAGGTGCCCGCCGGCAGCAGCTGGAGCCCGGAGGCCTCCGCCATCTCCACCACGGCCGTGCCGTCGCGCAGCGCGAAAGCGGCCGTGACCTGCTCGCCGAGGGGTCCGGTGACCCGTACCTCCCGGCGTTCGAACCCGGCCGCCACGGCGGCCGCGACGGTCCCGTCGCCGCCGTCCGCGACGGGGAGGGTCTCGACCTCCACGCCCGGTACGGCCTTGCGAAGGCCCGCCGTCACCCGCTCCGCGACCTGAACGGCCGTGAGCGAGCCCTTGAATTTGTCCGCGGCGATGAGCACGCGCGCGGCCTCAGTTACTGCTCCGTCCGTCACCTTTGCTGATCCCTTGCTATCGAACAGTGCAGTCGCGCCACCATGAGCCTATCCGGAGGATCCTCCTATGCCCATGGGTGGCCTGGCTCACATCCGGCGTGCCATGCGGCTAAATACGGATATACGCCTGCATAGTGTGGCCGCATGAGCGCGGATTCGCTGGAACAGGGCCGTCCGGATACCCCGGGTGGGGGCTCCGAGGGTCCTGACGGCGGTGCGCCCGACTTCACCGTCGTCACCATCGGCGTGATCGCCGTGCTGGCCGTCGTGGCCTGGGCGGCTCTCGGCAAGAGTTCCTTCGACACCGCGTCGAGCAGCGCGCTCGGCTGGGTGCTGAACAACTTCGCCTGGCTGTTCGTGATCGCCGCCGACGTGTTCCTCGTGATGTGCGTCGCCCTCGCCATCAGCAGGTTCGGCCGGGTCCGGCTCGGCGCCGACGACTCCGAACCCGAGTTCACCAACCTCGCGTGGATCGCGATGATGTTCAGCGCCGGCATGGGCATCGGCCTGATGTTCTACGGGGTCGGCGAACCGCTCACCCACTACCTGAACCCGCCCCCCGCCAGCGGCGCCGCCCCCGGCACCGGCGCCGCCGCCCGCGCCGCCCTCGACTACTCCTTCTTCCACTGGACGCTGACCCCCTGGGCCATCTACGGCATCGCCGGCCTCGCCCTCGCCTACGCGACCTTCCGCAAGGGCCGCGGCAACCGCCTCAGCTCCGCCTTCGTCCCCCTGATGGGCGAGGCACGGGCGCGGGGGTGGCAGGGCCAGACCATCGACCTGCTCGCCGTCTTCGCCACCGTCTTCGGCACCGCCACCAGCCTCGGGCTGGGCGCCCTCCAGGTCGCCGAAGGTCTCGACATCACCGCCGGAGTCACCTCCTCCACCCGCGTCCAGCTGGTCATCATCGCCGCCCTGTCCGCCGCGTTCGTCCTCTCCGCCTTCTCCGGGCTGCACAAGGGCGTCAAATGGCTCAGCACCGTCAACATCGTGCTCGCCGCCGCCCTGATGCTCTTCGTCTTCCTCCTCGGACCGACCGTCTTCGTCCTCGACGTCATCCCGGCGAGCGTCGGCAGCTACCTCCACGAGCTGCTGCCCATGGCCACGCGCACCGGAGCCTTCACCGACAGCGTCTGGCTCGGCACGTGGACGATCTTCTACTGGGCGTGGTGGCTCTCCTGGGCGCCGTTCGTCGGCACCTTCATCGCCCGCATCTCGCGCGGTCGCACCATCCGCGAGTTCCTCATCGGCGTCCTCCTCGTCCCCAGCGGCGCCACCGTCGTCTGGTTCTGCGTCATGGGCGGCACCGCCATCCGCATCGACGCCACCGGCGCCGCCGACCTCGCCGCCAAGGTCAAGGAAGGGGCGGAGGCCTCGCTCTTCGCCATGCTCGACGCCCTGCCGCTCGGCACCGTCACCTCCTGGGTGGCGATGCTCCTGGTGATGACCTACTTCGTCACCAGCGCCGACTCCGCCTCCCTCGTCATGGGCTCCCTCACCAGCCGCGGTTCCCTCCACCCGCCGACCTGGCTCGTCGTCACCTGGGGCGTGCTGATGGCCGCCGTGGCCGCCGTCCTGCTCGTCGCGGGCGGCCTCAAATCCCTCCAGACCGCCACGATCCTCGTCGCGCTGCCCTTCGTCATCGTCATGCTCCTGCTGTGCTGGGCCCTGGTGAAGGAACTGCGCACCGACCCCGGCGCCGGCCCCACCCGCCACCACGCCCTGCACGGCCTGCGGGACGCCGTGAAGGCCATGGTCGGCGACGCCATCACCGAACAGGGACCTGCCCGCCACCCGCGCCTGCGCCGCCTCGCGGAGTCCCGGGGGCGCGAGCGCGAGGACGGCGGCCACCCACAGGAGTGATCACGGGGCCGCCCGCCGTGGCGCCCCGGGCGGCCGGTTAGGGTGGCGCCGTGACCACCACCGATGACTACGCCGCCTACATCGCGAGCCTGCCCCGGGTGCTGGCCGGCGCGGCCGCCCTCTTCCGTGACGCCGAGGGCCGCGTCCTGCTCGTCGAGCCCAACTACCGCGAGGGTTGGGCCCTGCCGGGCGGCACCATCGAATCCGACCAGGGGGAATCCCCCCGGGAAGCCGCCCGCCGCGAGAGCGCCGAGGAGATCGGCCTCGACGTCCCGCTCGGCCGGCTCCTCGCCGTCGACTGGAGCGTGGGCCCCGACCGCCCCCCGCTCGCCGCCTACCTCTACGACGGCGGTGTCCTCGACGCCGCCCAGTTGGCCTCGATCACCCTCCAGGAGGAGGAACTGCTCTCCTGGAAGCTCGTCGAACCCGACGAACTCACCACCCATCTCCTCGGATCGCTGGGCCTGCGCGCCCAAGAGGCCTACCGCGCCCTCCAGTCGGGCGAGGGCCCCGTGGAGCTGGAGAACGGCCGCCGCCCCATCGCGTAGCCCCGGCGCCGGCGCCGCCCACCCCACCGGGCGGACCGGCCGCGGGAGTTGTCCACCGCCAGACACGACCAGGGCAGAATCAACTGATGATCACCATGTACGCCTGGCCCAGCACGGCCGACGGCACCGACGCCCTCCCCATGGTCCACTTCACCACCGACGAACAATCCGCCGGCGAGGTCACCCCCGAAGGGGAGCCGGTCTGGATGTTCGACACCGCGATACGCGAGGGCGGCTGGGCCCCCTTCGAGGACTTCGAGGGCTGGTCCGCGCCCGCCGAGGGCTGGCAGGCCTTCTACCGCCGCGAGGACGACCTCCTCGCCGTCACCGGCCCCGGCGCCTGCGAGGGCTGGTACCAGGGCCGGCTCGGCGCCGACGACGACTGGGTGACGGCGGCCGCCACCCAGCAGAGCGTGGTCCTCCTCGCCGCCCCCGTCCAGCACCCGTCCCTCTACGCCTACGCGGTCGAGGCCGGCGCCGGATTCGCCCTCCTGGTCCCCCTCGCCGTCATCTGAAGCCCTGTCGGGCCGGGCCGTCAGCGGCCCGCGCCCGCGCTCTCGAACTCCAGCAGCCGCACCTTGCGCTCGATGCCGCCGCCGTACCCCGTCATCGAGCCCGAGGCGCCGATCACCCGGTGGCAGGGCACGATGATGCCGACCGGGTTCTTCCCGTTCGCCAGCCCCACCGCCCGCGAGGCGTTCGGCTTGCCCAGCTCCGCCGCGAGCCGCCCGTACGACCACGTCTGCCCGTACGGGATCCGCCGCAGCTGCGCCCAGACGCCGCGCTGGAAGTCGGTGCCCTCCAGCCGCACCGGAACGGTGAACTCCGTCAACTCCCCGGCGAAGTACGCGGCCAGCTGCCGCACCACCTCCGGGAACGGCTCCTCGGCCGGCGCGACCCGCTCCCCGAAGGACTCCTCCGCCGGACGGTGCCGCTGACCGGTCATGTACAGGCCGCTCAGCACCCCGTCCGTGGCGACCAGGGTCAGCGGCCCGTACGGGCTCTCGACGACGGTGTGCTGCTTGCTGCTCAGGACGGCGCTGCTCATGACTGTGCTCCTCGAACGGGCGGCAGGTGGTTGATGGCGTGGTCCTCGGTGGCCCACAGGTACTGCACGGCGTACGCCCGCCAAGGCCGCCAGTGGCCCGCGCGGGCCGTCAGCGCGGCCGGCGTGGACGGCAGCCCCAGGCCCCGCGCCGCACGGCGCACGCCCAGGTCGGACGGCAGGAACGCGTCGGGGTCGCCCAGCGCCCGCATCGCGATGATCTCGGTGGTCCACGGGCCGAAGCCGGGCAGGCCCGTCAGCCGGGCGCGGGCCGCCTCCCAGTCGCTGTCGATGCCCAGCGGCAGCGAGCCGTCGGCCAGCGCGGAGATCAGGGTGGTCAGCGTGGTCCGGCGACTGCCCGGCACGGCCAGGGCCTCCGGGTCGAGGCCGGCCAGCGCCTCGGGACTCGGGAACAGGTGCGTCAGCCCGCCGTGCGGATCCTCGACCTTCTCCCCGTACGCGGTCACCAGCCGGGCCGCGTGCGTGCGCGCGGCGGCCGTGGACACCTGCTGCCCGAGCACCGCCCGTACGGCGAACTCCGCCGCGTCGACGGTACGGGGCACCCGGCGCCCCGGGGCCTTGTCCACGAGCGGGGCCAGCAGCGGGTCGGCGCGCAGCTGCCCGTCGACGGCCTCCGGGTCGGCGTCCAGGTCCAGCATCCACCGGCAGCGGCTGATGGCGATCGTGAGGTCGCGCAGGTCCGTCAGGGCCAGCCGGCAGCCGATGTGGTCGGGGCCGGGGGTGAGGGCCACGACGCCGGTGCCGTACGGCAGGCGCAGGGTCCGGCGGTAGGCCCCGTCACGCCACTCCTCGACCCCGGGCACGGCGGTCGCCACGAGGTGGCCGAAGAGGTTGTCCGGGTTCAGCGGCGCCCGGTAGGGCAGCCGCAGGCTCAGCGTGCCCGGCACACGGGGCAGCACCTTGCGGCCGCCGCTGCGCTCGGCGCGCTCGCGCAGGGCGCTGGGGGAGAGGGCGAAGACCTCGCGGACGGTGTCGTTGAAGGTCCGGATGGAGGAGAAACCGGCGGCGAACGCGATGTCGGCCATCGGGAGCGTCGAGGTCTCGATCAGCAGCCGGGCGGTCTGGGCGCGCTGCGCGCGGGCCAGGGCGAGCGGTCCGGCGCCCAGTTCGGCGAGGAGCTGGCGCTCGACCTGCCGCGTGGAGTAGCCGAGGCGGGCCGCGAGACCGGGGACGCCCTCGCGGTCCACGACGCCGTCCTGGATGAGGCGCATGGCGCGGGCCACGGCGTCGGCGCGGGCGTTCCACTCGGGGGACCCGGGGCTCGTGTCGGGTCGGCACCGCTTGCAGGCCCGGTAGCCGGCCTGCTGGCAGGCGGCGGCGCTGGGCAGGAAGGTCATGTTCTCGACCTTCGGCGGCACGGCCGGACAGCTGGGCCGGCAGTAGATCCCGGTGGTCCGCACGGCGGTGAAGAACCAGCCGTCGAAGCGGGCGTCCTTCGACTGCACGGCCCTCACGCAGCGGTCGGTGTCGGTGTACATGCCTCCAGCATCCCGGCCGGCCCCACCACGGGCTGGCGGTTTTCCGACATCAAGCGTAGCGCTCCTCAGCCCAGCCGAACGCTGCCCGCGCTCCTCAGCCCCGCCGGCGTTCGAGGCGCGGGGGTCCGGGGGCGGAGCCCCGGGGTCTTCCAGCCCGTCCGGCGTTTGAGGACCGGGTCCGGGCAGAGCCCGGGAAACGAAAGGGCCCCCGGCCGCCTGGCGGCGGCACGGGGGCCCCTCGTACACGAAAGCGGCAAGCGCTACGGCAGCTGCGCGGCCCGCGCCTCACGCCGATTGTGGCGGAACGTGTTGGCCCGCCGCGTCGTCGCGAACAGCGGAATCGTGGCCGCCAGCGCGATCTGCAGCGCGCAACCGGTCTGGAGCAGCAGCTGACCGCCCGGCGCGTCGAACGCCCAGGCCGCCAGCAACCCCATCGCCCCGATGATCCAGCTGAGCATGGCCGCCGCGAGGACCCCCCGCGGCTTGGGGTACTCGACCCGGCTCACCATCAGCCAGGCCACGCCGACGATCGCCAGCAGGGTCGGGATGAAGGGGAGCTCCAGCAGCACGATGGAGACGACCGTCAAGGCTCCGAAGGGGCTCGGCATGCCCTGGAACATGCCGTCCTTCATCGTCACGCAGCTGAATCTGGCGAGTCTGAGGACCACGGCCAGCAGCACCACGATGGCCGCGAGCGCGGACACCTTCTGGTGGGCGTCGTCCGCGACCATGCCGTAGACCAGCACGAAGTACGCGGGCGCGAGCCCGAAGCTGATCAGGTCGGACAGGTTGTCCAGCTCGGCGCCCATCGGCGAGCTGCGCAGCTTGCGGGCCACGATGCCGTCGAAGAGGTCGAAGACCGCCGCGAGGAGCATCAGTATCACCGCGGTCGCCGCGCTGTGCCGGGCCATGCCCGACTCGCCGCTGCCCGTGAGGTGCGGGATGAGGATTCCGGTGGTGGTGAAGTACACCGCCATGAATCCGCAGGTCGCGTTCCCGAGGGTGAGGGTGTCCGCTATCGACAGCCGCAGTGAGAGCGGCATGTCGTCGGCGTCGTCCTCCTCCTTGGCCTCGGGCACCCAGCCGGTGGCGGGAGTCTCAGGGTCAGTCACGGTCAATTCGGGTCACCCCCGCGGTGGTGGCCTGACCGACCTCGACCGCGACCTCGACGCCCTCGGGGAGGTAGATGTCGACGCGCGAGCCGAAGCGGATCAGACCGATGCGTTCGCCCTGCTCCACCTTGGTTCCGGCCGGCAGGTACGGGACGATGCGACGGGCGACGGCACCGGCGATCTGCACCATCTCGATGTCGCCGAGCTCGGTGTCGAAGTGCCAGACGACGCGCTCGTTGTTCTCGCTCTCCTTGTTGAACGCCGGGACGAACCCGCCGGGGATGTGCTCCACGGACGTCACCGTGCCCGCGAGGGGCGCGCGGTTGACGTGGACGTTCAACGGGCTCATGAAGATCGCGACGCGGGTGCGCCCGTCCTTCCACGGCATGATGCTCTGCACCACACCGTCGGCGGGCGAGATGACGCGACCCTGGGCGATCTCACGCTCGGGGTCGCGGAAGAACCACAGCATGCCCGCCGCGAGCGCGGTGGCGGGCACGGCCGCCGCGGCCCAGCGTCCGGACTTGCGCGCCCGGGTGAGGCTGAGCGCCGCGGTGGCGACGGTCGGCAGAAGCCACGGCGATGCTCCGCGCGCGAGGCGTACGCCAAGGAGGCTGTCGCGAGGTGCAGAGGTTTGGCTGTGGGGCATGGATGACCTTCGTAGCGAGTGATTGCCGCGCCGCAAACGGGGGGACGGGACGGCGGCTTTACTGGAATGCTATCGGTTGCGCGCAACAACTGGGCAAGCCAGAAGCCGAGTCGATGACCGCCGGCCAGTGACTGGTAGTGACTCTTCTGCGGTGGATCTTCGGATGATCCACCGCAAAAGGGACTTTCAGCCCTGGAGTCGGTACTCCTCAAGCAGGCGTCGCCCGATGATCATTTTCTGAATCTCGGCGGTTCCTTCACCGATCAACAGCATCGGCGCCTCTCGGTAGAGCCGCTCGATCTCGTACTCCTTCGAGAAGCCGTAGCCGCCGTGGATCCGGAAAGCGTCCTCCACGACCTCCTTGCAGTATTCGGAGGCGAGGTACTTCGCCATGCCCGCTTCGAGGTCGTTTCGTTCCCCGGAGTCCTTTTTGCGTGCTGCGTTGACCATCATCGCATGGGCGGCTTCGACCTTGGTGGCCATCTCGGCCAGCTTGAACTGGATGGCCTGGTGCTCCGCGATCGCCTTGCCGAAAGTGTGACGTTGCTGTGCATAAGAGACACCCAGCTCGAACGCACGCTGAGCGACACCGCAGCCACGCGCCGCCACGTTGACGCGGCCGACCTCGACCCCGTCCATCATTTGGTAAAACCCTCGGCCGGTCTGGCCGCCGAGCACCCGATTGGCCGGAATGCGCAGTCCGTCCATGATGAGCTCGGTCGTGTCGACGCCCTTGTAGCCCATCTTGTCGATCTTGCCCGGGATCGTCAGACCCGGCCGGACCTCTCCGAAGCCCGGCTCCTTCTCCACGAGGAAGGTCGTCATCGACTTGTGGGGCGCCGTGCCCTCGGGGTGTCCTTCGTCACTTCTGACCAGAACCGCCACCAAAGTGGAGCTGCCGCCGTTCGTCAGCCACATCTTCTGGCCGTTCAGGACGTACTCCTCGCCGTCCTTCACCGCCTTCGACGTGATGGCCGACACATCGGAGCCGAGCCCCGGCTCGGACATGGAGAACGCGCCCCGCACCTCGCCCAGCGCCATGCGGGGCAGGAAGTGGTCCTTCTGCTCCTGCGTGCCGTGCTGCTTGAGCATGTAGGCCACGATGAAGTGGGTATTGATGATGCCCGAGACGGACATCCAGCCCCGCGCTATCTCCTCGACGCACAGCGCGTACGTGAGGAGCGACTCGCCCAGGCCGCCGTACTCCTCGGGGATCATCAGGCCGAAGAGGCCGAGCTCCTTGAGGCCGTCGACGATCTGCTGCGGGTACTCGTCACGGTGTTCCAGCTCGGTCGCGACCGGGATGATCTCCTTGTCCACGAACTCGCGGACGGTCTTGAGGATCTCCCGCTGGACGTCGGTCAGGCCGGCGGTCTGGGCGAGTCGGGCCATGGCTACTTCCCCTGTTCCTTCAGCTGGGGCCGGCCGGGCTGCTCGCCGCCGCGCTCCTTGATGTACGTCTCGGTCGGGACCATCACCTTGCGTCGGAAGACGCAGACGAGGGTGCCGTCCTGCTTGTAGCCCTTGGTCTCCACGTAGACGATGCCGCGGTCGTTCTTGGACTTCGACGGGGTCTTGTCGAGGACCGTGGTCTCGCCGTAGATCGTGTCGCCGTGGAAGGTCGGCGCCACGTGCCGCAGTGACTCGATCTCCAGGTTGGCGATGGCCTTCCCCGAGACGTCCGGCACGGACATGCCCAGCAGCAGGGAGTAGATGTAGTTGCCCACGACGACGTTCTTGCCGAAGTCGGTCGTGTTCTCGGCGTAGTTGCTGTCCATGTGCAGCGGGTGGTGGTTCATGGTCAGCAGACAGAAGAGGTGGTCGTCGTACTCCGTGACCGTCTTCCCGGGCCAGTGCTTGTAGACCGCCCCGACCTCGAACTCTTCGTACGTGCGTCCGAACTGCATGGAATCAGGCCTCCGGGATCTCGAACTTGCTGGTGCGCTGCATGCCGGCGGCGCGGCCCTTGCCCGCGATGACCAGGGCCATCTTGCGGCTGGCCTCGTCGATCATCTCGTCGCCGAGCATCGCCGAGCCCTTCTTGCCGCCGGCCTCCGAGGTGCACCAGTCGTACGCGTCGAGGATCAGCTCGGCGTGGTCGTAGTCCTCCTGGGAGGGGGAGAAGACCTCGTTGGCCGCGTCGACCTGGCCCGGGTGGAGCACCCACTTGCCGTCGAAGCCCAGTGCCGCGGCCCGGCCGGCCACCTCGCGGTACGCGTCCACGTCGCGGATCTGGAGGAAGGGGCCGTCGATCGCCTGGAGGTTGTGCATGCGGGCCGCCATCAGGATCCGCATCAGGATGTAGTGGTAGGCGTCCGCGCCGTAACCGGGCGGCTGCATGCCCACGACCAGCGACTTCATGTTGATGGAGGCCATGAAGTCGGCCGGGCCGAAGATGATGGTCTCCAGGCGCGGGGAGGCCGCGGCGATCTCGTCGACGTTCACCAGGCCCTTGGCGTTCTCGATCTGCGCCTCGATGCCGATCTTGCCGACCTCGAAGCCCATGGTCTTCTCGATCTGCGTCAGCAGCAGGTCGAGGGCCACGACCTGCTGGGCGTCCTGCACCTTCGGCAGCATGATGCAGTCGAGGTTCTGCCCGGCGCCCTCGACGACCGTGATGACATCGCGGTACGTCCAGTGCGTGGTCCAGTCGTTGACGCGCACGACGCGGGTCTTGCCCGTCCAGTCACCGTTGTTCAGCGCGTCCACGATCGTGTGGCGGGCGCCCTCCTTGGCGAGCGGCGCGCAGGCGTCCTCCAGGTCCAGGAAGACCTGGTCGGCCGGCAGGCCCTGGGCCTTCTCCAGGAAGCGCGGGTTCGAACCCGGCACCGCGAGGCAGGAGCGACGCGGGCGAAGACGGTTCACCGGGTGGACAGGCGTGGTCATGCGGGGACCTCCGTGCTTGCAACGATTTCGAGAGGGGCGAGCTTGTTGGCTTTGCGGATCTCGTCGACGATACGACCGATGATCTCCGTGATGCCGAAGTCCTTCGGCGTGAAGACGGCGGCCACACCGGCTTCCTTGAGTGTGATGGCATCCGCGTTCGGAATGATGCCCCCGACGATCACGGGGATGTCACCCGCCCCCGCCGTGCGCAGGCGTTCCAGCACGTCGGGGACCAGGGCGCTGTGCGAGCCCGACAGGATGGACAGTCCCACGCAGTGCACGTCCTCGGCCAGCGCCGCCGACGAGATCTCCTCGGGCGTCAGCCGGATGCCCTGGTAGACCACCTCGAAGCCGGCGTCGCGGGCGCGGACGGCGATCTGCTCGGCGCCGTTGGAGTGCCCGTCCAGGCCGGGCTTGCCGACCAGCAGGCGCAGCCGGCCGGAGCCGAGCTCGTCGGCCGTACGGGCGACCTTCTCGCGGACCTCCGCCATGGGGGTGCCGGGTTCGGCGGTGACGGCCACCGGGGCCGAGGAGACCCCGGTCGGGGCACGGAACTCGCCGAACACCTCGCGCAGCGCGCTCGCCCACTCGCCGGTGGTGACACCGGCGCGGGCGCACTCCAGGGTGGCCTCCATCAGGTTCTCGGTCCCGGCGGCGGCCTCCTTGAGCCGGTCCAGGGCCTGCCCGACGGTCGGGAAGACGAACGGGTCGCCGCCGCCCTGGCGCTCCGAGGACTCCTGGCGCTCGGCCCGCCAGCGGCGGATGCGCTCGACGGTCAGCTCCTCCACGGCCGCGTCCACGGTCATGATGGCGCCGTCCAGGTCGGCGGTGAGCGGGTTCTCCTCGGTCTGCTGGAAGCAGTTCACCCCGACGATCTTGTCCTCGCCGGCCTCGATCCGGGCACGCCGCTCGGCGTGCGAGGAGACGAGCTGCGACTTCAGGTACCCCGACTCGACGGCGGCCATCGCGCCGCCCATCTCCTGGATCCGGTCGATCTCGGCCAGGCACTCGGTGACCAGGGAGTCGACCTTGGCCTCGATGACGTGGGAGCCGGCGAAGATGTCCTCGTACTCCAACAGGTCGCTCTCGTGGGCCAGGACCTGCTGGATGCGCAGCGACCACTGCTGGTCCCAGGGCCGGGGCAGGCCCAGCGCCTCGTTCCAGGCCGGCAGCTGCACGGCGCGGGCGCGGGCGTCCTTGGAGAGGGTGACCGCGAGCATCTCCAGGACGATGCGCTGCACGTTGTTCTCGGGCTGCGCCTCGGTCAGGCCCAGGGAGTTGACCTGGACGCCGTAGCGGAAGCGGCGCTGCTTGGCGTTCTCGATGCCGTAGCGCTCCCGGGTGACCTGGTCCCAGATGCGGCCGAAGGCGCGCATCTTGCACATCTCCTCGATGAAGCGGACGCCCGCGTTCACGAAGAACGAGATACGGGCGACCACCTCGCCGAAACGATCCTCCGGGACCTGGCCGGAGTCGCGCACCGAGTCCAGCACGGCGATCGCGGTCGACATCGCGTACGAGATCTCCTGGACCGGCGTGGCTCCGGCTTCCTGGAGGTGGTACGAGCAGATGTTGATCGGGTTCCACTTCGGGATGTGGTTGACCGTGTACGCGATCATGTCCGTCGTCAGGCGGAGCGAGGGCCCCGGCGGGAAGACGTGCGTCCCGCGCGAGAGGTACTCCTTGACGATGTCGTTCTGGGTGGTGCCCTGGAGCTGCGCGATGTCCGCGCCCTGCTCCTCGGCGGCCACCTGATAGAGCGCCAGCAGCCACATGGCGGTGGCGTTGATCGTCATCGAGGTGTTCATCTGCTCCAGGGGGATGTCCTGGAACAGCCGCCGCATGTCGCCCAGATGGGAGACCGGGACCCCGACCCGGCCCACCTCGCCGCGGGCGAGGATGTGGTCGGGGTCGTATCCGGTCTGTGTCGGCAGGTCGAACGCGACCGACAGGCCCGTCTGGCCCTTGGCGAGGTTGCGGCGGTACAGCTCGTTGGACGCCTCGGCCGTGGAGTGGCCGGCGTACGTCCGCATGAGCCACGGCCTGTCCTTCTGGCGCTCTGTCATCTCAGGCGATCCTCTGCGGACTTCAGATGTTGCGGAACCGGTTGATGGCGTCGATGTGCTGGGCGCGCAGCTCGTGGTCGCGGACGCCCAGGCCCTCCTCGGGGGCCAGCGCGAGGACGCCGACCTTGCCCTGGTGGAGGTTGCGGTGGACGTCGTACGCGGCCTGGCCGGTCTCCTCCAGGGAGTAGACCTTCGAGAGGGTGGGGTGGATCTTGCCCTTGGCGACCAGGCGGTTGGCTTCCCACGCCTCGCGGTAGTTCGCGAAGTGCGAGCCGATGATCCGCTTCAGCGACATCCACAGGTAGCGGTTGTCGTACTCGTGCATGTAGCCCGAGGTCGAGGCACAGGTGGTGATCGTGCCGCCCTTGCGGGTGACGTAGACGGAGGCGCCGAAGGTCTCGCGGCCCGGGTGCTCGAAGACGATGTCGATGTCCTCGCCGCCGGTCAGCTCGCGGATGCGCTTGCCGAAGCGCTTCCACTCCTTCGGGTCCTGGGTGTGCTCGTCCTTCCAGAACCTGTAGCCCTCGGCGTTGCGGTCGATGACCGCCTCCGCGCCCATGGCCCGGCAGATGTCGGCCTTCTCGGGGGAGGAGACGACGCAGATCGGGTTGGCACCGCCGGCCAGCGCGAACTGGGTGGCGTAGGAGCCGAGCCCGCCGCTCGCGCCCCAGATCAGGACGTTGTCGCCCTGCTTCATGCCGGCGCCGTTGCGGGAGACCAGCTGGCGGTAGGCGGTGGAGTTGACCAGGCCGGGGGAGGCTGCCTCCTCCCAGCTGAGGTGGTCGGGCTTGGGCATCAGCTGGTTGGACTTGACCAGCGCGATTTCGGCGAGTCCACCGAAGTTCGTCTCGAAGCCCCAGATGCGCTGCTCGGGGTCGAGCATCGTGTCGTTGTGGCCGTCCGAGGACTCCAGCTCGACCGAGAGGCAGTGCGCGACGACCTCGTCGCCCGGCTTCCAGGCGTTGACGCCGGGGCCGGTGCGCAGCACGACGCCCGCGAGGTCGGAGCCGATGATGTGGTACGGGAGGTCGTGGCGCTTGGTGAGCTCCGAGAGGCGCCCGTAGCGCTCCAGGAAGCTGAAGGTGGACACCGGCTCGAAGATCGAGGTCCACACGGAGTTGTAGTTGACCGAGGAGGCCATGACGGCCACCAGCGCCTCGCCCGGTCCCAGTTCGGGGACAGGGACCTGGTCGAGGTGGAGGGACTTGCGGGGGTCCTTCTCGCGGGTGGTGAGCCCGGCGAACATCTCCGTCTCGTCCTTGTGCACGGTGATCGCGCGGTAGGAGTCGGGGAGCGGCAGGGCCGCGAAGTCGGCGGCGGTGGCGGACTGCGACTGAATCGCGTCCAGGATGTCCTTCACGGTATTGCCTCCGGCTGAGCGCTGATGAGGGTGCGCCGAATGGATACGCGGTGCGTACGTGGGTGCGTGTGGATGGTGGTGCGGGGTGCCGTCGGTTCGGCGGAGCTGTGGTGCGGGCACGCCGTGGTGAGGCGTGCGGGAGCCTGGTGACGCAGGCATCCGGGGCGCGTTCCGTGCCGAGTGGGCGTGGGTCGCGGGGACATCCGGACGGGATTCAACGTATGGCACCCCGTGTCACTCGACAAGGCACCGCGTGCCAAAACTTTCTCTCATTTGCCGATTGACCTGCGCAGATGAGCGATGATCGATCAGAGTTACCCGCGAGTAGGGGCCAACCCGGACAAACACGAAGGCCGCCCCCGGAACGGGGGCGGCCTGGTGTGACGCGTGCGACTTCAGCGCTCGCCGGTGCTCATCGGCGCTTCTTGAGCGCCTCTTCGATCGTGCGCATGACCTCGTCCAGCGGAGCGTCCGTACGCGCCACCGCGACGAGCACCTCGCCCTCGGCGCGCACCGCCGCCGGGGCGGCCGGCGTGGCCGCGGACCCGGTGGTCGCCGTACGCCCCGCGCCGATCCCGGAGCCGAACGTCTTGCGGACGATGGAGAAGGCGTGGTCCAACTGTGCCTCCACGTCCCCCTGGCCCCCGGCCCGCAGCCAGCGCCGCAGCACGTGGTTGTGGGCGGTCACCACCGCCGAGGCGGCCACCTCCGCCAGCAGCGGATCGTCGTTGCCGTCGTGGTGCTCGGTCTCGTCGAAGTGGGCCAGCAGGTAGCGCGTGAACAGCCGCTCGTAGCGGGCCACCGAGGCGATCTCCCGCTCGCGCAGGGCCGGCACCTCGCGGGTCAGCCGGTAGCGCTCCACGGACACCGCCGGGGAGGCGGCGTACATCTTCATGACTTCCTTGATGCCCCGGCACACGGTGTCGAGCGGGTGCTCGTGCGCCGGCGCGACGTCGAGGACCGCCTCGGCGCGGGTCAGGGTGTCGTCGTGGTCGGGGAAGATCGCCTCTTCCTTGGACCGGAAGTGCCGGAAGAAGGTCCGTCGCGCCACCCCGGCGGTCGCGGCGATCTCATCGACCGTCGTGGCCTCGTACCCCTTGGTCGCGAAGAGCTCCATGGCCGCCGCGGCCAGCTCACGGCGCATCTTGAGCCGCTGGGCGGCCGCCCGGGTGCCGGCCGCGCTCTCCGGGACGTCGGAGGGCGCGGAGGCGCGGGGTGAGGTCTTGGCGGGCTGGGACATAGAGCGAAAGTACTTCATTCCCGCAGGAGAGCGCGCCTGAGGGGGGTGGGACAGGGGTGGATGCGGGGGAGAGCCCGCACTGGGCTCGGAAGGGTTCGTCCGCCGTGAGGGTCCGGCGGACCCGAGCAGCCCTCCCCACGCATCCTGCTCAGGGCCCGCCTGGTTACCGGCGGGCGTACTCACGGAATCCGCGACCGGTCTTCCGGCCCAGGCATCCCGCCGCCACCAAGTGCTCCAGCAGCGGGGAGGGGGCCAGCCCCGGGTCGCGGAACTCCTGGTGGAGGACCTTCTCGATGGCCAGCGACACGTCCAGGCCGACCACGTCGAGGAGCTCGAAGGGGCCCATCGGGTAGCCGCCGCCCAGCTTCATCGCGGCGTCGATGTCGTCCAGGCTCGCGTAGTGCTGCTCGACCATCTTGATCGCGTTGTTCAGGTACGGGAACAGCAGGGCGTTCACGATGAAGCCCGCCCGGTCCCCGCAGTCGACCGGGTGCTTGCGCACCTTCAGGCACACCTCGCGGACGGTGGCGTGCACGTCGTCGGAGGTCAGCACCGTGCGGACCACCTCGACCAGCTTCATCGCCGGCGCCGGGTTGAAGAAGTGCATGCCGATCACGTCCTGCGGACGCGAGGTCGCCCGCGCGACGGCGATCACCGGCAGCGACGAGGTCGTGGTGGCCAGCACCGCGCCCGGCCGGCAGACCTTGTCCAGGTTCGCGAACAACTCCTGCTTGATCGCCAGGTCCTCGGCGACGGCCTCCACCGCGAGGTCCACCTCGGAGAAGGCCTCCAGCGACCCGGCCGGGGTGATCCGCGCCAGCGTCGCCGCCGCGGCCTCCTCGGTCAGCCGGCCCTTGGACACCGCACGGCCCAGGGACGTGCCGATCGCCGCCTTGGCGGCCTCCGCCTTCTCCTGGCTTCGCGCCGCCAGCACCACGTCGTAGCCGGCCTGCGCGAAGACCTGCGCGATCCCGCTCGCCATCGTCCCGGAACCGGCCACGCCGACCGACGAGACGGGGCGGCCGCTGCCCAGCGGGGACCCGTCCAAGGGGGTCTGGAGGTCGCGGACGATGACGGAGCTGCCGGGGGCCTCGTACGTGTAGAAGCCCCGGCCGGCCTTCTGCCCGGTCAGGCCCGCCTCGGCGAGGTGGCCCAGGATCGGGGCGGGGGCGTGCAGCCGGTCCCCGGAGGAGGCGTACATGGCCTCCAGCACCGTCCGCGCGGTGTCGACGCCGATCAGGTCGAGCAGGGCGAGCGGGCCCATCGGCAGGCCGCAGCCGAGCCGCATCGCGGCGTCGATGTCCTCACGGGAGGCGTACTTGGCCTCGTACATGGCGGCGGCCTGGTTGAGGTAGCCGAAGAGCAGGCCGTCCGCGACGAAGCCGGGCCGGTCGCCGACCGCGACGGGCTGCTTGCCGAGCTCGCCGGCGAGCGCGGTGACCGCCTCGACGGCGGGCGGGGCGGTGAGCACGCAGGAGACGATCTCGACGAGCTTCATCGCCGGCGCCGGGTTGAAGAAGTGCAGGCCCAGCACGCGTTCGGGGCGCAGGGACTCGGCGGCGAGACGGGTCACCGACAGGGCGTTGGTGCCGGTGGCCAGGATGGTGTCGGGCCGGACGATCGCGTCGAGCTCGCGGAACACCCGCTGCTTGACCTCGTAGTCCTCCGGGACGACCTCGATGACCAGGTCCGCGTCGGCGGCGGCCGCGAGGTCGGTGAAGGTGCGGAAGCGGGCGAGGACGGCCTCGCGCTCCTGCTCGGTGAGCCGCCCCTTGGTCACGGAACGGGCCGTCGCGGCGGCGAGCGCGGCGCCGGCCCGCCGGGTGGCGGCCTCGCTGACGTCGATGCCGATGACCTCGCGGCCTGCGCGGGCGAGGACCTCGGCGATGCCGGAGCCCATCGTGCCGAGACCGACGACGGCGATCGTGGCGAGGGCGGGGCGGCCGGTGGCGGACTGACTGGACGTGGACGGAAGGTCCATCGCGGGACTCCAGTGGAAGAGGGTGACGACTGAGGGTGCGGCGCGCGGAGCACGGTGCGCGGCCGGGAGCGCACACGCCAGGGCCTGTGCGGCGGCGTGCGCGGTGCGAAGAGCGGCCCCGAACAGGGGGCGGAGAACGGCGGACCCTGTCCCGGGATCACGCCGTACGAGGAACGCGGTACCTGAGGCACCGAACCGACTGGCACGGGGCGGCTGCGTCACCAGGCCGGTCCCGTACGTGTTGAAGGGAGAGTAACTCGTCGGTAACTGCTTGGCCAGAGCAGGGGAGATACTGCCGGATGTGACCTACACCGCGCCCGACCGCCCTAGGGTGGCCCCGTGAACGACGTGTTGGAGCGCCTACGGGTCGAGTCGGACGGGTCCTCGGAGTACGCGAGGCTGCTCGCGGCGGACGCCGACGAGCTCGCCGCATCCCTGTCCTCGCCCGGCCAACCCCTGTGGGCCCGCGAACTGGCCGCCTACCGGCTCGGGCTGGCCCGCGACCCGCGGGCCTTCGAGCCCCTCGTACTGCTGCTCAACCACCGCGACCCGGCCCGCTGCGAGACCGCCGCGCGGGCGCTCGCCGTGCTGGGCGACCCGCGTACCGCACGGGCGGCCGCCGCGCTGGCCACCAACACCCTGCGCACGGCCTACGCCCTGCACGCGGTGCGGCTGTTGACCGCGCTGCGGGCGCCCGAGTCCGCCCCGGCCCTGATCAAGACCCTGGAGCGGCTGCTCTCGCCGCACGACCCGTACTGGCGGGTGGCGCTGGCCTGTGTGGAGGGGCTCGCCGCCCTCGCGGACGTACGGGCCCGTGACGTCCTGGTGCGGGCACAGTCGCACCCCCGCCTGGCGGTGGCGGCCACCGCCGGCCTGGGCCGCCTCGCGGCGGGCCACCCCGACGCCTGATCCCCGGCCCGGGTCAGGCGCCGGCCGGCTCCGGGACGATCGCGAAGGCGTCGATCTCCACCAGGAGTTCCGGCCGCACGAGCGCGGCGACCTGCACGGCGGACGAGGCCGGCACCCGGTCCGGGGCGATCACCTCGGCGCGGGCCGCCCGTACCGCCGGCAGGTGCGCCACGTCCGTGACGTAGTAGGTCAGCTTCACGACGTCGTCGAAGCCGGCCCCGGCCGCCGCCAGGCACCGGCGCAGGTTCTCGAAGACCTGCCGGGCCTGGGCGGCGGGGTCGCCCTCGCCGACCAGCTCGCCCGCCTCGTCGAAGGAACACTGCCCGGAGATCGCGACGAAGCGGCCCGTTCCCCAGACCACGTGGCTGTATCCGGCGCCACCGCTGACGCCCTCGGGCGCGGCGATGCGGGTGAGGTGGCCGCTGTGCGTCGAGGCGGCTTCGGGCGATGAGGTGCCGGGTGATGCGGTCATGCGGACGATCTTGCCAGAGCCGACCCGGCGGGGATCGGCCGGCCGGTCGGTTGACCGGCCGGACCGGCCGGACCGGCCGGACCGGCCGGTCAGACGCGTCTGCCGCGTGGGCCGGTCAGCCGCGGAAGCCCAGCAGCCCGTGCAGGGCCGCCCCGCCCGCCGAGGGCGAGGCCGCGCGGGTGGCGGTCGTCGGCTTCGGGGCGCTCTGGGCGGGGCAGGAGGCGTCGCTCGCCCTGCCCGTCCGCAGGTACGCGGCGAGCTTCTCGTCCAGGCACTTGTTGCCGGCCAGCGCGATCCCGTGGTTGCCCCCGCCCTGCTCCACCACCAGGGCCGAGCCCGCCAGCTTGTTCTTCATGCTCACCGCGCCCTCGAACGGCGTCGCGGCGTCCTCCGTCGCCTGCAACAACAGCGCCTGGGGCAGGGCGGCGTTCGTCACGTCCGGGGCCTGGAGCGGCTCACCCGGCCAGAAGGCGCACGGCGCGTTGTACCAGGCGTTGTTCCAGGTCATGAAGGGCGCCTTGGCGTGCGTACGCCACATGTCGGCCCGCCACCGGTTCCA
Organism: Streptomyces sp. RerS4; assembly: GCF_023515955.1. Classification (GTDB taxonomy): domain Bacteria; phylum Actinomycetota; class Actinomycetes; order Streptomycetales; family Streptomycetaceae; genus Streptomyces. The sequence goes on from NZ_CP097322.1 coordinate 6,146,827, forward strand.
GTCCCGGGGCCAGGCCGAGTCGCGGCACTGCACCGCCGTGTACACGCTGTAGCTGTTGCCCGCCGACGGCTGCACCGCCCCGAACCGCTCGTACGCGGCCACCAGCTGCTTCGTCTCCCCCGTGCGCGCGTACGCCGAGAAGGCCTCGGCCAGGGCCGGCCAGTAGCCGTTGTAGTAGGCGCCCGGCATGTACGTGTCCTCCAGCTCGGCCGGGCCGACCTTGCCGCCCGCCGCGCTCCGGCGCAGGCTCTCGCGCATCCCGTACCACCGCGCCTCGACCCGCGCCGGGTCCGTCCCGAGCCGGTACGTGGCGTCGTGCGCGGCCACCCAGGCCAGGAACGACTTGTGGCGGGCGTCGAAGGCCTGGTCCTGGGCCAGGTTGTCCTGGTACCAGACCCCGGCCGGGTCGACCACGGAGTCCAGCACGAGGCGGTGCACCCGGTCCGGGTGGAGCTTGGCGTACACCGCGCCCAGGTAGGTCCCGTAGGAGTAGCCGAAGTAGCTGAGCCGCGGCGCGCCCAGGGCGGTGCGCAGCACCTCCAGGTCGCGGGCGGCGGCGACGGTGCCGATGTACGGGAGCACGTCGGCGTGCCGGCTCTGGCAGGACACGGCGAAGTCGCGGACCCGCTCCAGGTTGGCCCGCTCGACGGCCGCCTCCCGGGGGACGGAGTCCGGTCGTACGGGCTTGAAGTGGTTGCCGCCGCAGTCCAGGGCGGGTTCGCTGTGGCCGACGCCCCGGGGGTCGAAGCCGATGACGTCGTACTGGGCGGCCACGTCCTTGGGCAGGGAGGTGGCCACGAACCCGGCCAGGGCGCGGCCGCTGCCGCCCGGCCCGCCGGGGTTGACGAGCAGCGGTCCCTGTGAGGTGGCGGCGGTGTGCGGGACGCGGGTCAGGGCCAGGGAGATCTGCCGCCCGGCGGGCCGGTCGTGGTCGAGGGGGACCTTGAGGGAGGCGCACTGGAGGGTCGGGTAACGGGGCGTCGCGCAGCCGGTCCACCGCAGCGCGGCGGCGGCGACGGCGGCCCGGTCCGCGGGCGCGGGCGCGGCCGGCGCGGCGGTGACGGGGCCCGCGAGGGCGGCGGCGACGGTGGAGAGGGACAGCAGTACGGCGGCGCGCTTCTTCAAGGGGTGCAGCATGGGGCCTCCCAGCCGAGGGTTCTGGGCGGAATCGTCCCGGAAACCATGGCGGGAAAACGCGATCGGCCCACGGATTGGCCCGATGTGATGACCCGTCGGAGGCGTCCGGGGGAGGGAAGACCCCTGACACGACCTAAAGGAGGGTCAGCTGCGTCGGTCCTGTGGGGGCCGGCGGCGCGCTCTCGTGCTGCGGCGGGGCGGCGGGTCGCGTCCGCTCGCGCCGGGCCGGTCCGATGCCGTACTCGGTTGCCAGCTCGTGCACCTGGCGGGTGATCTGCCGCTGGTACCAGGTGGGCGCGTAGGCCCCGTCCGCGTACATGCGCGAGTACCGTCCGAGGAGCCCGGGGTGATGCCGGGTCAGCCAGGCCGTGAACCACTCCCGCGCCCCGGGCCGCAGGTGCAGCGCCAGCGGCGTCACGGACGTGGCCCCCGCCGCCGCGATCGCGCGGACGGTCTCCCGCAGCTGCTCGGGGGAGTCCCCGAGGAAGGGTACGACCGGGGCCATCAGCACCCCGCACTCGATCCCGGCGTCGCTCAGGGCCCGTACGGCGGCCAGCCGGGCGGCGGGGGAGGGGGCGCCGGGCTCCACCGTCCGCCACAGGGGGACGTCGGTGAAGCCGACGGAGACGCAGACGCCCACCTCCGTGACCTCGGCGGCCTCCCGCAGCAGGGGCAGGTCGCGCAGGATCAGCGTGCCCTTGGTGAGGATCGAGAACGGATTCGCGTGGTCGCGCAGCGCCCCGATGATCCCGGGCATCAGCCGGTAGCGGCCCTCGGCGCGCTGGTAGCAGTCCACGTTCGTGCCCATGGCGATGTGCGCGCCGCTCCAGCGCGGCGCGGCCAGCTCGCGGCGCAGCAGTTCGGGGGCGTTGACCTTGACGACGATCTGGGTGTCGAAACCGGTCCCGGTGTCGAGGTCGAGGTAGGCGTGCGTCTTGCGCGCGAAGCAGTAGACGCAGGCGTGGCCGCAGCCCCGATAGGGGTTGACGGTCCACTCGAACGGCATGCGGGAGGCGCCCGGCACCCGGTTCACCAGTGAGCGGGCGCGGACCTCGTGGAAGGTGAACCCCCGGAACTCGGGCGTGTCGAAGGTCCGCGTGACGACCGCGCCCGCCCCGAAGAGCGCGGCGGGCCCGTCCGGGGTCCCGGTCAGATTGTCCCAGCGCATGACTGCCTCCTCGGCGACTCGCTCCGAGAATAGAACAAACGTTCCTATGATCGTGCGGAAGGTGCTCCGACCGGCCGCTCTCCCGGGGCCGCGCGGCGGCGGATTTGGGCGGCCGGGCCGGAGGTGGTTGGCTTGCCGCGACGAGCGAACACAACTGCTGGAGGAACAGGTATGGCGCAGGTCGAGGCCACCACGGAGCGCATCATCGGGGCCGACGCGGAGACCGTCTTCGACGCGCTGGCGGACTACACCGGCACCCGGGGCAAGCTGCTCCCCGAGCACTTCAGCGAGTACGAGGTGCGCGAGGGCGGCGACGGCGAGGGCACCCTCGTCCACTGGAAGCTCCAGGCCACCAGCAAGCGCGTCCGTGACTGCCTGCTGGAGGTCAGCGAGCCCACGGACGGGCAGCTCGTGGAGAAGGACCGCAACTCCTCCATGGTCACCACCTGGACCGTGACCCCCGCCGGCGAGGGCAGGTCCAAGGCCGTCGTCAGCACCGTCTGGAACGGCGCCGGCGGCATCGGCGGCTTCTTCGAGCGCACCTTCGCCCCCAAGGGCCTCGGCCGCATCTACGACACCGTCCTCGCCAACCTGGCGCGCGAAGTCGAGGCCTGAGCCCGGCCCTTGCCCCACGGCCGCCCGGCACCACGCTCCGGGCGGCTCACCGGTTCGGGTGGATTTCCCCGGTCGGTGTGGCCCCCGGAATCCCGCTGCCCCGACGGCTAGGGTGGGGCGTCCGCGACCCGACACCCCGGGGGGCCCGATGAAGATCCTCGTCTCGGCCGACATGGAAGGCGCCACCGGCGTCACCTGGCCCCAGGACGTGCTGCCCGGCACCCCGCAGTGGGAGCGCTGCCGGGGCATGTTCACCTCCGACGTCAACGCCGCCGTCCTCGGCTTCTACGACGGCGGCGCCGACCGGGTCCTCGTCAACGAGGCCCACATGACCATGCGCAACCTGCTGCTGGAGAAGCTCGACGCCCGCGCCGAGATGCTCACCGGCCGCCACAAGGCCCTCACCATGGTCGAGGGCGTCCAGCACGGCGACGTCGACGGCGTCGCCTTCGTCGGCTACCACACCGGCGCCGGCGCCGAAGGCGTCCTCGCCCACACCTACCTCGCCAACTCGATCACCGGCGTCTGGCTGAACGGCCGGCGCGCGAGCGAGGGCCTGCTCAACGCCCACGTCGTCGCCGAGTACGGCGTCCCCGTCATCCTCGTCACCGGCGACGACCTCACCTGCGTCGACGCCGCCCACTACGCCCCCGACGCCCGCACCGTCGCCGTCAAGGACCACGTCTCGCGCTACGCGGCCGTCTGCCGCACCCCCGCCCGGACCGCCGCCGACATCCGGGCCGCCGCCACCGAGGCCACGAAGCTCGCCGTCCGCCACGAGCCGGTGCGCGGCGGCCCCTTCACGGTGGAGGTGGAATTCGACGCCGAGCACCTGGGGATGGCCGCCACGGTCGTCCCGGGCGTCGAACCGTCCGGCGAACGCAGGGTCGCGTACACCAGCGCGACGATGTACGAGGGCATCCGGACCTTCAAGGCCGTCACGACGGTCGTCTCGTCAGCGGTGGAGGAGCAGTATGGATGACATGAACGGCCTGGACGCGACGAGCCGCGCGGAGGTCGTCGACCCGGCGGCCCTCGACGAGGTCGTCGAGTTCACCTCCGCGCTGATCCGCATCGACACGAGCAACCGGGGCGGCGGCGACTGCCGCGAACGCCCCGCCGCCGAGTACGTCGCCGAACGGCTGGCCGCCGCGGGCCTGGAGCCGGTCCTGCTGGAACGCACCCCCGGCCGCACCAACGTCGTCGCCCGCATCGAGGGCGCCGACCCCTCCGCCGACGCCCTCCTCGTCCACGGCCACCTCGACGTGGTCCCCGCCGAGCCCGCCGACTGGAGCGTCGACCCCTTCTCCGGCGAGATCCGCGACGGCGTGGTCTGGGGCCGCGGGGCCGTCGACATGAAGAACATGGACGCCATGGTGCTGGCCGTCGTACGGGCCTGGGCGCGGGCCGGCGTCCGGCCGCGGCGGGACATCGTCCTCGCCTTCACCGCCGACGAGGAGGACAGCGCGATCGACGGATCCGGCTTCCTCGCCGACCACCACCCGCACCTCTTCGAGGGCTGCACGGAAGGCCTCTCCGAATCCGGCGCCTTCACCCTGCACACCGGCCCCGGCCGGGCCCTCTACCCGATCGCCGCCGGTGAACGCGGCACCGGCTGGCTGAAGTTGACCGCGCACGGCACCGCCGGACACGGCTCCAAGCCCAACCGGGCCAACGCCGTCAGCCGCCTCGCCGGCGCCGTCGCCCGCATCGGCGCCCACGAATGGCCCGTCCGCCTCACCGACACCGTCGCCGCCTGCATCACCGAACTCGCCGCCGTCCAGGGCCTGTCGGTCGATCCGCGCGTCCCCGGCTTCGACCTCGACACGGTCCTCGACAAGCTGGGACCGGCCGCCGCCCTGGTGGAGGCCACCCTGCGCAACAGCGCCAACCCCACCATGCTGAGCGCCGGTTACAAACTGAACGTCGTGCCCGGCCACGCCACCGCCTACGTCGACGGCCGGATCCTGCCGGGCGGCGAGGCCGAGTTCATCGCCACCCTCGACGAACTCACCGGCCCCGACGTGACGTGGGAGTTCCACCACCGCGAGGTCCCCCTCGAAGCGCCCGTCGACGGACGGACGTACGCGATCCTGCGCGAGTGCGTCCAGCACTTCGACCCCGACGGGCACGTCGTCCCGTTCTGCATGGCGGGCGGCACCGACGCCAAGCAGTTCTCCCGGCTCGGCATCACCGGCTACGGCTACTCCCCGCTCAAGCTGCCGCCGGGCTTCGACTACTGGGCCCTCTTCCACGGCGTCGACGAACGCGTCCCCGTCGAGGCCCTGCACTTCGGCGTCCGCGTCCTCGACCGCGCGCTGCGGACCCTGTGAGCGGGCCCCGGTGACGCCCGCCGCCGACGGCCCCTACGGCAGCTGGCCCTCGCCGATCGACGCCGCGCTCGCCGCCTCCCGCGACGGCCGCCCCGAGTACCTCGGCGTGATCGGCGCCGAGGTGTGGTGGACGGAGCCGCGCCCCGGCGAAGACGGCCGCCGCACCCTGGTGCGCCGTCCCGCCGACGGCCGCGCCGCCCGGTCGGTCCTGCCCGCCCCGTGGAACGTGCGCAGTCGCCTCACCGAGTACGGGGGCCTGCCCTGGGCCGGCGTCGAACGCCCCGACGCGGGGCCGCTGGTGGTCTTCGTCCACCACGCCGACCAGCGGCTCTACGCCTGTGAACCGGACGCGCCCGCCGGCCCCGACCCGCGACCGCTGACCCCGTCGTCCCCGGTCGGCGGTGGGTTGCGGTGGGCCGACCCGATTCTGCGGGGCGGCGAAGTGTGGTGCGTACTGGAGGAGTTCACCGGCCCCGCCCCCACCGACGTACGGCGCGTGGCCGCCGCCGTCCCGCTGGACGGTTCCGCCGCCGAAGCCCGCTCCGCCGTACGGGAATTGACCGACGACCGACACCGCTTCCGGACCGGGCCGAAGCTCTCCCCCGACGGGCGGCGCGCGGCCTGGCTGGTGTGGGACCACCCCCGGATGCCGTGGGACGGCACCGAACTCCAGGTGGCCGACGTGACCCCCGACGGCCGCCTCGGCGAACCCCGCACCGTCCTCGGCGGACCGACCGAGGCCGTGGCCCAGGTGGCGTGGGCCGAGGACGGGAGCCTGCTCGCGGTCAGTGACCGCGGCGGCTGGTGGAACCCGTACCGGGTGGACCCGGAGGGCGGCGGCGGGGCCGTCAACCTGTGCCCGCGCGAAGAGGAGTTCGGGGGTGCGCTGTGGAAGCCGGGGCTGACCTGGCTGGCGCCACTGCCCGACCGGCTCCTCGCCGTCCTGCACGGGCAGGGTGCGGCCCGGCTCGGCGTACTGGACCCGGACAGCGGCGACCTGGTCGACGCGGCCGGGCCCTGGACCGCCTGGCAGCCGACGCTCGCCGTCAGCGGCACCCGCGTCTACGGGGTCGCCGCCAGCCCGCGCAGCGCGTACGAGGTCGTCGAGCTGGACACCGCCACGGGGCACACCCGCGTCGTCGGCGCCCACGCGAGCGACCCCGTCGACCCGGCCCACTACCCGGAGCCGCAGACCAGGACCTTCGCCGGGCCCGGCGGCCGCGAGGTCCACGCCCACGTCTACCCGCCGCACCACCCCACCCGCCGGGCACCCGCCGACGAGCTGCCCCCGTACGTCGTGTGGGCCCACGGCGGCCCCACCGACCACGTGCCGCCCGTACTCGACCTGCACATCGCCTACTTCACCTCGCGCGGCATCGGCGTGGTCGAGGTCAACTACGGCGGCTCGACCGGCTACGGCCGCGCCTACCGCGAGCGGCTGCGCGAGCAGTGGGGCGTCGTCGACGTGGAGGACTGCGCGGCCGTGGCCCGCGCCCTGGCCGCCGAGGGCACCGCCGACCCCGACCGGCTCGCCATCCGGGGTGGCAGCGCGGGCGGTTGGACGGCCGCCGCCTCGCTGGCCGCCGGCGAGCCGTACGCCTGCGCGGCGATCATCTACCCGGTCCTCGACCTGCGCGGCTTCGCCGCCGAGACCCACGACCTGGAGTCACGCTACGTCGACGGCCTCGCCGGACCGCCCGAGGTCCTCGCCCTGCGCTGCCGCGAACGCTCCCCGGTGGCCCGCGCCGACCGGATCACCGCGCCCTTCGTCCTCCTCCAGGGCCTCGACGACCCGGTCTGCCCGCCCGCCCAGGCCGAACGCCTCCTCGCCGCCCTGCGCGGCCGACCCGTACCGCACGCGTACGTGACCTTCGAGGGCGAGGGCCACGGCTTCCGGCGCGCGGACACGATGGTCCGCGCGCTGGAGGCGGAACTGTCGCTGTACGCCCAGGTGTTCGGCATCACCCGTGAGGACATCCCCCGGCTGGCCCTGAACGGCTGACCACGGCGGCCCGGCCGGCCTCCGCCGCTAGGGGGTGTCTTTCGAATCAGGCCGGGCTCGCGGTGGTCCCTGATCCGGCCTGATCCGAAAGACACCCCCTAGGCCGGGTCACCCCTCTCGGAGCCACACCCGCAGCGGGCCGATCGGGGCGAAGCCGTGGCGGGTGGCGGTGTCGAGGTCCTCCCCGGACTCGTAGCCGACGACCGGCAGGCCGGGCCAGAGCGCGGCGATGGCCGAGACGGCGCCCCTCCACGCCTCGTCGGGCGGGGTGCCGGGCGCGGAGAACACGTTGGAGATCCCCACGACCCGGCCGGTGCGGTGCGCGGCGGCCCCGGCGAGGATCCGGCCGGCGGCGTCGTGGCCGGAGAGAAAGGCGAACTCCGGGGCCAGCAGGCCGGGGTGGAAGAGCCCGGTGCTCTCCTCGCCGTCCCAGGCGGTCTCCCAGGCGACCAGCTCCTCGGCCGTGTCGACGCGCGCCCAGCGCAGCGCGGTGGCCGGGGCCGCCGGGGTGTCGGCGGCGCGGTGGATCCACTGAGCCTCGAACAGGACGCCGAAACCCGCCTGGCCGAGGTCGAGCGCGGCGAAGCTGTCCTTGACGGAGCAGCCGGGCGCGTCGGTGTCCATCGCGGCGAGGAGGGCCGCGGCCGAGGCGGTCCGGGTGAGGGTCACGGCGTCCGGGTAGTACGGCGGGGTGCGGCGCGCGCTGACCCAAGCGCCCGACGCGAACGCGCCCTCTCGGGTCACCGCGGCGCACCATTCGGCGTTGTTGCGTGCCGCCATGTGCAGGAGTTCTTCGCTGTTCGGGCTGATGATCACACGGGGGATCGTGTCACACGATCTAGCCTGGGCGGATGCCATATGTCACCTACCTCGCGGAGGGCGAGCGGGTCGGGTTGCGTCCCTTCCGGCTCGCCGACGGCCCCGAGTTCACCACCCGCGCGCGCGAGAGCCGCCGGCTGCACCGGCCGTGGCTGTTCCCGCCCACCACCGTCGAGGAGTACGAGCCGTACGCGACCCGGCTGATCGAGGACGAGGCACGGGCCGGGTTCCTGGTGTGCGAGCGGGCCACCGGGGCCATCGCCGGGTTCGTCAATGTCAACAACATCGTGCACGGGGCGTTCCGGTGCGGGGCGCTCGGCTACGGGGCGTTCGCGCACGCGGCGGGCCGCGGACTGCTCCGCGAGGCGTTGGGGCTGGTGGTCGACCACGCGTTCGCCCCGGCGGACGACGGCGACGACGGCGGCGGTATGGGGCTGCACCGCCTGGAGGCGAACATCCAGCCGGGCAACACGGCGTCGATCGCGCTGGTCCGCGGCCGGGGCTTTCGCCTGGAGGGGTTCTCGCCGGACTTCCTGTACGTCGACGGGGCCTGGCGCGACCACGAACGCTGGGCCATCACCGCCGATCGTCGTGGCTTCGCGCAACCCCCTGACCGGTGGTGGGCATGAAGGGATGAAACACGCCGGAACCCCTGTGCAACAGCGGTGCCGGCGTGTTCCATTCCTCCATGGCCACCACCGTCCGACGTGCCCAGCTGACCCTCGACGCTGCCCCGTTGGGGCCCGACAACCCGCTGCCCGCGCTGCGCGCGCCCGACGGGGTGCACGCCCTGGACGAGCGCTCGCGCCAGGGACTGCCGCGCGACATGGCCCGTCAGGTCGGCTACGAGCCGCTGCGCTCCCTGCTGCCGGCGCGCATCCGCGACGGGTACGGACGCGAGCGCGCCGAGCGTCGGGTGGAGACGGTCGTCCTGGAGAACGCCCACCTGCGGGTCACCGTACTGCCCGGTCTCGGCGGCCGGATCCACTCGCTCCTCCACCTGCCGACCGGCCGGGAACTCCTCTACCGCAACCCGGTGTTCCAGCCGGCCAACTTCGCCCTCAACGGCGCCTGGTACTCCGGCGGCGTCGAATGGAACATCGGTGCCACCGGCCACACCACCCTGTCCTGCGCGCCGCTGCACGCCGCGCTCGTCCCCGCCCCCGACGGGGGCGTCATGGTCCGGCTGTGGGAGTGGGAGCGGCTGCGCGACCTTCCCTTCCAGGTGGACCTCTGGCTGCCGGAGGACTCGGAGTTCCTCTACGTCGGCGTCCGCGTGCGGAACCCGCACGAGCGGCCCGCGCCCGTCTACTGGTGGTCCAACATCGCCGTCCCGGAAGACCACGGCACGCGGGTCCTGGCCCCCGCCGACGAGGCCTGGCACTACGGCTACGAGCGCAGCCTGCGCCGCGTCCCCGTCCCGACCTGGCAGGACGCCGACCGCACGTACCCGCTCGGCAGCACCTATCCCGCCGACTTCTTCTACGAGGTCCAGGAGGAGCGGCGGCCCTGGATCGCCGCCCTCGACGCCGAGGGGCGCGGACTCGTCCAGGCCTCCACCGCACGGCTGCGCGGCCGCAAGCTCTTCGTGTGGGGCGCGGGCCAGGGCGGGCGGCGCTGGCAGGAGTGGCTGACCGAGCCCGGCACGGGGGGCTACGCCGAGATCCAGGCCGGGCTGGCCCGCACCCAGCTGGAGCACGTACGGCTGGAGGCCGGCGGGGAGTTCAGCTGGCTGGAGGCGTACGGGCCGCTCGCGGCGGACCCGGTGACGGTGCACGGGGCCGACTGGGCGGCCGCGCGCGGGGCGACGGCGGCGGCCCTGGACAAGGCCCTGCCCGCCGACGCCCTGGACGCCGCCCACCGACAGTGGCGCGGCGCCGCCGACACCGCACCGGGGGAGCGGCTGGCGACCGGCTCCGGCTGGGGCGCGCTGGAGGTGCTCCGCGGCGGCCTCACCCTGCCGGGCACCCCCTTCGAGGAGTCGACCCTCGGCGAGGAACAGGAGCCCTGGCTACGGCTTTGGCGGACGGGGGTGCTGCCCACCCCGCCGGAGGTGGCGCCGCCGGGGCCCGCGCTGGTCGCCCCGCACTGGCGGGACATGCTGGAGACCGCCCCCGCCGACCCGCTCACCGAATACCACCTGGGCGTGGCCCAGTGGCACGCCGGTGACGTGGCCCAGGCCGTCCGCAGCTGGGAGCGCGGGCTCGCGCCCGCCTCCTCCCGCTGGCCCCTGCTGCGCTGCCTCGCGGTGGCCGACGCCCTGGCCGGGGCCCCCGAGCGGGCCGCCGACCGCTACGCCGAGGCCTTCGACGACCTCGCACGGGAGAGCCGGGGCGGGGAGTCCTGGACCGCCGCCGAGTCCGCGCTCGGCCGCGAGGCGATGGCCGCGCAGCTCGCCGCCGGACGGTGGGCCGAGGCCCGCGCCGTGTGGGACCGGCTGCGACCCGCCCTGCGCGAGCAGGGGCGCTTCCGGCTGCTGGCCGCCCGACTGCTGGCGGCCGAGGGGCACGTGGGCGCGGCCCGCCGGGTCTTCGAGGACGGCTTCGAGATCCCCGATCTGCGGGAGGGGGAGGAGACCCTCGCCGAGGTGTGGGCCGCCCTCACCGACCGCCCGCTGCCGGCCGCGTACGACTTCCGGATGCGCCCGCCCGGGTGAGGCCCCGTCAGCCGGCGGACGCCCGTCAGGCACGGCACAGCAGCTCGCCGTTGAGGACGGAGAACCAGGCGTCGGCGGCCCTACCCCACGCGTGCCAGGCCTCGGCGGCGGCGGTCAGGTCGTCGGGGTCGGCGTGGCCGCCCGCGACGGCGACGGACGCGTACGCGGAGGCCCGCGTACGGTCGGCCCACAGGGCGGACCACCAGGCCACCTCCTCCGGCGTCGCGTAGCACCAGGCCGTCGCGGAGGCCCGTACGTCCGTGAAGCCCGCCGCCCGCGCCCACGACAGCAGCCGGCGGCCGGCGTCCGGTTCGCCGCCGTTCGCGCGGGCCACCCGCCGGTACAGGTCCAGCCACGCGTCCAGGCCCGGGGTCGCGGGGAACCAGGTCATCGCCGCGTAGTCGGCGTCGCGCACCGCCACGATCCCGCCCGGCCGGCAGACCCGGCGCATCTCGCGCAGCGCCCGTACGGGGTCGCCGACGTGTTGCAGCACCTGGTGGGCGTGGACGACGTCGAAGGTGTCGTCCGCGAAGTCCAGGGCGTGGACGTCCGCCGTGGCGAAGTCGACGACCCCGGACAGCCCGCGTTCCGCCGCGTGGGCGCTCGCCTGCGCCAGTACGTCCGCCGCCGCGTCGACCGCCGTGACGTGGCCGCCGGGGGAGACCAGCTCCGCCAGGTCGGCCGTGATCGTCCCCGGGCCGCAGCCCACGTCCAGGACCCGCAGACCGGGGCGCAGCTCGCCGATCAGGTACGCGGCCGAGTTGGCGGCGGTGCGCCAACGGTGCGAGCGCAGGACGGACTCGTGGTGCCCGTGCGTGTAGACGGCGGTTTCGCGCGGGGTCGCGTGCGGGGCATCGTGCGCGGTCTCGTGCGCGGTCTCGTGCCGGTCGGTCATGGGTCGGCGCTCCTCGTCCTCGAAGGTGTTGATCACCGTACGGGAATCGCTCGTCTGTTGAGATATACGTTTTGACATATGGACACCGCCCTTTCCCCGCAAGGGGATGCGGGTGGCCGGTGGCAGCGCCGGGTGACGGCGAGGACAGTGGGATCCGAGGGGCCGGGCGGCCCGCCCACGCCCCTCCGGCGAAGGACGGTGAGAGCCATGTCCGATGCGCTGCTCGAACAGCACGCCGCGGCGCTGAGACTCTTCGGAGAGCACGTACGGGCAGTCGCGGACGACCAGTGGGACGCGCCGACCCCGTGCACCGAATGGACCGTGCGCGACCTGGTCAACCACGTCACCGGCGAACAGCTGTGGGTCCCGCCGTTGATCGCCGAAGGTCGCACGGTGGAGGAGCTCGGGGACGAGCTCTCCGGTGACGTGCTCGGCGCGGACCCGGTGGCCGCCTGGGAGAAGGCCGCGGCCGCCGCGCGGGCCGCCTTCGCCGTGCCCGGCGCGCTGGAGCGGACCGTGACCCTGTCGTACGGGCCCACGCGCGGGGCGGCGTACTGCGCCGAGCTGACCGCCGACTGCGTGGTGCACGCCTGGGACCTCGCGCGCGGCATCGGCGCGGACGACCGGCTGCCGGACGGGCTGGTGGAGTTCGCGCTCAAGGAGGTCATGCCCTACGCCGACGGGCTCGCGGCGAGCGGGATGTTCGCCGAGCCGCTGGACATCCCGGCGGGCGCGAACGCCCAGACCCGACTGCTCGCTCTCGTCGGCAGGCGAGGCTGACGGGCAGATCGGTCTAAATAATCGTATAAAGGGCAGGATCGTTGGGTGGTGGCGACAACGGGAAGGCGGACACGGTGGCGGGCATGGCGGAGGGGACGGCGGACGAGGTCGCCGGAGCGGCGGCCGGACCACGGCCCCGCCCGGCCCCGGAAGGACGCGGCCCGGTCCGCTACGGTCCCCCCGCCCCGCAGCCCGGACTGCCGGTCCTGCCCGAGCTGACCGCCGTCCTGGCCGACGCCGCCGGCCGCGCCGCCCCGAACCCCGGGCGGCGGAACGGCCGTACGCGAGGCCGCCCGCCGCTACTGGGCCCGGCGCGGGCTGCCCACCGACCCGGAACACGTCGCCGCCGGACCGGGCGCGCCCGCGCTGCTGCTCGCGCTGCTCGGCGCGTACGGCGGGGACGTGATGCTGCCCCGGCCCTGTCCCGCCTGGTGGACGCCGCAGGTCCGACTGCTGGGACGGCGGGCCTACCACGTACCCACCCCGGCGGAGTGCGGCGGCGTACCCGACCCGTACGCCCTGCTGGAGACCGTCCGGCGGGTCCGCGCCGAGGGCGGCGACCCGCGCGTCCTGCTCCTGTCCGTCGCGGACGACCCGACCGCGAGCGTGCCACCGCCCGAATTGCTGCGCGAGGCCTGCGAGGCGGCGCAGTCCGCCGGCCTCTTCGTCGTCAGCGACGAGAGCTGGCGCGACACCGTGCACCGACCCCACGACACGCTGGTCCTGAGCCCCGCCGAGATGCTGCCCGACCAGGCCGCCGTCCTCGTGGACCTGTCCGGGGCCCTGCTGCCCGCCGGCTGGCCCGCCGCCGTGCTGCGCTTCCCCGACACCCCGCGCGGCACCTGGCTGCGGGCCCGCACCCTCGACGTCCTCACCGCCACCGGGGCGTTCGTCGCGGGCCCCGTCGCCGGAGCCGCCGCGCACGCGCTCGACGAACCGGACGCCGTCGCCGGCCGGGCCTACGCGGCCGCCGCGCTGCACGGCGCGGTCGCCGCCGCCGCCCACCGGGAACTGCTCGCCGCCGGAGCGCTGGCCCGACCCCCGCAGGCCGGGCGGCACCTGTACGCCGACCTGACGCCGCTGCGCGCGGGCCTGGCCCGGCAGGGCGTGGGCGACGCGATGGAACTGGAGGACTGGCTCGGCGCCCGGCTGGGCGTACCGACCCCCGGTGGGCAGCGGTTCGCCGACGAACTGGGCGCCCTGCGCGTCCGGTTGTCGACCGGCCCGCTGCTCGGGGCGACCCCGGAGCAACGACTCGCGGCGCTCACCGCCCGCGACCCGCTCGCGCTGCCGCACGTCCGGGGCGCCCTGGACCTGCTCGGGTCGGTGCTGGCCGGGCTGACCGACCGACGGTGAACGGAGACCGCTGATGCCGGACCAGCCCGACGCCCCCACGACCGACCTCGCGGCTCGGGACGCCGGACTCCGGCCCGCGCCGGCTCCTCCGATCCCCCACGCCACGCCCTCCCACGCCACGCCCCTACCCGGCGCCGCTGCCCCGGGCCCCGCCCCGCCCGCCGCGCCGCTTCGCGGGCCGCGTCCGCCCGGCGAACGCCGGCGCCGGCCGCGCTCGTTCGCGGACCGGCTGACCACCCCGCTGCCCGGCATCCGGGCCTTCGCGCGCCTGGCCCGTGAGGGCGCCTTCCGACCCACCCCGGAGGGCCTGCGCGGCATCCCCGACCTGCCCTACGCGCCCGCCCCGCTGCCCGCCGCGCAGCCGGGGGAGCTGTCCGTCACCTGGGCCGGGCACGCCAGTTGGGTGCTGCGGACCGGCGGCCTGACGGTGCTCACCGACCCCGTCTGGTCGCGCCGGATCCTGGGCACCCCGGCCCGGGTGACCCCCGTCGGCGTGCCCTGGGAGGACCTGCCGCCCGTGGATGCGGTGGTGATCAGCCACAACCACTACGACCACCTCGACGCCCCCACCCTGAAGCGGCTCCCGCGCGACACGGCCCTCTTCGTGCCCGCCGGCCTCGCCCCCTGGTGCCGCCGCCGGCGGTTCACCCGGGTGACCGAGCTCGACTGGTGGGAGTCGGCCGAACTGGGCGGCGTCCGCTTCGACTTCGTGCCCGCGCACCACTGGTCGCGGCGTTTCCTCCTGGACACCTGCCGGACCCTGTGGGGCGGCTGGGTGCTCACCGACACGGCGACCGGGCGGAAGGTCTACTTCGCCGGTGACAGCGGCTACGGGCACTGGTTCGGCGAGATCGGCCGCCGCCACCCCGGCATCGACCTCGCGCTCCTGCCGATCGGGGCCTACGCCCCCCGCTGGTGGCTCCGCGACGTCCACACCGACCCCGAGGAGGCCGTCCAGGCCTGCCTGGACGTCGGCGCCCGCCGGATGGCCCCGATGCACTGGGCCACCTTCGTCCTGTCGGCCGAACCCGTCATGGAGCCCCTGCACCGCGCCCGCGCGGCCTGGTCCCGCACGGGCCTGCCGCGCGACCACCTCTGGGACCTCCCCATCGGCGCCACCCGCACCCTGCCCGCCCCGCCGGACACGGCCTAAGGGCGGCCGAGGAGGGCCGTGCCGGCGACGGTGTCCGTACGGGCGGTGAAGAACTCGGTGAAGGCCTTGACGAACTCCTCCTCGCTGATCCGGCCGTCGCCGTCGGTGTCCAACTGGCGGAACCCGTCGTTGAGTTCCGCCGGGTGCACGCGGGAGCCGCCGAACAGGACGCGGTACTCGTCCGCGCACAGGTGGCCGCTGCCGTCGGTGTCGGCGGCCCGGAACAGGGCGCTCATCGCGGGCGCCAACCCATGCTGGATGTACTCGGGATCACGGTCCATTCCGGCCGACATCGCGGACACGAACTCGGCGCAGTCCACGGCCCCGTCGCCGTCCCCGTCCATGCCCGCTGACAGCTGCTTCCACCAGGTCGCGAACGCGGCGTAGAGCAGGTCCTCGCGCTCGGTCGGCAGTTCGAGCTGCCAGCACACGTTGTGGACCATGGCCTGGAGGTCGGCGGTGTCGACGCGGCCGTCGCCGGTCTGGTCCAGCACCTGGCGGAAGAAGGCCTCCAGACGGGCCGACCGCGAACGCGCCGTGCGCGCCCGGGGCAGGCGCGGGGCCGCCGACCCACCGGCGCCGGAGGGCCGGCCGTCCCCGGCGCGGTCGCGGTAACGCATGTGCTCCGGCAGGCGGGTCATGACGTGGCGCATTCCGCGGTGCAGCGTCCACGACAGGGCCGCTGCCGCGCGGGTCCTCGGCGTACCGAACCGCTCGTGCCATGCCGGCGGCAGATCGGCCACGGTCAGGCTCGCCACCGCGCGGGCCGTCACGGCCCGCACCAGCGGCCAGGCGGGCCGCAGCCGGCCGAGCCGGCGGGGCGCGGGCGCCTCGCGGAGCACCCCGTAGAGCATGTGGCGGACCTGCTCGCCGTACTCCAACACCTCGCGGACCATCCGCTCGACGTAGGCCGGAACATCACCGGCGGTCGGTGGGAGTTCCTCCTCGGGAATGTCGAGGTCCGCGCACACCTCCTTGAACTGCGCGTACAGCACGTCCAGTTCAGCGGCGCTCAGTGGGGCGCCGGAGAGCTCGTGCATCGCCGTCATCGCCTCGTACAGGGTCACCATCACCCAGGCGCGCACCTCCGGGTCCTCGGCGTCGTACGGGCGCCCGGTCTCGTCGGTGCCCCGGATGCGGCGGTGGGTGCGCTCCAGGCGGGCGATCTCCAGCCGCCGTTCCTCGGGCCCGGCGAAGAAGAGCCGGCTGCCGCTGTCCATGGTGTGCTCGATACGCCGCCACGGGTGCGCCCGGTAGGTGGAGTAGCGGCTCATGCCGGCCGCGACGGCGGGGTGCGCGATCTGCAGGACGAGCAGCCGCCAGGCCACCAGCCCGATCCGCCATTCGCCGAGGGAGCGGCGCAGCGCGAGGTCGGCGGTGGGCTCGGGGATGCTCGTCACGTGGGACTCCTGGTGCGTGAGGGGTTGACGTGACGTACAACGTCCCGGACGGGCGCGCGGACCCGTGCGCTGCCGTGGATCACCCGCACGTGGGTTCCTGCGAACGCCCACTCGCCCACTCGCCCCCGGTGTGCGGCGCCTGCGGCGCCTCAGTGGTGCCAGGCGCGGCCGCCCGTGTTGTGGATGAACCGCTGGAGCACCTTGAGGGTGTCGCGGTACTCCTCGTCCGAGATGCCGGCGTGCCGCTCGTTCCACAGCTCCTTCTGCAGGGCCGCCGCCCGGTCGAAGAAGTCGCGTCCCTCGGCGGTGAGTTCGAGGATCTCCCCGGGCCCTTCGATGACCCAGCCCCGGGCGATCGTCGTGTCGATCTCCTCGCCGATGGTCTCCCCGCCGACCGTCAGGTAGCCGCTCAGGGTGGCGGACAGCGCGTCCCGGGTCCTGGCGCTCTCCTCCGCCAGGGCCAGGCGGGCCAGGATCCACCACTGCGGCTGGGTCGTGCCGATCTCGGCGAGGGCGCCCCGGGTGCGACTGACCACCGCGTCGTAGGCGGCCCAACTCCAGTACCCGATGGGCTGCTTGATCAGTTCCGCGTCGCTGTGCGAGTACTCCATGGTGGTCCGCTCCGTTCGTAGGCGCCGGCGAGGCGCGCTGACACAGGGGAGCCTAGGAACTCAACCACGCTTGAGGTCCATCCCTTTCGGGGAGATCGTCGCGGCCGGCCGAACCACCCCTGTCGCACCGGGGCCGCAGCGCATAGCGTGCCCTGGGTCGGAGCAGGTCGGAGGGGAAGGCGCGTACGTGGACGACAGTGAGCTGCTGTTCCTGGGGGTGGCCGGGCAGGCGGAGGCGGTCCGGGCCGGGAAGGTGACGGCGCGGGCGCTGACCGAGGCGGCGCTACGGCGAACCGAGCGGCTGGACGGGGAACTGGGCGCCTACCGCGTCGTGCTCGCCCGGCAGGCCCTCGCGGAGGCCGACGTCCGCGACGCGGCCCGTACGACCGGGGACGACCGCCCGCTGCTCGGCGTACCGATCGCCGTCAAGGACGAGCTGGACGTCGCGGGGGAGGTCACCACCTTCGGCGGAGCCGCCCACCGCACCCCCGCCGGCGCCGACGCGGAGGCCGTCCGCAGGCTCCGGGAGGCCGGGGCGGTGATCGTCGGCAAGACGACGATGCCGGAGTTCGGACAGTGGCCGTTCACCGAATCGGCGGCCCACGGCTACACCCGCAACCCCTGGGACACCACCCGCACCACCGGCGGCTCCAGTGGCGGCAGCGCCGCCGCCGTCGCGGCCGGACTCGTCGGCGCCGCGCTCGGCGGCGACGGCGGCGGCTCCATCCGCATCCCGGCCGCCTGCTGCGGCCTCTTCGGCCTCAAGCCACAGCGCGGCCGGGTCCCCACCGCCCCGAACCCCCACCTCTGGTACGCCCTCGGCACCCTGGGCCCGCTCACCCGGACCGTCCTGGACAGCGCCCTGATCTACGACGTCCTCGCCGGCCCCGCCGCCGGCGACCGCTGGGCGGCCCGCCCCACCCCGACGAGCTTCGTCCGGGCGGCGACCACCGAGCCCGGCCGGCTGCGGATCGGCTGGTCCGCCAAGCCCGCCACGCCTGGCGTGCGCCCCCACCCGGAGCATGTGGCCGCCCTGCGCGAGACGGTCGGCGCCCTGCGCGAACTCGGCCACGACGTACGCGAGATCGACCCCGGCTACCCCGACACGACGGCCGCGTTCCTGCCGCAGTTCTACGGCGGCGTGCGCGCGGAGGCCCGTACGGTGGACCGGCCCGAGCTGCTGGAGCGACGCACCCGGCAGACCGTACGGGTCGCCGCGCTCGCCCCGGAGGGCTCCGTGGAATGGGCGATCCGGGCCGGGGAACGGATGGCCGTACGGGCCAACCGGATCTTCGACCGCTGCGACCTGCTCCTGACCCCGACCCTCGCCGACCGCCCCCGGCGGGTCGGCGCCCTCGACGGCCTCGGCATGGCCGGCGCGATGCTGCGCTCCCGCCCGATGGTCGCCTACACCGCCCTGTGGAACGTCACCGGCAACCCTGCCGCCTCCGTACCGGCGGGCTTCGGCACGGACGGACTGCCGCTCGCGGTCCAGCTGGTGGGCAGGCAACACGACGAGACGACGATCATCCAGGTCGCCGCCCAACTGGAATCCGCCCGCCCCTGGGCCGAGCGCGTACCGGACCTGGCGCGCCAGGCCGGGACGTGAGGGCACCCCCTACGGGGTGTCCTCCTGCCCCGGGAGGAACTTGGCGGCCTTCAGGGCCAGTTGCCCGGCGAAGTAGGCCGCTGCGTCGGGACGCATCCGTGCCAGGGCCACCATGCCGGTGATGATCACGTCGCACACCTCGTCGTGCACGTCGTCCCAGCCGTGCGAGTGGCCCTTGCGCGGATTGGTGCCGGTGGCACCGATCACCGCCTGCGCGGCCTCGCCGAACTCCTCGCCGATCTTCAGCACCTGGAGGACGTGGCTCTCCTGCGGACGCACCCCCAACTCGGCGTCGGTGGCGTCGAAACGGGCGGCGAGGGCGCCGATGGTGTCCCAGGGCGTGGTCGCTGGTGTCGTCGCTGTCACGCCCGGAATCCTAGGGGGTGTCTTTCGGATCAGGCGCGGTGCCGGCCACCGCGAGCCCGGCCTGATCCGAGAGACACCCCCTAGGGGGTGCTCAAGCCCCCCGCAGCCGGCGCCAGAGCGCCGGAGCCGTACCGATCAGGAGGGTCAGGGCGACCGCCAGGGCCACGCCCTTCCAGGGGTCGGAGAACAGCGACCCGCCCAGGATCCCGATCAGTCCGTACGTCGCGGCCCAGGCCAGACAGGCCGGCGCGTCCCCCCGCGCGAACCGCCGCAGCGGCACCCCGCCCAGCAGGCACGCCAGCATCACCGGGATCCGACCCGCCGGCATCAACCGGGACAGCACCAACACCAGCACCCCGTGCTCGTCCAGCCGCGCCCGCGCCCGCTCCAGCCGCTCCGGATCGGCCCGCCCACGCAGGGATTCCGGCCACCGCGAGCCGCCCCGTGAGCGGACCCCGCGCCGGCCGAGCCAGTACAGGGCGATGTCCCCGACGAACGCCGCGAGCGCGGAGACCCCGAACACCAGCAACACGCCCAAGGGCAGCGGTTGGTGATGGAACGCCACCACCGCCGCCGAACTCACCAGCGCCCCCGTCGGGATCACCGGCACCAGCGCGCCGAGCGCCACCAGGACGAACAACGCCGGGTAGCCGACGGCCTGTTGGGTGGTCTCGGCGGGCACCCTGCCGACCACCTCCGCCGCCTCCCGCAACAGCGTCACGGCAGCCGCACCCGTTCCCCGTGCGCCGGCACCCGTACCGTCACCTTCGGCGCGAGCCGCCGCGCCCGCCGCGCGAACTCCTCGCCCGGCGCGTGGAACTCGTGCGGGCGCACCGCGTCCATCCCGATCGGCCAGTACGTCCCGTAGTGCACCGGCACGGCCGCCGCCGGCGCCAGCAGCGCCAGGGCCCGCGCCGCCCGCTCCGCGTCCAGATGCCCCGGCCCCAGGTACGGGCCCCAGCCGCCGACGGGCAGCAGGGCCACGTCCACCGGCCCGACCTCCTCGGCCATGGTCGCGAACAGGCCCGTGTCCCCGGCGAAGTAGGTCCGCGCCGCGCCCTCCACCACGTACCCGAGCGCGGGCGCCTGCCGGGGCCCCAGCGGCAGCCGGCGCCCGTCGTGGGCCGCGCTGACCGCCCGGACCCGTACGTCCTCCCGTACGCGGACCTCCTCGCCCGGGAGCACCTCCGCCACCACCAGCCCCAAGGACCCCGCGAGGCGCGCGAGCCCCGGCACGGCTCGGCGGGCGCCGCGCGGCACCACGAGACGGGTCCCCGGCGCGAGCCGCGCCAGCGAGGGCAGGTGCAGGTGATCGGCGTGCAGGTGCGAGACCAGCACCACGTCCGCCTCGGCCGCCTCGGGCGGCGGCACCGCGCCGCGCCGTCGCCGTAGATGCGCGAACCGCCGGGCGAACAACGGATCGGTCAACACCCGCACCCCGGAGTCCCGCACCGTGCACGTGGCATGCCCCCACCAGGTGATGTCCACCGGCACCGGCCCCCTCACCCCCGCCCTCGACCCGTACGCCAACCCGCCTCGACCCGCCTCAGGTCCAAACCTAGGCCCTGCCCCCGCCCGCCGCCCGTAACCGCCGAACGCGGCCCGCGTTCCCCCCGTCAGCCACAAGCGGAACCCGCCGGCCCCCTCCTCCCGGGGCCCGGGGAGGAGTAGGGTCGGGCGCCATGGATGCGCTGCGCGTGGCCGCTATCGCCAGCCTGGTCCCCCTGGAGGAACTCGACGCCGACCCGTTCGCCGTGGACACTCGCAGCCAGCACGCCATGTGCGCGCGCTGGGCCGCGGACCAGGGCTACGTGGTCACGCGTCACCTGCTCTTCTACGGGCTGCGGGCCGACCACTGCGGGCTCTGGTGCGATGTCGACGCGGGCCAGGTCGACCTGTTCGTCGCCCCGAACCGCCGTGTGCTCGCCCGTGCGCTGCGCTCCGTGGAGGAGTTCAGTGCCGAGTGCGCGCGGCGCGGCGTACGCCTGGAGACCGCCGGGCTCGACGAACCGCGGTACACCTCCGCGATGAAGGCCGAGGTGCACCGCCGCCTGTCCATGCCCACCGCCGGCTACGACGGCACCTAGAGGGATCGCCCCCGCCCCCGCCCTGTGCGACGCTGGCCGGGGGCCCGCGTGGGCGCGCGGTCCGGGGAGTGAGGCGGGTGCGGCGTGCGGCGAGGGCGGGTCCGGGAGCGGGTGCGGTGGCGGAGCGCGGGCGGCGCGCTGGCGCGGGTGATCGTGGTGTGGGCGGTGTCCACCCTGACCATGCTCGTCCTGGCCGGGATCCTGCCCGACTTCCGCCTCCAGTCCGCCGACGGCGACAGCGTCACCCGTATCGGGCTGACCGCCGCCTGGGGCGCCGGCGCCTTCGGTCTGCTGACCGCCTTGGTGTGGCCGGTGATCGTACGGGCCCTGCTGCTGGTTCCCGCGCTGGTGCTCGGCCTGCTCGTCTTCTTCCTCAACGGCTCCCTGCTCCTGATGGCGCTGAGCCTCGTCCCCGACGGGCGCGGCGCCGTCGCCCCCGAGACGGCCGTCGTGGTCGCCGCCGTGATGTCCGCCGTCGCCTCTGCCACCTCCACCGCCCTCGCCGTCCGCGACGACGAGGCGTACCGGCGCCGGCTCTACCGGCTCGCCGACCGCCGCAGACGTCGCGGGCCCGCGTCGGGCGCCGGCGGGCGGGCGGCGGCTCCCGCCCTGGTCGTGCTCCAGCTCGACGGGGTGGGGTACGAGGAGCTGCGGCGCGCGGCGGGCACCGGGCTGATGCCGACGGTCGCGGCCTGGCTGGACGACGGACACCGCGTCACGTCCTGGCGTACGGACTGGTCCAGCCAGACCGGGGCCAGCCAGCTCGGCATCCTCCACGGCTCCAACTTCGACGTGCCGGCGTTCCGCTGGTACGAGAAGGACACCCGCGAGGTGATGGTCTGCAACCGGCCCACCTGCGCCGCCGAGCTCCAGCGCCGTGCCGTCGCGCGCACGGGGGACGGCGGGCTGCTCACCCTCGACGGGGCCGGCCGGGGCAACCTGTTCAGCGGGGGCGCCGACCAACTGGCGCTGGTGCTGTCGGTGTCGGCCCGCCGGGGCCGCGCGAACCGCTCGCGCGCCGGGTACTTCGCGTACTTCTCCGACCCGGCGAACGCCGTCCGCACGGCGGTGTCCTTCGTCGCCGAGGTGGTCCGCGAGATCGGCCAGTCGGTGCGCGCGCGGATCGGCAAGGTCACCCCCCGGGTGGCGCGCGGTGGGCTGTACCCGCTGATCAGGGCCTTCGCTACGGTGATCGAGCGGGACGTGGTCGTCGCGGCGGTGATCGGGGACATCCTCGCCGGCCGCGCCGTCGTCTACGCCGACCTGGTGGCCTACGACGAGGTCGCCCACCACTCCGGCCCGCGCGGCCGCGACACCGACCGGGTCCTGGCCCGCCTCGACCGCAGCCTCGCGCTGATCGCCCGCGTCGCGGAGCACGCGCCCCGCCCCTACCGCTTCGTGCTGCTCTCGGACCACGGGCAGAGCCCCGGGGAGACCTTCCTCGCCCGCTACGGGCTCACCCTGAAGGACCTGGTCCGGGCGGGGTGCGGGCTGCCCGTGTCCCGCCGGGTCGGTCGCACCCCCAGCGGGGCCGAGGCCCGCGCGGCGGTGCTGGCCGCGCTGCACCGGCCCGAGGAGACGGGGGAGGACCGCCCGGTCCGGGGCACCGACCCGGTGGTGCTCGCCTCGGGCAACCTCGGGCTCATCTCGTTCCCCGACGTGCCGGGGCGGGCCTCCCGCGCGTGGATCGAGCGCGCGCACCCCGCCCTGCTGCCCACCCTGGCCAACCATCCGGGCATCGGCTTCCTGCTGGTGGACGGGGAGGTGCTGGGGCCCGGCGGCGCGGTGGCACGGCTCGACGTACCCGGCGAGGCGGAGGAACTCCTCGCGGCATTCGGGCCGGGCGCGGCGGACGCGGTACGGCGTACGGACACGTTCCCGCACGTGGCGGACGTCATGGTCAACTCGGCGTACGACGCGGACACCGGGGCGGTGCACGCGTTCGAGGAGCAGATCGGCTCGCACGGCGGGCTGGGCGGGGCGCAGGGGCACGCGTTCCTGATGTGGCCGACGGAGCTGTCGGAGCCGGGCCCCCGGCTGGTGGGCGCCGAGGCCGTCCACGCCGTGCTGCGGCGCTGGCTGCGCGAGACGGACGGCCCGCAGGTGCCGCTGACCACTCCGCAGGATCGGCGGCGGGAGGGCGGATCGAGCGGAATCCTTCCTTCCGTAGGGGTCCACGCGCCGGACGAAAGTCGGTGATTTGGTGCGCACTTCCGCGTGGTCAACCATGTGTTGACCTGCCCACCATGTGAGACATCCAGAGGCGCACCACCGATGACCAGCACCGCAGCCCCGCCCTCCGCTACCGCCGGCCACCCGGCCGACCAGGGCACAGGCCAGGTGACGGGAGCCGCCCCCACCGGCGGCCCGCACGCCCGCCGCTTCGGGCTTCCCATCGCGATCTGCCTGGTCATGGGCAACATCATCGGCGGCGGCATCTTCCTCCTGCCCGCCTCGGTCGCCCCCTTCGGCACGATCAGCCTCCTCGCCTTCGGCGTCCTCACGGTCGGCGCGATCGCCCTGGCCCTGGTCTTCGGCCGGCTCGCCGAACGCCACCCGACGACGGGCGGCCCGTACGTCTACGTCCGCGCCGCCTTCGGCGACTTCGCGGGCTTCCTCGCCGCGTACAGCTACTGGATCACCACCTGGGTCTCGAACGCGGCCCTCGCCGTGGCGGCCGTCGGCTACCTCTCGGTGCTCTTCCCCGCCATCGGCGCCCACAAGTGGTCGATGTGCCTTGCCGCGCTCGCCGTGCAGTGGCTGCCCGCCCTCGCCAACCTCGCCGGTACCCGCTACGTCGGCGCCGTGCAGCTCGTCGCGACCGTCCTGAAGCTCGTCCCGCTGCTGCTGGTGGCCGTCGGCGGCCTCTTCTTCTTCGACCCGGCGAACCTGGGCCCGTTCCAGGCCACCGAACAGAGCCCCGTCGGAGCCGTCTCGGCCTCCGCCGCGATCCTGCTCTTCAGCTACCTCGGCGTCGAGTCCGCCGCCGTCAGCGCGGGCGAGGTCCGCGACCCGGCCCGCAACGTCGGCCGGGCCACCATCCTCGGCACGGTCGGCGCCGCCACCGTGTACCTGCTCGGCACCCTGGCCGTCTTCGGCCTGGTCGCCCACGACGAGCTGGTCACCTCCCAGGCGCCCTTCACCGACGCCGTCAACGCGATGTTCGGCGGTACCTGGGGCGGCACGCTCGTCGCCTGCGCCGCCGTGATCTCGATGGTCGGCGCCCTCAACGGCTGGACGCTGCTCAGCGCGCAGACCCCGTACGCCGCCGCCCAGGACGGGCTCTTCCCGCAGGTGTTCGCGACGAAGAGGCGCGGCGTCCCCGTGGTCGGCGTGGTCGTCACCGTCGTCCTGGCCTCCTCGCTGACCGTGTACAACTACACGGCCGGATCCGAGGGCGTCTTCGAGATCCTCGTCCTGGTCACCACCTTCACGGCGACCGTCCCCTACCTGCTCTCCACCGCCGCCCAGCTCTACTTCCTGGCCTCTGGCCAGGGCGAGCGGGTCCGTCGCGGCCGGCTGGTCCGCGACGCCTCCCTGGCCTGCCTGGCCTTCGGGTTCTCCATGTGGCTCGTCGCCGGATCCGGCTACGCGGCCGTCTACCAGGGCGTGCTGTTCCTCTTCGCCGGGGTCCTCGTCTACGCCCTGATGTCGGCCCGCAAGCACCGCGCCGCCGCCTGACCCACGGTCGCGGCCCGAGTCGCGGCCCGCGCCGCCCCGAAAACCAGGTGCTCGTGACGACGTGGTGCGCCCAGACTGGGCGCACCACTCACCCGATCACGAGGAACCCCACCTGTGCAGGCTGCCGTTGCCGTCACCCCCGCCGACATCCCCGAACTCCTCCTCGGCCTCGCCACCGTGCGGCCCGTATTCCTCTGGGGCGCACCCGGCATCGGCAAGTCCTCGCTCGTCCGGAAGTTCGCCGACTCCCTGGGCCTCGAGTGCGTCAGCCTGCTGGGTACGCAGCTCGCCCCGGAGGACCTGATCGGCGTCCCACAGATCCGCGACGGCCGGTCCGTCTTCTGCCCGCCCGAGGCCATCGCCCGCGACGAGCCGTACTGCCTCTTCCTCGACGAGCTCAACGCCGCGACCCCCGACGTCCAGAAGGCGTTCTACTCGCTCATCCTCGACCGCCGGATCGGCAGCTACGAACTTCCCGCCGGCTCCATCGTCATCGGCGCCGGCAACCGGGCGACGGACAACGCGCTCGCCCGGCCCATCGCCTCCGCGCTCGTGAACCGGCTGACGCACGTGCACCTCCAGGCCTCGGCCGCCGACTGGCTGGTCTGGGCGGGGGAGAGCGGCATCCACCCGTGGATCACCGACTACCTCACCGACCGGCCCGACCACCTCTGGTCACCGCCGCCCAAGACCGAGGAGCCGTTCTCCACCCCGCGCTCCTGGCACATGCTCTCCGACGCGCTGCACTCCTTCGGGACGGGCCTGGACGAACAGACCCTCAAGATCATCGCGCACGGCACCCTCACTCCCGCGCACGCCGTCTCCTTCTGCGGCTACGCCAAGATCGTCCGCCACACCTTCGGCATCGAGGCGATCATGAAGGGCGACGCCTCCTGGCCCGCCGCCCTCGGCGACCGCGACCTGCTCTACTACCTCGCCGAAGCCTTCCGGGGCCGCCTGGTCAAGGAGCTCCCGGCGCGGAAGGAGCACGTCTCGCCCGCCCTGCGGCAGTCCGCGTACCGCTTCAAGTCGCTGCTCGTGCAGCTCGCCGAGATCTCCGTCGAGGTGGCCCAGACGGTCGTCGCCGACGACGCCGACGGCCTGCCCGTCCTGCCCGGCTGGTTCCTGATCGAGGCGGCCCGCGACATGCCCAGGCTGGTCGAGGCCCGCCGGTGAGCGCAGGCCCCGCGTCCAAGGCCAAGACCAAGGCCACAGGCAAGGCCAAGGGCAACGGCAAGGCAAAGGGCGGCAAGCCCGATCCGGCCGCCCGGGCCTTCGCCGAGGGCCTCGCCCTGGTCAAGCGGAACCCGGCCCTCGGCGCCCTCGACGGCAGCGTCTGCCGCGAGGCCGACTGTCCGGTGGCCCCCGTCGGGGGACTGGTCGCCGTCACATCCAACGGCACCCTCCACGTCCACCCCACCCGGCTCGCCGACCCGGCGGAATGGGCCTGGGCGATCGCCCACGCCCTGCTCCACCTCGGCTTCGGGCACGTCCCCGCCTCCAAGGACGAGGACCGCACCCAGCCCGACCGCTTCGACCTCGCCGCCCGCTGCACGGTCGTCAACCGCTTCCTGCTGACCTTCCCCGTCGGCCGCGCCCCCGACGACCTGCCCGCCACCTACCCCGGCGGCGACGAGGAACAGCTCGCCGACCGCTGGCGCCGCGAGGGCATCCCGGCCCCCTACGAGCACTGCGGCACGGCCGGGCACGACCCCGATCAGGTCCTCGTCACCTGGAACACGTGGCAGCACACCCGCGTCCCCGACTGGCAGGCCGGCTTCGCCGCCGCCCTCACCCGCAGCATCACCGCCGCCATGGAGGTGGCCGGCGGCCGCCGCGACCGGACCACCGGCGTTCTCGTGCGACAGCGCCCCTGGGACCGGGCGCTCAACTGGTTCGTCTCCTCCTACCCGCTGCTCGGCGGGCTGGCCGCCGGCCTGACCGTCGTCGCCGACGCCGAACTCGCCCGCGCCGAGGGCATCTCGATCGCCGCCGTCAGCGCCGCCGCCGGGGAGATCTACATCAACCCGCTGCGCGCCTTCGAGGACGAGGAGTGGCGGTTCATCCTGGCCCACGAGATGCTGCACGCCGCCCTGCGCCACGGGGAGCGCCGCGGTGCCCGCGACCCCTTCCTGCACAACGTCGCCGCGGATTACGTGGTCAACGGCTGGCTGGTGGAGATGGGCGTCGGCGCCATGCCCGAGGGGCTGCTCCACGATCCGGAGTTCACGGGGCTCTCGGTGGAGGAGGTCTACGACCGGATCGCCACCGACCTGCGCCGCATGCGCCGCCTCGCCACCTTGCGCGGCAAGGGCGCCGGGGACATCCTGGGCGAGCCGCTCGCCCACGGCGCGGGGCAGCCGTACCCGGACCTGGACGAGCTCTACCGGCGCGGCCTGGCACGGGGCTTGGACCTGCACGTGTACGGGGAGCGCGGCCTGCTCCCCGCCGGACTGATCCAGGAGATCCGGGCGCTGGCCCACCCGCCGGTGCCCTGGGACGCCCGGCTCGCCCGCTGGTTCGACGAGTACGTGCCCCGCCCGCAGCCCGTACGGTCCTACGCGCGCCCCTCCCGCCGCCAGGCCGCCGCCCCGGACATCCCCCGTGCCGGGCGCTCCTTCCCGCCCGAGGAGACGGCCCGCTGCACCTTCGGGGTCGTGCTGGACACCTCGGGCTCGATGAACGCCGCCCTGCTGGGCAAGGCGCTCGGCGCCATCGCCTCGTACGCGGAAGCCCGCGACGTACCGGCAGCCCGCGTCGTGTTCTGCGACGCGGCGCCGTACGACGCGGGCTATCTGCCGCCGAACGAGATCGCGGGCCGGGTGAGGGTCCGGGGCCGTGGCGGCACCGTCCTGCAACCGGGCATCGACCTGCTGCAACGGGCGGAGGACTTCCCTCCCGGGGCCCCGGTCCTCGTGATCACGGACGGCTGGTGCGACACCCTGCGGATCCGGCGCGAGCACGCCTTCCTGATCCCGCAGGGTGCCTCCCTGCCGTTCACGCCACGAGGGCCGGTCTTCCGACTGACCTGACGGTTTAGTCGAGGTAGTCGCGCAGCACCTGCGAACGCGACGGGTGGCGCAGCTTCGACATGGTCTTGGACTCGATCTGGCGGATGCGCTCGCGGGTGACCCCGTAGACGCGGCCGATCTCGTCCAGCGTCTTCGGCTGGCCGTCGTTGAGGCCGTAGCGCATGGAGACCACGCCCGCCTCGCGCTCCGAGAGGGTGCCCAGGATGGACTGGAGCTGCTCCTGGAGGAAGGTGAAGGAGACCGCGTCGGCCGGGACGACCGCCTCGGAGTCCTCGATGAGGTCACCGAACTCGCTGTCGCCCTCCTCACCCAGCGGGGTGTGCAGGGAGATCGGCTCGCGGCCGTACTTCTGGACCTCGATGACCTTCTCCGGGGTCATGTCGAGCTCCTTGCCCAGCTCCTCCGGAGTGGGCTCCCGGCCGAGGTCCTGGAGCATCTGGCGCTGCACACGGGCGAGCTTGTTGATGATCTCGACCATGTGGACGGGGATGCGGATCGTGCGGGACTGGTCGGCCATGGCACGGGTGATCGCCTGGCGGATCCACCACGTCGCGTACGTGGAGAACTTGAAGCCCTTGGTGTAGTCGAACTTCTCCACGGCACGGATCAGACCGACGTTGCCCTCCTGGATCAGGTCCAGGAAGAGCATGCCGCGGCCCGTGTAGCGCTTGGCCAGCGAGACCACGAGGCGGAGGTTGGCCTCCAGCAGGTGGTTCTTGGCGCGGCGACCGTCCTCGACGAGGATCTCCAGCTCGCGCTTGAACGCGGGCTTGTGGTCCTCCTCCTCTTCGAGCTTGTACTCGGAGAACAGACCCGCCTCGATGCGCTTGGCGAGCTCGACCTCCTGCTCGGCGTTGAGGAGCGGCACCTTGCCGATCAGCTTCAGGTAGTCCTTGACGGGGTCGGCGGTGGCGCCGGCGACCATGACCGTCTGCGCCGGGGCGTCGTCCTCGTCGTCGTCGGACAGCACGAAGCCCTGGGTGCCCGCCTTGGGCGTCTCCTCCTCGGCCTCGTCGGCGAGGTCCTCGACGGCCCAGTCCTCGCCCTCGACGGCCGGGGTCTCGGCGTCGTCGGCGTCCTTGGCGCCGGCCTTCTTCGGGGCGGCGGTCTTCTTGGTGGCCGTGGCCTTCTTGGCCGCGGTCTTCTTGACCACGCGCTTCTTGGGCTCGGCGGCGGCCTCGACCGTCGTCTCGTCCCCGGCGGTGGTCGACGTGGCGGATATCGCCGCGGCGGCGGCCGGAGCCGCGCTCGCGGCCGAGGCCTTGCGCGCGCCGATCGGGCGCGGCGCGGCGACGGCCTTCTTGGCCACGGTGCGGGCGGGGGCGGCGGCTGCCTTGCGGGGCTTCTTGGCAGGAGCCTTCGTGGCGGGAGCGGCGCTGACGTGGAGGGCGACACCCTCCTCGTCCAGGACCTGGTTCAGGCTGCGCAGGACCCGCTTCCACTGGTCCACCGGGATGCGGCCGGCCTCGAAGGCCTGGCGCACATCGTCACCGTTGATGTGACCCTGCTCGCGGCCACGCTCGACGAGCGCGACGAGGGCCTCCGATTCGGCGATCTCCGGAGGGAACGTACGGGACGGGCTGAGCGACACAAGGAGCCTCTCGTTGCGAACAGATTAAGGAGTGGGCGGGACATCATCGCGCGAACTCGGGAAACAGACACGAGGGGGGTCTGTATTCCGGGCCGCGCGAGGACACCTGTCGGTTCATCGCACGCCCGAGTCGATTCGTTACGCGCTGAATTGAGTGACCTGCGCCACGCTGTGGCCGCGCAACCGGATCCGGTGTGGATCCGTCGGCTCCGGAGCCGCACATTCCGCCGGTCGGTCCGTCAACCGGCCTTGCGGGCCTCGATCAGGAACCGGGCGGTGTGCGCGACGAACGGGCCTTCGCGCTCGATCCGTTCGTGGAGTTCGCGCAGCCGGTCCCGGTACTGCCCGACCGTGAAGCCGGGCACCATCCAGATCACCTTCCGCAGAAAGTAGATCACGGCTCCGATGTCGTGGAACTCCGTCCGCAGCCGCTCGGAGCGCAACGCGACCACCTCCAGCCCCGCCTTCGTGGCATCGGCGACGGCGTCGTCGGGATGCCGGGCGCGCCGAACCTCCTCGGGCTGCGGTCCGAGGAAGTACTCGACCAGCTCGAACACGCTCGCCGGGCCGACCTGCTGCGAGAGGTAGGTGCCGCCGGGAGTCAGCACCCGGGCGATCTCGTCCCACCAGATGGTCACCGGGTGCCGACTGGCGACCAGCTCGAAGGCCTCGTCGCCGAAGGGCAGCGGCGGCTCGTCGGTGTCCGCGACCACGACCGCGCCCAGCGGGTGCAACAGTCGAGTCGCCCTGGCGATGTTCGGCGGCCAGGACTCGGTGGCCGCCATCAGCGGCGGCAGGGGACCCGCGCCCGCGAGCACCTCGCCCCCGCCGGTCTGGATGTCCAGGGCCGACCGGACCCGGGCCAGGCGCTCGCGCAGCAGCCGCTGGTAGCCCCAGGAGGGACGCTGCTCGGTGGCCCGACCGTCGAGCCAGGAGAAGTCCCAGCCCTCGACGGAGACGGACTCGGCCTCGGCGACGAGGTGATCGAAAGTACGCGTCATGGGATTGATCGTCCCAGGTCGGGCGCCGGTCATCCACCGCATATGTCGACTACAGTGGGCGGCGGGCCGTGACTGGCGTTCGGGTGGATCACCACCGGGGAGCGGCCCGGCGTGCCTGACGTACGCCGACTGCCGCGCGCCTGGGCGAACCGCGAACCGCGATCCGCAGCGACGTTCAGGAGACCCCGTGACGACCGCCCAGACTGCCCAGCCCGCCTCCGCGCCCGCCGCCCCCACCTCCGGCGCCCGGCTCATGGACGGCACCGCCCTCGCCCGCCGCATCTCGGAGCGGACCGCCGGCCACGCGGCGAAGATCACCGAGCGCACCGGCACCGCGCCCTGCCTCGCCACCGTCCTGGTCGGCGAGGACCCGGCCTCCGTGACCTACGTCCGCATGAAGCAGAACCGCTGCGCCAAGGCCGGGATCACCTCCCGCCACGTGGAGCTGCCCGCGTCGACCACCACCGAGGAACTCGTCGCCACGATCACCGCCCTCTCCGAGGACCCGGAGATCAGCGGCATCCTGCTCCAGCACCCCGTCCCGCACCACATCGACGAGCGCGCCGCCTTCGAGGCCATCGCCCCCGGCAAGGACGTCGACGGTGTGACCATGCACTCCTTCGCCGCCATGGGCTTCGGGCTGCCCGGCTTCGTCTCCTGCACCCCCGGCGGCATCATGCGCCTGCTGGAGGAGTACGACGTGGACCTCACCGGCAAGCACGCCGTCGTCGTCGGCCGCAGCGCCATCCTCGGCAAGCCCGCCGGGATGCTGCTCCTGGAGCGCAACGCCACCGTCACGTACTGTCACTCCCGCACCGAGGATCTGCCGTCGATCGTGCGCCAGGCCGACGTGCTGGTCGCCGCCGTCGGCAAGGCCGAGTTCATCCGGGGCGAGGACATCAAGCCCGGCGCCGTCGTGCTGGACGCGGGCTACAACGAGGGCAACGTCGGCGACGTGCACTTCGAGTCCGCCGCCGCCCGCGCCTCGCTGATCACCCCGGTGCCCGGCGGCGTCGGCCCGATGACCATCGCGGTCCTGCTGGAGCAGACCGTCCGCGCCGCCGCCGAGCAGGCCGGTCTGTCCCTCGGGGAGCTCTGACCTCCGCCTTTCACCCCGTACGACGAACGCCCCGGGCCCTTCGGTCCGGGGCGTCGTGTTTGACGTCGAAAGCACCCCCGCCGGAAGGTTCCGCAGATGCCTGACGGACCGTCGCGCATGGCGGGTATCTTGTGCCCCGGGTCGCCGCACGGCCCAAGCAGCACGCTTTTGGGGGGATTTGCGATGGACCTGTTCGCGCCACTCGACCTACCCGGTGGCACCACCCTCCCCAACCGCCTCGCCAAGGCGGCCATGGAGGAAAGCCTCGCCGCCCAGCCCGGCCAGCTGCCCGACGAGCGCGTCGAGCGTCTCTACGCACGCTGGGCGCGCGGCGGCGCCGGACTCATCGTCACCGGGAACGTGATGGTCGACCGGCGGGCCCTCACCGCACCGGGCACCATCGTCCTGGACGCCGACTCCCCGCTGGAGCCCTTCCGCCGCTGGGCGCGGGCGGCGGCGGCCGGCGGCGGCCAGGTCTGGATGCAGATCAACCACCCGGGCCGCCAGGTCGGCTCCGACATGCCCGGCACCGCATGGGCCCCCTCCGACGTCGCCATCAGCCTCGGCCGCCACACCAAGCGCTTCGCCCGCCCCACCGCCATGACCGAGGCCGACATAGGGGAGACCGTCGCCCGCTTCGGCGTCACCGCCCGCCGCGCCGAGGAGGCCGGATTCCACGGAGTACAGATCCACGCCGCGCACGGCTACCTCCTGAGCCAGTTCCTCTCCCCGCTCGTCAACCGGCGCACCGACCGCTGGGGCGGCAGCCTGGAGAACCGCGTCCGACTCCTCACCGAGGTCGTCGCGGCCGTCCGCGCCGCGGTCTCGCCCGGCTTCGCGATCGGCATCAAGCTGAACGCCGCCGACTTCCAGCGCGGCGGCTTCGACACAGAGGAGGCCGGCCAGGTCCTCGCGGTCCTCGGCGGCCTCGGCGTGGACCTCGTGGAACTCTCCGGCGGCAACGTCGAGAGCCCCGCCACCCTCGGCCGCACCGCCGACCGGCGGACCCTGGAACGGGAGGCGTACTTCCTCTCCCTGGCCGAGAACCTGCTGGAATCCGCCACCGTCCCGCTCATGCTGACCGGCGGCATAGCCCGCCGGGCCACCGCCGAACGGGTCCTCGACCGCGGCGTCGCCGTCGTCGGCATGGCCTCCGCCCTGGCCCTGCACCCCGACCTGCCCGCGCGCTGGCGGGCGGGCGAGGACGTGGGGGTCACCGTGCCCCGGCTGGCGTGGAAGGACCGGGACCTGGCCGGCGCCGGCGTACTGGCCCTGATGCGCTTCCAGCTGGCCCGCCTGTCCCAAGGCCGCGAACCCCGCCCCCGGGCCTCCCCCCGCTGGGTCCTCACCACCGACAACCTCCGCCACCGCCGCAGACTCCGTGCCTACGGCGCCTGGCTCGCCCGCGAACCGGCCCCCCACCCGGCCACCCGCTGACCACCCAGGGGGTGTCGTCAAAGTTTCGTCTGAGCGCCCTCCGGGCGGCCGACGCTACTTTGACCACGCCCCCTACCGCCCGGCCGGCTCCCCCCGCAGGGCCGCCGCCACGACGGGGGAGCGGTGAAAGGCGCGGGCGAGGGCCGTCAGGGGGTGGCCGGCGAGGCCGTACGGGGAACCGTCCCCGGTCACGGGAGGCGTCGGCGGCCCGTGGCCGGCCGCGCGCAGCCGGCAGGCGGCGGCCAGCATGGCGGCGTCCGCCACCACGGAGGCGGCCGCCTCGGCCAGACCCTGGCGGCGCGCGGCCGCGTAGGCCGCCGACCGCACCTCGGGGTCGAACCAGCCCGCCAGGGCCAACAACCCGTCGTCGATCACCGACTCGCGGTGGATCAGCCGGATCCCGATCGGCGACCACCAGGTCAGCGGCACCGTCGTCACGCTGAGGGACGCGAAGGCGCGCAGCGCCTTCCACAGCGGGCGCAGCCGCCGGTACTGCGCGAAGTCCCGCCAGGTCGCCGATCCGCCGGCCATCGGCACGACGAACCCGGCGCCCATCAGCAGGGCCGCCGCCGAGGCCAGCGGCGGAGCCACGTACGTGGACAGGTCGTCCCAGTCGTGACCGGCCCAACGGGCCCCGATCGCCGCCCACTTCGCCACGACGTAGCCGAGGTCCAGCACCCCGCCGAGCATCAGCAGCGCGAGCCCCGACCGCAGCGGCCGCATCCCGTGGTCCAGGCGCAGCAGCCACTTCAGGGACAGCAGGGTCAGCGCCGTGCTGCCCGCCATGTGCGCGACCAGATAGCAGACGATCATCTCGCGCAACCAGGGCGTGTTCGCGTAGTACGTGTCCAGGTCCCGCAACCGCTCCACCGGCGCGTCCCCGACCGCGAACAGCACGACGATCGCCACGCTCACCGCGCCGAACACGCCCACCGTCACCCACGTCGCCCGCCGCAGGGCCGCCGGCGGACCCCCCGACCAGTGCAGCATCAGGACGACGGAGGCCCCCGAGAAGGCCGTCAGGACGCTGTACACCAGCGGGGCCGCGCAGTTGACGATCCCGGTGCCGCGGTTGACGGCGGCCAGCGTGGGCGGCGCCGCCAGGAAGGTCAGCACGCAGCCGACGCCCAGCAGCGCGCAGACCGCCCGCATCATCGGCTGGTCCCAGCCCCGGCGCAGGGCCGGGGCCTTGACCAGCAGGGCCAGCACCATCACCGACCCCGCCAGGTAGAGCGGCAGCCCCTGCTTCACAGGGCGTGGTCGGCGCGACCGGCCGGGTCCACGGTGTCCGGGGTGGCCGCGGGCGTCGTCGTTCCCCGGGCGGCGCCGTCGAGCCCGGCCACCGTCCGCTCGGCCGCCGTCAGCGGCGGCGCCTTGAGGGCGCCCCGCGCGGAGGCCCGCAGCACCCGCCACATCACCTCGGGCCGGAACCAGTGGGTGGGCGGGCTGGTCATGGTGATGACCTCCAGGAAGGCCGCTGTCAGCGGCTCCTGGGTCGTGGCCCCGGTCATCAGCCGGCCCACGTAGGCGTCCAGGAGCCCCGCGCCCGGCTTCGGCCTCATGCCGGTGGCGCCCGGGTACTGGATGTCCTGCGACGTGGCCAGCTCCCAGGCGGTGGCCACCTGCGGGGCGAGCGCGCGCTGCGCCGCGTTGCCGAAGCCGGGCCGCGACAGGCCCCCGTCGCGCAGCAGGGAGCGGACGGCCAACAGGCCGCGGGCGGCGACCGTCATGCCCTGCCCGTAGAGCGGGTTGAAGGTGGCGACGGAGTCGCCGACGGCGAAGAACCCGTCCGGCAGGTCGGTCTTCTCGAAGAAGATCCGCCGGTTCGCGGTGCCCTGCGTGACGGCGACGTCCGTGAGCGGCTTTCGCCCTTCGAGGAGTTCGCCGACGATGGGGTGGCGGATGCTCTTGGCGAACGGGATGAATTCCTCGGGGTCGTTGGTGGGCTGGCCGCCCCGGGTGCCGGACAGGGTGGCCTGCCACTGGCCGTTCTCGATCGGCACGATCGTCGCGGTCCGGCCGGGTACGGGCACCCGCGGGTCGGACTGGACGTTGACGATGGGAAAGCCCAGCTCGTGCGCTCCCGCCGGCGCCTCGAATATCCGGGTCGCGTACACCAGACCGGAGTCCACCCCCGCCGCCCGTACGCCGCTCACGCCGAGCTTCTCCAGCCAGGCGCGGGCCCGCGAGCCGCGCCCGCTGGCGTCCACCACGACGTCGGCCGCGATCAGCCGGCCCTCCTCCTCCGGGGTGTCGACGCGGACACCGGTGATCCGCGCGGCCGTGCCCTCCAGGGCGCGCACCCGACTGCGCTGGAGCGTGGTGACCCCGGGCAGGGCGATGACGCGTCGGCGGACCACCGAGTCGAGGAGGTCACGGCTGCACGAGATGTTGAACTGCTTCTCCCCGCAGCGCGGGATCCAGCCCTGCGCCGTCATCGTCACCAGGTCGGTCGGCAGGCTGCGGCGGATCGCGCCGGCGGCGGTCCACTCCTCGGTGATGCCCGGCAGGATCTCCTCTATGGCCCGCGCGCCGCCCGACCACATGACGTGGACGTGACGGGCCTGCGGCAGCCCCCGCCGGGGCGCCGGGCTGTCGGGCAGCGTGTCGGCGTCGATGATCGTGACCGTCGCGTGTTCGGCGAGGACGCCGGCCGCGAGCAGGCCGGCCATGCTGCCGCCGATGATCACGGCGTGGCGGAGCGGGGTGGACTGGGTCATCGTGTGGTGCTCTCTGTCAGGCCGCGCGGAGGCCGGCTGCGGCGTACGTGTGGGGAGGAGGGGGCCGGGACGGGCGCGATGTGTCGGCGCCCGTCGCGCCGGGGGGTCGACCCCGGGCGACCCCCTAACGGCTCCAGCCGAGCGTGCTCTTGATCCGCTCGATCTCCTCGGGGAGCCTCTCCTGCCGGGGTGGTGGAAGCAACGACTTGAGGATCTTGCCGAGGTGCAGGCCGAAGGTCTCGGCCCGGATCTCCGCGGGATCCCCCAGGTCGGCGCGGGCGGCGGCCTGTCGGACGACGCTGTCCAGCCCGTGGTCCGACCGCAGCAGTTCGGTGAGGTTCCCGTGGGGTCCCGCCAGCCGGGCGGCCGCCGTCATCGCGGGGCCGAGGCTGTAGCAGGTGCCCTCGGCGATGTGCCACAGCTCGTGGCAGGCGATGACGAGTTGGTGCTCGGGACGGGTGCGCGCCTCGATGACGATCAGGTCGCGGTCGTCGAGTTGGAGCCAGAGTCCGCTGGCGGTGCCCGGCGGGAAGGCCGTGAAGTGGAAGTCCAGCGGCCGTCCGTCCCGGTGACGGCGCGCGAAGGCCGCGCAGAGGCCGCCGATGATCTCGGGGGCGCCGCCCGGCGGCTCGACGCGGGTGTGCGCCAGCAGGTCGGCGCCGAGCCCGCGCATGGCCCGGGTGGTCCTCATGGCGCTTCCCCTTCGCAGGTACGGTCCGCGGCGGTGGGCGCGGTGGGCGACGGCGGTCGCAGCCGGCCCTCCCGGGCGAGGAGTTCGTCCAGGTAGTCGGCCAAGGACTGCCGGCCCGCCGGGGACAGCCGTCCGGCCCGGGACACCATGTTCCGTACGTCGTGGGCGCGCAGCACCGCCAGCAGCGGGTTGTCGTCCTCGGGCTCCGGCGTCCGCAACCGCCGTTCGAGGTCGAGCAGTGCGCCGGCCAGCGCCTCGGTGTCGTCGGCGAGGAGGAAGCCGCTCTCGACCCCGTAGAACCGCTGGATCCCGGCCGCCGCCGCCAGGTTGGGCAGGCCCTCGCCCCGGGCGAGCCGGGTCAGGGACTGCCCGGAGGCGTCGAAGGAGGCGGCGATGGCCGTCAGGGAGTGGGGCTGGCCGTCGGGGCGCGGCCGGGTCCGGCGCAGGTGCTCGAAACGCTGGTGGACCTGCTCCTTGAGCGGGAGCCGGGGCGGGCGCCCGTCGAGGGTGAGTCGGATGGCCTGGGGGGTGAGGCCGCTGAGGTAGGAGAGGCGTTCGAGGTCGTCGGGGGCGCCGGCAGCGGCGCTGTCGTACGGGGCGCGGGCCAGGGCCCGTTCCACCGCACTCTTGCTGTCGGCCAGCAGGAAGCCGGCGTAGACCCCGAAGAAGCGCTGCACACCGGCCGCGTGGCCGAGGCGGGGCAGTCCGGTGCCGGCGTTCAACGGGCCCAGGGAGGCGCCCGGCGCCCGGAACTCCTCGGCGATCGCGGACAGCGGCCACTCCCGGCCGTGCTTGTCGCGACGGGTCGCGCGCAGCAGCAGGAACCGCCGGTGCACCCGCCGGTCCAGCGGGGTGTCGACCGCCGTGCCCGCCACCACCCGGTGGATCAGCTCCGGTGCGACCCCCGAGAGGTGGCTGAGCCGCTCCACCGCGAGGACCTCGCCCGGGTCCTGCCCGCGCCGGCGGGCCAACTCCGCCACACGATCCCACGACGCGGTGAGATCAGGTCGGGCGGCGGCTGGCACCGGAGGATTCTCCGTACGTCGACAGGGCGTTCGAGTGTTTCGGCTCCGTGCAGAGTAGCCCGCGGCCCCCACCCCCACCAGCGCAACCCCAACATTTCCCACGATGCGGCCTCAAAAAAGGTTGGCACCGCCCGCAGGCGCCCGGCCCCCGACACGCCGGCTCGACGGTGGGCATGACCTGACAGGTAATCGACCCGCGCCGGGGCCCGGCGGCACAGTGGTGCAGGCGGGTTCCGGGGCCGCGCACTCGGTCCCGGAACCCGCATCCCACCCGCACGTTCGACCCTCGACGGAGGCTGGTTCGCCATGTCCGCGACGACCCTGTTCGCCACCCTCGCCCGTACCACCGCCCCCCGGACGGCGCTGCGCCGCTTCCTCGCCCTCGACTCCGCCGTCACCGCCGGCAACGGCCTCGCCTACGTGGCCTTCTCCGCCCCCCTCGGCCGGCTGCTCGGTGTCGACGCGGGCCTTCTGCTCACCCTCGGCGTCCTGCTCGTCGCGTACGGAGCCGCC
Source organism: Streptomyces sp. RerS4 (assembly GCF_023515955.1). GTDB lineage: Bacteria > Actinomycetota > Actinomycetes > Streptomycetales > Streptomycetaceae > Streptomyces. The sequence continues at coordinate 6,184,604 of NZ_CP097322.1, forward strand.
GTCGGCTTCCTCGCCTCGCGCCGCCGGCCGCCGGCCCTGCCGGTCACGCTGGTGATCGAGACCAACTACGCCTGGGCCGCCCTGAGCCTCGTCTCCCTCTTCGTCTGGCTCACCCCGACCACCGCCGGAGCCGTGTGGATCCCCGCGCAGGGCCTCGTCGTCGCCGGCTTCGCCCTGCTCCAGCAGCTCGCCCTGCGCTCAGTCACCGAGTGAGCGCAGGTACTTCGCCGTCGCCGCGTCGGCCGGGAGCATCGTCTCGATGGCCAGCTCGGCGACCGTCACGTCCATCGGCGTGTTGAACGTGGCGATCGAGGACACGAAGGACAGCACGTGCCCGTCGTGCTCGATGACCAACGGCAGCGCGATGTACGCGACCGCCTCACGGGGCTCCGTATCGCCGGGGCGCTCCACGACCGGATAGGCCGCCACCTCCTCATACAGGGCGCGCAGCGGTCCGGAGCGGGCCAGCGCGATCTCCCGCTCCATCTGCGCCAGCAGGTGCCCGCGCCACTCCCGCAGGTTGCGGATCCTCGGTGCCAGACCCTCGGGGTGCAAGGTGATCCGCATGGCGTTCAGCGGCGGTGCCAGCAGGTGCTCCGGCAGCCCGTCCAGCAGCATCGCGATGCCCCGGTTGGCGGCGACGACGTGGTACGTCGCGTCGACGACCAGGGCCGGATAGGGCTCGTAACCCGTCAACAGCCGCTGGATCCCCTCGCGCAGCGTCTCCATCGTCGGCGCGTCGAGCGGCGTCTGCCCGTAGATCGGGGCGTACCCGGCCGCGAGCAGCAGCGCGTTGCGCTCGCGTACCGGTACGTCGAGACGGTCGGCGAGGCGCAGCACCATCTCCTCGCTCGGCCGGGAGCGCCCCGTCTCGATGAAGCTGATGTGGCGGGAGGAGGAATCGGCGCGGCCCGCCAGCTCCAGTTGGCTGATGCCGCGCCGCTCGCGCCAGGTACGGAGCAGGGCGCCGACCGCGGTCGGGCCGCTCGTGCTGGACATGCTGGTCATGCCCCTGACGGTAGCCGAGGACGGAAGGCCCGGTCGGGTGGCGGTCAATCAGGGTTCCCACCGCGCCGCTGTGGGAACCTTGACACCACGTCACGGGACACCACGTCATGGGACACCACGTCATGGGTAAAGGGAGCCGCGGATGTCGAGCGAACCGCTGTCGCAGAAGGAGATCGAGGACCGGTTGCGGGAACTCCCCGGCTGGGCCTACGAGAACGACCGCCTCGTCCGCACCTACCGCCTGGGCGGGCACGCCGCGGCCGGCGCCCTCGTCGCGCACATCGTCGCCGTACAGGAGGAGTTGAACCACCACTCCGACCTCACGCTCGGCTACAACACCGTTCGCGTGTCGGTGAACACCCACAGCGCGGGCGACTCCGTCACCGACAGCGACTTCGCCCTGGCCGAACGCGTCGAAGCCCTGGCCCCGTCCCACGGCGTGCGCTGACGCGGCCCGCGGGCGTCACACGGGTTCCAGCCGCCACCACTGGGTGGGGGAGTCCGTGTCCTCGCACTGGCGGGCGCGGCCCTCGGGATCGGCCTCCAGGGACAGGCCGCTGATGCCGGCCACCAGCGAGACCACCCCCGGATCGTCGAGGTGCTCCTCGACGATCCACTCCTGGGCCCCGAACGCGTTGGGCCGCCACACCTGCACCCGCGCCCCGCTCTCGATCGAGGCGTTCGCGACGTCGAGCCGCCTGCCGTTGTCCTCGCTCACGACGTGGAAGATCCCGCCGCCACTGTGGGCCGGGGAGATCCGCCAGCGGCGCGCGGCGGAGGGCGCGGGCGGCCCGTCGGGCCCCACCCGCACCCGGGAGGCGCCCTCCAACTGGAGCACCAGGCCACTGGCCACGTTGCGGATCCGGTAGACCCCTTCGGGAAGGTTCACAGGCCCGCCCTCACGCGTCGAAGACGGCCGGGTCCGGCCCGATCCGCCGGCCGTCGGCGCCCAGCGCGTCCAGCGCCGCGAGGTCGTCCGCGTCCAGCGCGAAGTCGAACACGTCCAGGTTCTCCCGGATCCGCGACGGCGTCACCGACTTCGGGATCACGACGTTCCCCCGCTGGAGGTGCCAGCGCAGCACGACCTGCGCGGCGCTGCGGCCGTGCTTCGCGGCGACGGCGGTGACCGCCGGCAGGGTGAGCAGCTCCTTGCCCTGGCCCAGCGGGGACCAGGCCTCGGTGACGATCCCCAGCGAGGCGTGCAGGGCGCGCAGCTCCTCCTGCGGGAACAGCGGGTGCAGCTCGATCTGGTTCACGGCCGGCACCAGCGCGCTCTCGGCGCCCAGCCGCTCCAGGTCCACGGGGCGGAAGTTCGACACGCCGACGGCGCGGGCCCGGCCGCTCTCGGCGATCTCCTCGAAGGTCTTCCAGATGCGCGGGAAGTCGTCGCGCATCGGGCGCGGCCAGTGGATGAGGTACAGGTCGACCCGGTCGAGGCCCAGCTTCGCGAGCGAGTCGTCGAAGGCGCGCAGCACCTCGTCGCGGCCCCACCGCCGCTTCGGTCCGTTCCACAGCTTCGTCGTGACGAAGAGCTCCTCGCGCGGCAGGCCCGAGGCCGCCACCGCCTTGCCGGTGCCCCGCTCGTTGGCGTACACCGCCGCCGTGTCGATGCTGCGGTAGCCCGCCTCCAAGGCCGTCGCGACCGCCCGCTCGGCCTCGGAGTCCGGGACCTGCCAGACCCCGTAGCCGAGTTGGGGCATGGCGACGCCGTTGTTGAGCTCGATGGTGGGGACCTGGATCACGTCGGTCGTTCCCTCGGGTCGGTGCGGGTGTACGAGGGGCGACAACCGGCCCCCCGTACACCGTATTCCCGCCGCGCGTGCCCTCCCGCCCCGACGCTCACGCCGTGCCGAGGTACGCCTCCCGCACCAGCGGGTTCGCCCGCACCTCGGCCGCCGTCCCCTCCGCGAGGACCGTCCCGAGGTCCAGTACGACGACCCGTGCGCAGAGCTCCATCACGAAGGCCACGTCGTGCTCGACCAACACCACCGCGCAGCCCTCCTCGTCGGCGAGCCGTCGCACCACCTCGGCCAGCCGCTCCCGCTCCGGCCCCGACAGGCCGGAGGCGGGCTCGTCGAGCAGCAGCACGCCCGGCGGATCGGCCACGGCGCGGGCCAGCTCCACCATCCGGGCCTGCCCCACGGGCAGTCCGGCCGCGTACGCCCGCGCGAGGTCCCCCGTACCGCAGCGGGCGAGCAGCCGCTCGCCCCGTTCCCGCCGGGCCCGCTCCCGGGCCCGCCGGGCCGGCAGCGCCAGGAGGTCGGCGGCGAGCCCGCCCCCGCCGCCCCGCCACTCCTGGGCCACCAACACGTTGTCGGCCACGCTCAGCTGCCCGAACAGCTGCTGCCGCTGGAAGGTCCGGCGCACGCCGTGCCGGGCCCGCCACACGGGGGAGCGGCGCGTGATGTCGACGCCGTCGAGCAGCAGCCGCCCCCGGTCGGGGCGCCGGATGCCCGACAGGACGTCGAACAGGGTGGTCTTGCCCGCCCCGTTCGGGCCGATCAGCCCGCACACCTCCCCGGCCCGCACCCCCAGGTCCACCCCCGTCAGGGCCCTGACCCCGCCGAAGCGGACGCTGACCCCGCGCGCCTCCAGTACGTACCCGCTCATGACCCGCTCCCCGTCCCCATCCCGAGGTACGCCTCGGTCAGTCGGTCGCTCTCCACCTCGGCCCGGGGACCGCACCACGCGACGCGGCCCTGCGCGAGGTAGGCGACGGTGTCGGCGACCCCGAGGATCCCGGCGGCCTTCTCCTCCACCAGGAGCAGCGCGCTGCCGGCGGCACGCAACTCGACCAGCAGCGCGTACACCTCGTCCACCACGCGCGGCGCGAGTCCGAGCGAGGGCTCGTCGGCGATCAGCACCGCCGGTGGCCGCTGCAACAGCGGCGCCAACGCCAGCATCTGCTGCTCCCCGCCCGACAGGGCGCCGGCGACGACCGCACGGCGCTCCCCGAGGCGGGGGAAGCGGTCGTAGACGGCGGCCCTGGCGTCGGCCTCCGGGAGGCGCAGCGCGAGGTTCTCCTCGATGGTGAGGGAGGGGAAGATCCCCCGTCCCTCGGGGGCGAGGAGCACCCCGGCCCGGGAGCGCCGTACGGGCCCGTCGCCGGTGGCGTCCCGTCCCGCGACGCGGACCACCCCGCCCGTGACGGGCAGCAGTCCGGCGGCGACGCGGCAGACGGTGCTCTTGCCGGCGCCGTTGGGCCCGAGGAGGGCGAGGACCTCGCCGCGCCGCACCGTCAGGTCCACGCCGTGCAGCACGAGCCCGCCGTCGTACCCGGCGTCCACACCGCGCAACACCAAGGCGTCCGCGCCCATTTCCGCCCCTCCGGCGTTCGAGGAGCGGGGGTCCGGGGGCGGAGCCTCCGCACGCGTCCGGGGCCCGGCCCCGGATACCGCCCCCTGCGACGGCACCCGACCCGCCGACGCCGCCGAAGCCGCCGAGGCCGCCCGCAGGGCCCTGCGCACCGGCACGGCCGCGCAGTAACCGTCCGGGTCGTTGGCCAGGGCCAGGCCCGCCAGGCCGAAGAGGATCACCGGCAGGTGCGCCGACTCCGTGACCCAGTCGGCCATCAGCCGCGGCGCGACGGCGAACACCAGGCCCGCCACCACCGCGTACTGCGGTCTGCGCACCCCGGCCGCCACCACCACCGCCAGCCACACCAGCCCCGTCATCGCCGTGAAGTCCGTGGCGGTGATCCGGGTGTTGTACGAGGCGTACAGCACGCCCCCGAAGCCCGCGAGCCCCGCCGACAGCGTGAACAGCAGCAGCTTCGTCCGCAGGACGGAGACCCCCGAGGCCATCGCGGCCGCCGGCGCCGACCGCACCGCCAGCATCGCCCGCCCGGTCGGCGAGTTCCGCAGGGCGCTCAGCCCCGCCGCCACCACCGCGACCAGCACCACCAGCGCCACGCCCAGCGCCCGGTCGTCGGAGAGGTCCACCGGCCCGAACACCGGCCGGGGGATCGGCCAGCCCGCGTCCCCGCCCCGGAGCCACCGCATCTGGAACAGCACCTGGTCCGCCAGGAACGCCAACGCCAACGTGGCCAGGGCCAGCGAACGCCCTCCGAGCCGCAGCGCCGGCAGCGCGACCACCGCGCCCAGGGCCGCCGCCACACAGGTCCCCACCACCAGCGCCGCCCAGAACGGCCACCCCCGACTCATCAGCAGCCCCGCCACCAGCGCGGCCCCGGTGACGAAAGTGGCCTGTGCCAACGACACCATCGCGCCCAGCCCGGTCACCACCGTGAAGGACATGAACACCAGCGAGAGGGCCAGGCCCTGCGCGAGCAACCCGCTCCAGAAGGGCGTCGTCACGGTGTAGAACGCCACGCACAGCAGCCCCGCGCCCACCGCCCACACCCCCCAGCGGCGCCGCCACGAGGCCCCCGCCAGGTGGTCCACCGACGGCACCTCCACCGCCGCGACCCCCGCCGTCCGCGCCCGCCGGGTCAGCACCAGCAGCCCGCCGAAGAGGATCAGGAACGGTACGGCCGTCCGGAACCCGGTGATCCCCTCGGCGAACGACGCGTACCCGGCGACGAGGTTCTGCACCACGCCGAGCCCCAGCCCGCCCGCGAAGGCGAGCGGTACGGAGGCGAACCGTCCGATGACCGCCGCCGTCGCCGACACGAACAGGAACAGGGTGAAGTCGTGCGCGGACAGCCCCAGCAGCGGAGTCGCCAGCACCCCCGCCAGGCCCGCCAGCGCGGACGCGATCATCCACGCCACCGACGACAGCCGGTCGGCGCTGATCCCGCGCAGCTCGGTCAGCGACCGGTTGTCGACGGCCGCCCGCAGCCGCAGCCCCAGCCGCGTGTGCCGCAGCAGCACCCACAGCGCCACCGCCACCACCGCCGTGACCACCCACGTGATCAGCTGGTCGGAGTCGACGCCGACCCCGTCCGCGAGCTGCCAGGACCGGGCGGGACTCGGCCCCACCCCCGGCAGTCCGAACTGGTTCTCGGCCGGCTTCAGCGGGACTCCGGCGGCGGCCAGCAGCTCCACGGCCCACAGCCCGGCCGCCGGCAGCGCCACCAGCAGCCCGATCGTCGCCACGATCTGGGCGCTCTCCCCGACCCTGGCCAGGCGCCGGAACATCAGCCGGTCCAGTCCCCAACCGAGGCCCGGGGCCAGGACGCACACCACCAGCAGCGCGGCCGGGACGGCGGACCAACCGAGGCCGGAGTGCAGCTCGTAGAAGGTGAGCGCGCACAGGTAGGCGGTGGCCCCGTGCGCGAAGTTGAACAGCCCGGACGCCGAGTACGACAGCACGAGCCCGGTGGCCAGCAGCGCGTACAGGGCGCCGGAGACCAGACCGCTCAGGACGAAGACCAGGATATCTCCCATGCCGGGGGCCCTACTTGAAGGGGATGGGCTCGTGGCACGTGAAGGGGACGGACACCTCGTACGCCCCGTTCTTGAGCTGGACCAGTGCCCCGCAGCCGAAGCTGTCCTTCTGCCCCTTGGGCTCCGCGCGGTCGCCGACCAGGGTTCCGGTGTCGGAGAAGCTCTGCGCGGCGTTCTGGAAGTGGGTGAGGGTGAGGTCCTTGCCGGCCTTCTGCGCGATCGCCAGGAAGAGGTCGGCCGACATGTAGCCGGTCAGCATGTGCATGTTCAACGGGAGGTCCTGTCCCCCCGACGCCGCCTTGATGTCCGCCTTGAACTGCGCCATCTTCGGGCTCGTGGACTCGAACGGCTCGAACTGGAGCAGGACGTGCACCCCGTCGAGGGCCTGGCGGGTGGCGTCCTTGGCGAGCAGCCCGGGATCGTAGTCGGTCGGGTCGGAGAGGACGCCCTTGTAGCCGCCGCGCTTGAGCGCGGTGAAGAGCCCGATGTTGTTGGGCGTCTGCATGACCGAGACGATCGCGTCCGGGGCCTGGCCCTCGTCGCTCCCGAGGATCTCCTTCACGTACGCCGACCAGTCGTTCGGCACGGCGGTCGCGGGGACGGAGGCCTTGGCGTACGCCACCTTGAACCCGGCCGAGGCGAAGCCCTGTTGGAAGGTCCGAATGCCGAACTTCCCGGCGTCGCTGTCGTTCGCGACGATCGCGACGGACTTGCCCTGCGCGCCGCCGAGGATCTTGGCGATGCCCTCGGGCCAGGTCTGGTTGATGGTGCCGCCGGGGGAGGGGACCAGGCAGCCGTTGAATCCGTAGATGTACTTGGGGCCGCAGAAGGAGGGGAGCGTGCCCCACCCGAAGGTGGGGACCTTCTCCTGTTCCAGGAAGTCGGCGCCGGTGAAGGTGACCGAGCTCATCGGGGCCACGGCGAAGACCTTGTCTTGCTGGACGAGTTTGCGGGCGGCCGCCAGGTTCTTGCCCGGGTCCTGGCCGTCGTCCTCCGCGCCGATGTAGTCGATCTTCCGGCCGTGGATCCCGCCCTCGGCGTTGGCTCTCAGGTAACGGGCCTTCGCCCCGAGGTCGGTGTCCTTCTTGCTGTAGCCGCTGGAGCTGGTCATCGACACGATGCCGCCGACCTTGACGGAGGTGTCGGTCACTCCCCGCGTGATCGCGGCGGCGTCCCCGGGCTTGCCCGGATCCGTCCCATGGGAGGGGGAGTTGCAGGCGGAGACGAGCGCGAGCGCGGCGGCTGCGGCGGCCAGGGCGCGGATCGATCGCGACATGTGTGGGATCCCCTCCGGTCGGAATCCCCGCATTCTGTGCGTGACCTGACGCACCGTCAATATTTGCGGCCAAAGTTTATGACGGGCCGTCAGGAAGGATCGGACCGTCAGGATGGATCGGGCCGTGCCTGCTCAGGACGGGTACAGACCGGCGATCTCCCGCGCGTACGCCTTCTCGATCGCCCGCCGCTTCAGCTTCAACGAGGGCGTGAGCAGACCGCGTTCCTCCGTGAACTGCTCCGCCAGCACCCGGAAGGCGCGGATCCCCTCGGCCTGCGAGACCAGCGTGTTGGCGGCCACCACCGCCCGCCGCACCTCCGCCGCCAGCGCCGGATCGTCCACCACCTCGGCGGCCGTCCGCTGCGCGAGGCCGCGCATCGACAACCAGTGCGCTATCCCCTCCATGTCCAGGGTCACCAGCGCCGCCACGAACGGCCGGTCGTTGCCGACCAGGACGCAGTGCGACACCAGCGGGTGCGAGCGCACCCGCTCCTCCAGCGCGGCGGGAGCCACGCTCTTGCCGTTGGAGGTCACCAGGATCTCCTTCTTGCGGCCGGTGATGGTCAGGTAGCCGTCCCGGTCCAACCGCCCGAGGTCCCCGGTCGCCAGCCAGCCGCCGCGCAACACCTCCTCCGTCGCCCGCGCGTCGCCCAGGTAGCCGGCGAACACGTGCGGGCCGTGCAGCCACACCTCCCCGTCCTCCGCGATGTGGACCGTACTGCCCGGGATCGGCGGCCCCACCGTCCCGTACTTCGTCGCCCCGGGAGGATTCGCCGTCGCGGCCGCGCTGGACTCCGTCAGCCCGTACCCCTCGAACACGGTGATCCCCGCGCCGTCGAAGAACAGCCCGAGCCGCCGCGACATCGCCGATCCGCCCGACATCGCGTGCCGTACGCGGCCGCCCAGGGCCTCGCGCACCTTCCCGTACACCAGCTTCTCGAACAGCTGGTGCTCCATCCGCAGCCCCGCCGAGGGGCCCGGCCCGGTCCCGAAGGCCTTCTGCTCGCGCGCCTCGGAATACCGTACGGCCGTCTCCACCGCCCGGTCGAAGGCCCCGACGCGCCCCTCGGCCTCCGCCGTGCGCCGGGCCGCCGCGAACACCTTCTCGAAGACGTGCGGCACGCCCAGCACGAAGGTCGGCCGGAACGCGGCCAGGTCCGGCAACAGCTCGGCCGCCGCCAGCACCGGCTGGTGCCCCAGCTTGACCCGGGACCGTACGGCCGCCACCTCGACCATCCGCCCGAAGACGTGCGCCAGCGGCAGGAACAACAGGGTCGAGGGCTCCTCGCCGGGACCGGCCCGGAACACCGACTCCCAACGCGCCACCATCGTGTCCGCCTCGAACATGAAGTTCGCGTGGGTGAGCACGCACCCCTTGGGCCGGCCCGTCGTCCCCGAGGTGTAGATGACGGTCGCCACCGCGTCGGGCGTCACCGCCCGCCGGTGCCGGTGCACCACGTCCTCGTCCACCGTCCGACCGGACTCCACCAGCCCCTCGACCGCCCCCGCGTCCAGCTGCCACAGCAGCCGCAGACCCGGCAGCCCCTCGATGACCGACCCGACGGTCATCGCCTGGTCCTCGTCCTCCACGACGCACCCCGCGCAGGAGGAGTCCTGGAGGATCCAGTGCACCTGCTCGGCGGACGACGACGGATAGACCGGGACCGGCTGCGCGCCGATCGCCCACAACGCGAAGTCGAACAGCGTCCACTCGTAGCGGGTACGGGACATCACCGCGACCCGCTCCCCGAAGCCGATCCCCTGCGCCAGCAGGCCCTTCGCGAGCGCCAACACCTGCGCGGCGAACTCCGCCGATGTCACGTCACGCCAGACGCCGCCGCTCTTGCGGCCGAGCACCACCCGGTCCGGATCCTGCCCCGCGTGCTCGAAGACGGAGTCGGCCAGACCGCCGACCGGCGCGCCTGTGACCAGGGGTGGGACGGTGAATTCGTGCGGCATCCCGCTCCTCTCCGTACCGGGGGCCGCGACGCTACCCCACCGGCCCCGGCCCCCGGGACCCCTTGGCAAACCTCCACAAGATCTTCCCGGCACACGGGGGGACCCGGGCGCCCGACGCGGCCCCCTACGCCGGCCGGCTGAGCCGGTCGCCGCCCGCCAGGACCGCCGCCGCCAGGGCCTCGGACGCCGGCGTCGGCCGGTCCCCCTGCACCAGCGCGAACTCCACCGGCCCCAGATCGGGCAGCCCGCCCACCCGGACCAGCCCCGGCGGAATCAGCCCCCGCGTGTGCGCCATCACCCCCAGCCCGGCGCGGGCCGCCGCGATCAGACCGCTGAGGCTGCCGCTCGTACAGGCGATCCGCCACGCCCGCCCCTCGCGCTCCAACACCTCCAGCGCCCGCGCACGGGTGATCCCCGGCGGCGGAAAGACGATCAACGGCACCGGACGCTCCGGATCCGGCCGCAGCCCCTCCGCCCCGATCCACACCATCCGGTCCCGCCACACCAGCCGACCCCGCTCGTCCCCGGGCCCGCGCCGCTTGGCCAGTACGAGGTCCAAGCGGCCCGCGTCCAACCGTTCGTGCAGGACGCCCGACAGCTCGACCGACAGCTCCAGGTCCACCTCCGGGTGCCCCCGGCGAAACCCCTCCAGGACCTCCGGCAGCCGGGTCAGGACGAAGTCCTCCGACGCCCCGAACCGCAGCCGCCCCCGCGGCCGCGTCCCGGCGAAGAAGGCGGCGGCCCGCTCGTGCGCCTCCAGGATGGTCCGCGCGAAGCCGAGCAGCGCCTCGCCGTCCTCCGTCAGCCCGACGCTGTGCGTGTCCCGGGCGAACAGCGGCCGGCCCGTCGCCTCCTCCAGCCGCCGCACATGCTGGCTGACCGTCGACTGGCGCACGCCCAACCGGGCGGCGGCCTGCGTGAAGCTCAGCGTCTGGGCCACGGTGAGGAAGGTGCGCAGCTGAACCGGGTCGTACATGACGCCAGCCTAGGGGGTGTCTTTCGGGTCAGGCCGGATCAGGGAGCGGTGGTCGGTGCCGTGCGTCGCAAGGCGGAGGAGGGAGTCGACGCGGAGCGTCGGCGACCGACGACAACGCGGCGAGGCGCGGTGCCGGCCACCGCGAGCCCGGCCTGACCCGAAAGACACCCCCGAGCGCCGCCCATCGAGAAACGTGATGACAGTCAGCACGGTGTGCGGGTTTCCCGATGGCCGCCGGACCGGCCACCATGGGCGAATGGGGCAACCGCCCCAACCCGCACCGCCCCCACTCGCACCGCCCTTCGCACCGACAGCAAGTGAGCACCGCCCATGCGACGCCCGCGCCTTCCCGCCTGGCTGCCCCTGGACCCGTACCTCCTGGCCCTGCTCGCCACCGTGGGCCTCGCCGCCCTGCTCCCCGCCCGCGGCCAGGCCGCCGGTCTCGTCGGCGGGGCCTCCACCGCCGCCGTCGCCCTCCTCTTCTTCCTCTACGGCGCCCGCCTCTCCACCCGCGAGGCCCTCGACGGGCTGCGCCACTGGCGCCTGCACCTCACCGTCCTCGCCTGCACCTTCCTCCTCTTCCCCCTCCTCGGCCTCGCCGCCCGCGCCCTCCTCCCCACCCTCCTCACCCACCCACTCTCCAACGGCCTGCTCTTCCTGTGCCTGGTCCCCTCGACCGTCCAGTCCTCCATCGCCTTCACCTCGATCGCCCGGGGCAACGTCCCCGCCGCCATCTGCGCCGGCTCCTTCTCCAGCCTCGTCGGCCTCCTCCTCACGCCCCTCCTCGCCGTCGCCCTGCTCGGCGGCGACGCCGGCGGCTTCTCCTTCGACTCCCTCGGCAGGATCGCCCTCCAGCTCCTGCTGCCCTTCCTCCTCGGCCAGGCCCTGCACCACCGGGTCGGCGCCTTCCTCGTCCGGCACAAGAAGGTCCTCGGCCGCGTCGACCGGGGCGCGATCCTCCTCGTCGTCTACGCCGCCTTCAGCGCGGGCGTGGTGGCGGGCATCTGGCGCCAGGTCAGCCTGCCGCGCCTGGGCGCGCTGATGCTGGTGGAGGCCGTACTCCTCACCGTGATGCTCCTCCTCACCTGGTACGGGGCCGGCCGCCTGCGCTTCGACCGCGCGGACCGCATCACCATCCAGTTCGCCGGGTCCAAGAAGAGCCTAGCCGCCGGACTCCCCATGGCCGGCGTGCTGTTCGGGGCGCAGGCCTCGCTCGCCGTGCTGCCGCTGATGCTCTTCCACCAGATGCAGCTGATGGTCTGCGCGGTCCTGGCCCGACGCCGCGCCCGCGACCCGCAGGCCGAACTCGCCCCTGCCGCTGTGGCGGAGGTCTCGCCCGGGGGACAACACCCCACGGCGCGGGGCCGGTAACGTGCGGCGGTGACCTGGATACGCCCGCTCGCCGTCAACGCCCCGCGCCCCTGCACCCTGGTGGTGTGTCGCGGCTGCTGTTGCGGCGACCCCCGCAAGAACCCCGGCACCGACCACGCCGGTCAACTCGCCCGGCTGCGCGAGGCCGCCGCCGCGTCCGGGGGCCGACTGGCCGTCCGTACGAGCGACTGCCTCGGCCCCTGCGCCCAGGCCAACGTCATCGTCGTCCAACCCACCGGTGAGGCCCGCTCCCGGGGCGCCCGCGCGGTCTGGTTCGGCTGGGCGCTGGACGACACGGCGACCGACGAGATCATCGCCTGGGCGCAGTCCGGTGGCCCCGGCGCCGTCCCGCTCCCGGCCACCCTGGAACTCCACCGCATCGACCCCCCGGAACCCAAGGCCCCGGCCGGCCGTTCCCGCGCACGGCGCAAGCGCTGAGCTCGCAAGCGCTGAGCTCGCAAGCGCTGAGCTAGGGGGCGTCCGCGTCGGGCAGGAGGATCCGCTCCTCGCCCGCGTAGATGTTCATGTCCGGCCCGCGCAGGAAGCCGACCAGCGTGAGCCCCGACTCCAGGGCGAGGTCCACCGCCAGGGAGGACGGAGCGGAGACCGCCGCCAGTACCGGAATGCCCGCCATCACCGCCTTCTGGGCCAGCTCGAACGAGGCCCGGCCGGACACCAGCAGGACCGACCCGGCCAGCGGCAGCCGGCCGGCCTGGGCGGCCCGCCCGACGATCTTGTCCACGGCGTTGTGCCGCCCCACGTCCTCCCGTACGTCGAGCAGCTCGCCCTCCGCCGAGAACAGCCCGGCCGCGTGCAGGCCGCCCGTCCGGTCGAAGACCTTCTGCGCCGCGCGCAACCGGTCCGGCAGCGTCGAGAGGATGTCGGCGGAGATCCGTACAGGGTCGGCGGCCAACCCCGGGAAACGGGTCGCCGTCCGGACCGCGTCCAGGCTGGCCTTGCCGCACAGGCCGCAGGAGGAGGTCGTGTAGACGTTCCGTTCCAGGGTGATGTCCGGCAGGGGCACTCCGGCGGCCAACTGGACGTTGACGACGTTGTAGGTGTTGGAGCCCTCCTCGGTCGCGCCCTCGCAGTAGGTCACGGCCTGGACGTCCGAGGTGCGGGCGATCACGCCCTCGCTGACGAGGAAGCCCGTCGCCAGCGCGAAATCGTCGCCGGGGGTGCGCATCGTGATGGCCAGGGGCCGGCCGTTCAGGCGGATCTCCAGCGGTTCCTCCGCGACCAGCGTGTCGGGGCGCACCCCGGTCGCCCCGCCCCGGACGCGCACGACGCGGCGCCGTTCGGTGACCCGTCCCATGGCGATCAGCCCACCCGTTCCGTCCTCGTCGTGCACTTGACCACGACATTCTCCCGGATCGGCGGCCGATCACGTCCCCGGCAGGAAGTTGCTCGGAATTCTCCAAATTCCGATAGCGGAATCCTGTCGGGTCACGCGCACACGTACCCATCGGTAGCAGGAGAAGCTGGGTGATCCTGACTGCCGTACAAAGGGGGACCCCGCCCATGACCGGTTCACGCGTGGTGGCGCTAGGGCACTACCAGCCCGCGAAAGTGATCACCAACGAGGACCTCGCGGCCATGGTCGACACCAACGACGAGTGGATCCGTTCCCGCGTCGGAATCAGGACACGGCACATGGCGGGCCCCGAGGAGCCGGTCGACGAGCTGGCCTACCAGGCCGCCGGGAAGGCCCTCGCCAACGCGGGCCTCACCCCCGACGACATCGACCTCGTCCTGGTGGCCACCTCCACCGCCATCGACCGTTCGCCCAACATGGCCGCGCGCGTCGCCGCCAAGCTGGGCATGGGCGGCGGCCCCGCCGTGATGGACCTCAACGTCGTCTGCTCGGGCTTCACCCACGCCCTGGCCACCGCCGACCACGCGATCCGGGCCGGCTCCGCCACCCGCGCCCTGGTCATCGGCGCCGACAAGATGACCGAGATCACCGACTGGAGCGACCGCACCACCTGCGTCCTGACGGGCGACGGGGCGGGCGCGGCGGTCGTCGAGGCGAGCACGGAACCGGGCATCGGCCCGGTCCTGTGGGGCTCCGTGCCGGAAATGGGCCACGCGGTCCGCATCGAGGGCACGCCGCCGGTCTTCGCGCAGGAGGGCCAGTCCGTCTACCGCTGGACCACGAGCCAGTTGCCGCCGTTGGCCCGCAAGGTGTGCGAGAAGGCCGGGATCACCCCCGAGGAACTGGCCGGGGTCGTCCTCCACCAGGCGAACCTGCGGATCATCGAGCCGCTCGCCGCCAAGATCGGCGCGGTCAACGCGGTGGTCGCCCGCGACGTCGTCGACTCCGGCAACACCTCGGCGGCCAGCATCCCGATGGCCCTGTCGAAGTTGGTCCAGCGCGGCGAGATCCCCTCCGGCGCCCCCGTCCTCCTCTTCGGCTTCGGCGGCAACCTCTCCTACGCGGGCCAGGTCATCCACTGCCCCTGAGGCGGTGTCCGCCCGGCACCCCCACCGCCCGTCCGCGCATGCCCGCAGGTCAGCGCGGCGTGGCGGGGCGGCGGCCTGACCGACAATTGGTCGGGGGCCCTCCGATCCTTTGCTATTGTTGTCCATGTCGCCGCGGGAAACCGGGGCCGACCACCTGTCCGGGTGGCGGAATGGCAGACGCGCTAGCTTGAGGTGCTAGTGCCCTTTATCGGGCGTGGGGGTTCAAGTCCCCCCTCGGACACCAGCGGGAACCCCACTTCGGTGGGGTTCTTTTGCGTTTCGGGACAGCCCCGCCGGCGCCGCCTAAGAGATCGCCGTCATGACGGTGACCGTGGTGAGGACGGTCACCGCCGCCTGCATCTCGCGGATCGCGGCGCGGAGGTGGTCCGCGGCCCATTGGCCCTGGGATATCTCCGCCATCCGGGACTTCACCTCACCGTGGGGGCCGTCGGGGAAGGCCAGGCGGTGGAGCTTCGCGGAGTGGAGCAGGGCGATCAGGCCGGCCGTGCGCGCGTCGGGCTCCGAGCCGTCCAGGACGGCCGCGCGCAGCCGCTCGCGCAGGGCGCGTTCGACGGAGGCGTCGGCCTCGGGGTAACGGCGGACCGGGAACAGGCCGAGCGCCTTGTCCCGCGTCTCGACGACGACCCCCCGCGCACTCAGGCTCCGCAGCGTCGCCGCGACCGCCCTCGTGTGGTCCTTCGTCAGCCAGCCGGTCACCGGGCGCTTGGGCCGTTGCCGCAGCCACGTCCCGATGAGCGCCAGCCGCTCGTCCAGGAGGGCGTCGCCGGTGGGGGTCGTGTCGGTCAGCTCCAGCTGCTTGCCGGTGACCGTGACCCGCCCGGCCAGGACCAGTTCGAGCAGGATGCCGCCCGCGACGGCCCATCCGGCCGCCTGTCGCTTGCGCGCCGATCCGGACTCGTCGTCCAGCGACAGCAGCATGACTTCCTCGGCCAGCGTGACGTTGTTCATGATTGCCCCCCCCGTAGCTCTTACGCACAGGACGAGCGGGCGCGTCGGATGGTTCCTCACATGTGGAGGACCACCAGACCGTCGTGGGCCGGGAGGGTGCCCGGGGTGACCTGGGTGAAGGTGTGGGGGAGGGCCAGGCGCGGGTGGTCCGGGTCCGGGTGGGTGTCCGCGGCTTCGAAGAGGTACGCCGCTGCCGCCGAGGTGTCGCTGACCAGGTGCGGGCCCTCCTGGGCCGTGACGCGGGTCAGCGGCGTACGGAAGAGGCGGCCCAACCGGCGCAGGGTCTCCGGGGTGGCGGCGGCCGTCGGGGCGGACACCGGTACGGGGACCTGCGTCGGGGCGTCCGGGGGGATCGCGCCCGACAGGAGCAGCGCCAGCAGCACCGGCACCGCCTTGCGGCGCAGCGCCTGGGTGGCGGCGTGGAGCCGGTGGGCGTGCGCGGCGGGCAGGGACAGCGCGAGGCTGCCCGCCGCGCCGCCGGTGGCGATCGGCACCGCCGAACACACCACACCGGGCGAGTACTCCCGCAGGTCGAACACGGGAGCGCCCGGGGCGACCGCGTCCAGGGCGTTGAACAGGACCCGGCTGTCGGTGATGGTGCGTGGCGTGAGCCGGGCCGGGCGGTGGCGGGCCACGTGGTCGGCCCGGCCGTCGCGGTCGAGCTGCGTCAACAGGCACTTGCCGACCGCGCTGGCGTGCGCGGCCGCCCGGAAGTCCACCCACTCCCGCACCGGCGGCGCCCCCGGCCCGTCCGCCATCTGCGTGATGCGGACCTCGCCCTCCGCGTACCGGCTCAGGTAGACGGCGGCGCCCGCGCTGTCGCGCGCCAGCGCCAGCGTGCGCTGGAGCTGCCCCGCCAGGCCCGCGCCGCCCGGCGCCGCGAGCCGGTCAAGGGCCGGGCCGCGCGCGTACACCCCCGCCCCGGTCCGGCAGGCGTACTCCTCCTCGCACAGCATCGTCAGGATCGGCCGCAGCGCCGCCTCGCCCAGCCCCGACTTCCGGGCCAGTCGCTCGGTCCGCACGCCCAGCGGGTGCCGCTCCAGGACCTGTACGACGGCCAACGCGCGCCGCGCCTGCGCCAGCGCGTCCCCGTGTCGGGCAGGTCGGCCGCTCGCAGGGGCCCCGCACGGCGACCGTCGGCGCGGGGCGGCGCAGCGGGCGCGGGCCGGGGCGGGGCTGAGGAGCGGCCGGGAGCGGGGGCGGCGGCAGGAACGCGGCCAGGACGGCGGGCAGCCCGGCCCGCGGCAGCGGTACCGGGCCCAGATCGGGGTCGTCCTGCTGGTCGACGTAGCGCAGGACGGCCGCCTGCGCGCACAGCCGTACCTCCCGCAGCTCGCGCCGCCCGCTCGGCCGGTAGCCCCGGCGGCCCAGCTCGCGCGCCCACACCCGGGCGTCGTGGTGCTCGCCGCGCCGGGAGTGGTCGAGGAAGAGGCAGTACGCCGCCTGCGCGGTGTGCGGACTGCCCGATCCGGCGGCGAACTGCCACCAGAAGCGGGCTCCCTCCCGCATCCCCGCCAGGTGCAGGAGGCAGCCGAAGACGACCGCCCCGGGCAGGTCGCAGTGCGCGCTGTCGAGGAAACGGTCGAGGTCGGAGCGGGCGCGGGGGTCGCAGACCACCGCGAGGCAGGCCGCCTTGAGGTCGCGCCGGGCCCGCTCGGAGTCGAGCGGCGCGTCGCGGGCCGGGTCGCTCCACCCGAAGGGCCGGCGACGGTTGCGGCCCCCGGCGGGGAGCGTCGGGCCGGGCACGCGCGGCACGCGCAACAGCCGGGCCTCGGCCGCGCCGAGGTCGTAGTGGGGGTAGCGGTCGCGTACGCGGGCCCGCTCCAGGAACTCGGCGAGCGGGCGCGGGCCCCTGGCGCGGCCGTCGCGGTCGTGGTCCTCGCGGCGCCTCATGATTCGGGCGACGCGTCGAGCAGCCGGGCGAGGCGCCGGTGCGCCTGGCCGAGCTGGGAACGGACGGTGGCCTCGTCGACGCCCATCACGGCGGCGGCCTCTCCGGGGGTGCACTGGAGTCCGTACCGCAGCATCACGGTGTCCCGCTGCCGTTCCGCGAGGCGGGCGACGGCCGAGTAGAACCGGATCGCGTCGGTGAGGATCTCGTACTGATCGGAAGGTTCCGACGGACCGGACTCGTCGCACGCGCCCGACCGGTCGGCGTGCACCTCCTTGAGGGCCGCCTCGAAGGCGCTGATGTCCATCGGTTCGGGCCGGCCGCAGCGCGGGTCGCGGCGCTGCTGCCAGTCCACGATGCGCTGTTTCAGCACCGTCCAGGCGTAGGCGTCCAGGCGGTCCATGTGCAGCATGCGAAGCCATTCGTTCATGATCGAGTCGAACGTGGCGTCCACGGCGTCCTCGGCGGCCTCGTCCGAGCCCAGCTGAAGGTACGCGAAGCGCATGTACGCCGGACGCCGATTGGCGTGGAAGGCCCAGTACGACAGGCGCGCCGTCGGATCCCACTGACTCATGGGCGTCGGCTGCCGCCGTCGGCTGGGCAGGCCCACGGCCCCACCGGACTCCTCCGGTCCGCCATCGTTCACCGTTCCCCACCTCATCCCCTGTGCGGGGCCCATAAGACCAGCGCCGGCGCACTCCGGGGGCGTAGAGCAGCAAGCTGGAGGATTACGGTCGCCGATGATCGAGTCGTGATCGGGATCGATCGGGAGGCGTTTCCGCAGGCCCGTACGCATATGCCGGGTCGGCGCGGGCCCATGGTGCAAGCGCCGCCGCCCCCCCTCCACGACCGGTCCCGGGCGTCGGCGGGCAGCTGTAGCATGGGCCCATTGCGAGGGCCGTGACGGAGAGGTCACTGCCCTCGCTGTTTTTGCGTCATGTCCACCCAGAGAAACGCGGGCGCGTGCCCTTTCGGCGGTTCGATACGATGAACCCCGTCACAGTCCGTCACAGACGGCCCAGGGCCCGCACGCTTTCGCACGTAGTGACCGTCGTCACGCATAAATGAAATGGAGCATCCGAGGATGGCTCGACACCTGATCACCAGCGCGCTTCCCTACATCAACGGGATCAAGCACCTGGGCAACATGGTCGGGTCGATGCTTCCGGCGGATGTGTACTCCAGGTACCTCCGCCGGCGCGGCCACGACGTCCTGTACATCTGCGCCACCGACGAGCACGGCACCCCCGCCGAACTCGCCGCCAAGGAAGCCGGCGTCTCGGTCGCCGAGTTCTGCGCGCAGGCCCACGACGCCCAGAAGGCCGTCTACGACGGCTTCGAGCTGTCCTTCGACTACTTCGGCCGCAGCTCGTCCGCGCAGAACGCCGAGATCACGCAGCACTTCGCGCGCAGGCTCCAGGAGAACGGCTTCATCGAGGAGCGCGCGATCCGGCAGGTCTACTCGCCCGCCGACGGCCGCTTCCTGCCCGACCGCTACGTCGAGGGCACCTGCCCGCACTGCGGCTACGACAAGGCCCGCGGCGACCAGTGCGAGAACTGCACCCGCGTCCTGGATCCCACGGACCTGATCGACCCCCGCTCGGCGATCTCCGGCTCCACCGAGCTGGAGGTCCGCGAGACCAAGCACCTCTTCCTCCTCCAGTCCAAGCTCCAGCACGAGGTCGAGGCCTGGGTCGCGGAGCACGAGGAGGAGTGGCCGCAGCTGGCGTCGTCCATCGCCCGCAAGTGGCTGACCGAAGGCCTGCACGACCGCGCGATCACCCGTGACCTCGACTGGGGCGTGCCGGTCCCGGCCGACACCTGGCCCGAGCTCGCCGCCGAGGGCAAGGTCTTCTACGTCTGGTTCGACGCCCCGATCGAGTACATCGCCTCCACCAAGGAATGGGCCGACGCCGACCCGGCGAACCGCGACTACAAGGCGTGGTGGTACGAGGCCGAGGACGTCCGCTACACGCAGTTCATGGCCAAGGACAACGTCCCGTTCCACACGGTCATGTTCCCGGCCACCGAGCTCGGCACCCGCGAGCCGTGGAAGAAGGTCGACTACGTCAAGGCCTTCAACTGGCTGACGTACTACGGCGGCAAGTTCTCCACCTCGCAGAAGCGCGGCGTCTTCACCGACCAGGCCCTGGAGATCCTCCCGGCCGACTTCTGGCGCTACTTCCTCATCGCCAACGCGCCCGAGTCCGACGACTCGTCCTTCACGTGGGAGCACTTCGCCGCCACCGTCAACAAGGACCTCGGCGGCACCCTCGGCAACTTCGTCAACCGCGTGCTGACCTTCTCCCGCAAGAAGTTCGGCGACGAGGTCCCGGCGGGCAGCCCCGCCGGCGAGGTCGAGGCCAAGCTCGGCGAGCAGATCGCCGAACTGCTCGCCGAGTACGAGGGCCACATGGAGACCCTCCAGTACCGCAAGGCCGCGGCCGCGCTGCGCGCCCTGTGGTCCGCCGGAAACGCGTACCTCGACGAGAAGGCCCCCTGGCTGGAGGTCAAGACCGACCTGGAGGGCGCGGCGCTCACCCTGCGCACCGCCATGAACCTGATCCACCTCTACTCGGTGGTCTCCGAGCCGTTCATCCCGGCCTCGGCGCGCGCCATGCGCTCCTCGTTCGCACTCGCCGACGACACGGCCACCTGGGTCACCCCCGAGCAGGCCAGGTCCCTGGACGCGGTCCCGGCCGGCACCCCGTTCACCGTGCCGCCGGTGCTCTTCGCGCGCATCACCGAGGAGGACCTGGAGTCCTACCGCGAGCGCTTCGGCGGCAACCCGGACGCCTAGGCTCCCGGGCTCCCGAGCCTCGATGACACCCCGAAGGGGCGTGACCCGCGCGGTCGCGCCCCTTCGGCGTAGGCCGGGCAGGGTCGCGGGGTGGGGCCGGGGGGTAGGGAAAACCCGACCGTGAAGGCTCCACCTGGGCGTGCAGACCCGGCGGGGCCGCGCGGCTGGAATGGGGGCATGACCCTTTCCCCCGTCGCCCGCCGCGCCGGCGGCTGGCTCCTCGCCGCCGCCTGGGCCCTGTCGTTCCCACTGTTCTCCTCACTGGGCCCGCACCGGTTGTGGGGGTGGTGCGCGGCCGCCGGCTACCTCGCCGCCGCGGGCGCCGAGGCACTCGGGCGCAGGCGGGCGGCACTGGGCGCGGCCCTCGTGGGCGCGGTCGCCGTGCCCCTGCTGTACCTCGTCCTGACCGGGCAGGGGCAATCCGAGGTGGCGGTGATCGAACGCTCCGGGCGGCTCCTGCTCGACACCGGACGCCTCTACGTCGACCAGCCGACCCGCGTCGAGGACTACACCCCCTACCTCCCCGCGACCGCCCTCCTCGGCCTCCCGCGCGCCCTGCTCGACGGGGCCTTCGGGCCGGGCGGGGAGTGGGCGGTGCGACTGCTGGGCGACGCCCGCCTCTGGTGCGCGGCCGTCCTGTTCGCCTGCCTGGCGGTGGCCCGCCGACTGTTGGGCTCCGCCCCCTCGCCGTTGCTCCCGCTGCTGGTGGCTTCGCCGGTGGTGGCCATGCCGCTCGTGGTGAGCGGGGTCGACCTGCCGCTGGCGGGGCTGTGCTGCCTGGCGCTCGCGGCGGCCGTGTCCGGGCGGCCGGGGCCGGCCGGGGTGGCCCTCGCGGCGGCGTGCGCCCTCAAGTGGACGGCGCTGCCCGCGGTGGCGGTGGCCGTCGCCGTCCTCGCCGCCGGGCGGGGCCCCCGGGCGGCGTGGCGGTGCGCCTGGGTGACGGTAGCGGTCACGGCCGCCCTGGTGCTGCCGGGGGTACTGCTCCAGCCGACGGAGCTGTGGCGGCAGGTGTTCGCGTTCCCGACCGGGCGGGCGGAGGTGCCCACCCCGGCGAGCAGCCCGCTGCCGGGGCACCTGCTGGCCGAACTCGGTCCGTGGGGGTGGAACCTGACGGTGGCTCTGCTCGGGGTGGGCGCTCTGGCGGTGGCGCTCTCGCTGGCGCTGCGGCCGCCGCGCACGCTCGTGGCGGCGGCCGACCGCCTCGCGATCGGCCTCACGGCGGCCTTCCTGCTGGCCCCGGCCGGCCGCTTCGGCTACCTGGCGCTACCGGTGCTGCTGGCGGTCTGGGCGCGCTCGGCCGCGGCTCCCGAGCCCTCCCGCATCGTGGCCGGCTCGCCGGGCCACAACGTCGGGAGCGGCGCCGTCACGAACCGGGCGAACGCGTAGTCCTTTCCGTTGGCCCGTACACGGGGCCCATGCGGCGCCGACCGGTGGGGTCAGTCCTGCGCGCCGCGCACGTGGGCCAGGACCGCGAGGACGCGCCGGTTGCCCTCCGTCGGGTCCAGGTCCAGCTTCGTGAAGATGCTGCTCGCGTGTTTCACGACCGAGGCCTCGGTGATGAACAGCCGCGCGGCCAGCGCCTGGTTGTTGAGGCCCTCGGCCATCAGGGCGAGCACCTCCCGCTCGCGCGGGGTCAGCCGCGCCAGCGGCCGGTCCGCCGCGCGGGGGGTGAGCAGGACGCGGACCACCTCCGGGTCGATGACCGTGCCGCCCTCGTGGACCCGGCGCAGGGCGTCGAGGAACTCGGTGACGTCTCCGACCCGGTCCTTGAGCAGATAGCCGAGCCCGGCCGCCGAGGCCCCGGTGAACAACTGGGTCGCGTACGCCGTGGCCACGTACTGCGAGAGCACCAGGACCGGCAACGACGGGTCCCCGGCGCGCAGTTCGAGGGCCGCCCGCAGCCCCTCGTCCCGCAGTCCGGGCGGCATGCGGACGTCCGTGACGACCACGTCCGGCCGTTCGGCCGCCACCGCCCGCAGCAGACCGGGCGCGTCGCCGACGGCGGCGAGGACCCGGTGACCGCCGAGGGTCAGCAGTTCCGTCAGCCCGGCCCGCAGCAGGACGGAGTCCTCGGCGAGGATCACCCGGAGCACGGGACCTCCACCCGGAGTTCGGTGGGCCCGCCCACCGGACTGGACACCATCAGCCTGCCCTCCAACATCGACACCCTGTCCGCGAGACCCGCCAGGCCCGTTCCCGCGCCGGGATCCGCCCCGCCGCGGCCGTCGTCGGTGACGGTCAGGACGAGCCGGCCGCCCTCGACCCTACCGGCCACCGCGACGTGCTCGGCGCCGCTGTGCATGGCCGTGTTGGCGAGGGCCTCGGTGACGGTGAAGTAGGCGGTGATCTCGACCCGTTCCGGCAGCCGGGGCACGTCGAGGTCCACCTCGACCGGTACCGGATGACGCAGCGCGACCTCCGCCACGGCCGCCGCGAGCCCGTGGTCGGTCAGCACCTGCGGGTGGATGTCCCGTACGAGGTCGCGCAGTTGCTCCAGCGCCCGCTTGGCCTCGCCGCGGCCCCGGCCGATCAGCGCCACCGCCTCGGCGACCCCCGCCGCCTCGGGGGCCGTCCGTAGCCGCATCTCCGCGAGGCCCAACGTCATGCCGAGGGCCACCAGTTGCTGCTGCGCGCCGTCGTGCAGGTCCCGCTCGATGCGCCGCCGTTCCGCTTCGAAGGCGTCGACCAACCGCACCCGCGAGCGCGTCAGTTCCAGGACCCGGTCGTCCTCCGCGCGCGGCCCGAGCAGCAGTCGGGCCGTCTTGACCTGCGCGCCGGCGATCAGCGCGCCCGCGTACGCCGCCACGATCAGGGCGACCAGACCGGCGGCGGTGCCGCCCAGGGCCTCCAACGGCCCCGCCACGACCTGACCGGGTATCAACATCACCGGTTCCGGGGCCAGCGCCCACACGACGACCGGGGACGCGACCAGCAGCAGCGCGAACGCCACCAGCGTGAGCACCCCGAAGCCGGCCGCCCCGAACACCACCCCGAACAGGGCGGCGTACCCGAACTCCCGCCAGGTGGCCCGCTCGCGCAGCCGGGTCCGCAGCCAGGCGGCGGCGCCGGCCCCGGCGAGCGAGGTGTGCGGGTCGGCCACGGGCGCCGGCTCGACCCACCGCAGCCGTCGCCGCTCCAACTCCCCGAGCGGCACCGCGCCCGCCAGGGCCCCGACCAGCAGCACGAGCCCGATCCCGGCCACGGCCAGCAGCACCCCGAGGCCGACGAGCGACACCAGCGCGAGCAGCGTCGCGTACCCGAGCACGAACCCGCTCCCGAGGTACGCCCAACACCGCCACGGCCACCACGACCCGAGGAACCGCCCCGGCCGCCGCATCGCCCCCCACACGGCCACACCCGTGTCCACGCCCACCTCCACCCCCACCTCCGCGCTGCCCCTCGCCCTTCGGACCGGGATCTCGACCCGTTCGGCGCGTGTCGAAGCGCGGCCTTGATCGTTTCTTCAGCGTAACCCTCATACAGGCTGCCGAATCGGGAGGACCGCGGTGACGGCTTGGCAGTACTACGCCGGGGCGGGCATGGTGGCGGCGCTCTGCCCCCTCCACGGTCACGTCGCCGTCGCGGGGGACGGCCACGGCCACGGGGCGCGGGTCGACGTCTGCGTCCCGGCCGGGCGGCCGAAGCCCCCCGCCGTGCTTCCCGGCCCCGGTACGCGGCCGCACGGCCCCCGCCCGCACACCCCGGGCCCGGGACGCCGCGCCCCGACGCGCCGCCCGTACGGGTGACCCTGCCCGGCGCGCAGCGCCCGACCGCGAGCCACCCCGGGCAGGCGCCCGGCCTGGCTCCGACGCCCGAACCCGCGCCCCGGCGCCGGGGACGGGCCGCAGCCGCCGCCGCCGCGCCGCCGCCGAGTCCGCACCGGACGCGGCTCCGGCGAAGGCCCCCGCCCCGCCCGCGCCCGCAGCCGCCGCCGCGTACACGAGCGCCTTCCACGTGCGCCCGTACCGTTCCATCGCCTTGGCCCGGCGCGGCCCGGACGGTATGAGCACCATGATGCTGATGGTGGTCGTCGCCACCCCGGCCGTGCTCGCCGCCGCCGCGCTGCGCCCCCGCTCCAAGGGCCGCGGCCAGAGCGCCCCGGCCCGCTGACGCACCCACCGACCCACGAACGGGAGACTTCTCGTGTCCGAATGGCTGGTCCTGGCCATCGCCATGGTGCTCGTCTGCGCCGCCGTCCTCGTCATGACCACGATCCGGCACCGCCGGGTCGCGGCCGACGAGGACACCAGCGAAACCCCCGACGTCATCGAGTACATGACGATGATGGTCGGCGTGGTCTACGCGATCGTCCTGGGCCTGGCCATCGCGGGCGTCTGGGAGGCACGCGGCGCCGCCGAGGACAGCGTGCGCCGCGAGGCACAGTCCCTGTACGAGGTCAGCCAGCGCGCCGACGTCTACCCGGCCGCCGTCCGCGACCGGATCCGCGGCGAGGTGGACGCGTACGTCACCCACACCGTCGCGGTGGACTGGCCGCGCATGGCCGACGGGGAGGCCGCCTCCGCCGAGGGCGCGCGGCTGCTCGGCAAGCTGCGTACGGACGTCACCCACCAGACGCCCGCCACCGAACTCCAGGCGCAGGCCTACCAGCCGCTGTTGGACCACATCGCGGCCGCCGACGACGCCCGGCACTCGCGCACGCAGAGCGACGACACCACGCTGCCCGACGTGATCTGGGTGGGACTGGTGGTGGGCGGCGTCGTCACCATCGGGCTGATCTTCACCCTGCAGATCCGCCGCTCCGGGCGGGAACTGCTGCTCGCGGGGCTGTTCAGCGCGCTGATCGTGTTCCTGCTGTTCATGGTCTGGAGCTTCGACGCGCCGTTCGGGCGCGACGGCGTCGACTCGGCGGCCCCCTTCCAGGACCTGTTCCCGACCACGTCGGTCACGGCCTCGCGCTGAGCACGTCCGGCTCGCTCGGCGCCGCGGGCGCCGCTCAGCCCGCCGACAGGGCCGCCTGCCGCCGGGTCGCCGCCACCACCGGCGAATGCCGCAGGGCGTGGGAGATGCGTACGAGGTCCCGCGCCCCGTCCGCGAGGATGAGCACCCGCTCCTCCTCGGCGGCGTCCTCGGCGGCCAGGCCCTCGGGGTCGGCGGCGGTGGCCCGCACGGCGGCGGCCACCATCGCGGCGTCGGCGACGGCGCGGGCCGTGACCTCGTCGGCGCCGTCGGCCAGGGCCTGTGCGTAGGCGGCGTCGCGGTGGCGGCGGTCGAAGCAGGGGCCCAGGCGCAGGAACCCGTCATGGATGTCGGACTCCCGCTGGATCACCCGGATCTCGGCCGGCGACCACCAGGACATCCGTACCCCCGGGGTGCCCTCGGGGGCGGTGCTCTGCACCTCGTGCCACAGCGTGCCGAGCTGCCGGTACGTCGACCAGGTCTGCCAGCTGTCCGAGGCGCGCTGGCACACCAGCGGCAGCACGAAGCCCACGGCGCTGACCAGCGCGCCGATGGAGGCCAGCGGCGGGGCGACGTAGGTGCTGAGGTCGTCGAGGTCGTGGCCCAGCCAGCGGGCGACGACGGCCGACATCTTCGTGGCGTCGTAGGTCAGGCTGAAGGCGTAGCCCGCCACGATGATCACCAGGCCGCCGCGCAACCAGCCGCGCACCTGGAGCGACCAGCGCCAGCACATCGCCACCATCGTCATCGCCGCCACGTTGTGCGCCAGCAGGTAGAAGGCGATCATCAGGCGGATGTACGGGGTGTTCGCGTAGAAGGTGTCGAAGTCGCGCAGGCGCTGCTCCGGGGCGTCACCGAGGGCGAAGAGCACCATGATCGCCGCGATGACGGTGGCGTAGCCCGATATCCAGCGCCGCGAGGTGCGCCGGATCTCCTCGGGCGGGCCGCCGCGCCAGTTGAACATCAGCACCAGGCAGGAGGCGCTGAAGGCGGTCATCAGGCAGTACACGAGGGGGGCGGAGAAGTTGGGGATGCCCGTCCACTCGTTGACGGCGCCGATGGTGGGCGGGGCGGCGAAGGTGAACACCGCCCCGGCGAGCGTCAGCAGGACACAGACCGACCGCAGGAGCGGGTCGCGCCAGTTGTTGCGCAGGGCCGGCAGCTTGAAGACGAGGGCGATCGCCATCGCCGCCGCCGGAATGTAGTAGTCCTGTCCTTTCAACGGTCGTTCCTGTGCCCCCGGTAGCCGAGGGAGGTCTCGATGCGGCCGGCCAGCTCGTCGCGCTGGGCCGGGGCCCGGTGCGCCGCCGACCCGGCCAGCCAGGTGCGGCAGCGGCTGCCCAGCAGCAGGCCGAAGGTCTCGGCCTCGGTCTCCTCCTGGACGTCGGCGCGCGTGCGCGCGGCGACGCTGCGGACCGTCTCGCCGATGTCGATCTCGTCGGTGAGCATCCGGGCGGCGACGGCGGAGCCGTCGACGTGGTGACTGCAGTGGCCGGCCTTCATGTGCCACAACTCGTGACCGAGGATCACCAACTGGTGGTCCGGTGCGGTGCGCTCCTCGATGACCACCAGATCGCGGTCCGCCATGTCGAGCCACAGGCCGCTCGCCGTCCCCTGGGGGAAGGCGGCCATACGGAACTCCACCGGGCGCCCGCGATGCCGGCTCATGCCCTCGCAGAGGGCGGCGTAGAGATCCGCGGGTTCCACGGGGGCGGCCAGCTTGATGCCGGCCACCAGCTCCGCGCACAACCGCCGCTGCGCTCTGCCTATGCTCACCGTTCTCCCCGTCGGCGCGGATCCGGATCAGGACTCAAGGATCAGATCCAGACTTTCGACTGGGTCATGATTCGTTCGGTTTGACACTTTCGAGAAGCATGTCCAGCCATTCGGTCACCTTGTCCCGGTGCTTGTCGCTGGGCAGTTGGGCGGCCCGCCAGGCGATGCCCCGCACGCCGTGGTTCTGTAGGAGTCTTGCCAGCGGATCGCCCGCCGAAGCGGCCTCGGCCGATACGGTCTGGCGTTCGTGTTTGGCGAAGTCCTGGAGCAGCTGCTGCTCGGTCCGCTGGAGCGCGTCCGTGAGGGCGTCGGCGTCGTGGGCGGTGAGGAAGCCGGCGTGGACCCCGAAGAAGCGCTGGATGGCGTCACAGTGCTCCATCGTGGGGCGGCGGTCGCCGTTGATCAGGGCGCCGGCCTGCTGGCGGGACATCCCGGCACCGTCCGCGATCTCCTGCTGCGTGTAGCGGCGCCCGTTCGACTTGACCCGGGTGCGCCGGAGCAGGTCGAGGCGCTGGAGGAAGCGGGCCTGGAGGTCGGGTTCGCCGGCCCGCCTGCCGTCGAGCAGGGTCTTGATCACGTCCGTCGGAACCCCGGAGGCCTCCGAGAGTCGACGCAGGTCGAAGACCTGGTTCAGGTCGCGGCCCATTTTGTTCGCGAGTTCGGCGACCCGCGTGACGGTCGCTGCCAGGGGCGCGTTGGCCACCGCGACGGGAGCCGGGAAGCCGTCTGTCACCAGTGGTTCTCCTAGATCGCGCGAGGTCAGTGGGCACGTGGTCGGCCTCAGGGAATCTATCCGGTCTGCCACGGGAGAGCCAGAACTTGCCACAGCTGTGGCGCGAATGAGCTGTCGCAAGGCTGGAATTGCCACAATAGTTGACACTCGAATGAAGTCGGTAGCAGGATCGCCACAACGAAATGAAGATCCAGACCGTGAGGAGGGGGAGCTCTCGGTGCCACATCTCGCAGCGGTGGGCCAGTCCGATGGCCTCGTCCGAGCCGGTGAGGAGCGCCTGGCGGGCGAGGAGTCCGCGCGTGGCGCAGTGCGGTCGGAGCGGCGCAAGGAGATTTTGCGTCAGCGCCGTGAGGAACTGGGCCTGAGCCAGGAAGACCTCGCGTCCCGGCTGCGCATCAGTGTCCGGGCCTACGGGAACTGGGAGCGCGGGCTCGTCAAGGAGTGGACGGACCGCAAACTCCTGGCCTTGGCCGAGGCCTTGGAGATGAGCGAGCGGCAGTGCTTCTGGCTCTTCCGGGTCATGGTCGACCGGGATCCGCCGCCCACCTGGCGCGCGGCCGAGGAGAACCGCCTCCCGCGCGATCCCGCCCAGCGCGACTACCTGTGTGACTACGCGGCCCTCATGGAGGCCTCGCCCTACCCCACCTTCCTGGTGGACCACCGTTGGGACGTGGCCCTCACCAACTCGGCCTTCGACCGGCTCTTCCAGTCGGTGCGCCCGCACCCGACGGCCCTGCCCGACGACAACTTCCTGCGCTTCGTGCTGTTCCACCCGGACGCCGCGGCCGTGCTGGAGGACCACGAACCGGGCTGGTGCGTGCCGCTGCTGGCGCAGTTCGCCGCCGCGCTGGCCGCCGCCCCGGACGACGAGGGGCTGCGGAGCATCCGTCAGGAGGTGGCCCGTGACCCGTTCATGGAGGCCGCCTACCGCTACGGCGTCCCGCACTGGCTGAGCACCCACGGGGAGCAGGCCGCGCGGCGCGACGGCGCGGTGCGCACCGTGCGCCACCCGGAACCGGGTTGGGGTCCGGTGCGGTGCCGGACGGTGGCGGAATCCGGCCAGATGCTGGAGGCCATGGGGCTCACCCGGATCACCTTCGTGCTCTCCTCGCCGCAGGGGCCGCCCACCGGCCCGGCGGCGGGCACCGACTTCCCCCGGCAGCAGGGCGCTCGCCTGCGGGCCGTGCCCTCGCTCGACTGAGGCTCGGGGGCACACTGGTCCCCTGAAGCGTGTGCCACGGTCGGTGCCACGATCCGTGACACCGCCCGAATGTCACGGATCGTGGCAGCGGGCGGGGTGCGGATCGGCGCGCCGGGCGGGGTCGAGCCGGGGCGGAGCTCCCGGCCGGCGGGCCCGGGGCACCGTTCGTGACGGCGAAGGGCGGTAGGGGCGTGCGGTTGACCATCCTCGGCGGGGGCGGATTCCGCGTCCCGCTCGTCTACGGGGCACTCCTCGGCGATCACGCCGAGGGGCGGGTGTCCCACGTGACGCTCTACGACGAGGACCCCGGCCGGCTCACCGCCATGGCCCGGGTCCTCGCGGACCAGGCCGCGGCCGTCGGGGCGAAGGACGCGCCCGAGGTCACCGCCACCGGGGACCTGGACGAGGCCCTGCGCGGCGCCGACTTCGTCTTCTCCGCCATCCGCGTCGGAGGCCTGGAGGGCCGCGCCGCCGACGAACGGATCGCCCTGGCCGAGGGGGTCCTCGGCCAGGAGACGGTCGGTGCGGGCGGGATCGCGTACGGCCTGCGGACGGTGCCGGTGGTGCGCGCGCTGGCCCGCAGGATCGCCCGTATCGCGCCCGAGGCGTGGGTCATCAACTTCACGAACCCGGCCGGCGTGGTCACCGAGGCGATGGCCGAGGAACTCGGGGACCGGGTCATCGGCATCTGCGACTCCCCGGTCGGCCTCGGCCGCCGGATCGCCCGCCTGCTCGGCGCGCGGCCCGAAGAGGCCTGGATCGACTACGTCGGCCTCAACCACCTCGGCTGGGTACGGGGCCTGCGCGTCGGCGGGCGCGACGAACTGCCCCGACTGCTGGCCGATCCCGAGGCGCTGGAGTCCTTCGAGGAGGGCCGGCTCTTCGGCGCCGAGTGGCTGCGCTCGCTGGGCGCCGTCCCGAACGAGTACCTCCACTACTACTACTTCAACCGTGACACGGTACGGGCGTACCAGGAGGTCAAGCAGACCCGCGGCGCCTTCCTGCGCGACCAGCAGCGCGGCTTCTACGCCGAGGCCGGCCGCCCCGGGCAGGGCGCCGGGGCGGCGCTGGCCGCCTGGGACCGGACCCGGGCCGAGCGCGAGGCCACGTACATGGCCGAGAACCGTGAGGTGGCGGGGGTCGGCGAGCGCGAGGAGAGTGACCTGGAGTCCGGCGGGTACGAGCGGGTCGCGCTCGCGCTGATGCGGGCCATCGCCCGCGACGAACGCGCCACCCTGATCCTCAACGTCCGCAACCGCGCCACCCTGTCGGTGCTCGACGCGCACGCGGTGATCGAGGTGCCCTGCCTGGTCGACGCGAACGGCGCGCACCCGGTGGCCGTGGACCCGTTGCCGCTGCACGCGGTGGGCCTGGTGACCTCGGTCAAGGCGGTCGAGCGGGAGGTCCTCGCCGCCGCCGCGAGCGGCGCGCGGGCCGACGCCGTCAAGGCCTTCGCGCTGCACCCGCTGGTGGACTCGGTCGCGGTGGCCCGACGCCTGCTGGACGCGTACGCGACGGAGCACCCGGGCCTGGCCTACCTGCGCTGATACCGCGCGGGTGCCACCCGTACGGCCCTGTGCCGGATGCGCGGGGGCGGGGGCGCTGTGAGAGTGCGAGATGTGACCACTGCCCCCGCCGTCCCCCTCGCGGCGCCGCCCCTGCCGGACCGGCGGACGCGCAACGTCATCTTCGGGACGATCATGCTGGGCGTGCTGCTGGCCGCGCTCGACCAGACGATCGTCGGCACGGCGCTGCCCACGATCGTGGCCGATCTCGGCGGCGGCGACCACATGTCGTGGGTGGTCACGTCCTACCTGCTCGCGGAGACCGTCGCGACCGTGCTCGTGGGCAAGTTCGGCGACATGTTCGGCCGCAAGCTCATCTTCCAGATCTCGGCGGTCGTCTTCATCACCGGCTCCTTCCTGTGCGGTCTCGCGGGCAACATGACCCTGCTCATCCTGTGGCGGGGCGTGCAGGGCATCGGTGCCGGCGGTCTGATGGTCACCGCCATGGCGCTGATCGCCGATGTGGTGCCGCTGCGCGAAAGGGGCACGTACCAGGGCGCGATCGGCGCCGTCTTCGGCGTCTCGACCGTCATCGGCCCCCTGCTGGGCGGCCTGTTCACCGACCACCTGACCTGGCGTTGGTGCTTCTACGTCAACGTCCCCATCGCGATCCTCGTCGTCATCGCGGCGGCGCGCACGATCCCCGCGGTGCGGACCGTCGGGCGGCCGGTCATCGACTACCTGGGCATCGCGCTGGTGGCGATCGGTTCGAGCGCGCTCATCCTCGCCACGAGCTGGGGCGGCAACGAATACGCCTGGAACTCCGCCGTGATCATCGGCCTGTTCGCGGGCGGCGCCGTGGCGCTGGGGCTCTTCTGCCTCGCGGAGGTGCGGGCCGCGGAACCGATGCTGCCGATGCGATTGTTCCGCAACCCGGTCTTCACCGTCTGCTCGGTGCTGAGCTTCGTCGTCGGCTTCGCGATGCTCGGCGCGTTGACCTTCCTGCCGACCTACCTCCAGTACGTGGACGGGGATTCGGCCACCGTCTCGGGCGTCCGAACGCTGCCGATGGTCATCGGCCTGCTGATCGCCTCCGTCTTCAGCGGCAACGTCACCAGCAAGACGGGCCGGTACCGGATCTTCCCGATCGTCGGCTGCGCGGTGATGGGAGCCGGGCTGTACCTGCTGTCCCTGATGGGACCGGGGACCGACGCCTGGCTGGAATCGCTGTACATGTTCGTCCTCGGTGTCGGCATCGGCCTGTGCATGCAGGTGCTGACCATCGCCGTACAGAACACCGTGGACTACGCGGACCTCGGCACCGCCACCTCCGGCGTGACCTTCTTCCGTACGCTCGGCAGCTCCTTCGGCACCGCGGTCTTCGGGACCATCTACGCCAACACCCTCGGGCCGACGCTGACGACGGCCGTCGCCGACGCCGCCCGGACCACCGGGGCGGACCCGGCGTCGCTGGGCGCGGCGGCGCAGAGCCCGCAGGGGGTGCGCGGCCTGGAACCGGCCGCCGCCGCCCCGGTGATCGGCGCGTACGCGGACACCCTCCAGACGGTGTTCCTGTGGACGGTGCCGGTGGCGGTGATCGGCTTCGTCGTCGCGCTGTTCCTCAAGCAGGTCCGGCTGCGGGACTCCGCGCGGGCCGGCTCCACGGACATGGGCGACGGGTTCGCCTCGCCGGCCACGGCCTCCGGGGACTCGGCGAAGCTGCTGGAGCTCGCGGTCGGCAAGCTGGTGCGGAACATGGGGCCGGACACCGCCCGCGCCATCGTGAACGGCTCCGACACACGGCTGGACATCGCCGGCGCGTGGGCGGTCATGCAGGTGGACCTGCTGACCCGGACGGTCGGCCACGCGGGCCTGGGCATGGTGGCCGCGCGGCGGTCTGTGCCGCCGGAGGTGCTCCTGCCGGTGTTCGACCGCATGGCGGAGGAGGGGTACCTGACGCGGCAGAACGGATTCTTCTCGCTCACCGAGGCCGGGCAGCGGGAGGCCGACGTCATCTCGGCGGCGTGGGCGCGCTGGCTCGGCGACCGGCTGGAGCAGGACCGGGGGCGCCCGCGCAGCGCCGAACTGCGGGTGGCGGCGGACGCGATCGCCAAGCGGCTGCTGGCGGAGGACCTGCGGGAGGGCAACTTCGCGCCGGTGCGCGTCGGGCGGCTCTGAGGGCCCGTCCGGCAGCGGTCAGGCGCCCGCGCTCGGGTAGTCGTACGAGGGCACGTGCGGCAACGCCGTGAGGTCGGGCCGCCACGCGCGCAGGACGGCCGCCGAAGGCGCGTAGAGCTCCGCCGGGATCTCCGTCGGGGCGAACCACCGCCAGCGGGAGATCTTGTGGGGCTCGGTGACGGTGGGCGTGCCCGAGGCGGAGCGGGTGAGCGCGGCGGCCGTCAGGCGGGTCAGGGGCGCGGCGGCGTCGATCTGCACGGCGAGCACCGCGATGTCGCGCGGGTCGGCCCGCAGTGACGTCTCCTCGGCGAGTTCACGGGCGGCTGCCGCCTCGAAGCCCTCACCCGGGTCCACCTTGCCGCCGGGCAGTTCCCAACGGCCGTCGTGCGCCTGGCCGAGCAGGAGTCGGCCGTCGGCCGCCAGGACGATCAGCCCGACGCCGACGACGGCGTTCGGCTGGGGGACGGCGCGTTCGCGGGGGTGGGGGGTGGTGGCGTCGGGGGTGTCGTTCGTGTCGGTCATGGCCCACATCATGTGTCACACGGGAGCCGTCGGGCACGACCCTCCCTGATGTGCCGGATGTGTGCACGGATATCGGATGGTTGTGCGGGCCTCGGTCGGGGGTGGTGCGCGCGGGCTCTTCGGCCGGCGGCGTACCGCGTGGGCGCGGCCGGGCGCCGGGGCGGCTCCGAGCATCGGTTGGCGCGGGCCGGCTGCCGGCCGGGCACCGTCGAGCGGCACCGTACCGGCGGCGGCGCCGGGCGGGGTCACGGGGTGGGTGTGCCGAGCACCTCGCCCAGGTCGTAGCCGACCACTTCCTCCAGTTGGGCGTAGGTGCAGCTCTCGGGGGTGCGGTCGGGGCGCCAGCGGGCGAACTGGGCGGTGTGGCGGAAGCGGTCGCCCTCCATGTGGTCGTAGCGCACCTCGCAGACCCGCTCGGGGCGCAGGGGCACCCAGGACAGGTCCTTCTTGCCCGTCCAGCGGCTCTGTGCGCCGGGGAGGCGGGCGCTCTCGTGCGCGGCCTCCTCGGCCCAGGCGGCCCAGGGGTGGCCGGCGGCGTCGGGCATGCGCAGCGGGGCGAGTTCCTCGACCAGTTCGGCCCGGCGCTTCGCGGTGAAGGCGGCGCAGACGCCGACGTGCTGGAGCGCGCCGTGGGTGTCGTACAGCCCGAGGAGGAGCGATCCGACAATCGGACCGCTCTTGTGGAAACGGAAACCCGCGACGACGACGTCGGCCGTACGCTCGTGCTTGATCTTGAACATGAGTCGGGCATCGGGCCGGTAGGGGAGGTCGAGGGGCTTCGCGATCACCCCGTCCAGCCCGGCGCCCTCGAACTGCTCGAACCACTGGCGCGCGAGCGCGAGGTCGGTGGTCGCGGGCGCGAGATGGACGGGGGGCCGTGCGGTGGACAAGGCATGGACGAGCAGCTCGCGGCGCTCGTCGAGCGAAGTGTCGAGGAGGGCTTCGTCACCGAGGGCGAGCAGGTCGAAGACGATGAAGGAAGCGGGGGTGGTCCGCGCCAGCAGCTTCACGCGGGAGGCGGCCGGGTGGATCCGCTCGGTGAGCCGGTCGAAGTCGAGACGCCCGTCGTGGACGATCACGACCTCGCCGTCCACCACGCAGCGGGCCGGCAGGTTCGCCTTCAGGGCATCCGCCAGCTCGGGAAAGTACCGGGCGAGGCTCTTGCCCGTACGGCTGCCGATCTCGATCTCGTCACCGTCGCGGTGCACGATCGCCCGGAAGCCGTCCCACTTGGCCTCGTACTGCATCCCCGGCGGGATCTTCGCCACGGACTTGGCGAGCATCGGCTTCACGGGGGGCATCACCGGCAGATCCATACCTGGATTCTGCGGTGCCGCGTCCGGACGCGCCCGGTGTGCGCACCCGGCCGGGCCCGCCTACCGTGGCGCACATGGGTGCTGCGGGTGGTGCGATCGAGCTCGAAGCCGGCGGGCGGACGGTACGGCTGTCCAGCCCGGACAAGATCTACTTTCCGGAGCGGGGCCTCACCAAGAGGGACGTCGCCGAGTACTACCTCGCCGTCGCGGACGGGATCACCCGCGCCCTGCGCGACCGGCCCACGACCCTGGAGCGGTTCCCGGAGGGGGTGGAGGGCGAGTCCTTCTTCCAGAAACGGGCCCCGAAGAACCTGCCCGACTGGATCCCGACCGCGCACATCGCCTTCCCCAGCGGCCGCACGGCCGACGAGATCTGCCCGACCGAGCCGGCCGCCGTCCTGTGGGCCGCGAACCTCGGCTGCCTCACCTTCCACCCCTGGCCGGTACGGCGCGAGGACACCGACCGACCCGACGAGCTGCGCATCGACCTGGACCCGCAACCGGGCACCGACTACCACCACGCGGTGGCCGCCGCCCACGAACTGCGCGGCCTGCTGGAGGAACTGGGGTTGCGGGGCTGGCCCAAGACCTCCGGCGGGCGGGGCCTGCACGTGTTCGTGCCGATCGAGCCGCGCTGGACGTTCGCCGAGGTCCGCCGCTGTGCGATCGCCCTGGGCCGGGAGCTGGAGCGACGCATGCCCGGCAAGGTCACCACCGCCTGGTGGAAGGAGGAGCGCGGCGAGCGGATCTTCGTCGACTACAACCAGACCGCCCGCGACCGGACCATCGCCTCGGCCTACTCCGTCCGCCCGCGCCCCCACGCCCCGGTCTCGGCGCCGCTGCGGTGGGAGGAGGTGGGCGAGGTGGAGCCGCGCGATTTCGACATCGTGACGATGCCGGCCCGCTACGCCGAGGTGGGCGACCTGCACGCCGACATGGACGATCATGCCTTCAGCCTGGAGCCGGTACTGGAACGGGCGGACCGCGACGAACACGACCACGGCCTCGGCGACATGCCCTACCCCCCGGACT
The DNA here is from genome assembly GCF_023515955.1 of Streptomyces sp. RerS4. Taxonomy (GTDB): domain Bacteria; phylum Actinomycetota; class Actinomycetes; order Streptomycetales; family Streptomycetaceae; genus Streptomyces. Next base: position 6,219,845 of record NZ_CP097322.1, read on the forward strand.
ACCCCAAAATGCCGGGCGAACCCAAACGCGTCCAACCCAGCCGCGCGAAGCACAAGGACTGACCGCCGGCAGGCGGCCGGGCTGCACGGCCGGGGCGCACGGCTTGCGCGCTCGTGTTGATCGGGTGTTGATCGGACGTCCATCCCGGCGGGTCAGGATCGGCGCATGTCGATGAACATGACCACCGCCCCCGCCTGGTACGACCTCGCCCTGTGCGCGCAGACGGGGCCCAGCTTCTTCTTCCCGGAGCCGGGCTCCTCGCTCACGGACGCGAAGCGGCTGTGCGGGGCGTGCGAGGGGCGGGCGGCCTGCCTGGAGTACGCGCTCGCGAACGACGAGCGCTTCGGGGTGTGGGGCGGGCTCTCGGAGTCCGAGCGGCGCGCCCTGCGGCCGGAGACCGTAAGGGGCTGACGCGCGCCGCCCCCCGGCCGGAGCGGGGCTCCGGCCGGGGGGCGCGCGGGGTCGTCAGCGCGGGGTCGTCAGCGCGGGGTCGTCAGCGCGGGGTCGTCAGCGCGGGTCGTCAGGCCTTGCGGGCGGCGAGGCGGGCGGCGCGGGCCGCAAGGCGCTCGTCGAACTTGGCGGCCTCGGCGTCCAGGCCGTTCATGAACAGCCCCAGCTCCTCCTGGGCCTTTTGGCCCTCCGGGCCCAGACCGTCGATGTCCATGATCTTCAGGAAGCGGATCACGGGGCTCAGCACGTCGTCGTGGTGGATCCGCAGGTTGTAGACCCCGCCGATCGCCATCTGCGCGGCCATCCGCTCGAAGCCGGGCATGCCGTGACCGGGCATCCGGAAGTTCACGACCACGTCGCGCACGGCCTGCATCGTCAGGTCCGGGGCGATCTCGAAGGCCGCGCCCAGCAGGTTGCGGTAGAAGATCATGTGCAGGTTCTCGTCCTGCGCGATGCGGGCCAGCATCCGGTCGCAGACCGGGTCACCGGACTGGTGGCCGGTGTTGCGGTGCGAGATGCGGGTCGCGAGCTCCTGGAAGGCCACGTACGCCACCGAGTGCAGCATCGAGTGGCTGTTGTCGGACTCGAAGCCCTCCGACATGTGCTGCATCCGGAACGCTTCCAGCTTGTCCGGGTCCACGGCGCGCGAGGCCAGCAGGTAGTCGCGCATCACGATGCCGTGCCGGCCCTCCTCGGCGGTCCAGCGGTGCACCCAGGTGCCCCAGGCGCCGTTGCGGCCGAAAAGCGTCGCGATCTCGTGGTGGTAGCTGGGGAGGTTGTCCTCGGTCAGCAGGTTGACCACGAGCGCGATCTTGCCGATGTCCGTGACCTTGGACTGCTGGGGATCCCAGGCCTCGCCGTCCTCGAAGAAGCCGGGGAAGTTCCGGCCGTCGCTCCACGGGACGTACTCGTGCGGCATCCAGTCCTTGGTGACCTTCAGGTGGCGGTTGAGCTCTTTTTCGACCACCTCTTCCAGCGCGTACAGCAGCTTGGCGTCGGTCCACGCCTGCGAGCTGCCGAGGTGGGGAGAGGTGATCGTCACGGGTGCTCCTGGGGACAAAGCGAATTACCTACGGTTCCGTAGCCTACGGAGTCGTAGGTTAAGCGCGACATCAAGGCCAGCCAAGCCCCGCCCGTACCTATGCCCGGTTACATCCGGTTATCTATGCAGTTTGAGGGGTCGCCGAAGGGGCAAAGGGGGGCGAGAATCACGCCGGAAGGTGGTCCGCGGTTCCCGCCTTGACGGCCGGGATCCGGATTCCGGATCCCGGCCGCCCGTGCCCGGCCGGGTCGTGCTCAGTCGCGGCGGCGCGACCGCCTGACCTCCTCCGCCGTGGTGTCCCGCAGCTCGCCGTCCAGCAGCAGCCAGCGCGTGATCCCGATCGACTCCAGGAACGGCACGTCGTGACTGGCGACCAGCAGTGCGCCCTCGTACGACTCCAGCGCGCCGGTCAGCTGCCCGACGCTCGCCAGGTCCAGGTTGTTCGTCGGCTCGTCCAGCATCAGCAGCTGCGGAGCCGGCTCGGCCAGCAGCAGCGCGGCGAGCGCCGCCCGGAACCGTTCACCGCCCGACAGGGTGCCGGCCGCCCGGTCCGCGCGGCCGCCCCGGAACAGGAAGTGCGCGAGCCGCGCCCGGATCTGGTTGTCGGTGGCGTGCGGGGCGAAGCGGGCCACGTTCGCCGCCACCGACAGCTCGTCGTCCAGGACGTCGATCCGCTGGGGCAGCAAACGCGTCGGTACGTGCCTCAGCACCTCCCCGGACCCGGGGGCGAGCGCCCCGGCGATCGTCCTCAGCAGGGTCGTCTTCCCCGACCCGTTGCCGCCGACCAGGGCGATCCGCTCCGGGCCGCGCAGCTCCCACTCGCCCGCCACCCGGGCCCCGTGGGCCAGGCGCACGTCGCTCAGGGTCAGGACCCGGCGACCCGGCGGGACCTGCGTGGCCGGCAGTTGGATCCGGATCGTGTCGTCGTCGCGTACCGCCTCCACCGCCTGGTCCAGCCGCTCGCGGGCGCCCGCGAGCTTCCCGGCGTGCAGGGTGCGGTGCTTGCCCGCCGACTCCTGGGCGGCGCGTTTGCGGGCACCCATGACGATCTTCGGCTCGCGCTTGTTCTCGTACATCTTCTGCCCGTACCGCTTGCGCCGCGCCAACTTGACCTGCGCTTCGGCCAGTTCGCGCTTCTGGCGCTGTACGTCGGCCTCGGCGACCCGGACCATCCGCTCGGCCGACTCCTGCTCGGTGGCGAGCAGCTCCTCGTACCGCGTGAAGTTGCCGCCGTACCAGCGGAGTTCACCGTCGCGCAGGTCGGCGATCTGGTCGACCCGCTCCAACAGCTCGCGGTCGTGACTGACCAGGACCATCACCCCGGACCAGGACTCGACCGCCGCGTACAGCCGGCGTCGGGCCCGTAGGTCCAGGTTGTTGGTGGGTTCGTCGAGCAGGAGCACGTCCGGACGGGCGAGCAGCAGGGCCGCCAGCCGCAGCAGGACGCACTCGCCGCCCGACAGTTCACCGACCGTGCGGTCCAGGCCGATGCCGGTGAGCCCGAGCTGATCGAGCGTGGCCCGCGCGCGTTCCTCGACGTCCCAGTCGTCGCCGACGGCGGCGAAGTTCGCCTCGGTGGCCTCGCCCGCCTCGATGGCGTGCAGGGCGGCGCGGGTGGCCCGGATGTCGAGCGCCTCGTCGACCCGCAGGGCGGTGTCGAAGGTGACGGTCTGCGGCAGGTAGCCGATGGTGCCCGCCACGGACACCTGCCCGTCGGTCGGGGTCAGTTCACCGGCCAGGAGTTTCAACAGGGTTGATTTCCCAGAGCCGTTGAGCCCGATGAGGCCGGTTCGACCGGGGCCGACGGTCAGGTGGAAGTCCTCGAAGACGGCGGTGCCGTCGGGCCAGTCGAAGGACAGGGCGGAGCAGGTGGCGAAAACAGGGGCATGACTCATGGAGGCCTCCAGGTTGCTTGAGTGGTGCGTGCAACGCGGGGGAGACAGCCGACTGTCACGGGAATGGGGTGGTGGTCGGTGTCTCGGACCTCAGAAGAGCAACGTCCTGCTCCGTTTCGACGGCGATGGGGCGCTGTCGAAATTACGGGGCGGCCGGAGCCGCCCGCAAACGAATATTCCGGCGGGGTGGGGGAGCGCGGGTCAGTTCGGGCGGCGCATCAGCTCGGCGAGGCTGTGGTCCATGTCGAGGTAGCGGTGCTCCAGCCCCGGCGCCACGATCGCTGCCGCCCGGTCCAGGAACCGCTGGAGGTCGGCCGTCATCATCAGCACGATCGCGACGCCCTCGGGCGCGTGGAACTCGATCGTCGTCCGGTCTCCGTCGTACGGCCGCACGCGCACGTCGCCGCAGCCGGCCGGGGTGCGGATCCCGGACATCAGCAGCTCGCGGGCGAAGGTCCAGGACACCTCGACGCCCTCCAGGGTGGCGAGGGCGGGGAAGGCCATGCGGACGGCGAAGGGATCCGCGCGGTCGTAGCAGAGGGTGACAGGCACGGTCTCGACCTTCGGTGCGGTGGCGACCAGTCGGGCCTGTACGGCCTGCTCGATGACAGTGATCAAGGCGCGCTCCCTTGCGGCGGATCTGCTGCCGGGCTGTGGGGTGGAACCCGGCAACCTGATAGACGCCGCAATCGGCAAATCCGTGCATGGTGAATGACGTGAGCTGTGTCACCGATTGGCCGGATCTCATCCGTCTGATCGCACAGAGTGACCGAAGAAGGCGGGTGGCGCAAGGGGCGAGAGTGACCGCGGAGGGTTCCGGAGTGATCGCAATACGGCCGGTAACCGCTCACACCACCGGCCCAAGTCCCCCCTCTCGCCACCCGTTCGGCCGCATGGGCCCCATGATCACGCTCGGTTGCCGGCCCTCGACGCACGTGGCCGACGGACGACCGTACGACGCCGCTCGCCGGTCGGGTCCGGGCCGCGACCGCGCCCTGGACGGGGGCAGGGGGGTGCGTTAGCTTCCGGCGCCATGAGACTTGCGGTGATGGGCACATGCGCGGCCGGCTTGGGCGCCGCGCTGCTGTTGGCGGTGGCGCCGGTGGGCGCCGCCTCGGCGTCCGCCTCGACCTCGGAGCCGGCCGCGTCCGACGGGCCGTCCGACGGAGCGTCCGACGGCGCATCGGACGACGGGTTCGCCTTACGCGGAGCGACCTGGGCGCTGAAGGACACCGGGAAGGACGCCCGGTTCCGGGGACTGGCCGCCGTCAGTCGGACCACGGCCTGGGTCGCCGGCTCCACGGGGGCCGTCCTGCGCACCACGGACGGGGGTCGCAGCTGGCGGGACGTCTCCCCGCCCGGCGCCGCGGCCGAGGGGCTGGAACTGCGCGACATCGAGGCCTTCGACGCCCGGCGGGCGGTGGCCCTGTCCATCGGCGAGGGCGAGGCCTCCCGGATCCTGCGCACCGAGGACGGCGGCGCCACCTGGACCGAGACCTTCCGCAACCCCGACCCGCGGGCCTTCTACGACTGCCTGACCTTCTTCGACTCCCGGCACGGGCTCGCGATGAGCGACCCGGTCGACGGCCGGTTCCGCATCCTGGCGACGGACGACGGCGGGCGCGCGTGGCGCGTGCTGCCGGACACGGGGATGCCGCAGGCGCTGCCCGGCGAGGCCGGCTTCGCGGCGAGCGGCCAGTGCCTGGTCGGCGCCGGTCCGCGCGACGTGTGGCTCGCCACCGGCGGTGGACCGGCCGCGCGCGTGCTGCACTCGGCGGACCGGGGCCTGACCTGGAACGTCGCCGACTCCACACTCCCGGCCGGGGACCCGGCGCGCGGGGTGTTCGCGCTGGCCTTCCGCGACCGTACGACGGGCCTCGCGGTCGGCGGCGACTACCGCACCGGCCAGGCCTCGCCGCACGCGGCCGCCCGGTCCGGCGACGCCGGTCGCACCTGGGGCCAGGCGGCCACGCCGCCGCCCGCGTACCGCTCCGGCGTGGCCTGGTACCCGTACGGGCGCTCCACGGCCCTCGCGGTCGGCCCCACCGGCACCGACGTGACCACGGACGCGGGCCGCACCTGGCGGGCGCTGGACGGCGGCTCCTTCGACACCGTCGACTGCGCGGCCGACGGCGCCTGCTGGGCGGCCGGCGAGAAGGGCCGCGTGGCCCGGCTGGAACGCCGTTGATCAGGGCGCGGGCGTGAGGAACAGGTCCATGCCGGGGTAGCGGCCGGTGGTGAACCCGGCGGCCCGGTAGACGGGTTCGCCGTCGGCACTCGCGTGCAGCTGCACGTGGTGGATGCCGATGCCCTCCAACCAGGCGACCAGCCCGTCGACGATCCGCCGCCCGTGGCCCCGGCCGCGGGCGGCCTCGTCGGTGACGATGGCGTCGAGGTAGCCCCGACGGCCGTCGGGGCGGCCGGGGTTCGGCAGGTGGTACGTCACCCAGGCCATGCCGGTGGCGAGCAGCGGCTCGCCCGGGGCACCGCCGACGACCAGGCAGTGCACGTCGGGCCGGTCGGTCAGGCGCTCGCGGAACCAGCCGTCGGCGACCTTCCGCCAGTCGGCGTCCGCCGGACCGGGATCGGTGCCGAGCGAGGCGAGCGCGACGGCACGCAGCCGGATCAGTTCGGGTATGTCCGCGGGCGTGGCGGTACGCGGCTGCACGATCGATTCTTCAGGAGCGGGAGGCGGACCGGCCGGACGCGCACGGCCCCGGCCGGGCCCGTAGGACGTGGGGACCCCCACCATCAGGCCAGGGGGTTCTCGCGGACCGATGCCAGGTCCGACGAGGTCTTCGTGGCGATGAACTCCGTGATCCGGTAGGCGCAGACGCCCGCCACCGTGAACGGGTCCTCGGCCGCGATCTTCTCGATCTCCGCCCGCGAGGCGCCGCCGGCCAGGATCACGCCGCCGTCGCGCGGCACCTTGCGGCCCGAGGCGAGGAAGACGCCGCTCGCGTAGTGGCCGTCCAGCCACGCGATGTGCGCGTCCATGTGTTCTTCGACGGTTTCGACGGGCGCGGTGTAGGTGAGCTCCATGATGAACATGATCGCCAGGCTACTCTCGCACCTCATGACGAGTGTGAAGACCCCCGCCGACGAGGCAGAGGCACGGGCGATACAGGACGAACTGCGCAGCCGCGTCGTACTCGACGAGCCGGGCCCCCCGCCCGGACAGGGGCTCGTCGCCGGCGTGGACGTGGCCTACGACGACGCACGCGACCTGGTGGCGGCCGCCGCCGTGGTCCTCGACGCCGCCACACTGGAGGTCGTCGCCGAGTCCACCGCCGTCGGCCACGTCAGCTTCCCCTACGTGCCCGGCCTGCTGGCCTTCCGTGAACTGCCGACCGTCCTCGACGCGCTCGACGCCCTGACCGTGGCCCCCGACCTCGTGGTCTGCGACGGCTACGGCCTCGCCCACCCGCGCGGCTTCGGGCTCGCCTGCCACCTCGGGGTGGTCACCGGCCTGCCCAGCATGGGCGTCGCGAAGAACCCGTTCACCTTCACCTACGAGGAACCGGGCGCCCGGCGCGGCGACGCCGCACCCCTCCTCGCACCCGACGGCGCCGTCGTCGGCCGGGCGCTGCGCACGCAGGCCGGCGTCAAGCCGGTCTACGTCTCCGTCGGCCACCGCGTCTCACTGGACAACGCCTGCGCCCACGCCCTCGCGCTGAGCCCCCGCTTCCGGATCCCCGAGACCACCCGGCACTCCGACTCCCTGTGCCGACGGGCCCTGCGCGAAGCGTCCTGACCGCGCGAAGGTCCTGATGGTCGGCCGAGGGGCGTCAGCGGGCGTCGGCCACCCGGAAGACGATGCCCGCCTCGCGCAGCCGGTCCAGCAGGGCGCCGCCCATCGCCACGGCCGTCGTCAGCTGGCCGGCGCGGTCCGGCAGCGCGTCGTGGGCCAGGCACAGCGCGGACTCGGCCAGCATCTTCGCCGTCTCCCCGTAGCCGGGGTCGCCGCCCGACACCTCGGTGAACACGCGGCGGCCCCCGCCCTCGCCGACGAAGCGGACCGTGAACCAGCTGCGCGCGCGCCGCTCCGCGTCCGGGCCCTGCCCAGGCTCCCAACGGTCCGTCAGCCACCGCCGCGCCGCCGGGACCTGGGCCAGGGCCACCGCCGCGCCGACGGCCGCCGCGCCGCCCAGGGCGATGGGCAGGTGGCGCACCGAGGCGTAGTGCCGGTAGCGGAAGTCGGGCCCGTAGCGCTCCAGCGCCGCCGCCGACCGGGTCACGATCCGCGGGTCCAGCGAGGGCAGTGGCAGCGCCCAGGTCCCCGTCTCGCGGCTGAACCGCGGGGCGCCCACGGGTCCCCGTACGCGCCGCTGGAGCAGCCGGGGCTCGTGCAGCCGACGGTCCCGCGCGGCGGCCAGGGTCTGCGGGCCGCGGCCCATCGCCGTGAGGGCGGAGGCCAGGGTTCCGCCGGAGGCGAGGGCGGCGGCGCGCATGAACCCGTCCACCCGCAGGGGTACTCCGGCGGGCAGCTGCCCCACCGTGAAGTACGCGCCGAGGTCGGCCGGGATCGAGTCGAAGCCGCAGGCGTGCACGAGGCGGGCACCCGTCTCCCGGGCGCGCGCGTCGTGCGCCACGTACGTCCGGTCGACGAACTCCGGCTCGCCGGTGAGGTCCACGTAGTCGGTGCCCGCCTCGGCGCACGCGGCGACGACCTCGGCCCCGTACCGGATGTACGGCCCGACCGTGGTGGCCAGTACGCGCGTCGCGGCGGCGATGTCGCGCACCGCCCGCGCGTCGCCGGCGTCCGCGCGCAGCAGCGGCAGGTCGGCGCAGGCGGGGTTCAGGGCGGCGAGCCGCTCGCGCAGCGCCTCCAGCCGACCGAGGTCGCGGCCGGCCAGGGCCCAGCGGCAACCGGCCGGGGCGTGGACGGCGAGGTACTCGGCGGTGAGGGTGCCGACGAACCCGGTGGCGCCGAAGAGGACGATGTCGTGGGCCCGTTCGCGGCCGTGACCACGGACCTGCTCGCGGAGCCGCTCATGGACCTGTTCGCGGACGTGCTCGTTCAAGGACCGCTCCTCCCGGCTGGTGTCGGTCGCTGAGGTTAGCGTGTGAGTCGACGGTGCGTGCGATCAGGTGTGACCTGCGGTAAGTGGGAGGCGTCGGTGATGGCTGCGAGGACGAGCTCGGTGCGCAAGTGGCGGACGGTGCGGGAGTTCGCGCTGGGGCTGCCGGAAGCGGTCGAGGAGTTCCCCTGGGGGCCCGAGGACTGCGTGGTCAAGGTGAACAAGAAGATCTTCGTCTTCCTGGGGAACGCGGACGGACCACAGCCGCCCGGCCTGTCGGTCAAGCTCAAGGACGAGGCGCTGCACGGGCACGCGATGTCCGCTCCCGGGGCCGAGCCCACCGGCTACGGGCTGGGCCGTTCGGGCTGGGTGTCGGTGCCGCTGGGGGAGAAGGGGGCGCCGTCGGCGCAGGTGTTGTGCGAGTGGGTGGAGGAGAGCTACCGGACCGTGGCGCTCAAGCGGCACTTGAAGGTGCTCGACGCTCGCATCGAGGCGGACTCGTAGGGCGCGCCGCCGCCAAACGACCAAGCGCTTGCTCTTGTGCGGAATGGAACACGTTCCTAGCATCCCTGGTGTTACATCAGTTGTGTCACACACTCGCACCAGGGGCGCTGGGGGCTCGATGGCAGTGACAGGGAACGCGACGGGGAACGCGACCGGCAGCGCGCCGGGGACCGCGCCGGAGAAGGAGACCGCGGCCGGCCCGCTCGCGGGCGTACGGGTCGTCGAGCTGGCGGGCATCGGCCCCGGCCCGTTCGCCGCGATGCTCCTCGCCGACCTCGGCGCGGACGTGGTGCGCGTCGACCGCCCCGGCGGGGGCGGCCTGGCCATCGACCCGGCCTACGACGTCACCAACCGCCACAAGCGCTCCGTCCTGGTCGACCTCAAGTCCGACGAGGGCCCCGCCCTGGTGCTGGACCTCGTCGAGCGGGCCGACGTACTCATCGAGGGGTTCCGCCCCGGCGTCGCCGAGCGGCTCGGCGTCGGCCCGGCCGAGTGCCACGCCCGCAACCCCCGCCTCGTCTACGGCCGGATGACCGGCTGGGGTCAGGAGGGCCCGCTCGCCCACACCGCCGGGCACGACATCGCGTACATCGCCGTCACCGGCGCGCTCGGCATGATCGGCGACCCCGACGGACCCCCGGCCGTCCCCGCCAACCTGGTCGGGGACTACGCGGGCGGCTCGCTCTACCTCGTCATCGGCGTGCTCGCCGCGCTCCAGCACGCCCGCACCCCCGGCGGCGCCGGCCAGGTGGTGGACGCCGCGATCGTCGACGGCACCGCCCACCTCACCGCCATGATCCACGGCATGGTCGCGGCCGGCGGCTGGCAGGACCGGCGCGGGGTCAACCTCCTCGACGGCGGCTGCCCCTTCTACGGCACCTACGAGACCTCCGACGGCCTCTACATGGCCGTCGGCGCGCTGGAGCAGCAGTTCTACGACACCTTCGTGGAACTCCTCGGCATCGAGGACGAGGCCCCCGCCCGCAAGGACCTCGCCCGCTGGGGCGCACTGCGCGAGACCGTCGCCGCCCGCTTCCGCACCCGCACCCGCGCCGAGTGGACGGCCGTCTTCGAGGGCAGCGACGCCTGCGTCGCCCCCGTCCTGTCCCTGGGCGAGGCCCCGCACCACCCCCACCTCGCGGCCCGCGCCACCTTCACCGACTTCGGCGGCATCACCCAACCCGCCCCGGCCCCCCGCTTCTCCGCCACCCCGACCGCCGTCACCGGCGGCCCGGCCCGCCCGGGGGCCGACACCGCATCCGTGGCCCGCGACTGGGACGTACCGGGCCTGACCACGGGGAAGGGCCCCTGATGGAACTGTCCATGCTGCTCGACTACGCCGGCGATCCGCGCAAGGCCGCGGACGAGGCCGCCGCGCTGGAGACGGCCGGCCTCGACGCCGTCTGGGTCGCGGAGGCCTGGGGCTTCGACTCCCCGACGATCATGGGGTACCTGGCGGCGCGCACCGAGCGGATGAAGATCGGCTCCGCCATCCTCAACGTCTACTCCCGCACCCCCGCCCTCATCGCGCAGACCGCCGCCGGGCTCGACGCGCTCTCCGGCGGCCGGGCCCTGCTCGGCCTCGGCGCCTCCGGCCCGCAGGTCGTCGAGGGCTGGCACGGGAAGGCGTACGACAAGCCGCTCGGCCGGACCCGCGAGACGGTCGAGCTGTGCCGCCGCATCTGGCGCCGCGAGACCGTCGACCACCACGGCATCACCGACATGCCGCTGCCCCCGGAGAAGGGCGGCCGGCACGGCAAGCCGTTGAAGATGCTGACCCGCCCGGTCCGCGAGGCCATCCCCGTCTACGTCGCCTCCCTCGGCCCCGCCAACGTGGCGCTGACCGCCGAGATCGCCGACGGGTGGCTGCCCACGCTCTTCCTCCCCGAGAAGGCCCGCGCCGTGTGGGGCGAGTCCCTCGCGGCGGGCACGGCGAAGCGGGACCCCGCCCTCGGCCCGCTCCGGACCGTCGCGGGCGGCCTGCTGGCCATCGGCGAGGACGCAGCCGCCGTACGCGACCTCGCGCGCCCGCAGATCGCCCTGTACGTGGGTGGGATGGGCGCGGTCGGCAAGAACTTCTACAACGACCTCGCCGTCGCCTACGGCTACGAGGAGGAGGCCCGGAAGATCCAGGAGCTCTACCTCTCCGGCCGCAAGCGCGACGCGGCGGCCGCCGTCCCGGACGAGTTCTGCGAACTGATGACCCTGTGCGGGCCCGAGGGCTACGTACGCGAGCGCGTCGAGGCCTTCCGGGAGGCCGGCGTCACCATGCTCAACGTGACGCCCGTCGGCCCCGAGCCGGCCCGGCTGATCGAAACCGTCAAGAGCTGGCTGTAGGACACGGGGGAGACGCACGATGCAGCGCAGGATCTTCGACGCCGACCACGAGGCGTTCCGCGAGACCGTCCGCACCTTCCTGACCAAGGAGGTGCTGCCGCACTACGAGCAGTGGGAGAAGGACGGCATCGTCAGCCGTGAGGCCTGGCTCGCCGCCGGCCGCCAGGGGCTGCTGGGCCTCGCCGTCCCCGAGGAGTACGGCGGCGGGGGCAACCCGGACTTCCGCTACGCCGCCGTCATCGCCGAGGAGTTCACCCGGGCGGGCGCCCCCGGCCTGGCGATAGGCCTGCACAACGACATCATCGGCCCGTACCTGACCTCGCTGGCCACCGAGGAGCAAAAGCGCCGCTGGCTGCCCGGCTTCTGCTCCGGCGAGACCATCACGGCGATCGCGATGACCGAGCCCGGCGCGGGCTCCGACCTCCAGGGGATCCGCACCACCGCCGAGGACCGCGGCGACCACTGGCTGCTCAACGGCTCCAAGACCTTCATCTCCAACGGCATCCTCGCCGACCTGGTGATCGTCGTCGCGAAGACCACCCCCGAGGGCGGCGCGCACGGACTGTCCCTGCTCGTCGTGGAGCGCGGCGCGGAGGGCTTCGAACGCGGCCGCAACCTCGACAAGATCGGCCAGAAGGCCCAGGACACCGCGGAGTTGTTCTTCAACGACGTGCGCGTCCCCAAGGAGAACCTGCTCGGCGAGCTCAACGGCGCCTTCGTCCACCTGATGACCAACCTCGCGCAGGAGCGGATGGGCATCGCGATGGCCGGCATCGCCGCCGCCGAGTACCTGTTGGAGATCACCACCCGGTACGTGAAGGAGCGCGAGGCGTTCGGCCGGCCGCTGTCCAAGCTCCAGCACATCCGCTTCGAGATCGCGGAGATGGCCACGGAATGCGCCGTCACCCGCACCTTCCTCGACCGCTGCATCATCGACCACTCCCACGGCGAACTGGACCACGTCCACGCCTCGATGGCCAAGTGGTGGGCCACCGAGCTGCAGAAGCGGGTCGCCGACCGCTGCCTGCAACTACACGGCGGCTACGGGTACATGACGGAATACCGGGTCGCGCGGGCGTTCACCGACGGCCGCATCCAGACCATCTACGGCGGCACGACCGAGATCATGAAAGAGATCATCGGTCGTTCCCTGCTCGGCTGACCTCCCCCTCGCACACCGCCCTCGCACTCCCCTCGCACACTCTCCCGCACACCTCCGAAAGGCTTGACCAGTGAGCACCGAAGCTTACGTATACGACGCGATCCGCACCCCGCGCGGGCGCGGCAAGGCCAACGGCGCCCTGCACGGCACCAAGCCGATCGACCTGGTCGTCGGCCTCATCCACGCCCTGCGCGAGCGCCACCCCGACCTGGACCCGGCGACCATCGACGACATCGTCCTCGGCGTCGTCGGCCCGGTCGGCGACCAGGGCTCCGACATCGCCCGCATCGCGGCCATCGCCGCCGGGCTCCCGGACACCGTGGCCGGCGTCCAGGAGAACCGCTTCTGTGCCTCGGGCCTGGAGGCCGTCAACCTGGCTGCCGCCAAGGTCCGTTCCGGCTGGGAGGACCTCGTCCTCGCGGGCGGCGTGGAGTCCATGTCCCGCGTCCCGATGGCCTCCGACGGCGGCGCCTGGTTCGCCGACCCCATGACCAACTGGGACACCGGCTTCGTCCCGCAGGGCATCGGCGCCGACCTGATCGCCACCATCGAGGGATTCTCCCGGCGTGACGTGGACGAGTACGCCGCCCTGTCACAGGAGCGCGCCGCCACCGCCATCAAGGACGGCCGCTTCGCCGGGTCCGTCGTCCCCGTCACCGACCGCAACGGCCTCGTCGTCCTGGACCACGAGGAGTTCGTCCGCCCCGGCACCACCGCAGACACCCTGGCCAAGCTGAAGCCCTCCTTCGCCGACATCGGCGAGCTCGGCGGCTTCGACGCGGTGGCCCTGCAGAAGTACCACTGGGTCGAGAAGATCGACCACGTCCACCACGCGGGCAACTCCTCCGGCATCGTCGACGGCGCCGCGCTCGTCGCCATCGGCTCGAAGGAGGCCGGCGAGCGGGGCGGCCTCACGCCCCGCGCCCGCATCGTCTCCGCGGCCGTCTCCGGCTCCGAGCCCACCATCATGCTCACCGGCCCCGCCCCGGCCACCCGCAAGGCCCTCGCCAAGGCCGGCCTGACCATCGACGACATCGACCTGATCGAGATGAACGAGGCCTTCGCCGGCGTCGTGCTGCGCTTCGTCAAGGACATGGGCGTCTCCCTCGACAAGGTCAACGTCAACGGCGGCGCCATCGCGCTCGGCCACCCCCTCGGCGCCACCGGCGCGATGCTGCTGGGCACCGTCATCGACGAACTGGAGCGCCAGGACAAGCGCTACGGCCTCGTCACCCTCTGCGTCGGCGGCGGCATGGGCGTCGCCACGATCGTCGAGCGGCTCTGAAGCACGTCCTGTATCCCCCAGACCTCCTCTCTGACACGGAAGTAGCGAGAAAAATGAGCGAGTCCACCACGATCCGCTGGGAACAGGACGAGACCGGCGTCGTCACCCTGACCCTCGACGACCCCAACCAGTCCGCCAACACGATGAACCAGGCCTTCAAGGACTCCATCGCGGCCATCGCCGACCGCGCCGAGGCCGAGAAGGACTCCATCCGGGGCATCATCTACACCTCCGCCAAGAAGACCTTCTTCGCCGGCGGCGACCTCAAGGACATGATCCGGCTGCGCCCCGCCGACGCGCGGATCGCCTTCGACACCGGCACCGAGATCAAGCGCTCGCTGCGCCGCATCGAGACCCTCGGCAAGCCCGTCGTCGCCGCCATCAACGGGGCGGCCCTGGGCGGCGGTTACGAGATCTGCCTCGCCTCCCACCACCGCGTCGCCCTCGACGCCCCCGGCTCCAAGATCGGCCTGCCCGAGGTCACCCTCGGCCTCCTCCCGGCCGGCGGCGGCGTCACCCGCACCGTGCGCCTGATGGGCATCGCCGACGCGCTGCTCAAGGTCCTGCTCCAGGGCACCCAGTACAACCCGCGGCGCGCCCTGGACAACGGCCTGATCCACGAACTGGCCGCCACGCCCGAGGAGATGTTCGCCAAGGCCCGCGCCTTCATCGACGCGAACCCGGAGTCGAAGCAGCCCTGGGACGTCCCCGGCTACAAGATCCCGGGCGGTACGCCGTCCAACCCGCGGTTCGCCGCCAACCTGCCGGCCTTCCCCGCGAACCTGAAGAAGCAGCTGAACGGGGCCCCGTACCCGGCCCCGCGCAACATCCTGGCCTGCGCCGTCGAGGGCTCCCAGGTGGACTTCGAGACCGCGCTGACCATCGAGGCCCGGTACTTCACCGAGCTGGTCACCGGGCAGACCGCCAAGAACATGATCCAGGCGTTCTTCTTCGACCTCCAGGCCGTCAACGCCGGCCGCAGCCGCCCGCGGGGGATCGAGCCGCGCAAGGTCCGCAAGGTCGCGGTCCTCGGCGCCGGGATGATGGGCGCCGGCATCGCGTACTCCTGTGCCCGCGCGGGCATCGAGGTTGTGCTGAAGGACGTCACCGCCGAGGCCGCCGCGAAGGGCAAGGCGTACTCCGAGAAGCTCCTCGACAAGGCCCTCTCCCGGGGCCGTACCACCGAGGCACAGCGCGCCGAGCTGCTGGCCCGGATCACCCCGACCGCCGAGGCCGCCGACCTCGCCGGCTGCGACGCCGTCATCGAGGCCGTCTTCGAGGACACCGCCCTCAAGCACAAGGTGTTCCAGGAGATCCAGGACGTCGTCGCCCCGGACGCGCTGCTGTGCTCCAACACGTCCACGCTGCCCATCACCGGCCTCGCCGAAGGGGTCTCGCGTCCCGCCGACTTCATCGGCCTGCACTTCTTCTCGCCGGTCGACAAGATGCCGCTGGTGGAGATCATCAAGGGCGAGGCCACCGGCGACGAGGCCATCGCCCGCGCCTTCGACCTGGTCCGCCAGATCAACAAGACCCCGATCGTGGTCAACGACTCGCGCGGCTTCTTCACCTCGCGCGTCATCGGCCAGTTCATCAACGAGGGCGTCGCGATGGTCGGCGAGGGCATCGAGCCCGCCTCGATCGAGCAGGCCGCCGCCCAGGCCGGCTACCCGGCCAAGGTGCTCTCCCTGATGGACGAGCTGACCCTGACCCTGCCGCGCAAGATCCGCGACGAGAGCCGCAAGGCCATCGAGGCGAAGGGCCTGACCTGGACCGAGCACCCGGCCGACCGGGTCATCGACCGCATGGTGGACGAGTTCGAGCGCCCCGGCCGCAGCGGCGGGGCCGGCTTCTACGTGTACGACGAGAACGGCAAGCGCGCCGGCATCTGGCCGGGGCTGCGCGAGCACTTCGCCAAGCCGGACGCCGAGATCCCCTTCGAGGACATGAAGGAGCGGATGCTCTTCTCCGAGGCCCTGGACACCGTCCGCTGCCTCGACGAGGGCGTGCTCA
Organism: Streptomyces sp. RerS4; assembly: GCF_023515955.1. Lineage (GTDB taxonomy): Bacteria > Actinomycetota > Actinomycetes > Streptomycetales > Streptomycetaceae > Streptomyces. Next base: position 6,235,554 of record NZ_CP097322.1, read on the forward strand.
CCTCGATCGCCGACGCCAACATCGGCTCCATCATGGGCATCGGCTTCCCGGCCTGGACCGGCGGCGTGATCCAGTACATCAACGGCTACGAGGGCGGCCTCGCCGGCTTCGTGGCCCGTGCCCGTGACCTGGCCGCGGCCTACGGCGAGCGCTTCACCCCGCCCGCCTCGCTGGTCGCGAAGGCGGAGCGCGGCGAGACGTACGCCGACTGAGTACGCGAGGGGGCGTGCGGCCTACGCGTCCGCACGCCCCCGGGCTCAGTGGTCGGCCCCGCCCCGCAGCAGGGCGAACAGCCCGCGCAGGCGGGCGCCGTCCGGGGTCGTCCACTCGGCCAGGACCCGCGCGCCCTGCCCGACCGGCTCCGGGCCCGCTCCGGGCTCCAGCACCCGCGACAGCGACAGCACCGCCGAGGCGGCCGGTGTGAGTTCCGTGGCCGTTTCCGTCTCCGACACCGCCGTCACGGCCCCGGCCCCGGCCCGCGCCCCGGCCGGTACGCCGGAGCCGGCCGCGCGGACCTCCACCGTCGGGTCGGGGGCGCCGGTGGTGTCCTGGTCCTGCGCGGTCGCCCGGCCCGCGAGCAGCTCCAGCAACTGCGCCACCAGGACCGGGTCCCGGGTCCCGTCGTAGATCCAGCGCGTGCCCAGCACGCCGTGCTCGGAGGTGCCGATCAGTCCGGCCTCGCCGCCCTCCAGCGGGGCTCCGCGGTAGGCGAGCGGAACCAGGTAGGAGACGGGGACGCCACCCGAGGTGTCGGTGACCACCATGAACTCGATGCCCACCTCGCCCTCGGGGTCGTCGAGCCGGAACCCGCCGGCCTTCGCCAGCTCGGGGGCCGCCGAGACGCCCCGGTACCAGGGCCGCGAGGGCAACCAGTCGGCGAGGAGTTCGAGCTTGCCGGGGGACATCGTGGTGTGGTGGATGACTGCCATGACCCCGAACCTACCGTGCGCCACGGGGCGTTCACCGTGGCCCGCCCCACTCCGCCGGCCCCGCTCCCCTGGGATCTTCCCGCAGGGGTGCCCGCCGCCCGCGGGGCCCCGGGATGCGCCGGCGCCGGACCCGGCGCACGATGGACGGGCACGTGTATTCCCGCCGGTCCGTGCCCGGCTCGGGGGATCACTCGTCACGCGCGAACAACGCGAAGAACGGGGAGAACCATGAGGAAGTCCCTGGTGGTCGCAGTGGCCACGTCCGCGCTGGCCGTCGTTCTGGCGGCGCCGACGACGCCCGCGATCGCATCACCGTACTGCGACCAGACCACCCCGAACACCTCGCTCTTCTTCTACAAGAGCGGCAGCGGCGAGGCGGGCACCGGCACCCTGTCCGCCGGTCGCTGGACCTACACGGGAGCGCAGCGCCTTCCCGCCGGGTACACGCACGCCGCCGCGAGCCGCGACTCGCTGCTGCTGTACAACGCGGGCACCGGGGCCGGGGAGAGCGGCACCTTCACCGGAGGCCGGTACCAGCGCGTCCAGACCTACGACAACTTCTCGACCGGGTGGACCCACCTGGAGGCCTCGGGCGATTCGGTGATCGCCTACAACTCCGCCACCGGCCACGGAGGCACCGGCACGCTGAAGAACGGCAGGTACCAGCAGGTACGCAGCTACGACAACTTCAGCAAGGGCTGGGCGTTCATGGCCGCCTCCTGCGACACGCTGGTCGCCACGACGAGCAGGAGGGGCTCGGTCGAGTTCCCGGAGAGCAACGTCGGGTTCGGGATGCTCCAGGGCGGCGAGTACAAGCACGTGGCCAACAGGGACCGGGACGTGTTCCTCGGAACGCTCGTCGCGACCAAGGATTCGGTCATGGGCATGGCGAAGACCGACTCGCAACTGCGGTACCGGGTCACGACGGCGACCAACGGCAGGGTCGGCGAGTTCCGCGAGACCGGCACCTCGGGCCTGTGGAACACGGTGGGCCGGACCGCGGACAGCCTGTTCTTCTACAAGACGGACGGCACCGCATGGACCTCCACGCTCACCGGCGGCGTCTACCGCAACGTCGGCGCGCTGGACAACGTCTCCTCGGGCTGGACGCTCATCGAAGGCGGTGTGTGAGTCGGTAACCCACCCGGCGGCGGGCGGCGTTCACTCGGTCTCCGGGGTGAACGCCGCCCGCAGTTCGTCGCGCAGTGAGCGCTGGAAGGCCGTCACCAGGGCCTGTACCACCATCGGCTGCATGTGCGCCGACAGGGCCTTCATCGACTCCACCCGTTCCGGATCGCTCTCGCCCTCGGTGAACGGGCCCCACACCTCGTCCCGGAACAGGGCCGTCAACTGGTGCGCGGCCGTGCGCGCGTGGTCCAGCAGCATCCGGCGGGCCGTCAGGATCGTCTCGTGCGCGATCGGTACGTCGAGCAGCGCGACCCCGAGCCGCAGCAGCCCCACGTCCACCCGGAAGCCGTCACCGGCCGCCGCCAGCACGTTCATCGCGGTCAGCCGACGCAGGTCGCCGTCCGACAGGCTGCGGCCGGCCCGCCGCTCCAACTCGGCCCGCGAGACCTCCCGCGCCGCGTCCGGGGCCCAGGTGGCCACCAGGGCCCGGTGGATCGCCAGGTCGTGCGCGCTCAGGTCGTCGGGCAACGCGTCCAGGTAGCGCTGGATCGCCGACAGGGTCATGCCCTGGTGTTGCAACTCCTCGATCAGCGCCAGCCGCGACAGGTGCTCGGGGCCGTAGTGGCCCACCCGACGGGGTCCGATCACGGGAGGGGGCAAAAGCCCCCGCGTGCTGTAGAAACGTACGGTGCGGACGGTGACACCGGCCTTCGACGCCAGCTCGTCGACGGTGAGCATCGGCTCGGTCGCCCGGTCGGCCATCGTCTGCGCCTCGCTCTCTGCTCCACAGCTTGGGTTCAACAGTATTGCTGTCGCACCAACGATGTGAAACGTCCAGGAGCCGCTCATGCCCACGAACCTGCCCCTGCCCGGACGCCCCGAAGAGCTCACCCTCCCCGCCCTGCTGGCCCGCAACGCCGACGCGCACGGGCAGCTGCCCGCGCTGTCCTGGCGCGAGGGCGCATCGTGGACCACCCTCACCTGGAGCGAGGTCCGCCGCGAGGTCGCGGTCCTCGCCGCCGGCTACGCCGCCCTCGGCGTCGAGCGCGGCGAACACGTCCTGCTCATGATGGGAAACCGCCCCGAGCACTGGATCAGCGACCTCGCCCTCGTCCACCTCGGCGCCGTCCCCGTCACCGTCTACGGAACCTCCGCGCCCGAGCAGATCGCCCACATCGTCCGCCACAGCCGGGCCCGGCTGGCCGTCGTCGAGGGCGCCCGCGAACTCGCCCGGTGGGAACCGCTGCTCGCCGACGCCGACGTGCCACTCGAGCGGCTCGTCGTCGCCGAGGCCGCCGAGGCGGGCGCCCACCGCACGTACGGCTCCGTCCACGCAGCCGGGACCCGCGCGCACCGCGCCGACGCCTTCGAGAAGGCCTGGCGCGAGAGCCGCCCCGAGGACCCGCTCACCGTCGTCTACACCTCGGGAACCACCGGTGACCCCAAGGGCGTACGCCTCACCCACCGCAACATCGTGCTCCAGGCCGTCCGCCTCGACCGGAACGTGGAACTCCCCGAGCACGCCGACCACATCTGCTACCTCCCCTTCGCCCACATCGCCGAGCGCATCCTCGGCATCTACCTCCCCCTGCTGCGCGCCGCCCACGTCCGCCTCGTCGCCGACCCCGCCACCGTGGCCGTCGCGGTGCGCGAACTGCGCCCGGTGCAGTTCTTCGGGGTGCCCCGGGTCTGGGAGAAGCTGGCCGCCGGCGTACGGGCCGTGCTGGCCCGCCTGCCCGAGGAGCAGCAGCGGGCCATCGCGGAGGCGGGCGACGTGGCACGGGCCCGGTCCGGGCACCGCGAACGCGGGGAGGAGGTCCCGGCCGCGCTCGAAGCCTCGTACGCCCGCGTCAAGGAACAGGTGCTGGACCCGTTGCTGGGCCTGGCGGGGCTGGACCGGCTGGTGTGGACGGCGAGCGCCACCGCGCCGATGCCGATCGACGTGGTCCGCTTCTGGGCGGGCTGGGGGATCACCATCATGGACGCGTGGGGGCTGACGGAGACCGCCGGCGTGTGCACCGTCAACAGCCCGGACGGTTTCCGGCTGGGCTCGGTGGGCCGGCCCATCGAGGGCCTGGAGCTGAAGGTCGCCGCGGACGGGGAGATCCTCACGCGCGGCGAGACCGTCTTCGACGGCTACCTGCGCCCCGACGGCACGGTGGAGAGCGCGGCCGACGCGGACGGTTGGTTCCCCACCGGGGACGTCGGCCGGATCGACGAGGACGGCTTCCTGTGGATCACCGACCGCAAGAAGGAACTCATCATCACCTCCACCGGCAAGAACGTCTCGCCGGCCCTGGTGGAGAACACCGTCAAGGAACACCCACTGATCGGCCAGGCCCTGGTGCACGGCGACGGCCGCTCCTACCTGGTCGCCCTGCTGGTCCTGGACCCCGAGCTGGCCCCCGTCTGGGCCGCGGCCCGGGGCATCGAGGTCCGGGACGCGGGCGCGCTGGCGGCGCACCCCGCCGTCCTGGAGGAGATCGGGCGCGCGGTGGAGGCCGCCAACGCCCGCCTCAACCGCACCGAGCAGATCAAGCGCTACCGGGTGCTCCACGGGGAGTGGGGCCCGGAGTCGGGTGAGCTGACCCCCTCGCTGAAGCTGCGCCGCCGGGTGGTCCGGGAGAAGTACGGCCCGCTGATCGAGGCGCTGTACGAGGACCCGTACCCCGTCGCCTGACGGGTACGGCCGAGCCCGGCGGGCGGTTCGCCCACCCGCCGGGCGAGGGCGGCACGAGGCCGCGCGGACGTCAGGACCCGATGACCGGGTTGTGGTCCGAGAGGTTGGTGTAGGTGTACGAGGTGCCCCAGCTGGAGACCGTCCAGGGCGCCGAGACCTCGTTGACCACGTTGTTGTTCCAGCCGGCCGGGCGCGCGTTGCCCTTGCGGTAGAGGACGTAGTCCAGGTCCTCGCGGGGGTCGCTCGGGTAGCGGTACTTGGCGATCGAGTTGAGCGCCGTGTCGAAGGAGTACGGGTGCCCCGTACGCGTGTCGGTGCCGGCCAGGTCGGCGTCGGCCAGCATCGAGGCGTACTCGGGGGTGCGGGAGTCGACGTTCATGTCGCCCGCCACGATGACCTGCTCACCCGCCGGGATGTTCTTCGCGTCCAGGAAGGCGTCGATGGCCTTGAACTGGCGGGCGCGCATCTGCGCGGCCTCGCCGGCGCCGCAGCCGGGGTCGGTGGACTGGGCGTGCGTGCCGACGACGTGGACCTTGGTGCCGTTGACGTCCAGGACGGCGTAGGCGAAGCCCTTGTTCGACCACCAGTCGGCGCCGCAGGCGTCCTTGTAGACGACCTGCTCCTTGCGGACGATCGGCCACTTGCTGAGGATCATCACACCGCCGTCCTCCGGCGTGGTGGAGGAGTAGGCGCCGCCCGTCGCGTCCCAGCCGCTCTTGCCGCGGCCCACGACCGGGGTCGCGTAGGGGTAGCGGGAGGCGGAGTTCGCCTTCAGCGCGTCCGAGGCGCCGTTGTCGAAGGCCTCCTGGAGCACGACCACGTCGTGGCCCTGGTAGAAGGACGCCTTCGGGATCTCGTTGGCGCGGTGGTCCTGGCCCCAGTTCGGGTAGAGGTTCTTGCTCATCAGGAACACGTTGTACGTCAGCACGCTCAGCCGCGGGGTCGCGGCCGCCTCGGCGGCCGTGGCGGTGGGCGCGGTGACGAGGGCCAGGGAGCCGGCGGCGAGGGCGGCCACGGCCGTGGCGGCGGCCCGGTGACGGCGGTGGGAGATCTGCGGCATGGGGGTCTCCGAAAGGGGACGAGGAAGATCGACGCCGTCATCCAAGCAGCCGCGGTTACCTCTGGGTAACACCCGTGACAAGACTTTCTGTCCGGACCGAGGCCATCGTGCGCGGGCCCCCCGGGCGGGCCGGATCCGGTACCAGGGAGGAAGGGGTGAATACTGGAAGGACCGTTACAGGACAGGCCGGGGGAGCACGGATGAGCACGAAGACGACGTCCGGGACCGAGAGCGGCCACGACCACGACCGCGACCGGCGCCGCGACCCCGAGCCGCCGCCGCCCGGCGGGGTGCTCTGGGGCACCGCGGGCGACATCCGCTCCCTGCTGACCCTGCCCGCCGCCTTCACCCTCCAGGTCGCCCACCCCGCGGTCGGCGCCGGCGTCGACCAGTACTCCGTCTTCCGCACCGACCCCTGGGGACGCGGTGAGCGTTCGCTGCGCTCCGTGCAACTGTGGGTGTACGGCGGGGACGAGGCCGCCGCCGAAGGGCGCCGGGTCCGCCGCCTGCACAAGGGGATCCAGGGCACCGACACCCGGGGCCGCCGCTACCACTCCCTCGACCCGGCCTGCTACGCCTGGGTGCACGCCACCGGGTTCCCCATCTCGCGCTACGCGGGCCGTTACCTGTTCCGCCCGATCACCCCCGCCCAGGAACGGCAGCTGTATCGCGAGTGGCTTCAGGTGGGGCGCATCCTGGGGCTGCGCGACCGTGACATGCCCCAGACCATCGAGGAGTTCTGGCCTTACTACCGCCGGATGCTGGCCGAGGAGATCGAGCCGACCAAGGTCGCCCGCGAGCTGGTCGCCACCGACACGCCGCTGCCCTGCCCCGAGCCCCGCTCGCGCCTCGCACGGCTGCTCCTGCGCCTGACCTGGCCGCTCCTGCGGGTCGCCTACCTGCGCTTCCGGGCCTTCGTCACCGTCGGCTACATGCCGCCCGAGGCGCGGGCCGCCATCGGCCTGGAGTGGACCCCCGCGCAGGAGCGCCGGCTGCGGCGGTTCAGCACGGCCGCGCGGCTCCTCGTACCGCTGCTGCCCGAGCGGCTGCGCTACCTGCCGATCGCCCGTTCCGCGCGGGCGCGCCGGCGCGCCGGGACCTTCTGAGGGCCCCGGCGCGCGGGTCGGCCGGGATCAGTGGCCGTGGTCGTCGCGGTCGTGGACGGTGTTCGTCTCGGCGATCTTCTTCCACGACTTCGGCTCCACCGGCTGCTCGGCCGGGGCCTGGAGCGAGCGGGCACCGGAGGCCGGGCCGGCGGGGGTGCCGTAGGCCGGCTTGCCCGGGGTGTACAGCCAGGTCTCGAACAGCTGCGCCAGCGGCTTGCTCGTGATCTTCTCCGCGTAGCGCACGAAGTCCCCGACCTTGGCGTTGCCGTAGGCCCGCTCGGTCGGCCAGCCCTTGAGGATCCGGAAGAACGCCTCGTCGCCGACCTCGTCGCGCAGCGCCTGGACGGCGATCGCGCCACGGTCGTAGACCGCCCCGTGGAACTGCTTGTCCGCGCCCGGGTCACCCGGCTTGACCTGCCAGAACGGGTCCTCCGCCGGGCGGGAGGCGTACGTCCACTCGGCCAGCTCGCGCGCGGTGCCCTCGCCCTCCTTCTCCGACCACAGCCACTGGCTGTAGCGGGCGAAGCCCTCGTTGATCCAGATGTCCTTCCAGTTGTCGACGGAGACGCTGTCCCCGTACCACTGGTGGGCCAGCTCGTGGACGACCACCTGGATGTTGGAGCCGTTCGCGAACTGGCGCGGGCTGTAGAAGGGGCGGGTCTGCGTCTCCAGGGCGAAACCGCTGGGCACGTTGGGCACGTAACCGCCCAACGCGTTGAAGGGGTACGGGCCGAAGACCCCCTCCAGCCACTCCGCGACCTCGCCGGTCCGCTCGATGCTCGCCCGCGCCGCGCCCGCGTTGTCGCCGAGGTCCTTGCTGTAGGCGTTGAGGATCGGCAGGCCGTTCGCCGTCGTGTCCGTGGTGATGTCGAACTTTCCGACGGCCAGGGTGGCCAGGTAGGTGGCCTGGGGCTTGTTGGAGCGCCAGTTGTAGCGGGTCCAGCCGAGCTTGGAGGACTGCGACTGCAGGACGCCGTTGCTGATGGCCTGGGTGCCGTCCGGGACGTTGATCGACACGTCGAAGGTGGCCTTGTCGAGCGGGTGGTCGTTGCTCGGGAACCACCAGGCCGCCGCCTCGGGTTCCTGCGCCGCGACACCGCCGTCCGGGGTGCGCTGCCAGGCCGACCAGCCGTCGACCTTGAACTCCGAGGGCTTGCCCGCGTAGGTGACGACGACAGTGGCCTGCTTGTCGCGCCGCAGCGGCTGCGCGGGGGTCACCTCCAGCTCGTGGGCGCCGGAGGTGGCGAACTTCGCCTTGACCCCGTTGACGCGGACTTCGCTGACCTTCAGGCCGAAGTCGAGGTTGAAGCGCGACAGGTCCTGCTTGGCGGTGGCCAGGAGGGTGGCGGTGCCCTCCAGCAGGTCCGTCGTCGGCTGGTAGCGCAGGCGCAGGTCGTAGTGGGAGACGTCGTAGCCGCCGTTCCCGTTGGCCGGGTAGTACGGGTCGCCGAGACCCGGGGCGCCGGGAGTCGAGCTCGCCGCGGATGCCGGGATCACCAGCAGCAGGGAAGCGGCGAGCACGCTCGGGGCGATGACTGTGCGGCGCACGATGAGCTCCAAGTGGTAGGGGAGGCCGATGCGTTCGACCGTATTCACCCCCGGTGGCCCACGTCATGTCCATGGCCGTCGCTGTCACACGATCGCCATTCGGCCGTCACACCCCGCTCAGCGGACACCCGTCCGGGCGTCGCGGCGCGGGGGGAAGCCCGGACGCCGCGACCGGAGCCCCGTACGGGCGCCGGACCGGCGGAGCCCGTACGCGCCGCCGGACCGGCCGTGTCGAACGGCGCGGCCGACGCGAGAACGGCCGGAAACGACCGGGGTCACTCCTCCCTCCCGCCCGCCCGCCCACCCCACCCGCCCCACCGACCTGACCCCCGGGCTACCGGACATACTGAGCGGTCGGTAACCTGCGGGGCATGACGCTTCCCGAGCTCGCCGCCCGCCGCTGTTGGCACGCCGCCATCAACCCCTTCCACTCCACCGTCTACTTCTCGCGCGACCTCGCCACCGAGTACGCCGCCCTCGGCGTCACCGACGGCGTCGCCGTCAACCTCGCCTCCCGCTCCGCCGCCATGGGCGCCGTCGGGCCCGGCGCGGTCACCGCCGCGTTCTACAACTACCGCCACGACCTCGTCGCCACGCACCTGCCGGCCGTCTGGGACACCGTCTCGCCCGAGCAGGCCCTCGCCGCCCGGCTGCGCGCCGTCGACACCACCCTGCGCCGCGTCCTCGGCCCCGAGACCATCGCCTCGCCCGAGCTCGCCGAGGCCGCCGAACTCGCCCTGCGCGCCGCCGAGGCCTGCACCCGGCACGGCCGGACCCTCTACGCCGCCCACGCCGACCTCCCCGTCCCCGACGAGGCACACCTGCGCCTGTGGCACGCCACCACCCTGCTGCGCGAACACCGCGGCGACGGCCACCTCGCCGCGCTCCTCATCACCGACCTCGACCCCCTCGAAGCCCTGGTCAGCCACACGGCCACCGGCCACGGCATGAGCCCGAAGTGGGTCAAGAGCATCCGCGGCTGGCAGCAGGACGACCTCGACGCCGCCGCCGACCGGCTCCGCGCCCGCGGCATCCTGGACGCCGCCGGCGAACTCACCGAAGCGGGCGCCGCCGTACGCGAACGCCTGGAGGCCGAGACCGACCGGCTCGACGCCGCCCCCTACGAGCACCTCGGCGCCGCCGGCCTCGCCCGCCTCCACGAACTCGGCGGCGGATTCGTCCGACAGGCCATGCTCGGAGGCGCATTCCCGGCCGACCTCATGGGCAAGGCCTGACCGTCACGCGCCGCCCCTCCCGACGCCGACCCGCAGGCCTCCCGACGTCCGTCATCGCCACCTGCCACAATTGGCAGCCTTCCACGCAAACGAAGGCAGGCGGGACCGCACAGTGACGATGTCCATCGAAGGCAGGATCGCCGAGGAGCTCGGCGTACGGGAGCGGCAGGTCAAGGCCGCCGTCGAGCTGCTCGACGGCGGCTCCACCGTGCCGTTCATCGCGCGCTACCGCAAGGAAGCGACCGAGATGCTCGACGACGCCCAGCTGCGCACCCTGGAGGAGCGGCTGCGGTACCTGCGCGAGCTGGAGGACCGCCGCGCGGCGGTCCTCGACTCCGTACGGGAGCAGGGCAAGCTCGACGCCGAGTTGGAGGCCCGGATCCACGCGGCCGACACCAAGGCCCGGCTGGAGGACATCTACCTCCCCTTCAAGCCCAAGCGCCGCACCAAGGCCCAGATCGCCCGCGAGGCCGGCCTGGAGCCCCTGGCCGAAGGCCTGCTGGCCGACCCCTCCGTCGAACCGGCCGCCGCCGCTGCCGCGTTCGTCGACCCCGACAAGGGCGTCGCCGACCCGGCCGCCGCCCTGGAGGGCGCCCGCGCCATCCTCACCGAGAAGTTCGCCGAGGACGCCGACCTGATCGGCGAGCTGCGCGAACGCATGTGGAGCCGCGGCCGCCTGGCCGCGAAGGTCCGCGAGGGCAAGGAAGAGGCGGGCGCCAAGTTCGCCGACTACTTCGACTTCGCCGAGCCCTTCACCGACCTCCCCTCGCACCGCGTCCTCGCCATGCTGCGCGGCGAGAAGGAGGACGTCCTCGTCCTCGACCTGGAGCCCGAGGCCCCCGAGGACGCCGACACCCCCGGCCCGTCCACGTACGAGGGCCTGATCGCCCGCCGCTTCGGCGTCGCCGACCGCGCCCGCCCCGGCGACAAGTGGCTCGCGGACACGGTCCGTTGGGCCTGGCGCACCAAGATCCAGGTGCACCTGGGCATCGACCTGCGGACCCGGCTGCGCGCCGCCGCCGAGGACGAGGCCGTACGGGTCTTCGCGGCGAACCTGCGCGACCTGCTCCTCGCCGCCCCCGCCGGCACCCGCGCCACCCTCGGCCTGGACCCGGGTTTCCGTACGGGCGTCAAGGTGGCCGTCGTCGACGCGACCGGCAAGGTCGTCGCCACGGACGTGATCCATCCGCACGTTCCCGCCAACAAGTGGGACGAGTCCCTCGCGAAGCTCGCCCGCCTCGCGAAGGAACACGCGGTGGAACTCGTCGCCATCGGCAACGGCACCGCCTCCCGCGAGACCGACAAGCTCGCCGGCGACCTCATCACCCGCCACCCGGAGCTGAAGCTCACCAAGGTGATGGTCTCGGAGGCCGGCGCCTCCGTGTACTCGGCCTCGGCGTTCGCCTCGCAGGAACTGCCCGGCATGGACGTGTCGTTGCGCGGCGCGGTCTCCATCGCCCGCCGGCTCCAGGACCCGCTGGCCGAGCTCGTCAAGATCGACCCGAAGTCCATCGGTGTCGGCCAGTACCAGCACGACCTGTCCGAGGTGAAGCTGTCGCGCTCCCTCGACGCGGTCGTCGAGGACTGTGTGAACGGCGTCGGCGTCGACGTCAACACCGCCTCCGCGCCGCTCCTGTCGCGGGTCTCGGGCATCAGCGCCACCCTCGCCGAGAACATCGTCGCCCACCGCGACGCCAACGGCCCCTTCCGCAGCCGCAAGGGCCTCAAGGACGTGGCCCGCCTCGGCCCGAAGGCGTACGAGCAGTGCGCCGGCTTCCTGCGCATCCGCGGCGGCGACGACCCGCTGGACTTCTCCAGCGTCCACCCCGAGGCCTACCCGGTGGTGCGGGCGATGGGCAAGACCGCCGGAGCCGAGGTGGCCGCCCTGATCGGCAACACCTCCGTCCTGCGCTCCCTGCGGCCCGAGCAGTTCGTCACCGAGTCCTTCGGTCTCCCGACGGTCACCGACATCCTGCGCGAGCTGGAGAAGCCGGGCCGGGACCCGCGCCCCGCCTTCAAGACGGCCACCTTCAAGGAGGGCGTCGAGAAGATCGGCGACCTGGCCCCCGGGATGATCCTGGAAGGGGTGGTCACCAACGTGGCCGCCTTCGGCGCCTTCATCGACATCGGCGTCCACCAGGACGGCCTCGCGCACGTCTCGGCCCTGTCGAAGACCTTCGTCAAGGACCCGCGCGACGTGGTCAAGCCCGGCGACATCGTCCGGGTCAAGGTCATGGACGTGGACATTCCGCGCAAGCGGATCTCCCTGACCCTGCGCCTGGAGGACGAGGCCGGCGCCGAGCGCGGCGCCGGAGCGCCCCGCCAGCGCGACGAGCGGCGCGAGGAGCGCCGCGGTGGCGGTCGGCCCCGCAGCAGCGCGGCGCCGGCCAGGGCAGCGGGGCGGCGCCGCCAGGGCAGCGGGGCGGCCAGGGCCAAGGCCAAGGCCAGGGCCAGGGCCAGGGCCAGGGCCAGGGCCAGGGCGGTCAGGGGCGGCGCGCCGGTGACCGGCGCCAGGGCGGTCAGGGCGGCGGCGGTCGCGCCTCCTCGGCGCCCGCGCCGGCCAACAGCGCCATGGCCGACGCCCTGCGCCGGGCCGGCCTCACCGGCCCCGAGGAGGGCCGCAGGCGCTCGTAGGCGCGGAGGCGCGCGGAGGAGCTCGTGGGCACCCCGGGCACCGACCGGCAGGAATGGCCGAATAGGCACCCCCACCAGCGGGAATGCCTTGCCAACCACCCGGGCGCCTCGGTAGGGATGGTGGAACGCCCGTTCGTCACGCGCGAACGGGCGTTCCGTGCTTTCCCCTCCGGGACCCCACCCCCGAGGCCGCCTCAAGGCTCAGGACGCCATGTCGCCACCCACCCACGCCTACCGACGCTGCCCGAGAAAGGGTCCGAAAAGGGAACCGCAGATGCATAGGAATGCCGGACTGCGCAAAAGGTGCGAGGTGATTCTCGGTCATATGGACCTCTCGCACCCGCTGTCCCTCGACATCCTCTGTGCCCGACTCGCCGAACGGCGCGGCCGCCCCATCCGCCTGCACCCGCTGCCCAGGGAGGCCGCCGAATCCGGGGTCTGCGGACTGTGGGTCGGCACGGACACGGTCGACTACGTCTTCTACGAGGACCGCACCACCCCCCTGCACCGCGAGCACATCGTGCTGCACGAACTGGGGCACATCCTCTTCGACCACCACTCCCTCGACGGCGAGGAGAACGACGGCCGGGCCCCCGTCATCCTCGGCCGCACCAACTACACCACCCGCCAGGAGCGGGAGGCGGAGATGCTCGCCAGCATGATCCGCGTCCGCATCCGCACCTCCGGTCCCCGCCACCCCCGGCTCGCCGCCGCCCCCCGGGGCGCGCTCGCGCGGCTGGAGTCCGCCATGGGCTACGAGCGGGACGTGCGCGATGGGGGCTGAGCTGCTCGCCCTCGGCGAGCGGCTGGCCGTCCCCGGCGTGCTCGCCCTGTGGATCGCCGTCCTGCTGCGGGCCCCCGGCGCCCTGCGCTCCCCGCAGCAGCGCGGGCTGTGGCTCGCCGTCGCCAGCGCGGCCGCCGCGATGACGCTGAACCTGCCCGCCGTCGTCGCCTACGCCATGAGCCGCGATCCCGGCTACGCGCACACCGTCGGCCTCGTCCGCAACCTGATCGGTGTCCTGTCCGCGGGCGCGGTGCTCTACTTCGTCGCTGCCGCCACCCGAGGCCCGCGCCTCCAACGCGCCTCCTGGGCCGGGACGGTCCTCTGGCTGGGCCTCCTGATCACCCTGGACCGGACCGCCCCCGCGCACGGCCCCCACACCATCCCGGCCGACGGCGAACCGGTGCCCTCGCTCGCCTACTGGCTCGTCCTGATCTCCGCCCACCTGGTCGCCAACACCGTCTGCGTCCACGTCTGTTGGCGCTACAGTCGGCGCACCGAGAGTCGGGGCCTGGCCGTCGGACTGCGCCTCTTCGGCCTGGGCACCGCCCTGGCCGGGCTGTTCTGGTTCGCGTACCTGCTCAAGGCCCTGTTCGGCAGCACCTGGGCGACGCCCGCCCTGCCGCTGCTGATGAACCTGCACGGGCTGCTGCGGGCCGCCGCGATCCTGGTCCCGACGCTGTTCACCCTGCGCCGCACCACCGCCGACATCGCCACCGCCTGGCGGCTGTGGCCGCTGTGGCGCGACCTCGTCCAGGCCGTCCCGCACGTGGTGCTCTCCAAGCCCCGCGCCGGCCGGGTCATGGAACTGCTGTGGCCGCCCGTACCGCGCGACCTGCTCGTCTACCGCAAGGTGATCGAGACCCGCGACGCGATCCTGATCCTGGGCGAGTACGTGGCCCCGGGCGCGGCCGAGCGGGCGCGCAGCCACGTCGCGGGGAGCGGGGTCCCCGAGCCGCGGCGCGCGGCCGCGGCGCTGGCCTGCGTACTGAAGGAGGCCCGGCAGGCCAAGCTCGCCGGGCTGCCGGGAGCGGCCGGGCAGGCCGCCGGTCTCGAACTGCCCGCCGAGATCCAGACGTCCGGGGAGGGCGGCGACCTGGAGGGCGAGGCCCGCTTCCTGGTCGACGTCGCGCAGGCCTACGACTCCCGGGCGGCGCGCGCCTTCGCCCCGCGCACCGCGTGACGCCCGGCTCCATCGTCCGCCCGATCTTCCGATCTCCCGATCGACACCACAGGAAGTGAAGCCCAGTTGACCACGACCGTACTCATCACCGGAGCCAGTGCCGGCCTCGGCGCCGCCTTCGCGCGCGGCTTCGCCGCCAAGGGGTGTGCCCTGGTCCTCGTCGCCCGCGACAAGGAACGCCTGGAGGCCGTCGCCGAGCGACTCGGCCGCGAGTTCGGGACGGTCTGCGAGGTGCTCCCCGCCGACCTGCTCGACACCGAGGACCGCGAGGCCGTCGCCGCCCGGCTCGCCGACCCCGCCCGGCCGGTGGACGTCCTGGTCAACAACGCCGGCTTCGGGCTGCCCGCGCCCTTCCCGTACAGCCCGTACGAGGACGAGGAGCGGATGCTCGACCTGCTGGTGAAGGTCCCGCTGCGGCTCACCCACGCCCTGCTCCCGGGCCTGCGCGAGCGGCGCCGGGGCGCGGTGCTGAACGTCTCCTCCGTCGCGGGCCTGCTGCCGACCGGCACCTACGGGGCCGCCAAGGCCTGGGTCACCGCCTTCAGCGAGTCGCTGCGCGTCGACATGGAGCCCTACGGGGTGCGCGTGCTGGCCGTCGTGCCGGGCTTCACCCGAACCGAGTTCCAGGAGCGGGCCGGGATGGACGTCAGCGCCCTGCGCGACCAGGTGTGGCTGGAGCCGGAGGCCGTCGTGGACCAGGCCCTGCGCGACCTCGCCCGGCGCCGCCCGATCAGCGTCACGGGCCGCCGCTACCAGGCGTACGCCTTCGCCGCCCGCCATCTCCCGCGCGGATTCGTGGCCCGCAGGATGGCCCGCGAGCGCCGGCCCCCGCAGGAGCGGACGGCCTGACCGGATCCGGTGTGCGCCGGATCCGGTTTGCGTGCCGGCCCCCCGGGCACCCGCTGGGCGAGAGGAGGGCGTGCCATGGACGACCAAGGCGGATCCGGAGGCGTCCCGCTCCACGACGAGGACGACGACCGACAGCACCGCAAGCCGCACGTCGAACGACCGGCGGACAAGGAACCCAAGCCCGGCCCCGTCCGGGCCGCGGACACGGACGAGGCCTCCCGGCTCGACCGCCCTGGGCGGGACCGCGCGCGGGACCGCGCACACCGCGGCCCCGAGAAGGGCCCCGAGTAGCCCCGAGCAACCGAGTAGCCTTCCCGGCTCTGGCGGCAGCCTAGGGGGTGTCTTTCGGATCAGGCCGGATCAGGGAGCGGTGGTCGGTGCCGTGCATCGCAAGGCGGAGGAGGGAGTCGACGCGGAGCGTCGGCGACCGACGACAACGCGGCGAGGCGCGGTGCGGTGCCGGCCACCGCGAGCCCGGCCTGATCCGGAAGACACCCCCTAGAGCTCGGTGACCCGGCCGTCCTCCACGCGCAGGCGGCGGGTCACCGAGACGGCCTCCAGCATGCGGCGGTCGTGGGTGACCAGCAGCAAGGTCCCCTCGTACGCGTCGAGGGCGGACTCCAGCTGCTCGATCGCCGGCAGGTCGAGGTGGTTAGTCGGCTCGTCCAGGACCAGCAGGTTCACCCCGCGCCCCTGGAGCAGCGCCAGCGCCGCCCGGGTGCGCTCGCCCGGGGAGAGGGTCGCCGCCGGACGCAGGACGTGCGCCGCCTTCAGGCCGAACTTGGCCAGCAGGGTACGGACCTCGGCCGGTTCGGTGTCCGGGACGGCCGCGCAGAACGCCTCCAGCAGCGGCTCGTCACCGAGGAACAGCCCGCGCGCCTGGTCGACCTCGCCGACCAGCACCCCCGAACCGAGGGTGGCGGCGCCGGAGTCGGGGGCGAGCCGCCCCAACAACACCGCGAGCAGAGTGGACTTGCCGGCGCCGTTCGCCCCCGTGATCGCGACCCGGTCCGCCCAGTCGATCTGGAGGCTGGCCGGGCCGAAGCTGAAGTCCCCGCGTCGCACGGCGGCTTCGCGCAGGGTCGCGACCACCGAGCCGGAGCGCGGGGCCGACGCGATCTCCATGCGCAGTTCCCACTCCTTGCGCGGTTCCTCGACGACCTCCAGCCGCTCGATCGCGCGCTGCGTCTGGCGGGCCTTGGCGGCCTGCTTCTCGCTCGACTCCCCGCGCAGGTTCTTGCCGATCTTGTCGTTGTCGCTCGCCTTGCGGCGGGCGTTGCGCACGCCCTTGTCCATCCAGTTGCGCTGCATCTGCGCCCGGCCCTCCAGGGCCGCCTTCTTGCCCGCGAACTCCTCGAACTCCTCGCGGGCGTGACCGCGGGCGCGCTCGCGCTCCTCCAGATAGGACTCGTAGCCGCCGCCGTAGAGGTTGATCTGCTGCTGGGCCAGGTCGAGTTCGAGGACCTTGGTGACGGTCCGGGTGAGGAACTCGCGGTCGTGGCTGATGACGACCGTGCCCGCGCGCAGCCCCTTCACGAACTGCTCCAGCCGCTCCAGACCGGCGAGGTCCAGGTCGTTGGTGGGCTCGTCGAGGAGGAAGACGTCGTAGCGGGACAGCAGGAGCGAGGCGAGACCGGCCCGCGCGGCCTGTCCGCCGGACAGGGCCGACATCGGCAGGTCCAGGCTCACGGTGAGCCCGAGCTCGGCGGAGACCTCCTCGGCCCGCTCGTCGAGATCCGCGCCGCCCAGGTTCAGCCAGCGGTCGAGGGCGTCCGCGTACGCGTCGTCCGCGCCCGGGGTGCCGTCCACGAGGCCCTGCGTGGCCGCGTCCAGCTCCGTCTGCGCGGCCGCGACCCCGGTGCGGCGGGCGAGGAACTCCCGGATCGACTCGCCGTCGCGGCGCTCCGGCTCCTGGGGAAGGTGGCCGACGGCCGCGCCGGGCGGCGAGAGCCGCGTCTCGCCGGTCTCGGGGGTGTCGAGCCCGGCGAGCATCCGCAGCAGGGTCGACTTCCCGGCGCCGTTGACGCCGACCAGGCCGATGACGTCGCCGGGTGCCACGACGAGGTCGAGATCGGCGAAGAGGGTGCGCTCACCGTGCGCGGCGGTGAGCTTCTTGGCGACGAGGGTTGCAGTCATGATGCCCCGATCCTATCCGCGCCCCGCCGCGCCCCCGGCGGCCGTCGGTCGCCACCCGACCGATGGCCGGATAGGTGGGATGCCCGTCATTGCGGCCATCGGCCCCGCGTCACACCATGAAGCCATGACGTCGCGAAACGTACTCGTCATCCTCTACGACGAGGTCCAGAGCCTCGACGTGACCGGCCCGGTCGAGGTGTTCAACGGGGCCTCGCACTGCCCCGGCGTCCAGGACCGTTACGCGATCCGGACCGTCTCCCCGGCGGGGACGCCCGTACGCACCGGCAGCGGCCTGACGCTGGTCCCCGACGGGCCGCTGGAGAGCGCCCGGCCGGACGCCGGGACCACAGTGCTGGTGCCCGGGGGCCGGTTCTCGGGCGACTTCGAGCCCCGGATCACCGACTGGCTGCGCGCGCACGGGGGGCGCGCGGGGCGGTTGGTGTCCGTGTGCACCGGCGGACTGCTGCTCGCCGAGGCCGGGCTGCTCGACGGACGGCGGGCGACCACGCACTGGAACGCGTGCGAGGCGATGGCGCGGGACTATCCGCGGGTGACCGTGGAGCCGGACCCGATCTACGTCCGCGACGGCCACGTCGCCACCTCGGCCGGGGTCACCGCCGGCATCGACCTGGCGCTCGCCCTGGTCGAGGAGGACTGCGGGCGGGACGTGGCGCTGCTCATCGCCCGCCACCTCGTGGTGTTCCTGCGCCGGCCGGGGAACCAGGCCCAGTTCAGCGCGCACCTCGCCGCCCAGACCGCACGGCGCGAACCTCTGCGCGAGGTCCAGCGGTGGATCGTCGAGCACCCGGGCGGTGACCTCAGCGTGGAGGCCCTCGCCGGGCGGGCCGCCCTGTCCCCGCGGCACTTCGCGCGGGCCTTCCAGGCCGAGACCGGGGTCACACCGGGGCGGTACGTCGAGCGGGTGCGCGTGGAGCACGCCCGCCGGCTGCTGGAGGACACGGGGGACGGGGTCACCCAGATCTCCCGCGCGTGCGGCTACGGGACCCCGGAAGCGCTCCGCCGGGCCTTCCTGCGCCACCTCGGCCAGTCCCCGGCCGAATACCGCCGCCGCTTCGGACCGACCCCCGCCCACCCCCGCGACCCCGCCTGAAGCCGACCACCCGCCCCAGCCCGACCACCCGCCCCAGCCGATCACCCGCCCCAGCCCGATCACCCACCCGCTCCGGAGGAGCCAGCCATGCAGATCGCCGTCCTGCTCTACGACCACTTCACCGCCCTCGACGCCATCGGCCCCTTCGACACCCTGGGCCGCCTCCAGGACGTCGAGACCGTGTTCGTCTCCGAACGACCCGGGCCCGTACGCACGGACAACGGCGCCCTCGCGCTCGTCGCCGACAAGACGCTCGACGAGGTCACCCGCCCCGACATCGTCATCGTGCCCGGCGGCCCGTACCCCGAGCGGGAGATGGACAACCCGGCCGTGCTCGACTGGCTGCGGGCCGTCGACGCGACGACCACCTGGACGACCTCCGTCTGCACCGGCTCCCTGCTCCTCGCCGCCGCGGGCCTCCTCGACGGCCGCCGGGCCACCAGCCACTGGCTCTACCTCGACCGGCTGCGCCCCTTCGGCGCCGAGCCCACCGGGGAGCGGGTGGTCTACGACGGCAAGTACGTCACCGCCGCCGGGGTGTCCTCCGGCATCGACATGGGCCTCGGGCTCCTCGGCAAGATCGCCGGGGACACGTACGCGCAGACCGTGCAGCTCATGTGCGAGTACGACCCCCAGCCGCCCTACGACGCCGGTTCCCCGGAGAAGGCCCCGGCCTCGATCGTCGCCGCGCTGCGCGCGATCAACCCCGCGCGGGCCAGCTGAACACCGGCGCCCGGCGCTCCAGGAACGCGGCGACACCCTCGGCGGTGTCGCCGCTGCCGGCCGCCTGCCGCGCCCAGTACGCGTCCCGGTCGGTGCGCCCGTCCACGAACTCCTTGGCCGCCGCCTGCGTCAGGCGCGAGCGGCCGGCCAGGATCCGCGTGAACTCGGCCACCCGCTCGTCGAGTTGACCGGTCGGCAGCAGCTCGTTCAGGAATCCGGCGCGCAGGGCGACGTCCGCGCCGATCAATTCCGCCGAGAACAGCAGGTACTTGGCCCAGGCCGGCCCGATCAGCGAGGTCAACCGTCGCGTGGAGGAGGCCGGATAGACGATCCCCAGCTTCGCCGGCGTCACCCCGAACGAGGCGCCCTCCTCCGCGAACCGCAGGTCGCAGGCGGCCGCCAGCTGACTGCCGCCCCCTACGCAAAATCCGCGGATCGCCGCCACCGTCGGCAGCGGGAACGCCGCGAGGGCCTCCTCGGCCGCCACCGAGAGGGCCTGTGGGTCGTCGTCCCCGCTCAGGGAGGAGATGTCGGCGCCCGCGCAGAAGGTGGGGCCGTCCCCGGTCAGGACCAGGGCGCGGACGGCGGGGTCGGCCGCGAGGCGCGCGAGCGTCTCCGGCAGGGCCCGCCACATCCCGGCCGTCATGGCGTTCCGCTTGGCGGGGTGCGAGATCACGACGGTGGCGACGCCGTCGGCCACGGAGGAGTGCAGGGCTGCGTCCATGCGCCGGATGCTATCCCGGGCGGCTGATCCTATGATCAAGGGGAGTCCGTCGCGGGGGGTGCTGAAAGGTGGCACACGTCCATGGGCAACGACCGCACAGCCGACCACTCGGGCCGCCCCGGCCGCTCCGGACCGCAGCAGGACAGGAAGAAACTCAACCGGGGCTTCGGACTGATGGCCCTGCTCGGGGTCGTCCTCGTCCTGGCCGGTCTGGTGGGCCTCGTCTACACCGGTGTGGCGACCCTCACCACGATGTTCCTCTTCGGCTGGCTCCTGCTGGTCGGCGGGCTCGTCGGTCTGGTGCAGGCGGTGCAGTCCCGCAAGAGCAACTACTTCTGGTTGGCCGTCATCGTGGCCGCCGTCAACATCGCCGCCGGTTTCGTGATCCTGCGGCGCCCCGACGTGGGCGCCGAGGCGTTGACCATGTTCGCCGCGCTCTTCTTCCTCATCGGCGGGCTCTTCCGGCTCGCGGGCGCGCTCGTGGTGCGTGGAGCCAACTTCGGGCTGACCCTCGTCCAGGGTGCCTTCGGCGTCCTGCTCGGCCTCCTGGTGCTCTGGAGCTGGCCGAGCAGCAGCCAGTACGTGATCGGCGCCTTCTTCTCGCTCGCCCTGCTGTTCGACGGGCTGAGCCTGGTGGCGCTGGGCATGAGCGCCCGGCGGATCATCGGCCTCGTCAAGGACACCGACACCGACACCGGCACCGGCACTGGCAGCGACGTCGGCGCCGGCGGCGACAGCACGCCCCATCGCCCCGCGCCGGGTCAGTAACGGTCGAACAACTGACTCTGTCATACGCCGGCGGTCAGAAAGTGTCCGATTGCCGCTGACTTATGGTCAGCGGTCCGGTCCGGACCAGCGTCTTCTCCACTCTGGACGCGTGGAGACGATCGAGCGTGAAGACGGGGGCCGGAAAATGAACGACAGCGGGAGCATCCCGCCGGCCGCGGGAGGTGAGGTGCCGGCTCCGGCCGACCCCCTCGCGTACGAAGGAGTGTGGCGCTTCACCGCGCCCGCCGTAGAAGAATCCGTTCCGCAGGCCCGCCGCGCGGTCCGCGACCTGCTCGGCCGGCAGGGGGTGCCGGCCCATCGGGACCTGGTCTACTCCCTGCTGCTGATCGTCTCCGAGCTGGTGACGAACTCCGTCCGGCACGCGGCGCTCCTCTCGCCCGAGGTGGCCGTCGAGGTCGCGGTGGGACGGGCCTGGGTACGCGTGGCCGTGGAGGACAACCACCCGTACCGGCCCAAGGCGCTGGAGGCCGACTTCGGCCAGACCGGCGGCCGGGGCCTGCTGCTCGTGCGGGAGATCACCCGGGAGGCCGGCGGAGTGTGCGACGTCGAGCACACCGCCACCGGGGGCAAGGTGATCTGGGCGGCGCTGCCGCTCACCACCCCCGCCCCGACCCCGGTCGGCTGAGCCGAACCGGGCCGCCGGCGCCCGTACGGGCTACCAGCCGGCGGCGTCACCCGTCAGCTCGCGGATCGCGGGCCGCGCCGCGTCCAGCACCGTCATGAACCAGGCGGAGAAGGGCGCCTCGGCGTGCCGCTTCGCCAGCTCCTCGGCCGTGACGAAGGCGGTGTCGCCCACCTCCTGCGGATCCGGCCGCGGCGTCGACCGCGCGAGTCCCACGAACAGGTGGTTGTACTCCTGCTCCACCAGACCCGACGCGGGGTCCGGGTGGTTGTAGCGCACCGTCCCCGCCTCCGCGAGCAGTGAGGGCGACAGCCCGAGCTCCTCGTGGGTCCGCCGGGCCGCCGCCGCGAACGGGGACTCGCCCGGGTAGGGGTGACCGCAACACGTGTTCGACCAGACGCCGGGGGAGTGGTACTTCCCGAGGGCCCGCTGCTGGAGCAACAGGCGACCCTGCTGGTCGAAGAGGAACACGGAGAACGCCCGGTGCAGCAGCCCCGGCGCCTGATGGGCGAAGAGCTTCTCCGCCGTGCCGATGGTGTTGCCGGACTCGTCGACCAGTTCGAGCATGATCGGTTCTTGAGTGCCGGTGCCGGGGGACGCGTGGCCGGCGTCGGTGGCTGGTGTGGTCGGCATACCCATCCTTCGCTTCGGACTTCGGCCTTCAGTCTGCCGTACAAAAGAGGCTTGTCCCCACTTCGGCGATCCGCGCATGTCCGCTCCCCGCCGCATGGTAGGGCGGCGGGGAGCGGAGTCGCTCAGCAGGTCACCGGCACCGGATCAGACGCCGAACGGCGCCGGATACGCGATGGTTCCCGTCGGTACCGGAACGGAATCGTCCAGGACCAGCGCCATCATCGCCTCGTCCGGCACCTCGAACGGCGCCCGGATGCCGAACCGCGACGCCGGCACGAAACCGAACCGCGGGTAGTACGCGGGATGGCCCAGGACCAGCACCAACGCCTCTCCCCGCGCCCGCGCCGCCGCCAGCAGCGCCCGTACGACCGCACTGCCCGCGCCGGAGCGCTGGAGGCGCGGATCGGTGGCCACCGGAGCCAGCGCGAGCGCCGGTACGCCGTCCACCTCGCACCGCGTCAGCAGGGCGTGCGCCGCCACCGCCCCGTCGGGCCCCTCGGCCACGTAGGACAGGCCCGGGAGCCACGAGGCGTCGGCGCGGAGCGCGTCCACGAGATCAGCCTCCAGCGGGGTTTCGAAAGCCGCCAGGTTGACGGCCCGAACGGCCGCCCGATCCGCGTCCGTCTCCGGACGGGTCGGCCGGCCGCCCCCGTCCCCGGCGCTCACCGGGGCCAGCGCGTAGCCGGTGTACCCGTACTCGTGCCCGTGCCGTTCCCGTACGGCGAGCTCCTCGCGCACGGCGGCCAGCGCGGCGGCCGCGGCCGCGTCGGCCGCGTCGGCGCCGCCGGCGTCCCGGACCCGCTCGCCGAGCGGACCGTAGTACCGCGCCCAGTCGGAGTCCGGCTGGAGGTGGGTGCCCAGGAGCCGGTACCCGGCGGCCTGGACGGCCGCGATGTTGCGGGCGCGCGAGCGCAGCGGGTACTGCGCGTCCCAGAAGGCGCGGACCCCGGCCGAGGGCTCCTCGGCGGTCCACTCGCAGTCGCTCAGCATCAGCGCGCCGCCGGGCGCGAGCAGGCGCTTCCACTCGGCGAGCGCCCGGTCGAAGCCGATGACGAAGGCCGAGCCCTCCGCCCAGATCAGGTCGAAGGAACCGTCCTCGAAGGGGAGCGCCCCCATGTCGGCGTTGACGGGCCGGATCCGCTCGGCCAGGCCGCGCGCTTCGGCGGCGGCCCGCAGCTCGTCGAGGAACGGCTCGTACAGGTCGACGGCCGTCACCTCGGCCAGGCCCGCGCCGCCCGCCTCGGCGGCGAGGAGCAGGGCGCTGCGACCCGGACCACAGCCCACGTCGAGCACGCGCGGCCGCGCGGGCAGCGGTCCGCACAGGGACAGCAGGTGACGGGTGGAGGCGTCGGAGCCGGGCGACTGCCGGGGCAGGCCGCGGTGCAGCTCCATGAAGGCCGCGAAGACGGCCGAAGGGGAAGGAGAAGAAGAGGTGGTGGTGCCACGGGTGTTGTCGGACAACGTGAACCCTTGGGAACGGGGGCTCCGGCCGACGAGGTGAGATCGGTGGGATCAGACCCGGCCGAACGCCCGGAGGGAAGTGGGGACGCACCGGAGTTCGCCGCGCACGGCAGCGACCACTACGACGGTCATCAACCCACCTCTTTCCCGCTCGGTTGCCGGGGTGTACGAAGCTGTGTACGACACTCGTACACGTACCACGGTCAGCCTAACAGCCGAGCTGAACGGCTGGTGAATCCCGGCTTCCATTCATCCGATAGCCTCTGCCGACGTGCCGCCGCCCCCTCGGGCACCCGCCCCGCGGCCCGTCGAACGTGTTCGTCGCAAGGAGTGAGTTCGTCTGTCGACCGTCATCCTCACCGGCCCGCCGGTACCCGGATCACCGCTCGAAGACGAGCTCCGATCGCTCGGTTTCGACGTCCGCCCGGTCACCGGCCCCGAAGACGCCGCCGCCGCACTGGCCGACGTACCGGCCCACGAGCGGGTGGCGGTGGTCGACAGCGCCTTCGTCGGACACCCGCACGCGCTGCGCCTGGCCCTGACCGACCCGCGCTTCGACGCCTGCGCCGTGACCGGCGCCCTCGCCGTCCAGGCGGGCGCGCGCGGAGCCCTCGACCGGGCCGCCGCGCTGGCGCCCGAGACCGTCGGCGGCGGGGACGGGCCCTACCCGGACCGGCTCGCCGCCGCCGTCGAGGCCGCCGGGACCTCCGTCCAGCGGCCCGAGCTCGGCACGCTGGTCGCCGCCGTCCCCGGCTCCGAGGCGGAGCGCGCGCGGGCGGAGGCCGAGGTGGCCGCCGTCGACGACGAGGCCGTCCGACTGCGGACCGCCGTCAAGTCCCGCGACGGGTTCTTCACCACCTTCTTCGTCAGCCCGTACTCCCGCTACATCGCCCGCTGGTGCGCCCGCCGTGGCCTGACCCCCAACCAGGTCACCACCGCCTCGCTGATCACGGCGCTGATCGCGGCCGGCTGCGCCGCCACCGGAGAGCGCTGGGGCTACGTCACGGCCGGCGTGCTGCTGCTCGTCTCCTTCGTCCTGGACTGCACCGACGGGCAGCTCGCCCGCTACTCGCTCCAGTACTCCACGATGGGCGCCTGGCTCGACGCCACCTTCGACCGGGCCAAGGAGTACTCCTTCTACGCGGGCCTCGCGCTCGGCGCCGCCCGCGACGGGGACGACGTATGGGCCCTCGCGCTCGGCGCGATGATCCTCATGACCTGCCGGCACGTCGTCGACTTCGCCTTCAACGAGGCCAACCACGACGCCACCGCGAACACGAGCCCCACCGCCGCCCTGTCGGACCGCCTCGACAGCGTCGGCTGGACCGTCTGGGCCCGCCGGATGATCATCCTGCCGATCGGTGAGCGGTGGGCGATGATCGCGGTCCTGACGGCCGTCACCACGCCCCGGATCGTCTTCTACGCCCTCCTCGTGGGCTGCGCCTTCGGCGCCCTCTACACCACCGCGGGCCGCGTCCTGCGCTCGCTGACCCGCAAGGCCACCCGGACCGACCGGGCCGCCGGGGCCCTCGCGGACCTCGCCGACTCCGGCGTGCTCGCCTGGACCGGCGGGGACCGCCGCCCCGCGCGCCACCGGCCGGGCTACGTCCCGCTGCTGACGGCCGCGGTCGGATCCGTGCTGATGGTGGCCGGGGCCGTGACCCTCGACTTCGGCGATCCGTGGCTGATCGCCGTCGCCGCGGCCTACGTCGTCCTCTCGGGCGCGGCCGTCTCGGCCCCCCTCAAGGGCGCCCTCGACTGGCTCATCCCGCCGCTCTTCCGGTGCGCCGAGTACGTGACGATCCTCGCGCTCGCCGTCAAGGCGGACGTCCCCGGAACCCTTCCGGCGGCATTCGGACTGGTCGCGGCGGTCGCCTACCATCACTACGACGCGGTCTACCGCATCCGGGGCGGCTCGGGCGCCCCCCCGCACTGGCTGGTGCGGACGATCGGCGGCCACGAGGGCCGGGTCCTGGCGACCGTGGTCCTCGCCACAGTCCTTCCCCGGGACGCGTTCCCCGTCGCGCTCACGGTCCTCGCCGTGTTCGTGGCTCTGGTGGTGCTCGTGGAGAGCATCCGTTTCTGGGTCTCCGCCGGAGCACCCGCCGTACACGACGAAGGAGAACCAGCATGATCGGCCTTGTACTCGCTGCCGGTGCCGGACGCCGCCTGCGTCCCTACACCGACACCCTGCCCAAGGCCCTCGTGCCCGTCGGCCCCGAAGGCGCCGAGGAGAGCCTGACGGTCCTCGACCTGACCCTCGGCAACTTCGCCGAGGTCGGCCTCACCGAGGTCGCCATCGTCGTCGGCTACCGCAAGGAGGCCGTCTACGATCGCCGCGAGGCGCTGGAGGCCAAGTACGGCGTCTCGATCACGCTGATCGACAACGACAAGGCCGAGGAGTGGAACAACGCCTACTCCCTGTGGTGCGCGCGTGACGTCCTGAAGCAGGGCGTGATCCTCGCCAACGGCGACACCGTCCACCCCGTCTCCGTCGAGAAGACCCTCCTCGCCGCCCGCGGCAACGGCCAGAAGATCATCCTCGCCCTCGACACGGTCAAGAACCTGGCCGACGAGGAGATGAAGGTCGTCACCGCCGATGGCCAGGGCGTGCGGAAGATCACCAAGCTGATGGACCCGGCCGACGCGACCGGCGAGTACATCGGCGTCACCCTCATCGAGCCCGAGGCCGCCGAGCAGCTCGCCGAGGCCCTCAAGACCACCTTCGAGCGCGACCCCGACCTGTACTACGAGGACGGCTACCAGCAGCTCGTCGACGACGGCTTCACGATCGACGTGGCCCCCATCGGCGACGTCAAGTGGGTCGAGATCGACAACCACGACGACCTCGCCAAGGGCCGGACGATCGCATGCCAGTACTGACGCGGCTGATCCCCTCGCCCGTCGTCGTCGACATCAGTCGAGGGGCGATGGACAAACTGGACGGCATCCTCGCCGACCAGCGCATCTCCGCGTCCGGCAAGCTCGCCGTCGCGATCAGCGGAGGCTCCGGGCAGGCGCTGCGCGCCCGCCTGGAGCCGGCCCTGCCGCACGCCGACTGGTACCCGGTCGTCGACGGCACCATCGACTCGGCGGTCAAGCTCGCCGACGACATAAAGGGTCGCCGCTACGACGCCGTCGTCGGCCTCGGCGGCGGCAAGATCATCGACGTGGCGAAGTACGCCGCGGCGCGGGTCGGCCTGCCCATGGTGGCCGTCGCCACCAACCTGTCCCACGACGGGATCTGCTCCCCGGTGTCCATCCTGGACAACGACAACGGACGCGGCTCCTACGGCGTGCCCACCCCGATCGCGATGGTCATCGACCTCGACGTGATCCGCGAGGCGCCCACCCGCTTCATCCGCGCCGGCATCGGCGACGCGATCTCCAACATCTCGGCGATCGCCGACTGGGAGCTGTCGCACCGCATCACCGGCGAGGCCGTCGACGGGCTGGCCGCCGCCATGGCCCGTACCGCCGGCGAGTCCGTCCTGCGTCACCCGGGCGGCTGCGGCGACGACGAGTTCCTCACCGTGCTCTCCGAGGCCCTCGTGCTCTCCGGCATCGCGATGTCCATCAGCGGCGACAGCCGGCCCTCGTCCGGCGCCTGCCACGAGATCAGCCACGCCTTCGACCTGCTCTACCCGGGCCGCTCCGCGCTCCACGGCGAGCAGGTCGGCATCGGCGCGGCCTTCGCGATGCACCTGCGGGGGGCCGGGGAGCAGTCCGGGCTCTTCGTCGACGTCCTGCGCCGCCACGACCTGCCCGTGCTGCCCGAGGAGATCGGGTTCAGCGTGGACGAGTTCGTCGCGGCCGTCGAGTACGCCCCCCAGACCCGCCCTGGGCGCTTCACGATCCTGGAACACCTCAACCTGTCCGCAGCCGATATCAGGGACGCTTACGCCGACTATGTCCAGACCATCCATCGCTGAACTGCGGCCCGTCGTCCACCCGGCGGGCGTGAAGGACCGGCGCAGCGGCGAGCACTGGGGCGGGCGCCTCTACATGCGCGAGATCTCCCTGCGCGTCACCCGGCTCCTGGTGACCACCAAGGTCACGCCCAACCAGCTGACGTACGTGATGACCGTGGCCGGCGCACTGGCCGCCCCGGCGCTGCTCGTGCCGGGCGTCTGGGGCGCGGTCCTGGGCGTCGTGATGGTCCAGCTGTACCTGCTGCTGGACTGCGTCGACGGGGAGGTGGCCCGCTGGAAGAAGCAGTTCTCCCTGTCCGGGGTGTACCTCGACCGGGTCGGCGCCTACCTGTGCGACGCGGCCGTCCTGGTCGGCTTCGGCCTGCGCGCCGCCGACCTGTGGGGCGGCGGGCGGATCGACTGGCTGTGGGCCTTCCTGGGCACCCTCGCGGCCCTCGGCGCGATCCTGATCAAGGCCGAGACCGACCTCGTCGGCGTCGCCCGCCACCAGGTCGGCAAGCCCGTGGTCCAGGAGTCCGCCGCCGAGCCGCGCTCGGCCGGCATGGCGCTGGCCCGCCGGGCCGCCGCCGCGCTCAAGTTCCACCGGCTGGTCCTCGGCATCGAGGCCTCCCTGCTGATCCTGCTGCTGGCCGTCGTGGACCAGATCCGCGGCGACCTGTACTTCACCCGGATCGGCGTGGCCGTCCTCGCCGGCATCGCCCTGCTCCAGACGGTGCTGCACCTGGTGTCGATCCTGGCCTCCAGCAGGCTCAAATGACCGCGCCGATGCGGCTGGGCGCCGTGATCATCACCATGGGCAACCGCCCCGACGAGCTGAAGGCCCTGCTGGACTCCGTCGCACGCCAGGACGGCGACCCCATCGAGGTCGTCGTCGTCGGCCAGGGCGTGAAGCCCACCGGACTTCCCGAGGGCGTACGCGCCGTCGAGCTGCCCGAGAACCTGGGCATCCCGGGCGGACGCAACGTCGGCATCGAGGCCTTCGGCCCCGGCGGCCGCGACGTGGACGCCCTGCTGTTCCTCGACGACGACGGGCTGCTGGAGCGTACCGACACCGCCGAGCTGTGCCGCCAGGCCTTCGCCGAGGACCCGCGCCTCGGCATCGTCAGCTTCCGCATCGCCGACCCGGACACCGGCGTCACCCAGCGCCGCCACGTGCCCCGACTGCGCGCCGCCGACCCGATGCGCTCCTCGCGCGTCACCACCTTCCTGGGCGGTGCCAACGCCGTCCGCACGAAGGTGTTCGAGCAGGTCGGGCCGCTGCCGGCGGAGTTCTTCTACGCCCACGAGGAGACCGACCTCGCCTGGCGGGCCCTCGACGCGGGGTGGCTGATCGACTACCGCGCGGACATGGTGCTGCTGCATCCGACGACCGCCCCGTCCCGCCACGCGGTCTACCACCGTATGGTGGCCCGTAACCGCGTCTGGTTGGCCCGCCGCAACCTGCCCGCCCCGCTGGTCCCGGTCTACCTGGGCGTCTGGCTCGCCCTGACGCTGCTGCGCAGGCCCTCGGCCCCGGCGCTCAAGGCCTGGTTCGGCGGGTTCAAGGAAGGCTGGACCACCCCGTGCGGTCCGCGACGCCCGATGAAGTGGCGTACGGTCTGGCGACTGACCCGGCTGGGTCGACCGCCCGTGATCTGACAAGCTCGCGTCTGGGAACATTGGGCCCGATCACGGGTCCTGCGCTCCAGCCCCGATGCCCCTGCCGCATCTTGAAGACGGAAAGTTTCAACTTGTGAGTGACACAACCCACGACGGCGCTCTCGCCACGAGCATGCCGTCGTCCGACGACGCGGGCCTGACCCCCGCGGAGCTCGCCAGGAAGTACGGCCTGTCCGTCAGTGGCGCGCGGCCCAGCCTGGGCGGATACGTGCGGCAGCTGTGGGGTCGGCGCCACTTCATCATGGCCTTCTCCCGGGCCAAGCTGGTGGCCCAGTACAGCCAGGCCAAGCTGGGCCAGCTCTGGCAGGTGGCGACCCCGCTGCTGAACGCGCTGGTCTACTACCTGATCTTCGGCCTCATCCTGAACGCCGGGCGGGGCATGGAGAAGGGCGTCTACATCCCCTTCCTGGTGATGGGCATCTTCGTCTTCACCTTCACCCAGAACTCGGTGATGGCCGGCGTCCGGGCCATCCCCGGCAACCTGGGTCTGGTGCGCGCGCTGCACTTCCCGCGCGCCTCGCTGCCGATCTCGTTCTCGATGCAGCAGCTCCAGCAGCTCATGTACTCGATGATCGTCGTGCTCGTCGTCGCCGTCGCCTTCGGGAACTACCCGCAGCTGTCGTGGCTGCTGGTGATCCCCGCGCTGGTCCTGCAGTTCGTCTTCAACACCGGCCTCGCCCTGGTCTTCGCGCGCATGGGGTCCAAGACCCCCGACCTCGCGCAGCTGATGCCCTTCCTCACGCGCACGTGGATGTACGCCTCCGGCGTCATGTTCTCGATCAGTGAGATGCTGAAGGGCAAGCCGGCGTGGATCGCGGACGTGCTCCAGTGGAACCCGGCCGCCATCTACATGGATCTGGTCCGGTTCGCGCTGATCGAGGACTACGGCCGCGAGAACCTCCCGCCGCACGTGTGGGCCTTCGCGGTCGGCTGGGCGGTCCTGATCGGCCTCGGCGGTTTCGTGTACTTCTGGAAGGCTGAGGAGCGTTACGGCCGTGGCTGACAACAACGCGAACAAGGTGCCCACCGTCATCGCGGACGAGGTCCACATCGTCTACCGCGTGAACACGGGCAGCTCCGGCAAGGGCAGCGCCACCGCGGCGCTGAGCAAGATACTCCGCCGCGGCAAGGGCGACGCCCCGGGCGTCCGCCGGGTGCACGCCGTACGCGGGGTCTCCTTCACCGCCTACCGCGGCGAGGCCATCGGCCTCATCGGCTCCAACGGCTCCGGCAAGTCGACCCTGCTGCGCGCCATCGCGGGCCTGCTGCCCTGCGAGTCCGGCAAGGTCTACACCGACGGCCAGCCCTCGCTGCTGGGCGTCAACGCCGCGCTGATGAACGACCTCACCGGCGAGCGCAACGTCGTCCTCGGCGGTCTCGCGATGGGCATGACCCGCGAGCAGATCAAGGAGCGCTACCAGGACATCGTCGACTTCTCGGGCATCAACGAGAAGGGCGACTTCATCTCCCTGCCGATGCGCACCTACTCGTCGGGCATGGCCGCGCGCCTGCGCTTCTCGATCGCCGCCGCCAAGGACCACGACGTCCTGATGATCGACGAGGCGCTCGCCACCGGTGACCGCAAGTTCCAGGTCCGCTCCGAGGCGCGCATCCGCGAGCTGCGGGAGAAGGCCGGCACGGTCTTCCTGGTGAGCCACAACAACAACTCGATCCGCGACACCTGCAGCCGCGTGCTGTGGCTGGAAAAGGGCGAGCTGCTGATGGACGGACCGACCGAGGAAGTCGTCTCGGCGTACGAGAAGGCGACCAGCCACTGACGGAGCCCCCGGTTCCGGCACCGCGCCGTATCGCCGCGCAGGCCCCCGCCGCTCCACGCGCCGGGGGCCTCGGCACGGGCCGGCGACATTCCGGGGCGCCGCGGCCACCCGACAGTCCCTCGCGGTGTTGTACAGCGTAAGCTGGACCAGTTCTCAATCGCGCCAAGAGGGGACGATTCCCCGCAGCCGGAAACCACCGGGTACTCCCCGGTAAAGTCCGGCGGCGTGTCCGAAATGGGATGACTTGGGTCGGCAGTGTAGAACGGGAGACGTGACGGCAATGGCTACGGGAATTCTGCGGCCCCCAGGCACAGTGGCCGTCCCCGCCCCGGGCGGCGGGCGGTGACCCCGGGGCACGGCCTCCGTCCCCGTCCCGACACGGACCCGGCACCTTTTTCGGACACGCACACGGACACGCACACGGACGCGCGCACGGACGCGGACACGCGCACGGCCGCGGACGCCCCCGCGCGCGCCACCCTCGCCAAGGCGGCCTCGGAGAACTTCCCCGTCGCCCCCGCCTTCCTGCCGCGCGCCTGGCGCGAGGGCCTCATGGCCGTCTACGGGTTCGCCCGCCTCGTCGACGACATCGGCGACGGCGACCTCGCCCCGGGCGGCGGCGACGCCGTGCTGCTGGGCCTGGAGCCGGCCGCCGGCGACGACCGCCTCGCCATGCTCGACGCGCTCGAAGCCGACCTGAGGCGCGTCTTCGCCGCCACCGCCGGCCCCCCGCGTCACCCCCTGCTCCTGGCCCTCGCGCCCGTCGTCCGCGCGCACGGCCTGACCCCCGAGCCGTTCCTCGGGCTCATCGAGGCCAACCGCCAGGACCAGCGCGTGGCGCGCTACGCGACGTACGGCGAGCTCCTCGACTACTGCGAGCTGTCCGCCAACCCCGTCGGCCGCCTCGTGCTCTCCCTCACCGGGACGAGCTCCCCCGAGCGGATCCGCCGCTCCGACGCCATCTGCACCGCCCTGCAGATCGTCGAGCACCTCCAGGACGTCGCCGAGGACCTCGACCGGGACCGGATCTACCTCCCCGCCGAGGACATGCGCCGCTTCC
Source organism: Streptomyces sp. RerS4 (assembly GCF_023515955.1). GTDB lineage: Bacteria > Actinomycetota > Actinomycetes > Streptomycetales > Streptomycetaceae > Streptomyces. The sequence goes on from NZ_CP097322.1 coordinate 6,267,315, forward strand.
ACGTCGCCGAGCACGACCTGCGCGCCCCGTCCGCCGGTGCCTCCGTACGCGCCCTCGTCGCCTTCGAGGCCGAGCGCGCCCGCGCGCTCCTGGACGAGGGCACCCCGCTCGTCGCCGGCGTGCACGGCCGCCTGCGCCTGCTGCTCGCCGGCTTCGTGGGAGGCGGACGCGCGGCCCTGAAGGCCGTCTCGGCCGCCGGCTTCGACGTCCTTCCCGGCCCGCCCAAGTCCAGCCGCAGCGGTCTGCTCCGCGAGGTGGCCGCCGTCCTGCGCACCGCGCCGAGAAAGGGGTGAGCCCGACCGTGGAGGGCCCCACACACGTGTCCGCACCGTCCGCTCCGGTCCTCGCCGCCTACAGCTACTGCGAGGCCGTCACCGGCGCGCAGGCGCGCAACTTCGCGTACGGCATCCGGCTGCTGCCCACCGACAAGCGGCAGGCGATGTCCGCGCTGTACGCGTTCTCGCGGCGCGTCGACGACATCGGCGACGGCACCCTCGCGCCCGGGGCCAAGCTCGCCCGGCTGGAGGAGACCCGCGCCCTGCTCGGCCGGATCCGCGCGGAGGAGATCGAGGAGGACGACACCGACCCGGTCGCCGTCGCCCTCGCGCACGCGGCACGCCGCTTCCCGATCCCCCTCGGGGGCCTCGACGAACTCATCGACGGCGTCCTGATGGACGTGCGCGGTCAGCAGTACGAGACCTGGGACGACCTCAAGCTCTACTGCCGCTGCGTCGCCGGCGCCATCGGACGACTCTCCCTCGGCGTGTTCGGCACCGTGCGCGGCGGAGCCCTCGGCGCCGACGCCGCCCGCGCCGACGAGTACGCCGACACCCTCGGCCTCGCCCTGCAACTCACCAACATCCTCAGGGACGTTCGAGAGGACGCGGGCAACGGACGCACCTACCTGCCCGCCGAGGACCTCGCCAAGTTCGGCTGCTCCGACGGCTTCGCCGACGGCCGGCTCCCCGCCGGATCGGACTTCGCCGGACTCGTCCACCACGAAGTCCGCCGCGCCCGCGCCCTGTTCGTCGAGGGCTACCGACTGCTGCCCATGCTCGACCGGCGCAGCGGCGCCTGCGTCGCCGCGATGGCCGGCATCTACCGGCGCCTGCTCGACCGCATCGAGCGCGAACCCGAGGCCGTCCTGCGCGGACGCGTCTCGCTGCCGCCGCACGAGAAGGCGTACGTCGCCGTGCGCGGCCTGTCCGGTCTCGACGCCCGGACCATCTCCCGCCAGAGCGCCCGGAGGCGCACCTGATGCCCCGTACCGCACCCTGCGCCCCGTCGTCCTCCGCCGGCCGGGCAACCCGGGCGGCGCACGCCGCGTCTTCCCCCGAGGCGACGGGCCCGCGACCGACCGCGCCCGTCCGCCGGTCCGCCGGCGTGCCCGTCACCACCGGGGAGGGATCATGAGCACCGCAGATCGCGCCGCCGCCGACCGCGCCGCTGTCGACCGTACTGCCGTCGTCGTCGGCGGCGGCCTCGCCGGGGTCACCGCCGCGCTGGAACTCGCCGACGCCGGCCTGCGCGTGACCCTCCTCGAAGGGCGCCCGCGCCTGGGCGGGCTGGCGTTCTCCTTCAAGCGCGGCGACCTGACCATCGACAACGGCCAGCACGTCTACCTGCGCTGCTGCACCGCCTACCGCTGGTTCCTGGACCGCATCGACGGCGCCGCCCTCGCCCCCCTCCAGGACCGCCTCGACGTCCCCGTCCTCGACGTCGCCCACCCCGGCGGACCGCGCCTGGGCCGACTGCGCCGCAGCGCCCTGCCCGTACCGCTGCACCTGGCCGCCTCCCTGGCCCGCTACCCGCACCTGTCCCTCGCCGAGCGGGTGAGCGTCGGCCGCGCCGCCCTCGCGCTGCGCCGCCTCGACCCCGCCGACCCGGCGCTCGACGGCCTCGACTTCGCCACCTGGCTCGGCCGCTACGGACAGAGCCCGCGCACCATCGAGGCCCTGTGGGACCTCGTCGGCATCGCCACGCTCAACGCCACCGCCGACCAGTCCTCGCTGGGCCTGGCCACCATGGTCTTCAAGACCGGCCTGCTCTCCGAGAACGGCGCCGCCGACATCGGCTGGGCCCGCGTCCCGCTCGGCGAACTCCACGACACCCTCGCCCGCAAGGCCCTCGACGCCGCCGGCGTCACCACCTCGCTGCGCGCCCGCGTCACCGCCATCTCCCGCACGGACGAGGGGAACTGGCGCGTCGACACCGAGGACGGCGCCCTCGACGCGGGCACCGTCGTCCTCGCCGTCCCCGCCCGCGAGGCCCACGGCCTGCTGCCCGGCGGCGCGCTCGCCGACCCCGACCGGCTCCTCGACATCGGCTCCGCCCCCATCCTGAACGTCCACGTCGTCTACGACCGCAAGGTCCTCAAGCGACCCTTCTTCGCCGCCCTCGGCACGCCCGTCCAATGGGTGTTCGACCGCACCGACTCCTCCGGCCTCACCGACGGCGGCCAGTACCTGGCCCTGTCCCAGTCCGCCGCGCAGGACGACATCGACGAGCCCGTCGCCGTCCTGCGCGCCAAGTACCTGCCCGAGCTGGAACGGCTGCTGCCCGCCGCGCGCGGCGCGAAGGTACGGGACTTCTTCGTCACGCGCGAACGCACCGCCACCTTCGCCCCCACCCCGGGCGTCGGCCGGCTGCGCCCCGGCACCCGGACCGACACGCCGGGGCTGTACCTGGCCGGTGCCTGGACCGCCACCGGCTGGCCCGCGACCATGGAAGGCGCCGTCCGCAGCGGCCTCGACGCGGCCCACGCCGCGCTCGCCGCACTCGGCCGCCCCCGCGAACACCCTCTGCAGGAGGCGGTATGACGACGACCACGACCACCAGCACAACCGGCACAGCACGTACAGGAACCAGAGGAGAGCCAGTGAACCCCGGGAACCCGGCTGTCGAGAACACGGCTGCCAGTGTGGGCACGGCCGGCGCGGAGAAGGCGGACACCCTCGCCCTCCTGGAACGCGGCCGCACGCTGTCGACGCCCGTGCTCCGCGCCGCAGTGGACCGGCTCGCGGCGCCGATGGACACCGTGGCCGCCTACCACTTCGGTTGGATCGACGCCCAGGGCAACCCCGCCGACGGCGACGGCGGCAAGGCCGTCCGGCCCGCCCTCGCGCTGCTCTCCGCGGAGGCGGCGGGCGCGCCGGCCGAGGTGGGCATCCCCGGCGCCGTCGCCGTGGAACTCGTCCACAACTTCTCCCTGCTGCACGACGACCTGATGGACGGCGACGAGCAGCGCCGCCACCGCGACACCGTGTGGAAGGTGCACGGGCCGGCGCAGGCGATCCTGGTCGGCGACGCCCTCTTCGCCCTCGCCAACGAGGTGCTGCTCGAACTGGGCACCGTCGAGGCGGGCCGCGCCACCCGCCGGCTGACCACCGCCAGCCGCAAGCTCATCGACGGCCAGGCCCAGGACATCTCCTACGAGCACCGCGAGCGCGTCAGCGTCGAGGAATGCCTGGAGATGGAAGGGAACAAGACCGGAGCCCTGCTCGCGTGCGCCGTGTCCATCGGCGCCGTGCTCGGCGGAGCGGACGACCGTACGGCCGACAAGCTGGAGGAGTACGGCTACCACCTCGGCCTCGCCTTCCAGGCGATCGACGACCTCCTCGGCATCTGGGGCGACCCGGACTCCACCGGCAAGCAGACCTGGAGCGACCTGCGCCAGCGCAAGAAGTCCCTGCCCGTGGTCGCCGCCCTCGCGGCGGGCGGACCCGCGTGCGAGGAGCTCGCCAAGCTGCTCGCGGCCGATGCCAAGAGCAACGACTTCGAGAACTTCTCCGAGGAGGAGTTCGCCCACAGGGCCGCGCTCATCGAGGCCGCCGGCGGCCGCCAGTGGACGGCCGACGAGGCCCGCCGCCAGCACGCCATCGCGATCCGCGCCCTGGACGACGTGGACATGCCGCAGCGGGTGCGCGAACAGCTCGTCGCGCTCGCCGACTTCGTTGTCGTGCGCAAGAGGTGATCTCGGCCCGAAAGTGGATATGAATCGCGAGTCGCCGGCCGGCGCCGCCCCCTGACGGGCGCACCGGCCGACGGCGGACCCCAGCACAGCGAAGGACACTGTTCGAAGGGGAAGCCATGACAGCGACGACCGACCCCGGCGGTGCGATGGCCGACGGCGCGGATCCGCACGAAGCACACACACCGGCCGGGGTGGCGGCCCCGGCCGCGCCCCCCGACGGCCCCGGCCTGCGCGCCGCCGTCGCGGACGCCGCCGAGCGCGCCGTCCGCGACCTGCTGGCCCGCCAGGACCCGGCCGGCTGGTGGAAGGGAGACCTTCAGACCAACGTCACCATGGACGCCGAAGACCTGCTGCTGCGGCAGTTCCTCGGCATCCGCGACGCGGCCACCACCGAGGCCGCCGCCCGCTTCATCCGGGGCGAACAGCGCGCGGACGGCACGTGGGCGACCTTCCACGGCGGCCCGCCCGAACTCTCCGCCACCATCGAGGCGTACGTGGCCCTGCGCCTGGCGGGAGACCCGCCCGACGCCCCGCACATGACCCGCTCCTCGGCCTGGATCAGGGCTCACGGCGGGATCGCGAGCGCCCGGGTCTTCACCCGGATCTGGTTGGCCCTGTTCGGCTGGTGGAGCTGGGACCACCTGCCCGAACTCCCGCCCGAACTGGTCTTCCTGCCCCCCTGGGTGCCGCTCAACATCTACGACTTCGGGTGCTGGGCCCGCCAGACCATCGTCCCCCTCACCGTGGTCTCCGCCCTGCGGCCGGTGCGCCCCGCCCCCTTCGCCCTGGACGAGCTGCACACCGACGCCCGCACCCCCTGTCCGGCCAAACCTTTGGCGAGCGCCACCAGTTGGGACGGCGTCTTCCAGCGGATGGACAGGGCCTTGCACCTGTACCGGCGCGTGGCCCCCCGCCGACTGCGCAGGGCCGCCATGGCCGCCGCGTCCCGCTGGATCATCGAGCGCCAGGAGAACGACGGCTGCTGGGGCGGCATTCAGCCGCCCGCCGTGTACTCCGTCATCGCCCTGCACCTGCTCGGCTACGACCTCGGGCACCCCGTGATGCGGGCCGGCCTGGAGTCCCTCGATCGGTTCGCGGTGTGGCGCGAGGACGGCGCCCGGATGATCGAGGCCTGCCAGTCGCCCGTCTGGGACACCTGCCTGGCCGCCATCGCCCTCGCCGACGCGGGCCTGAGCCCCGACCACCCGGCCCTGCTCAAGGCCGCCGACTGGATGCTCGGCGAGGAGGTCCTCAAGCGCGGCGACTGGGCCGTCCGCCGCCCCGAACTCGCCCCGGGCGGCTGGGCGTTCGAGTTCCACAACGACAACTACCCCGATATCGACGACACCGCCGAGGTGGTCCTCGCGCTGCGCCGCGTCCGCCACCCCGAACCGGCCCGCGTCGAGGCGGCCATCGCGCGGGGCGTGTCCTGGAACCTCGGGATGCAGTCGAGGAACGGCGCCTGGGGCGCCTTCGACGCCGACAACACCAGTACCCTCCCGAACCGGCTGCCCTTCTGCGACTTCGGGGAGGTCATCGACCCGCCCTCGGCCGACGTCACCGCCCACGTGGTGGAGATGCTCGCCGTCGAGGGCAAGGCCGCCGACCCCCGCACCCGGCGCGGCATCGCCTGGCTGCTCGCCGAACAGGAGGCGGACGGCAGCTGGTTCGGCCGCTGGGGCACCAACTACGTCTACGGCGTCGGCTCGGTGCTCCCGGCGCTGACCACCGCCGGGATCGCCCCCTCCCACCCGGCGATCCGGCGGGCGGTGCGCTGGCTGGAATCCGTACAGAACGAGGACGGCGGCTGGGGCGAGGACCAACGCTCCTACCGGGACCGGTCCTGGGCGGGGAAGGGCGCCTCCACCGCCTCGCAGACCGCGTGGGCGCTGATGGCCCTGCTCTCGGCGGGGGAGCGGGACGGCAAGGCCGTCGAACGGGGTCTGGCGTACCTGGTGGACACCCAGCGCGCCGACGGCACCTGGGACGAGCCCCAGTTCACCGGCACCGGCTTCCCGTGGGACTTCTCCATCAACTACCACCTGTACCGCCAGGTGTTCCCCCTCACCGCACTCGGCCGCTACCTCCACGGGGAACCCTTCGTCCCCGCGGGCAGACATGCCGACGCGGCCCTGTCCCCGGCCGGGGAGGTCTCGTGACCGGCGAGGCCGGCAGCTGTGCCCCGCTGCTGATCGCCTGCGCGCTGCGCATCGAGCGGGCGGCCCTGAGCGGCGCGGCCCGCACGGCCCGCGAGGCGGGCGGCCCGACCGCGTCCGTCCTGCGGACCGGGATGGGCCCGCGCGCCGCCGAGCGGGCGCTCACCGAGGCCCTGCGGCGGCCGGGGATGGAAAGGGCCGCCGTCCTCGCGACCGGCTTCTGCGCGGGCCTGGTTCCCGGCATGCACCCCGGCGACCTGTTCGTCGCCGAGGCGATCCGCGACCCCCGGGGCTCGGTGACCTGCACCGGGACCGCGCTGCTCGCCGAGGCGCTGGCCCGCGCCGCGCCCGGCCGCACCGTGCACCTCGGCGTACTGACCGGCTCCGACCACGTCGTCCGCGGCCAGGAGCGCGAGCGGCTGCGCGCCACCGGCGCCCTCGCGGTCGACATGGAGTCCGCGGCCACCCTGTGGACCGCCACCCGGGGCGGCCGTTCCCCTTCGGAGGGAGGACGTCCGGTTGCGGCCGTCCGGGTGATCGTGGACGCTCCGGAGCATGAGCTCGTCCGTATCGGCACGGTTCGCGGTGGAATATCTGCCTTCCGTGTGTTGCGTGGCTTACTGCCCGCGTTTCATGACTGGCACCGTTCGTTGCTGCTCCCCAGGAGGTGAGCCAGATGGCCATGCCACTGCGACAGTCCATCAGGGTCGGGACCTATCTGCTCGAACAGAAGGTCCGCAAGCGTGAGAAGTTCCCGTTGATCGTCGAACTGGAGCCGCTCTACGCCTGCAATCTGGCGTGCGAGGGGTGCGGGAAGATCCAACACCCGGCCGGGGTGCTCAAGCAGCGCATGCCCGTGGCCCAGGCGGTCGGCGCCGTCCTGGAGTCCGGGGCGCCCATGGTGTCCATCGCGGGCGGAGAGCCCCTGATGCACCCCCAGATCGACGAGATCGTGCGCCAACTGGTGGCGAAGCGGAAGTACGTCTTCCTCTGCACGAACGCCCTGCTGCTCCGCAAGAAGATCGAGAAGTTCACCCCGTCCCCGTATTTCGCCTTCGCCGTCCACATCGACGGACTGCGCGAACGCCACGACGAATCGGTGGCCAAAGAGGGCGTCTTCGACGAGGCCGTCGCCGCCATCAAGGAGGCGAAGCGGCGCGGATTCCGCGTCACCACCAACTCGACCTTCTTCAACACCGACACCCCGCAGACCGTCATCGAGGTCCTCAACTACCTCAATGACGACCTCCGGGTCGACGAGATGATGATCTCGCCCGCCTACGCCTACGAAAAGGCCCCCGACCAGGAACATTTCCTCGGAGTCGAACAAACGAGGGAACTCTTCAAGAAGGCCTTCGCGGGCGGCAACCGGCGCCGCTGGCGCCTCAACCACTCCCCGCTCTTCCTCGACTTCCTGGAAGGCAAAGCGGATTTCCCCTGCACCGCCTGGGCCATTCCCAATTACTCCCTCTTCGGCTGGCAGCGCCCCTGCTACCTGATGAGCGACGGGTACGTCCCCACCTACCGGGAGCTGATCGAGGACACCGACTGGGACAAGTACGGCCGCGGCAAGGACCCCCGCTGCGCCAACTGCATGGCGCACTGCGGCTACGAGCCCACCGCCGTCCTCGCCACCATGGGCTCGCTCAAGGAATCCCTGCGCGCGGCCCGCGAGACCATCGGCGGCAACCGGGACGCCTCGTCATGACAGCCGCGCCCGACGCGGCCAAGGGCTTCGACCTCGCCGCGCTGCTGGCCGAACGCGGCGACGAACGCTACGACCTGCACGCCCGCCACCTCAACCACCAGCTGCCCCGCATGCTGCACACCATCGGCTTCGACAAGGTCTACGTACGGGCCGAGGGCGCGCACTTCTGGGACGCCGAGGGCAACGACCACCTCGACATGCTCGCCGGCTTCGGGGTGATGGGCCTGGGCCGCCACCACCCCGTCGTCCGCCGCGCCCTGCACGACGTCCTCGACGCCCAGCTCGCCGACCTCACCCGCTTCGACTGCCCACCCCTGCCCGGACTGCTCGCCGAGAAGCTCCTCGCGCACAGCCCCCACCTGGAGCGGGTCTACTTCGGCAACAGCGGCACCGAGGCCGTGGAGACCGCCCTGAAGTTCGCCCGGTACGCCACCGGCCGCCCCAGGATCCTCTACTGCGACCACGCCTTCCACGGACTCACCACCGGCTCCCTGTCCGTCAACGGCGAAAGCGGCTTCCGCGACGGCTTCGCCCCCCTGCTCCCCGACACGAAGATCCCCCTCGGGGACCTCGCGGCCCTGGAGCGGGAGCTGGCCCGCGGGGACGTGGCCGCCCTGATCGTCGAGCCGATCCAGGGCAAGGGGGTGCACGCCGCCCCGCCCGGTTTCCTGCGCGCCGCCCAGGAAGCGCTGCACCGGCACAAGGCCCTGCTCATCGCCGACGAGGTCCAGACCGGCCTCGGCCGTACCGGGGACTTCTACGCGTACCAGCACGAGCCGGGCGTCGAGCCGGACCTGCTGTGCGTGGCCAAGGCCCTGTCCGGCGGTTACGTGCCGGTCGGCGCCACCCTCGGCAAGGACTGGATCTTCCGGCGCGTCTACTCGTCCATGGACCGGGTGCTCGTGCACTCCGCGAGCTTCGGTTCCAACGCGCAGGCGATGGCCGCCGGACTCGCCGTCCTGTCCGTGATCGAGGACGAGCGGATCGTGGCCCACGCCCGCGCCATGGGCGACCTGCTGCGGGGCCGGCTCGCCGCGCTCGTGGACGAGTACGAGCTCCTCCACGAGGTGCGCGGGCGCGGGCTGATGATCGGCATCGAGTTCGGCCGGCCGTCCTCGCTGAAGCTGCGCAGCCGGTGGGCCATGCTCCAGGCCGCTCGCAAGGGGCTGTTCGCGCAGATGGTCGTCGCGCCCCTGCTCAGCAGGCACCGGATCCTCACCCAGGTCTCCGGCGACCACCTGGAGGTCATCAAGCTCATCCCGCCGCTCATCATCGACGAGGCGGACGTGGACCGCTTCGTCGGCGCCTTCCGGGAGGTCATGGACGAGGCCCACGCCGGCGGCGCCCTGATGTGGGACTTCGGCCGGACGCTGGTCAAGCAGGCCGTCGGCAATCGCTGACGGCCTGCCCCCGCGCGGAGCTACGGCTCCAGCAGCCGGTCGCGGAGCCGGTCGAGGGTCTCGGGCGTGAGCCCGAGGCCCTCGCCGAGGTAGCGGTCAACCGCGCCCCACCGGCCCTCGATGGTCTCGAACGCCGCGTCCAGGTACTCGGCGCGGGCCTCGAACAGCGGCGAGAGCAGCTCCCGCACCTCGGGGGAGCCGTTGTCGGCCGCGTCGGCGCGGCGCATCCGGTAGCGGCGGTGCGGCGCGTTCGACTCCAGGTAGTCCGCCACGATGGCCTCGCGCTCGACGCCGAGGGCCAGCAGGGTCACCGCGATCGACAGCCCCGCGCGGTCCTTGCCCGCCGCGCAGTGCATCAGCGCCGGCACGCTGTCCTCCGCGAGCGCGTGGACGACCCGGCTGTGCTCGGCGGTGCGGGTCCGCACGATCTTGCGGTACGAGGCGGTCATGCGCGCGGCCGCCTTCCCGTCGCCCAGGAGCTCGCGCAACTGGGCGAGATCGCCCTCGTGGACCAGTTTCCAGAAGTCCCGGCCGTCGGCCGGATCCGACATCGGAATGTTCACGTTGCGGACGCCCGGAAGTGCCACGTCCAACCCCTCCACGGCGTGGTCGGCGTGGCTGCGGAAGTCGAAGACGGTGTGGAGGCCGAGCGAGCCGAGGAACTCTGCACCGGTTTCGGTGGCATGCGCGAGATGTCCGCTTCGGAACAGTCGTCCTGACCTGACCCTCCGTCCGTCGATGGTGGGCAACCCGCCCACGTCACGGAAGTTGCGCACTCCGATCAGCTCCGGCTCGGGTTCGGGGCGCGCCGGAAGGGGCTGGGGTATCGACTGGGTCACGTGTACTCCTCCGTGTCGTCCTGCGGTGTCCGAATTGCTCTGGTTGAGACCAACTTGCCAGAGGGGGAGGCGAGATCGTGCCGGGCTCCGTGAGCCAGATCATACGGTGACCGAGCGTGCCTGATCACGAAATCCGAATTGCCTTGCCGGAGCGGTTGTTGATGGTCCGAAATAAACGGAGGGTGACCGGAATTTCCTCGATTCCTCTTCCCCGTGAATCGGTCGGGCAATCCACGGCTTGTTGGGTGCCGTCCCACTGGATTACCTTCGCGATCGATCCGGGTGGACCGCCTAATCCTGCCGCCGCCCGGGAACCGCACCCGACCATCGACGCGCGCGGCAGGAGCGGGGGAACCAGGTAAGCCGCCGTCACGGATCTTTTTCCGGGACGGCTCGGGGTGAAGTCGTACACGCCGGCGCGCATACGGCCGGACATCTCCAGTCCGAACCCGACAGCTCACCTCGCAGGCGACGGAGAGGAATTCGCCATGCCCGGAAAGGGTAAGCACCGCCGTCCGAAGTCCCGTTCCCTGCCCCGCGGGTTCGCCGCGGCCGGCGCCGGTGGCGCCGCCCTCGCGCTGCCGCTGATCGGAGCCGGTGGCGCCCACGCCGCCGCCCCGCGGCCACGCCGGCCACCGCTCCCGTACAGGCCGAGCCGGCCCCCGCCGCGCTCCAGGCCGCCGCCCCCGTGGCTGCCGCTGCCGCCGCGTCGACCGTCTACACCGTCGTGCCCGGCGACCACCTCTCGAAGATCGCCGCCGAGCGGCACCTCTCCGGCGGCTGGCAGCGGCTCTACGCCGACAACCGCGAGGCCGTCGGCGCCGACCCGTCGCTCATCCACCCCGGCCTGAAGCTCACCCTCGGCGGCCGGGCCGAGGCGCCCGCCCCGAAGAGCCCCTCCACGCCCGCCGCTTCGGGCCAGGGCTCCTCGACCGGGACCCGGGCCGGGCACGAGGACGCGTCCGGCGCGGGTCAGGCCAAGGGCGACGCCGGCGACACCGACCGGCGCGCCGACACGGCCGACGCGGCACCGAAGTCCGCGCCGAGCCGCACGTCCGTCCCCGCCCCGCGCTCCGCCGGAAAGGCCCCGGCCGCACCCGCCGCGCCCGAGGCCCCGGCGAAGGCGACCGGCTTCGTCGCCCCCGTCAGCGGCGGCGCCACCACCCCGTACCGCCTCGGCGGCAGCATGTGGTCCTCCGGCTACCACACCGGCGTCGACTTCGCGGCGAGCACCGGCACCACCGTCAAGGCGGTCGGCGCGGGCACCGTCGTCTCCGCGGGCTGGGGCGGCTCGTACGGCAACGAGGTCGTCATCCGGCACGCCGACGGCAAGTACTCCCAGTACGGCCACCTGTCCTCGCTGTCCGTCTCCGTCGGCCAGGGCGTCACCGCCGGCCAGCGCATCGGACTCTCCGGCGCCACCGGCAACGTGACCGGCCCCCACCTCCACTTCGAGATCCGCACGGGCCCGTCCTACGGCTCCGACATCGACCCGCTGGCCTACCTCCGCTCGAAGGGCGTCAGCATCTGAGGACACCCGCCGACCGGGCGGTGACGGACGTGAGGCCGGGGCCTGAGGGGGGTCCCGGCCTCATCTGTACTTATTCCTTATCCCCCGCGTGGTATAGATCACGGTCCGTCAACCCCTCATTACGTTGGCGTAGGTTGCTTTCCGGGGTGAAGGATGGGCTCCCGTGGCAGCGACGAAGACGACACTCAAGACCATCGGCTCGTACGCGGCGATCGGGGACAGCTTCACCGAAGGCGTGGGGGACCCGGGACCCGGGGACTCGTATCTCGGCTGGGCGGACCGGCTCGCCGTACTCCTGGCGGATCAGCGTGACGAGCACGACTTCAGGTACGCCAACCTCGCGGTGCGGGGCAGGCTCCTGGACCAGATCGTGGCCGAGCAGGTGCCGCGGGCCAAGGCCCTCGCCCCCGACCTCGTCACCTTCTGTGCGGGCGGCAACGACATCATCCGGCCCGGCAGCGACCCCGACGACGTGGCGGAACGTTTCGAGGCGGCCGTCGCCGACCTCACCGGCGCCGTCGGCCACGTCATGATCACCACGGGCTTCGACACCCGCGGCGTCCCGGTCCTCAAGCACCTCCGGGGCAAGGTCGCCACGTACAGCGCCCACGTGCGTGCCATCGCCGACCGCTACGACTGCCCCGTGCTCGACCTCTGGTCGCTGAAGTCCGTCCAGGACCGACGGGCCTGGGACGGCGACCGGCTCCACCTCTCGCCCGAGGGGCACACCCGCGTCGCGCTGCGCGCCGCGCAGGTCCTCGGCTACGAGGTCCCCGCCGACCCGGACCAGCCCTGGCCGCCCACGCCGCCGCGCGGCTCGGTCGACGTCACCCGGGACAACATCCAGTGGGCGCGCGAGCACCTCGTGCCCTGGATCGGACGCCGACTGCGCGGCGAGTCCTCCGGCGACCACGTCGAGGCCAAGCGGCCGGACCTGCTGCCGCTGTAGCCGCCCGGCCGCCCGGCCGCCCCGTACCGCGTGGTACGGGGCGGTACGGGGCGGCGCGGCGGAATCCTGCGGGGCCGGTGCGCGTTGGGATGGTCGTGGACGTACGTCCGTACCAGCCCATCCTGCACCTTTCCCAGGAGGCGCCTTGACCGGCTCTCTTCCCCTGCGTCCCCGGCTGCGCGCCCTGCGGCCCGAAGCCTTCGGCGCGGATCCCTCCGGCGCACGGCTGGAGCGGATCCTGCGCTCGCCGAACTTCGCCGACGGCGTCTTCCAGAACCCGGTGGGGGCCCGGACCAGGCCTTCCGGTTCGATGGCCGAGTTCGCCCGGATCTACTTCCACAAGGAACAGCGGGTCCGGCGCAACCCCGCGGCGCCGATCCCGGTCTATCCGACGACCCTCGCCGAACTGGCCAAACCACCGGTCTCGGGACTGCGCCTGACCTGGATGGGACACTCCAGCGTGCTCGCGGAGATCGACGGCCGCCGGATCCTGTTCGACCCGGTGTGGGGCGAGCGCTGCTCCCCCTTCCCCTTCGCCGGTCCCAAGCGGCTGCACCCCGTCCCCGTACCGCTGGCCTCGCTGGGCGACGTCGACGTCGTGGTCATCTCGCACGACCACTACGACCACCTCGACCTGCCCACCATCAAGGCCCTCGCCGGCACCGACACGATCTTCGCCGTCCCCCTGGGCGTCGGAGCGCACCTGGAGCGCTGGGGCGTCCCGGCCGGGCGACTGCGCGAGCTGGACTGGAACGAGAGCATCGAGGTCGCCGGCCTCACCCTGACGGCCACCCCCGCCCGGCACTTCTGCGGACGCGGCCTGCGCAACCAGCAGTTCACCCTCTGGGCCTCCTGGGTGGTGGCGGGCGAGGAACACCGGATCTTCCACAGCGGCGACACCGGCTACTTCCCCGGCTTCCTGGAAATCGGCGCCGAACACGGCCCGTTCGACGCCACGATGATCCAGATCGGCGCCTACTCCGAATACTGGCCCGACATCCACATGACCCCGGAGGAGGGCATGCGCGCCCACCTCGACCTCCAGGGCGGTGCGGCGCGCGGCGTGATGCTCCCCATCCACTGGGGCACCTTCAATCTCGCACCGCACCCGTGGGACGAGCCCGGCGAGGGCACCGTCGCCGCCGCCGAGGCCGCCGGAGCCGCCATCGCCCTGCCCGTTCCCGGCGAGCCGTTCGAGCCCGGCGCGGCCGACGCGCCGGACGCGGCGTGGTGGCGGCCCTTCGCGGTGGCCGGACCCGCTCCCTCGGCGCCGGTGGGCGTGCCCTCCCTCGGGGAGGCCGCGGCCGTGGTCGCTCCCGCCACCGTGGTCCCGGCGGACGTCGGGTCGACCGAGGCCGGGAGCGGGGAGCCGGAGGCCGTCGGCTCGTAGCGGCGGCGGCAGCGGGTTCGGGGGCGGGTCCGGGGGCGCGTACGCGTCCGTGTACGGGGCGGCGTACGCCTCCCGACGGCACGGGCGTACGCGCTCCCGGCGCATTCGGGCTGTCGTGCGAGCGCTCCATCGGGAGCGGGAAGCAGCCCGCCCAAGTTCCCCAACTGGGCGTCCGGGGCGGGAGCGTGCGGTCTAGCGTGGGTATCCGGTGATCAACACCGGGCCCCGGGAACGCTGGGGGCCGGTCCCCACGTACCGAGGACCCCATGTCCGGACTCCGCGCCGCACGCCACGCACCGTCGAGACACGCCTCCACCGGTCCCGACCGGCGGATATGGCCCCAGTTGGTGCGCACGGCCGTCCTGCCCACCCTCGCCGCCGCGCTCAGCGGCGCCGCCGCGGTGATCTTCACCCTCCAGCTCGGCGGCGGCGCGGGGGAGCGAGACGCCCGCCTCTGGCCGGTGCTCGCGGGCTGCGCCCTGCTGGTCCTGGGCGCCCTCGCCGCCGCCCTGCTCGGGGCCCAACGCGCCGCCAAGACCGTCCGGGACCGGTGCGAGGCGCTGCGCCGCTCCAGCGTGCGCGGCCGGCAGGAGCTGCGCGCGGCCGCCGAGGGGCTGGAGCGCGGGGAGGTCCCGATGCGCCCCGCGCGCGGCACGCAGGGCGGGCCGGGCGGCCCCGGACCCGCCGAGGACGCGGTCGGGGCGGACGAGTTCCGGCTGCTCGCGCAGGAGTTGCGCGGCGCCCGCGAACAGGCCCACGCCACCCTCGTGCGGCTCGCCGTGGCGCCGGCGCCGAGCGACAGCGACCGCAAGGTGGAGGTCTTCGTCAACCTCGCGCGCCGCCTTCAGTCGCTCGTGCAGCGGGAGATCTCGCTCCTCGACGACCTGGAGGACACGGTCGAGGACCCCGACCTCCTCAAGGAGCTCTTCCACGTCGACCACCTCGCCACCCGGATCCGCCGGCACGCCGAGAACCTCGCCGTACTCGGCGGGGCCGCCTCCCGGCGCCAGTGGACCCGCCCGATCGACCTGAGCGAGGTGCTGCGCTCATCGGTCGCCGAGGTCGAGCAGTACACGCGGGTCAAGGTCGTGCCCCCGGCGGGCGGTACCGTCCGCGGGCACGCCGTCGCCGACGTGGTCCACCTGCTGGCCGAACTCATCGAGAACGCCACGGTGTTCTCCGCCCCCGACACGGACGTCGTGGTCCGCGCGGAGCGGGTCACCGCCGGGATCGCCGTCGAGGTCGAGGACCGGGGACTCGGCATGCCCCCCGAGGAACAGCACCGGATGAACGCCCTGCTCGGCGACCCCGACCAGGTCAGCGTCCGGCACCTGCTGGCCGACGGGCGCATCGGGCTCTTCGTGGTCTCGGCGCTGGCCCGCCGGCACGGCATCAACGTGGAGTTGAAGTCCAACATCTACGGCGGGGTCCTCGCCGTGCTCGTCCTGCCCCAGGGGCTGCTGGGCGCGGAGGCGCCGAGCGCCTCCGACGCCTTCGGCGGCTCGCGGACCACCTCGTGGGGGACCGGCACGGGCGGCGGGATCCCGCCGCTGGAGCCCGTACGGGTCCCCGCGCCGGGTTCCTGGCCCTCGCAGCGGGGCCCCGTACGGGCCGCCGCCGAGCCGGCACCGCGGCCGGAGCCCGCACCGCGGCCGGAGCCGGTACGGCGACCGGAGCCGGCGTGGGCGCCCGCCCCGGAGACGCCGGCACCCGCACCGCCCGCGCCCGCGCCCGAGAGGCCCGCGCCCACGCCGATCGTGCCCGCCGCCCGCGTGGACGGCGGACTCGGAGGAGGCGGAAGGGACTGGGGAGACGGCCGGGACGGGCAAGACGGCCGGGACGGGCAAGACGGCCGGGACGGGCAAGACGGCAGTGACGGGCGAGACGGCGGCCACGGCGACCGGCCCGCCCTGCCCCGGCGCCGCGCCCAGGAGCACCTCGCGCCCCAGCTGCGCGAGACCCCCGCCCCGCGCCCGGCCCCCGACGCCGAGCGACCCCTGCACGACCCCGGCCTGATGGCGGCCTTCCAACGCGGCTTCGGCCTCGCCCACACGGATCCCCAGGCATGAACCGGGCCCCACCCGGACCCCCCACCCCAGCAAGGAGCACATCCCCATGACCGGCGAAACGGTGACGAAGACGGGCAGCCTCTCGGACCTCGACTGGCTCCTGAGCGGCCTGGTCCAGCGCGTGCCCTACACGCGCAGCGCGGTGCTGCTCACCGCCGACGGGCTCGTCACCTGCGTCCACGGCCTCGACGCCGACAGCGCCGACCACCTGGCGGCCCTGGCCTCGGGCCTGTACTCGCTGGGGCGCAGCGCGGGAGCCCGGTTCGGGGACGGCTCGGAGGTCCGACAGGTGGTGGTCGAACTTGACACGGCGCTCGTCTTCGTCTCGGCGGCCGGCTCGGGCACCTGCCTCGCGGTGCTGGCCGACCGGGAGGCCGACGCGGGCGTCCTCGGCTACGAGATGGGGATGCTGGTCAAGAGCGTACGGCCGTTCCTGGCGGCCCCGCCGCGCCGGCCCGCGCCCGTCGGATCCCCCGTCCCCGCCGCCGACGTGGAGCGATGAGGGCCGCGGTGCGGGGAGCCCACGGCTTCGGGACGGCGCGCGACACGCCCTGGCTGGACGATTCGGCGGGCCGGGTGATGCGCCCGTACACCGCGAGCGGCGGGCGGACCCGTCCGGCCGTCGCCCTCGACCTGCTGTCCACGATCACCGCGACCGGCGTGCGGCCCCGCGTGCCGCTGGGCGCCGAACACACCCTGGCGCTGCGGCTGTGCGCGGGCACGGCCGCCGTGACCGTCGCCGAGCTGGCCGGACAACTGCGGCTGCCGGCGGTGGTGGTGAAGGTGCTGCTGTCCGACCTGATGGAGCACGGGGCCGTCATGGTGCGCGCGCCGCGCTTCCTGGACGGCGGATCCTTCGCCGCCGACGACCACGACCTGCTGCGGGCGGTGCTCGATGGCCTACGCCGCCGGCTGTGAGCCCGCCCCGGACCTCCCCGCGACCCTGAAGATCCTGGTCGCGGGCGGGTTCGGCGCGGGAAAGACCACCTTCGTGGGAGCCGTCAGCGAGATCCCACCGCTCTGCACGGAGGAACTGCTCAGCGGGATGAGCGCGACCGCCGACCGGTTGGACGGCGTGGAGCGCAAGACGTCCACGACCGTCGCGCTCGACTTCGGCCGGCTCACCCTGGACGAACGGCACGTGTTGTACCTGTTCGGCACGCCCGGCCAGCAGCGCTTCTGGTTCCTCTGGGAGGAACTGTGCGCGGGCGCGCTCGGCGCCGTCGTCCTGGCCGACACCCGCCGGCTCGCCGACTGCTTCCCGGCCGTCGACTTCTTCGAGCGGCGCGGCATCGGATTCGTCGTCGCCGTCAACGAGTTCGACGGCGGTCACCGCTACACGGTCGAGGAGGTCCGCGACGCGGTGGGCCTCGCCCCGCAGGTGCCCGTCGTACGGTGCGACGCGCGGCTGACGGGGTCCGGTACGGCCACCCTGGCCACCCTCGTCCACCACCTGCTCACCACGGCCGGTCGGGCCGGCCGCACCACTCACACGGATCCGGGGGAACCGCCATGACCTACTACGAATCGACCGGCCACCTGCTCCTGACCCCGGTGGACCGCGAGGCCCCGGCGCGCGCCGTGCGCCTGCGCGAACTCGGCCTGGGCGAACGGCCCGAGCCGGAACTCGACGCCTTCGCGCGGCAGGTCGCGCACACCCTCGACGCGCCGCACGCCGGGGTCAACTTCGTCGGCGAGGAACGGCAGTTCTTCGCCGGCCTGCACCACGGCCCGCAGGCCCCGGCGAGCGGCTACCCGGCGCGCGTCCTGGCCCGCGACCACGGCTACTGCCCGCACGTGGTGGTGCGGCGCAGGGCGCTGGTGCTGGAGGACGTACGGGACTTCGCGCGCTTCGCGGGCAACGCCGTCGTGGACGAGAGCGGAGTGCGCTCCTACCTCGGCGCGCCCCTGATCGACCGGCGCGGCATCGTCCTGGGCACGGTGTGCGCGGTGGACGGCGTGCCGAGGCGGTGGGGGACGGCGGGCCTGACGACGGTGAAGGCGCTGGCGGCGGACCTGGTGGAGCTGATCCACGCCCGCGAGGACCCGCGCGGCTGACGAGAGCGGGGCCGTTGCCGTGATCCGGGCCGTCGTCGGTGGTGGGGGCCACGGTTCGGGAGAAGGGGTTTCACGGCAGGAAGGCGGTGATCCGCCGGCGCAGCGAGGCCGGGTCCAGGCCGTGGGCGGCGACGTGCTCCTCGATGGTGCCGTAGCGGCGCAGCTCGGCCTTGCCGACGCCCAGCCCCAGCACCCGGTGCGGGACGTCGATGAGGGCCTCGGCGGCGGCCGGCGTGGAGGTGCCCGCCAGGTACGGCTCGACCAACACCACCGCCGCTCCGGCGCGCCCGGCGGCGGTGCGCAGGGCCGCGTCGTCGAAGGGGCGCACGGTGGCGGCGTAGAGCACCGTGACGTCGAGGCCCTCGGTCGCGGCGAGGACGTTGTCGAGCATCGGCCCGACGGCGACGACGACGCCCGCGCCGCCCTCCCGTACGGTCTGGAAGCGCAGGTCACCCAGGGGCCGCGGGGCGCTGTTCGACTGCTCCGAGAGCCGGACGTAGACCCGGTCGTCCCCGGCGGCGTAGGCGTGGCGCAGCAGTGCCTCGGCCTCGTCCGGGTGGCCCGGCACGTGGACCGTCCAGCCGTCGAGGGTGTCCAGCAGGGCCACGTCACCCGGCGCCATGTGCGTGTACCCGCCGGCCGGCCAGTCGAAGCTGGCGCTCGCGCTGACCAGGACCCCGCCCGTGTCCTGGTGCCCGAAGTCCAGCTTGACCTGCTCGAACGGCCGCTCGACCAGGAAGCTGGCGAACGTGTGCACGACCGGCCGCAGCCCCGTGAGGGCCAGCCCGCCGCCGACGCCGACGAGCAGCTGCTCGCGGATCCCGACGTTGATCACCCGGTCCGGATGGCGCTCCCGGGCGGGGCGGAACCCGTCCATGGTGATCTCCGCCAGCACCACCGCCAGCCGGGGGTCCTCGTCGAGCACGCTCGACGTGACCGAAACGAAGCGCTCCCTCATGGTGTCCATGACGACTTCCCCCTCAGTACTTCTTCTCGACGCGGGCGACGACGGCGTGCGGCCGGCCCGGATGCGGTGCGGTGAAGGCGGCGTGCAGCGCCGCGTGGTCCCGGCCGTCGACCGTGAGCGCCGACCAGCCCGCCGCTTCGAAGCGGGACGCGATGCCGCCCGGCCAGCCGTGGGTGGCGGAATCGTTGTCGATCACCACCGTGTGCAGGCGCTCCAGCCCGGCGGAACCGGCGTAGGCGAGGGCCTCGTGGTTGCTTCCCTCGTCGAGCTCCGCGTCGCCGATTAACGCCCACACGGCCGGGTCGTCCAGCCCCTGGGCGCGCAGCCCGAGCGCGCTGCCGACCGCCAAGGGCAGGCCGTGCCCGAGGGAGCCGCTGCCGATCTCCACCCCGGGGATCAGGGTGCGGTCGGGGTGGTGGCCGAGGGGGGAGTCGTAGGAACCGAAGCCGGGGAGCCAGTCGACGGGGAAGAACCCCTTCGCGGCGAGGACGGCGTAGTAGGCCATCGGCCCGTGCCCCTTGGACAGCAGGAACCGGTCCCGCCCGGGATCCCGCGCGCTGTCGGGCCCGACCCGCAGTACCCGGTCGTACAGCACCCACAGCACGTCGAGCGTGGAGGTCGCGGCGGGTCCGTGCTTCTCGGCGCCTGTCATGAGGGCGATGAGCCGCCCCAGATCCTCGTAGCGGAACCCGGTGTCCGCGGTTGCCTGTGTCATGCATCCACCATGTGACCTCAACCGCGCTTGAGGTCAAGCGTCGCCCGCTCCGTCCGTCAGATCCGGCCGTCCCGCGAAAGGCGCGCGCGACCACCCCCGGAAGTGCGGTATTGTTCTTCTGCGCGCTCAGCCAGGGGAAACCCCAGGTCAGCGCGCATCGGGACGTGGCGCAGCTTGGTAGCGCACTTGACTGGGGGTCAAGGGGTCGCAGGTTCAAATCCTGTCGTCCCGACTCGTGAGAGTCGTAGATCAAGGGGCCGTTTCAGAGCAATCTGAAACGGCCCCTTGATTTTTTTGGGCACACAGACACAGGCGGTCATCGATCGACCTCGGGGAGCCTGGTACTGCGCACCACCTTGTCCTCACCCGCGCTGGCCAGGAACCGGCCGTCCGGATAGAACGCCGGCGTGTTCACGGCGCGGTTGTGCCGGAGGTTGAGCAGCGCCTGGCCGGTGTCGGCCCGCCACACGCATACGGTGCCGTCCTTGCCGGCGGTGGCGATCATGCTGCTGTCGGAGCTGAAGGTCACTGCCCTCAGACCACCTCTGTGCTCGACGTGGAAGAGCGGGGACCATGTCTCCGTCTCACGTTCGAGTCGGTCATGCATGCCGTGCGGGCCGTGGCCCGTGGCGTGGCCGCGCAAGTCGAGGACTTCGTGCACCAGCCGGACGCCCTCGTTGTGGAGTTCGGCGTCGAGCTGAGTGCCCAGGCAGGGGCGATCATCACTGCAGCTGGAGCCTCGGCTCAGCTGAAAGTCAGCCTGACATGGAACAAGTAGTGCCGGTAGGTCACCGCAGACGTCGACTCTCTCGGCCGGCCGCCTGTAGGTGGGACTCAATGGAATGTGGCGCGGCTTGATAGCGCACTTGACTGGGGGTCAAGGGGTCAGAGCGGCCTTTCGTGCGTCCGGAGCCATGGTGCCCCCCGCCCTGCTCGCCCGCGCCGTATGCCCGACCGGCCGGATCTCGCCGGGCGTCGGCCGCTCGACTCGTCTCTCGGGGGACGCGTTACGCCAGGAGCCGGCGCCAGCGGTCGGCCGACTCCTTCATGTCCAGGGTGACCCGTTCCAGGAACGCACCCGCCCTGGCCAGCCGCCGGCCCACGGGGCTGTCGAGCCCGACCGTCTCCGTCGCCGCCATCGCGGCGCGCGCCGTCTCAAGCGTCTGCCGCGCGCTGATCACGACCGAGTGGTACCAGGCGTCGTCGTCGACCACGTAGATGTCGCGACGCCGCTGCGGATCGCGCTCGCGCCGGACGTAACCATGCTCGACCAGGAAATTCACGGACACGGAGACGGAGGCCGGGCTGACGTTCAGTCTGCGGGCCAGCTCGGCCGCGGTGCGCCTGCCGTCTTCGGACATCAACAGGTCGACGTGCACGCGCGCTGTCATCCTCGGCAGCCCCGTTCTGACCGCCAGCTCGATGATCTCCTCTTGTTCCTCCATCGTGCCGTCCGGCGGCCTTGCCACGTGTGGGGGTGCTGGCGTGCCACGTCGCGCACGCCGGACCGTGGCCTGGTGCGCCGCCTGGGGGAAGTAGCCGCCGGGCCCGCCATTGCGTCCGATCTCGCGGCTGATCGTCGAGGTCGGCCGATCGAGCCGCCTGGCGATCTCGGCGTAGGAGAGCCCGTTGGCGAGTCCGGCCGCGATGCGTTGGCGGTCCTGCTGGGTCAATCGTCCTCCTGGCATGTCGTCAGTATTGCCTTCGAATCCATTCATTGCAACGCGTCATTGCATTCGGGCTCAGCGTCATTGCATCAATTTTGCGCCATCTACCTGCTCAAATGCATTTCGTGTGATTGCGTCGATTCTGAACGCAACGTAGCTTTCGACATGTGTCAAACACGTCATATCGCGAGACGAGGCATGGTCATGAGTAAATCACTCCACACCGTCACGACGTTGCCGACGGCGCGTCAGTCCGGCTGCCCCTTCGATCCGCCCGCCGAGCTGATCGACGCCCGCCGGCACGGCCCCATCAGCCGCTTCACCCACCCCGGCGGAAGGCCCGGCCTGCTGATCACCGGATACGACCTGGTCAGGTCGGTCCTGGCCGACCCGCGGTTCAGCTCGCGCAAGGAACTCCTGAACGTGGGCGACTTCGAGGTTCCTCCGGCGCCGCCCGGCGAGTTCCTCCTCATGGACGAGCCGCAGCACGGGCGCTATCGCAAGCCGCTGGTGGGCAAGTTCACGGTGCGGCGGATGCGCCTGCTCACCGAGCGTATCGAGCAGATCACCGCTGACTGCCTGGACGCCATGGAGAAGGCCGGGCCGCCGGCCGACCTGGTGACTGCGTTCGCCAAGCCCATTTCCACCATCGTCATCTGTGAGCTGCTGGGGGTGCCGTACGAGGACCGGGGCTCCTTCCAGGAACAGATCGACACGTTCATGGGAGGGGAGGCCGGCGACGAGGAACTGATAGCGGCCTACACCGCGACCCAGGAGTACCTCGCGGAGCTGGTGGCCGCCAAACGAGCGAATCCCACCGACGACGTGCTCAGCGAACTCACCGACAGCGATCTGACCGATGAGGAGCTGAAGGGCATCAGTTTGATCCTGCTGGCCGCCGGGTTCGACACCACCGCGAACATGCTGTCCCTCGGCACCTTCGCGCTGTTGCGGAACCCGGCGCAACTGGCCGCGCTGCGCGCCGACCCCGCCCTCACCGACGGGGCCGTGGAGGAGCTGCTGCGGTATCTGAGCGTCGCGAAGACCTTCATGAGGACGGCCCTTGAGGACGTCGAGCTGGGCGGCCACACCATCGAGGCCGGCACGACGGTCGTCCTGTCGTACAACACCGCCAACCGCGACCCCGAGCGCTTCGCCGACCCCCACGCGCTCGACCTCCGGCGGCAGGACACCAGCGGTCACCTGGCCTTCGGCCACGGCATCCACCAGTGTCTGGGCGGGCAGTTGGCTCGCGTCGAGATGCGGGTCGCGTTCCGCGCACTGGTCGACCGGTTCCCCACGCTGCGCCTGGCCGTGCCGGCCGAGGAAGTCGGCCTGCGCCCGGAGACCGCGGACATCTACGGTGTGAAGAGCCTCCCGGTCACCTGGGACGAGCCGCTCAGGTGACGGCCGAGGCACCTTGCCGGCCTCGCCGACCAGGGGCCGGCGGGACCAGCGCCGGACACCCCCTAGTCGCGGCCGCCCAGGAAGTGGAACGTGGGGTGTGGGTGCATGAGGAAGTCGTGGTGCGAGATGTTCCAGGCGTAGGCGCCGGCCAGGGCGAAGGCCACGCGGTCGCCCGCGCGCAGACCGGGGGCCGGGACCTGGCGGGCCAGGAGGTCCTTCGGGGTGCAGAGCTGGCCGGTGAGGTTGGTCCGCGGCCGGTTCGTGGACGGGCGGGGCCACGGGTGGGGCCAGGCCTCCACCGGGAGGACGGAGCAGGGCTGGTCGTGGCCCTTGGTGGCCGGGGTGCGCAGGTGGTGGGTGCCGCCGCGGACGACCGCGAAGGCCTCGCCGTGGCTGTCCTTCACGTCCAGGACCTCGGTGGCGTACCAGCCGCAGTACGCGGTCAGGGCCCGGCCCGGTTCGATCCGCACGGTCAGGTCGGGGTGCCCGGCCGTCAGGCGCGCCAGGCCGGCGCCGTACACCGCCCAGTCGAAGCGGCTCTCGGGGTTCGCGTAGTCGACGTTCATGCCGCCGCCCACGTTGACCTCGGCGAGGCGGACGCGGTGGCGGGCGGCGAGGTCGGTGGACCAGGTGATGATCGATTCCGCCGCCGTCAGCAGGTCGGGCGCCTCCAGGCCGCTGGCCAGGTGGGCGTGCACGCCGCGCAGTTCGAGCTGCGGATACCGGCCGTCGCCGAGGATCCGCACCGCGGTGTCCGCGTCCGCCGGGTCGAGGCCGAACGGGGTCGGGCGGCCGCCCATCGCCAGTGAGCTGCCCGCCAGCGAGGCGTTCGAGAGGGGCAGGTTGAAGCGCAGCAGGACGGAGACACGCGTCTCGGGGGTGATCCGGGCCGCCAGGGTTCCCAGCATGTGCAGGTCGTGGACGCTCTCCACGTGGAAGCGGGAGACCCCCTGTTCGAGGGCCGCGGCCAGCTCGGCCGCGGTCTTGCCGGGGCCGCCGAAGGCCAACGGCCGGCCCGGTACGGCCTTGCCGACGTGGGCGAGTTCCCCGCCCGAGGAGACCTCGTATCCGTCGACGTACGGGCCGAGCGCGGCCAGGATCTCCGCCTCGGGGTTGGCCTTGGCCGCGTAGTACAGCTCGACGTTCGCCGGCAGGGCCGCCCGAACCGACGCCGCGTGCTCGCGCAGGGCGGCCAGGTCGTAGACGTAGGCCGGGAGTTCGGCCGAGTCCAGGGACAGGATCCGCTCGGTCACCGATGCGGTGGGTGCGGTCATCGGGCTGCGCTCCAGGTGTTCTCGTCACGGGCCGCTTCCGACAGCACGTCCTCGGCGAAGGGAGATGCGAGGCGTACGTAGCCGGCCTCGCGGTCGGCCTTGCGCTCCCAGCGGGTGAGCAGGTTGGCCTTGGCCGGCAGCGGTACGCCGGCCAGCAGCGCGGCGAGCCGGGGCGGGCAGCCGTGGCGGTCGGCGTAGGTCTGCAGGGTGGCGCGGACCTGCGCCCACAGCGCGGCCTCGGACTGCGGGTGCAGGTCCGCCAGCGCCGCGAGCATCTCGGCGATGTGATTGACCAACAGGCAGTAGACGACCCGGTCCCAGCCGCGCTCGGCGTCGTACGTCATGGGGCCGGCGACGTCGGCGGGCAGCGAGGCCAGGATCTCGGCGTTCCGCTCGGGCAGGAGCTTGGTGCCCTCCAGGTCGCGGAAGAGGACCTGGGCCGGCATGCCGTCGTCGTCGACGCAGACGACGACGTTCTGGAGGTGGGGTTCCAGGACGAGGCCGTGGTCGAAGTAGGCGGCCAGGACCGGCGGGACGAGCAGTTTCAGGTACGCCGCCCACCAGTCGAGCGCGGTCTGCGGGCCGGCTCCCCGGAGCAGGCGGGAGATGTGCCCGGGGCCGGACGGGTACTCGTCGGCGACGGCGCCCGCGAGCAGCGGGGTCGTACCGGGCAGGAGCCGTCGGGACAGGCCCTCGCGGACGATCACGCCGAAGCCTTCGAGCAGGGCGCGGTCGGGGGTCCCGTCGGGACCGGGCAGGGCGAGGCTGCGGTAGGCGGGCTCGCGGAGCATGGCGCTGCCGGGGAAGCGGGTCGCGAGGTCGGACAGGGCGGGCTCCAGCAGCCGGGTCATGGCGACGGCGCCGGTCAGCTCGTAGCTGGAGTTCTTGCGCAGGCAGTTGGTGATGCGGACGTTGAGGCTGAACTTCAGGAACGTCTCACCGTCGTAGAGGGTGCGCACGGACGCCGTCGCGGCGAAGGGCCGCTCGCCCGGTCCGAGGTCGAGGATGTCGCCGCGGTCGAAGGCGGCCCGCAGCGCGGGGTGCTCGCGCAGCATCTCGTACTGCCACGGGTGCGCGGGCAGC